>CAVYNE010000001.1:0-66880 GCA_963769715.1 uncultured Actinomycetes bacterium
GCTATGTACCGTTAACCCCTACACTAGTCGCATGGCCGATACGGGACAACCTGAAGCGGGAATCCTGGGCCGCGTATCCAAGCTCATTTCGGACGATGCCCGGTCCATCACGGAGCAGAAGGACGCCGGCCGGACCGACTGCGTTGTGAACGGCTGGCGGGTGGCCGCCGAGTACGAAGACGCTGTGGGCGCATCCCGGTTCACGGTCAAGCAGCGGGAAGACTGGCCACGGCTGCAGGCCGACATTGAAGCCGGGCGCCTGGACGTGGTGGTGATGTGGGAGCCGTCGAGGGGTAGTCGTGAACCCGAGGATTGGTTTGGGTTCTTGCGGCGCTGTCGTGAGCATCGTGTCCTTATCCACGTCACAAGCCACGGCCGTACCTATGACATGACGAATGCCCGCGACTGGCGTTCGCTTGCCGAGGATGGTGTTGATTCCGCGTACGAGGTTGAGAAACTGTCCGGCCGCGTGAGGCGGGGCCTGGCCGCGAACCGCGTCAACGGGAAGCCGCACGGCCGCATCCTGTACGGGTACGAGCGGGCGTACGGCATCGAGAGGGGAAAGCGGAAGCTGATCGAGCAGCGACCCCGCCTGGAACAATCGGCTGTCTGCGCCGAGATCATCCGCCGCGCTGCCGCAGCTGAACCCGTGTCCGCGATTCAGGCTGACCTGAACCGCCGCAAGGTGCCTTCCGCGCTGGGCGGCCGGTGGAGCCGCCATCAGGTGCGCTCTGTCGCCATAAACCCGGCCTACATCGGCAAGCTTCGCAACGGCACGGAGCTGGTCGACGCGATCTGGCCCGCCATCGTGGACGAGGTGACGTTCTGGGCGGCGCACCGGCATCTCACCGCGCCGGAGCGGAAGACCACCAAGCCGGGTAAAGCACGCTGGCTCATGTCCTACATCGCCAGCTGCGGCGTGTGCGAGGCGGTGCTATACGCGCAGGCACCAACCGGCAGGCACCGTAACCCGTACTACACATGCTCTGGCAGTCACTGCACCGCGCTCAGCGTTGCCGCTATGGACAGTTTTATTGAGAAGCTGATCATCGCGCGGTGCTCGAAGCCTGACATCTATGACCGGCTGGTGCAAGGCAGTGATCAGGCTGCCGTGGCGGCACGCGGAGAAGCTGAGGAACTGCAGGCACGGCTGCGCACTCACCGGTCCCTGTCGATACGCGGGGAGATCACCCCAGAATCGTTTGCTGTGATCGAGCAGGAACTGAAGCCGATGATCGATGCGGCGGAACGGCGCGCTGCGCAGCTGGCGGTGCCGCTGCCCCTGCGAGATCTGACCGCGCCCGGCACGGACGTGAAGGCCCGCTGGGGCGGGATGGAGGTAGCGGCGCAACGTGAGGTCGTGCGGCTCCTGCTGGCTTCGGTAGTCCTGATGCCAGCGGTGCGGGACGGGCAGCGGCTAGCCGCTAATGATCGTGTACGCATCGAGTGGAAACGAGAATTCGGCGAGTGACCGACCATTCCCCGGCAACTGATATTTACTCAGCTGCGGCGAGTTGCGACCCTGAGCTATTGGCTAGCGGCTATAAGCGATCTTCCGCCAGGTCCAGCGATGACGGACTACTCGTGCGATACCCCGGCCCGTTTCTGGCGCCTGCGCCAGCCTCACGCGGTACAGCGCTGTTGAAAATAGCAGCCACCCGCCCAAGCTGTTCTGCCGACAGCGGCGGCGCGGCAGCCACGAGCGCTTCGACCCGATCGCTGATCGGGTCTCCTGGCGTCTCGGGGTCCGGCCTGGTCACGCCTCCAGTGAAGCGACGAGCGCCGTGCCGGGCAAACTGAAGAAGTATCGAACACTGATACGGATCTACTCATCTGCTTGGCGCTTTTCGATATCAAGATTTATTGATATCCGCAGGTAGGGGCGCCGCTAAAAGATCTTGAAAAGTCTCCTCGGGGGAGGCGGTGTCGCTGCCGTCCCCATTATCCCGTCTCTGGTAAGTCGGCCCTGTCTCACTTAAATCGGCCCATTACGGCCCGGGTCTCAATCAAGGCGACCGGGTCTCGGCGGCTTGCCGTTGGAGGCTTGTTGACCGTCACGGCAACCTGCCTGCTGGCAGAACCATGAACCATGCACCTCCTGGAGGCGACCAGCCCAGCCACGGAATGTGAGGGGTGAGGTGGGGTGAGGTCCGCAGCAGCATCCTGATCCGCCGAATTGACAGCCTCCGGCTCAGGCATCTCTAATGCGAGCAGCGCGCAGAGCAACGCATTTGTAGTGCCCGAGCCCGTCACCGAGACGTGGACCTACGGCGGCATCCGCGCCGACAAGGACGGCAGGAAGTGGCACGCCTGGGTCGACCCGGCCGGCGAGGAGCACTGGTTCGCCCGCACCGGCGGCCGGATGGCCGTCGGCAGCCACTACAGCGCCCGGGTGATGCCGCCGCGACGACGGCGGCATCACCCTGCACGGCACCCCGAGTACGCCGGGTCGCAAGCCAGCCAGGAAACCCGCGCCGCCTTGTGGACCGAGCACACCCTGGCCCAGACCCGCATCGAGTCCCTGCGCGCCGAGCGGGACGACGCCCGCCGCAACGCCCTGGACGAGGCGATCGCCCCGCTCCTGGAACTGGCCGCCCCGCTGCGCACCGGCGCGCAGCGCGACGCCCTCGCCGCCTACGTCATCCGCAAGCTCCACAGCGCCTGGAACACCCGGAAACCCCCGGGCAGCCGGGAATAGAGGGACATTGTCATGATGATCCGGCGACGCGCCCGCATGCCTCAGCAAGCCGGGCAGGAGCCGTGCGGCGCGAGCCGGAGAGGATGGGCGCGACTGCTGGGCCCGCCTGCCAGGTCCCGGAGTCCGCGGGTCGGTGCCCGCCTCATCGCCGGGCGGGTTCTGCCGCGTGGTCGCGGATGTGCGCGATCACGGTATCCAGGGCGGCTTCGAGGGCATCGGTGGTGTGCTGGGCCTGGGCGAGGAGCAGTCCGCCCTCCACGGCGGCGAGCAGTGCGAGGGCAAGCTGGCCCGGGTCGGTCCCCGGCGGCAGGGTGCCGTTGCCGGTCATGGCGGCCAGGCCGGCGCGGATCGCCTCGGACCAGGCGGTGAAGCTGGCGGCCAGGGCGTCGCGGGCCCACGGGTGGTCGTCGGACAGTTCGCTGCACAGGCTGCCCAGCGGGCAGCCGCCGGCGCCGTGCTGCTGCCGGGCGGCGTCGACCACGACGTCGCGCCAGGCACGGAGGGCGTCGAGGCTGTCAAGCCTGGCCAGGAACGGTGCATGGTAGGCCAGGTTGGCGTCGGTCTGGAACGCGATGACCGCCCGGGTGAGGTCGTCCTTGTCGGCGAAGTAGTGGTAGATCTGCGAGGAGCTGACGCCGGCGGCGTCGCGGACCGCCGGGGTGCTGGTGCCCGCGACTCCGTGACGGTACATGAGATCCGCCGCGGCCGCGACGATCCGGTCTCGCGTCGCGCGGCCTTTCCTCGTGCTCGGCGCGTCCTGCTTCGGCATCTGATCACCTGCCCCCTGGAATGGATTTGACGATCCAATCCTACCCGGTCTAGGTTGGATAGATCGATCCAATCTAGACGGAGGCATCAGATGAGCTTCGAGCATGCGACCGTGCTGGTCACCGGCGGGACGTCCGGCATCGGCCGGGCAACCGCGCAGTTGTTCGGCGACCGTGGCGCGAAGGTGGTTGTCAGCGGCCGCGACGAGGCCCGCGGCCAGGAGGTGGCCGCCGAGACCGGCGGGCGCTTCATCCGTGCGGACCTGGCCTCGCCGGAGGACGTGCGGCGCCTGGCCGCCGAGGCCGGGGAGGTGGACGTGCTGGTCAACAACGCCGGGTTCTGGGAGCTAGGCCCGAGTGCCGAGACCACCGAGGCGGGCTTCGAGGCGATGGCCGCGGTGAACTTCCGCGCGCCGTTCTTCCTCACCGCGGCGCTCGCCCCGCAGATGGCCGCACGCGGCCGCGGGGCGATCGTGAACGTGTCGACGATGGTCGCCGCGCGGGGAGCGGCGGGCATGGCCGCCTACGGGGCGACCAAGGCCGCGCTGGAGGCGCTGACCCGCTCGTGGGCGGCCGAGTTCGGCCCGGCCGGCGTGCGAGTCAACGCCGTCGCCCTCGGGCCGAGCCGCACCGAGGTCACCAAGAGCATGGGCGACATGCTCGACACGTTCGCCGCCGCCAGCCCCCTGGGGCGCCCGAACGAACCGGATGAGGTTGCCCGCGTGATCGCCTACCTGGCCGGCGAGGATGCCCGGCCGGTCACCGGGACGGTCCTCGCCGTCGACGCCGGCCGCGCCGCCACTCTCTGACCATCCACGTTTCAGCCAACCGAAGGAGACACGAGGCCGGCCGCGTTTTTCGCCGGCCGTCTGCGCGCCAGCGCTGACGCGCTCCGCCCAGTCATCCGGCGCGTCCCGCTGCTGCCGGTACCAGGCTGCCTGTGTCTCCGCGCCCGAGAGGCAGACCATGATCTGCCTCTCGATCAGGCGCCCGGTCCTGGCATCGATCACCGAACATTGCCTCGGCATCCCGCTTGGGGAGAACGTGCTCCGCGGCCGGGTCGGCGTCCGCGCGGTCGCCGAGCTGCGCGACGTAGCCGCCGGGCTCGCTAACCTGATCGCCGAAGTCGCCAGGCGCGACAGAGGGAGAGCTGGACGAGCCGCTCAGCAGGCAGGCCGCGATGCTGTGCCGCAAGGCCGGCCTAGCCGACCGGGCTGAGCGCCTTGATGATCTCGATGGCAAGCTCGGCCAGCGCCGCCCTGATCTCCGGGCGGGCCGCTGGCACGCGGCTCTCGCGCAGGTCCCTGGCCAAGTCCCGGATCTTCCTCTCCTGGTGCCTCGCAAACCCCGAGGCCTGCATCTGGCGGATTTCCGCCTTTTGCTTCTCCGTCAGATATCTCATGGCTCCTCGGGCTCTTCCGGCTTCCCGCAGCCCTCTGGGCGCGGACCCCGGTCGTGCTCGGCCCGGTGATCCTTCCGCGCCCGTGGCAGCCCTGTGCGGCGCTGCTCGCGGGTCCGGCATCGGCAGGCCTTGGGGCTCATGCAGGCCGGGATCCCGGCCCACCTTGCCTCCTGCGCCGGGCGTCGAGGCTGAGAACCTGGGCGCCCGGTGGCTCTTGTGGTGTCGGTCTATTGTCGGTTTGCTCTTTTGGTGGTCCGACGATAGACCGACGGGTCGGGGTCTTTTTATCTTTCAAGTAGTGGCTGACAGTGCTCGGGTGGATACCCAGCCGCCGGGCGATCTGCCGCACGCCCTGTCCCCGGCCGTGCATCTGCCAGATGGTTGCCCGGCGCCGGGCCGAGACCTCGGCCGTGGACCGGCCGCCCTGCTTCCCTCCCGCGCTCATGGCTCCTCGTCCTCGGCCCCGTCCTCGTCGTCGCCGCCGTAGGACTTGGAGTGCTTCAGGGCCCGGCACTGGTCCGGGAAGTTCCAGGCGCTGGTGACCAGCGTCGTGCCAAGCCCGGACGGCAAGGCATCCCCGACTGGCACGTCCGGCTCCGGCAGCTCGAACTCGCCCAGCGTGGTGATGGTCTGCAAGGACGCCCTGACCTGCTGGACCAGCTCCCGGGCCTGGCCGATCTTGCCCTCCGCGGCGGTCAGGAGCTGGTCCTTGTCTCCGTCCAGGCCGTCGTCGATGATCTCCTGCATCTCGGCCTCCCACTCCTGGCGGGCCTGCTCGAAGCGGCTGGCCAGTGTGTGGTCGAAGAACGGGTCCATCGCCTGGCGGGCGATGCGGGCCAGGTCATCCGGGCGCAGCGCGATGGCGCTGTCGATCTCGGTCTGCTCGGTGCCCGTGGCCTGCTCCCACCTGGCTGCGCGCTTCTCGGTGTCCTTCAGCGGGGTGGACGGCAGGCCCAGCTCGCGGACCTGATCCGGGGTCAGGGCCACCCGGTGCATCTCGAACTCGAAGGGGCCGAGCAGCTCGCTGAACGCCTGGAGCTTGCGGGCCACGCTGATGCCCATCTGATGGCCGCTCGGGTCGCAGTCGGCGAAGTAGAAGATGACCAGGGGCCGTTCATCGGCCACCGTCAGGGCGGCCACCTGGTGGATGATCGTGTCGGAGATCTCGCCGGTCGGCAGGACCATGTCGGCGCCGTACTCCTCGGCGATCGGGCCGAGCACGGGCTCCAGTGAGGACTTCTCGCCGAAGATGGCCAGCCGGTAGGGCTGGATGCCGCCGCCGCCTTCCAGGTGCGCCTCGGGGGCGAAGTACTCCGCGTCCGGCACCAGGCCGCTCGCGTCCTCGGCGAGCAGGATCTGCTCTTGGGCCGCCGCCGGCCGGATGCGGATGACCGGCTCGTCGTTGCGCTGGTCGATGATCTGGTCGAAGGGGATGTAGCCGAGCCACCGGGCCGCCTTGCTCGCCCGGTCAGTCAGCCACTTCCAGTCGTCCTCGTTGTTCTGGTAGACCGCGCCGTTCGGCTTGACCTGCCCGATGAGCAGGTAGTGCAGGCCCCGGTTGTGGAACTTCCGGCCGCCCTCGCCGATCTCGAAGCCCATGCCCTCCAGGGTGTCGCGGAGCCACTGGCCGATCTTGTGGCCCGTCACGGTGTCCTGCCGGAACGGGTCGTTGCCATGGGCCAGCACGGTCAGGTCGGCCAGGGACCAGCCGTCCTCAACGTACTCGGTGATGACGTCAGTCAGCGGCGAGCGGCCCAGCAGCGAGTCGAAGGCCGTCCTCGGCGGCTTCCACTGGCCGTTGCGCATGCGGATGATGGTCCTGACGGACACGCCGGTCAGCTCAGTGATCTCGGCGTTCTTCATGCCCTGGTCCGCCAGGGCCACGACCTTCAGGTAGTCGTCCTCGGTGTAGATGCGCTTGCTCATGACGATCTCCAGAGCGGGCGCGCTCCCGACAACGGGTCGGTGAGCAGCGAGTCCCTGTCCGTCTGCCTGGCCGGCCGCTGGTCAGTCAGCTCCTCGTCCTGGCCGTAGCCGGCCAGCGGCAGCGTGGCCGCAGCACTGCTGCAACGGCCGCGGACTCGGTCGTCCGGGCCTGCCGCAGCGCGGGGCATCAAGTGGCCTCCGGATCCTGGCCATCGCCGCAGGCTCCCCCCGCGAGCAGCCTGGCCAATCGCGCCACCACGCGGCCGGCCACCCGGTCGGCCAGCGCGTCAGGGTCCGCCGCGACCGCGGCCGGCACCGCCTCGGTGATGCCCGCCTGCTGGCGGACCCACGACGTCGGGACCGACCACCGGGCGCCGAACTTCTGGCCGGGGATCTCGCCCTTCTCCACGGCCTTCCGGATGGTGCGCTCGTCACGCCCGGTGATGGAGGCCACTTCAGGTACTCCGATGAACAGTTGACCGGCGGCCAGGTCGCCCAATGCGACCGGTCCCCGGTCGTCCGGCGCCGGCTGGCGCGGATCGTCCGCGTGAATCAGCTTGTGGCATGGCGTGCATAGCCAGATCACCTCCAACGGCTTGCTGTAGTCCTCGTGGTGGCCCTGGATCGGGTAGCGGGCCGAGCCGTCCCGCCGAGTGTCCGGTGGCGGCGATCCGCCGCATCTCTGGCAGGAGTCCGGCCTGGTCAGCGTGCCCTTGGCGACGGCTATCCGGACCAGTCGGCGCGCGTGCGCCCGCTGGTCAGCTTCCCATTCGCGCGCCCTCACCGGGTGCCTTCCTGCTGCTCGCGCCTCAGCTGCGCGAGCCACTCCAGGACATCGGCGCGCCGGTACACCAGCCGCCTGCCCGCCTTGGCGGCGGGCGGCCCCTCGCCCTTGTGCCGCATCCACCGCAGCGTGCCCGTCGGCAGCCTGGTCAGCTCCGCCACCTCAGGCAGCAGCATGAACTCGGAATCGTTATCGGTGGTTCCCACGTGCGTCTCCTGATGTCCGGCGATTACCGACGCCAGTACACCACCGACCAGCCGAACACGATATCAATAAACCTTAGTAAGCAGTGTCGATAGATACATGCTATTTGCAGATGAGTTAGCCGGCTAATGATCTATATCAGGCATACAAGCAGGTCAGAGGCTCGTCGAGCCGGTCGGGAGTAGTCGACGTCAGGCGTCCGTTATGTCATGATTAACCATGATCAAACGAGCCGGAGTCATCCAGCTGGATGTCCCGAAGCTGCTTGAAGCGCTCGATCGAGCACAGCACGACCGCGGGCTGACGCAGCGCCAGGTCGCCAGCCAGCTGGGCATCAACACGTCCACGATCCGGCAGTGGCGCCTCGGCATAGGCATGAGCGGCGACGTCGCGGTGCGGCTCGCCGTCTGGCTCGATGAGCCCCTCGACTTGCGCGACTTTGCCATGCTGCCCGCGGATCCGCTCCCTGATCAGGGGGTAGCGGCCTAGAGAATGCCGAAGGCCCCGCTCTACAAGAGCAGGGCCAGGCACGACACACGACCAGCACCGTCAACCAGGTCCGCAGCAACGGACCTCAACTACGAAGACAGGTATCAAACTACATGGATATTATCCAGCAGTCAAATCACCGGCTTCACTGCTATCGCAGCCTCCGCCGACCGCAGGACGACAGCAGTTATCCACAGCTTACCCACAGCCTGGCGGTGTCCCGGTGAGCGGCCCGGCAGACGCTGCCGAGCCCGCCGAAATCCTCCGCGACGCCAGCCTGAACACGCTGCCGCCCGATAAGGAAGCCCGCCGGGCCGAGCTGTACACCGCCGTGCTGGAGTACATCGGCCTGGGCTTCGAGGTATTCCCGCTCAGCCACGTGACCGACCAGGGGCTGTGCTCGGTGGCCGGGACGCCGCACTGCCATTGCAAGGGCGACCTGGAGCATGCAGGGAAGTGCCAGGTGCTGGACCACTGGGACAAGGAGGCCAGCAAGGACCGGGACCAGATCGACGACTGGTGGGGTCCGGCCCCCCGGTATGAGGTGCTGGAAGGCGACGCCTACAAGGGCACGACCAAGGTGGCGTCGGCCGGAGATCACGTCATCGCCCCCGGGTGGTTCCCGCTGGGCAACATCGGGCTGTCGATGCGGAACTCCGGCTACATCGGCGTGGACATCGACCCGCGGCACGGGGGCAGCCGATCGGTCGACGAGCTGGCGATGCGCGAGATAGACCTGCTCACCACCCGCAGGCACAGCACTGCCCGCGGCGGGATCCACAGCCTGTTCAGGCTGCCGAAGGGCTTCACCCCGCGCAACTACTACGCCAAGCCGCGCGGGTTCGCCAAGGGCATCGACCTGATCGGCAAGGGCTTCCTGTACGCGCCGCCGTCAGTCATCGGCGCCGGGGTCTACCAGGTCATCACTCCCGGTGCCAGCCCCGGTGATCTGCCGGCTGAGGTCCTGGACTGGATGAAGAACCGCTCCAGGGAGAGCGAGGGACTGCCGGTTCGTGACGCCCGGCCGCCAGCTCCGGATGGCCGCAGGCGCCGGTACGGGGCAGCAGCCCTGGCCGGCGAGAAGAAGCTGCTCGCCGAGTGCCAGGAAGGCCGTAACAACCAGCTCTACCTGTCTGCCCTGGCCCTGGGCTCGCTGAGTGAAGAGTGCTCGATCTCCAAGGAGGAGGCCTACGACACCCTCGGGCAGGCCTGCGAGATCAACGGCGTGCTCGCCGAGGACGGCGTGAGCCAGTTCACCGCCTCGTTCAACTCCGGCTGGAATACCGGCCTGCGCGATCCGCGCCGTCCCGAGTACAAGATCACGGCTGATGATGACGGCGATGACAGCGAGGAGCTGGCCAGGATCCAGCCGCGGCCGTGGACCCAGTACGGCAACGGCGAGCGGCTCGTCGATGCCTACGGCGACGTGCTGGCCTGGAACATGACCCGCGAGCGCTGGATGGCCGAGCGCAACGGCGTCTGGCTCAACGGCGACGCCAAGACCGCATTCCGGTTCGCCCGGCGGATGATCGACTCGCTGGAGGACGGCGAGGCGCTGCTCTACGACGACGATGACGCCAACCCCGGTGCCGAGGACGGCGACGACCGGTCCACCCGGGAGAAGTTCCTGGACAAGGTCAGGGGGTGGATGTGCCGCAGCGAGACCTCGGCGGCGGCCGAGTTTGGCCTGACCCACGACATCATGTGCTGCGAGAACTCCGGCTTCGACACCGACCCCGACCAGCTGAACTTCCCGAACGGCGTGATCAGCCTGCGCACCAGCGAGCTGACTCCGCACGCCGGGGTCACCGGCAGGTTCACCATGCAGACCGCGGCTCCGTACTCCAAGGACGCCCAGTGCCCGAAGTTCATGAAGTTCCTGGAGCAGGCGCAGTCGGAAAAGGAGATCAGGAGGTGGCTTCAGGTCCGCACCGGTTACGCCGCCTATGGCGCCGCTGCCGAGCAGGTGGCGTTCTTCGACTACGGCAAGGGCGGCAGCGGCAAGTCGGTCTTCGCTGACACGATCGTGGCCGCCCTGGGCAGCTACGCGCAGGGCATCTTCGTCGAGACCTTGACCAGGGCGCGCAAGGACGGCACGGTGCCGACCGACATCGCCTCCATGGCGGGCAAGCGCTACCTGGTGGCCTCGGAGACCAGGCCTGGTCAGCCGCTCGACGAGCAGGCCTTCAAGCAGCTGACCGGTGACCGCACCGTTCGGGCCAGGAAGATGCGCCAGGACTTCGAGGATTTCCTCCGCAGCTGGACGATGCAGCTGATCGCCAACGACCCGCTGCACGTCTCCGACGACGGCGCGACCTGGCGCCGGATCCTGGTCACCATGTGGGAGCACCAGGTGGCCGACAAGGACAAGGACAAGCACCTGCTCGACACGATCATCGCCGAGGAGCTGCCCGGCGTCCTGCGATGGATTGTCGATGGTGCCCGGATCTGGGCCAAAGAGGGCCTGGTCGTGCCGGAGAAGGTGACCGCCTGGACCGAGGAGTACAAGGCGGAGGAGGACTACATCGAGACGTTCATCGAGGAATGGTGCGTGGTGACCAAGCCGGTCGGGCAGACCGATTCGACGGTCGGGCAGCGGATGCCGAGCGCGATTCACGAGATGTACTGCTACTTCGCCAGGAAGACCAAGGCCCCCGAGCTGAGCCGCAAGGCCCTGATGGACCGGCTGAAGAACAAGGGCTACGAGCGGGAGAAGGGCGGCCGGAAGCACTTCAAGACCCTGATGCTGAAGTACGCCGGAGAGTAGGCGGTGCTGCGGGGCCGGGATTTAGTGGGTTTTTAGTGGGCTAGAAGGCTGTAATAGTGGGTTACTTAGTGTGTTTCTATATTCTAATTATCCTTCCTACCAGCTAGTTAGAAAAAATAGTGGGATAGTGGGCTAGAAATGCCAATTCCGCGTACGCGAGGCAGTGGAAGCTACGTCTGCTCCTCCGGATCGGGGACTTGCCGGAGCCGCCGCTCAGTTTTCTCAGCCGAAGGCGAAAGTAACCCACTATCCCACTATTTATGGTTGATCAGCAGGTCAGGAGAATAACTAGAAAACCAGAACCCTCTAAGTAACCCACTATCTGCTGCGCAGAACCCACTACGAACCCACTATCCGCAGATTGGCAGGCCGGCTCAGGCTCCGGTCGGCGACGGCGCCAGCCGCCCCATGGGCAGCATGGCCGACCGCCCGTAGGCTGAGGGCGATGTCGCGTTCTGGTCCCGGCGGGGCTGGTGGAACATCTCTGCCGGGGCCGCGGCACCTGGGCAGCTAGGCCGCCGGATCGGCCGGGCCCGGGTTCAGGCGATAGATCCCCATCGCGGCTGCTGACCGGCTGGCCGACCGTCGCCGGTCCTCGACCAGCGCGGTGATCTCCTCTGTGGAAAACCTCACCGCCCTGGATCCCAGCCGGATACGGGTCAATTCCCCGCGGTCGGCCATATTGACGATGCTGCTCCGGCCGAGATTCAGCATCTTCGCCGCCTGCATGGTGTCGACGAGGAGCGCCTCGCCGGCCGGTGAGTTCTCTGCGCGCTTCCGCATAATCCGGATCCTCTCACCGTCTGCCGTCTGCTGCCCTGATGATAGGCCAGCACGCCATTATGCGCTGTCAGGCGCTGTCCTGCACCGTCTCTGTCCAGTAGAGTGACAGCAGATCAGTACGGGCACGGAAGGTTAGAGGGAGCAGAAAGGCCGGACGATGAGCTTCGTGGGCTCAGATGACTTGCCGCTGTGCGACGGGCCGTGCAACACGATGGGCCTGCCGGACATGATCGCGCCGTGGCCTGTCACCGGCCCGGTCGACGACGCCAGCGGCCGGAAGACCCGCGACCGGCGCAACACCCTGCACCTGTGTGCTGACTGCGTGCGCGAGATCGTGCTGGCGGCCGACCTCGAACCCCGCGCGCACGACCTGGCCGTAGCCTCCAGCGCCCGCTGGGAGGTTTCCCGGGCCCTGCTCGACGCCGCCGAGCGCACGCTGCGCGGTGCGGCCTGATGATGAACTCATAGACCAGCCGCGCGGGTATGAGCTTCCCTGCGCGGGCTGAACGCTCCGGGTCGATGCGGAGCGTCTGCGGTGGCGGTGGTCTTGTTGCCTGCTAACCAGACTGAACTCGTAGAGCTCAGGTCGTGACGTCGGCTGGCGGCGGGCGTATGACCGAGGCATGCGGTATGCACAGCGGGGCGGGTACACGCCCGCCGAGCAGCAGCGGCGGGAGCGGCTGCGGCTGGAGGCCGCCGGGCGGTTCGCCCGCGGCGACGGGATCAACGAGATCGCGCACGACCTGCGGGTCACCGAAGGTTCGGTGCGGCGGTGGCACCGGGCCTGGCAGGCGGGCGGGACTGAGGCGCTGCGGTCCAGGGGGCCGGTGTCGCGGGAGCGGCTGAGCCCGCGGCAGTGGGCCCGGCTCGAGCTGGAACTGCGGAAAGGGCCGCTGGCGCACGGGTTCGCCGGGGACCAGCGGTGGACGCTGGGCCGGATCAAGACGCTGATCGGCAAGCTGTTCCACGTCGGGTACACCGTCGAGGGCACCTCGAAGCTGATGCGCCGGCACGGCTGGTCGGCCCAGGTCCCGGTGCGCCAGGCGATGGAACGCGATGACGAGGCGGTCGCGGTGTGGAAGGAGCAGGTGTGGCCCGATATAAAAGCACGGCGCGCGACCTGGGCGCCTTCATCTGCTTCGAGGACGAGGCAGGCCAGGGGCTGAGGCCGCCGAAGGGCCGCACCTGGGCGCCGCGCGGCGCCCGCCCCGTGGTACGGGTCCGCGGCGCGGGCGGCGGCCGGGTCAGCATCGCCGGGGTGGCCTGCTACCGGCCCGGGGACCGGCCGCACCTGTTCTATCACCTGCGGGTGTACCGGCGCCGCAAGGGCGAGCCGAAGGGCTTCACCTGGGCCGATTACCGGGACCTGATCATCGCCGCCCACCGCCAGCTGTCGGCCCCGCTTGTGTGGTGCTGGGATAACCTCAACATCCACCTGGCCCCGGAGCTGGCGGACTTCGCCGCGGAGAACCAGGCGTGGCTGCGGGTGTACCGGCTGCCCGCGTATGCGCCGGACCTTAATCCCGCGGAGATGTCGTTGCCTCAGTGCGAGCTGCGTAGGTCTCCGGTTCCATGGTTACCGGGCTCCTTGTCCTTGGAGGTGTCGATCGGGGCGCCGTCGTCGGTCCAGCGGCGCCGGTTGTGGTAGCCGGCCGGCAGCTGGTGCAGCGCGCGGAGGCGCTGGACTTCGGCGGGGTCTGCGGTGATGATCCACCGGTAGGGCGGCCGGGTGTCCTGCCGGCCGGTAATCCAGCCGCGCTTGAGCCATCCGGACAGGGTTGCCACCGGCATGCTGATCTCGCGGGCCAGGGTGGCCAGCCACCACTGGCCGGGTCCGAGGCTGCCGTGATCGGTGCGGTGGTCGTGGTCCAGGCCGGGACGCAGGCCCAGCCGGCGGATCAGCTGCTGGATCTCCCCGGGATGGAAGCGGTCGTGCTGGCGGGGCGTGCGGAAGCCCTCGGCGGCGAGCTGCCCGGCGATCGCGGCGCTGCCCAGGCCCTGCCCGGCCAGTGCCCTGATCCGCTCCGTGAGCGCCGGGTAGTACGACAGCTGGTCGATCCGGGCCACCGGGCGCCTCAGGGCGGCGTGGGTCTGGTGGCCGCCGGCCCAGGTCACGGTGGCGTGCACGCGCTCGGTGGCGCCGTCTGCGGTGACCTGGACGGATTCGATGACGGCGCGCAGCAGCCGCTTGCGGTCCGCCACCGTGGTGGTCGGCGCGGCCCACAGCGCCGGGATGTCGCCGGCCAGGGCACGGATCGCGGCCAGCTCGCCGGGTGACAGCCGGGCCGGGCGGGCCCGCTGGTACCGCTCATATTCCTCGCCCAGGTGCGCCCGCTCGGCCAGCGCGGCCTCCCACTCGCGCTCGAGCTGGCGGGCCACCAGGCGGTTCTCCGGCTCGGCCAGCTGATACTGGCGCCGCGCCCGGTCGCAGGCGAAGTCCGCGCGTTCCAGCCGCTGCCGCCAGATCCGGTCGACCTCCGCCCGGCGGGCCTCGGCCTGCCCGGCAGCGGCGACCGACAGCTCGAGTGCGGCCGGGGCCAGCGCCGACAGCACCTGCGCGACGACATGGTCATCGAGGAACCGCGCGGCCATCTGCTGGCAGCGCGGCTCACCGTAGGTGTGATGACGGCGCTGGCAGCAATACCGGCCGGTCAGCCCCTGCCCGCTGGCCTCATAGCTCACCTGCAGGCGATGGCCGCAGATCCCGCAGGCCACCAGCCCGCCCAGCAGCGCGGGACCCTCCCGCGGCGCGCCCAGGCTCTCGGCGCGGGCCCGGTTGGCGGCCAGCCGCGCCAGGTTCCGCTCATACTGCCCGGCGCTGATATAAGCCGGCAGCGCGCCCTCAATGCGGACCAGCCATTCCCCGGCCTCCAGCGCGCGCACCCGGCCGGAATGCTCGCGCCCGGGCAGCCGCCGGGACCGGTCCGTGCGGCTGCGCCCGTAAGCGTAGATCCCCGCATACGCCGGGTTGCGCAGCATGTTCACCAGGCCCTGCTGATGCGGCGCCCGCCAGACGACCTCGCCCTTACCCGGACCGGACCGCTCCCGCATCCCGATCTGCACCTGATGCTCCACCAGGAACCGCAGCACCGCATGCACCGTGCCCAGCTCATCGAACAGCCGGAACACCAGCCGGACGACCGCCTGGACCTGCTCATCGGGATCCAGGGCCACCTCCCCGGAGGCCCGCCGGGCATACCCGGCCGGCAGCGGGACCGCCAGCTCCCCGCGGCCGGCCTTGGCCAGCCGGCCCGACGCCATCCGCTGCCTGATCAGATGCAGCTCGACCTGACTCATCGTGCCCTTCAAGCCCAGCAGGAGACGGTCGTTGTACCAGTTCGGATCGTAGACCCCGTCCGCGTCGGCCAGCAGCGCCCCAGCCAGCGAGCACAGCTCGATCAGCTGATGCCAGTCCTGGCCCGCGCGGGCCAGCCGCGACATCTCCAGGCCCAGCACCAGCCCCACATGGCCCATCGTCAGTTCTGCGACCAGCCGCGCGAACCCGGGCCGATCGGCCGCATTAGCGGCCGACCGCCCCAGGTCCTCATCGATCACCATCACCCGGGACGCAGGCCAGCCCAGCGCGACCGCGCGGTCTACCAGCCCGTACTGCAGCCGCGTCGACTCGCCGTGGTCCACGACCTGCTGGCGCGACGATTGCCGGACGTAGACGATCGCCAGCCGATCGCGCTGCCAGCCCTGGATCTTGCCCTCGCCGAGCTCACCTAGGCGCACCGTGCTCACCCCCGCTCCCCTCCGCCGCCAGCCCGGCCGAGACCGCCCACCGCTCCAGGAGCATGCCCAGCAGTCCCAGGATGTCGTTCCGGGTCGCCTCCGGAAACGACGCCCACAACTCCCCGTCCGGAACACTCGTCACCGCCGTCATCTGGAGAAGATGCCCGCACCCGCGCCGTCCCCAGCGGCCCGCCTCCCGGGCCGCGTGCCCGCAGCTGCCCAGCCCACTCCACCAGCCGGAGCAGCCCCTCCCTGCCGATAAGCGGCGTGCTAACAGCCGCCTGTCCAACGATCCATGCACTATGACAAACCGACTGAGGGCATCTGGTCGCTGCTCAAGCGGTCCATGGTCAACTTCGCCGCCGCCGACCTGGACGGCCTGGTCCGGATCGTCAAGCGCAAGCTGAAGAAGATCCAGTACCGCCCCCACCTGATCGACGGCTGCCTGGCCGCTACCGGCCTCAAACTCGAGCCCTGGTAACCACATGCACTACGAGTTCAACCTGGTTAGCCGGCGGACAGCCTGGCAGGCCCTTCCAGCAGGACCACCGCCGGTCGCCGCTATGTTCGCAAGTAGCTGCGTCATGGCGGCCCTGGAGAGCAGGCCATGCCGCGGAGTCCCCGCCAGCTGGCTGGCCGAGGTACCACCGACTGGCGTCCTGGCCTCGGCTGTGTGGCGGGACACGCCTGCCGCGGCGCGCGTCTTGACCACCTGCGCCGCGGCTGGCCATCTGCCCGGCGGGCGGATTCGCTTAGCACCAACCCGGGCAGCGCATAGCGCTCCTGAGCGCCGCCCCGGAAGAGGTGTGTCGAGGGGCCATGGCAAATGGGAGCGCGAGCTGATCAGCGCCACCGCATCGGTCTGCGTCGTGCCAGTCGGGCCCCTGGTGAAGGCGATCGTGCCCGAGCCCAGCCGCTCGGACTTCACCAGCGCTAGGAGAGCCGCCAAGACGCTCGCGGTGAAAAACGAGGTCAGCGCCGTCTATGCCTACGCATGCCAGCAATGCGGACGCGTTCAGGACCGCGCTGTCACGGTGAAGTGCTGCGGCTCAGTCAGGCCTTCGCTGGCTATCTGCCGACCGGAGCGCAGGCATCTGCTGAAGCATCCCGCGCCTGCTCCAGGCGGATCGGCGCCAGCATGGCTAAGCGATGCCCACGTAGCGCCAGCTGGCCTGCCAGTGGTCGGCGTAGACGATCTGGCCTCCCTGGCCGCCAGGCGGCTCTGGGAACGTCTGAGCGACGGCACCTACCCGGTGACCGTGAAGGACCTGGTGCTGCTGCTGAAGCTGGCTCACGAGTTCGAGCAGGACGCCGGCCGCCCCGACCCACGCTGGTCAGCCTCGGTGTCCGCCCTGCTGTGGCTGGCCCGCCGCCACCTGGGCAGCAACTGGGAGGCGTTCGCTGCCGATGTCCGCGCCGACCCGCTGCTGCTGGCGATGTGGCCGCGCCCCGACCGGGGTTAGCCAGGGGTCAGGCGGCCGGGCCTGGCGCCCCGGCCGCCGCACCGCATGTACGTCCGCCAGCCTACGGTGCAGGCCTGCCGCTAGTCAGTACCTGCGCCCGGATCTACGCTGCGAGCATGAGCTTCGACACGGATTGGCCCGACGGCGAGGTGTTTTCCGGCGATCCAATCGCAGCCGGCGAGGGCCAGGCCGCTGCCCCCCCACCTGGGAAGCGCCCGGCCACCCCTGGTGAGCACAGCATCCCGAGGCATCGGTGGATCGAGGTCGCCAGGCACATCGTGCTCGGCGACCTGACCCGCGCCGAGATAGCCAGGCGCCACGGCATCACGCGGTCGGCCGTGTCTCAGTGATGCCGTCGGCATAAAGCCCTGATCGCGCAGGTCCAGGCCTCTATCGACCGGGAGGCCAGCGGTATCTGGGCCTACGAGAAGCTGAACCGCCCGGCCGCCTTGCAGGGCGAGTATGAGCTGCTCGCTGAGCAGCCCGGTGCCGCGCGGCCGGAGTCGGTCAGGGTGCGGATGGCCTTGCTGCGCCAGATCGCCGAGGAGGCCGGCGACCTGAAGCAGGCGGTCATGATCGTGCCCGTGCGGCACCAGCTGGTCGGTGTTGATCTTGATGCCTTGCGCTAAGCAGCCGCGCTACCCGCTTGAGCACGGCCAGGTCTTCATCCGCAGGTCAGCAGCGGAGGAGCTACGCAGCCCGGCTACTCTCCCGGCCGGGTGAGCGCGCGGAAGGGGGCATTGTTGCTGAGCCGCCGGTGCTAGGCGAGCTGTTCCGCCACTTGCAGGCTTTTCAGTCCTTGTTCGAGGCTGAGGGCATCGACTGCCTGACCGGACCCGACGGCGACGTCTACTGCCTGGCCGACATCTTGAGGCTGCGCGAGCTGAGCCGGCATCTGGACCCTGTACAGGTCATGGCGATCGAATGCCTTTACATGGATATGGCCGATGCCGACGCCGCGCGGCTGATGAACGCTGAGGCGCATCAGGTTTCTGAGTATGCCTATGACGGGCTCCGGCAGCTCTGCGCGATATTCGAGCCGGAGGAGGGCCTGATGTTAGCGGCCTATTTATCTGCACATAGGACCATGATCAACGGCAGCGCTCTTTGCGCGGGCCTGGCTGTCACGGAGCGTGACTGACCCGGTGGGCCTGACTGTCGCCCAACCGTTCAGCCGATTCTTTGCTGCTGATTCGGCAAGTGCGGTGATCGCCGTCGGCGCCCAGATCACCCATTCCGGTGTGCTCTCGGAACTCATCCGGTACCCAGGGGCCGTGGTGTCCCGAGAAGGGACTGTCGGTCCAACGGTACAACTGGCCCGACACGCCGAGCGTGACCGCGTTGGAGTCCAGTGCGGAGCGCGCATGGGTCGGCCCTTCTAATGCCCGTGCGCCGGTAATGGGCGCATGGACATGCATGGGTTGATGATCCACGAGCGGGACGTTGGACCCTGCCGGTTATATGCACACGTCGGCTAGCGGGGAGGACGAGTACGTCTGCAGGGAGATCGGTGCCGCCAATGCAGGGCACGCAGGTCAAGTTCGCCGCAGGTGGTGACAGCTGGATCGTGGCAGCCGGATCGTGGCAGCCGGCGGTGGTGGCACGGTGCTCGGCGCTGAAGGCGCCCAAGTCCGGCAGCAGGTGCCAAGCGCGAGCGGCTGGGGGCGAGTGGTGCCGGTTAGGAAGCTGGGGATGGCTGATCAGCTGCCGGGCTGGGCGGACAGACAGTGCCGGCCGCGTCGTGCCAGATCGACGGGAAGTTGCCGGCGCCGAGCTGCCCGGCGCGGTGAAGCCGCCGGGTGATCGGCGGCTGGCGTTCCGGCGGTGCCGCGTTCAGCACGGTGGTGAGCAGGGTGCGTGCGCGCAGCAGCACCATGGGGGACTGGGCTGCGGACTCGAGGAGATCGTCCAGGGCGGTGCGCAGGTAGTCATCCCAGGACGGCAGGGCCAGCACGACCCGGACGGTCCCGGCGTCATCGGCCACCTCGGCCACGTCCAGGTCGCGTGACACGAGGAGCTGGAGGAGGCTCTCGATGATGTCCAGCACCTGGACAGCGGTGGCCGGGTCGTTGACCGCCGGCGACAGCGCCCGCAGGCCGATGTCGGCCAGCAGGCGGAACGCGAACAGCGGATCCTGGTGGAAGGTGCGCTCCGGCCCGGTCACCAGCCCGGCCAGGACGGTCTTATCGGTCACCTCGCCGCCGTGCAGGTCGGCGACCGGGGCGCCCTGCTGAAGCGTGTCGCCCATGCCGGCCCGCAGCACGATCACGGCGCCGTCGGCGTCGCGCAGCAGCCGGCCCAGGTCGAGTTGCTGCAAGATCGCCTGGCGATGCGGCCACAGGACCGCCCGGCGCCGCGGTGGCAGCAGGACGCCCGGTTGCGGCTCTGCCGTGTACGGCCGGGGGTACAGGTCGTCGAGGATGCCGCGGCCCTGCCCGGCGATGGCCGCCAGCGTGGGCGCCAGCTGGATGGAGGCGAAGGCTTTCACCTGCAGGGTCCGGATCAGGGCGATGGCGGCGAGCACCGCCACCATCTCGACGATCGGTACGACCACCGACACTTTCTCCTGGTCGCCGATGACCAGGGCGGTGGTGACCGAGAACACGAACACCCCGACGGCAAGGGCGAAGGTCCGCCACACGATCGGGTCGTCGCGGAACAGGTTCAGCCGGGGCGACAGGCTGGTGAAGGCCCACTGCACGACCAGGAACAGCAGCGAGAAGATGATCGTCACCAGCCCCAGGATGCCGAAGCCCACCGCGACCAGCGTCTCGGTCACCCGGGTGCTGGCCACCGTGGAGTCAAGGGTGATCCGGGGCAGCAGCAGGCCCAGCCCGAGCCCGCCCAGCGCGCACAGCAGCTGCACCAGGCCGGCCCGCAGCCGCCGCCGGGGCCGACCGAACCGCCCGAGCCGGCGGGCGGCCGACGGTCTCATCACCGCTCCCGGACCCGGCCGGGCCGGAACGCCGCCCGGCGGTGTCTGCCGCCCGTTGCGGCGGACCTGCCGGCCCGGGGGCATCTGGGCTGGTACTCCGGTGCGCCTGCGGGGGCTGCCCCGTGCAGGACCTGGCCTGTTGTCATCAGCGGTTTCCTTCCTCTCCGGGCCGGCCGGCGGCCGGGGAGCGGCGGATGAGGGGCCGTGCGGGTATCTCGGCCAGCCGGACCGGGCCAGCGGCGCCTGGTGGCGGGGTGAGCCGGGGGCCGTAGCGGCTGGCCAGCGGGCCAGCGCTCAGGCCATGAGCCACGATGCTGAGCAGCACGGTGAAGGCGATCACGGTGAGCGCCGGTCGCGCTGCGGCCTCGGTCAGGTCTTCCAGCGCCAGTAGCCCGAAGACGACCGAGGCCAGCCCGCGCGGGCCGAACCAGCCGATGAACAGCACGGCGGGCCGGCCAAGCCGGGCCCGGGCCAGCGCGACCGCTACCGGCAGCATCCGGATCACAGTCAGGCTGAGCACCGCGTACAGCACCGTCTGCCAGGTCAGGTCCGTCAGCGCCGGCACCACCGCGACCACCCCGAACATCAGCCAGACCAGCAGCGAGAGCATGGTGCCGGTCTCCTCGACGAAGGGAACCAGCTTGGCCGCCGGGCTGCCAGCCGCGGCGAAGGCCAGGCCGCCGGTGAACGCGGCGATGAACCCGTTGCCACCCAGAGCCACCGAGGTGGCATAGGAGCACAGCGCCAGGCCCAGCACCGCGGCGCCGGCGAACCCCTCCGCCGCCCAGCCGCGGCCGCGGGCCGTCTTGACCAGCCAGCCGCCGCCACCGCCCACCCCGGCCCCGATCAGCAGGCCGAGCGCCAGTTCGGCCACCGCGGCCCCGGGCCCGGTGCTGGCGGCGTGTTCGGCGGTGGCCGCGCCGGCGATGGCGACCAGCACGAATGGGGTGGCGATCCCGTCGTTGAGCCCGCTCTCGACGTTGATCAGCCGCCGGATCCGGGCCGGGACCGCCCGGTTGACCATCATGCCCGCGCCGAGGGCGGCATCGGTCGGCGCCAGCGCCGCACCGATGAGCAGGGCGAGCCAGATGTCGCTCACTCCGGGCAGGATGAAGGCGAGCAGCGTGCCCAGGGCGATCGAGAGCGGCAGCCCGATGCCCAGCAGCCGCAGGCACAGCCCCAGGTCCGCCCGCAGCTGATGCAGCCGGACCCGGGACGCGTCCGAGAACAGCACCAGGGCCAAGGTGGCCTCGGTGAGGACCTTGACCACTTCGCTGCCGGGCGTGATCCCCAGCGGCGCCAGCGGGCCATGGGTCAGCAGCACGCCCGCCACGGTGAACACGATCGGCGCGGTCATGTCGAACCGTTCCAGCCGCGCCGACAGCGTGCCCCACGCGAACACCAGCCCGGCGATGATCGCCAGATCCGCGACTGTCATCGTCTCACCTCCGGCGGGCTGCTACCGCGATGGCCTGCTGGCCCGGCCTGAGCGGGTGACCGGGCGGGACGGCCACAGCTCAACGGCCCGGACCGGCGGTGACCCGCCCGCGGGCCGCCGGGACGCGGCATCGCCGAGGACGCCCGGGTTCGGCGGCCGGACGCGTGACCGGCAGGTCTCGCCAGCGACCGGTGCGGTACCGGCGGCGGTCGCCGCGCCGGCACCGTGCGTGCACTTCATGTCATGCCCGCCGGGTCCCGGTCGTGTCGTCATCATCGTGACGCCCCTTCCTGCGGTCAGGGCTTGGTCATCTGGTCAGCGGCGGGATGCCCTTGGCGCCGGCCGCCAGCAGGAGGTTCTTGGGGTTCACGCCCGCCAGCAGCAGGCCGAGCCGAGCGCCTTGGCGGGCGCGAACGCGTCGATGCCGGCCATCCGCTTGGGCATCTGCGCTCGGTGCCCGGCGCTACCCGTTTGACATAATCGGCGAGGCGAACGGCCCGCTCAGTGCCGACCGGTGCTCGGCTGATGCAGCGACGCGCAGCACGTCGCCTTGGCTGGTTGTCAAGGTCGCGACCACGGGTCCGTCGCCCAGCCGATGGAGCTTCTTGCGTTCCTCGGGTGTGGCGCTGCAGGCGCTTGCGCCGACGACGTGCACCAGGTCCTCTCTCCAGGCGGCCGGGCTCCCTCGCCAGGCGAGGACATCGGAGACCCATATGGCGTGTCCCCGCGTCCACCGGGTTTTACCGGTCCGCTGCACCCGCACCGCGATGTCGCCGTGCCGCTTGCTCAGGCCGCGATTCCGGTAGACCAAAGCCAGGATGCCGAGAGCGCACAGCCACAGCGGGACACCCACCAGGGCTAGCAGTACCCAGATCATGACACACCTCCACAGGTCACACATCCTCCGGCACACGGTGTGCTCGGATAATCAGATGCCCGCATACTCGTGCTCGCCGACCGGCAGCCCGGCCTCGGTCCAGCCCTTGAGGCCGCCGTCGAGGATGGCCACGTCCTGGTAGCCCATGGTCTTGAGGGTCAGGGCGGCGAGCGATGCGCGCGCCCCTGAGGCACAGACGACGATCATCCGACGATTGGGGTCGAGCTGGTCCTTGTGGCGGGGGCTGGTAGGGTCGGCGAAGAACTCCAGCAGCCCCCGGGGCGCCGCCACCGACCCGTCGATGTGGCCGTGCTGCCACTCTTCGGGCTCGCGCACGTCGACGAACACGGCACCATGGTCGAGTTCGTCCGCGGCCTTCTTCGGCGCCACCATGCCTACCTGGGCGCGGGCCTCGCCGATCATCTGCATCGCGGTCTTGGTCATTTCACTCACCTTTTCTTGTTGTCACGTTCTTGTTCTCACGGCCGCCAGCGGGCGGCCGGGCCGGCCAGCAGCGTCGCCCGGCCCTCCTGGTGCGCGCGGCCCGTCACGCCTGCTGGCTTTGCGTTTGGGGGACGGCGGGATGCGCTGCGGCGGCTAGCCGAGGCGGACGACGCTGAGCTCCAGCTCGGAGGCCTCCGGCAGCTTGACCGTCGTGATCTGCTTCCACTCCTCTTCCAGCAGCTCTTCGGCGGCCTTCTCCAGGAACTGCGGCGCGGCCCATTCGTGCACGTCGAAGTCGCGCTTGATGTAGCCGTGGCTGAGCATGAAGTCCTTGCCGATCTCGACCGCGGCCAGGTTTCGCGGCGACAGGTTCGGCACCATGTCGACGCCCTTGATGCCCTGGTAGGTGTCCTCGACGTCGCGGTAGAACGTCTGCCGGTTGAGGATCACCGCGGCGGCGTGCTTGTGCTCGTTGGCCCACCGGCCGACCTTGATCATGGCCTTCATGTAGGCGATGACGAGGTCGGGGTGCTCGTCAGCCATGACATCGGTGCAGGTGATGACGGCGGGGCAGTTCGCCATCTGCAGCGTCCAGTCCGGGTAGCGGGACAGGTCCTCGATCGCCTTGAACTTGCCGGTGTCCTCCTGCAGGTGCTGGAACACCTTGCTCTGGGTGTAGATCGCGTCCACGGTGCCCTTCTCCAGCGCGGTCTCCAGCGGCCGGAACGCCAGGTCGTGCTTGTGGTCACGGCGCAGCCACAGCTCCGAGGGGTTGTTCATCGTCACCTGGAGCATCTCCGGCTTGTCATACCAGTCATCGGGGTAGGGGAACTCGACGATGTTCACGTCGTCGCGGGTCATGCCGTTGACCCGCAGCATCAGCTCGATCCCGGCGTGCTCCTGGATCCGCCACCAGTCGTTCTTGATCGTGTTCAGGCTCTTGGTCAGCCCGATCTTCTTGCCCTTCAGGTCCGCCATCGTGGCGATGTCGTCGCGGGCCCGCACGAGCATGCAGCCGCCCTCCCAGACCTGCGTCGCGCCCAGCAGCCGGGTCCGGCGGATGTCGGCGTGGACGTTGACCGGCGGGTACAGGCCGCCGAACCGGATCAGGTTGTCCAGGTTGTGGATGTAGTGCGGGTACCAGTTGTTCTCCTTCCGGGACCGGAAGTAGGCGTACTCCACGCCGATCTTCTTGAACTCCTCCCGGCACCAGCCCAGCTCCTGGTCCACGTTGTTCGCCGACACCATCGGGCAGTTGGTGAAGTACACCTCGTCCCAGCGCAGCGGCACGGTCGTCGCTACCCTCGCGGGCGCATCGGTTGCAGTCATGGGTCTCTCCTCCCCCTCGGGACTCCCTGGGGCGGCATACCCCGGCCGGGGTGGCATCGCCCTAGGAATTTGTACATCTGTACACATCGGATCAGCCGGGCCTGCACCCGCCTAGGGGCGAAGGTCCCGGATCGGGTGGCCGTCTGGCCTCAGCGCGCGCCTGGCCGGGGGTCGGGCGGCGAGGGCCAGGGCGTGGCGCCGAGCCGGCGCGCCGAATGCACCAGTTCGTCCCGCAACGCCGCCAGCGGGATCGCCTCCAGGCCGCCGGCCTGCACGAGATAGTCCTCGAAGATCCGCCAGCCCAGCGCGGCCGCCACGATCTGCGCCGCCCGCAGCCGGGCCGCCTCGCCAGCCAGGCCATACCCGGCCGTCAGGGTCTGGGCCATCGCCATCACCGGGTTGAAATCACGGCGGCTCTCCAGCGACCGGCCCGAGATCACCAGCGCGGCAGCGATCCGCACCCATTTCCCCATCACCGTGTCCGGCGCGAACCCCTGCCCCGACAACGGGTTCTCCTCCACCGCCCGGGCCAGCTGATCAGAAACATGGCCGAACACCTCAGCCACCAGCTCATCACGGCGGCCGATATACCGCCCGATCAGCGCAACATGAACATCGGCCGCCGACGCGATGTCACGAAGCGAGACCGCGTCAACCCCGTGCACGGCAAACAGCGCCGCCGCGGCATCAAGCACCGCCCGGCGCACCTCCTCCGGCCCGGCCGGCGACCCGGCCGGGCGCCGGGGCCCCGGCCGGCGGGACCTAGCTGAGTCGCTCATCGGCTCAATCATCCCCCAAGACCCACGCGGTCACGGCGCCGGTCACGGTCGCGGTTGGCCTGGTCACCGCCATCATGCTGCTGATCGCGCTGGGCCTGATCGGCCCGGCCGGCAGGTCACCGCTGTCGCGGGCAGCGGGCCACCAGGCCAGAGGGTGAGGCAGCACGCCGCCTTCTACCGTAGTTGCGGGCTTGGCTCCGTACCTGGCTGGGCGGGGAGGGGCTCACCATCTGGCTGGGCGCGGAAGGACGCGAGCTGCCGCAGCCGCGGCCATTCCAGGGCCGCCTTGGGAGCGGGAACACCGGGCCGTTCCCTCGGTACGACCACCCGGAGCGCCCGGGGCCGGATGGCGCAGCGGACCGGGGTGGGCAGCAGGACCGTCTCACCGTCGATGCCGACCGGGATCTGCGGGGCGTCGGCGTCGACGGTGACCTCGCCGGCGGTGAGCGTGGTCAGTCCCTGGCCGTGCCCGCGACGCAGGAGCCCGGCCGCCTGCCGGGCGCTGTCCACCCGGACGGCGACCGCGCCGAGGGTGCCGGCATCCAGCCGGGCGCGCCGGCCCAGCCCGGCCACGTCGCTCATCTCATACGGGCCGTTGCTGACCAGCAGGGCCTGCGGGCCCTCGATGCTGGCGGCCCCGGCCCGGGCGGACAGCCGGGCCCCCTGGCGGCCGTTGAGCAGGCCGGGCAGCAGCTGCAAGGTAGTGCCCCGCTTGTCGTCGCGGTAGGCGGGGCTGCGGACCACCTCGGCGTAGGCGCCGAACGAGGCGTTGTTCACGAACGTGCGGTCGCCGATGATGCCCAGGTCCACCCGCAGTTCTTCCCCGTCGGTGAGGGCAGCCAGGCAGGTGGCCGGGTCCTCCCGGTCCAGCCCCAGGTCGAGGGCGAAGTGGTTGCGAGTCCCGGCGCTGATCACCAGGAACGGCAGGTGGTGCTCGGCGGCGATGCCGGCCACCAGCGCCTGGGTCCCGTCTCCCCCGGCCACGCCGAGCAGGTCAGCGCCATCGGCCACCGCCTTGCGGGCCAGCGCCGCCACGTCCACCGTCCCTGGGCCCTGCAGCAGCGCGACCTCGGCGCCCAGCGCCTCTGCCTTCTGCTGCAGACCGAACCTGGTGACCTTCCCCCCGCCCGACCTGGGGTTCATGATCAGGAACGGCCGCCGCGGGCGGGCTGCCGGGACGGCGGGCATCGCCGCCTCCTGACCTTCGGTGCTCAGCGCGGCCCGCGCGGTCCCGGCCGCGGCCACCATCAGCGCCACCGCCACCGCGGCCACCCACACCAGGTGGTGCCACGCGAACGCCACCACGATGAGCGCCGGCGCGGCGATCACCAGGACGAGCGCGAGCCACCGCAGCAGGCCCCGGTTGGCCAGGAACCAGTACCCGCCGGCCAGGACGGCGCACACGCCGATCACGGCCAACGCCGCCAGCGTCAGGCTGCGCCACCCGGCGACGGCCAGCAGCAGCGCCATGGCGGCGAGCATCAGGGCGAATGAGGCGCGGGCAAGCCAGCGCCGGGCCGTCGTAGTCATCAGGGGACCACCTCCACATGCAAGCGTGTCGTACAGCCAGGCAGATACGTGCCGGTCAGTTGTCCGGCACATCCGGATCGCTCCGCGGAGCGGGCATTCATCATCAGTGGCGCGGCCTGTCGCGGCCGCTGCCGGAAAGACGGGAGGCCGGAGGCGCTGGTGCCGCCTCCGCCTCCTGCCGGCAGGAGCCATCCCGGTGCGGGCGGGTCAGGCTGCTGTCTTGAGGATCTTGTCCTTGCCCTGCTGGAAGTCGGCCTCCGTGATGACCCCGCGGTCACGCAGGTCAGACAGCTTGACGAGGTCGTCGGCGGTGCTGGTGCCGTGCGCCGCCTCCTGGACGTAGGCGCGGAACGCCTGGTCCTGATCCTGTGCCTGGGCGACATCCCGCTCGGTCATCTTGTGGCCGCGCGCGATCAGGTACACCAGCACGCCCAGGAACGGCAGGACGATCACGAAGACCAGCCAGCCGGCCTTGCCCCAGCCGCCCAGGTCCCGGCTCCTGAAGATGTCCATGATCACCCGGAACAGCAGGAAGAACCACAGGACCCACAAGAAGAACCACATCATGGTGAAGAACACATCGAGCAATGGCATCGTGCACCCGCCTTCCGGGAGTAACCGCCGATGCGCTACTCCCTACTGCGAATTTATACGTACGTACACATTCGATGCGGCGGGGGCGCAGCGGGCAAGGGTCTTTGGTCCCGATATCAGGAGGGCCTGGCTCCCGGGTCACCGGGACGGCGGTCCTCATCCGCGCCTGCGTCGTACCTGCGTGCGGGCCGCTGGTCGCGGGCACCTGAGCCTGCTGTCCTTCCTCTGGCGATCCGGCAGCATCGCCCCTCGTGCCCGCACCGCCCGGACCCACGCTGCCGGGCACAGGGCCAGAGTAGTCACCAACGTGGGCGGGGCGGGCTGCCAGCGGCGGCGGGATACAGCTTGGCGGCCCGCCTGCTTGTAACCCGACCCCTACCCCGCCTTCAGCTCGCGAACGCGCAGAATACCCAGATCTGCACTGCCAGCGTCTTGATCGAAATACAGCGGCTGTCCGCGCAATCAGGCGGGTCCGCGCGCGCCCTAAGCCACGTCGGCAGTCACGCTATGTGACCAGGTTGCCCGCGATCCTCGCAGAGCTGTCCCGAATCGTCCACAGATAATTCAGCCGCTGGATGTTCAAATAGCGAGGGCGGTAACACCTGACGTCACAGCCACTGGCCGGCTCACAGCGGCAGCCGGTGCCACCGGCTGATCTCACCCTGAATATGGTTCATTGATAACTCCGGTAAGCGGTTCTCGCCGGGCGGGGCCGGCCAGCGACATCACCTGGGGCTGGGGCTGGGGCTGGGTCGCCACGGCTGCATTTCGGATCCTGCTCTAGCGGAGGAGGACCCGCCGGGCCTGGTCCTGGCGGGTCCTCCTGGTGCTCATCGCGGGGGGCTACCTGGCCTGGGGGTAGTTCTCGGGGTCGTAGCCGTAGTCCTTCAGCTCGCGCATCTGCGGCTTGTACGGAGCGGCGGGGGCGGCCGGGGCCTGCGCCTGGCTGGCCGCCATGTTCTGGCTGAACCTCGCCGCACGCGCCTGGCTGGCGGCCGAGCGCTCCTGGTACAGAGCGGCCGACCTGGCATTGCTTTCCTTCACCCAGCGGTGCACGCCCGCCCAGGCGGCGAAGAGCGCGGCGGTCTCGGCAGCCTGGGCGCCGAGGCGCTGCTCGGGGGTGAGTGCCCGCTTCCAGGCGCGCTCCTTGCGGATGTCCCTGGCCAGTTCCCTGCCGATCAGGATGACGATGGTGATGGCCCCGGCCAGGAGCGGCAATACGATGAGCAGGACGCCGAAGATCATCACGTGGACGTCGGGGGTATTGCCTGCTTCCCGGCCGTCTGGTGCTGCGGCCAGGCAGAGGATGATGCCGAGGGCGATACTGGCCAGCGCTGTCCTGACCAGCTTGGCGGCCTTCCGCCCCCGCTGCTTGCGGGCCGGAACTGTGATGGCGGTGACGGGATCAGCCACGGCGCCGGGTGCAGGAGCAGCTAGCGCTGCCCGGACTTCGCTGGCGAGTTCTTCCGTCAGCGGGATGAGTATGATGCGACCGGGCAGGCCAGGGATGTCCGGCAGTTCTCCGAGGTACGGGTCGATAGGACCGACGTCTACCAGGCGGGCGGCCGGGTAAGCCAGCTCCCACTCCTGGACGCATGCGCCGCAGGAGAGGCTGAAGTCGTCGCCCTTAGTGCGGATCGCGGCAGTGGCCTGGTTCGGCTCGTGATCGCCGTTCGTGCACCATTGCTGCTTGCAGTAGATCTCCGGGCCGCTGTGCTTTTCCCGTGATGCCATCTGGGCCGCCTCCTCTCTCGCGCTCGGGCCAGGTGTGCATGGTGTCCTTTTCCCCGGTGACCAGCTCGTAGCGGCACCAGCTGCCCATGCTGGCCCTGGCGACCAGCCCGCGGCGGACGAGCGACTCCAGGACGAGCACGGTCTCGCTGTGCGGGCCGGCGATCCCGGGCCCGGCGGGGAACCCGCCGAACCCCGGGGCGGCCATGATCTCCAGGATCAGGATTTGCCTCGTGCCCAGCCTGGCGTTCATCACAGCATCCCCAGTGCCCGGTAAACGGTCTGGCGGCTGACCGGCTTGCCGTTGCCCAGGAGCTGGCCGATCTCCTTCACCGAACGGCCGGCCGCGCGGAGATCCTTAGCGGCCTGGACCTGCTCGGGCGCCAGGCGGTGCTTGCGGCCCCCGTTCCGGCCGCGGGCCGTGGTGGCGGCCAGGCCGTCCTTGGTCCGCTCCCGGATCAGGTCGCGCTCGAATTCGGCGAACGCGCTCAGGATGGTGAAGAACAGCTTGCCCTGCGGGGACGTGGTGTCGATCGGCTGGTCCAGGCACACGAGGTCGACGCCGCGCTCCTGGAGCAGACTGGACACGTCCATGAGGTTGCGTACCGACCGGCCGATCCGGTCGAGCTTGGTGCAGACGAGCGTGTCGCCCGGCTCCAGGCGGTCCAGGCACTTGTCCCACTCGGGACGGCTGGCCTTGGCGCCGCTGGCGCCCCTGTCGGTGAATATCCGCGTGCAGCCCGCGGCCTCCAGGCGCTCGCGCTGGGCCTCAGGGTGCTGATCGCGAGTGCTCACCCGCGTGTAGCCAATGCGTGCCATGATCCGGCCCTCTCTGTCGTGCTGACATGACCAGTGTATCAAAATCGATAGTCCAAATACTAATTGGGGAGAGAAGATTCTGGACTAGGGATTTGGACATGCCCGAGGTGCGGGAACGCGCCGGGCACCAGACGGCGGCGGGTGTTCCGCCAGACGTTCGTGTTTATGGAACACGTGCCAGGAGGTATCAGCAGCGCCGGGAAGCATCAGGAGGTATCTCTGCCGCGCCGGGCCCGGCTGCCAGGAGTGACCAGGAGGTATCTTGACGCCGAGGCAAAAGGAGGACTCCCGATGGCGGCTGGTGATGATCTTCTACTGACGCGTACCGAAGCTGCTGAGCGGCTGCATGTCTCCATCCAGACCGTCCGGCGCCTCGCCGAGTCCGGGCACCTAGCCGAGGTGCAGGTATCAGCCCGGGCCGTCCGCGTCCGCGCCGCCTCAGTCGACCGCCTGATCTGCCAGGGCCTCCCGCGCCGACGCTGGGTCATGGATTACCGGCCCTTAGCCCTGCACCCCTGCGGGTCTTACCCTCGGCGGCACGCTGCTGGCGAGTGGGCTGCAGTCGCCGTTGACAGGTGAGCCAGCCGGGAAGGGCCGTGCGTTTGGGAAGTAACGGAACGTGTCATTTGCGGGCACTACATCGGCGGGTCGTTGGCCCGCTTGTAGGCCTCCTCGGTTACGGTCATGGATTGTGGCAGACCGTAGTTCGATTGAGTGGACAGAGGCGACTTGGAATCCGGTCACGGGATGTGACCGGATCTCTGCCGGTTGCGAGCATTGTTATGCCCTTACTCTCGCTAAGCGACTCAAGGCCATGGGTAACCCGAAGTACCAGACCAACGGTGATCCACGCACGAGCGGACCCGGCTTCGGAGTGGCGATCCATGAGGACACCTTGGAGCTGCCTCTCCGCTGGGCCACCCCCAGGGTCGTGTTTGTCAACTCGATGAGCGACCTCTTTCACGCCCGCGTGCCCAGCGTTTTCATCGGCCGTGTCTTCGACGTCATGGCTGCCACATCCCGCCATACCTACCAGCTGCTGACGAAGCGCCCGCTGCGGCTGGCGCGGATGGCACAGAAGCTGCCCTGGCCTGAGAACGTCTGGATCGGCGTCAGCGTAGAAAACCAGCAAGCGGCCTGGCGTCTCGATCCCTTGCGCAAGGTCCCTGCTGCGGTGCGGTTCGTCTCGGCTGAGCCGTTGATCGGCCCCGTCGAACTGGACCTCAACGGCATCGACTGGCTGATCGTGGGAGGGGAGTCCGGTCACCACGCGCGCCCGATGCGTGCGGACTGGGTGCGGAGCCTTCGAGACGACTGCGAGGCGGACGGGGTCGCTTTCTTCTTCAAGCAGTGGGGTGGCCGGACCCCCAAGGCCGGCGGTCGATCTCTAGATGGCCGGACGTGGGACGGGATGCCACTTCCCAAGCATCGAGCGGATACATCATGGGTTGGCGATCAGGGCGGCGTGATCACGAACTTCTCTACGTCACCAGTACCCTTACAGGAGGTCTTACCTTCCTTATATAGCTCTTTGACTGCCGCCCTGGTGTGCATCTTCCGTGCTTCATCTATGGCAGAGCCCATTACCTCGCTGTGCTGGTCGTGCAAGGTGAATGTTCCGTGCTCGGCGAGGAGCCGCTCGATGTTCTTCTTGATTTCGCGGATCCACTGTTCGCGACGGTGCTTCTCCTCGGCATCGAACAGGTCTACGTCGTTAAACAAGCGGTCAGGTGCGGGTGGCTCGATGCACTCCCGGCGCCAGGCTTCCTGGGCGAGCGAATTGGCCTCACCGAACAGCCATAGGCCGTGCTCGCTCCTGGTGAAAAACACCAGGTGGTAGACCGGCTGGTGGTGCTCGCGGTTCCGGACGGCGACCGTCCAAGCGTCTGAGCCGATGGTCTTGCAGACCCGCTTGGCAAAACCCCCCGCGATTCGTTCCACGGCCTCGCTGTTGTTCTTGGAGTCGAGGAACTCTTCTCGCCACCATGAGCCGCCGCACGCGGCGTCCATCGCTGCCAGCGTGGCGGCCGTATTCTTGTGTTCCTTTGCAGCTGTCAGGTGCCCGCCGATACGGCGGACGGCATTGGCGGAAAAGTTAAGCAACACCTCCGTGGCGTTCCACCCGCCCGCGGCACGCGGACGGGTGGGACCGAAGATCTTGCCGGTCAAGTCGTCGAAGCTCAGCCCCAGGCCGAACGGGTCCAGGAAAGCAAGCAACGGCGCCCCCTCCGCCCGTTCCAGCACGTAGTCGAGCTGTTTCTGGACGCGGCCGGGAAGAGCCATGGCGCTGACGCCTTTGGCACGCGCTTCGTTCGCGAGTACCTTCAGCCGCTTGAAGTCCTCCCGCTTCCGCTCAACGAAGTAGCAGTCGAGCGTGCGGAATGCCCCAACCTGGACGGCGGACTGAAGAACGAGCGCCGGCGAGCCCGGGGTGCCGTCGGCGTAGCGCCCGGGGCCGGCGTAGCCATCCAGGTAGACCACCCGGGAGGCAGTGGCATTGCTGCCCACCTTGCTGACGAAGGGCACGACGTACTGGCGCAAGATCTCGTGCTTCAGGACTGCGGCGGCTTTCTTGCTTACGAAGAACTGGCTGCCCTGCTCCGTGTCCTTCTCGCCGGCGACCTCGCCGCCGAGATCCTCGACGAGATCTTCTGATGCGTCTGCCTGAGCCTCGTCCAGGTCCACACTCGCCACATCCTCGTAACGTCCTGATCTGGGAGAAATTGTAACAGAGCGCAATATAAGTTATCGCAGAGCGACCAAGGACCGGAGACCTCCTATAAAAGGGCCCTCGACCCCGACCACCGCAGCGAGGTCCGCTGCCTTGTGCATCGCCCGGCCGGCGTTCCACGGGCTCGAAATGCGTCGGCACGACCACACTCTGGTCGTGGTGCGCCGCCTAGGCGTGGACGACCTCGGTAGGCCATCCGACAGGCGAGGTGCGCCGCAAGGGCGACGCGATCGACATCATCGTGTGGCGCACAGGCATGGCCCGCCTGCCACCGATGGCGCTGTTCATCGGGGCGTTTACGTTCGTGCTGCTCTTCCTCGCGTTCGGCTGGGAGGTGCTGCCGATCAAGCGATCGTGACGAACGTGCCGTCGCCGTCCGCGACTTTCGGCGCGCCGGTGTAGATCTTCCAGTTGGTGCACCTGTCCAGGCTGCTGCAGGTCACCCCGACGGGCTCGATCGAGCCACCATGCCGATCCTGATGCAGGCGATCATGTCTGGCCTGTCGATGGACTACGAGATGTTCCCGCTGTCCAGGGTCCGCGAGCGGTACGACATCACCGGCGCAGTGGCCGGCGGCCTGCAGCGCACCGGCGGCGTGAGCACCCGCCTGGCGCTGGTGCTGATCGTCATGGTGGGCGTGTTCTCCGCGCCCGGCGGCCGGTTCATCAAGCTGACCGGCATCGGAATGATCGTGGGCGCCTTCATCGTCGGCGTGCTGCTCGTCCCAGCCATGACCGCACAGGACTCTGTCCCCGGGTCGGCTGGCGAGTCCCGGTAATGTGATCGAGCGTCAGGGACGGCCCGGCGGAGCGGGAATCGCGTTGATCTGGCTGGCCTGCTCGGGGTAAAGGCTGGCCAGGCCGATGGTGGTGAGCAGGTGACCGCAGCAGGCGTTGAGGGCGTTCTCGACTGTCACCGGCTCGTACATGTCAGGGTTCTCCGCGGGCGCGTGCATCGCGAAGAAGCGCTGCCGCGCCGCGTATTCCGCGTAGGCCACCTGGTGGCCGTGACGGGCGGCGCAGAAATCCTCGTCGGTGACCTTGCTCTCCATGAGCAGGTCAACGGCCCTAAGGCTGGCTCTCAAGAGCACGATCACTGGGTCAGCCTGACAGGGCAGCGGGGTGCCCGACAGCCCGCTGCAAGGTGCGGAAGCCGCTGGCTGGCCCACGACCCAATGCACCGGGACGGCCAGAGCGTCCGCCAGGCACAGCGGATTATGGCTGAGCAGTACGGCGTCCAGCGCGCGATCGGCACCATCGCGCGCGACCTGCGCAACTTTCGAGTGCCCGCTGTGCTCGTACACGAACGGAGCCGTTTGAGCCCTGATCAGATACCGCTGTGCGCAGCCTGCAGCGCTGTCACCGCGTGCAACGCCAGCGCAGCTACCGTGACGGTCAAACTGGTGCGCTTCACTTTGGATCTGGACCTGGAACAGTGGGAATCGGGCGCGCTTCCGCGACCCGGACGATTCGGTGTCGCCGTTCCCGTACGGCCGCCACGGCGGCCAGGGTAGCTGCATCGATGGGTCTGGCGAGCCTGAGCGTAGCCGCTGGCCAGCGACCGAGCAGAACAGTCACCACCGGGCGCGGCCGAACGATCACTCGCATGGTGTATTTGATGCGCCTGCGGCGAGGCCCGCCTGATGCTCCGGCCACACTGGCGATGCGTTATCCACGGTGATGAAATTCGCGGGTAACCTGCGATGCCAAACGTGGCTCGGATCCTCCCGATGACCTACACTCGAGTAGTGGAACGTTCGTGGAACGTTAAATGAGCATGTTTCGCCTAGACGCGGCGCCCCGGTACCGCCTAGCAAGGCCGCCGTTGAACCAGGCGCTCGTGCAGGTGCGCTTCCCGGTGCGGACCGTGCTCGCGACCATGGAGGGAATCGCCCCGATCCAGCAGCACTTGGGCACGCTTTTCCCATACCTCAAGCAAGAGCAGCTCCAGCAGGTCTCCCTGCTGGTCGGCCCCGGCGCACCCCCAGCCGCGGAGACCCAGACGGCGCATACGTGGCACTTTGAAGACGACTCCGGCTGGTCGCTCGTAATAGCGCCAGACAACGCCACGCTCTCGATCGGCCCCCGGTACAGCGAGTTCCGCGAGTTCTCAGACCGGTTCAGCGCCGTCCTATGTGCACTCAGCGAGGGCGCGGGCGTCCCACGAGCCGACCGGCTGGGCGTGCGCTACCTGAACATCGCCGAGATTCCGCCTGGCGACGAGCGGGCGTGGCGGCGGTGGTTTCGCGCCGAGCTAACAGGCTGGAGTGGTACGGACCTTATCAGCGACGGGACGAAGTTGATCACGAGTCTCACGCAGACGCAGCTCGCAGCTCCGCCGGTGGGAGAACTTAGCGGTCCACCGGTGGACATCCAGGCGATTGTGCGCCACGGCGTCATCCCCGCTAACACGATCGTCCCAGGAGCGATACCGGCACAGCCGCAGCGGTCGGCCTACCTGATCGACATCGACGTATTCGTGGAGGCGCCACAGCCCTTCGATCCCACCGAACTCTCACGACAGGTGATTGTGCTTCATGACCAGATCGACCGCTTCTTCTACTGGGCGATGAGCGATGAAGGAGCGGCATACTTTGGCTGTGAGATCGACCGTGGCGACGACAACTCTCTATGACGCCGCCCTGTACGGTGAGCCTTTGCAGCGGCCCGTCCCGCAGCTGGCCATCGACACGCGCGGCAGTATCTGGCGGGTCGGGGACTGGGCAGTCGATCTACCGTTGTCCCTGCCCCGGCCCGTTCCCGAGGCCGCGCGGCTTATCGCACTCGTTCGTGACCGGACCGGGTGGTCGGCCCGTAGACTTGCGAGAATCCTTGGCGTTAGCCATTCGACTGTTCTGCGAATCGCGGACGGGCAGCATCCGGCGGCGGCCCACAGTGGTGATCTACCAGTCCGGCTGCGCAACACGTACGACGTCGTGGATCGTATTCACCTTCTGTTGATGCGGGATCCGGCGGCTACCGCCCGCATCCTTGATGCCGCGCCTCCCAACGGGCGCTCCCCGGCCGAGGAGTTGCGCGCCGGTAACCCCGCCGAGGCGTACCTGGCCGCCATCGACATCCTACGGCCGTCACAAGCGCCCGGCCTGCTCATCGGGGATCGGCCACGCCGCGATGGCGCGACGGCGCCGATGCACGAGTAGGGCGTGTCGTGCATGGCATCGCTGTACGACGAAGCGTGGCGCCAGGGCATCATCTTCGAAGCGGCGCTGCCCCTGGACTCGGTCGTGCTAGGCGAATCGTCAGGGCGGCCTGAGCGGCGCCCTGATATGCACACCCGGTGGGTAATAGCGACCCAGGACTGTGACCTCGATCAGACCATGACCGCAGAGGCCGAGCCGACCATCGAGCTGCGCCCTGTCTTCACCGAAGACCTGCCGCGAGACTGGGGGCTACGGTCGGCAAGGCTCCGGCTCAGCGAGAGGGACTATGTCAGGTCTGCGAGCCCGCGCACGCTGGTATCGGCCGCGGTGCTGACAGCCCTGAAAGCTGACAGCGTCGCAATCACACAAATCGGCTTCCAGCGGAGACGGGCCTTCACCATCTGGTTGGGCAAGCGGTACGATCGGCCGGCCGTCCCCCCTGGACTCGTGCCTCTTGCCAAGCAGATCGCCGAGGTAGTAAACGCCAAGCGAAACCGTCCTGCCGGCGCCAGTGTCCGTGATGTACTGATGCAGTTCGACGAGTCCGTTAGTCCCCCGCGATTCTCACTGTTCGCGATAGTTGAGAAGGATTCCGATGAGCGTGATATCCGCACGTGGCTCGCTGGGGTCGCGCTGGAGATCCCGTCTCACCTTGGTCTCCTCGACCAGATCCAGGCCGCCACGGCTGGCGGGATCTCGCTAGAGCTTATCGAAACCTCCTACTCGGCTGATGTAACCCAAGTGACATGGCGGTCGAACAACCCTGACCCTGAGGGCGCTGTGTGACCGGAGCCTTGGCGGCGGCTACGCCGATAACGGCACCAGCAGTCGACAACCTGATGGCGCGATCAGCAGCCATCATTGGGTATCGCCCGCGCCAAGCAAGAACTCGGCGGCAAGGACAGATTGGCTTTGGTGCGGACGGACCTCGGACATTGTTGAAAAGCCAATGGAGCGTGGACACAAGGTCGATGGCTCCGCGCACGACCTACAGCCCGGGCTGGTAGGCCAGTTAAGTATGCCAGAGCCCGCCAGATCAGGGTGCCCCTGCCATTCGGCAGGAGCCCACGCTGGTGTCAACCCAGCCAGAGGGTGGTGCCGGTGGTGGCTAGGCGGGCGTGGCGCCGGTCGTGGTCGGGCAGGGCGCGCTGGACGGTTGCCCAGAAGGCGGGGGTGTGGTGGGGCTGGCTGATGTGGGCGAGTTCGTGGACGATCACGTAGTCCACCAGGGAGGCCGGGAGCTGCATGGCGGCCCAGTGAATGTTGAGCCGGCCGCCGCGGCCGAGCGATCCCCAGCGGTAGCCGAGGTCGCGTACATCCAGGCCGCCGGGGTGCAGTCCCATGCGGGTGGCCCAGGGGGCGATGCGGCGCGGCAGCCAGGCGAGGCCGCGCTGGCGGTACCAGCGGATCGCCGCCGCTGTCCCGTCGCCGGTTTCGGCCAGCGCGCGGGGGAGGCGGAGCCGACCGCGTTCGAGCTTGACGGCGCTGCCGGGCTCCCCGTCGGTGAGCTGGAGCCGGTAGTGGCGCCCGAGGTAGTCGAACCCTTCCCCGGTGACGAACTCCTTAGCGGGGACGGCGGACAGCAGGAGGTCTTTCTCCGCGAGCTTGCGGAACACCCAGCCGCGTTTGGACCAGGCCCAGGCGGTGAGCGCATCGGCGCTGATCCCGGCGGGTGCGTGCAGCAGCAGCGACCCGTCGCGGTCTACGGTAATGCCGACAGTGCGACGCCGTTCGGACTGGCGGACGGCGAAAGTCAGGTCGCCGATGCTCATCGAGGCAGGCAGGACACTGGGGTAGGGCATCGGCGAAGTGGCCGGCGACGGTACCCGGGCTGCGGGAAGGAGCCTGGTGGCCGCCATTAGCTGGCCGCCAGGCGGGCGTGGTTGGCTTTGGCCAGATCGACGAGCCGGTCGGCGACCGGGTCGATGCGGCTGAAGTCGAACAGGTCCTGGCCGTCGATCATGGGCTCGGCGAGACGGGTCGCGACCCAGGCGCGCAGGGTGTTCTGGGCGTAGGTGTTGTGCCAGAAGCCGACCAGCCTGATCTCGGCCTTGATCCGGCTGACCACGTCCACGGTCAGTGTCCGCAGGAGCCCTTCGGCCGGGCTGGACAAGGTCTTTCCCTCACCGGCCAGCTCGCGGAGCAGCAGGTCGTAGAACGGGGCCTCGGTGACCGGGTCCAGGCCGCTGTCATCTGCCTGACGGCCGGCCCGGACATCGGGCAGCAGATCACCCAGGGCCAAGGCGAGCTGTTCCCACTGCTCGCCCAGTTCCTCGATGATCTCCTCCAGGCGTTCCGATAGCCGCGCGTAATGCTCAGGGTCTTCGTCCCAGTGCTCGCGCAGGTGGTAACGGATCGCGTGTTCCATTTCCGACGCCTTGGCCCGGTCCGAATGCAGGTCGGCGACCTTGGTGTCGAAGTCGGTGGCGGTGATCGAGATGGGCGGGATCTTCTGCTCGATGCCGAGTGCCTCCACATGGTCATCGATGAGCCGCCGCACCTTGCTGCCGTACAGGGAGGCGTCGAACCCGGCCTCGTCGCGGTAGCGGCGCCGCGCGGCGAACGCGATCGCGCCGAACGCCTTAGCATCCGCCACGAACGGCAGGGCCTCCGGGCGGGGCAGCACGATCTCCATGCTCATGGTGAACAGCTTGAACGCGGCCTCGAACGCCGCCCGGAGCCGCTCATCCGCCAGGGCCTCTACGCAGGCGTCCTGGTCGGCCTGGGTGTCGAACCGGTCGATGCCGCGGGCCTCGAACAGGTTGCGGACCCGCTGGCGGCGTTCGGCCAGCAACGGCACCTGGTCAGCGATGCTGGTCATCGCCCCTTCGACGTCCTCGGCCGCATAGGCGGCGAGGGCCACCTTCAGGTTCTCCGCCACCCCGTAGTAGTCCACGACGTACCCGGCGTTCTTGCCGTGCGCAGTGCGGTTCACACGGGCGATGGCCTGCAGCAGTTCGGCTTCCTTGATGTGCCGGTCCAGGTACATCACCTGCTCGGCCGGGGCATCGAACCCGGTCAGCAGCATCGACTTGACGATCAGGAACGCGACCGGGCTGGTGTGCTCCGGGTCCGCGTCACCCTCCGTCGGCAGCGGGTTCTTGAACTGGGTGATGACGGCTTCCTGCTTGGCCTTGTCGGTCCACTGCGCCCAGTCGGCCGGGTCGTTCTGCTCCCCGGAGATCACCGGGACGAATTCCAGGGTGGCGATCACGTCCCGGAACGGCCAGGCCCGCACCAGCCGCGCCGTCTTGCCCCGGAGCCGGTCCGCCTGGTCCGCAGCCCCTGCCGTCTTCAGGCCCGGGTCCAGGCCGTCCAGTTCCGCGAGCAGCTCATCACGGGCGGTCAGGAACGCCTCCCGGTACCGCACCGCGGCCACCCGCGAGGTCGCCACCACCTGCGCCTTGAACCGATTGGGCAGAACGGAGTCCACGTAATGCCGCAACATGCTCCGGGCCTTGGCCGCGATCAGCTTCGGGGCCTCCATCACGTTGCCCCGGGTGGCCCAGCGTTTCTTGATCGCCTCCAGTTCCTCGGGAGTGTGCTCGGCGAACATGTCCTCGAACAGCTCATCCATATCCGCCGCATCCCGGACAGCCGCCTTAGCAGTGCGGCCCTCGTACAGGATCGGCAGGGTCGCCCCGTCCGCCTCGGACTGCAGGATCGTGTACCGGTCCAGGTACTCACCGAAGATCGTGGCCGTGTACTTGCGGCGGCCCATGATGATCGGCGTGCCGGTGAAGCCGATCCGGGCGCAGTTCGGCAGCGCCTTCAGCAGGTTCGCGTGCAATGCGCTGCCCTGCGACCGGTGCGCCTCATCGACCAGGACGACGACGTCCTCAGAAGTGTCCAGCACACCCAGCGACTTCAGTGCCGCGTCAGCATCCTTCCCGGCCTGCGGGTTGCGGTACTTCTGGATCATCGCGAAGATCAGCGCCTTACCCGGCGCCGACAGCAGCTCCCTGACCTTTGCCACGCTGGTCGCGGTCAGCACCGACTCCCCAGTCAGCGCCGCGGTGTTCGAGAGCTGGTCTTGCAGCTGGGTCCGGTCGGTGACCACCACCACCTTGAACCGCACCAGGTCGGGGTGGGTGCGCATCGCCCGGACCAGGAACACCATGGTCAGGCTCTTCCCCGACCCCTGGGTATGCCAGACGATCCCGCCGCGGCGGTCCGACTCGCCGTCCTGCGCCCGGGTCGCCCCCGTGGTCAGCCGGTCCAGTGCCCGGTGTACCGCCCGGTACTGCTGATACCGGGCCACCACCTTCACCGTCTTTGTGCCCGCCTGCATGAACAACGTGAAATGCCGCACCAGGTCCAGCAACCGCTCCGGCGCCAGCATCCCCGCTACGAGGCGCTCCTGGCTCGACAGGGCGGTCACGCCCAGCGAGACGCAGACGTCAGCCTCGGGCACCGGTTCCGTCGTCTTCCACTCCGCGAAATGCTCATCCTCCGCGGTGAACGTGCCCACCAGGGCCTTCTCGAAGCTGGTCGCCACCACAAACTGGTTGGTGTAGAAGAGCCGCTCATTGCCCTCCGGCTGCCCCCGCTGGTTGGCATAACGCCGCAGCTGGCGGATCGCCTTCACCATCGGCTCGACCACTGTCGGCGACTTCGCCTCGATCACCACCAGCGGAATCCCGTTCACGAACAGCACCAAGTCTGGAGCAATGAACTTGTGCCCCTGCCCACCCGGCTCATCCACCCGGAACTGATTCACTACCAGGAAGTCATTCCGCTCCGGATGCTCCCAGTCAATGAACTGAACAGTCCGGTCCCGCCCGTGATCCCACCCCTCGATCCCGTCCACGGTCGTGCCCAGCAGCAACCGCTCAGTCAACTCCTGATTGATCTCAATTAGCCTAATCGCCTTCGGTCGCAGCAGTGCTCCCACGGCCTGTGAGATCCGCCCCTCATCCAGCCATGGTTGACCGGCCGAATCCAGGCTGATCCGCCTCAGAGCATCTCGCAACCGCCCCTCCAGGAACACCTCCCGGAATGACCCCCGCCCCGTCACCTCTGGATCCGACTTCGACCCCCCAATATGTGACCAGCCCAGCCTCTTGAGTTGCTCCGCAAGCGGAAGCTCGACCCGCGAATACTCCGGCCCGCCGTTCACGCCCGCACCCGGCCTGTCAGCAAGTCATCCATTAGCCCCCGCTTCAAAAGACGAAGCTTGTCAAGCTCGCGCTGCTCAGCAGTCAAACGGGATGATATGCCCATAGCCAAATCTACGATCCGCGCCTGTTCTTCCTCATGAGGAACCAGCACAGGTAGAGCCCTGAGCTGGCGAGAATTGATCGTGTTAAGTCCAGAACTTGTTGCACACATCCTCCACCAGTAATTCTGGGCGAATGCCGAGTTTAGCCAAAGAAGACCGAACCTCGGCAAGATCTTCCGAGCCCTTAGCCTGAACAGATGATTCTGGTAGAGCAATCCGGCCTGGCTCTCTTCAACGATCGCGCACCTGCCGATTTCCCAGGGGTTCGCGTGGCCTTCCACTACTAGCAAGTCGCCCGCGGCGAGCGCATAGTCAATCGAATCAGTGAAAGATGCCTCCAGGGCCGCGATATCGGAGACGTCAATGCGACCCCTCTGAACATTTGCGACCCGCAGGTAGGGCTTTGGGTGGCTTCGCGGAATCCTGTCTGGGCCAAGAGTTATTCCCGACTTAATGTCGAATTCGGAATCAGCATTCGACGATCGCCAACCCGACGTGTCGCGGGTAAGGAGATCGCGGAGCAGACCTTGCTTTTCTTGTCCGAGCTTGGCAATGAGTCGTTCCGTCGCCCGGATCGATTCATCCGCCGTATCCAAGATCTCCGCAATTCCTCGTTGTTCCAGCAGTTGCGGGAGCCTGATTGGTACATGTTTTAGTATAGAAGTATTAAGGCATGGCATCGTGGATCCCACCGCATGATTTTTGATCCAATGCCGCGATGACTCATGCGAAAGAAGGGCCATGAGGAACCTTGAGTTCACGCGCGAGGAATCCGGTCTTACTCGCAGTAGCCGACCAGAGAATAGCCAGCCGTCCTCTTCTGGTGAAACGTAAGAACACCTGTCTATGGCACCGACGCGACTGAATACGAGGTCTCCTAGCTGGAGCGAGTATCTTGTCAACCTGGCTCTGTCGTCCACGCTCACTCGCGGTATACGATCATGGCTAATGCTACTGTCATCCGCCAAATGTTCGACCGTTATGATAGGTGTGCCTTCGTCCACATAGTCAGAAGAGTGCAACTGCGAGCCGAATGGTCCAGTCTGAACATCTGCCAGATCGCCAAGTAGGTAAACGGCCGCATCACTCATAGCTAAGCTCCACGAGGAAGCCCGCAAGCTTGGCGGCGGCGTTGTAACGTTCTGTTTCGATCTGGTGGAGCGGAACTGCGTACTTGTCCCACCAGTTTTCTATGGCGACGATGATTTGCTGGCGGTGGGCGGTGACGTAAGCGGTCAGGTGTATCACGACATCGCTCTTAGCTAGGCGGAGGACAAGGTCGCGTTCCTGGGCTGCGGTCAGTTCGGCGCGAGCCTTGCCTAGCCTGGTGATAAACTCTTGGTGCATGGCTTTCTGCTGCTTCTTGACGGCAATCAACTGTTTCCTCAGCGCAGCAAGCTCGACCGGTGACAGTGTGTCAGCGTCATCGGCTGATTCATCATCGTCCTCGTCGCCCGTGGCTGACGCTGCCTTAATCTGAGCGTCGAGTTCAGCGCGGCGAGTTTCGACCGCAGCAAGTTCTTGCAGGTAGGACGGCAGCAGTTCGGGGACCAACTTGTGGTTGAGCGGGTCAGCCTTGGAATCGCTGTCTTCCATGGCGGTGGTGATGGTGGTGACCCAGCCGTCGATTACGCCGGTGAAGCCGTGGGCTACGAGGGTGCGCAGGTCGTATTGGTTGGTGTTCCACCAGCGGACGATGACCCCGGCTAGCTGGAACCGGTCGAGCAGCCCGGCTGGCTGGAGTTCTGCGATGAAGCTCTCCAGCAGGGTCCTGCGCACGGTCATCAGTGACTTCGTTGCCGGCAGGTCGGCCACAAGGGTGGCGTGCTGCTCCCACCAGCGGTCCAGGGCGGCGTGCAGTTCGGCTTCGCGGGCCAGGACACCCTCGTCGGTCGTGACCCGTGCTTTCAAGTCTGTTTTGGATATCCCTGGCGAGAAGTCCAGGTAGGCATCGTCACGGCGGGCGAAGATCCGTTGCGGCGAAAATCCGTGTGCGGTGAACAGGGGCGCATTGGCGTCTACCTCAGCCCGAGGAACACCGCCGTGCAGGTGGGCGCGGACGTCTTGCGGTTCGGGCGGGGGAGCGTTGTCCGCGTAGCGGCGGATATTGAGGTTGTCGTCGTTGGTCCGCAGTTCCTTGCGGGTGATGACGGTGGCGTAGCCGGGGATATTCGCGAATGCCCGGTAGGCGGAAACGATCTTCTCGGCGTGCTCGGGGAGCAGGTAGTTCTGCGCCCGCCCGGCCGCGAACTCGGCGTCGGCGTTAATGAACAGCACCTTCCCGGCCCGTTCAGCCGGTTTGCTGCCCGGAGCGCGCAGCACCAGGACACAGGCGGGGATGCCGGTGCCGTAGAACAGGTTCGGGGCCAGGCCGATGACCGCATCGATGATGTCGTCATCGAGCAGACGGGTGCGGATGTCGCGTTCGGCGCCGCCGCGGAACAGCACGCCGTGCGGCATCACGGTCGCGGCGATTCCCCGGCCGCCTTTGAGGACCGAGACCATGTGCTGAACGAACATCAGGTCGGCCTTCTTGCCGCCATCGGGCGCCCAGCCCCACTGGAACCGTTCCGGGTGCTGCATGCCGTCGCGGGTGTAGTTCAGGGAGAACGGCGGATTGGACAGCACCCGGTCGAACCGGTCCAGCTGGCCGCCGTGGACATGCATGGGTTCGGCGAGGGTGTCGCCGTTTTGCATATCTGCGTCGGGGATGCCGTGCAGCAGCAGGTTCATCTTCGAGATCGACCAGACGCTGCCGTTGTACTCCTGGCCCGCCAGGTGCAGGTTGCGCGGGTTCCCGCCGTGCTCCTCCACGTAGTCCTTAGACAGGATCAGCATGCCGCCCGATCCCGAGCAGGGGTCATAGACGGACATGCCCGCCTGCGGCTGGACCAGCTCCACCATCATCCGCACCACCGACCGCGGGGTGTAGAACTCGCCGCCCTTCTTGCCCGCCGAATCGGCAAACTCGCCGATCAAGAACTCATACGCCGCGCCAAGCAGGTCGGGGAACTCGAAGTCCTCGTTGCGCAGGCGGTACTTGGAGAAGTGCGTGATCAGGTCGCGGAGCTTGCGGTCCGGGATCCTCGACTGGCCGACCTGCTTGGTGAAGTCGATGTGCTGGACCACGCCTTCCAGCGCCGGGTTGTGGTCCTCCAATGCACCCAAGGCCTTGTTCAGCCCGTCGCCAACGTTGTGGTGCAATTCGTCGCGGAGGTGCTCCCACCGCGCGGGCACTGGCACGAAGAAGGTCTCCGCGTAGTAGGTGGGCGAGTTCGCGCGAAGCTCCGCCTCGGTACGGCCTCGGCCCTCGCCCTGGATCCTGGCGATCACCCGCTCGCGGGCGGCGTCGAACTCATCGGAAGCTCGCTTCAGGAACAACATCCCGAAGATGTATTCCTTGAACTCCGACGCATCCATCTTGCCGCGCAAGATGTCCGCCGCCGCGAACAAGTGCCGCTCTAGCTGAGGCAAGGTCAGTTTCCGCATCCATGCCATCCTTCATCGTGAGCCAGCAGCTTCATAAGGTCGGCACCGGCCCCTGCACCCCTCGCCGGCGTCGCTCGTGTGGCGACTTTCTCGTGATGCGGCCAGTCGCAGGCGGCGGCCGGTGCGCGCCTCATGTGCTTTCTCCGGATGGGTCGCCGCTCTGGAGGTAGTCCTGCCGGATGCGGGACAGGCGGATGGGGCCGTTTGGCATGACTACCCGCCAGAAATCCCACCCGTTCCATGACCTGACATGCAGCGCGGCGATCGCTGCCCCTGACGGGGAGTCGAACTCACCTCCGCCGTCTAGCCGGATGCGGCCATCCGCCGTCACCGTGGCTGTCCACTGCTGGCCCGCGCGGGAACCCGTGAGAGTGGCCCCGGGGGATACGAGGCGGGCTGCGACAAGTTGCTGGAACGAGACTCCGTAGTGCTGCTGGGAGGACGCCTGTGGGACGGGACGATGGGGAACATTCAGGCCCAGCGCTGCAGGGTCCCAGATCGTCTCGCACATCGTCTGGTAAAGCAGTTGCCGTTGCTGTATCGCCGGCACGGTGAAGTCGTCCGGGTACGCCTGGAAAGGCAGCTTCCGCTCGGTGATCAGCCTTATGAAACGGGGATTGTTCTCGTAACAGCGCGGATGGAGTGATCGGGCAAGACTGTTGTGCCCGAAGTAGTGGGGCAGTTTATCGCTATACGGCTTGTCTCCATAACTGGCATTGAATGATCTCGGTAGCAGGAGCAGTGCGCCAAATTTGTTCCGCTGGTCGGCGAACGCTTGCTCGGAATCGAACTGGGGATGGAACTCTGGGTGATTGGCCCAGATGTGCTCGATCTCGAAGGGATCTTTCACGTTTCGCTCAACGAGATCGGCGAACGTTGCCGTGCCGCCGCATTCACCTTCAAGCCATGCCGTCAGCCGGGCAAGCATGTACTTGACGTGGTTGCTGTTGCGCTGGTGCAGCCGATAATCGTCTACGACCGAGAAGTCACCTTCAAGGTCAGCAACCCGGCTCCCGAGTATGCCCGCTAGTTCGGCTAGGTCGAGGTCCCTTATCTCCTTGATCAGGTTGAACATTGTGTACTGCACGGTGTTGTAGCCGAAGTTGCGGAAGCTGACCATTCGCCGGGCCACGAACAGGTCGATGAAGCCAGCCACCATGCGCACCTTGGCCTGGAAAGTCTCGTCGTCATCGACGGGGGTTACCGCCGCTAGGATAAGGGGGAACTGGAGCGTGAAGCCGTTCCATGCATTGTAGAACACCTCATCGAATCCAGGAGTCAGTTTTGACGCGGCGCTCAGGAGCTGCAGGTAACGAGCCGAGAGACGTTTGAAGTCCCGGCTAATAAGGTCAGCGAAGTCACCGGCCTTCCGCAGTCCCATGTTGTCGCGCTGATCGCGGACCCACTTATGCGGCGCGGTGCCGATCACATCGAAGTCAAGAGGAACGGCATCTTTCCGGCGCTCGCGGATGGTCTCGGCGTACTTGGCTCGTAGCCAGTGTTTGATGAAATCGGTCTCGGTCTTTCCCTCGGCCGCGCAAAGTTCGGAGACACGCGTCCGCCACAGCCGGTTTGCCGACTCGATGAGATTCTTATCCCGGATGTTGGCGAGCAGATAGCTCTTGAGCATGTCGGTCGTGGTCAGCCGCAGGCCTCGGTCGTTCATCGACTCGAAGATCTCGATCGCCATCTCTTGGTCTGAGGTACCGATCTCGACGATTATCACACGTTCAAGAAGCCAGTCCACGAAGAAAGGCAGAGCCGGACCCTTAAGTTCCTCGGGGAAGAACTGGCACAGGTCCTCATACCGGTTCCACAAGTTCGTGACAGAGTCATCGTCATCGGGCATCGCCGGAACGCGGCCTTCGAGCAGCGAACTCATACAGGCCACCCGTTCCTCAACTTCCAGGACAAAGCTGTACCGGCCAAACCGGTGGGAAGCGATCAGATCGCGCACGTCAACCCGGTCCTCGTCACTGCGATCCTGCTGTAGATGGTGAAGCAGGATGAGCAGGAGCGTCAGAGTGGTCAGGCGCTGCTGGCCGTCCACCAGGAAAAGCGTGCCCTTGCGGCTGTCCGTGACGATCGGGCCGAGGAAGTACGGGCGATAGCCGGCAACGTCGGACCGCTCATGGGACTGGTCCCAGCTACCCAGGAACCGGCCAGATAGGTCTTCGACCAGCTCCCGCACATTGGCTTCAGACCAGCCGTACTCACGCTGGTAGTAGTCGACGCTGTAGCGTCGGCCCACGAAAAGCTCCCGGACGCTCCTAGGCTTGCCGTCAATCCGGTCGACCTCAACTATCGGCTCCACGCCGCCTCCCCCACGCCACCGTTCTCTACATTCATTGATAGGCGATCTACCTGCCGGGCATGGCCTGGATCCACACGATCCGGAATAACGATTCGTACGATCTACGGGATCTTCCAGGCATCCTGGCTTCCACAGGGCGCGCCAGACGATGAACGCTGAGTCTTGCCCAGCTGCCGGTTCTGCGCGACGACACCTGACCAGTGCGCAATTCCGGCGATGGCACCACGGACTCGCAGTGCTCCTGCCAGCGGCCAGCTCCTGACAGCCGACTGTGCGTAACGGGCCGTGCCTGGGGAAGCCCATGGAGCGCCCTCGGTGATCTGTCCTACTTCGCCGCGCTTGTGCTCCCTGCGGGTTCCCCGCCGGTCAATCTAGCGGGCAACCCGGCACGGGACCCACGCTGGCCGCGCGGCTTATGTTGTTCATCCAGGGCGTGGTGGCACACTCTCTACAGAGGCGGTGAGCCTATGACCGGCGACCTGACACCAGCAGCCGACGATCCCCGGGCGCCAGGCTGGGGCGGCCTGCTCTGGTCAGAGTGGCTGGACTTCGACAAGGCCCACGGCGGCCACCTCATTCCGGCGACCCCGGGCATCTACCGGTTCCGGGTGCGAGGCGAGCCGGGCCTGCTGTACATCGGCGAGAGCGGGGGACGGACAGGGCGGCGCGGGCGCCTGGGCCGTCTCGCGCGGGGCATGAGGCGCCATCCGGCAGAGTTCTACCTGAACTGGCGGGCGGCCGGCCTTGCGGTGCGACCGCACCGCGGTCACTACGCCGCGCCGTACATGCGCCAGTGCCAGGACGCCGGGTGCCGTATAGAGGTCTCGTGGGCGCTGGCGGAGCACCCGGACCAGGCGGAGCGGCGGGCGGTCGAGGCACGGCTGATCCAGTTGCACCGCGAGGTCGTGGGCGTTGACCCGCCGATCCAGCACGGCGGCCGGGGAGTGGCCGCCTACCTCGAAAACCGGCGTATGAACACGGCGTAACTGCCCGCGGCACCGGCGTTCCGGTCGGCCGTCCGGTCTCGTCAAACGACCGGGGAGCGGACGTGCCCGCCATCCGGGCTACCGGGCGTACCAGTCCGTCCGCGCTGCATAAGCGTGCTGAGCGGTGTCTCCCTCAGCAGCGAGAGCCGGGTGACGGGATGCCAGGCAGCCGGGAATGTCAGACCGGAAGATGACTATCGGGTATTACTGGCCGGACGACACACCCAGGGGATGATCATGGGTTACATCTGCCCGCACTGTGGCGAGGGGCTTCCCGAGGACACCCCGTGTCCGTGCACGATGGGTCCCGATGACGGAGACGAGGAAGCGGGGAGGGTGATCCGCGGGCCGCTGACCGCCGAGATCGCCGACGTCCGCTCACCTGTCCGCCAGTTCCTCAGCGAGCGGTTCACCAGCGGGCTGCGCGACCTGCAACGACGCTACCGCCAGGACGCCCCGCCGCTGGTCGTCCCCGGCGCGCCCCCGGCGGAGGCCAACCCGGGGACGGTCGGTACGGCGGCCGATTGGCTGCTGCGGTTCCTGCTGCACCCCCGGCCGTCCCTGAGGTTGGCGGCGGTGGGTGCGGCCTTGTCCGGGCCGCGCGGCGCAGGCCCGCGGGAAATGCCCAGCGCACCTGTGACAGGGGCGGACATAGGCATGCTCGCCGCGCTCGGCGAGATCGCCCGGTCGCTCGGCCTGGGCCGCGACGAGTTGGCTGGCGAGGGTGAGGCGGCGTTCACTGGCCCGCTGCGAGGCAGTGACGCCGACCCGGAGCACCTGGCCCGCGCGTGCTGGGTCCTGGCGCTGCTGACGGAGGTGTTCCGCCGCGGCCCGATGGTGGCGGCCCTGGGCCCGCTGGGGCGGTTCCAGGACGGTCGGCCATCGGCGGACGAGCTGCTCGCCCTGGCTCCGCCGACTGCCCTCGTCCAGCTCGCCGCGTTCCGGCAGGTGTTCGAGACGACACTGCTGCCCCGGCTGGCCGCGCGGCGGGGTCGGTGGCTGCTCGGCCCGACGTTCACGGGCTCGGCGCTGATCCGGGCCGACGCGGACCTGATCGCCGCCGGGCTGCTCCTGGACCTGAAGACCTCCGCGAAGCTCTCGCTCGGCGTGCAGGAGGTGTTCCAGGTCCTCGGGTACGCGCTGCTGGACTTCGATGACGAGTACAAGCTCGACGAGCTGGGCGTCTTCAGCGCCCGGTACGCCTACCTGGCCACCTGGGACCTCGGCGCGCTCCTGGAGGAGCTGGCCGGTGGCCAGGTCAGCCTCCAGGCCACCCGGCAGGAGTTCCGCCAGCTGCTGCTCGCCTGTCAGGACCCGCCGCGATGACCACGCCCGGCACGTCCAGGCGGTCCGGTCGCCCGTATGCTCCGGCCATGTCCCTTCCGGCCATGACTCCGGCACCCGGCACGACAGCGTGCGTCTTCTGCGGGACGACGAACGGCAAGCTGACCTGTGAGCACGTGATCGCGAAATGGCCGCGGCGCAGCTTCGACATTAAAGGCCCGGTCACGGTCAACGCCCGCAAGGAAGGACTCAGCCAGCGGCGCCGGGTCAGTGCGATGCAGGCCCTGAACATCACGCTCGACGACGCGATCTGCGATGACTGCAACAGCGTCCGGCTCAGCCGCCTGGAGCGGCGCGTCAAGCCGCTGCTGGCCCCGATGGCCGTCAACGCCCAGCCTACGGCGCTCAGCCCGGCCAGCCAGCAGCTGATCGCGACGTGGGCGGTCAAGACCGTGCTCCTCCTGGAGCTGGCGTTCCGCCAGATCTACCTGGGCAGTCGGCCGGTCGAAGGCTACGAGGCCAGCCCGCCGGAGCTGGCCTGGCTGCGGGCCAGCAGCGAGCCGCCGCCGCGCTCCCGGGTGTGGATGGGCTGCTGGGACTGCCAGCAGACGGTCCCGGTCCGGTATGCGCCTTCCAGCGCCCCGCTGCCGACACCGGACGGCAGCGGGGTCGAGGGCCATTTCGCCACCTTCACCCTGGGATACATCGCGTTCCAGGTGTTCACCGTCGATTACGTCGCGGCCGACCAGCACCAGGCTTCCGCCTGGAACGACCACACGCCGTCCTCCCTGGCCCAGGCGCTCTTTCGTATCTGGCCGCCGCTTCTGCGGCAGCCGGAGGTGTCCTGGCCCGCGCAGGCTTTCACCACGGCAGACTGGGACCGGCTCGTCACCTGGGACGGCGCCCTTCGCGAGGGGACCGACGCTGCCCTGGCAGAGCAGCCGTAGGCCAGCCGGCGCACGAGCGGCATGGGCCGCACGCCAGGTCGCACCTGACCGTCACGTAATTAAGCGCCATGGATAACCAGGTGGCGCAGGGGCCGCGTTGATCTGGCTGGCCCGCTCGGGGTACAGGCTGGCCAGGCCGATGGTGGTGAGCAGGTGGCCGCAGCAGGCGTTGAGGGCGTTCTCGGCTGTCACGGCCTCAAACATCCCCGGGTTCCTATGGGGGCGTGCATTGCGAGGAAACGCTGCCGCACCGCGTACTCCGCGTAGGGAACCTGGTGACCATGACGAGCGGCGTAGAAATCCTCGTCACTGACCTTGCCCGCTCTCAGCAGGTCGACCGCGAGGAGCGCCACTAGCGGCTGGAATCGGCCGCTCTGTACAAGGCGTGCCTGAAGCTGACCGAAGAACACTAGCTGTCCGCGCTGGTAGCCGAAGGCATAAAACTCGTCCCGAAAGACCGGGACTAGGCGGCCATGGCGCTGGATCTGATGCTATGGACGCATGAGGCGGATCACCCCCGCGCGTACGGTGAGCGCAGCGCCGGAGTCACCGGGCGTGTTCTGGGTCCTCGGATCACCCCCGCGTATGCGGGGACCACCGCTGGTAGTCCAGCAAGAGTGGATCGATGATCGGATCACCCCCGCATATGCGGAGAGCATCGATGATCGGATCACCCCCGCATATGCGGAGAGCACTGCTTCGGCAAGCTGAGCCGCAAGCTGGGCGGCGGATGCCGCCGCGTGTGGGGAGGGCCCGTAGATCATGTCACCCAGCGTCGTCATCGGGGGGATCACCTCCGGGCGTGCGGGGGAGTACGTGATGGCACAGAATCCGCCTGCCCAGGGATTGGATTGTCACCGACATTGACCCCCGCGGGTGTGGGGAACGCAACATCGCTGTGAAGGTCACCGCGCTGAACTACGGATCACCCCCGCGGGTGCGAGGAGCACTCAACCAGTGAAGAGTCGTCGGCTCGAAGACTTTCGGACCACCCCCGCGCATGCGGGGAGCGCAACGCCGTGTTCCACCAGTACACCATTGTGTTCGGATAACCCCCGCGCGTGCGGGGAACACACATAGTCCTGCACACTCTCCCCCACCCCCTCTGTGTCACGCGGGATCACCCCCGCGTTTGCGGGGAGTGTGGGCCAGTAAACAGCTGAGTTCCGAACGCGTCCGGATCACCCCCGCGTGTACGGGGAACATGGCACCGGCATCCCTAGCGCGGGCAACTCGCTGGGATCACCCCCGCATGTGCATGGTGCGTTGCTTCGGGACGTATGCTTCGTCCAGTTTCACCGGCTCACCCCCGCGTGTGCGGAGAGCACGTGCTCTGCAGAGTCCAGTTACAGCCGTTCAATGGATCACCCCGCGTTCGCGGGAACCCCAGGCCCGCAGACTTCACCCTCGTAGTCGTCGGGGTTACCGTGGCACGGTCTGCTACGACTGGTGTCACCCCGCGTGTACGGGAACCCGGGCTGTCGTCGCTGACGTGTTATGTATCCTCGGATCACCCCCGCGTCTGCGGGGAGCATTTCGACCTGGGCACGCCGCAGCCGACCACCGACGGATCACCCCCGCGCATACGGGGAGCACTGCTCGTCAGTCACTGGAACCTCCTGGCCCCACGGATCACCCCCGCGTGTGCGGGGAGGACTCCCAGATCGGTCGGCCCACCGTGTCAGTGATCGGACCACCCCCGCCTGTGCGGGGAGCACGAGATCAACGACCTGAACCAGTGTCAACTGGGAACCACATGCCAGTGGATCACCCCCGCGTATGCAGGGAACACATCTCCGGAGACGCCTTTCGGATCGCGTCGTTGGGATCACCCCCGCGTGTGCGGGGAACATGCATGGACCTGCTCATCTTGGAACGGGGCCGAACGGATCACCCCCGCGTGTGCAGGGAGCGCAGCCAGTGAAGCGTCGTCGGCTCGAAGACCTTTGGATCACCCCCGCGTGTGCAGGGAGCACTGCTCGTCGGTCACTGGGACGTCCTGACCCCACGGATCACCCCCGCGTGGGCGGGGAGCACCACAGGCTGATGTACGAACTCGGCGACGACGTCGGATCACCCCGGGCATACGGGGAGGATCCCTTTGCATAGGGCCGATGTGGCAATCTCGCGACTAACGTTAGGCAGTCCTCCCCATCGAGACTCATCTACTCTGTCGGGCGGGTCACGGGCGTCGGTCAGCCAGCTCCATCCTTTACTGGACATTGGCGCGGCTGGCTTGGTGAATCGGCACGAGGCTTAGCAGGCCGCATCCGTAGGGCTTGCCTCGCCCGATGCCGTTGCATAGAGCGTCCCGGACGGTGTCGACGTCGCGGATGGTGGCGGTTCCGTCGTATTGTGCGGCGGCATGCCGGATGTCGCTCCTGCCTGCTTTCGAGATCTGGCCTGTTTGATGGCCGACGAGGTCGTGGCGCGGGAGCATCATGACAGTGTTCAGCGTCAGGCCCGCGCGGTCGGCGCGTTCCCGCCACCACGCCTCCGCTTGGGTACCGCGGAGCGCGACCCGCTGGCCGGGGTGCCCGGGACCAGAGTGGCCGCGGGGCAGCTGCTTAGAGGGGTTGGCGGTGATCCGGTACCTGACGGTCATGCCGTTGGTAAGCGTCTGCAGGAAGCCGTCGAGCTGGATGGTCTCGGCGTGTCCGTACCGGTGCGGCAGTCGGCTCAGGTCAGGCTGGATGCTGCTCTGGATGAGGATGCGGACGCTATCGGCGGACGTCTCGACGCGGAACAGAAGTCCGGCCGTGCTTCTGGCCGATGTCCCGAGGCCGTCGGGGAAGAGGATCATGACGCGGCGGTGAAGGCTGGTGACGTCCCCGAGATCTGTGAGCGTGTCACGATGGTCCAGGTTGGGGATAAGACGGGTTAGCCACAAGGTCATTGGTGCTCCCAGGTGAGGGGCCGAATCGTGTGATGGTGGCGCAGATGCGGCTAGCGCCATTTGATTAGGGCGCTGCGGTCGGGTTGCGCATCTGGCTGGTGAGCTGGACGTGGCCGATGCGGACGAGCCGTGGCCCATGTCGTCGGCCGCCGGACGCGAACGAGAGCGGATAGTCGTTGCGCAGTTCCGCAGCTGGGTCCGCGGCGTTTGAATCGGTGACGGTCCGGAGCCAGCGCGGCTCGCCGCGGTCGGCGGCGTTGCGGATGTTCGGCTGATTTTCCAGCCATGGATAGGTGGCCAGCACGTCCTCGATCGAGCGGCGGATAGTGGCGGGCGGCTCGCTGATGCTGACGATCGGGCGGGCGGGCAGGAAGGCGCGGCGGCCAAGGTACAGCGGCCAGCGGGGGTTAGCGAGCGCCTGGTGCAGGCGGCCGAGTTCGGTTTCCTGACCTTCGATGACCGTCAAGAACAAGGCGTCGGCCAAGTAGTAGCGCCAGCTTTCGACACCTCGGTGGTGCTTTCCTTCGGTGTCCGGCACGTTCTGCACTGTTTGGTAGTCGCGTTCTACGGTGCCTTCACGGTCGACGCGGACGCCCATCCTGAGCCGCGCGAGTTTCTCGATCGCTGCGTCATCGTCGCGGGCGACGCCCAGGGCAGCCGCGATGAGCCCGACGACTCCCGACTTGGTTGGTTCTGCGGCAGTATCGCGGACCACGAATCGCGCTCGCTGTCCCCAGGATTGCATGGGGGCGTCAAAGCGCAGGGCCAGCGAGGCCAATGGCATTCCAGTCACTCCCCGGCGGCGGCCAGCAGCCTGGCCACGAAGTCCTCGGCCGTGTCCGCCAGGTACACGTCGGCTAGGCCAGGGCTCTCGCCGGATAGGGAGGCGTACGAAACGTGGCGCAGCTGGCCAGTGCCGTAGAACGACCGGATCTGCCCGAAGTGATGGACGAGCCTCTCGGCGGAGGTGGCCATGATGTCCGGGACATTTGCCACTGGCCGCAGGAAGGCGTTGGCCAGGCTCCATGAGCTGGCGTCGCGGGCGACACCGAGAAGTATCTCCGGGACGGAGGAAGACGCCATCGAGTTCTGCTTCGCCCCAGGGACCGCCCGGATGAACGCATGCAGCCATGCTCGCGCGGCCCGGCTGGCAAGATCCGGGTCCCCCGGCAGATTCTCAGCGAGCTGGCCGAGGTCGAGGTTGGCGTACCGGTAGTAGCAGGCGGCATTGAAGTCGACGGTCCCGAGCATGTCCGCGCCGGGCTCGGCGGTCGGCTTCAGGTCGTCAAGCGCGGTGTAGTAGTCGAACTCGGTGGCGACCGCGTGTGTGGAGATGGCGTGGGCGACCTGACATGCTCCGGTGACGTTGAAATCGGTGTTGTCGGCGATCATGCGGCCGAACAGCGCGATATCAGCGACCCTGGTTGCATCAAAGATCCGCGCTGCCTCTTTGGCGGCGGCGCCTTCGGGTTTGATTTTCGGGGGACGACCCCTGGATGCTCCCGGCGCTGTTCCTTCTGACTCGCCGTCCTCAGGTTCGTCTGCATCGGATTTCTTGCGTTTGCTGCGTTCTGCGGCGCGAATTTTTTTTGCGGTAGCCGCCGCTAGCTTGTCCCACTCGCGGTCGCAGTAGTCGGCGAGTACGTCGGCTGCTGGCCTGCCCACGTACAAGAGGTACTGGGTCAGCCCGTTCTTGAAGGCGAACCCCAGCGATTCCAGGCCTGCCTCGACGATCTCGGCCGCGCCCTGGGTAGGGCGTCCTCTGTTTACGAGAAGGGCCGCCGCTTCGCCGGCGAGCCGCTTGGTGCGCCAGCCGAGTTCAGATTCCCGGAGGCCGTAGGCGGGGAGCAGGCCGCGAGCGGCCTTCTTCAGGCACTGGCTGGAGATCCTGCCCCGGGTGTATCCGCCGAACTGGACGGTCTTGGGCTGGCCGATATCGTCGCGGTTCAGATTACTGACAGGAAATGATTGCAGTAGGTGAAGCTCGATGATCATGGTGTCGCCTCCAGGGTCGGCGCGGGTGGTTTCGGAGTGGCCTGCCGGTTGCTGTCCCGGTGAAAATCCCGGATCCAGGCGATACGGATGTCCTGGGCACGCTGCGCGTGCTGCCCGGTTTTGTCCTCGGCTAGCAAAACGGTCAGCTCGTCCAGGAGCCGGTAGTAGTCCAGGCCGACCAGGCCGCCGCGCAGCAGCTGGACGGCCTGACGCAGGTAGTAGGCGAACGCCTTATGGTCGACGGAGATCAGTTGCGTGAACCTGCGGCTGGCTGAAACCGCGCCGGCGTCGGCAAGTGCTCCCATGGCTGCGCCGATGGACATGCCGCGTTCGCTGCCTGCGGGCCGGGGCCTCGGGTGGAGGGCGAACAGGCCGCCGACCAGTAGCCAGATGTGTTGCTCGTACTCGGGCGGATCGAAGTCGAACACGATCTGATATGCCTCAGCTTGCTGCCGCGGCCCGGCGAAGCTGCGCCGGAGCCGGGCGAGGATAGCGCGGCTGTCGGCTGCGGCATAGCGGTTATCTGCGGTGAGGTTGCGGTGGACGCGATACAGGAAGGTGACGAAATCGCGGCGCCTATCGGCGGTCACCTGCCTGGGTACGGGTGCTGTCATACGGAGGTCTCCGGTTCTGGCGCGGTAAATGCAGCTACCCCGCTCTGGAAGATTCGTAGCCGGGCACGCCGAGCCCACTGGTACCCCTCATGGCAGGTCACGGCCTCTATGAGCATGCGGTCATGGCGCGGGACGGCGTGAAGCCATGCCCGTGCCGCGTCGTCGGCGACTTGTACTGCCTCTGCAGCCCAGCGGTCCAGGGCGCCCCGCTCTGAGTCGCCATTGGCGACCGCTTCACCGAGTTCACGGAGGAACCCCGCGAACGGCGTGGCCAGGCGAGGCCAGTACTCGATCTCCAAGATCGTCGGCACGCTGTCCTCTCGCGTGCGTGCATTGCTGCTCGTACGATCTGCGGCAGTGTGGCGGTAGCTTCGCTGCATTCCTCGGAGCGCTTCACCGAGATGGGCGGCGAGTGTCGTTGCCTGGCCGATGAGGTTCCCGATGCGTTCGTCTGCGGCGCGGATCAAGGCAACGGGGGCGGGGATGGCCTCCTCGTACCACGCATGTATGGCTGCCTTCCTGCCTCTCAGCTGCTGACCGAAGACCCGCAGCGTGTAGACGGCCCTATCGGGAATCAGGGACTCGTCGGCGGCTGCAGCTACCTGGTCTACGGGGGCTGGGCGGCGCCGCTCGGGTTCCTCAGCGGGCATCGGCAGCGGCGTGCCCCCGCGCTTGCCCCGGTACGTACTGGTACCCCGCCACAAGGGATCGGCGGCCAGCAGCAGGTCCCGGCTATGCCGCCACACCCCGGTCACATCTTGCAGGAGAACCGGCTCCAGCGGCCCGCGCTTGTTTCCCTTCAGCCAGGGCCTGCTGAAAGCGGCCATCAGTTCCACCTCAGCGAGGTCGGCCTTCAGACGGGTTCCCGGAGTCAGGACTACTCCCGTGATGAGGGTGTCCTGCTGGTCTCGGCCGATCCTGAGCAGGATCCGGCGGGATGGCCAGGTAAGAAGATCCGTCCAGCCGAGCGGTGGCCGCTCGTCAGGCTCGGGATCAGGAGGCTCGTCCGCTTCCCAGACCGGTCGGTCGCGCCTGGACGTCATCCATGGCTGTTCAGCAGCCGGGTTATACACCAGCGTGTTCAGCAGCAGCGTTTCATGCAGGGTCTCGCCTTCAACCAAGGAGCAGGCAAAGCGGTTACCGAGCCCCGCCATGGAACTCTTGTCCTTGGTGTATGGGGTCTTGAGGCCGCCAGTGTCATACATCTGCGCCGTGATCAGCCAGCGGGCTGCCTCCGCGGGAGACAGCGTCGGTGACTCAGCCGCGATGGTGTGATCGAACAGCGTACGAGCGATGCCCGCCGACCAGTAGGCAACCAGATTGGCCGTGGTCGAGGCTGCCTTAGCGGCCAGCGACGGGCACTGGAAAAACGGCCGCTGGTCGTCGAACAGGTTGAATCGATCACCATAAGTCTCGGCATATGCTGCCAATTCCTGGCAGGGAAATCCGTTTTCTGCACGCCAGAGTTCCCCCCATCGGGAAAGGCTGCGGGGGCCGTACACCCGGTGGATCAGCGCCAGCACCATGCGGTACAGCGCGGCAGTCATTGTTGGAGCGCTCCCGATGACGCAGCGGTAGCTGCGCGCATGAGACACCAGATCGGTCAGGCTTACTTCCACGACCTGCGTGCTGTCCCGCGGCATCACCGGCAGCCATGGCTCGTCCAGCAGATTAAATAACATCGCCCTCTCCTTCCGGATACGAGCAGCGAGGGCGAGTCTTCCATGGGGCCCTGACAAAATGGCTACCTCCGCCTGGCCCACGCTCGCCCGGGAGGAGTTGCCGGCTCCCCTATCCACAGGCCTATGCCGGGCTGGTAGCCGATGCGGAATCCCGCGATGCGGGTCTGGCCAGCTTCGAGCACCAGGACCCGTGCGTCCCGCAGCCAGGCCGACTGCCTGAACAGCACCGGAACCGGCTCGGCATGGAGCGCGTCGACCACGGCGCTGGGCACGTCTTCGGCCGCGTCGATGCGCACGAGTGATTCCCGGATCCGCGCGATCGCCTCCGGCTCGGCTGGGGCGGCACTGCCAAGATCCAGCGCGGGCCCTCCGGCCGCCGCGGTCACTTTGCCGCTTCCCGGGTCACGATGCGCGACGACGACCGCAAGAGCTTCCTGGTGCGGCTCCCAATCAACCCCCTGCATGGTCACCGCCCCTCGGGTCGTCGCGGCGGGTGCGGCGCGGACTGGCGCGCCGCGAGGTCAGCTCGTTAAACCGTACAGCGGCGTCCACTGGCGGCAGGTAAATCGTCCGAGCGGTGAATTCTTCCCTGGCTATTCGTTCGCGTAGCTTCGCATGGGCATGCGCCCATTGCTCATCCCACCCGGCAGGACACCGAAGACGGTCATCAATGTCGTAAACGGAATCGACCATGCCCTGTACGTCATCTGGGCAGACGACTTCCGCGCGGTCCCGGAGCACCGCACACGTTCGCAGCAAGACCGCCTCGTCGTAGACCCGCGTGGTGTAGGGAAGGAACGTTACACGGCCCCGCCTGTGCTCCACCCCCGTCAGCGCCATCCGCATTGGCGGACGTCTGCCATCGCGGCGATGCCGCTGAATCCGGCCCATCCGCTGGATCAGGCTGTCCACCGGAGCCATCGCGCTCACCATGACATCGAAGTCGAGATCTAGGCTTTGCTCCAGCACCTGCGTCCCGACCACCACCGCCTGCGCCGGACGCTCCTCGGCTCCGGGATCAGTAGGCGGGCCGAACATCCGCCGGACGGCTGCCTCCGCCCGGGCGCGTTCGGCGTCAGTCAGCCGCCCATGCAGCAAGATGGTCACTGGCCGCTCAGCCTCACCGAGGCTATCCAGTTGCTGCAGCAGCTCTTCCCAGGCCGTGACCGCGTGCCGGACGACATTGTGCACAATCGCGACGCACTGCCCCTCCCGCGCACGCCCGAGCGCCCACGCCACATGATCGCTGTAAGCCACCCGGACCAGCTCGACGTGCCGGTCATGATTCAGCGGCGCTACCCCCGCGACCTGCTCCACGGGCGCACTGCCAGCACTGTCGGCCCAGGTCACCCGGGGATACGCGGGGAACCCAGGCGCTGCGGGAGGCGCCTGGCCTGGATCACGACCCAGCGCTCCAGCCTGCCAGCTGTCCACGAGCCGCCGCTGCTTGCCCGATGACAACGTAGCGGACAGCAAGACGACGGATACCCGGAGACTGCCAAGCCACCACAACAGCCGATCCAGGAGAATGGACATGTGCACGTCGTAGCTGTGCACCTCATCGAAGATGATCACCTTGCCCGACAGGCCCGCCAGGCGTACGAACACGTGCGAGGAGCGAATCGCGGCCGTCAGCACCTGATCCACAGTCCCGGCGCCGAACGGGGCCAGCAGGCCACGCCTGCGGGTAAACCAGTCCTCTGCGATCAGTTCCCCCGGCTCATCGTCACCACCCAATGCCAGGCCTGTTTCGTCTGCGGCGATCTCGTAAAAGCGCATCTCGCCCCCGGCTCGCATCCGACGGCGTGCGAGAAGGTACGCGGCAGGTGAGGAGTGAACCAGGCGAAGCCGGTCCGCCTGCCCGAAAGGAGCCAGCAACTGATCCGCCACCTCGAAAGCCTGATTGCTGCTCGCCCGGGAAGGCAGCGCTGCATAAAAGCCGTTAAGCTCCAGCCGGCGCATGAGCGTCACGGCCGCCTGGAGCGCCGCCTTGGTCTTTCCCTCCCCCGTGGGGGCCGATACGACCATGATCACGGGCCCGGCCGCTCTGCCCGCCACATCCTGCACTGCCAGCTGGACCGGCCGCGGCGGGACGTCGGCAGGAAACAGTGCCGTGAACCGGGTGTCATCCGGCCCGTGCCACGGCGTCCATCCCAGCGCAGTCACATTCCTGGCGGCGGCACGGCGGGCGACTGCCGCGTACGTGCCGAGGTCAACATCGGCTCCGGCGTAACTGGCTGGCGGTAGCGTTGAAGCAATCCAGTCACTGACAGTGGTCAGCCCCGCTAGTGCCACCGCGGCTGTGACCGGGACCGTTACCTCGCTCCAGGCCAGCTCCGACGGCTCCGGCAACCCCCAGAGCCTGCATGCCTCGGCCGCGATGGCATCGCATTTCAGCTGCCAGCTCCGGCCGCCCCGGGCGCCGACCGCGTGCCCGGCCTGCCGGACAGCTGCTGCCTCCGGGATCACGCCGTGGTGGCCGCCCAGGACGCGAGCGAGGACGCGGGCAGTCTCGCCGCTGGCGCCCCAGCGGGAAAGCACCCGTTCCAGGTGCACCGCCGTCAGCAGGCCGTGTGGCATATCGGTCCGTACCCCAGTCTGCCGCCACTGGATCAGGCGCCCTACATCACGTGCCTCGGCATCCCCAAGTAGCTCTGCTGAGAGCGCGGCCTTCAGCCCCTGGAATGCCGGTGAGCACTTGCCTAGGTCGTGCAGCCCGCAAAGCACGGCAGCCCACTCCCGAGCCGTGCCAAGCGGCTCGAAGGCGGATAGCAACTGCCCACGCGCGTAGGGTCCCAGATACACATCAACCAGTAGCTCAGCGACCGCTGCAGTATCGAGAGCATGACAAATCAGCGGATGCGGGACTGAACCACTGCCCGCCTTCCCCCAGACCGCCCGCACATCCGGTACGGCCCGCGCCTCTGGTGACGACACAAAGACAGAAAACCACCGCGCATTGACAAGCAAGGCCGATTCAACGAGTTCGACCCGCAAAACCTCGCCAGGCACGCGAGGTGATCGGTGACTCCGGCCGTAGAGCTAGCCTCCTAGTAGGCGCTCCCCGTATACGCGGGGGTGACCCAGAGTGCCGGTTCCGCCGACCGATCGTCATCTGAGGCTCCCTGCAACGCGGGGGTGATCCACCGAAGTAGTACCGCTGGTCGATCAGCAGCTCCTGCTTCCCGGTACATGGGGATCCTGGCCTGCCAGTGTCGGAGCTGGCGACGGGCCGCGCAGTACCGGACGTCCAGCAGGGCGACCGGCTGCCCGGCCGGTCGGCCGGTCTTGGCCGAGAGGCAAGGGCAGCGAGGCCAGCTAGGCGGGGTCGAGTGCCCCGGCGAAATGCCGGTGCCGGCGGACGGGCGCCCGCGGGCCCCCGACTGCGCGGATTGCGGCCCACAACGTGCTCGTGAGCCGGGCGACGTCCGCTGCGGCAGGTCATCAGAACATCCAGCGAACGTCGTCCCGCTTGGCTTACGTCTCGCGGTGCGTCGGCTTGGCTCCCGGCAGGCTGCGGTGTCCCTGCTAGCCGGTGCCGCCGCCCGGCTGGTCCTGGTGCTGCCCGGTCAGCTCGTCGAGCCTGTCCAGCAGCTCGGCGAGCCGGTACCGGACGGTGACGGTCTCCCCGTCCGGTGCGGGGATCCGAGCCTGCCACGTGCCGAACCCGCCGGCCCCGATGATCACGCCGGGGTGCGCGTCGCGGTACCGCTGCAGCCGGTGCACCTGGTCCGGCTCGGCCGGGGCCAGCCCCAGGGCGGGGCGCGTCAGGCCGCCGCTGCCGTTCACTGCCCGGTCCCCGCGTCCTGCACGGCGGTCCCGGTGACCTGCTCCGCCGCGAAGAAGAAGCCGCGGAGCACGACGGCGTAATCCGGGTGGAACTGGCCGCCGATCGCGCCAACGAGCTGCTCGGCCGTGCCCTCCGGGTTCTGACCGCGCCATGCCGCCACCGCGGCGCGTGCCCTGGCCTGCTCCGCAGGCGTGTCCTCGCGGTATCTCATCGCGCGCCCCCGCGTACCCGGCCGGCCTGCCTCGCCGAGCACGGCCGCGCGGCGCAGGCGGCAGTCAGCCGCAGGCACGCCGGGCAGCCCGCCGCGGCGCCCACCACGTGATCGCGTCTCAGCGTGCACGTCATCTCCGGCGGGGGGTCCGTCATCCCGCAGTCCAGGCACGCCCGCCCCGGGTGCCCGGTCACCGGGCACCGTCCCCGCTGCTGGTGCGCCGGCGGCAGGCCTGGACGGCCTGGTGGTAGCCGGGCGTGCCGACTTCGTGTGAGAGGAACAAGCTGCAGGCCTCGCGGATCACGGCGTGCGGCGTCGTGGCGAAGATGACGGTGAGCGCCTGGATCCGCCGCAGTTCCTCATCGCCGGGCCGGACGGAGACGATCTCCGGCAGCCCGCCCCCGGCGCGGCCGGCAGGCGGTGAGACCCTGATGCCGCCGGTCACCGGGCATCCCTCCCGCTGGCGTGCTCGCTGATCTGCTAGGCGACCTCGGTTAAGGTGGCGCCCGCGAAGACGGGGGTTCCCTTCGGCACGGCGACATGGACGCCGCCCACCGAGTGCAGGTCGTAGCCGCCGCCGTAGAGCCTGCGGGAACAGCAGCCCTCGCAGCCCGCCGGGGACAGGGCCGCTCGCGCCCGGCCCGGCCCCGCCGTTCATGGCAGGTCCCTGGGCACCGGCATCGCCGCGTAGTCTGCCTGGATCCGCAGCCGGAGCCCCTCGGGGAGGGGATCGGCAAGCGTGCCGCCCCGGCCGTCCCTGCGCCGTGCGGTCCACATGCTGTCGACCAGGGCGATGTCGTATGCCGACCCCCAGTGGAACTCAAGCTCCTCCAGCGGGCCGGCGTCCTCTCCGGCCCGGCTTGCCGCCGCCCGTCCCATGACGTGCCTCCCATCGCGTACCAACGTGGTAAAGCCAGGCTGCCGGGCACGGGCAGTTGTGCGATAGTGACGGGTAGGAACACATAGGGGTATGCGGGAACACGCCCGGTTGTCCTTGTGTGACGGCTACGCGAAGGTACGCGCGATGCCCAGAGTTGACGGCGGGACGCTGCGCGCGTGGCGCAGGTCACGCGGGTGGGACGTGCCGGAGATGGCACGCCAGCTCCGCCGTGCTGCCGGGAGCGACCCGATGCCTGCTCACGATTCCCTGGTGAGGATGGTTCGCGGCTGGGAAGCTGGCAGGCACGCGGCGGGCGAACGGTACGAACTCCTATACGCGGCAGCGCTTAGCGTTTCACCGGAGCAAATCCACTGCGGGCCCGCCCATCAGGGACAGCAGGAAGAACATGCCGCTGAACCTGCCATGCCAGGCGCGCCGTACGCGCCGGATGTTATCGCCGCCATAGGCGAGGCCTTGCATTCCACCCAAGGCGGTGAGCACCGGCCAGACCGGGCACCCGGGGTTGTGCGGCGCGATATCGGCCAGGCGTGGGAGTTGCGGCAGTCAGCGCAGTATGTCCGCCTCGGCGCCCTGCTCACGAGCCTGCTGCACGATACAGCCGCCTGGCTGAACGCCTCTGGCGATGACAGGCAGGCGGCAGAAGCCGCGACCGCCACGGTACATACCCATGACATGGTGTCATCGCTGCTCAAACGGCTCGGAGCTTATGAGATGGCGGCGATCGTCGCTGACCGGGCCTTCCGCGTCGCCGGCCAGACCGGCAGCGGCCTGCTGGTCGGCGCCGCGCAGCTGCGCGTCGCCAACGTCTACCTGTCAGCGTCCCGCCACGCGGAGGCCATCGCTGTCGCCGCGGCTGCTGCGGACAACCTGCCACCGACAGCAGCTTCGCCGCCAGCGGCGGTCGCGACGTTTGGCGCGCTGCTGCTCACTGCGGCCGTGGCGGCGGCCAGGATGGGCGAGGCGGCGCAGGCGTGGGAGTTCCTCGGTCACGCCAAGGCCGCCGCCGTCCTGATCGGTCATGAGCAGGCGGGCTTGTTCGCCGTGTTCGGCCCCGTCAACCTCGCGGTGCACAGCGTCCAGGTGGCCACCGACCTCGGCGACGGCCGCGAGGCGCTACGGCGCGCGGAGAGGGTCGACGTGGGCCAGATGCCCGCCGTCCTGCTCGAACGTCGCTCGACTCTCCTGATCGATATCGCCCGCAGCCAGCACCTGCGGCGTGATCACGCCGCGGCGGGGGAAACGCTTCTCGAAGCCGAGCGCGTCGCCCCCCTGGAAGTCCGTTACAACGGGACAGCACACAGGCTGCTCAGCGAGCTGCTGGCAGGCAGCCGGGCGTCTGCCGAGTTGCGTGAGATGGCCACCAGGCTTCGCGTGGCGGCATGACGGCAGCGCGAAGACGCCCGGTGCTGTACGTCATCGCCTGCGGCGGCCGTCCCGCCGCTGACCTGCCCGCCTTCATCACCTGGGCTCAGGATCAAGGCTGGGACGCGTGCGTGATCGCCACGCCCGCCGGAACCCAGTTCGTCGACGCGGACCGGCTCGCCGACCTGACCGGCCACCCCGTCCGCGACGACTACAAGCGGCCAGAGGACCCGGACGTTCTGCCGTTCCCGGCTGATGCGTTCGTCGTCGCGCCCGCCACGTTCAACACGATCAACAAGTGGGCGAACGGCATCAGCGACACCCTCGCGCTCGGCTTGCTCAACGAAGGGCTCGCCGCCGGGCAGCCGATCGCCGCGGTGCCCAACCCGAACATCACGCTGGCCAAGCACCCCGCGTTCGCCCGCAGCGTCGCGTTCCTGCGCGAGAACGGCGTGCATGTCCTGTTCGACCCGGATATCTACCCACTCCCGACCCCTAATCTCGGCGAGGCGAGCCGTGACATGTTTCCTTGGGGAGCACTGAAGGCCGTGGTCGAGGGCATACGCGAGGAAGTACGCTTACCATGCGCGTACCAGCGTGCGATGCCCGCCAAGGTCCCTGACCGGCGGGCATCATCATGCAAGAAGGTCGCGTGGCTCGCTCTCGGCCTCACGCCAGGACGTCGCCGCCAACGTCGAGGGCACGTGCACGCGGTCAGGCTCAGCCTCAAGGAGATGTCGGCCTGGGCGCGCCGTGAGCAGGACGTCGGCGCGGCCTTATCACGGCTAGTCGTCTGTGACCTGATCGATAGCCGCTGATTGCACCGAGTATGGCAGTCCCCACTCGTGAACCGCGCGAAGCGCCCGGACAGGCGGCATTTACTAGCTACCGCACGCCATCCTGCGCGACGCGATGGCGTCATCGCCCTGGCGCTGTTCCTGCTGCCATGGGCGGCCCTGATACCGGTGCGCCGTCATCACCTAGACGTCGCCACCATGGTGGCGGTGATTTTCGGCCTGGCTGCGGTGAGGATCGGGCTGGCCACGCTCTGGGTGGCGTGGGCCGCGTACCGAGATCAGGGAGAATCCGGTGGCCCGAGCCTGCGCGAGGCAGCGGACCAGCCGGCCACCGCGGTGGGTGTGCAGCGGGAAGCCGAGGCCCGGCTCCGTCGGCTTAACGATCCCTAGCTAGCCCTCCGCCGCCTGGCAGGAAGGAACCTACCCAGGCCGCGGCGCTGCTGGCTTCAGGCCTGATACTGCCGCTCCTGGACGGCCTCGATGAGATCCCCGAACAGGTCCGCGGCTCTGCGCTCAGCCGGATCAACGACGCACTACGGCCCGGCGAGCAGGTGCTGGTCACCTGGCGGACCGGGCAGTACCCGGCGCAGTGCCGGACCTCGCCCCACATTTAGTTACCAGAATCCGGTCAGCCTACGAACGCTTATCGGTCATGAGTTCTAGTATCAGCGTCGTTGTACCGACAGCAGCTGCGGGTACGCTGCCCGCCATGAATAAAAGTTTTCAGGATTCGGGCGACGTCGCCCGACTCGTCGAAGAGCAGAAGCCCGACACTACTAGGCCGTGCCCGCACTGCGGGAAGCCGGTCGGTGACGAGAGGAACATCAGGGTTCAGGGTAACGAGCCCCGGCTGCTCGTGACCTGCGGCGGGAGCGGATACGACTTCACTGGGCAGGGCTGCGGCAACGAGGTCGCGTGGGACCCCGAGGCGCGCAGGTGGCTGCGCTGGGATCCCGACGCGCGGGACTGGGTGCCGTAACAGGACCAAGCACTACGGGGTCGGTCAGCTTCCTGGCCGCGCCGCCCAGCATGTTCACCCGGCCGAGCGACGCCGCGGGCACGTCATGCCAGCCCGGCGCCGTGACAACCCGGGGACCAGTTCAAGCCCTAGGGCACAGGGCCCGGCCGCTGGGGGCTTTCACTGCGAGTCCGCGGGCACCTCCGGTGGTTGCTGACCGTTGAGGCTGGCGACCAGTGCGGCTATCTTGGCGCGGGAGACGCCGAACGCGGCCGAGAGCTGGCGCTGTGATGGCGGCTGGCCGGCGCAGTCACGACCGTGCAGGAATGCCCGGATGACCGCCTCGTTTGCCGAGCTGGCCACCCGGTGCGGGCAGTGGCCGGGTTCGGCACCCGCACGCGCTCGCCGGACCCAGGCCCGTGAGAGTTCCAGGGACAGCACCAGGGCCACGGGCGGCAGACTCGCGACCAGCGCGCCGCCGGTCCCGTGTGCCAGTCCCGCGCCCACATTCATGGCCATCGTCGAGCCGATGCCGACGAGCAGCGAGACGATGGCCAGCTTCGGCTTCGTCCCGCCGTCGCGGGCCGGCTTCAGCAGAGCCAGTGACGCCGTGACGATCATCAGGTCGGCCACGAACGGGATGAGGCAGGGCCACCAGGCCGGTACTTCCCGTCTCGCAGACGACCGCAAAGGCATGCAGGTAGCTGACGATCGCCGTGATGACCGCCAGCGCGGCCAGCGCCACGCCAGCCAGCAGCCGGATCCGGTCATCGGCGCGCTGAGCGGTTCCGCCCCGGTCACGGTTCACGAGCGGCACCTCCATCCTGGAGCACCCGGACGAGCACGTACGCCTGTCCCCCGGGATCGCGGCGGTTCGCCCTGGCCCCGGAGCGGTGCACGATCTCCAGCCCGACCGTGGTGACGGGCAGCCCGGCCGCCAGCCGCTCCAGCACCGAGATCACCGTGCCGGTGTCCTCGGCCGCGCCGGACAGCCGCACCTCCACCACGCCCGGCTCGGGCCTGGCCGGGCGGCTTATCGCGCCTCCCCACCGGCCGACGCGGCGAGACGCCGCAGTAGCCCGTCGTACCCGGCAGTCGCCTGCTCGTCGCGGGCGTGGCCAGGGCAGCGATCCGGGTCGAGCTGGGCGCAGTCCTCGCAGCGCGCCCCTTCTGCGCGCCATGCCCGCCACGCTGACGCGTCGGCCAGCGCCTGGCGGATAAGTCCGAGGTCGGCGGGCGACAGCGACCGTCCGGCCGGGACCGTCCACGCCACCGCCGGCTCATGCCCCGCGTCGTACAGCACCACCGGGCTCGCTACCGTCCCCTCGCCGCGGAAGTGCCGCCAGCCTTCGACGCCGTGGAACATGTGGACCCACTCGCCGCAGGTCAGGCAGTAGGGCTCGGCGTCGTCCTCTTCGTCGTCGCCTTCGACCGCGGCGGCGAGGATCACCGAGACCCGCGTCAGCTCGCCGACCACCCGCTCAAGCGCCTCCTGCCGGTCGTGCCGCTCATCGCCGAGCGCCCGGCCGACGTACTCGCGTAGTGCGGCGATCTTGCCGGACAGGAGCGCAGCAGCGGTGGCGTCGATCTCCCCGGCGATGTCATCGGCCCCTTCCGGCAAGCGCGGCTCGTCGCCGTTGTCCCACACGATCGCGGCGGGAGGCAGTCCCGGCACCGGGCTCGCGGCCAGCGCGAGACGCCCGGCGTGGTAGCCGCGAACCGGGCGCACAGGGGTGCCCGCGGTGACCGGCACAGAGGCCGGAGCGGTGGTGTACACGCACTCGTCCCCGGCCAGCGCCGCGCACTGGCCGCAGTCCACCCGGCGCGCGGCCTCGACCGCCGAACGGAATGCGGGAGAACCGGCTTGGAGGAGCTTAGAGGTGTGGCGCAAGAGCAGGTAGGGCGAATAGGACGGCTTAGGCTCCGAGGAGCCACCAGCGTCCGGCCTTATGGTGGTCATGGGCACGCTCCGTCGTGTCCGGGAGCCCGCTGCGGTTGGGTCGCTGGCAGGCTCCACGTGTGTGTAAGGGTTTACGGAACATGGCGG
>CAVYNE010000002.1:0-103120 GCA_963769715.1 uncultured Actinomycetes bacterium
CGTTCCCTGATCACCCGCAGCGGCAGGTAGGAGTCCCGCTGCATGGTCAGGATGTACCGCAGCCGCTCGATGTCGGCCGTGGAGAACCGCCGGTACCCCGAGCGCGACCTGGCCGGTTCGATCAGCCCCTCGGCTTCGAGGAAGCGGATCTTGGACGTGCTGATGTCAGCAAATTCCGGGCGCAGCTGGGCGAGCACCTCGCCGATGCCAAACTGGCCACGCGCGGACTGCTCACTCATGCTGTGTTCCCCACGCGCCTCCGGCGCCCCTCCAGCGCGCTCATGCGTAGTCCTGGGCGCCCCTGCCGCGGCGGTCGGCGGACGGGGTCCTCGGGTCCGGGCCGAGATCCTGGCTGGTCAGGAATAGTAGCCGGAACTTGCCGATCTGCACCTCGTCCCCGCCGACCAGCTCGGCCTCCTCGATCCGCTCGCGGTTCACGTAGGTGCCGTTGAGACTGCCCACGTCGCGGACCGTGAACCGGGCGCCGTGCCGGTAGAACTCGGCGTGCCGCCGGGAGACGGTCACGTCGTCGAGGAAGATGTCGCTGTCCGGATGACGGCCCGCGGTCGTCAGGTCGCCGTCGAGCCGGAACCGGCTGCCCGCGTTGGGGCCGCGCATGACCAGGAGCAGGGCACTGCCTGGCGGCAGCGCGCCGAACGAGGCCGAGTCGGGGAACAGGTCGTCGCCGAGATCGTCGTCGGTCCGGCCCAGCGATATCGTCGAGGTGGTCTCGCCGGGGCGATCCGGCAACCCGGCCGCGGGATAGCCACCCGTTCCGCCGGGAGCCGCCGGCCCGGCCGGCATCCCGGACCCGGGCGGCACCGGCACGGTCAGCTGGGTCCCGCAGTACGAGCAGAACCTGGCCCCGTCGGGATTCGGCCGGCCGCACCGGGCGCAGTAGACGCGTGGCATGGCTCCGCTCGGCCTCCCCTGGTTGTACTCATCGTCTTCGAGCGACCCAGCCCAAGGTACGCGAGAGGGGGCGGCGCGGTCCATGCGCCACGCGAACAGCCCGCGCCATCCGCGCCGGCTATTTTCGTCGCGACGCTTCCGCCACACCGCCGTATCACCTCCGCCGTGCATCCGCCGCCATAAGAGACACAGCTTACCCGGCCACAGAGCGAATATCCGGGGACCTAACCGCAGTATCGGGACAGTTGGCGGCAACCGCCAGCCTGCGTTCAGGTTCAAGTCCCTAGCGTCCCGCCTGTTCCACCACCGACGCCCATTCATCGAGCAGCAACTGTGCGGTGTCGGCGTCGTTCCCCTCGGCCCACAGATGGGTCACGGCGTCCGCCGGGTCGGGCAGCACGAGGACCCAGCCGCGGTCCCGCTCGATCACCCGCACGCCGTCGGTCGTTTCGATCTCGTGGTCGCCGGCCGCTTCCAAGACCGTGCGCATGACACCGCCCTTGGCCGCCCACGGCGTCGGGATGGACCGGCGGAGCAGGTGCGCGACCGGGATCCTGGCGTCGATCTGGCTCAGCGTCAGCCGGGTCCGCGCGACCAGGCCGAGCAGGCGGACGAAGGCCGCGATGCCGTCGATGGTCCTGGCGCACTCGGGCACCACGAACCCGCCGTGGCCGTCGGCCGCGAAGATGACGTCATCCTGCGCCGCGGCCAGCGTCAGCGCGTGCATCGAGGTCGGCGTCCATTCCACCTGGACGCCGTGGAACCGGCACACCTGCTCGGCCACCCGGGTGGTGGTCACCGGCAGCGCGACGCGTCCCCGCTTGCGTTCGGCCGCGACCAGGTCGAGCACGGCCAGCAGCGCCCGGTCCTCGCTGACCAGCTCACCTTTCTCGTCCACGAGCTGGATCCGCTCCCCCACCGGGTCGAACCTGACGCCGAACGCGGCCCGGGACGAGGACACCACGTCGGCCAGTCGCTGCAGGCCGGCCCGCTGCTGCGCGACGCTTTCTGTCGGCGACACTTCGTCCAGCCGGTTGTTCAGGGTGAGCACGTCCACCCCGATCGTGCCGAGCAGGCTGGGCAGCACCAGCGAGGCGGTGCCGCCCGCGCAGTCCGCCACCACCTTCAGCCCGGCCTCCCGCACGCCGCTCATGTCCACGCACCTGAGCAGCTCGTGGGTGTACGACTCGACCACCCGGGGCGGGTAGCTGAGCTCGGCGATCTCGCCGGGGAAGGCCCGCCGGAACTCCTGCCGGGAGAACACCCGCTCCAGCTTGCGCTGGCCGGCCTGGGACAGCTCGGCGCCGCGCTCGTCCAGGAAGATGATGTCGACCGACTGCGGGTCACCCGGCGTGGTGCGCAGCGCGACGCCGCCGCTGTAGTGGTCCCTGGCCGTCTCGAACCTGGCCACCGGGAGCGGCTGGACCTCCAGGTCCACCACGTTGATCGCGCTGGCGTTGAGCGCGCTCTGCACGGCTCGCTTGAGCGTCCGCCCGGCCCGCGACACGTCCCGCGAGGTGGTGACGGTGGAGCCCTTGCGCAGCATGGTGGCGTAGGCGCTGGCCAGCCGGACCGCGAGTTCCGGGGTGACCTCCACGTTGACCAGGCCGGACACGCCACGCGGGCCGAACAAGGTGCGCTGTCCCCTGGACTCCCAGATCACGCTGGTGTTGACCACCGCCCCGGCCTCGATGGTCTTGAACGGGTAGACCTTCACCGAGGCGGACAGGTAGGCTTCGGGCTCGATCACGCACTCGGCCCCGACGACGGCGCCCTCCTCGATCCTGGCCAGCCGCATCACGTCGGTATTCTTGCCGATCACGCAGCCGCGCAGGGTGACGCCCTGGCCGACGTAGACGTTGTTGTGCACCACGGCGCGGTGCAGGAACGCGCCCTCCTTAACCACCACGTTGCTGCCGATCACGGTGTATTCGCGCAGGTGCGCGCCGGCCTCGATCTTGGCGTAGTCGCCGATGCACAGCGGGCCGGTGAGCACCGCGTCCGCGTCCACCTCGGCGCTCGGGGCGACCCAGACGCCCGGCGAGACCTCGAAGCCGGGAATGTCGGTCTGCACCCGGCCGGCCAGCACATCGGCCTGGGCCTTCATGTAGCTCTCGTGGGTGCCGACGTCCTCCCAGTAGCTCTCGGACACGTAGCCGTACAGCGGGGCGCCGCGCTTGAGCAGCTTCGGGAAGATGTCGCCGGACCAGTCCACCACCTCGCCCGGCGGAACCTCCGCGAGCACCTCCGGTTCCATCACGTACAGACCGGTGTTGACCGTGTCCGAGAACACCTGGCCCCAGGTCGGCTTCTCCAGGAAGCGCTGGATCCGGCCGTCTTCGGCGGTGATCACGATGCCGAACTCCAGCGGGTTGGGCACCCGGGCCAGGGCGACGGTGACCAGCGCGCCCTTGTCCTTGTGGAACTTGACCAGCGCGGTCAGGTCCATGTCGGTGAGCGCGTCGCCCGAGATGACCAGGAAGGGCTCGTCCCGCAGCGCGTCCTCGGCGTTGCGCACGCTGCCCGCCGTGCCGAGCGGCATCTCCTCGGTGGCGTACTGCAGGCTCATCCCGAACTCCTCGCCGTCGCCGAAGTAGTTACGGACGAGGGCGGCCAGGAACTGGACGGTCACGACGGTCTCGTCGAACCCGTGCCGCTTGAGCAGCCGCAGCACGTGTTCCATGATCGGGCGGTTGACCACGGGCAGCAGCGGCTTGGGCTGGTTCGCGGTCATCGGCCGCAGGCGCGTCCCCTCACCCCCTGCCATGACGACGGCCTTCAATGGGTTCGCGGCTCCTTCCCGGTTTCCGCCATTATGTGCACCCCGTCACGGCCGGAATCAAGGACGCGCCCTGTCACCTAACGGACTCGCAGTGTTACCTATCAGGCTTCTTACCTGGGCGAGATACAGCATCGCGGCCCACCAGTACAGTGCAGTTCCCCAGGCCGCGAAAGCCCAGCCTAGTACCCGGGCCAGGGTCCCGCCCCAGCCGGGGTGATCGCCAAGAAAGAGCAAGGGAAAAGCATAAAGCAGGCAAAGCGTTGCCGCCTTGCCCACCAGGCTCACCTGGAGGGTGCCGAACCCAGCCCGGCGCCGCAGCACGGCCAGCGCTACGCCGACGGTGATCTCGCGCAGCGCCAGGACGGCGACCAGCCACCACGGGATGATGGCCCGGACGGCCAGGGCCACGATGGTGGCCGCGATATACAGCCGGTCCGCGGCCGGGTCGAGCACCTGGCCGAGCCTGCTGGTCTGGTTCAGCGCGCGGGCGATCTTGCCGTCCAGCCAGTCGGACAGGCCGGCCGCGATGAGCAGGCCCACCGCCCAGTAGTCGGCGGTGGCCGTCCTCGGGCCGAGCACCAGCCACAGGAAGACCGGTACTCCGGCCAGCCTGGCGGCGCTGATCCCGTTCGGGATGGTCAGGACACGGTCCACGGACCCAGTATCCTAACGTGAGTGACTATGGCGGATACGGGGGCGCCTCCGCGGGCCGCCGACATGAAGGCGCCTGCCGCGCTGGAGGCGCGGGTGCCCGACTCGAAGGTTCTGGCCGAAGCCGGCCAGCGCCGGGCGTTCGCGGTGATCAGCCACCCGGACGCGGGCAAGTCGACTCTCACCGAGGCCCTGGCCCTGCACGCGTCGGCGATCACCCAGGCAGGCGCGGTGCACGGCAAGGCCGGGCGGCGCGGCGTGACCTCGGACTGGATGGCGATGGAGCGCGCCCGGGGCATCTCGATCACCTCGGCGGCGCTGCGCTTTGACTACCACGACACCGTCCTCAACCTGCTCGACACCCCGGGCCACGCCGACTTCTCCGAGGACACCTACCGGGTGCTTTCGGCTGTGGACTGCGCGATCATGCTGCTCGACTCGGCCAAGGGCCTGGAGCCGCAGACGCTGAAGCTGTTCGACGTGTGCCGCAGCCGGGCCGTGCCGGTGATCACGTTCGTGAACAAGTGGGACCGGCCCGGCCGGGAGCCGCTGGAGCTGCTCGACGAGATCGAGCAGCGGATCGGGCTGCGCCCGGCCCCGGTGAACTGGCCGGTCGGGGTAGCCGGCGACTTCCGCGGCCTGATCGAGCGGGCCACCGGCGACTACGTCACGTTCACCAGGACGCCGGGCGGGGCCGGGCGCGCGCTGGAGACGGTACTGGACGCCGCGGCGGGAGCCGCCCGTGACGGTGACGCGTTCGCCGCCGCGCAGGAGGAACTGGCGCTGCTTCAGGAGATCTACGGCGCTCGCCTCGACATGGAGTCGTTCCTGGCCGGAGTGTCGAGCCCGGTGCTGTTCGGGGCCGCGCTGCCGAACTTCGGCGTCCGCCGCCTGCTCGACGCGGTGACCGCGTTCGCCCCGCCGCCCGCCCCGCGGGACGACGTTAAGGGTTCGCCCCGGCCGGTTGACGCCCCGTTCTCCGGGCTGGTGTTCAAGGTGCAGGCCAACATGGACCCGGCGCACCGCGACCGGATGGCGTTCGTGCGGGTGTGCTCGGGCCGGTTCGAGCGCGGCATGGTGCTGACCCACGCGGCGACCGGACGCCCGTTCGCGACCAAGTACGCGCAGTCGATGTTCGGCCAGGACCGGGAAACCGTCGAGGAGGCCTTCCCCGGCGACGTGATCGGCCTGGTCAACGCCACCGCGCTGCGCCCGGGCGACACGCTGTACGCGGGCCGTGACCCGGTCGAGTTCCCGCCCATCCCCAGCTTCGCCCCCGAGCACTTCGCCGTGGTGCGCGGCAAGGAGGCGGGCAAGCAGAAGCAGTTCCGCCGCGGCATCGAGCAGCTGGACACCGAGGGCGTCGTCCAGGTCCTCGCCTCCGACCTGCGCGGCGACCAGGCTCCGGTGCTGGCCGCCGTCGGGCCGCTGCAGTTCGACGTGGTGCTGCACCGGCTCGAGCACGAGTTCGGCGCCCGGGCCGACCTCGATCACCTGGACTACACGATGGCCCGGCGGACCGACGCCGACGGCGCCCGCGCGCTAGCCGGCCAGCGCGCGGTGGAGGTGCTGACCCGCCGCCACGACGGCGCCCTGCTCGCCCTGTTCGGCGACAAGTGGCGCCTCGCCCAGGTCCAGCGTGAGCATCCCGACATCCTGCTCGAGCCCCTGATCGCCGGCTAGCCGCGATCAGGGGCCTCGACGTGCCGGGCCGTCAGTTCTGCCGGATGGCGTCGATCTGGTCCAGGTCGCCGTTGAAGCCGCCGATGCCGTTGACGGCCCCGCCACCGCCGGACCACTGCCACATGAGAGCATTGCTGCTCGCATTGCTGACGCCGCCGAAGAACTGCGCGCAACCGCCGGACTTCAGGCACCAGCCGAACGGCGCGTTGCCGGTGTAGTTCGTGGTCTCAGGCTCGTAAGTCCACTCGTCGGTGTGCGGAATGTAGCCGGGGCTGCCCGGGCTGGCGCTGTTGCCGCCGAAGATCGAGTTCCATACGGGCACGGCGGAGTAGACGCCCGGCTTGAACTTCGAATGCGCGACGATGTAGTCATAGAACCCGTTGAAGTCCGCACGGTCCACGGCCGCCGGGATGCCGCTGATCTTGACGACTCCGCTGCACGGCGAGGTGTACACGTTGTTCCAGCCGTTGTCGTTCGCGGGCGCGACGCCGGGCAGCTCGATGTCCATCCACACGACCGGGTAGTCCATCGGGCCGTTGGCGATGTCGGCCAGCGCCCGCGCCGCCTGCCGCGCCCCCCAGGCGTAGGCCTCGGTCGACGAGCCGTTCCACTGCGGGTCCACGCCGGGGCCGCCCATGAACCAGTACGAACCGTCGCCGACGCCCGTGTGGTACTTGACGTAGTTGGTGTGCGCCTGGGCGGCGTTGGCCGAGGAGAAGGCGATGAAGCCGCCCTTGCAGCCCAGCCAGTACGACCAGCTCCCGGTCATCCCGATGTAACCGCCATAGGCGCCACCGAGGAACGGCATGCCGTACGGCGCGCTGCCGGGCACCGTGACCGGAAAGCTGTCCGTGCCCCACCAGAACCCGGGCGGCCCGTCACCGTCCGGCCGCTGCTCGGCGGCGGTGACGGCTTTCCCCGTCCCTGCCGTCACTGTGGCCGCGGCGGTCCCTGCGCTCGTCAGTACCAGCGCCAGGCCGACCGCCAGCGCCAGCCATGTCCGTCTCATGATGCCTCCCGCGGATTTGCTTCAGTCCCGCTTCCTACCCAGTAGACCGGACGAACCGCCCTCAAAAAGACCATTGGACCGAACGGCTCTGATGCGTGTTTCCGCGCCGCCTGCGAGCCCATGCCGGTTAGGCCTGCCTGCTGGCATCGATCTGGTCGAAGTCGCCGATCGCGTTCCTGACACCGCCGCCGCCCGACCACTGCCACATGAGGGCGTAAGGGCTCGATGAGCTCACGCCGCCGAAGAACGCCGCGCAGCCGCCCGACTTCAGGCACCAGCCGGGCGGGGCAGCGGCCAGGCTCGCGGTCTCCGGCTCGTAGGTCCACTCGTAGGTGTGCGGGATCGAGGCGGCGCGGCCGGTGCCGAAGATCTGCGTCCAGATGGCCGGGTCGGAGTAGACCCCCGCCTGGTAGCCGGAGTGGGTGCCGATGTAGCTCCAGAACCCGTTGAAGTCGGCCCGGTTCAGCGCCACCGGCAGCCCCCGGTGCTTCACCTGACCGCTGCACGGCGAGCTATAAACGTCCTCCCAGCCGTTGTCGAACGCGGGCGCGACCCCGGGCAGCTCGATGTCCATGAACACGACCGGGTAGGTGACATGCTCCTTGGCCATGTTGGCCAGCGTCCGCGCTGCCTGCCGCGCGCCCCAGGCGGCGGCCTCGGCCGCGGTCCCGTTGTAACCGGGGTCGACGCCGGGGCCGCCCATGAACCAGTAGACCGCGGTGCCGATGCCCTGGCCGTATTTGGTGTAGTTGGTGTCGGCCTGCGCGCTGTTGGCCGCGGACCAGGCGAGGAAACCGCCGCGGCAGCCCAGCCAGTACGACCAGCTCCCGGCCATCCCCACGTAGCCGCCGTAGGCGCCGCCGATGCCCGGCGCGCGGTAGGGGGCGCTGCCGCTGACGGGGATCGGCCAGCTGTCGCTGCCGAACCAGAACCCGGTCGCGACGTGCCGGGCCGGCGCGGTGGTGGCGGGCCGGCGGGCTGGCGGCCGGGGCCGTCGCGGTGGCCGGGGCCGTCGTGGTGTGGCGGGCGTGGCCGGGGCCGGAGACCGGGGCCGTCGCCGCGCAGCCGGCGGCCAGCAGCCCCGCCACTACGGACAGGGCCGCCACGGACAGGGCCACCCCGCCGCCGGGCGCTAGCCGCCATCGCCTCATAAGACCTCCACGTCGTGCCTGCTCGAACCCGCCTACCCTATGACGGGCCAGCGCTGCGGGTGGTTGGGCGCGATCGGAGAGAATATGGTGCCAGGCCGCGCAGTTCCCAGCGGCCACGGGTAACCGGATAGCACGGGAGAAACATGGCGACGATCGCGATCATCGGCGGGACCGGATACGCGGGCGGTGCGATCAGGGATGAGGCGCTGCGGCGAGGTCATACCGTCATCACGGTCAGCCGCAGGGAAGGGCACGCGGCGGGCAGGCCCGGCCTGATCTCGCGGGCCGGCAACCTGCACGATCCCGCCCTGGTCGACCACATCGCCGTCGAGGCCGACGTGCTGGTGGTGGCGATCCGCGCCTCCGCGCAGGATGGCGTCCGCCTCGCCGACGTGATCGGATCGGTCGCCAAGACGGCGGCCACGCACAGCACCAGGCTCGGCGTCGTCGGTGGCGCGGGCTCGCTGCACGTCACCGAGGGCGGTCCGCGGGTCGTGGACCTGCCCACCTTCCCCGAAGCCCACAAGGGCGAGGCCCTGGGCCAGGCCGACGTGCTGGCCGTGCTCCTCCAGACCGCACCCGACCTCGACTGGTTCTACCTGAGCCCGGCGGCATCCTTCGGGTCGCACTCTCCCGGCGAGGCCACCGGCCGCTACCGCGTCGGCGGCGACGTCCTGCTCACCGACGCCGACGGCAACTCGAACATCTCGGGCGCGGACTACGCCAGGGCTTTCGTGGACGAGATCGAGGAGCGGGCCCACCGGCGGCAGCGCTTCAGCGTGGCCTACTGAGTGAGCTTGGGCCAATTGGGGTACTTGGGTCCCCGTCTGGGTACCGGGAGGCCGAGGGCGGGCAGGGCAGCGGGATCGTGCCAGATCGCGGCGCCCAGGTCGTTGACCCGCACGGCGGCTAGGCCGTCGTAGCGGGACAAGCTGTCGTAGCGCTCCGCGCCCCACAGTTCGCGGTAGTCGTCGCGGGCTCCCCGCGGGCCGGTGTAGGCGATGTCAATCACGCCGAGGGTGGCCGCGTACTCGAAGAGCACGCACAGCGCGTACCGGCCTTCGAGGACGTTCCAGGCCTTCCAGCCGGCGGGCCCGAGCGACCCGTGGGACGAATCGACGAGGTAGAGCCGCCACCGGGCCAGCGGGCTCCTGGCCACCACGAGCGGCGCGGGCGGCGCCTGCAGGATCGCGAACAAGGTGTCCACGTCGATCCAGACGCCGGGCTCGACGGCCGCCAGCCCGCCGGCCACCGCGGCGCGCCGCCGGGCGGCCGCGGTCAGCGTGCCGGACTTCCGCTGGCCGCTGATCGCCTCGATCCGGGAGAGCTCATCGTAGGAGACGCTTTTGAGCCACCGGTCCCATAGTTCGCCGAGGGCCTGGTAGGACGGCCTGGCCAGGACCGCCTCGCCGCGGGGGGTCAGCTCGAGCCCGGTCCCGGCCAGCCGCGCCAGGCCGCCGGCCTGCAGAAGCATCGGCCACGCGAACGCCGCGATGGGCTCGCCTCCATCGCGGTCTGCACCGTCGTAGTAGTCTCCGGCGACCAGGGCATCGTCGACCAGCTTGACGGTCGCGGTGAGCGGGCGCCTGGTGGCTGCATTGCAGCGCAGCTGCCCGTCGGCGGTCAGCTCGAGGACGGCGACGAGGTTCGACAGCGCGTCCGGCGCGGTGCAGCGGACAAGGACAGTATCGCGGAGGGAGGCCGCGCCTCGGAGGAGGGCCAGGCCAGACCCGCTGCCCTTGGCATGCGCTGCCCGATTCCCCATGACGCCGATAGTGCCCGCGGCCACTAGAAAACCTTAGCGGTTCAGCAGGCCGTCCCGTGGGAGCCTGGCCGGACAACACCGGAGAAAGGCCCAGATGTGTCATTGTGGCGTATGCGCGTCACCGGAGTGGATGCCTGCCGGCGCGGCTGGGTCGCGGTCAGCCTCGAGGGGCCCGGTCCGGCGCGGTCCGGCGGCGTCCGGGTGGACGCGGTTCGCGTGCACGCGTCCCTGGCGGAAGCGCTCGAGGGGGAAGAGGCGAGCGTCGTCGGGATCGACATGCCGCTGGGCCTGCCCGAGTCGGGCTGGCGCGAGGCGGACCGGGCCGCGCGCGGCCTGCTCGGGCCCAGGCGCAGTTCGGTCTTCGCGATCCCGCCCCGGGCGATCTGGGCCCAGGCCAGCTATCAGGCCGCCAACCAGCGCTGCCGCGAGCTGACCGGCCGGGGTTTCAGCATCCAGGCGTGGGGGCTGCGGGCCAAGCTGCTCGAGGCCGACCTGTACCGCGCAACCTGCGGTCATCCGCTGTATGAGGTGCATCCGGAATTGGCGTTCGGCGCGCTGGCGGGCGCGCCGCTGGCGCACAGCAAGCACACCGAAGCCGGGCGCGGCCTGCGCCACGAAGTGCTGGGCCGGGCCGGCCTCGTGGTCCCCCGGGTCCCGCTGGCCCCGGTCACGGACACGCTGGACGCGGCGGCCGTGGCCTGGAGCGCCTGGCGCATCGCCACCGGCCAGGCGGTGGTCATCCCCGGCCGCCCCCAGCTGGACGGCCAGGGCCGCGAGATCGCGATCCGATACTGACCCGCCGTCACCGGCGCCCGGTGCGCAGGCCGTCAAAGGCCATCGCGCACACCTGGTCAGCCAGCGACGCCGCGCCCGCGCGGCGGTCGGGCCTGTACCATTCGACGATGGAGTTGACCAGGCCGAACAGCAGTCGCGCGGTGATCATCGCGTCGGCGTCGGGCCGGATGTCGCCGTCGCGCACGGCCTGCGCTACCAGTTCGGCCACGAACCGGTCGAAGGCACGCCGCTGGTCGAGCGCGGCCCGCTCGACGTCGGTGTTGCCGCGCACCCGGAGCAGCAGGGTCACGTAGGGCGATTCGGCTTCGAGCACCTCGACGCTGCCCCGGACGAGGTACTCCAGGCGCTCGATGGCCGGCGCGGGGAGCGCCCGAGCCCGTTCCGTCACCACCGCCAGGCCAGCCAGAGCCCGGTCCAGGGCCAGGCTGAGCAGTTCCTCCTTGCCGGTGACGTGGTGATAAATCGCCGACTTCGCGATGCCGAGCCGGGCGGCCAGATCCCGCATGCTCGTGCCGTCGTAGCCGCGCTCGTTGAACAGCTCGACGGCCAGCGCCAGCACAGACGCCAGGTCGTAGCCGGGCCGTCCGCGGCGCGGCTGCGGGGACGGGGCCACGGCCGCTGAGCGGTCCGCACCAGGTGCGGCGGGCGAGCTCACGAGGCCGGGCCCAGCTCGTGGCTGCGGCCGCGGAACTCGGCGATCACCTCGATGCCCAGGCCACGGGAGGCCTCGTCCTTCGCCATCATCGCCTCCACGCCGGGCAGGTGCGGCACCAGGATCGCCTCCCATATAATCGACCGAACGTTCGGTATATAATACCGCCACGGACCTGGATACGTGTGGTCCGGCAGTGCTTACGATGGTGCCGGAGGGATGGTGGCGATGACAGCTCTACCTGAGACGGGCCCGCCCGGAACGGCACTGCCCGGAGCGAGGCTCCCCGGCACGGGGCCCGGCCAGGACGGGCCGGGTGACCTCCAGGCCCACTTCGACCAGACGCTCGACCGCGGGCGGCGCATCGAGCCGCGGGACTGGATGCCGGACGCCTACCGGTCGACGATGATCCGCCAGATCGCCCAGCACGCGCACTCGGAGATCATCGGCATGCAGCCGGAGGGCAACTGGATTACCCGGGCTCCTTCGCTGCGCCGCAAGGCGATCCTCATCGCCAAGGTGCAAGACGAGGCCGGCCACGGCATGTACCTGTACTCGGCGGCCGAGACGCTCGGCGCCGATCGCGCCGACCTCACCGACAAGCTCGTGCACGGGCGGCAGAAGTACTCCTCGATCTTCAACTACCCCACGCTGACCTACGCCGACGTCGGCGTGATCGGCTGGCTGGTCGACGGCGCGGCCATCTGCAACCAGGTCCCGCTGTGCCGCTCCTCCTACGGTCCCTACGCCCGGGCCATGGTGCGCATCTGCAAGGAGGAGTCGTTCCACCAGCGGCAGGGCTATGAGCTGCTGATGACGATGATGCGCGGCACCGCGGCACAGCGGGCGATGGTGCAGGACGCGACGAACCGGTTCTGGTGGCCGTCGCTGATGATGTTCGGGCCGCCGGACGACCAGTCTCCGAATACGGCGCAGTCGATGGCCTGGGGCGTCAAGCGGCACACCAACGACGAGCTGCGGCAGCGCTTCGTGGACATGACGGTGCCGCAGGCCGAGAAGCTGGGCGTGACCCTGCCCGATCCCGACCTGGGGTGGAACGCCGAGCGCCAACACTACGACTTCGGTTCGGTGGACTGGGACGAGTTCACGGCCGTCGTCAAGGGCAACGGGCCGTGCAACGCGCAGCGGATCGCGCGCCGCAAGGCGGCCCACGACGAGGGCGCGTGGGTACGCGAGGCCGCCGCGGCCTACGCCGCCAAACACGCCGTCGAGCGAAAGGCGGCCTGATGACCGAACCACAGGTGCGCTCGGGCTGGCCGCTGTACGAGGTGTTCCTGCGCGGCAAGCGCGGGCTCAACCACGTGCACGTCGGGTCGCTGCACGCGGCCGATCCGGAGATGGCGCTGCACCACGCTCGTGACCTGTACACGCGCCGGAACGAGGGCGTCAGCATCTGGGTGGTCGCGGCCAGGGACATCACCGCGTCGAGCCCGGACGAGAAGGACCCGTTCTTCGCGCCGTCCGGCGACAAGGTCTACCGGCACCCGACGTTCTACGAGATTCCCGACGATGTCCCCCACATGTAGGGCGCGCCGATGACCGAGGACGAGTTCGCCGCCTACCAGAGCCTGGGCGAGGAGACCGAGGACCACCGGTGGGCGTTCGGCACCGGCTTCACCGACCCGCTCGAGGGGATCGACGCGTCGGTACCGGACGGCGTCGACGCGGCCGCGCTGGCCGCCTACTGCCTGATGCTCGGCGACGACGCGCTGGTCTACTCGCACCGGCTGCAGCAGTGGATGACCCGCCTGCCGGAGCTTGAGGAGGAGACCGCGCTGGCCAACATCGCCCTGGACCTGCTCGGGCAGGCGCGCCTGCTGCTGGCCCGGGCCGGGATGGCCGAAGGCGCCCTAGCCGACGGGAACGGCCGCCAAGAGGACCAGCTGGCGTTCTTCCGGGACGAGCACGAATTCCGCAACGTGCGGCTGGTGGAGGCCCTTGACGCCGACTTCGCCGAGCTGGCGGGCCGGCTGCTGATCTTCTCGGCCTGGCGGCTGGCGCTGTTCGGCCGGCTGGCGGAGTCGGCAGATCCGGTGCTGGCGGCCGTCGCGGCCAAGGGCGTCAAGGAACTCACCTACCACCGGGACTACGCGGCCCAGTGGGTGATCAGGCTCGGTGACGGCACGCCGCTGTCGCACGGCAAGATGCAGGCCGCGCTGGGCACCGTCTGGCCGCTCGTCGACGAGCTGTTCCAGGCCGATCCGGTGACCGCCGCCCTGCCCGCGGTGGCGGCCGACCCGGCCGGGCTACGCGGCGAGGTCAGCGCCGTGCTTGACGCCGTGCTCGCCGCGGCCACCCTGGACCGCCCGGGCGCCGCGCCGATGGCGCGGGTGGCCGGCAAGTCCGGGCGCGACGGCGTGCACACCGAGGTGTTCGGGTACCTGCTCGCCGAACTGCAATCGGTGGCCCGCGCCCATCCGGACGCGACGTGGTGACCGCCGCCGGCCTGGCCATCGCGCGGGAGGTCGCCGCGGCGGTGCCCGATCCCGAGCTGCCCATGGTGACCGTGGCCGACCTGGGCATCTTGCGCGACGTCAGCACAGAGCAGGGGCGCCTGGTGGTGACGATCACCCCGACCTACTCGGGCTGCCCGGCGCTGCGCGAGATCGCCCACGACCTGCGGCACCGGCTCAGCCGGGCCGGCTTCGCCGGGGTTACCGTGCGCACCGCGCTCGCGCCCGCCTGGAGCAGCGACTGGATCACGGCCGAGGGCCGCCGCAAGCTGCGGGCGGCCGGCATCGCCCCGCCCCAGGCAGTGCCAGCCCAGACAGTGCCAGCCCATTCCGGGTCGGCCCACCCGGGTCCGGTCCCGCTCACCCTCACCCCGCGCCGCGAGCCCGTCGCCTGCCCGCGGTGCGGCTCCCGCGACACCACGCAGACCGCGGCGTTCAGCGCGACCGCGTGCAAAGCGCTGTTCCGCTGCGAGGCCTGCCGCGAGCCCTTCGAATATGTGAAGGACATCTGATGGTGCCGCTGCTCGCTGGCCGGGCCGAGTTCCACTCGCTCACCGTGGCGCGGGTCGATCCGCTGACCGAGGACTCCGCCGCGTTGACCTTCACGGTGCCGCCGGAGCTGGCGGACAGGTTCGCCTTCGCGCCCGGGCAGTCGGTGACCATCCGCCGCGGCGATGAGCGCCGGTCCTACTCGATCTGCGCGACCGCCGGCCGGCTCCCGCGCATCGGCGTGCGGGAGGTGGCGGGCGGCGCGGTCTCCGGCTGGCTGGTGCACCAGGTGCGGCCCGGCGACGTGATCGAGGTGCAGGCCCCGTCGGGGTCGTTCACCCCAGACCTGGACGCCCCGGCGCACCACGTCCTGATCGCCGCGGGCAGCGGGATCACGCCCGTGTTGTCCATCGCCGGATCCGTGCTCGCCGCCCATTACAAGTCCACCGTCACCCTGCTCTACGGCAACCGGCGCAACGATTCGGTGATGTTCACTGACGAGGTCGCCGACATCAAGGACACCTACCCGGAGCGGATCTGCCTGGTCCACGTGCTAAGCCGCGAACCGCAGGAAGTGGAGCTGTTCAACGGCCGGCTCGACGCCGGCAAGCTGCGAGGGCTGCTACCGGTCACCGTCGACGTGGCCGCGGTTGACCACTGGTGGCTGTGCGGCCCGTTCGGCATGGTCGAAGACGCGATCGGGGTGCTCGGTGAGCTCGGTGTCCCGCGCCGTCGCATCCACCGTGAGCTGTTCTACGTCGAGGACGCCCCGCCCGCCCAGGCGACGCACGCCGAGGCGGCCGCGGGTCCGGGCGCCGAGGTGACCGTCGTGCTCGACGGGCGCAGCAGCACCGTGACGGTCCCGGCAGGCACCCCCATCCTGGACGGGGCCCAGCGGGTCCGGCCCGACCTGCCGTTTGCCTGCAAGGGCGGGGTGTGCGGCACTTGCCGGGCCCTGCTCGTCGAGGGCGAGGTCACCATGCGCCGCAACTACGCCCTGGAACAGGAAGAACTCGATGCGGGCTACATCCTCACCTGCCAGGCTGTACCCATTTTCGGGCCCATGTCCGGGCCCGCGTCCGGCACGATCACTGTCGACTATGACGCCTAGCGACCGAGGAGTCCCGATGCAGGACCTCACGTCCCCGGCGGGGGACCTCGACCCCATCGAGCGGGCATCGGCCGATGAGCTGCGCGCGCTGCAACTGGAGCGGCTCCAGTGGTCGCTGCGGCACGCTTACGCCAACGTGCCGCACTACCGCGCGGCCTTCGACGCGGCGGGCGTGCACCCCGATGACTGCCAGGACCTAGCCGACCTGACCAAGTACCCGCTGACCAGCAAGGCCGACCTGCGGGAGAACTACCCGTTCGGCATGTTCGCGGTGCCCCGCGAGCAGGTGGTACGGGTGCACGCCTCGTCGGGCACCACGGGCCGGGCCACCGTGGTCGGCTACACGCGGGACGACATCGAGGTGTGGGCCGCCATGATGGCCCGCTCGATCCGGGCGGCGGGCGGGCGGCCGGGCCACATCATCCACAACGCCTACGGCTACGGATTGTTCACCGGAGGGCTCGGCGCGCATTACGGGGCGGAGAAGCTCGGCTGCACGGTAGTCCCCGTCTCCGGCGGGATGACCGAGCGCCAGGTCACCCTGATCAGGGATTTCCGGCCAGACATCATCATGGTCACGCCGTCCTACATGCTCGCGATCATCGACGAGATGGAGCGCCAGGGGCACGACCCAGCCGCCTCCTCGCTGCGGTTCGGCATCTTGGGCGCCGAACCGTGGACGAACGAGATGCGGGCCGAGGTCGAAGCCCGGGCTGGCCTCGACGCCACCGACATCTACGGCCTGTCGGAGGTGATCGGCCCGGGCGTGGCGCAGGAGTGCGTGGAGACCAAGGACGGCCTGCACATCTGGGAGGACCACTTCTACCCGGAGGTGATCGACCCGCTCACCGGGGAGGCGCTGCCCGACGGCGCCGACGGCGAGCTCGTCTTCACCTCGCTGACCAAGCAGGCCATGCCGGTCGTCCGGTACCGGACCCGCGACCTGACCCGCCTGCTGCCCGGCACCGCGCGCACCATGCGGCGGATGCAGAAGGTCACCGGCCGCTCCGACGACATGATCATCCTGCGCGGGGTCAACCTGTTCCCGACCCAGATCGAGGAACTCATCATGGGCATCCCGGCGCTGTCCCCGCACTTCCAGCTGCACCTGATCCGGGAGGACCGGATGGATCAGCTGGCCGTGCACGTGGAGCGGCGCCCCGGGACGTCGGAATCCGACTCGGTCGACGCAGGCGCCACGCTGTCGGCGCGGGTCAAGAACACCATCGGCGTCACCGTCACGACCAGCGTCCTGGCCCCGGAGTCCATCGAGCGGTCCGTAGGCAAGATGCGCCGCGTCATCGACCACCGGCCGCGCTGACCGCCTATCCCACTGCTGCCTCGATGTCTTACTGGTAAGATATTGACCGAGAAGGCGACGCAAATTGTCATGGTGAGGACAGCCATTGATGCGGTGCGGGTGAACATATGACTGAGCCTGACGGGCCGGTGAGTTCCGCGGTGGCCGAGTCCGAGAACGTGACGGACCGGGTCGACCGGATCGAGGCGGCGTGGCGGCGGGAGCGTCCCGATATCAACGTGAGCTCGGTCGGGATCGTGACGCGGATCTGGCGGATCGGGCGGCATCTCGAGCGGCATCGCAAACAGCGCCTGGACCTGCTGGGGACCGACCGTGTCACGCTCGATGTGCTGGCGACCCTTCGTCGCTCGGGCCCCCCCTACCAGCGCACCGCGGGTGAGCTGATGCATTCGGCGCTTATCACGTCGGGCGGCGTGTCGCAGCGGCTGGAGAAGCTAGAACGGGCCGGCCTGATCACCCGCCAGGTTGACACCGGAGACCGACGACGGGTCGAGGTGCGGCTGACGCCGGCCGGCGTCGAGCTGGTGGATTCCGTTGTCGCCGACGTAATGGAGCATGAGACGAAGCTGCTGGACCGTCTTAGCCCGGATGAGCAGGTCACGCTGGTGACGCTGCTCCGCAAATTGCTCGGCGAGTTCGAATAGGCCGGCGGTGACTCATCACACGCTGGAGAGGGTTCTGCGATCCAGCACCGGAACCTGAGTCAGGCCCAAGGCGCCGCCGGCCATGCTGCCGCCCCATGGCTGCACACGGCGGAGCACGTAACTGGTGCGGTAGTCCGCCACCGCCTTGATGCGGTCTGGGCGGCTGGTGACCAGGGGCAGCGCCCTGGCCGTGATGTCGAAGAGCATGGTGGCCGCCGATGCGAGCTGATCATCAGCCAGCCCGGTGCGGGCGGCCGCAGGCCACCAGGACCGCGTGTCAGGCAGCCGCGCTAGCAATTCGCCGGCCAGCTCCTCCTGGGCCGCTGCCGCCACGGTGAGTACAGCGATCTCTGCGATGTGCGGCGGCAGCGCGTCGATCACCCTGATCTCCAGCCAGCCCCGCGGCCGGACCGGCGGGAACAGGGTGGTCATGTGATACCGGAGGTCATCTGCAGTCGGCCAGCCCGCCGGATGGCCCTCACGCAACCAGCGCGCAAACGGCATTCCCGGAGCCACGGGGACGGCGCCGTCACCCGTCCTGATCATCATCACGTCAGCGGCCAGCACATAGTCCGCCCATGCCCCCGCGGGCGGGTCGGCCAGGCCGGGCGCGCACGTCCGAGCCGGGTCCAGCGCCTGCCAGATCCCCTGGCGGAGGCTGGCCCAGCTCCGCCGGGCGCAGTCCAGACCGGGCGAGTTAGCGAACGTGGCCAGCAGCACAGGCGCAATGACGTGCATGACCTTCCAGCGGAGGAACGAACCAGCCGGGCCGAGGCTCAGGTTGACCTGCAGCCCCGCGGAATTGCACATCATCCAGCGCCCAGCACCGCCCCAGACGTCGAAGAATGCTTCCATGGCCTGGTAGCGCGGCTGGGCCAGGATCCGCCGCGGCGGCCGGGCCGTGTCCAGGGCCCAGTCGACCGCGCGCAGGCCCTGGCTGCTCAGGCGGGCATCAAGCTCGGCCGCGTCGGTCGCCAGCCCGTCGAGCACCGCGTCTAGGTCTGGTCCCGGCGCGGTAGAGATCTCGACCTGACCGCCCGGCTCCAGCGTCACCCTGCTCCCGCTGGGCAGGAGCCCCACGAGCGAGCGGAGCTCGACGTACGGCACCCGTTCCGCCGGGTCGCTGACTCGGTAGACGATTCGTTCGGCCTCCAGCCCCCACCGCCGGGTCCCGGCCGGCGCAAATGCCTCAGCCGCGACGCCGCGGGCGGTATCCACGTCGAATTCTGGCTGGCAGGCCGGCATCGGGTCTCCTTTCCGTGCTCGTCGTGAACAGTAACAAGTAGAAACCTCAGGAACAAGTAGTTGACATCTAAGATTCTTAGTCCGATGATTCTTTCATCAGTCAACCGGGAAAGCACTGGCGAGGGAGTCTGGTCATGAGCGGTCCACTATGCGATATCCGGATCATTGACCTGTCCTCGATGATGTCCGGCCCGTGGGCCACCGACATCCTGGGCGACCAGGGCGCTGACGTAATCAAGGTCGAGGTGCCCGGCAAGGGTGACCATGTGCGGTCGCTGCCCAACCGCTCCGGCGGCATGTCGGCGATGTTCGTCAACGTCAACCGGTCCAAGCGGTCGATGACGCTGGACCTGAAGTCGGCCGAGGGCGTGGACGTGCTCAAGCGCCTCGTCAGCACGGCTGACGTGGTGGTGCAGAACTTCAGGCCCGGTGTGGTGGAGCGCCTCGGCGTCGGCTACGACGCCCTGGCCGCGGTGAACCCGCGCCTGGTTTACCTGTCGCTGAGCGGCTTCGGCGAGCGGGGTCCGCAGGCCAGCCAGCGGGTGTACGACCCGCTGATTCAGGCCCTGACCGGGCTGACCACTGTCCAGGCCGGCTCAGACTCGCAGCGCCCTCGGCTGATCCGCACCATCCTGCCGGACAAGCTCAGCGCCGTAGTGGCGTCGCAGGCGATCACCGCGGCCCTGCTGGCACGCGAGCGGACCGGCCAGGGCCAGCACGTCCGGCTGTCCATGCTCGACAGCGTGCTGGCGTTTCTGTGGGCCTCGGACATGGGCGCCTACACCTTCGCTGACCAGCCGGTGCCGGTTGAGAAGGGCGGCAGCTTCATCGACCTGATCTACGAGACGGCCGACGGCTACATGACCGTCGCGACCAACAGCAACGCCGAGTGGCAGAGCCTGTGCCGGGCCGTCGGTCACCCGGAGTGGATCGAGGACGAACGGTTCGCAACGCCAATCGGGCGCGACCAGCATGTGAACGAGCGGCTGGAGCTGGTTCAGTCCGCGCTGATCAGCAAGCCGACGGCGAAGTGGCTGGAGGTGATGGAGGGCTTCGATGTGCCGGCGGCACCGACGCTGAAGCGGTCGGAGGTCATCCAGCACCCGCAGGTGCTGGCGTCCGAGATCATCATCGAGACCAGCCACCCCGCCGCGGGCCGCCTGCGGCAGGCCCGGGTACCAGCGCGTTTCACCGGTACCGTGCCGGACCTGCCCCGCGGCGCGCCGCGGCTCGGCGAGCACAACGAGGAGATCCTCGCCGAGATCGGCTACGACTCCGCGGAAATCGCCGACCTCGCCGAGCGCAAGGTCATCGGGACCGAGCAGCGAGCCGTCATCGGCGTGCCGGGTTAAGGCGGGGGATATGGTCACCGTCCTGGTCGTCGGCGCCGATCGCGGCATCGCTTACTGCATCGCCACCCGGCTGCATAAGCGCGGAGATGAGGTGATCGCGGCCTGCCTCGGCGACGGTGAAGATCTCACCCGGCAGGGCATCCGGGTCGAGCCGGAGGTCGACGTTACGTCCGACATCGCGGTGCGGCGGCTGGCCGGTCGGCTGAGCGCGTCCTCCGCTCGGCTGGACTGGCTGCTGCACGTGGCCGGGGTTCTCGGCCTCGACGAACTGGGCGCCATCGACTTCAACGACGTCCGCAGGCAGTTTGAGATCAATGCGATCGGGCCGCTGCGCACCGTCGAGGCCCTGCGTGACCTGCTCACCGACGACGCCAAGGTAGGGATTGTCACGAGCCGGGTCGGCTCGCTCGGCGACAACGGCTCCGGCGGCATGTACGCCTACCGGATGTCCAAGGCCGCCGCCAATATGGCCGCCCTCAACCTGCACCACGACCTGTCGCCGCGCGGCGTCAGCGTCCTGGCGCTGCACCCCGGCATGGTGGCCACCGACCTGACCAAGGACTTTCCCGGCCACCACGCCTACATCCAGCCCGAGGAAGCGGCCGCGGGCCTGATCCGCAACATGGATGAGCTCACCGTCAAGACCTCGGGACGGTTCCAGCATTCCAATGGCGAGTACCTGCCGTGGTAGCACCGGCGCCCCGCGCAACGTCAGCATCCAGCACAACCCGCGCCGGAAACACCCCGCGGGCCTGACCTTCCTCAGCGAGGAGAAGGGAAGCCGTCATGATCACTGTTTATGGCTATACGCCCGCATGGGGCCTGCCGGACATCAGCCCCTACGTGACCAAGCTCGTCAACTACATGACGTTCGCCGGAATCGATCATCAGTGGCAGCCGCAGAACCTGGCCACCCTGGACGAGGACTCCCCGTTCGGCAAGCTGCCGTACATCAACGATGACGGCACCAAGGTCGGCGACTCCAACCGGATCGTTATCTACCTGAAAGAGAAGTACGGCGATCCCCTCGACGGGGACCAATCGCCGGTGGAGGCAGCCCAGGCGCTGGCGTTCAACCGGCTCGTCGAGGAGCATCTGTACTGGTCCGGGGTCATCCAGCCACGCTGGCGTTACGAGGACCAGTTCGAGATCTACATCCCCTACATCGTGCAGGGCGCTGACGTAGGACCGGAACTGCGGGCCGCACTGATGGCCTTCCGCGACCGCATCCTGGCTGAGTTCAACGGCCAGGGCATGGGTCGTCGGCCGGACGACGAGGTGCTGAAGTTCCTCAAGGACGACATCGACGCCCTGTCGGTATTCCTCGGTGACAAGCCCTACTTCATGGGCGACAAGCTGCGGTCCGTCGACGCCTCGGTCTACTCGACGGTCCGGCACATCACCGACTCACCGTGGGACTGGCCAGGTCGTGACTACGCGCGGAGCAAGGCGAACCTGGCCGCCTACGCCGACCGTATCCGCGACGAATTCAAGATCTGACTCAGACCACCCCAGGCCAGGGAGACCGCCATGATCGATCTCTTTTACTACACGAGCCCGAACGCCCGTAAGGTCCTCATCGCGCTGGAAGAACTCGGCCTGCCGTACCGTATCTGCTGGACCGACATCACCGCCGGGGATCAATTCACCGAGGAATACCAGCAGATAAATCCGAACGGGAAGATCCCGGCGATCATTGATCACGACGGGCCCGGCGGGCGGGCCCTGACCGTATTCGAGTCCGCGGCGATCCTGCTCTATCTGGCCGACAAGACCGGTAGCCTCATGCCGGCCGACCCGGCCAGGCGCTGGGAGGCCACCTGCTGGCTGGTCTGGCAGGTGGCCTCGCACGGCCCGATGGTGGGCCAGGCCGCCCATTTCCTCAGCCACGCGCCCAAGCAGGGCGTTCACGACGAATACGCGACCAACCGGTACCGCCGCGAGGCCACCCGGATCTACCGGGTGCTCGAGCGCAAGCTCAGCCAGGAGAACTACCTGGCCGGGGAATTCTCCATGGCTGACATCGCCTGCTTCCCCTGGGTGCGGGTCGCCGCCGGGCACGGGATCGACCTGGCCGATTTCCCGGCGGTCTCCCGCTGGGTGGAGCGCATCTCGGCCCGGCCGTCGGCGAAGGTCCGCATCAGCGACCCCCGTGAGGCCACGGCCGCCAGGAGCGAGTACACGCCGGAGCAGTTCGCGACCCTTTTCCGCAGCGATCCCGGGCTGACCAGCGATGCAGGCAGTGCGGACGCCTGCCCGATCCCCGCACCGAAAGAGGGACCAAGATGACCACCAGCGCAACGTCCGTCGCAGGCAGCGCGCGAGCACCGCAGCTGACAATCGCCGGCGCGGCGCGATCCAGCGGCTCGTCGCTGCCGGTGATCAACCCGGCGACCGGGGCGGCCTTTGTCGAGGTCCCGGTCGCCTCCGCGGGCCAGCTCGACGACGCCGTGGCCGCAGCGGCTCTGGCCGGCACCGCGTGGCGGCGCACCCCACTCGCCGAGCGCCAAGAGCAGGTGCGCCGGCTCGCGGCCGTGGTAAGAGACAACCTCGGCGAACTGGCCAGGCTGCTCACCCTGGAACAGGGGAAGCCGCTGGCCCGGGCCACCGGTGAGATCCAGTCCGGCCTCGCCTATGTCGAGGCGTTCGCCGGGATGGACCTGCCGGTGGAGGTCATCCGCGATGACGCCAGCGAGCGGATCGAGGCCCGCCGGGTGCCCATCGGCGTCGTCGCGGCGATCACGCCGTGGAACTACCCGCTCATGCTCGCCCTGTGGAAGATCGGCCCCGCGCTGGTGGCTGGCAACACCGTCATCGTGAAACCCTCTCCGTACACCCCGGTGGCCACCCTGCGCCTTGGCGAACTCGCCCAGGAGGTACTGCCCCCCGGGGTACTGCAGGTGCTGGCGGGAGGCGACAGCCTCGGCCGCATGCTCGCCGAGCACGACGGTGTCGGCAAGATCTCCTTCACCGGGTCGGTGCGGACCGGCAAGGCCATTATGGCCAGCGCCGCGGGCACACTGAAACGGCTCACCCTGGAACTGGGCGGCAATGACCCGGGGATCGTGCTTGACGACGTCGACCCGCAGTCCATCGCCGCCGACCTGTACTGGGGTGCCCTGTCCAACTGCGGCCAGGTCTGCGCCGGCCTGAAACGGATGTATGTCCCGGCCGGCCGGGCCGCCGAGTACGCCGAGGCGCTGGCTAAGGTGGCCGGCCAGGTCACCGTGGGCGACGGCCTCGACCCCGGCACTGACATGGGCCCCGTGCAGAACCGGCCGCAGCTGGACCGGGTGCGCTCCCTGGTGGCGGACGCCGAGGCGCGCGGCGCGGAAGTCTTCTTCCGCGGCGAGGCTCCTGACGGTCCGGGATACTGGCATCCGGTCACCCTGGTGCGCCACGCCGGGGAGGATACCCCGCTGGTGGCGGAGGAGCAGTTCGGGCCGGTCCTCCCGCTACTCACCTATGACATCGTCGCAGACGCCGTGTCCAGGGCCAACGCGTCGGCGTTCGCGCTGGGCGCCTCGGTGTGGTCGGCGGACGAGGATCGGGCGACCGCGGTCGCCCAGACCCTGGAGGCCGGCACTGTGTGGGTGAACCAGCATCCGATGCTCTCCCCCTCCACCCCTTTCGGCGGGCTGAAGCAGTCCGGGATCGGCGTGGAGAGCTCACCGCACGGCCTGGCCGCCTACACCGACATCTCCGTCCTCCGCGTCAAGCGCGGGCACTGACTGCAGATGCGCTCGTAACGGAAGGACACCTGAGATGCTGCTCAACCGCGACGACTGGTACGAAACCTCGCGTGACCTGGACTGGACTTTGTCCTACGTCGACCACGACGCCGCCTTCCCGGCGAGCTGGACCGGCGCCAGCGGCATCCCCGAGGATGCCTGGCAAGCCTGGGAGGAGCCGTTCCGGGTCTCCTACCGTGATTACGTCCGCATCCAGCGGGAGAAGGAGTCTGGGGTCAAGGCCGTCAGCAACGCCCTGACCCGAGCCGGGGTCTACGACAAGCTGGACCCCGCACACGTGGCCGCCTCCCAGCTGCACATGGGGACCACCTGCATGGTCGAGTACATGGCGGTCACCATGCAGAGCCGGTTCTGCCGCTTCGCGCCGTCTCCGAAGTGGCGCAACCTCGGCGTGTTCGGGATGCTGGATGAGACCAGGCACACTCAGCTCGACCTGAGGTTCTCCCACGACCTGCTGAAGCAGGACCCGCGTTTCGACTGGGCGCAGAAGGCCTTCCACACCAACGAGTGGGGGGTGCTCGCGGTTAAGAACTTCTTCGACGACATCATGCTCAGCGCCGACTGCGTCGAGGCGGCCCTGGCCACCAGCCTTACCGTGGAGCACGGCTTTACCAACATCCAGTTCGTCGCCCTCGCCGCCGACGCGATGGCGGCCGGGGACATCAACTGGTCGAACCTGCTCTCCTCGATCCAGACCGATGAGGCCCGCCACGCGCAGCAGGGATTCCCCACGCTCCAGGTGCTGATGGAGCACGACCCGGAGCGCGCTCAGCGCGCCATGGACGTCGCGTTCTGGCGGTCCACCCGGCTGTTCCAGACGCTGACGGGCCCGGCGATGGACTATTACACGCCAGTGCGGCAGCGGAAGATGTCGTTCAAGGAGTTCATGCTGGAGTGGATCGTCAACCACCACGAGCGGATGCTGGAGGACTACGGGCTGAAGAAGCCCTGGTACTGGGACCAGTTCCTGGTCGCCCTGGAGAACGGGCACCACGCCATGCACATCGGGACCTGGTTCTGGCGGCCCACGCTCTTCTGGAAGCCCAATGCCGGCGTCTCCAAGGCCGAGCGGAAATGGCTGAACGAGAAGTACCCCGCCTGGGAAGAGAACTGGGGCGTCCTGTGGGACGAGATCATCGCCAACGTCAACTCCGGCCATCCCGAACTCACGCTGCCCGAGACGCTGCCCGCGCTGTGCAACCTGACCCAGCTGCCGCTGGGCTCGGCGATGTCACGACACGAGCTGAAGCCTGCCACCAGCATCTACAACGGACGGCTTTACCACTTCGACTCCGAGATCTCCAAGTGGTGCTTTGACATCGAGCCTGAGCGCTACGCCGGACACATGACCATCGTCGACCGGTTCATCGCCGGGCAGATCCAGCCGATGAACCTGGCGGGCGGCCTGCGGTGGATGGGCCTGACACCCGACGTCATGGGCGATGACGCTTACGGCTACCGATGGGCCGCGGACTACGCGAACGGGCATGCGCCGGCCCAAGACCCGGCCGCCTGAACAGAAGGCCCCTGACAGAGAGCAGGCAGGAGACACGATGGCACTATTCCCCATCTATGGCAGATTCGTCGGCGACTTCGTTCCGCACCTGGTGCCGGTGGACACCGACGACACCATGGACGCGGTGGCCGAGAAGGTCGCGGTCCACAGCGTGGGCCGTCGCGTGCCGCGGCCTGCCGCGCCGAACGGGTACGACGTCTACCTCGATGACCGCCGGGTCCCGGCCTCGACCACACTCGGTGAGCTCGGCCTGGTCCCGTTGCAGTGGCTGGACGTGCGGTTCCGTGACTGACGCAGACGGCTTCGCCGAGATCGCGGCCGAAGACGAATTGTGGGATGGCGAGATGGAGTCCTATGACGTCGATGGCGCGGAGATCCTGCTGGTCCGCCTGGATGGCGAATACCGGGCCTATGACGGGATCTGCCCGCACCAGAGCTCGTCCCTGGTCGAGGGGAGGCTGGAGGGAAGCACGCTGACCTGCAGCGCGCACGAGTGGGTCTTCGACGCCCGCACCGGCCAGGGAATCAATCCGCAAGCCGCCTGCCTGAAGCGCCGAGAAGTGCGCATTAGCGACGGCTCCGTGCTGGTCAGCCGCACCGCCATGGCGGCCTCAAGCGTGGCCCACTAAGCAGAACGGAAGGTCGTGTCATGGCAGTCCTCGAGATTGATGACATCGAGTCCATCGACCAGAACCTGGTCGGTCCCGTGGTGCGGGCCGGCTCGCTCGCGGAGGCGATCATCGATGCCATCGCCGACGATAATCCCGGCCGCGACGTCCTCGTGCTCGACCGCGACGACTATGTGCGCATCCACACCGCGCAGACCTGCCGGCTGACGCGCGCCAGCCTGGAACGCCACCTGGGCCAGCCCGTCCAGCTGGCCACGCTGGAAATCGATATGCCCGCTTTCAAGGGGCGGTTGCGTACTCGCACCGATGAGTACGTCTGGTTCTACGACAAGTGACACGCCGAGCACGACGAGCAGCACGAAGAGGCTAAAGGAGAGCGTCGATGACGACGGAGCACGCTGTCGCCAGCCCCCACACGGGTGCAAGCCCTCACACGGGCGCCACGCCGCGCACCCGGCGGCTGAAGACCTGGACCGCGTTCGGAGACTTGGGCCGACGGCCCAGCGAATACGAGATCCTCACCCACGGGCTTAACCACACTACCGGGCAGCCCGCGCTCGAGCTCGGGCCCGACGTGCACGGTAACCGCTGGCTTCGGGAGCACCGGGACGCGATGGGCCTGAAGGTCGGCGACTGGAATACCTTCCGTGACCCGGACGCGGTGACCTACGGCGGCTACGTCGTCATGCAGGACGACCAGGAGACTTACGTCGAAGGACTGCTCGAGCGGTTCGACAGGGAGGACCACGACGCGGGCCTGCCCGATGAGGCGCTGGATTTCCTCGCCCTCACGGTAACCCCGTGCCGGTACCTGGCGCACGCCGAGCAGATGCTGTCCGCCTACGTACAGCAGCTCGCCCCGGCCAGCTATGTCGCCACCACTGCGACGTTCCAGACCGCCGACCAGCTACGGCGCGTGCAGCTCATCGCCTATCGCACGACGCAGCTACGGCTGGCCTTCCCGCAGCGGACATTCGGCACCGGGGAGCGGGCCACATGGGAGAGGAATCCCGCGTGGCAGCCGATTCGTGACGCCGTGGAGCATGCGCTGGTGGAGTTCGACTGGGACCGCGCGGTGGTAGCCACCCAGCTTGTCGTCAAGCCCATCGCCGACCTGCTCTTCCTCCAGCAGCTTGGTCATGAGCTCGCTGCGGCCGGAGCGGCGCTGGACGGCCTGCTCGCGGAGAATCTGTGGCGGGACGCGCAGCGATCACGCCGGTGGACAGATGCGCTGCTCGGCTTCCTCGCGGCGGCCGATCCTGCGAACGTGGGCGTGCTCCAGGGCTACCTGCGGGAATGGGCAGGTCGGGGACACGCGATGGTGGCCGCCGGCAGCAGCCTACTGGCCCAGGGCGGCAGCCGGTCAAGCACCCAGATCGCCGATGCCGTGACGGAAGGCTGGCAGGAACTGCTTGAGCCCGTCGGCCTGACGGTAGACCCGGCATGAACCGCGGCCCGGCGCAGACCCGGGCACCGTCCCAGCCGGACGGCGCGCGGGCTGCGCCGGGCTATGCCATCACCGTGACTGACCCGGACAACGAAGCCGCGTTCGGCTGCTTGCCAGGCGAGACAGTGCTGTTCGCCGGGCAGGCGGCGGGCTGGGATCTGCCCTACGAATGCGCAGGCGGCGGGTGCGGGACATGCCGGGCCCAGCTGCTCTCCGGGGAGGTCACCAGCTTCTGGCCAGACGCCACTGGCCTGACCGAACGGGACCGCAGGCGCGGTAACCGCATCTTGCTCTGCCAGTCACGACCCGCCTCAGCCTGCACACTTCGCAGCCGGGCGCCGCTGCGCCGCCTGGCCGAGGAGATGCCACGCCCAGGACGGCATGAGTCCCGGGTCACGGGAATCGACCTGCTGACCCCGGACATGATGATCCTGGAGGTGGACTGCGGCCAGCCCGTGCCCTACCTGGCCGGCCAGTTCGTCATCCTGGAGATGCCAGACGGCACGCGCCGTCCATACTCCATGTCGGGACGAGCCGGGCCTGGGTCCGCCCGGCTGGAGCTGCTCGTCAGGAGCAAGCCAGGCGGTGCGGCCAGCCGATGGCTGTTCCAGCGGCTGGCCGTGGGCAGCCGACTGACCGTCGAAGGCCCTTACGGCCGGGCCCACGCCCAATCCCCTGCGGGCCGGCCCGTGGTGTGCGTCGCCGGGGGCAGCGGCCTCGGCCAGGTCCTCACGATCGCCGAGCATTGCCTGGCGCAGGATGCCACCCGGCCGCTGTCGTTCTACTACGGCGCCCGCAGCGTCGCCGACCTGGTACTGCCGGAGCGTTTCTGCGCCCTGCGCGGCCGCGGCGCCGCCGTCATCGCGGTGGCGGAGATTACCAGAGCTGGGACTGGCGGAGGCGGGAAACCGGGCCCGGACCCAGCCTGGGGACCAGTCAGGGCCGGCCTAGTTGTTAACGCGGTCGCCGCCGACCACGGTGACCTGACCGGCCACGATCTCTACATCGCGGGGCCAGCCGCCATGGTCGACGCCCTGCTCGCCGCGCTGGTCCGGACGGGACGCGCAGCAGCCGACCGAGTCTTCTTCGACCGTTTCTGGACGTGAGAACAATGACTAACGCGCATGCCCAGGCAGACACGGCACCGCCAGCCCTGCTGCCGTATGGGGCCTTCATGCCGGACGACGAGCACTTCGGGCGCAATCTCATCGGCGGCCGCTGGCAGTTCCCGGCCGCACCGTTTGAGTTCGAGATCCGCAATCCCCTGGACAGCACCGTGACCACGGTCGTGCCGCTGTCCAGCCGGTTCGACGTCGCCCGCGCTGTGGCCGCCGCCCGGGCGGCAACCCGGGCATGGCGTGCCGACGCCGATATGCGCCGTAGTCTGCTGGCCCAACTCGTAGATCAGATGGATCTCCTGACCAGGCCACTAGCTCAGCTCCAGTCGCTGGAGACCGGCCTGGCCCCAGCCGACTCCGGCGCCGCCGTCGCGGCCGTGACCCAGCTGGCCCGCGTCCTGCTCGCAGCGCGGGCTGACGATGCGAGCGATGAGCCAGCCGACGGGGTGAGCGGGCACATCCTGTCCTGGGGCCTGCCGTTCGCCGAGGTTGCCTGCAGCGTCCTACCGGACCTGCTGGCCGGGCGGACAGTCGTAGTCAAGCCGTCGCTGCGCGCGCCGATGTCAGCCGTGATGTTCGCTCACCTGGCCACCCAGCTGGGCTTCCCGCCAGGAGTGATCAACATCGTGCAGGGCACCGGGGTGGACGTTGGGGCGGCGCTCGCCGGTACCCCTGAACTGGCCGCGCTGCATGTCCGCGCCGGCGACCGTACCCTACGCCAGGCGGCGCGGGCGGCGATGGTCGCCGGCACCCGGCTGCATCCCCTGCGGGCGGGCGGCAACCTTGTCCTCGCCGGGCGCGGAGCAGACCCGGACCAGGTGGCGGCCGCCGTCACCGAGGCGCTGCGGGTGCACAGCGTCGGCGGCCCGCTGGACCTGCCCTTGCTCTCCGTACAGGCCGAGGCGGCCGGCCAGGTGGTGGACGCGGTCCTGGCCCGGCTGCCTGGCTGCGGACCCGCCCCGCTACCGACCGAGCCACTGCGCACCCGGGCCGTCAGCCAGGTCGCCGCGCTCCGGGCCGAGGGAGCACGCGTGCTGCGCGGCGGGATGGTCCCCGACGATGCGGCGCACCGGATGGGCTGGCTAGTGCCGCCGACCGTGGTCACGGCCGGGGCGATGAGAGGCGGCCCTGGCTCGCACAGCCGGGGCACGTCCGGCGGGGAACCCCTCGGGCCGGTCCTGACCGTTGTCACCTGGCGCTCACCCGCTGAAGTAGCCGGCACTTTGCCGCACCCGCGGTACGCAGACGCCGTAGCCTGCGTATGGGGGCTCGATGACGACGAGCTTGCTGCGGCCAGGCTGCCGCACGCCGTGATCCTCCGGGATGCAACGCCGATGAACGCTCTGCACGACGCGCTTCTCCCGGCCGCCTGGATGGGCGGCCGCGCCATCAGGCCCGACAACCCTGGCGACCTGGGATGGTGAAACCGATGCTCACCATCGTCATCATCGCCGACCCGATTCCCGCCCTGCTGCCCGCCCACGACACCAGCGTCGCTCTCATGGAGGCCGCCCAGCGGCGCGGGCACCGCATCCTGGTGACCACGGTGGCAGGCCTGTCCGTCCGGGATAGCCGGGCCCAGGCCCGCTGCCAGTCGCTGCAGGTCAACCCGGCGCGCCTGGTTGATGGCCGCTGGCTGGCACCGGCGGACTGGTGGCGAGCCGGGCCGGCGGAGGACATCGTCCTAGACTGCGCCGACGCGGTACTGATGCGCACCGACCCGCCCGTCGATGACATGTACCTGCGCGCCACCTACCTGCTCAACTATGTCGATCCCCGGCACACTCTGCTGATCAACGCCCCGAGGGGACTGCGCGAAGCAAACGAGAAGCTGTTCACGCTCCGCTTCGCAGAGCTCATCCCCGATACGCTAGTCAGTGCCGACCTGCGGGAACTTGCCGCCACCGTGAGCGAGTGGGAACAGGCCGTGCTCAAGCCGACGGACGCGATGGGCGGCCGCGGCATCCTCCTACTGCGCCCCGGCGACCTGAACCTTCACTCCGCGCTGGAGATCTCCACGGACCGGGGCCGCCGCCAGGTGATCCTCCAGCGCTGGGTGCCCGCCGTCGCTGACGGCGACCGGCGCGTCATCGTCCTCGACGGCGAACCCGTAGGTGTGATCCGCAGGGTAGCGGTGGCCGGCGAGTTCCGCTGCAACATGGCGGCCGGGGCCGCCGTGGTCGCCGACAGCGTCGGCACACGGGACAAGGAAATCTGCGACATCCTGCGACCAGAACTCACCCGGCTGGGCATCGTCCTGGCCGGCATCGACGTAATCGGCGACCATCTCACCGAGATCAACGTCACCAGCCCCACCGGGGTCCGCGAGATCGACGCCAGCTGCGGCAGCAGCCTCGCCGAGCTCATCATCGAGCACATCGAGACGCGGTGCCGCGGCCTCGGGGCGAACCGCTAAGGGCGGAACCGGGTGCCGGTTACCTTCTCGGAGATCCCGGTGCGGTCCAGGTAGGGCGTGATCCCGCCGAGGTGGAAGGGCCAGCCGGCCCCCAGGATCATGCACAGGTCGATGTCTTCGGGAGCCGCGACGACGCCCTCGTCGAGCATCAGCCTGATCTCCTCGGCCAGCGCCTCCAGGGCGCGCTCGCGGACTTCCCCGGCAGTCGACGGGCGGTCACCGCCGGCCATGGCCTCGCGGGGGGGTCCAGGGGGGTCGTCCCTCCGGGCCAGCAGGGCCGCCACCGACTCATCGACGGTGAAGTCCGGCCGGTAGACCGTCGTCTGGCCCGCTGCCACCAGGGCCCGCAGCTTCGGCGACACCTTGAACCGGTCGGGGTAGGCCGCGGCCAGCGTCTCCCCCACGTGCAGCGCGACCGCCGGGCCGACCAGCTGGAGCAGGAAGAACGGGGACATGGGCAGGCCGAGCGGGTCGGGAGCGTGCTCGGCCACCTCGAGCGGCGTGCCCTCGTCGACGCAGCCGATGATCTCGCCGAGGAACCTGGTCAGCAGGCGGTTCACCACGAAGGCCGGCGCGTCCTTGACCAGCACGCAGTTCTTCTTCAGCGCCTTGCCGACGGCCAGCGCCGTGGCCAGCGTCGCATCGTCGGTATGAGCGGCGCCGTGCTGGCCGATACGGGCCACCTCGACCAGCGGCATCATGGCCACCGGGTTGAAGAAGTGGAACCCCACAAGGCGCGAAGGATGCGCCAACACGGCACCCATCTCGGTCACAGACAGCGAGGACGTGTTGGTGGCCAGCACGCAGTCCGGCCGGACCACCGCCTCGACCTCGGCGAACACCCGCTGCTTGACCGCGATCTCCTCGAACACGGCCTCGATCACGAAGTCGGCGTCCGCGAACGCGTCCTTGGTCAGCGACCCGGTCACCAGCGCGGTCAGCCGCGCGGCGACGCCGGCGCTGATCCGGCCGCGGTCACGGAGCTTGGCCACCTCGGCCCGCGCATGGCCCACCCCGGCGTCAAGCCGCGCCTGGTCCAGGTCGGTCAGCACGACCGGTACCTCGAGCCGCCGCGCGAACAGCAGCGCGATCTGCGCGGCCATCAGCCCGGCACCCACCACACCGACCTTGGTGACAGGCCGGGCCAGTGACGCGTCCGGGGCCCCCACGGCCTTGCGGGCCCGCTTTTGGGTCAGGTCGAAGGCATAAAGCCCGGACTGCAGTTCCTCGCTGAGGAGCAGGTCCGCGAGCCCTTCGTCTTCGGCGGCGAACCCTTCGTCGCGGCTCCGGCCGCCGGCTGCGGCCACCAGGTCGATGGCCCGGTAGGGAGCCGGGGCGGCGCCGTGCAGCTTGCCGTCGGCGAAGAACCGCGCGCCGGCGACGGCAGCGTCCCAGTCCTGGTCCACCGGGGCCCTGGTGAGCGAGACCGCGCCGGTCAGCACCTGGCCCGCCCAGCGGAGCGATTCGGCCAGGAAGTCGGCGGGCTCGAACATCGCGTCGGCGATCCCGAGCGCATGAGCCTTCGACCCGTTCAGCATGCGGTTCTGGCTGAGCGGGTTCTCGACGATGACCTTCAGCGCGCCTGCCGGGCCGATGAGGTGCGTCAGCAGGTAGGTGCCGCCCCAGCCGGGCAGCAGGCCCAGGAAGCACTCGGGGAACGCGACCGCGGTCACGCCCGAGGAGATCGTGCGGTACGAGCAGTGCAGCGCGAGCTCGAGGCCGCCGCCGAGCGCCGCGCCGTTGACGAACGCGAACGACGGCACGCCGAGCTCGCCGAACCGCCGGAACACCGCGTGCCCGAGCCTGCCGATGGCCAGCGCCTGGTCTCGCGAGCCGACCAGCGCGGCCCCGGTCAGGTCCGCGCCGGCGGCGAAGATGAACGGCTTGCCGGTGACGCCGACCGCGTCGATACGCTGTTCCCCGGCCTCCGGCGTGGCCCGGGCCGCCACCGAATCGAGCGCGTCGCGCAGCGAGATCAGCCCGGCCGGGCCGAACGTGTTCGGCCGGGTGTGATCGTGCCCGTTGTCCAGCGTGATGAGCGCCATCGTGCCCGCCCCGTAGGGCAATTCCACGTCGCGGACCAGAGCCCGGGTGACCACTTCACCGGGAAACAGTGAGGTGATGAGGGATTCGTCAAGACCCACCTCGTTCGGGCCAATGTTTTCAGGCATTGAGGTTCTCCCACAGGACGGTGCCGCCCATGCCCATCCCGACGCACATCGTGGTCAGGCCGTAGCGGACGCCGGGCTGCCCGGCGAACTGCCGGGCCAGCTGGATCATCAGCCGCACGCCCGAACTGGCGAGCGGGTGGCCGAGCGCGATCGCGCCACCCCACGGGTTCACCCGCGGGTCATCGTCGGCGATCTTGAAGTGGTCGAGGAAGGCGAGCACCTGGACCGCGAACGCCTCGTTGATCTCGATCAGGCCGATGTCATCAATGGTCAGGTCGTTGCGGGCCAGCACGGCCTCGGTGGCGGGCACCGGCCCGATGCCCATCACCTCCGGGTCCACCCCGGCGAAGCCGAAGTCGACCAGCCGCATCCGGGCGTCCAGGCCCAGCTCGGCGGCGACGTCCTGGGCCGCGATGACGCAGCCGGTGGCGCCGTCGTTCAGCCCGGCCGAGTTCCCCGCGGTGACCCGGCCGTGCGGCCGGAACGGCGTCTTCAGCCCGGCCAGCCCGGCCAGCGTGGTGTCCGGACGCGGCGGCTCGTCGGCGGTGGCCAGCCCCCAGCCGCGCTCGGCGCTGCGTACCGCGACCGGCACCAGGTCAGGCTGGATGCGGCCCGCCGCGTAAGCCGCGGCGACCTTGCGCTGGCTGGCCAGGGCGTACGCGTCGGCGCGGTCGCGGGTGATGGCCGGGAACCGGTCATGCAGGTTCTCCGCCGTCGAGCCCATCACCAGCGCCGACGGGTCCACTAGCCGCTCGGAGATGAACCGCGGGTTCGGGTCGACGCCGGAGCCCATCGGGTGGTGCCCCATGTGCTCGACGCCGCCCGTGATCGCGGTGTCGGTGGCGCCCAGTGCGATCGACCCGGCGGCCGTGGTCACGGCGGTCATCGCGCCCGCGCACATCCGGTCGATGGCGTACCCGGGTACGGATTTCGGCAGCCCGGCCAGCACCGCGGCGCTGCGCCCGATGGTCAGCCCCTGGTCGCCGGTCTGGGTGGTGGCGGCGATAGCCACCTCACCGATCCGCTCAGGCGGCAGCGCGGGATTGCGCCGCAGCAGCTCGCGGATCACGCTGACGACCATGTCATCAGCCCTGGTCTCGGCGTACAGGCCGTTCGGCCCGGCCTTCCCGAACGGGGTTCGGACGCCGTCGACGAAGACGACATCGCGTGCGGTGCGGGGCACGTTCGGCCTCCCTGCGCATAAGGAACGTTGCATCGCCTATATTACCCGCCAGTAACCAATGGCGCGTTACCCGGGGCGGCGGCCTAGGTAGCCGACGAGCCGGTCGCCCGGGCCGGCCTGGGCCGGAACATCGACCGGGACCGCGAACAGGCCCTCGCGGCCGGTCACGAGCAGCGGCCCCAGCCGGAGCATCCGGGTGGCGAGCACGTCCGGGATGGGGCGGACCCCGCCGCAGCCAGCCCCCCCGCAGCCAGTCCCCCCGCGGCTAACACGGCCCCGGGCCGCCGACACATCCCAGCCGTGCACCGCGATCTCCACCGCCCCGGTGCAGGCCACCAGGCCGGCCGGCACCGGCAGGCCGCCCACGGCCACGAAGCGCTCCGGGCCGCCGTAGCTGTAGGCCGCGCACAGAAGCTCAGCCGCCCGGTCCCGCAGGATTTCGACCGGATCACCGACAGCATGATCCGGCGGGCGCTCCAGGTCCAGGTTCCCGGTGCGGATGGCGGTCTCCAGGTCCGCCATCGAGTCGCTCAGGTGAGCGAGCAGCAAGCCCAGGTTCCAGTCCGCGCACGGCGTGGGCAGCGCCATCTCCCCCGGCCCGACCAGGGCGCACACGCCGAGCGTGTAGGCGATCGCCCCGGCCAGTAGCCCGGTCGCGCCGGATGGCGGATCTGTCACGCCTATATAGACCGGGTCCGGCACCGTTTCTCACCGGTGATCAGCTTTCTGGCGCGCCCGGTCCCGGAACTCAGGAAAGTATGGCGCCCGGGTCCGGAGCCTGCGTCAGCAGAACATCGTGCGGGTCGTGCAATACCACGGTGCCGACGAAGAAGTCGCCTACCGAGGTCCGGTCCCTGCTGAGGAGCAGTATGAACGGGCCCATAAGCAGTTCTCCGTTGAGGAGCAGGCCGGTGATCTGGCGTATCGCCATCTGCCCTCGGCTCGCCGGGCGGCTGGCTTCCGGCCGCCAGCAGCGCAGGCCGAGCCGCTTCTGCGCAGGCGTCTGGCCGCTGCCCCAGGTGACGACACCCCAGGCGAGATAGCCGATCCCGAGGGTGACGATGAAAAGCAGGACGGCCAGGGTATAGGCCGCGGCCACCCGGCCGATGCTGCGGGGCTGAACGCCCTGCGGCAAGACCAGCCCGGAGTCATGATCGAAGTACATCCCCGGGGGTACCGGCGGCGGAGCGTACTGCCCGTAGCCCTGCCTGATCGCCTCCGCGTCCTGGGCTGGGTAGGGTGTCATCGCAACCTCAATTTCCCGGTGCTGCCCATGACGATACTAGTCCCCCCGGGCCAGCAGAGCTTCAGGCGTGGCAGGTCAGGGGCTGGCCGCCGTTGAAGGCCACCATCTCGCCGAGCGCGCGGGCGATGTCGACCGGGCCACCGCGCTCGCCGCCGTCGAGCTCGAAGTATGCGCGGTGCAGGTTTCCTACTATCCGTTCGGCATCGAGAAGGTCTTTGAACTTCCCCAGGTCGGCGGCGCGGGCCGCCTCCAGCGGTGGCAGGCCCGCCGCCTTTGCGTGCCGCGCGACGTCCTGCACGAAGCGCAGGTAGGCCAGCATGTCGTCGATGACCTCGGGACCGCAGACCGGGCCGTGGCCGGGGACCAGGGTATGGGCGCCGAGCGGGCGCAGCACGGTCTCGAGCACCTCGATCCAGCCGCTGATCGAGCCCATCAGCGCGAACGGGGTGCCGCCATTGAACAGCAGGTCGCCGGTGAACACCACCGAACGGTCCGGGATGTGCACGATCGAGTCGTTCGTGGTGTGCGCCGGGGTACCCACGTAGCGGACCTCGCAGCGCAGGTCGCCGGACCACAAGGTGACGCCATCGGTGTAGGTCAGGAACGGCGGGGCTGGCTCGAGGTGACCCCAGTCCACCTCCGACCAGATGCCGGGCGGCGGCGGCATCGGGGTGGCCAGCACGCCCTCGCGGCACCGCTCGTGGCCGATGATGGTGGCACCGCTCATCAGGTAGTTGCCGTGCGTGTGATCGCCGTGGTGATGGGTGTTGACCAGGGTGCGGACGGGCAGGGTGGTGACGGTTTTTATGGCGTCCAGGTAGGCGCGGGTGCGCCGCTCGGTGGAGGTGGCGTCGACGCTGATCACGCCGGCGTTGCTGACCAGGAAGCCGGTGTTGTTGAGGTACCAGCTGCCGTCAGGCTGCAGGTAGGCGTAGATGTCCTCGGAGACTCCCGTGACCTCGCCCAGGCTCATTGTCGCGCTCCTTCGTCCCGTGCGGCAGCAGCAGCGATAGGGCCAGCAGCGACCCGAATAGCGCCAGCCCGGCCAGCACGTACGCGTTGCCCGCGATGAGAGCCAGGCCGTGCCAGTGGTATTCGGTGAACCAGGGCCGGTCCCCGTACCACTGGTAGTAGACCGGGTTGGTATTCCTGGGGATCCAGAGCAGGCCGAGCGAGTCGTTGCCCAAGTTGAGCTTGGACGTGAACAGCCGGGCCGGCCAGGCGCCGAACCACGCTACGACGGCCACGGCCGTGACGGCGCACGCCCAGGCGATCCTCCTCGCTCCCTGGCGCCAGGCCTGTACCGCGTAGTGCGCGGCCACCAGCGCGCCGGGCGCGATCCACACCCAGTGATGATCCCAGCTGATCGGCGAGACCAGCAGTCCGGTCAGCGCGGCCATCAGCAGCCCGGGCAGGGGGTAGCCCTTCCGGTCGAGCAGCGCGGCGCCGGTCACCCCGGCCACGCCGACCAGGACGGCGGCCACGATCCAGGCGGGCTTGGCGCCGTTCACGCTGCCGGTCAGCCGGGTGATAAGGCCGTCGAGCGACTGGTTACCGGCCCAGCCGGTAAAGCCGGTCCGGCCGCCCTGGACGAACAGGCCGTCGAACCACCATTTCGTGGAGTCCTTCGGCAAGATCACGAAGCCGAGCAGCACGGTGAACGCGAAGCCCGCGCAGGCCATCGCCGCCTGCCGGAACTTCCTGGCCAGCAGCAGGTACGGGATGAAGATCAGCGGGACCAGCTTGATGCCGGCCGCGACGCCCGTGCCGAAGCCCTTCCACCAGCGGCTCCTCGGCGTGTCCGGCTGGCACAGGTCCCAGATGATCAGCGCCATCAGCACCAGGTTGACCTGGCCCAGGTATATGGTGCGCAGGACGGGTTCGGTCCAGAAGACGGCGGCCGCGCCGAGCAGGGTGGCACCGAGCCTAATCTGGTCCTTGCGGTAGCCGAGCCCGCCGAGGGTGAGCCACAGCGCCGCGAGCAGCGCGATGATGTCCACCGCCACGGAAAGCTGCTGGGAGAGCCACCAGGGCACGAACGAGATGAGCGCGAACGCGATGGCCGCGAACGGGGTGTAGGTGAACGGCAGGTGCAGCTTGCCGTACCCGATCCAGTCGTAGAGCGGCGCGGCCAGGTGCGGGTTGTACAGTGGCCTGACGTGCCGGACGATGAGGCCGCCGGACCGGTACACGGCCAGGTCGACCGGGACCATGGTGAAGCTCTTCGGGTGGATGACCGTGTAGATCACGTAGAGCCCGAGGGCAACGACGAACGCGCCCACGCCGACCAGGAGCAGCCAGCGGCCTGGCTTCTCCTGTTCCCCGGACGGCGCCTTCGTGCGGGTGAGGACCGATCTCACCTGGCCAACCATAGCGGCTCCGGTAGGATTCCGTTCTCGGAGGTGGGGATGTCTCATACTCATACGGCCGCGCCGGCCACGGGGCAGGCTCAGGCGAGCCGGCTCGCCCGGATTCGGATATCAAGCCTCGGCGCCGTGATCATGCTTCTGATCGAGTTCATCCTCGGCATCGTCTACAACCTGTACGGGACGGCGCCCACGGCGAAGAAGTCGATCGGGCTGTTCTCCAGCCCGGTGCTCGCCCTGCACGTGATCGTGGCGATCCTGCTGGTCATCGCCGCGGTGGGCCAGCTGGTCCGGGCCATCGGCACCCGGCACCGGCTGACGATCTGGATGTCGGCCATCGGGCTCCTCGGGATTGTCGGGGCCGGCTTCTCCGGGCTCGGCTTCGCCGGCAACGGCGCGGCCGGAGCGTCGCTGGGCATGGCGCTGGCGTTCGCGGTGTCGCTGGCGGCGTACGTCGTCCTGGTCTTCGCCCTGCCTTCCTCGGCACGTTCGTCCACTACGTGATGTAGTAGGGGGCCGTCGACCGGCGCGGGCGCACATGGCATAGTGATCCCAGCGCCCTTTTGATCGTGCCCCCGGGCTCGACCTGCCCCTCGGGGTTCGAGCCGCCCCTCGGGTTCGCCCGGACCCTCGACCTCGCCGGAGGTGACATGAGCGGTGTTACCCAGCTCGTGGCCTCTGGCCCGCTGATCCTGGCGCTGCCCGTGGCCGCGGCGGCCGGGGCGGTCACCTTCCTGTCCCCCTGCTGCCTGCCTCTGGTGCCCGGCTATCTGTCCTTCGTCACCGGCATGGCCGGCGCGGTCGGCTCGCCGGGCGCCACGGCTGGGGACGCGCCCGGGCCGGTCCCGCCAGGCAGCGGATCTCCGGCCGCAGACGGATCCGGCGGGCCCGACGGCCCAGACGGTGCCGGGGGATCCGGGGTGACGGTGGCCGCGCGGCCGCTTGCCACCACCATGCCCCCGCCGCCCCGGGGCCGGGTCGTCGCCGGGACGGCGCTGTTCGTGCTCGGCTTCTCCGTCGTCTTCGTGGCCTACGGCGCCGCCCTCGGCGGGCTCGGCCACCTGCTGACCGGGCACGCCCGGCTGCTGACGCAGATCCTGGGCGGGCTGACGATCGTGCTCGGGCTGCTGTTCGCCGGGGTGCTCGACCGGTTCTCGTTCGCGGGCCGCATCGTCCGCCCCGCGGCGCGGCCGAAGGCGGGCCTGGCGGGGGCGCCGCTGCTCGGGGTGATGTTCGGCCTCGGCTGGACTCCCTGCATCGGGCCCACGCTGACCGCAGTCCTGGCGTTGTCGGCCTCCAGCGGCACCGTAACGCGCGGCGCCCTGCTCGCCTTCGTCTACGCCCTGGGCCTGGGGATTCCGTTCCTGCTGGTGTCGCTCGGCTTCCAGGTCGCGATGCGCGCCTTCGCGTTCTTCCGGCGGCGCGCCCGCCTGGTGACCAGGATCGGCGGCGCCATGCTCATCTGCGTCGGCCTGCTCGAGGTGACCGGCGCCTGGTCCACCTTCATGGCCTGGCTTCAAGTGCACTGGGTCAGCAGCTACCAGCCCCCCATCTAAGCGCCAGGCTGCCAGCCAAGCCGGGGCCAGCCCAAGCAGGGCTAGGAGGTGCGGGCTAGGAGGAGCGGGCGGCGTGGCGCTTGGCGGATCGCTTGGACCGCGCGGTCACTTCGGGCTGAGGCTGGGCGGCGGCCTGCGCGGTGGCGGACTTGGCCGCCGTCACCAGGGACTCGAACAGCCGGGGGTCGTCGCCGTCTTCGGGATTCCACTGCACGCCCAGGCCCCAGCGATGTCCCTGCAGCTCAATCGCCTCTACCACCTGATCCACGGTCCACGCCACAGTAAGGAGCCCGCTGCCGATCCGGTTGATGGCCTGGTGGTGGGCGGCGGGCACCTGGGCGGTCTCGCCAAGCACGCGCCCGAGCTTGCTCGCCGCGGTGATCTGCACGTCGTGGATAGTCATCTTGACCGGGTCCGGCTTGTGGCTCTCGTTGCCGATGCGGTCGGGGAGGTGCTGGGTGAGGGTGCCGCCGCGGGCCACGTTGAGGATGTGCATGCCGCGGCCGATGGCCAGGAAGGGAAGATCGGCGTCGATGGCCGCTCGCGTGAGGATCAGCTCGAACCTGTCCCTGCGGTAGTCAGGCAGGTCCGTCTGGTCGTGGGGCGCCTCGTCGTACAGCGAGGGGTCGACGTCCCGGCCGCCGGCCAGCACCAGGCCACTGAGCCCGGCGATCAGCACGGGTACCGAACTCGCGGGAACAGGCGGCAAGATGACCGGCGTCCCTCCGGCGCGCTCGACGGCTCGGGTATAGCTCACCGGTGAGACCACGGCCTCACGAATCCAGTTGCCCCACCGGGCGGCCTCGAGCTCCCCAGTGATGCCAATGATCGGCCGCCCCATCCGTCCTCCTGCACGTAAGGTCCCATGCCCATAATGGCCCATCATGCCCACGTCAGGCCTGTCACTGTGAAAATCTCCAGCGCCGGTTAAACCCGACTTGCCGGAAATCGATTGTAACGTTCTGCTTCTAGTGCGATACTGTCAGTGTGATGATGTCAGCAGGCGACGAATCGGGCCGCCAGACTGAAGGCCTTTGAAGGCCTGCTGGTCCTGGCGACGCCGTCCGAAACCCTGCACAAGTCTCATTCTGGCTGCTGGAGCCGGCCGCTGACGCGGCAATGACATACTTCTACGCGCAACTCTTTGCCATGGACACCGAAATCCGGGCGATGTTCCCGGCCGCCATGGATGTGCAGCGCCGGCGCTTCTTCCTGGCCCTCAGCCAAATCGCCGCGGCCCAAGAGAGCCAGGAGGACCGCGACCGCCTCGTGCCGTATCTGCAGGAACTCGGGCGTGCACACCGGAAATTCGGCGTTCGCGAGCGGCATTACGAGGTGTTCAGGCGCGTGCGCTGATCGCGATGCTGCAGCGCGCGCGCCGTCACCAGGACCTGTATGACCTGGCCGCGCTGCAGGAGATGGAACTGACCTACCCGTGGCTACAGGTCATCCCGGCGATGTCGGACGAGCCCGCCCACGACCACGACATTATGTACGGCACGATCCCCGAACTGGCCGCCAAGGCCACCTGGGCAGAGCGGGACATCTACATCAGCGGGCCCGATCACATGATCGTCAAGACCGCCCGGGTGCTGCGGGAGCGCGGCACGCCAAACCGCCTCATCCGTCGCCCAGGCAGAACCCGATCACCCCGGTCTTGCCTGTGCAGTCGTCGCGCCCGGCCAGCCAGCCGCGGCACCGTGGATCACCACCACGCCCGGCCACGGACCAGGCGACGCGGCCGGAACGGCGAGGTAAGCGGCCGTCGCGCCGACTGTCACATTGGGCACCGAAGGCCCCTACACCTTGCGCCAGCCGGGAACCCAGGTGCCGTCGTCGGTCACCGTGTAGTCGCCGAACAGGGCCGGCGCCTCCGCCCGCATCAGCTCGCCGATCTTGCCGAACACCAGCCGGATCTCCTCCTCGGCCCCTGGGTCGGTCCGCGCCTCGATGGTGTGCCGCAGGGTGCGGATGTTCGCCGTCCACACCAGCCCGGTGGCCAGGCCCTCGGGCGCGAACCGGCGCATGAACGAGGTCTTGGCCTTCTTCTCGTGCATCTTGGTGCTGTCTTCGTCCAGCCCGAAGTGCCCGGCCATCCACTGCTGGAACTGCTCGAGCTCGGTCAGCAGGGCGGTGGCCCGCTTTATCAGCTCGGCGTCCTCGCGGACCCACTCCGGGAACCAGAAAGGCAGCTCGTCCAGCCGCACGTACCGCAGCGACTCCTGCGAAATCGCCGTGCCGGGCCGATGCCTTACGACCTCATGAGAAAAAACACGCGACACATTGTGCAACACGAACGTGAAGCTGGCGTGCTCCAGCACGCTGCCGTGCCGCTGGGCAAGAATGTTGCGCAGGTAATCCTGCTGATCGGTGCGGACCTTCGAGACGTTCGGATTCAGTCCTGGCTCCCACGACCTGTAGCAGTTTCCGCACCAGACCCCGTTACCATTGCGGCGGACATACACGATGCCATTAGGCGTCGAAACACACCACACCAGGCCGTTATACGGCTCCCACGATCTGGCTGTCGGCTTGCTGCCGATGATTCCGTTCTGAAGCACACGCACCCGGTAATGCCTGCTCCCGTCACGATCATGGAAGGTGACTGAAGACGCCTTCCCGATCCGGATAAGCAACTCTTGTACGTCACTGGCCAGCCCTTCGGACACAGTGGAGTAGACCTGAGATCCGCCGGCCATGCTGCCGTCGCCAGCCCACATGGCGGACCAGAGGACATCAAGCACCCGCAGGTCACTGTGCTCCATTAGCCAGCGCGGGATGCGCTTGTTCCGCGCTCCGGCGCCTGAGTCCTCCCGCACGCGACGGACGAAATCCCTTCCGCCGTTAACACGAAGCGTCACCACCTGCGGCTTGCGCGGATCTGGGTACTCCCCGCAAGACAAGCCGAGCTCGTCAATAACAGAGAGGATGTCATCCAGCACAGGTCCCTTGCTCTGCGTGATCCCCACGTATGGGCTTCCGCCGCCAGTCGGCAAGTGCGCGTAACCTTCCGCGATCACGTACCCGAGGAACTTGGCGTAAGCCAAGACCGGCATTCTAAGCTCTCTGGTTTTCTGCACCCTGGCTTCATAACCAGCATCGCGGCGGCCAGAGCGGTAAGCCCGTGCTTGGATCACGCACTCATCGATGCCGATAGTGCCGCACACAAGCGTCGAGTCCCGCCGGAAGCGCCAGATGCCGCGAGTGCTTACGGTCTCAGCAGTGGCAAAATGCCAAGGACTCCACCTCCCGCCCTCCAGCATCTTCTGTGTCCATAGCCGGTGATCCGGAGTGACGAAAAGGTCGAGTCCGCGCTGCTCAATGCGAAGCATCGAACCCTGATACTCATACCGGACCAGCGAGAATGGCTGGAACTCCGCACACTCTTCGGCACGGTTCCAGGTCAGCACTTGGTCTACGTTCGGGCGAAGATCCTCAACGCGCTTCCATCCGCTGTCGGCCAGGATTTCTGTCTCAGGGTCGTAGCAGATCCTGCCAGCGAACTCAGCCAGGTCCTGGGCCTCGAGCTGGCCGCGGTCGATCCGCTCCATCCAGCGCTCGCCGCCTACCTCACGCAGGTAGGCGGCCATCGCGTCGTAGTCGACCTGCGGCCGGGCGACCAGGAAAACCTCGGGTTCCACGCTCCTCATGTCACAGCACATTACAGGCCGGCACCGGCATTCTGGGGTTCGACACAGGCCAAGCCGTTGCCGACGGGGCTGATGGCGACGGGAACTACCTAAAGGCGGGCGCCTTGCCGGGCACGACACAGGTCAAGGACGTTGGCGATGATCTGGTGCCCGGCCCGGCCGGACGCGGTCAGGATCGACTCGGGGTGAAACTGCACCGCCCACCGCCCGGCCGCCTCGTCCTCGATCGCCATCACCACGTCCGCCCCGTCCGGCGAACGCAGCGACGCGGTCACGGCGAACCCGCCGCGGACCTCGCCGGGCGGTGCGTACAGGCTGTGATACCGCCCCGCGGTGAATTCGCCGGCCAGCCCGGACAGCAGCGACCCCCCGGACACGTGCACCAGCCCCGGCTTGCCGTGCGCGGGCTCGGGCAGCAGGGACAGCGCGCCGCCCGCGTGCTCCACCATGGCCTGCAGGCCCAGGCAGACGCCGAACGTCGGCAGGTGCCGCGCGTACACCTCGTCCAGCAGCGCCGCGCAGCCGAAGTCGGCGGGGCGGCCCGGCCCGGGCGACATGACAACCAGGTCCGGCGCGTAGGCGTCAAGCAGCGCCGGCGAGAACCCGAACCGCAGCGTGGTCACTTCGGCGCCTTGCTGCCTGAAGTAGTCGCCGAGGGTATGCACGAACGAGTCCTGGTGGTCGACCAGCAGGACTCGCGGAGTGTAATCGCGAGCAGAGACCTGGAGACGCTCGCCGGCGACCGTGGCGTCCCCCGCCGCGATCCGGCTGGCCTCGTCCAGCGTCTCGAGCAGGGCGCGCGCCTTGATCTGGGTCTCCTTCTCCTCGGCCGCGGGCACCGAGTCGTACAGCAGCGTCGCGCCGGCCCGAACCGCGGCGATCCCGCCGGTGATGTGCGCGGTGCGCAGGGTGAGCCCGGTGTTCATCGACCCGTCGAAGCCGACCTTGCCGACGGCCCCGCCGTACCAGCGGCGCGGGGTCTCCTCGTGCTCCTCGATGAACTGCATGGCCCACGTCTTGGGGGCGCCGGTCACGGTGACCGCCCACATGTGGGTGAGGAACGCGTCGAACGCGTCGAAGCCGGGCCGGAGCCGGCCCTCGATGTGATCGACGGTGTGGATGAGGCGGCTGTACATCTCGATCTGCCGCCGGCCGATCACCCGGACCGAACCGGGCACGCAGACCCGCGCCTTGTCATTGCGGTCCACGTCGGTGCACATGGTCAGCTCGGACTCCTCTTTGGCCGAGCCGAGCAGGGTGGCGATGTTCGCGGCGTCCTCGAGAGTGTCCTCGCCGCGCGCGATCGTGCCCGCGATCGGGCAGGTCTCCACCCGGTCCCCGGTGACCCGGACGTACATCTCCGGTGACGCGCCGACCAGGTACTCCCCCTCGCCCAGGTTGAACAGGAACTCGTACGGGGCCGGGTTGCGCTGCCGCAGCAGTTCGTAGAACGCGGCCGGCGACGCGCAGCGGCCGTAGAACACGTGACCCGGCACGACCTCGAACAGGTCCCCGCAGGCAAAACGCTCCCGGGCCTCCTCCACGACCCGCGCATAGCTCCCCGGCCGCGGCGCAGCAGGCAGTTCTTGATCCCGAACGAGGGATGGTTCCTGCCCCGGTCCGGTGCTTGCGGTCTGGCGGCCGAACCCGGCCGTCGACACTCCGCCCACCTCGAAGTCGTAGGAGTACCTGACCGCTTCCTCGCGCTGGCGGTCCAGGACCCAGATCTCGTCCGGCAGGTGCAGCACCAGGTCGCGCTGGGTCGGGGGACGATCCAGCCGGAGCCGGACCGGCTCGAACTGGAACGCCAGGTCATAGCCGAACGCCCCGTACAGGCCCAGGTGCGGGTCCTGGCACCCCAGCGCCGCCGTGATCTCCCGCAGGGCGGTGAACACCGTCGGCCTGCGGCTGCGCTCCTCCTCGGTGAACTCCCGGTCGTCCGCACCGATGACGACGGTGTCCTGGTCGACCGGTTCGCCGCTCCTCAGCAGGGCGGAGCGGAGCACCGGCAAGAGCACGCGCCCGCGGTCGTTCAGGGCCCGCGCGGTGACCCGCCTGCCGGTGGCGACGATCTCCGCGCACGGGTCGGCGTAGGCCATGTGCCAGCGACTGTACCGTCCGGGATACTCCATGCCCGAGCTCATCACGCCGCCGCGGCGCTGGTCGACGAGCGCCGCGATCCGGCCGAGTTCAGCGGGGTCGAACGGCGTGGCGGTGCGCGTGACCCGCACGCCATCGCGGGTCATCATTTCCGTACGTTGGGCATCCACAGTGGCCCCTCAGGTTCAGGCCCGGAGGCGGCCGGGAAACTACAAAAGCGACCGCCTTTCCTGGGCGGTCGCTTGCGATAGAACGCGAATCAGCACGCCGCCTAGGGGCGGCGCCACCACTGCAGGCGAGCTGTTCGCGTCATGCGGCAAAGCGTAGCGGATCGCCGGCCGCCCTGGCCAGTCGACCCCTAGTGCGAGGGGCAGGCCGAGTGCAGGTCCGGCATCCGCCAGGCGGCGGCCGCGGCTGCGATGAGCTGAGCCGCACTGCGCAGGTCCCGCTGGGACCCGCCCGCCAACCCGGTCAATTCGCGGTCCGGGACCGTGCCGCTGGCCAGGAACGCCTCGACGATCCCCTGCACGGAGCGATCGCCGAGCAGGCCGCCGTGGAAGGCGTCTATGAAGATCACGCTCTGCGGCCAGGAACAGGCCGGCAACGTGACCGCTCGGCGAGCGGGATGACCGCCAGCCAGGGCCGGCCGGCATCGCGGCTGACGGTGGCGAAGTAGCTGGCGCCGACCTCGCCCACCGACTCGATCAGCGCCTGCGCCCCCGAGCGTCCGTACGGCGACATGCCGCCGACCAGATCGTTCAGCGTGGTCAGCGCGGCGCTGGGCACGGTGTCGACCCCTTGGCCGACCTGACCGGGCTCGACGATGGGACTGAGCAGCACCACCGACCCGATCGGCACGTGCGGATGCCGGGCCAGCATCGCGTACAGGCCGAGGGTGCCCTCGCTCTCCGCCACGATGTCCACCGGCGTGCGGGCCTGCTGGTACAGCTTGTCCACCTGCGCGGCCATCCGGTCGCCGAGCACCTGGATGGACAGGTCCCCCGCCCGTCGGCTGATTTCAGCCTAACGCGGGGCAAATGACCCGACGCGACCGGCAGCGGACGAAACCGGAGGTATCCTCCGCCACCGCTGTCTGGTGCAACAGAACGCTGGGGGTGGGTATGCCCGGCCGGGAGAGGCTTTCAGAAGCTGGCGAGGCCCTCGGGAACCGGGGCTCTCGGAAACCGGGGGCTCTCAGAAGTCGAATCCGCCGGGGCGGCCGTTGCGGTCGGCGAGCAGTCCGGCCAGGGTGGCGACGGCGATCTCGGGCGGGATCCGGGAGCCGATATTGAGCCCGATCGGCCGGTGCACACGGGCGATCTCGCCCTCCGGGACACCGAGTTCGGTGAGCATGGCCACGTGCGGCCCGACATGGTGCGGGTTGCCCATGATGCCGACCCACCGGGCCTTGGTGGCCAGCGCGTCGCGCAGCACAACGCCGAGCTCGGGCCGGTGATGGTCGGTAAGGACCACGTCCGCGGAGTCGTCGAGGTCGTCGGGGATGGCGGTGAGCAGGGGGAACCCGAGGGCGGCGGCGCCGGCCGCGCGCGCCTTGTCGGGCTCGAGCAGCAGCCCGCGGAACCCCATGTCCGCGCCGTACCTCAGCAGGTAGCCGGCGACCGGCGAGGCGAAGACGGCGACCAGCGTGCGCTCGGCCGTGGCGGAGGTGGCCGGGATGACGGGTTCGTGGGCCACCGCGCAGGCCGAGTCATCGTCGTGGTCGTGCGTGTGCTCAGTCATGACAGCTAGTCTCCCCCGCCCTGGCACCGGGCGCCACCGGAGGTGACCGGATCCGGAGGCGGTGAAGTGGCGGATCACGCTAGGTATGTTGGCAGGTGTGATCACCCGGGACGAAATCCGCGGCACCTACGACACGATCCGGCCCTACATCAGGCGCACGCCGGTGGTTCAGGTCGACCTCAGCGAGCTCGACCCAGCGGTCCCGAGCCTGCCTGCCGCCACGCTCAAGCTGGAGCAGCTGCAGTGCGCCGGGTCGTTCAAGGCCCGAGGCGCGTTCGCCAACCTGCTGCTGCGAGACGTGCCGCCCGCGGGCGTGGTGGCGGCCTCCGGCGGCAACCACGGCGTGGCCGTGGCCTACGCCGCGCACCGCCGCGGCGTGCCGGCCAAGATCTTCGTGCCCACCGTGTCCGCCCCGGCCAAGATGGAGCGCATCCGGCAGCTCGGCGCGGAGCTTGTGGTGACCGGCGAGCGCTACGCCGACGCGCTGGATGCCGCGCAGGCCTGGGTGGAGAGTTCGGGCGCGATGAGCGTGCATGCCTTCGACCAGCGGGAGACCCTGCTCGGCCAGGGCACCGTGGCCCTCGAGCTGGCCGGGCAGGCCCCGGAGATGGGCCCGGAGATGGGCAGAGCCCTGGACACCGTACTGGTGCCGGTCGGCGGCGGCGGGCTGATCGGCGGCATCGCCGCCTACTTCGCCGGCACCGTCCAGGTCATCGGGGTCGAGCCGGACGGCGCGCCCACCCTGACCCGCGCCCGGGCCGAGGGCAGGCCCGCGGACGCCCCGGCCGAGGGCGTCGCCGCCGATGCCCTGGCCCCCCGGCGCGTCGGCGAGCTGGTGTTCCCGATCACCCAGGCCTACGTCGAGGACGTCGTGCTGGTCGATGACGCCTCGATCCTGGCGGCCCAGCGGGCGCTGTGGCAGGCGGCCAGGATCGCCGCCGAGCCCGCCGCCTCGGTCGGGATCGCGGCGCTGCTCACCGGCGCGTACAAGCCCGCGCCGGGTGAGCACGTGGCCGTCATCATCAGCGGCGCCAACATGGCGCCGGCCCAGCTTGAGTCGCAGCTTGGCTGAAGCACGCACCGGCACGTTCGGGATGTAAGATTCCGGCCGAACGGGTCTCGGTTCCCGCACACCGATGCGCGACACTTTGTTCCTATGCGGTTCGTCTTCACCCCCCCGGCTGACCACGCCGCCGGCTTGCTCACCCTGCCGTGGTCTGAGCCACTAGCGGAATGGCAGGACGAGCGGCTGGTCGAGATCCGGCAGCGGGGCATCTCGCGGCACGTGGTCCGCTTCGTCTACGACGACGGCACGCTGTACGCCCTCAAGGAGCTCAGCGAGCGGCTGGCCCGGCGCGAGTACCGGCTGCTCCGGGCGCTGGCCGAGCTGAGCATCCCCTCGGTCGACGTGATCGGGATCGCGGTCGACCTGGACCAGGCGGCCCCACGGGACTCCGACGGGGACGCGATCCTGGTCACCAGGTTCCTCAGCTACGCGACGACCTACCGGGCGGTCTTCTCCAACCCGCGGGGCCTGCAGGCCACCGACGGGCTGCTCGACGCGCTAGTCGAGCTGCTGGTCCGGCTGCACCTGTCCGGGTTCTTCTGGGGCGACTGCTCGCTGTCCAACACGCTGTTCCGGCACGACGCGGGCACGCTGGAGGCGTACCTGGTCGACGCGGAGACCAGCGAGCAGCACCCGGAGCTGAGCGACGGGCAGCGCCACTACGACGTCGAGCTGGCCAGCGAGCGGGTGTACGGCGAGCTGCTCGACCTGCAGGCGGGCCAGATGCTCCCGGCCGACGTCGACCCGCTGGAGATCGCCGAGGAGCTCGGGCGCCGGTATGACTCCCTGTGGCAGGAGCTGACCCGCGAGGAGATCCTGCGCCCCGAGGAGCAGCGGTACCGGATCGCCGAGCGCCTGCACCGGCTCAACGAGCTCGGCTTCGACGCCAACGAGGTCGAGCTGATCAGCACGGGCGACGGCAACAAGCTGCGGCTGAAGACCCGGGTCGCGGAATCCGGGCACGACTCGAGGAAGCTGTTCCTGCGGACCGGGATCGACGCCGGGGAGAACCAGGCGCGCCGGCTGCTCAACGACATGGCGGGGTTCCGGGCCTGGCTGGAGCAGAAGCAACGTCGGCCGGTGTCCGAGGTGGTGGCGGCCAACCGGTGGCTCGAGGAGGTCTACGACCCGGTGATCGCCGCCATCCCCGCGGACCTGCGCGGACGCCTGCCCCCGGCGGAGATCTTCCACGAGGTGCTTGAGCACCGCTGGTACATGTCGGAGGCGGCGGGCCGCGACGTCGGCACCACCGCCGCCACCAAGGCCTACATCGAGCAGGTGCTGCCGGCCGCGCCCGAACCCCTGGAGTCCGACGACTCCCCCGGGGACAGCGAGCTGCTCGAGCCGCTGGTTGACAGCTTGCTCGCCGAGGGCGACTTGGCGGCGGGGCCGCCGTAGCCTGCTCGCCTAGTACGGGGCGGAGTAGAGGTCGGCGTCCGGGTCCTGGTCCGCTGCGCTCTGCTCGGTTTCCTGCTGCACACCTCGCCTGAGCCCGCGCAGCGCTATCAACCCCGCGACGGCCATGATCACGGCCATCCCGTAGAGCACCTCCCGGGTGGCGCCGGCGAAGTCCGCGCGGATGAACGGCGGGATCGTAGCGACGTTGCCGTTGCCGCCCTGCAGCTGGGCGATCTTCGAAGCCTCGGCCGAGGCGGCCGGGCCGGGCAGGCCCTGGGCGGTGAGCGAGGAGGTGATCTTGGACCGGAACTGGGTGATCAGGATCGTGCCGAGGATGGCGAACCCGAGGCTGGCGCCATAGTTGCGGACGGTCTGAGTGATGCCGGTGGCCTCTCCGTAGGAGTACCGGGAAGCCCGGTTGATCGCGTCGGTGTTGGCCTGGCCGAGCATGAGCCCCATGCCGGCCCCGGCCATGACGATGTAGACAACCTGGGCCCCGGCGTGCAGGTCGGTTGCCTTCCCGGCCCACAGCGCGAACCCCACAGCCGCCAGGATGCAGCCGAGCAGCACCGGGCGTTTAGCCCCGGTCCGGTCCAGCATCCGGCCGCCGATCTGTGCGCACACCACGAAGCCGAGGAAGAAGTACAAGATGAGCAGGCTGGCCGTGGTCGCCTTCTCGGCCAGCGCGATCTGCCCGTAGATGCTGGCGAAGAAGAACACCGGGATGAACGCCATCATGGCGATGCCGAGGATGACGTTCTCCACGGTGAAGGTCCGGTTGGCGAAGATGTGCACGTTGATCAACGGTGATTCGGTCCGGCGCTCGACGGCGTAAAAGATTCCGAGGATCACGATGCCCGCGACGATGCATACTTCGATGGCCGGGTTGCCCCAGCCCCAGAGGGCCGACTGCTGCAGGCCGAACACGCTCAGCCCGACGCCGGCGACGATGAGGGCCAGGCCGCGGTAGTCCATCGGCGCGGGGCGGTGCTCGGTGGCCGGCTTGGAGATGGCGATCAGCGCCAGGGCGATCAGCGCGACCGGGATGTTGATCCAGAAGATGGCCCGCCAGGTCCACTCCAGCAGGAAGCCGCCCGCGATCGGGCCGATCGCGGTCAGCCCCCCGGCGATGCCGAAGAACAGCGCCAGGGCCCGGCCGCGCGAGCGCAGATCAAAGGTCCCCACCACGATGGCGATCGCGGCCGGGAACATGATCGCCCCGCCCAGGCCCTGCACCGCCCGGAACGCCACCAGCCACGCCTCCGCGGCACCGCCACGGGGCGTCAGGCCGCACAACGCTGACGCGCCGGCGAAGATGATCACCCCGAGCACGACCATCTTGCGGTGCCCGACGGTGTCGGCCAGGCGGCCGCCGAAGGCGAAGAACGCGGCCAGTGCCAGCAGGTAGGCGTTGATCGCCCACTGCATGCCGCTGCTCGACAGGCCCAGGTCGTGCTGGATCGTGGGCGCCGCGATCGAGACGATGGTCTGGTCGATGAAGGTCATCGCGACGGCGAAGATCATCGCCGCCAGGATCAAGCTCCGCGCCCGGCCGCCCGTGGTGCTGCTGACGCTCATCGTGTTCTCCCAGCACTGGCTATTAGTAGCAGAGTCTTAGTCTGCGGTGCGGCCCGGCGCAAGTCATCAGTTAGATGACTACGGTGCCACCAGTGCGTCGGTGAGCGCGTTGATGCCCGCGAGGTTGCCGGCCAGTTCGGCGCTGAGATGATGACGGGCCGCTATCGCGGCCGACGAATAGTACGAGACCTTGATCTGCCCCTCGTCCGCCCACACCACGACCTTGAGTGGCAGGTCGAGCGCGGCCAGCGGGGCCGCTGCCATCACCGGCGTGCCTGCCGCGGGGCTGCCGAACATCACCAGCGTGGTTTCCCGCAAGTCGAGCCCGGCCTGCCGGGCCTCGGCCTGCTGGTCGATCACGGCGAAGAGTCGCATTCCCTTTGCGTTGATCATGCCGGTGAGCTTCGCGACGGTTTCGGCAACCGGCAGGTGGCTCAACTTGGTGATGATGCCCAGGTCATTCGCGGCATCGTCGTCGGCCATAGTTGATCTCCTAGGGTCGGGCTGGATCTGCTAACGCGCCGGGTGAGCGCGGACGAAATCGGCGATCACGGCGCCGAGCCGTTCGCCCGCGTCCTCTTGCAGGAAGTGGCCGGCTCCCTCGATCACCGGATGCTCGAGGCCCGCCGCCCCGGGCACGGTGTTCCTCAGGATGGGCGCCATCGCGCCGGTGATCGGGTCGCGGTCGCTGAACGCCACCAGGAACGGCTTGTCCCAGGTGGCCAGCTGACGCCAGGCAGCCCGGTTCGCCTCCGCAGCGGGGTCATCGGGAGACGTCGGGACCAGTCCCGGCATCGCCCGGACGGCGGCGGCGTAGGCCGGGTCGGGAAACGGCGCTTCGTAGGCGGCCATGATCTCCGGCGAGAGCTTGGTCTGGCAGCCGGCCTGCACCAGCCGGGACACGCTCAGCGTGGGCGTGGTGCGGACGACCTCACGGAACCGCAGCCAGACGTCGGGCATCGGCTGGTCCCCGGTGGGCAGCCCGGTATTAGCCGCCACCACCCGGGCGAACCGGTCCGGATGCCCGGCCACCAGGCGCAGCCCGATCAGGCCGCCCCAGTCCTGCCCGACTACGGTCAGCCCGCGCAGGTCAAGCCGGTCGAACGCGAGCGCGCGGATCCACTCCACGTGCCGCGCGAAGCTGTGATCACCGATCTCGGCCGGTTTGTCGGAGCGGCCGAACCCGACCAGGTCCGCGGCGATGGCATGCAGCCCGGCGTCCGCGAGCACCGGCATGACCTTGCGGTACAGGAACGACCAGCTCGGCTCCCCGTGCAGCAGCAGGACCGGCTCGCCGTCGTTCGGCCCGGTCTCCACGTAAGCCAGCCGGAGCCCGTCGACCTCGGCATACCGCGGCGGATAGCCGAAATCAGGCAGGTCGGCGAAACGGTCCTCGGGAGTGCGCAGCACCTTCATGCCGACATGCTGTCATAGGTCCAGGACCAGGTCGGCGGATGGCTGGGAGCAGCAGATCAGGGTGCTTCCTGAGGCGGGCTCATCTACGGGGTCGGGGTCGTAGCTGACCGTTCCTGACAGCAGGTCTGTCTCGCAGGTGTGGCAGACACCGGTACGGCAGGACCAGCGGACCGGCACGTCGCAGGCTTCCGCGAGGTCGAGCAGGCTGCCATAACCGCCGCCCCAGCGGACGGTCAGGCCACTGCGCGCGAACGCGACCTCCGGGCCGTCGCCGGGCGGGCCGGCGGGCCGGTGAGGTGGCCGGGTGCTTGCGGCCGCGATGCCGGGCGTGCTGGCGGGCGCGGCGCCGAAGATCTCGGTGTGTACGCGGGCCTTGTCGACACCGAGCTCAACCAGGGCGGCAGACATCTCGGCCATGAACGCGGCCGGACCGCAGATGTAGGCGTCGGCGCCAGGAGGCAGGCCGAGTCCGGCCAGCACGGAGGCCGACAGCCGGCCCGCCGTCTGATAGTCACGCCCTGGAACCTCGTCGGGGGCCGGACGGCTAAAGCAGACGTACCGGTGCCCGCGGGCCAGCGTGTCCAGCAGGGACCGCGACTCCTCGGCGAACGGCTCCCCGGCCCGGTTGCGAGCGCCGTGCAGCCACCAGACGTCGCGACCGGAAGGGCCCGCCGCCAGGGCGTGCAGCATGGCCAGGACCGGGGTCGCCCCGACACCCGCGCTGATCAGCAGGACTGGTCGGTCCCCGGGCTGGAGCACGAAGGTGCCGCGGGGCGCGGCCACCGCTAGCAGATCACCCGGCCGCACCCGGGCGTGGATGAACTGGCTGCCGGCGCCGTGCGCCTCGCGCTTGACGCTGATCCGATAGGAACCGGCGTCCGGGGCGCCGGACAGCGAGTAGCTGCGTAGCAGCGGCTGGGAGCCGGGAGCGGTGTTCAGCCGCAGAGTCAGGAACTGCCCGGGCAAGGGCGGCGGCAGGGCGGTTCCGGCCGGATCGGCCAGGTGTACCGAGACCACCGAGTCGCTCTCCCGGTCCACCGAGGTGACGGCGAGCGAGCGGAAGCCAGGCCAGGCTGGCGGCGGGCTCACCGCCGTCAGCCCAGCGTTGCCCGCAGCGCCGCCGGGCGCGTCGGCCTGGTCCGTCAGGGCCAGGAACGAGGCCTTCCAGCCGCCGGGAAGCGCGGCAATACGCAGCGCGCTCAGCACCCGCTCGCGGGGGTGCCCGGGCAGGTAGAGCAGGCCGTCGATCTCGGCCACGGTCATGGCCTCCGGCCCGGCGGCCACCTGGACGATCTCGTCCCCGGCCTGCACGGCGCCCTCGCGGAGCACCCTGAAGTAGAACCCGGGCCGGTGATGGGAGACCAGCAGGGCGGGCATGCGCGCCTCGTTCATCCGGATCCCCACCCGGTAACACGTCACCCGCGGCTGGGTCACCTCGAACAGCGCCTCGCCGATCTGGTAGCGATCACCGATGCACACCTGGTCATCGGCCAGGCCGCTGATCGTGAAGTTCTCGCCGAACTGGCCGTAGCTGAAGTCGTCGCGGCCCAGTTGCTCCTGCCAGTACCGGTAGGACTCGATCTGATACACGAACACCGCACGGTGCTCGCCGCCGTGCCCAGCCAGATCGCCCTGCCCGTCACCGTCGATATTCAGCCGCCGCACCTGGCGCGAGCCGTCAACCGGCTGTTTCCAGACCGCGGTGTGCACCGTCCGCCCGTGCCACGTCACATCCTGCGGCAGCCCTACGTTGACCGACAGCAGGCGCCCGGCCCGCTCAACCATGATCCCGCTGTGGCGAGCGCGGCAGGCTACGGCTTGGACCAGCGCTGGTTGGCACTGTTCTTGCAGGTGTAGACGATGAGCTGGGTACCGTTGTGCGTCGAGTTGGCCGGGTCGTCCAGGCAGTACTTGCCGCCGTTGGCCTTCAGCACGTACTCGCCGTTCGACAGGTGCGTCCACAGCTCGTTCGAGCCGCCGTTGCAGGTGTAGAGGATCACCTTGCTGCCGTTACCGCCGGAGCGCTGGTCGTTGGCGCACATGCCGTTGTGGACCAGCTCGCCGTTGCGGTAGGTCCACAGCTGGGCCTTATCGAAAGAGTTACAGGTCCAGATCTGGACCTTGGCCCGGTTGGCGGAGCTGTTGCGCGCATCATCGACGCACTTGCCGGCGTAGCCCTGGACCACGTGCCCGGACGCCGGAGCCGGAGCGGACGAGGAGGCCGAGGCGGACGGCGAGGCAGTGGACCCTGTCGTGTAGGTCATGGCGACGCTGAGGTGATCACCGCTAACGGAATTGGCAAGGGTCACCGTCGCCGCTACCGTGCACTGGTCCGGGGCGGTAAAGGGCAGCACGATGGCGTCGGTAACCGGGGTCTGGGAGTCCGAACCGCCCGAGGTTTTCGCGGTCTGGCCACTGAGCGTGCAGGTGGCCGTCCAGGTCACCGTCGCGCTCTGATTGGGGCTTGCGGTCACGCCGACCGTAACCGAGCTGGGCGTGACCATCGTCTGCGTGTCGGTGCACGTCGCCTTCGCGCCAGACGCATCGCAAAAACCGGCCACGTTCGCGTGGGCCACGGCCATACTCGCGGTGATTGCGCCCATCGTGAGCAGGCCAGTCGCGGCGCAGGCCGCGAGACGACGTGATCTCTGCATTATCAGTTGCCTCTCAAGCATCGCTGGTCCCCTGGCCCCCATGGATGACGCGTCAGCATCGGAACTGGTTTACACCAGGTTCACCCGTGAGGAGCGGAGGACGGCGATTTATACCCGGTTAGACAAACCCGAGCGAAGAAAGACGCTTTAATCCCGAGTGGGCCAATTCTGCATAGAGTTCGGCGGTCTGGGCGGCAATGGCGGGCCAGCCGAATTCCGCCACCGCGCGCTTGCGGCCCGCCTGGCCCATGGCCTGGGCCCGGTCGGGGTCACCCAGCAGGGCGTTCAGGGCGACTGCGAGCGCTTCCGGCTCGCCAGGCGGCACCAGCAGCCCCGTCTCGCCGTCGGCGACCACCTCGGGAATCCCGCCGGTGCGGGAGCCCACCACCGCGGTCCCGCACGCCATGGCCTCCAGGTTCACGATGCCGAGCGGCTCGTACACCGACGGGCAGGCGAACACCGTCGCGTGCGTGAGCAGCTGGATGACCTCGGGCTTGGGCAGCATCTCGGGGATCCAGAAAATGCCGGACCTGGTGGCACGCAGGCCCGCCACCAGCTCGGTCACCTCGGCCTGCTGCTCTGGCGTGTCGGCCTGCCCGGCGCACAGGACAAGCTGGGCGTCGGGGATGAGCTCCGAGGCCGCACGTAGCAGTACCGGCAGGCCTTTCTGCCTAGTAATCCGGCCGACGAAGATTACGTAAGGACGGCTCTTGTCGATTCCGTAACGGTCTAGCACGTCGGTATTCGGGTCCGGTCGGTATTCGCTGGTGTCTATGCCGTTGCGTATCACCCGGATCCGTTCGGGAGAAATTTCGGGGTAAGCGGTCATGATGTCGGACCGCATGCCCTCCGACACCGCCACCACGGCGGCGGCCGAGGTCGCCGCCACCCGCTCGCACCAGGAAGAAACCGCGTACCCGCCGCCCAGCTGTTCGGCCTTCCACGGCCGCAGGGACTCGAGGGAGTGCATGGTAACCACGTGCGGGATGCCGTAGAGCATGGCCGCCAGGTGGCCGGCCAGGTTCGCGTACCAGGTGTGCGAGTGGACCAGCTGCGCGGACCCGACGGCGGCAGCCATCGACAGGTCGGTGGATACCACCTGCAGCGCCTGGTTGGCGTCAGCCAGCAGTTCCCAGGGCCGGTGCGCGACGGCGTTGGGGCGGTCGGCGCCCTGGCAGTGCACGGTGAGATCCACCAGCGGCGCCAGTTCGCGCGCCAGGTAGGTGACGTGCACCCCCGCGCCGCCGTACACTTCGGGCGGGTACTCGCGGGTCAGCAGCGCAACCCGTAGCTTGTCCGTCACGGCACGACCTCCTGCCCCTTGCCCACCACGGTGATGCCGCCGGCCGAGACCACGAAGCCACGCGCCCGGTCATGTTCCTTGTCCACGCCGACCTGCGCCCACTCCGGCACGATGACGTTCTTGTCGATGATCGCGTTCTTGACCACGGCGTGCCGGCCGATTTTGGTGCTGTGCAGTAGCACCGACCGCTCGACGGTGGCCCAGCTGTTCACCCGCACCCCGGGCGAGAGCACCGACTGGCGGACCAGGCCGCCGGAGACGATGACGCCGTTGCTGACCAGGCTGTCAACCGCGCGCCCCACCCGGTCCCCCGCCTCATGCACGAACTTGGCCGGCGGCAGCGACGGAATGTTGGTGAGGATGGGCCACCGGTCGTTGTACAGGTTGAACACCGGTGTCACTGCCCACAGGTCCATGTGCGCGTCGAAGTAGGAGTCAAGCGAGCCGACATCACGCCAGTAGCCGACATCCTGCGGGGACGCGCCCGGCACCTCGTTGAGCGCGAAGTCATACGCCTGCGCGCAGCCGTCCCGCACCAGCATCGGGATGATGTTGCCGCCGATGTCGTGCCGGCTCGAGTCGTCGTCGGCGTCCTTGCGCAGCGCGTCCACGAGCACGTTGGTGTCGAACACGTAGTTACCCATCGACGCGTAGGACATCTCCGGGTTGCCGGGCATGGGCGGCGGGTCGACGGGCTTCTCCAGGAACTCGTTCACCGTCCGGCCGTCCTTGGCGACGTGGACGATGCCGAACGCGGAGGCCTCGTCCCGCGGCACCGGGATGGCCGCCACGGTCACCCCGGCCCCGTGGGTCACGTGGTGGTCGATCATCTGCTGCGGGTCCATCCGATATACGTGATCGGCGCCGACGACCATCACGATGTCCGGCCGCTCGTCGTTGATCAGGTTCATCGACTGGTAGATCGCGTCCGCGGAGCCGGTATACCAGTGCGGGCCGAGCCGCTGCTGGGCCGGGACCGGCGTCACGTAGTTGCCGAGCAGGGCGCTCATCCGCCACGTGGTCGAGATATGCCGGTCCAGGCTGTGGCTCTTGTACTGGGTCAGTACGCATATCTTGCGGACGCCGCCGTTGGCCAGGTTGGACAGCGCGAAGTCGATCAGCCGGTAGAGACCGCCGAACGGGACGGCGGGTTTGGCCCGGTCTGCGGTCAGCGGGCTGAGGCGCGTTCCGGCGCCCCCGGCGAGCACGATCCCCAGGACTGACGGTTGTGCCATGTCCGGTCCTCCTAAGACGCTAGCTGCGGATTCGCGCGGCGGCTTAAGAGCCATGCTCCCGCGTATCGGGTGAAACTGGGAAGAGCTCACCCGGCGGGTTCACCGAATCTTCCGGTTCGGGTGGCGGCGGGGCGGTGGCCTGCCAGAGCTCCTTGACCAGCACCTGGAGCGCGCCGGCCAGGGGGATGGCCAGCAGGGCCGCGACGAAGCCGCCGAACAGGCCGTCGACCAGGCTGCCGAGCGAGGCGCCGACCAGGACCGCGATCAGGACGAGCAGCGGACTGATCCGCACCGTCTTGCTCATGACCACCGGGTTCAGGATGTGGTTCTCGACCTGGGTGTAGACGATGAAGACGACCGCGGTGACGATGCCCGCGGTGAGGGAGTGGGTGAAGGCGAACAGCACGGTGGGGATGCCGGCCAGCGCCCCGCCGATCATGGGCAGGAAGTCCACCAGGGCGACCCACAGCCCCCACAGGAGCGGGTAAGGCACGCCGAGGATCATCAGGGTCACGAACACCACGATCCCGGCGATGAGCGAGGTCAGCAGGTTGCCCAGCATGTACCCGGTGACCGTCCGGTTCATGTCGGCGGCTATCCGGGTGACTGTGGCGGCCCGGCGCGGAGTCATCTGGCCGAGGATCCAGCGCCGCATTTTCGGGCCCTCGAGGAGCAGGAGCAGGACCAGGATGAAGATCGTGACGAGCTCGATGACCAGGGAAAGTGCGCCTGCGCCGATGGTCAGGGCCGGCTTGCCGAGCGCCTGGCCGTAGGTCACCAGCTTGGGCGCGTTCCGCTGCACCCAATTCTGTATGTGGTACTTGCTCGCGAGATGGCCGATCCAGCCCTTGCCGTGCTCCGCGTTGGCGACATAGGTAGGCAGCTGGTCGGCCAGGTGAGTGATCGCGTTGACCAGCGGGTAGCCGAACGCCAGGGCCAGGCCGATGAACACCAGCAACGCCCACAAGGTGACGATCGCCACGGCACCGCCCCGCCGCGGGACCAGCCGCCGCTGCACGAGGTTCACGATCGGGTTGAGCAGCACCGCGACGAACCCCGCCACCAGCAGCAGGACCACGATGTCCCGCAGCCGGTAGATCAGCTTCCCGGCCAGGTACGTGGCCGCCACTATCGCGACCGTGACGACGATCGTCAGCAGCGGGACGTTCCGCCGTTCGGCGGCCTTCAGCAGGCGCGTTATGCGCCCCTGGGGCTGCGTCGGCACATCCTTCACGCCACCAGCATGTCAGGTCGTGCCTCCCGCCGGCGCGCGGCGGTGGCCCTCACAGAAAAGAACTAGCCGAGTGGGCGATAGTGCCCGGCGTGCTCGGCGCGCAGCTTGTACTTGAGCACCTTGCCGCCCACGGTTTCGGGCAGGTTAGCGGCGAACACCACCGACTTGGGGGTCTCATAGCCGGCCAGGCTGGCCCGCAGGCCGGCGTCGTCGTAGGCGCAGCTGTCCCCGGAGTGGAACCAGCCGTACCGGAACGCGTGCCGCGTGGCCGCCTCGTCCCGGTAGTAGCCCGCCATCACCGCCGGGGACCGGTACACGGCCTCGCCCGCCACGCCGGGCTGGCTGGCCAGGTCACCGCCATCTGGGTCAAGGACCGTCGAAGCCAGGATCGGGCTTGGCACCCCGACGTAGTTCTGCTGAGGCGCCGTGGCCGCGTAGAGCTCCGGCCACTCGTCGGGCCAGAACCGGTGGCAGGAGATCGACTCGGTCTGGCCGAAGATCTCGAATGCGCATAGGTCATCTCCGCAGCGCCGTTTCATCGAGGCCAGCGTGGCCGGGGGCAGCGCGGCCCAGCCGTAGACGATGACGGTCAGGCTGTGCGCGTCCAGGTCCGGCCGCGCGGTCAGCGCCGCGTCCAGCGGCCCGCACCATGGCCGGCGAGCCGGCCCACAACGCGGTCACCTGCTCGACGGCGATCATCTCGGCGATGTGCTCGGGGTTCGGGCGGCGGCCGAGCACCAGCGTGCCACCGCACAGGAACACGGAGTAAGTGAATGGCTGATCACCTACATGGTAGATCAGCGGCAGGTAGGTGCCCAGCTTCAGGTCGGACTCGAGCCGGAGCCCGCGGGTCAGCGAGAGCGCGAACCCGAATCCGGCCGCGTAGCTGCACGCATGCGAGATCATCACCCCTTTCGGCAGTGCCGTGGTGCCCGAGGTGAACAAGATCTCCCAGATATCGTCGGCGTGGATCTCAACGTCCGGCTCGCTGGTCTCGGAGTCCGCGATGAACTCGGTGAACGACACGCTGCCCGGGGCCGGCGGTCCGCCGATGGCGATCGTGACCGCGGCCCGCAGGCCCTTCGCGGCGAACGGTTCGGCGGCCTTGGGCCACAGTTCGGCGTCCACGATGGCCAGCTTCGGCTGGACCAGATCGATCATCGCGGCCACCAGGTCCGGAGCCATCATGGGGTTCAGTGGCGCGGCCACCAGGCCGGCCTTGGCGATGCCGATCTTGGCCAGGTAGGCCTCGACCGAGTTCTCGCAGAACAGCAGCACCACGTCGCCGCGTTCCAGCCCGCTGGCCAGCAGCGCGTGCGCCACCTGATTCGCCGCCTCGTCGGCCTGCCGGTAGGTCAGCGCCGCTAGTCGCTCGTCGGCGTAGGCACCCGGGCGGCCCACGATGGCCGGCTTGTCCGGCCGGCTCCAGGTCACCCGCTCGATAAGGTCACCGACGCTCATCCGCTCCCACCGGTGCACGGCTCGCCGCTGATGCAGGCTTGTCACATCGAGGTCCACGGCGCCTCCGCGGGAGCACTAGTGATTGACGGTTCACTAATGTGCTACTATACGAGCCCGCCTCGCCGCTGTGAAGCGCTGCCAGGATGGAGTGGTGCATGTCGGACGCGGTCAGCTACCAGGTGGCCAACGGCGTCGCCTGGCTCACCATCGAGCGGCCGGAAGCCCGCAACGCGCTCAACGCGGCCGTGCGGACGGGCCTGTACGCCGGGGTCCGGCGCTTCAACGACGACGACACCGCTAAGGTCCTGGTGCTCACCGGTGCCGGGGAGAAAGCGTTTTGCGCCGGCGGGGACCTGAAGGAGATGGCCGAGACGGCCCTGACCGTGCCGCCGCCGGACTTCGTCCCCCAGTTCGGCCGCAACATCGAGGTCGCCAAGCCGACGATCGCGGCGGTGAACGGCGTCGCGTGGGCCGGCGGATTCCTGCTCGCCCAGTGCTGTGACCTGTGCATCGCCGCGGATACCGCGACGTTCGCGATCAGCGAGGTGAAGGTGGGCCGCGGCGCCCCGTGGGCCGCGCCGCTGTCCTGGCTCATCCCGCCCCGGATCGCGCTGCAGATTCTGCTCACCGGCGACCCGATCAGCGCGCAGCGCGGGTACGAGATCGGCCTGGTCAACGAGGTGGTGCCGCTCGCGGACCTGTGTTCGCGAGCGCAGCAGCTGGCCGAGCGGATCGCCGCGAACGCCCCGCTGTCCGTGCTGGCCTCCAAACGCACCGCCTACCTGTCCAGGCCCGATGTCTTCGACGAGGCCGAGCGGATCTGGGCGCCCGTCTACCGCAGCGCGGACGCGCAGGAAGGACCCGCGGCGTTCCGCGACAAGCGGCCGCCGGTGTGGACCGGCCGCTGAGCCAAGCACCGGCCCGCGGCCCGAGCCGGCGGCGGCCCAAGGGATCCGCCGCGGCAACTAGCTCTTGAGCCGTTCTTCACGAACTCTTAACTCACGCCCTGCTGTGATCACCAGTCATGCGTGACACATATGAGTTCCCCGAGGAGCAGCCGGGCGCCGCGCGCACGGCGGGCCTGCGCCGCCTTTCCCGCTTGACGTGGCGGGCTACCCAGCTGAGTGCGGTCACCGCGGTCGGCTTCGCGACCTTGTTCGCCCGCACCGCCCCGGCTCATACGGTGGCCAGCGACACCACGGCGGCGTCCGCCGCGAAGACATCTCCCTCAGCCCCGGCCCCGTCCAGTTCCTCGCCCGGAAAGGCCCACCCCAAGCGGGTGCGGGCGACCGCGTCCGCCAGCGCCCAGGCCGCCGCGCCCGCTCCCCAGGCCGCCGCCCAGGCCGGCCAGAAGGCCGCTCCAGCTCCGTCCAAGTCGGCCAAGCCGGCCCCGCCGAGCACGGCTCCGGCGCCAGCCCCGTCGACAAGCTCCGCCCCGGCCCCGACGCCAACCGTCTCCAGCGCATCGCACGGGGGAGGCTGATGCCGCCGGCGACCACGACGATCGCGGCGCGCACGTTCCCGGCCCTTGGCACCTTCGCCACCGTGCTGGTCGCCGACCCGGACGCGCTGGCCTTGGCCCGCGACTTGCTCGCCGCCGAGCTGGACGCGGTGGACGTGGCCTGCTCGCGGTTCCGCGCCGATTCCGAGCTCAGCCGGGTCAACCACGCCCACGGCCACCCGGTCCCGGTCAGCCCGCTCTTCGCGGAAGCGCTGGCCGTCGCCCTGGAGGCGGCCGAAGTCACCGACGGGGACGTGGATCCCACCTGCGGGCAGAGCCTGGTCAGGCTCGGTTACGACCGGGACTTCGCTCAGGCCCGCCGGCATGCGGGCCCCCTGCGTCAGCCGCCGATGCCCGCCGGCGGCTGGCGCAGGGTCCGTCTCGACCTAGAGCGGCTAGAGGTGCGCATTCCCGCCGGGGTCTGGCTTGACCTGGGAGCCACCGCCAAGGCGCTGGCCGCTGACCGGGCGGCCGCCGCCATCGCGGCCGCCACGGGCGGCGGCGTCCTGGTCAACCTGGGCGGTGACCTCAGGGTGGCCGGTGACCCGCCGGACGGAGGCTGGCGGGTTGGGATCGCCGACGACGCGGGCTTCGACGCCAGCACCGCCAGCATCGAGCCCCGCCAGGTAGTCATGATCAACGACGGCGGCCTTGCCACGTCGAGCCCCCTGGGTCGCGCCTGGCGACGCGGCGGCACCGACCTGCACCACATCATCGACCCGTCCACCGGGCAGCCGGCCCGCTCGTGCTGGCGGACGGCGAGCGTCGCGGCCGCGAGCTGCGTCGACGCGAATATCGCGAGCACCGCCGCCATCCTGCGCGCCGAGCGGGCGATCGGCTGGCTGGACGGGCTCCGCCTGCCCGCGCGCCTGGTCCGCCACGATGGCACGGTCGTCACCGTCGCCGGCTGGCCTGCCGACGGACCGAAGGCTTTAGAGAACAAGAGGACCGAACGAGATGAGCTTGGACTTTCACGGACCGGGCTTGTGGTACGCCACGCGGGCGACCGGCCTGATGACCCTGCTGCTGCTGACCGTCAGCGTGCTGCTCGGGATCCTCACCGCGGGCCGGTTCGCCAGCGGGAACTGGCCCCGGTTCCTGACCCAGGGCCTGCACCGCAACGTCTCGCTGCTGGTGCTGGCGTTCCTCGCCCTGCACGTGGGCACCACGGTGCTCGACACCTATACGTCCATCCCGCTGACCGCCGCCTTCGTCCCGTTCGCCTCGGCCTACAAGGCGGCTTGGCTGAGCCTCGGCGCGGTCGCGCTCGACCTGCTCCTGGCCCTGGTGGCGACCAGCCTGGTCCGCAAGCGGCTAGGGCACAGATCATGGCGCCGGGTGCACTGGCTGGCCTATGCCTGCTGGCCCGTCGCGGTGGCCCATGGCCTGGGCATCGGCACTGACCGGAGTACCACCTGGGTGTTGGTGCTGAGCATGGTCTGCGTCCTGGCCGTGCTGGCCACCACCACCTGGCGGCTGGTCACCGCGGCACGGCTCGGGCCGGCCCAGTGACCCCGACCCAGCCCATGACCGCGATCGCGACCCGGCCCATGACGGCGATCGCCCGGGTGCCCGCGATCCCGTGGTCACCGCGGGTGCGCCTGCCGCGCCTGCTCGCGGGTAGCGGCGCCGCACGCATGGCGGGACTCCGGGAGCATGAGCGTCACTACGGACCGCTACCAGTTTCCGACCTGTCTCGCGGCCGTTCCCGGGGCCGGCGTCCCGAACGGCTCATCGATATCGTGGAGGCGGCCGGCCTGACCGGGCGCGGCGGCGCCGGCTTTCCCACCGGGCGCAAGATGCGCTCGGTCGCCGCCGGCGGAGGCCGCAAGGCGGTTGTCGCCAACGGCGCCGAGGGCGAGCCCGCCAGCCGCAAGGACCGGCTGCTGCTGGCCAGGCTTCCGCACCTGGTCCTGGACGGGATCACGCTGGCGGCGCAGGCGGTCGGCGCCGACGAGGCATTCCTGTGCGTGCACGGAACAGCAGGCGCGCTGCTTGACCACCTGGACCGCGCGCTGGAAGAACGGCAGGCGGCCGGCCTGGATCCGGTGCCGATCCAGGTGGCTGGTATCCCCGGCCGGTACGTGTCCAGCGAGCAGTCCTCGATCGTGCAGTACCTGAACGGCGGCCCGGCCAAGCCGACCTTCTCCCCGCCCCGATCGCACGAACGTGGCGTGAACGGCAAGCCCACGCTGGTGCACAACGTCGAGACCCTGGCCCACCTGGCGCTGATCGCCCGGCGCGGCGACCGGTGGTTCCGCGGCGCCGGACTGCCGTCGGCCCCCGGGTCGATGCTCGTGACCGTGAGCGGCGCGGTCGCCCGACCCGGCGTCTACGAGATCGAGATGGGCATGCCCGCCGGGCAGGTGGTCATGCTGGCCGGCGGCGCTGCCGAGCGCTTGCAGGCGCTCCTGGTGGGCGGCTATTTCGGTGCCTGGCTGCCCCTGGAGGCGGCCTGGACCGTGCCGATGACCCACGCGGGCCTGAAGAAGGCGGGCGGCGCGCTGGGCGCGGGCATCGTGATCGCGCTGCCGGCCAGCGCCTGCCCGATCGCGGAGACCGCCCGCGTGGTCCGTTACCTGGCCGAGGAGAGCGCCGGGCAGTGCGGCCCGTGCCTGTTCGGCCTGCCCGCGCTGGCCGACGCGCTAGCCGCCCTGGCCTACTCCGGCGGCCGGGAGCGGGGCATCGACGACATCGCCGCGCTGATCCCGCTCATCGAGGGCCGTGGCGCTTGCCGGCACCCCGACGGGGCCACGCAGCTGGTGCGCAGCCTGCTCACGGCGTTCCCGGCGGACGCGCAGTGGCATCAGTGGCAGGGCGCCTGCGAAGGCGTCCGCCGACCGCCGCTACTGCCGGTGCCCGGCGACCAGGAAAGGGACTGGGACTGGCATTGACCTTCACGCTGCGCGTCAACCCGATCGCCTGCACCGGCCACGGCATGTGTGCCGAACTGCTGCCCGAGGTCATCGAGCTAGACCGATGGGGCTACCCGATCGTCGCCTCGCCGGTGGTCCCGCGCTCGCTGCTGAACCACGCCAGGCGGGCCGCCCAGGCCTGCCCCACCCTGGCCCTGCTCATCGAGGAGCAGGCCGGCAAACACCGGTGAGCCCGGGCTGGCGCCTCACTCGTCGGTGCCGCCGCCGTCGGCGTGGATATAGGAAGAGGCGACAGGCGATCCGGCCGCGCCGTCCGGGCAGGACACCACCATGGTCACCGAGTTCGCGTCGGACTCGAAGATCACTCGCGCGGTAGCGGCTGGCCCGCGGATCACGCCGGTAGCCTCGTAGCCCTGAGTCGGGCTCCACGACACCAGGTACGCACCTGCGGAGCGGCATTCAGCCAGCACGGTTCCGCCCTGCGACGTGAGCACGGTGCCGCCGGCCGCTGGTGGGCTCGGCGAGGCGGATGTCTGGGAAACGGCGGGCGTGGCCGACGGCGTAACCGACGGCGCGGCCAGGGCCGGCTGGGTCACGGAGGGACGGCTCGCGGCGGGCCGGGTCACGGACGACGTGGGCACGGGAGGGGGCGTGGTCAGGAAGTCGGCCGGACTGCCCTCCTGGGCCTCACGGGCCAGGGCGCTTTTGACGGCGGCCGTGGTCAGCTGCTGGCCCGGGCCGTCAGCGATGCCCTGGCCGAGCAGGGATACGGCCAGCAGGCTGCCAGCAGTGGCGGTACCGGCGCCGAGCAGCCAGGCGCCGACGCCCACCAGGATGCGCATGTGCACCCTGCCGAGGGTCACCGATCCCACCTTAAGGGCAGGCAAAGACCGCCCTAAGAAAGCCGCCCCGCAGGCCCCGAACAGGACCGCTGATGTGGGATCTACCTGCGGGTAAGCGTCGATACCGCTACCTTCACTGGTGTGGCACAGCTGCTCCTCGTGGAAGACGACGCCGCCATCCGCAGTGCCCTGATCCGGACCCTGGCCGAACGCGGGCACGCGGTGACGAGCATGGCCACCGCTATGACCGCGCTGCAGCATCTGCTGGCGTCGCCGCCGGACCTGATCCTGCTCGACCTCGGGCTGCCCGACGTCAGCGGGTACGAGGCGCTGCGGATGATGCGAGCCGTCAGTTCCGTTCCCGTCGTGGTCATCACCGCCCGCGATGACGAGGCCGAGATCATCCGGGTGCTCGACGCCGGCGCGGATGACTACGTGGTCAAGCCGTTCGGCCCGGGCCAGATCGAAGCCAGGATCCGCGCCGTACTACGCCGGGCGGCCCCCGGCGACCCGGCCACCACCGGCCTGCTCACCGTCGGCGGCCTGCGGCTGGACCCGGACGGGCACGAGGCCACCCTGGACGACGCGCCGCTCGACCTCAGCCGCCGCGAATTCGACCTGCTGCATTACCTGGCGCTCCGGGCCGGCCAGGTGGTGACCCGCCGGGACCTGCTCACCCATGTCTGGCGGCTGCCCTACGGCGGCGCGGACAAGACCGTGGACGTCCACGTGTCGTGGCTCCGCAGGAAGCTGGGCGAAACCGCACAGCATCCGCGCTACCTGCACACGGTCCGCGGGGTCGGGATTAAGCTCAGCCCGCCGCCATGAGACTGCGCATCAGCCTGCTCGTGGTGGCCACCAGCTCCTTGGTCCTGGTCTCCTTCCTGGTCCCGCTCGCGCTGGTGCTGCGCACGCTGGCGGCCGACCGGGCGATCAGCGCCGCCACCGCGCAGACCCAGTCGATGGCCCCGCTGGTCACCACGCTGGAGACCAGCAGCCTGCAGCTCACCGTGGATCAGATGAATGCGGAGACCGACACCCCGGTCACGATCTTCTTGCCGTCGGGCACCGAACTCGGCCAGCCTGCGCCCGTCTCGCCGGCAGTCCAGCTGGCCCGCAACGGCCGCAGCTTCTCCGCCGAGGCGCCGGGCGGGGAGCAGGTCCTGGTGGCCGTGCAGGGCCTGGCCGGCGGCACCGCCGTGATCCGCACCTTTGTGCCGGAATCGGTGCTGCGCCACGGGGTGACCAGGGCCTGGCTGCTGCTCGGCGGGGTCGGCCTGCTCCTGCTGGTGCTCAGCGTCCTGGTGGCCGACCAGCTCGCCCGGTCGCTGGTCCGCCCGCTCGCCGCCCTCGCGCGGGCCTCCGACCGCCTCGCCGCCGGGGATCTGTCCGCCCGGGCGGCGGTGGCCGGCCCGCCGGAGGTGCGCCGTGCGGGGGCCGGGCTCAACCGGCTGGCGGTCCGCATCGGCGAGTTGCTCGCGCACGAGCGCGAAACCGTCGCCGACCTGTCTCACCGGCTGCGGACCCCGCTGACCGCGCTGCGGATCGACGCCGAATCGCTGCGGAACGGTGCGGAGATGGAGCGGTTGCTCGCCGACGTCGACTCGGTGGAGCGGACCGTCAGCGAGATCATTCGCGAAGCGCGGCGGCAAAGGAAGGGGGGAGGGGAGGTGGGTGGGGGAGCGCCGGTGATATGCGACGCGGCCCGGGTGATCGCCGAACGGGCCGCGTTCTGGTGGCCGCTCGCCGAAGACCAGGACCGCCGGATGACGGTCGAGGTGGCCCCCGGCCCTGTGCCGGTCTTCGTGGCCGCAGAGGACCTGGCGACCTGCGCGGACATCCTGCTTGGGAACGTTTTCGCGCACACCCCCGAGGGCGTCGCCTTCGCCGTGCGGCTCAGCCGCCGCGCCGCGGGGGGCGCGTGGCTGGTCGTCGCCGACGACGGGCCCGGCTTCGGTGATGCCGACGCCACCCGCCGGGGCCAGTCGAGCCGCGGCTCCACCGGTCTCGGCCTGGACATCGCCCGCCGCATCGCCGAAGCGTCCGGCGGGACGCTGATCATCGGCCGGTCCGCATCGGGCGGCGGCTCCGTCACGCTCGGGCTCGGCTCCCCGACCGGGCCGCCGGAGGAGGCCCGGCGGCACCGGCGCCCTCGGCTCAGGCTGCGGGCCTTACCGCGATACGTCAAGCAGGGCGGAACAGGCCGGGCGCTGGCTGGAACCCCGAAGCAGGCCTATAGGCCGGGTCGCGCGGCACCATAGCCATGACACACTCTCGGCCATGTGGCCAAGCTGCTCGTCGGCGCGCCGGACCTCGGCGGCGGTCTTGGTTCGTTCGGCCTGGTAGATCTGGTAGGACTGGTACGGCATCATGGTGTAGCTCCTGGCGGACCCCGTGATTATCCGCGCCGCGGCCGGGCTGGCCGCCGCGCTGCCCGGCATTCGCCGGTCCGGCGGTATCGGGTATCTACAATCGAAATTATGGCTAAGACCTGCCCAGACACATCGTGCGAATGCCTTATTTGCAGGCCGCTTCAGGGCTTAGGCCGAGTGTGCAAGGTCTTAGGCGGCGAGCTGCCCGGCGCCTGCCGATGGCCTCCCGGACGCTAAGTTACGAAGAGCGGCCCGCAGGGAGGTGAACGCCGAGATGACCACGGCAGGCGGACTGTGGCTTCGTTTCCTGTCGGGGCCGGACATAGACTCGCTCGGCCTCTCCTATGCCGAGATCGTCGCCGCCGTCGAGGACGCCGTGCGCGCCCACGGCGACGGGCGCGCTGTCGTTGAGCCGAGGGTGCACCTTGTCCCGGACAACAACGGCGCCGGTCATTTCAACGTGCTCCGCGGCCATCTGCCGGGACCCGGCCTGCCCACGCCCGGCGTGAGCGGCGTCAAGGTAGTCGGCGACTTCGTAGCCAACTATGCGGCCGGGCTGCCCAGCGAGCTCGGGCTGCTGACGCTTTACGATCCGGGAACGGGCGTTCCGCTGTCGGTCATGGATGCCACCCTGATCACGGCCTGCCGGACCGGCGCCATGACCGCCGTGGGCGCCCGCTACCTGGCACGGCCGGACTCTAGGGTGCTCGGCCACGTCGGGGCACGCGGTACCGCGTTCTGGAACGTCGTGCTGCTCGACGAGATGTTCGACCTGGACGAGATCCGGATAACCAGCCGCCGTCCCGAGTCCCGCGAGGCGTTCGCACAGCAACTGGCGACCGTCACCGGCACCCGTGTCCGGGTGTCCGCCACCGCCGAAGAGACCTTCGACGGGGCTGACATCCTGGTCGAGGCGTCGCGGCTCACCCAGCCCGAGCCGTTGCTGCGCACCGGATCGGTCAAGCCCGGTGCCTTCGTCGTCCCTTACGGCACGGTCAGCGCCGTGGAACTTGACCTGCTCGACGTGATGGACAAGGTGGTGGTGGACGACTGGCGGGAGGCGCAGTCTGGACGGTTCGGTGCGCTGCGCCGCCACGTAGACACGGGCCGCCTCTCACCGGCGTCGCTCCACGCCGAGCTGGGTCAGGTCGTCACCGGCCGACGGTCCGGCCGGGAACGAAACGACGAGCGGATCCTGCTCTGGCACCGCGGACTTGCCATCCTCGACATCGCCGTGGGCCTGGCCATCCTGCGCCGGGCCGAGCAGCAGGGCATCGGAACGATGCTGAGGTACCGCTGATAATGCCGGCCCTGACGATCACCGAAGCCGGTGACACGGATCTCGGCCGCATCCGGGCCGTTGCCGCCGGCCAGGCCGTCAGCATCGACCCGGCCCTGCTCGCGGCGGTGCAGCAGCGCTGCAACGAGGCCCGGCATGCGCTGCACGACGGGCGGGCGGTGTATGGCGTGAACACCGGAATGGGGGCGCTTTCCTCGGTCCGCCTGAGCGAGCAGCAGCAGCTTTCCCACCAGCGCAACCTGCTGCTGGCTCGGGCCACGGGCGGTCCGCCGTGGCTCAGCCCGCCCGATGTCCGAGCGATCACCACCGTCCGGCTGCTGACCTTCCTTTCCGGCGACGCCGCCGTGTCAGCCGGGCTCTGCCAGCGGCTCGCCGATTTCCTCAACTACGACATCGTGCCGGCCGTGCCCCGCGCGGGCGCGGCCTCCGCGGGCGAGATCATCCAGCTCGCGCACGCCTTCGGGCCTGTCGTCGGGATCGGCCAGGTGCTCGGACCCGGTGGCGACCTGATGCCCGCCGACGAGGCGCTGAGCAGCCACGGGCTGACCGAGTTCAGCCTCGGCCCGAAAGAGGGCATCGCCCTCATCCAAGGTGTGCCCGGCGCGACCGGACTGTCCGTGCTCCGCCTCGGCGAGGCCACCGCGCTCGCCTCGCTGATGGAGGCGGCCGCGGCGTTGTCCATCGTCGTGGTCCGGGCACCGCGCGACCCCTACCGCGCCGCATGCGGGCGTGGTGACGACCTCCTGGCCGCGGTGCTCAGACGGCTCCGCGAGGCCACGGGCGACGAGCCGTCGCCGCGGTCCCTGCAAGCGCCGGTGTCGTTCCGGGTGGCCGGACCGGTGCTCACCCAGGTCCATCGGGCCGGCGCCCAGCTCGAGGCGGCCACCGGCCGGGCCCTGACCGGGATCACCGACTCCCCTGCCTACCTCGACGGCCAGTTCACCAGTACCGGCGGGTTCCACGGAATCGACCTGTCCGCGCACTGCGACCAGCTCACGGCGGCGTTGTGCCACGCGGCGGAGGTGGCGGCGGCACGCCTGCACCGGCTGATGGATCCCAAAGTCACCGGACTGCCCCCGCAGCTTGCCCGCGAGCCAGGCCCGCAGGCTGGCCTGACGGCAGTCCACAAGCGCGCCGGCGGAGAGGTCCACGCCATGCGGCGGCTGGCCGCCGCAACCGCGGTAGGGCTGATCGAGACATCCGGCGGCCAGGAGGACGTGCAGTCGTTCGCCTGGGAGGCCGCCGAGAAACTCCGTACCGCGTTGCGCCATGCCCGCGCGGTCACCGCATGTGAGCTGCTAGCCGGCTACATGGCGGCGGCGCTCTCCGAGCGCCCGCCGCCGCCTGGGTGCCGGGCGCTGCTGGACTGGCTGACCGTGATCGTCGGTCCGATCGATGGCGACCGGCCGTTCGGAGAAGACATCGAGCGCCTGATCCAGGCGCCCTGGCCTCCGGCCTGAAACCGCCCTGCGATGGTCAGGAGTCCGCCTCGGCCGGGTCTCCCCCTGGTCAGCGCGACTAGGGGTGGCGGGCTTAGTCCGGCTGGAAGTACGGAGCGACGAGTTCATGGCTGAAGCGCGAGCTGTTAAGTACGCCGATCTGGTCGCGGTAGCGCCGGACCAGGGCCGCGGCGCCGTCGGGGTCACCGTCCCTGATCAGCTTGTAACGTCCCACGGCAAGCTCCAGCGTAAGATCCCACCTCCAGCAGCGCAATAGCCTCCCGGATCGGGGTCTTTGACACCCTCAGGCGGGCGGCCAGGTCACTCTCAACGAGCCTCGCGCCCGGCGGGATCTCCAGCTCGACGATCATGTCGCGGATGGCCTCGTACGCGGCACGCTTGTAGGTGGTGACCGGGAGATCTTCAGGCTGACCGTTGATGCGATCACCACCACTTCTGTGGACTGCCGTAGCGCAACGCGCGCCGGCGCCCGCGACGCTGGGCACTTGCAGCTTCCCTCGCCGTCTTGAATGGCTCGAAGCCTAGCGGACCTTGCCCTTATTCCCTGTCAGAGGTTCTGACGAGGACGGCACGGTCGCGCGACGGCAGCTGGGAACTGTGCTGGCCGCGCTGCGGCCCCGGGCCGACGGCGGAATGGTGACCACCTGCCGACCACGCCGTTCGCGGGCTGACGGAGTGCGAGCCGCATTACAGTTTTCACGTGACGGATGACCCGACTGGGCGGGCGGACAGCTGGATCTGGTCGGTGCGGCTGGCCAAGACGCGCTCAGCCGCCTCCAGTGCCTGCCGGGCCGGACACGTCAGGGTCAACGGGGCACGCATCAAACCCGCGCACCTGGTCCGGGCCGGTGACGAGGTCCGGCTCCGCCAGGACGGACGCGAACGCATAGTGGTCGTCACGCAGGTCATCAGCAAACGAGTCTGCGCGCCCGTGGCCGCCGAGTGCTACATCGACCATAGCCCGCCCCCTCCGCCGCGCGAGGCAGCCGTCCCGGTGGCCATCCGCGAGCGCGGCACGGGCCGACCAACCAAGCGTGAACGCCGCGACATCGACAAGCTGCTCGGACGGACAACCCGCTGACCTGGTTACGTTGCTTCGGGGAACGCCCACGCGTCCGACGGTGACGTCGCGTCGGCCGCGACATCTCAGGCTTTCGACCGTGTGCGCGGTCATCTGTCAGGACTATCGCCGGGACCAACGGCACTTGCCGCGCTAGTGCCCCGGGTGCAGCGTCAAAGAAAGGGGTGGTGCAGACGGATGACAACGGCGCCCCGCCGCTCGCCGACAGGCCACAGCGGATCGCGGACCGTGAGCGCGGAGGACGAGCGACCGTGCCTGGGGTGATCCAATCCGCCGGGCATACCCGCGCGTTCGCCGCCGGTGGCGGACGGGAGAAGATGCGGGCGGCCGACGCGGACCGCGACCGCGTGGTGGAATTCCTCAACACGGCCTACACCGAAGGCCGGCTGTCGAAGGACGAGTATGACGGCCGCCTGGAGAACGCCTTTTCCGCGCGCACCTATGCCGACCTGGACCAGCTCGTGACCGACCTGCCTGTCGAGCGGGCGGCTCCGGTGGCCCCGGTGGTCCCGGTGGCCATGACCAACGGGCTCGCGATAGCGAGCCTCGCCTGCGGAATCGCGCAGTTCGTGATCGGGCCGCTGGCGACCATCCCGGCGATCGTGCTCGGCCACGTGGCCCGCCACCAAATCAGGCGTACCGGAGAACAGGGGGCTGGCCTGGCGCTCGCGGGCTTGATACTCGGCTGGGCGGCGGTGATCCTGGGTATGGCCCTGATCGTCGTCGTCGGCCTGGCCATGTCCGTCGGGATGAGCGGCACCGTGCACTGAACGGCGCGTGAGCGTACTGCAGCAGGTCAAGGCTATCGGACGTCGAGCCCGGTGACGGCGCGGCCGATGATCAGCCGCTGGATCTCCGAGGTGCCCTCGAAGATCGTGAAGTTGTCGGACGTGGCTCAAGCCGAGCACCGCTCATGTTGACGATCATTCGCTTGGCCTGGCATGAAGCAGGTGATCATCGATGGTCATCTTTCAACGTCTTCTCTGCTCTCACGGAACAGAGACGGAACAGGGCGTGATCTGTGCTACGGGCTTTGAAGCTTAATCGTCAGAGGAGCAGCGGACTAGGAGCGGCTACAGGCGTGTCGTTGGTGATTACTAACTTAGCGTCGTAGGTTGCGGCTTGTGACGGTTCGCTTACGGAAACCCAGTCGGGCAGCACGTCCATCAGGCCAAGGAGCAGAATCAGGCACGGGCCGGATCGTTAGTAAGGGAGCCTGCCATGAGCAGTCTTACCATCGCCACGCCCCAGCCGATGACCAGCGACGAGGCCGCGGACAACGCGGAGGATCCAGAACGCTCCAGCTTCATCATCATGCATGCCACCGAGACTTTCGACGGCCAGGAACGCGTAATGACACGGACCGCCTACGATCTGCAGATCCTGGCCACCGCGCACTCGGCCTCCCGCGGCCATCCCGGGTTCGTCCCCGACGATTACCTCGAGCATCTCGACGGCCTGGCCATCGAGGCTACGATTACCGCCGTCGAGCTATGCACGATCGGCCTGTGGCAGCGGGTCGACGGCGGTAATCGCGTGCTGGACTGGAAGGCCGTCGAGGTCTGCCTGGACCAGGTACACGCCAGCGCACCAGGGAAGACGACCGGGCTGCGGCCCGAGAACGCGACCGCGAGGCCCTGGTCCGGGCCCGGACGAACCAGCCGATGGGAGTGACCCCGCCGCCCGCGGTCTGCGGAACCCCTCTAGGCAGTGGAAGCTCCCATTGATGGTCATCGCGCTCAGCTCATGCCAGCGCCTTGAGGCGCACACCATCGGCTCCTGCTGACGTGTTAGCGGTACGACGTAGGTCCATCGCCCAGAGTGCAGGCGTACCCGGTGCCATCCGATCCGTCCAATCGGCCGCACCGTGCAGTCCGTGATGCCGCGACTGCGCAACTCACGGTGACCGCTGATCAAGGCTCATGCAGAGCGGCGAACGTAATAGCAGTGCTCATGAAGCGTTGCCGAACCGTGCTCACGTAGTGCTGCCTCCACATCGCCAAATAACCAGGTCGTTAACAGTGGATCGTGGCAGGATGGGGCGCAATGCAGGGAGGTGGGATGGTTCAAGGCGGGGCCGAAGCACAGGGCGAGCTAGAGCCGGGGCAGCTTTTCGCCGGTCGATACAGCATTTATCGTCGTCTGGGTGAGGGTGACCGGAAGTGTACTTACCTCGCGGAGGACGTCAAGGTCGGAGATCGGTTGGTTGCACTCTCCGTCGTCAGGCCATATGTATCAGCGCTTGATCCAGACGGAACGAAACGCGAAGCCAATCTGCTCAGTCGCGTGAAGAACCACAACCATATCGTCGCGTTCCATGATTATGACGTAGATGGTCCGGTCCAGTATCTGGTCTTCGAGTATCTCAGTGGTGGGACGCTCGCAGAGCGCATTGAGCGTGCTGCCGGCGCAAGAGAACTCATTCCACCTGACCTTGGTCGTCCGGTACGGCCGGGAGCTCGCCGGCGCGCTTGCGCAGGTTCACGCTGCAGGCGTCATCCACCGGGATGTGGCACCGCATAACATCTGGCTCACTGATCGTCAGAAGGTGAAGCTCGGGGACTTCGACGCAGCGGTCCTGCTCGACGGTGAAGCCGGGCCACGTCCAAGTACCACCGCGGGCTATGCCTCTCCGGAAGAGCGCCTCGGTTGCCCCGTTGACCAGCGCTCTGACCTGTACTCGCTGGGTGGCGTGCTCATTTCCCTCGCACTAGGAGAGCTTGCATTCGGCGACCCGGCAATCGTGCGCGAGCGCCGTGTGGACCTGCCGCCTGCGTTTCACGACCTGCTCGCCAGCCTCGTAGCTCCCTCTCCGGATGACCGGCCCTCGAGCGCACAGGAGGTCCTCGACCGGCTAAACCGGATCCGCCGTCGCGGCATGGACATCTACGCTGTCATCGCCAAGGGAGAAGGTCCTCAGGTTGAGTTCAAGGCCTCGATGCGCTTCCCTCGTGGCCTGCCTTCCCATCTGACAGAGGCTCAGCGAGAGGTGGCCTCGAGGGATAAGAACAAGTACGCCACTTTGGAAAAGATGGTTTTGAAGACGATTGCCGCGTTCCTCAACAGCCAGGGAGGGCATGCACTGGCGTTCGGTTAGGAAGTGGGTCTGGCGGGGGTTCATCCTGGCGTGCGCGGGGGTTCGGTGACGTTGCGTGGTTACCCTCGCGGCGCGGGGCGGGCTTGTGCGTCGACTGATCTGTAACGTTGCGTGAGATCGGTGTGTGATGCCCGGGATGACGGCGAGCGGTGTCCGGGAAGGCGCTGGCCGGGCCGGGCTACGGCGGTGCCAGGCATGCCGGTGTCCCGGCGCGGCGGGTGCCGGACTGGGAGAGCGTGCGCGGGTCAGGCGGCAGGCGGGGCGTTCGGCTGCTGCGATCCTGGCGTCGCGGGCAGGGGCAGCAGGTGCAGCCGGGTGGCGGCGGGCACGACGTCGTTGCTCTTGCGGGCCTGACTTTCTTGATGGTGAAGCGGGGGTAGTGGCGGCCGGGCCGCCAGGCGGTGACGAGCCGCAGCGGGTGCGCGGTGATGTCGCGGCGGGTGATCTCGATGGCCGCGGACAGGGCGCTCGCGGTGGCGCCTTGCCCGGCGCCGATGCTGGCGGTGACCGCGCAGCGCAGCGCGGTGGCGCTGATCCGGGCGGGCTCGGCGCCGATCGCCGCGGCGATGCCAGGCGCCGGCGATCCGCAGCGCCTGGTGGGCGGCGACGGTGGCGGCGGCCATCCGGTAGGCCCCGGCCGGGGTGGCCGCGGTGACGGGCTGCCCGCCGGCGAGGGTCTGCTTTTCTTCCAGGTAGACCAGCTCGCTGGCCCACCGCATGCCGTACAGCCCGGCGATGTCGCGGGCCGGGTAGGCGATGGTGTCCATCAGGCTGGTGATGATGGTGACGGTCTCGGATACTTCCACGCGGATCGTGCCATCCGGCGGCAGGCACAGCCCGCCGTCCCCGTCATCGTCGCCGCCGGCGGCGTCCAGGATGCGGACGGACGGTCCTGCGGGCGGGGCGGTCAGCAGCGGGTGACCCGGCGGGACATCGAAGACCTGGTCGATATGGTATTCGATGACACGGACCTTATAGGTGCAGCCGCGCCAGGTGATCGCCGCTTTCCAGGTGCCGTCCGGCAGCGGCCGTCCCGAGCGGCGCAGGTTCCACGCCGCGGAGACCCGCCAGGCGAAGTGCCTGCCAGCCTCGATCTTGGCGGCGATGGCCTCGCGGCTGGGGAACCCGCGGTCGGCCAGGTCCAGGTCACCGGGCCCGTAAGCCGGCTCGAGGCAGGCGGCCAGGGTGGTCTCCCCGGTGCCGCACGGGCCGGCCGCCCAGGCCACCGCGCCGCGCCACCACACGTCAGTGACTTCTACCATCCGGATCTGCGGGTCAGCGGGCGCGCCGGTGCTGGCCGGGCGGCCGAAGTGCGCGGCGTTGCGGGACTGCCCGCCCGTGCCCTTGCGGTCGCTGCCCTTGGGGTCGGCGACGTTGCGGACGGTGCCGTCCTTGGCCAGCACCCGCAGTCCGTGCCAGCGGCCGCCGGACCACGGCCCGCCCTCCAGCGGCCGCAGCCGGACCGCCGTCCGCTGCCCGCCCGGCGTCCCGGCCGCAGGCAGGCACACCGCCGCGACGCCGGGCAGCGGGACGGCCCGGACCTGCCCGCACAGCCCGGCCAGCAGATTCACCAGCGGCCGGACCCCCAGGAAACTGTCCGCGTCCGACAGCGATGACGACGCCGGCAGGTCATATACCGGGTCGGCTTCCCGGGGCCGCTGCGCCAGCGTCCGCAGCGTTCCCGCAGCCGTGCCGGGCATCAGCGCCCGCGCCAGCTCGATCTGCACCGCCAGCCGCGGCGTGATCTTCCGCGACCGCCGCCCCGGCAGCCCGGCCAGCGCCGCGTCCAGCAACGCTGGCGTGAGCACCGCCGAGGCGAGCCCCAGCCCCGTCCCCTCCCGCACCGGTCGCGGCTCCCCGGCGATCCCGGCCGCCGCCAGCTGATCCGCCGTCCACGCCGGCCCGGGGGCCGCCGCGCCCGGCAGCGCCCCGCACGCCACGATCCCTCCGCCCGCACCCGGCAGCCCGGTCAGCCGGCCGTCGGCGTCCTTCCAGATCGCCGGCATCGCCATCACCTCGGCCCGCCCCGTCGCCGCGTCCCGCGGCGCACGCTGCTCCCGGCCATCCCGCGCGGCGGCATCAGGCGGCGTGACGCCGCCTGCGGCACCGGGTACTGTCGCAGCCGGAAGCATCGGCGGACCCCTCGCAAGAGGCAGGTACAGGAACCGCCGATGCTTCCGCATATGCCCGCATTCGTCCCGTAACCGGCGCGGCGTGTCACCGCGAACCCCGCACAGCAGCCCTCGCCGCCCGCAGCCACCCCGGGTCCGCCGCGTTCAGACGCCCGGCCGGCAACGCACCGTGACATCAGCCCGCAAATCCCACCGATCACCCTACGTAACAGTGATCGGCAAAGCCGCCCGGGCAGGCCCGCGCCGGATCAGCAGGTCACGCGGCTCAGCCCTAACCGAACGCCAGTGGGGAGGGACGCTGCTCGCGGGCGTCAAGGATGACGGGACTGTCGTCGGCATCGAGGATGACTTCGGCACATTCGAGACGGAGGATCCGAACGCCGATACCTGGCAACTCAATCTGAAGCAGAAGATCATCAACGCTCTTGGATTTGATGTCTGGGCGATACTGGATCTCAAACTGGACCTTACTGAGCAGGGTACTGTGGCTCGCATCGACTGTCCGCCCCGAGCACAGCCGACCTGGCTAAACGACAAGGAAAATAAGGCAGGGCCGGAATTCTATATCCGCGCCGCCAGCTCGACTGAGCCACTGCCAGTGGATAGATGGTCGCAGTACATCATGGAGCGCTGGGTATCATAAAGCGAAACGGCGAGCTGGCCTGTGGGCCTTGTTCAGTCACCCCTGTTTCCGTGACCTGTGGCTACTCCCCCGCCATGCCGTTTGAGCTGCTGTTTCACCTCTCATGGCTTCTCGCCAGTTCTGGCGTCTTTTCACTGTCCGACGGAACCGAGACGGAACTGGCCGGTCTCAGGGTCGTGTAGGCAGATGGCTGACGCGTCGTGCCCATAGCTGCCAGCTGACGAACGCGAGCAGTCGTCAGATACAGGTAATGGCGCGAGGCGATAACAAGAGCTGCTCCCAGTCCTAATACAGGACAGTATGGACGGGGTTCGCATCAATCTCGACTAGGCCGCGGGTCGCGTGAGGCCTAGATGACTCAAGTCTGGCGCCGGGATCCTTTGCCCGGGCGTCGGCGGTGTCGGTCGGGCTGTGCGGGACTCCAGACGGGAACAGGTCCGCCACTGATGATCGTGACGTCTTCGATGCGAAATACCGGTTCGTAGCCGTTGCTGCGGAGCGCGTCCAAGATTTTGTTGACCGTGTCATTGACCTGTTCGGCGCGGGTCGCAATCCTGGTCGGCTTCCACCCGCGCCTGGATCACTGCCTCTTCTGGCCGGGTATCGAGCCACGAGATGTGCAGCTGTTGGGGGGTGTTGTGGGGGGGTGTGGGGGTGGGGGTGGGTGGGGGGTGGGGGGGGGGATGGGGGGAGGGGAGAGGGGGTGCGGGGAGGTGTCGCAGGGGAGAAGGTGTGGGCGGAGATGTGGGAGAGGATGAGGGAGAGGATGGTGGTGAAGGGGATGAGGGGGGGTCGAGGCTGGAGGGTGCGGCGGGGGGCGGCGGTGGCGGTGATGTGTGGATGAGCAGGAGTGCGAGGTTTTGGCGGGCGAGTTAGGGGGACTGGCCGGCAGGGAGCGGCGGGGAGCGGACGGTCTGCTCAGGTGGAGGAATGCGATTTCGATTGCCTCTCGGATAAAGGGAGGAGATTAGAGAGAGGGTAAGTTAGTGGTAGGAGGGTGGTAGGAGGATGAGGGTGGTCGACCTGCTGCGAGGAGGGAGGTGACGGTGAAGGCGACGAGCCGTGCAGTGGTGTCGGGAGCCGTTGCGCGTGCGGGGCGGTGTCACGGCGACGCCGGGTGCGCATGCCGTCTGATTCACGGGCATGAGCGGACGAAGGGCAGGGTGCGGTTGTCTAGAAGGGGACTGATTTGGAGCTGTTCTAGACGCGCCAGGCCAGGTGGGCGCCGGGAGGAGACGGAAAAGGTCATGGAGAAGAAGCGCGGTGGCGAGGTTGAGGATGACGGGCGAGAAGGGCAGGCGAGTGGTAGCAGAGGGTTCGCGTCGAGGTAGCGGGGAGAGGGATAGAGCGGGGGTCGCGGTGCGGACGTGCGCGCGATCGCAGCAGCGGCTGGCCGTCCGCGGGGAGCCGAAACGTCAGCGAGTACGTCGTTGCTGACAGCTCCATCGTGGTGCCGTCGAGCGCGGTGACCTCCAGGCCTTCCACAGCTGCGAGATGCCGAGGTCGCGTCGCTGCGGGAGGCGTCGAGCTCGAACAGGGCGCATGACATGCTCGCGAGAAGCGTGCGGGACTGGGAGAACGCGGGGCCGGTCGGCACGTCCGTGCTGGGCTTGAGGTGCAGGCCGGGCAGGCCGAACGCCGCGGCCAGGGCCGTGTCATAGCCGGCGCCGGGAAACAGGCAGGCGACCAGGACGCAGATCACGGTCACCTTCGCGGTCAGCGTCCGGTCGTAGGCGTGGCGTGCGGCGCTTCCTGCAGCGCGCGCGCGATCACGCCCCCGGCCAGGAGTTCTTCCAGCAGGCTTTCACGCTGCAGTTCCGCTAGCCAGCCAGCCACAGCCCGGGCCCGGACAGCACCCGGCCGGCGAGGCCGTCCCGGAACGGCATCGCCGTCCCGGCGGCGCGGGCGAGATGGACGACGGCATGACGAGCATGGCAAACTGGGCAGTCAACAAAGCTCCCGGGGACGGAAAGGCGACAACCCACGTCCTAGCAGGAGCTTGTTCTATCAGGGACCGCCGCACCCATCACGCACGCGACCAACACGCGCCAGAGGAAACAGAAAAGGAAAGGAGGGGGTGTGCAGCTCTGTCACGGTGAAGCCAGCATCCCGTACCTGGTGAGCCGGGAACACCAACTCGTACTGGGCCTCAAGGTAGTCGGTTGTCGGCTCCTTCAAGGCCTCGTAGGCATGGTGGGCTTTCCGGTTGGCCTGGTCCAACTGGACCTGGTGCCGGGCCGCATCACGCTTGGTAAGGCTCGCGGCGGGCATGACCTCAAGTGAAATAACCTACGTCGTTATAGCCTGCAGAGCGCAAGCCGCGCTGCCAAACCACTCGGAGGCCTTATGGTCACGCTTGATGCCAGCGGTCTGGAAGACCTGGCCCCACTGGCGTTCGGTTAGGAAGTGGGTCTGGCGGGGGTTCATCCTGGCGTGCGCGGGGGTTCGGTGACGTTGCGTGGTTACCCTCGCGGCGCGGGGCGGGCTTGTGCGTCGACTGATCTGTAACGTTGCGTGAGATCGGTGTGTGATGCCCGGGATGACGGCGAGCGGTGTCCGGGAAGGCGCTGGCCGGGCCGGGCTACGGCGGTGCCAGGCATGCCGGTGTCCCGGCGCGGCGGGTGCCGGACTGGGAGAGCGTGCGCGGGTCAGGCGGCCGGCGGGGCGTTCGGCTGCTGCGATCCTGGCGTCGCGGGCAGGGGCAGCAGGTGCAGCCGGGTGGCGGCGGGCACGACGTCGTTGCTCTTGCGGGCCCTGACTTTCTTGATGGTGAAGCGGGGGTAGTGGCGGCCGGGCCGCCAGGCGGTGACGAGCCGCAGCGGGTGCGCGGTGATGTCGCGGCGGGTGATCTCGATGGCCGCGGACAGGGCGCTCGCGGTGGCGCCTTGCCCGGCGCCGATGCTGGCGGTGACCGCGCAGCGCAGCGCGGTGGCGCTGATCCGGGCGGGCTCGGCGCCGATCGCCGCGGCGATGCCGGCGCTGGCGATCCGCAGCGCCTGGTGGGCGGCGACGGTGGCGGCGGCCATCCGGTAGGCCCCGGCCGGGGTGGCCGCGGTGACGGGCTGCCCGCCGGCGAGGGTCTGCTTTTCTTCCAGGTAGACCAGCTCGCTGGCCCACCGCATGCCGTACAGCCCGGCGATGTCGCGGGCCGGGTAGGCGATGGTGTCCATCAGGCTGGTGATGATGGTGACGGTCTCGGATACTTCCACGCGGATCGTGCCATCCGGCGGCCGGCACAGCCCGCCGTCCCCGTCATCGTCGCCGCCGGCGGCGTCCAGGATGCGGACGGACGGTCCTGCGGGCGGGGCGGTCAGCAGCGGGTGACCCGGCGGGACATCGAAGACCTGGTTGATATGGTATTCGATGACACGGACCTTATAGGTGCAGCCGCGCCAGGTGATCGCCGCTTTCCAGGTGCCGTCCGGCAGCGGCCGTCCCGAGCGGCGCAGGTTCCACGCCGCGGAGACCCGCCAGGCGAAGTGCCTGCCAGCCTCGATCTTGGCGGCGATGGCCTCGCGGCTGGGGAACCCGCGGTCGGCCAGGTCCAGGTCACCGGGCCCGTAAGCCGGCTCGAGGCAGGCGGCCAGGGTGGTCTCCCCGGTGCCGCACGGGCCGGCCGCCCAGGCCACCGCGCCGCGCCACCACACGTCAGTGACTTCTACCATCCGGATCTGCGGGTCAGCGGGCGCGCCGGTGCTGGCCGGGCGGCCGAAGTGCGCGGCGTTGCGGGACTGCCCGCCCGTGCCCTTGCGGTCGCTGCCCTTGGGGTCGGCGACGTTGCGGACGGTGCCGTCCTTGGCCAGCACCCGCAGTCCGTGCCAGCGGCCGCCGGACCACGGCCCGCCCTCCAGCGGCCGCAGCCGGACCGCCGTCCGCTGCCCGCCCGGCGTCCCGGCCGCCGGCAGGCACACCGCCGCGACGCCGGGCAGCGGGACGGCCCGGACCTGCCCGCACAGCCCGGCCAGCAGATTCACCAGCGGCCGGACCCCCAGGAAACTGTCCGCGTCCGACAGCGATGACGACGCCGGCAGGTCATATACCGGGTCGGCTTCCCGGGGCCGCTGCGCCAGCGTCCGCAGCGTTCCCGCAGCCGTGCCGGGCATCAGCGCCCGCGCCAGCTCGATCTGCACCGCCAGCCGCGGCGTGATCTTCCGCGACCGCCGCCCCGGCAGCCCGGCCAGCGCCGCGTCCAGCAACGCTGGCGTGAGCACCGCCGAGGCGAGCCCCAGCCCCGTCCCCTCCCGCACCGGTCGCGGCTCCCCGGCGATCCCGGCCGCCGCCAGCTGATCCGCCGTCCACGCCGGCCCGGGGGCCGCCGCGCCCGGCAGCGCCCCGCACGCCACGATCCCTCCGCCCGCACCCGGCAGCCCGGTCAGCCGGCCGTCGGCGTCCTTCCAGATCGCCGGCATCGCCATCACCTCGGCCCGCCCCGTCGCCGCGTCCCGCGGCGCACGCTGCTCCCGGCCATCCCGCGCGGCGGCATCAGGCGGCGTGACGCCGCCTGCGGCACCGGGTACTGTCGCAGCCGGAAGCATCGGCGGACCCCTCGCAAGAGGCAGGTACAGGAACCGCCGATGCTTCCGCATATGCCCGCATTCGTCCCGTAACCGGCGCGGCGTGTCACCGCGAACCCCGCACAGCAGCCCTCGCCGCCCGCAGCCACCCCGGGTCCGCCGCGTTCAGACGCCCGGCCGGCAACGCACCGTGACATCAGCCCGCAAATCCCACCGATCACCCTACGTAACAGTGATCGGCAAAGCCGCCCCGGGCAGGCCCGCGCCGGATCAGCAGGTCACGCGGCTCCAGCCCTAACCGAACGCCAGTGGACCTGGCCCTGGTAATCGGAACCGCCTTCCCAGTTCTCGCCGTGGCCTACTACTCGGCCGCGCGCGGAATGCTCGATGACAAGCTGGAGAGTAAGTCTTCGGAAATCGTGTGATGTGACTGTCGGCGTCGACAGCGGGGGCCTGTGGCCGCGACACGCTGGCGCGGGTGTGTGATTTGCGGCCGCTCAGGGTATTTGCTGTGCCGGGGAGGAATTGTCAATACCTGTGGATGAGGAATTTCAGGCAGCGGCGGCTAGCTCGTCACCGGTCGCAGTGGGTGATGCGGCGTTCGCGTCCGGTGCCTGATCTTCGGGCCGTTCCACGAGCTTCCCGTCTTTGAAGGTGGCTCCGGCGCGGACGAGCGCGACCAGGTGGGGTGCGTTGACCAGGCGCCAGCGGCGTTCGGCAGCCTGGATGAGCTTGAAGGCCATGGCGAGCCCGGCCGCCTTCGACCCTGCGCCCTTGGTCACCTTGGTGCGCAGCCGTACTGTAGCGAAAGTAGATTCGATCGGGTTGGTGGTGCGCAGGTGGATCCAGTGCTCAGCCGGGTAGTCGTAGAAGGCGAGCAGCTGGTCCAGGTCATCGGTGATCTTCGCGACTGCCTTGGGGAACTTCGCGCCGAACAGCGCGGCGAACGCCTTCGCCGCGGTGCGTGCTTTCTTCTTGTTCTCCGCGTTCCAGATCTCGGCCAGCGCCTTCTTCGCGGCCGGGTGCGCCGACTTCGGCATGGCGCCGAGGACGTTGGCGATTTTATGGAACCAGCAGCGCTGCTCCTTGACCTGGGGGAACACGTCGCGCAGCGCGGACCAGAAGCCGAGCGCGCCGTCGCCGGCCGCGAGCACCGGGGCGCGCAGGCCGCGGCGCACGCAGTCGCGCATCAGGTCGGACCAGGATTCTGCTGACTCACGGTAGCCGGGCGCCAGGGCGATCAGCTCCTTGCGCCCGTCGATGCGGACCCCGATCAGGACCAGCAGGCACAGTTTCTCCTCGTCGAGGCGGATATTCAGGTGGATCCCGTCGGCCCAGACGTACACGTAGTCCACGCCGGACAGGTCACGCTGCGCGAACGCGGCGGCCTCGGCCTTCCACGTCTCGGTCAGCTTGGTGATCACCGAGGAGGACAGGCCCGCGGACGAGCCGAGGAACTGGCCCAGCGCCGGGACGAAGTCCCCGCTGGACAGGCCGTGCAGGTACAGCAGCGGCAGCACGTCGCTGACCTGCGGAGTCTTACGCGCCCATGGCGGCAGGATCGCCGAGGAGAACCGCTGCCGCTGCCCGGTGTCCGGGTCGGTGCGCTTGTCGTTGACCCGCGGCGCGGTCACCTCGACCGCCCCGGCGCTGGTCAGCAGGGTACGGGCCTGCGCGGACCCGTTGCGGACCACCAGCCGGTGACCGTCCTCGTCCCGCAGGTCAGCGAACTGCTCGATGTACGCATCGACCTCGGCCTGCAGTGCGGCGGCCAGCATCCGCCGGGCGCCCTCGCGGACGATCTGGTCAATCAGCGACGACTCCGCCTCGCCAGCGGGCAGCACAGAAGAAAAGTCAGGGACTATGGTTGGCATCGGGTGTGCCTTCCCGGCCGGCGTTGGCCCGCCGGCCTTGCTTGATGGACCTCTAAGGATGATCCGGGAAGGTACACCCCCTTCCCGGCACATCCACAGGTTTCAAGCATTCCTCGTGCCGGGTGGCGGTTGCGGCTGGCGTGGTCCGGGATGCGGAGGGTGCTGAGGCATCGTCCGGTGATGCGCTGGCCGTGGCGCTGGAGGCGAACCGGGAGCTGTCGGAGCTGGCGGAGCGGCAGCGGGCGGAGATCGCGGGGCTGCGGGGGCAGGTCGCGCGTCTTCTGGAGCGGGATGCGGAGCGCGACGCTGAGCTGGAGGAGCTGCGCGCTGGTCTGGCGGTGCTGCAGCGGATGCTGTTCGGCCGGTCGTCGGAGAAGTCTTCTCCGGAGCCGCCGGCCGGCGGTGATGATGATGGCGGCGGCGGGGCACGGGATGGCGGCAACGGGAAGGATGTTAAGCGGGGTCCGGGGGCGCGGGCGGGGCGGCGGGACTACTCGCGCCTGCCGCGGTTTGAGGTGTCCTGGGATTTCCCGGGGGGCGGGTACTGCTGCCCGGAGTGCGGGGAGCCGTTCACGCCGCTGGGTGATCACTGGTCCGGGGAGCAGCTGGACTGGCAGGTGAGGGTGCGGCTGGTGGCGCACTGCCGCAGGCGGTACCGGCGGGCCTGCTCGTGCCGGGTGCCGGCCACGGTGATGGCGCCGGGCCCGCCGAAGGCGGTCGGGAAGGGCCTGTTCTCCAACGGGTTCATCGCGATGCTGCTGACGGAGCGCTATGTCGCGGGGCGGAGCCAGAATTCCCTGGTGACGGGCCTGGCCCGGCAGGGAGCGGAGATTTCCCCGGCCACCTTGGCGGGGACGTGCGCGCAGGCCGGGACGCTGCTGGTCCCGCTGGCGGACGCGATCACGGCCAGGTCGCGGGATTCGTGGCACCTGCACGCGGACGAAACCACGTGGCGGGTGTTCGCCCCGCGTGACGGCGGCGGCCCGGCGAAATGGTGGCTATGGGTGTTCATCGGCCCGGACACCTGCTGCTTCGTCATGGATCCCACCCGTGCCGGGCAGGTGCTGGCCCGTCACGCCGGGATCGACGAGAAGACCGGGCAGCTCACGGCAGGTGAGGACGGCGGGCCGCGCCGGCTGGTGCTCTCCAGCGACTTCTACACGGTGTACCAGTCCGCGGGCAAGAAGGCAGACGGGCTGGTCAATCTCTACTGCTGGGCTCATATCCGCAGGTACTTCGTCCGGGCCGGGGACGCGAACCCCGCCCAGCTGGCGTACTGGACGCAGGCGTGGCTGGACCGGATCCGGGACCTGTACCGCGCTCACGACGAGCTCACGGCCGCCTGGCAGGAGGCCGCCGCGCCCGCCCCGCAGCAAGAAGCCGTGGCCGCGGCCCGGCTGGAGAAGGCTGGCCGGGCGTGGGACGGCGCGCTCGCCGTGATCGACGAGACCAGGAAGAAGCAGGCGCAGGCCCCGGGCCTGGCCGAGCCCGCGAAGAAGGCGCTCGCCACCCTGGACCGGGAATGGGACGGGCTGGCCGCGCACCGCAGCTACCCGCGGGTGAGCCTGGACAATAACGTCGCGGAAAGAGCGATCCGGGGCCCGGTCGTGACCCGGAAGAACGCCCGCGGCTCCCATAACGGGGACACCGCCCGCAACGCCGCCGTGATCTGGACGGTCACCGCCACCGCCCGGATGGCCGGCCTCAACGAGCTGACCTACCTCACCGCCTGCCTCGACGAATGCGGGCGCAACGGCGGCAAGCCCCTGTCCGGGCCGGCGCTGGAACGGTTCCTGCCCTGGAACGCCAGCCCCGAAGACCTCCGAACCTGGGCACAGCCCCCGCCCGACGGGTAAACCCCTCACCGGTAATGCCGCTACCGGCGTGGCCACCGCAAACCGCCACGTCGGCTGTCGGCATGCCCGTTCACAGGACTTCCGAGTACTTACGCTGGAGAAGCATGGGCCTGGCTGGACCGTGAACATGGATACCCCGGATTGGACACATAATAGAGTCGGGCGCTTCCTGATCCAGGCGGGCGGTAATACTCGCTTTTACGAGGGCCAGCCAGACAAATTCCCGTTTAACGAGCGGTTCAGGCTCTCGGTCGATACAGCGTTCATGCTGATCTTGCCTATCGGTTTCGCGCTGACGCTCGCATATCTGATCTTTTCCTGGCGATGGGCCCTTGCGCTGAGCATCGTGTTTCTTCAGGGCGCCATTGACATCCTGATCATATTCGGCACTGAGGTCTCGATGATCCGTCTCGCCTCCGCCATCGCGGCGGAGCCTCCCCCCACCACTTCTGACCTCCAGCTCCCGAAAACCTTCTGGGGATCGTCCGGTAAGTCCGTCCCGGAACTTAAGACGCGCCCTGCGGCTGCATTGATCCGCGCTGGAGTGATGTCTTTGGTGTTGTTGGGCCTTGCCGTCTGTGCGGCTATCATTGTCGAGTTTGCCACCGTCAAATGAGGTGCTGTCTTTTGCTGGCAAATCTTTACCGTCACCGTGGATCAGGACGACGGCCACCATCCCAACCTCGCCGAGTTCGCTGCGGCGGCCGAGCGAGCGAGCGAGCGGCATCAGCCTGAGTGGCCAGCATCGTGAGCGCGCACGCGGCCCGCCGGATCGTCAGCACCGTCACCGTCCTAGCTGCAGATCAGCCCGCGGCCGTCGCCCTGGCCGTCATGTCGGACGCGCTAAACCATCGGGTCGCGTCATCCACCCGCTGACCGGACCGCAGTAGGTAAACCTGATACAGCGGTTCGTAGAACCGGGTCAGGCCCAGTGGTCTTCGGCGCTGCACGTCCAGCACCACAGCGTCAGGTGGCCCATCCCCCGGCCCTGGCTCTCGGCTTCGCGATCTGGCTCGCAGATACACGGCATCCATGAGATTTTCTGCGGCCTGCCAGGAGCAAGCGAATGTCCGTACGGGCATCGCGCAAATCTGTGCGTAAATCGTGATGCAGGAATCCGATAATCATGCTCTGAGCAGGCAGTTTAAGTCAACCGGATATGCCAGTGCGGACCAGTTGGCTCTTACGAGTGCGGTACAAATCGACGGTCGGCTCGTGCGAGCTACACGAGTACAGCTCGAACTTTTATCGTTGGTCGCGGCACCTGCGATCATGCCACTGAGCTGGAATTTCAACTCGCGTCGGTTCGCGTCGTTTGGTGGCGCTGATCAGCGTCTGCCGGAACAGAGACGGAACAGACGGCCCGTGGTCGACGGCCTGGTGCTCGTTGCTGACAGACCGCGCCGGTTGGTCATGGGTTAGTGGCCTGTCCCCAGTTGACAACTTTGTCGAACACCTCTTTGGTGACGTGATAGCTGGGCGGCCAGTTCACGACTGGCTGCTTGATGGGCCAGATACGGCACAGGGCCTGACTGTAAGGCGATGGCGGATCGGGGTCGTATTGCGGTAGCGACTTACTGTCAGCGAGGACAAACCCGGTTAGTACCGACCGGTAGAGTCCAGCACGTTCCTCAGCACTCGGTGGAATGTGGTCGGCCGTTACCCCGAGCGCACGCAGCAGCGCGTCTAGCGCCTGACCTGGCTGCACCATTCCGTCGTCGTACCCGTGCAGGTCGACGAACAAGACCCCGCCGGGAAACCAGCCTGCTTGGCGGGCGGCATGGCCTGCCTTAACCGCCAGTGCGGTCTTGCCCACTCCGGCTAGGCCCGCCATGGCCGACACCACCACTGCCCCGGCATTCCCCGTGGGGTGCAGCAACGCGGTGATTTTGGCTGTCTCCGTTTCCCGGCCGGTGAACCCCGCTACCAGCGCGGGCAACTGCGCCCGCGCCACCGGCGCCGTAGCCGCCTGATTCGTTACGAAGGTGAGATTACTGAAGTCGCGGCCCTGCAGCACCGGTCCTCGCTGGATGCCGCCACCGATCGTGCTACGAGCCTCCCCGCCACCGTCGTCACTGGCCACTAACCTGCGTCCGGGCCTTTCTGTGGTGGTAGCGGCGGAGACACACCGAAGGAGAGGTTGCTGAAGTTGCGGCCCTGCAGCACCGGCCCGTACTGTGTGCCGCCGCTGATCGTGTTCGTGACGTTGCCGATGCTCGCCCGGACTGGCGTTCAGTCCCGACGGCAAGCTGCTGGCCAGCGCCGACAGCGACGGCACTGTGCGCTTTTGGCACGTATCAACGTTCAAAATCCATATACAGCCCTATGCGCTGATGCCGGGATCTCTACAGCAAGACTGGAGGTTGTATGCTCCTGGCGAACCACAACCGAGCGTCTGCTAGGGAGCCGGTTAGAGCAGCTGACGCGAGACGTTGCCAAGAAACCGCGAAACCTGCATTCTCGTGGCGTGATCAGCTCGCCCCAGAAGAGCTGCACCCTGAATTGGCCGAATTTGGTCGGTCTACTTGCGATCGGCTCAGTAACTTACGTCCCACGTGCCCCGTCGATCTTTTTATGACGGCGGGATAATTACTGGATAATTACTGGCCTCTACACGGCCTCCACACGGCCTCCACACGGCCTCCACACGTCCGGAGCGATGCTTAAGGCAATCTCGCTGGGTAATAAGGGGCGTGAAACCGTGATTTGCGTGACCGTGTGCATGGTCACGCTGTCGGCTCGTCCAGCCACGCGAAGGCCTGGTGAATGATCCCGCCGGTAGCTCGGCGGCACCAGCTCGTAGATGGAGGACGTAATGCCCGGACCCTTCGGACCCTTCGGCCCCTTCGAGGCCCAAGTTGATCGACTCGGCGATCGATTCATCAACAAGGTCTCGGACGAGATTTTGGTGACGGGGACGTAAAATGAGCACTGCCAGGCGGATGTTCGAGGATCCTCGCAATACTTACATTGTCCGCAACGACGATCCGGCTGCGTTCGATAAGCGGTTTGTGAATCGGCCAGGCGTCCATCGAGAACAACAATGTTGTCGCAATTGCGCGCCAGTCTGGCAGACCTACTTGACCCACGACGATGAGGATCCCAGCGACGACAATCGCCGTGCTTGCAAGTATTACTCTGGTATTCAGGTAGAAGACGCGACCGGCGCGTCCGATAATGCGACAGGGCATAAGGGAATGACCTGGGTTGAAGGTCCGGCGAGCGGATATAAGCCCGATTTTATAAGCCCCGAAGAGTGGATGCGCTGGCAAGGCGTTTACTGGATGCCGTCGCCTAGGTCTGTGCCCGGCATGCCGAATCCTCCTCGCTGGGTTCTCATTCCAGGCGAGACAAAGATGCGCAGGTCGGACGAGGGTAATTACGAATTTCTATGGTGCAAGAAGTGTGAGACGCCACTCGAGGCGATATGGTCGGATGTTCTGGCCGCGCTACCCATCGCCGCGCGCGCTGTCGCGATGGTTGCCTCTTACGTGCCCGTATTCGGGACTGCCTTGAGCCTAGTGATCAACACCACGGTGTCGCTTGCCGAGGGAGAGTCCATCAGTCAATCTGTCCTCGACGGAATAGGGGGCGCGCTTCCCGAACAGCCCGTCTCAGGTATTGCTTTTAATGCTGCTGTTGCCATTGGCAGGGGAGAGCGCCTCGATCGTGCCGCCATTGATACCCTTATTCCCGACGAGTCGGTGAAGGACGTTCTCAAGGTTGCCAACGATGTCGTGTTCGGTATTGCGAGCGGACAGGCCGTTACCGAGGTTATGTACAACACTATCCGCGACAGGCTGCCAGCTGAAGCGCAACTCGGGATGGATTACGCTCGCCGTGTCATCAACGGTGAGAACATTCCGCAGATGATACTCACCCAGGCCGAACAGGTGGTTGCGGACGGCCTGATGAGTGATGCAGGATTCATTCTCGAAGCGGCGAAGAGCAAAGGTGCCGCCGCTATGAGCTTTGCCCAGTCAACGGTGGACGCACTGTATAACCAGTACGCGGCCGAGTTCGGATACCAGATGGCGCTAGACATGCTACCTCCAGAGGCCAGAGGCTGGCTTCAACTGGGCCTCGTGGGGGGCGCTGCCATACGGCCGGAACAACCCCAAATCGAGGAGAGGTTCGCCACGGTCCCCGAGTCGAATCGTGGTGAGAACGATATCTACAGAATGAAAGGCGAGAACCTCATTGCTTCCGGTATCAGGTACAACGTCATGCCTGTCTCCGACATCCTCAAAAGAAGCAAGTTTAGCATTACCATTGACTTTTACGACCTGCTGGATGAAGTATGGACTAAGCGCCTGATGAGTTACGACATCACAGACGCTTGGCGTCGTGGCTTTACGATCGCCATCGGGGTGTGCGAGGGAAGTTCCGAGCGCGGCCCAGGCCAGCTTGCCGTCTACCACACGCTCGCGGAGGTTGGCGGGCGGGCTGGCTTCGACGCAGGTCAGGCCGTCCAATTTAACCGCACGCTGAGTGGAGATTCCGGGCTATTTAAAACCACAATCGCTAAGGCTGACCAGCCGTCCGATGCGGCACTTCTGGCTAAGAAGGAGGACGGAGCGGTATCTGCGATCACTAATAATGTCCGGCGATGGTGACAATCGCCCGCATACTGACGGCGAGCTTGAGCCCGGCTGGCAAGACTCGGCTGGAATCGAGGAGTCGTTCAACAAAGTCCCCCGCCGCCATCAAGACGTAGTCACCTTCACCGTTACCGCCGAGAGGAGCAGGACGATGGGATTCTGGGATGAATTCAGCAGTTGCATGCACGGGTCGGGCTTGCCGACACCAGCCGAGGTGCGGGCCAGCGCGGGGGAGGCACTTGAGTTCCTCGAGGAGCTCCACCACGCGGCTGAAGTCGCCGGAGGCGTGGACGTCACTCTCGGTGCGCTCGAGGCGGCAGGCTTCGCGGGCTTCGCCGGCGAGCTTGCGGTAGACGCCGCCGCAGTGACAGTGTCGTTCTATGCCGGTGCATGTGCGGGCTGCATTGTGGGAGCTACAGGGTCAGCCATCGCGGACTGGCTCGCACAAGTGGATGTCGGGCCAGATGTCCGCTCCGAGATCGTGACCGCAGCTAATGACGCTGGCATCACCTTGGACCAGGCGATCGTCTAGCCGACGCGGCCAGACCCACGGCCGGTGACAGCTCGATGTATAGACGACACGCGATATCCGCCTCGTTGTAGGGTCGGGGGCTGGCGCGGTGGCGTTGCCCGGCGTGAGGTCCCGCAGCCACTTTTCCCCGGGTTTCCCCTGCGGGCCGCTTCACTGCGGTGACCATGGCCGGGTGCTCCGTTTCCAGCCCCCGCCGCATCGAACCGTGCGTGCGGTTCTCCCGCACACGGCTCACCGACGCCGTTCACCGCCGGCATTCGGCCTTGCCCGCCAGTCCCGGAAGGGCCTGGGGTCGACGACGATTCCCGACAAGGTGACCAGGCCGAGCTGGTCCGGGGACTGGAAGGCGACCACCGACCAGCCGAACTTCCGGGACCGGCGGTTGCGCTTGGCGAGGAACAGCGCCAGCCGCATCCGCGCGTAGCTCCTGATCTTGCAAAAGCGGACTGCGGAGTTGCCGTACCGGAAGTAGGCGGCCCAGCCGCCCAGGAACCGGTTCAGGTCCTCCACGATCCACTCCGGCGCCAGCAGCAGCCGGGACCGGCGGGTCAGTTCCCTGATCCGGTCGCGGGCGTGCTGCATGGCCTTGTCCGCGGGCCAGCGGGCCAGGAACGTCACCGGCTTGGTCCCGGTCAGCCCCCGCGAGCGCACCAGCCGGTGGTGAAAGCCGAGGAAGTCCAGCCCCTCGCCTCCTACCTCCAGGTGCACGATGCGGGTCTTGGCCGCCTTCGGCTCCAGGCCGAGACCGGCCAGCAGGTCCGTCAGGCGCGCCAGCGCCTGCTCGGCCTGGCTGCGGGACCAGCACATCACGACCAGGTCATCAGCGAACCGGACCAGCACCCCATCACCGTCGTCCCACGCCCGGTCCAGCCGGTGCAGGTAGACGTTACACATGACGGGGCTGAAAACCCCGCCCTGAGGAGTCCCGGCCGCAGTTCGCCGCACCTGCCCGTCCTCCATCACCCCCGCGCGCAACATCGCGCGCAGCAGCTTCAGCACAGACTGGTCGCAGACGCGTTCCTCCACCGCCTCCATGAGCTTCTCGTGCGGAATCGCGGAAAAGCACGAGGCGATGTCCGTCTCGACCACCCACCGGCGGCCCCGCCAGGACTCATCGATGAGCACTTGCAGGGCATCGTGCGGCGACCGCCCCGGGCGGAACCCGAAACTGCACGGCAGGAAATCCGCCTCGAAGACCGGCTCGAGCACGATCTTCACCGCCGCCTGCACGATCCGGTCGCGAACCGGAGGAATCGACAGCGGACGCTGCTCCGTCGTCCCCGGCTTAGGGATATACACCCGCCGGGCAGGCAGCGGCCGGTACCGGCCCTCCCGCAGCTCGCTGGCCAGCTCCTCCAGCAGCCGGGTCACCCCGTACTCCTCGACAGCGGCCAGGGTGATCTTGTCGATGCCCGGCGCGCCGTTATTCATGCGCACCTTGACCCACGCGCGCCACAGAACATCACTGCGGCTGATCTTGTCATACAGCGCGTGGAACCGACGTCCGGGATCGGCCTTGGCCGCCCGGTACAGCGCATGCTGCAAGGCACGGACCGGATCCCCGGCAACCGGAGACCCCTTCGCGGCGGGACTAGCACTGACGGCACTCACCGGGCCCCTCCTGACAACACTGCGCACCGACGAAGCAGCGGCCCTTCCCATCACCGGCGGTTATGTTGTCCGCCCGGCTCAACCGGTACTACGGCCGCCTCCGACGCCCACCCGGCCAGCCATCCACTTCCCGGCGTGCACCGGTTATAGGACGCCACGCTCCGGCGACATGATCCGCAGGTCACCGGGCCGGGGAGGGCCTCCCCAGTTCCCGCCGCCACCCTCGATACGTTCCGCGCCCCATACGCCGGGGAGTCCCTCACGGCTGCGCTCCAGGCTCTGCACCGCTTCCATGGCCTTCACCCTGATTTCGGGGGCTCGGCACTCCCTGTTCCCGCCCTCACGAGCAGGACCTCTAACGACGCCGCAGGCTTCGCGTCATGCTACGGACCGCATCGTCGCTCCCCCCTGAGGGGCTTTTGACGCTGGGCTCCGACCCGGCCCGTTTCCAGACCAAGCCGCCAGCCTGCTACCGGGCCTCCTGGCAGCTACCCGGACCGGACTTCCACCGGCAAGCGGCGACGAGCTTACGAACAGCAAGATCCACCATGGCTTACGTCACGGTGTCACCTCCTGTTCTGCTGGGCGCACGAAGTTGCAGGGTTAAGCGTCAAATCATCTATGAGGCCTTCACCTCGATCATCGGGTGGCCCGCCGAAGCTGGCGGATCAGTCGCTCTTGAAATAGGAGCCAAGCCAACGAGCTGATATGGCGATCGCGAGCACTAGCTCATCGGCCAGGTTCCTATCGGGATGTACGGTGATTTCTACCGAGGCCCACCCCAGCCCCACCCCCCAGCGGACCTCCTGTACCGGGCAACCCTGTTCCCTGCTTGATCCACCGCGGTCATGATGGCATTCTCCTTTCGCGTTCCGCGGACCAGGAACCGGAGCCATCGCTGACCGGGGAATGTGATAGAAGCCCCAGCGCTGCGGTCGAAACTACGTCCACCTGTGTACAATATGGGTATTCCCGTCTCATCTACGAATGGCACTGCGGGTTTAGAGCGCGAGTAGAAGGGCGCCCACCGGCCGCTGCCGCCGATCTCGTCGATGCCCGGCGACAATGATCTTGCGGTACGTGTTCCCATTTTAGTAAAGCTCCGGTTGCCGAGGCTTGCACCAGCGAATGACTCCAAGGTCGACGGCAATTTCCCAAGATAAAGGGAAACTATCGTCTGCTGCTCCCAGGGACCGGCGCAGCCGACGCCGTTACATCACCACCCGAAAGGAAGGCATCCACCAGCTCCGCCACTACTACGCCAGCGTCATGCTCGCCGGAGGTGTCTCCATCAAGGAGCTCGCCGAGTATCTCGGCCACAGCGACCCTGCTTTCACCTTGCGCGTTTACGCCGATATGCTGCCGTGCTCCCAGGACCGCGCCCGCGCCGTGATCAGCGAGCGGTTCACCCGCATGATGGGGACGCCATGACCTTCAAGGGTTGGCCCGCACGGGCACCGTTCATGATCACTACGGAACAGCGACGGAACAGCAGCCGTCCCACCTGGGGCCTGAGCGTGTTCCGTCTGCCGGATCATCCTTGGTGCTGTTTTGCTCCGAGGTACGTTCCCGCAGGTCAGAACTACCGGACGTCGAGCCCGGTGACGGCGCGGCCGATGATCAGCCGCTGGATCTCCGAGGTGCCCTCGAAGATCGTGAAGATCTTGGCGTCCCGGTGCCAGCGTTCCACGGGGTACTCCCGCGTGTATCCGTTCCCGCCGAGGATCTGGATGGCCTGCTCGGTGACCCGGACGGCGGTCTCCCCCGCGACCAGCTTCGACATCGATCCTTCCGCGTTGGCCAACGGCTTGCCCTGCCGGGCCATCCAGGCCGCGCGCCAGGTCAGCAGGCGGGCCGCGTCGACCGAGGTCCGCATGTCCGCGAGCATGAAGGCGACCGCCTGGTTCTGCCCGATAGGACGGCCGAACTGGACCCGGGTACGCGAGTAGTCGGTCGCGTACTCCACCGCCGCTCGCGCCACGCCGACGGCCATCGCCGCGACGCCGGGCCGCGACGCCTCGAACGTCTTCATGGCGGCCTGCTCGCCGCCGGGGCCGCCCTCGCGGACCCGCGCCAGCCGCTCCTCCAGCCGTTCCCGGCCGCCGACCACGCACCGGCCGGGCACCCGGACGTCGGACAGCACGACCTCGGCGGTGTGCGAGGCCCTAATGCCGTGCTTGCGGAACTTCTGTCCCATGGAAAGACCGGGCGTGCCGGGCGGCACGATGAAGCTCGCCTGCCCGCGTGACCCGAGGGCCGGGTCCACCGACGCCACCACCACGTGCACGTCGGCGATACCGCCGTTGGTGGCCCAGGTCTTCACCCCGTTGAGCACCCACTCATCGCGCGCGGCGTCGTAGGTCGCGCGGGTCTTGATCGCGCCGACGTCGCTGCCCGCCTCGGGTTCGGAGGAGCAGAACGCGCCCAGTTTCACCTCTCCCGGACCGCCGAACATCTGCGGGCACCACTCCCCGATCTGCTCAGGCGTCCCGTTGGCCACCACCGCGACCGCGGCCAGTGAGCTACCGACCAGCGCGAGCCCGATCCCCGCGTCGCCCCAGAACAGCTCCTCGAACGCGACCGGGATACCGAGCCCGGACCCCTCCAGGTACTGCTGCGCGTAAAAATCCAGCGAGTACAGCCCGATCTTGGCCGCCTCCTCCAGGACCGGCCACGGGGTTTCCTCGCGTTCGTCCCACTCCGCGGCGACCGGGCGGATCACCGACGCCGCAAACTCGTGCAGCCAGACCCGCATCTCGACCAGGTCATCGCTGAGCTCGAGCGAGAACCCTGCGCCGTGTGCGTCTGCGTCGCCCATGCCGCCCTCCTGCCGTTAAGTTACTCAAAAGTAACATCGCGGCCCCGCCGCGGGACAGGCCGCCGTCCGTAGTCCCGGAATTTTTACGCCGAACGAACGTGGTGACAGCGATCGCGCCGGCTTCGCCTGGCCCTGGGCAGGCGCCCTCCAGGTTCGCGGGAGTCTGCTTTTATCTCGCCATTCGCTGACATGGACAGGCGTCACGCGGGTAGCTCGGTTCTGGCTGCCAGCTGGCGGTGCTAGCGGGTAGGGCTGAGGAGAGGACGGGATCATGGGCTTGTTCCGGAGATCACGGCAGGCCGCGCGGACCAGCCGGAAGCCGACCTGGCGCGAGCGCCGGGCCGCCGAGCGGACGGCGCGCGCCGAGACCGCCCTGGTGGAGACCGAGCAGAGGATCCACCAGATCGCCGACGAGGTCCGCAGCGACCTTAGGGGCTCGGCCTAGCCGCGCCTCCCCCGGGCGCGGGTCACTCCCGCCCGTGCTGGTCGAGGAAGCGGGTCACTCCCGCCCGTGCTGGTCGAGGAACTCGTAGATATCGGCGTCGTCGACGCCGGGAAAGCTGCCGGCCGGCAGGGCGGACAGGATGTGCGAGTGCGCGCGGGCCGACGGCCAGGCCTGGCCTTCCCACCGCTCGGCCAGCGCGGCCGGCGGACGGCTGCAGCACTCGCCGTCCGGGCAGGCCGAACGCGTCCTGGTGGTCGCCTCGCGGCCGCGGAACCAGCGGGAGTGCTCGAACGGCACGCCGAGCGTGATGGCGAACCCGCGGTCGGCGCGCGGGTCGACCTGAGCGACGCAGAAGTAGGTGCCCGACGGGGTGTCGGAGTACTGGCAGTACGGGGAGAAGCGGTCGGCGGCCCCGAACACCTGCCGCCCCGACCACTGGCGGCAGAGCCGCTGCCCCTCGATCGCGCCCGACGGGTCCGCGGGGAAGACCACGCCGTCGTTCTCGTAGGCCTTGTAGATGATGCCGCTGGCGTCGTTCTTCACGAAGTGACACGGCAAGTCCAGATGATGGGTGGCGAGGTTGGTGAACCGGTGCGCGGCCATCTCATAGGACACTGAGAACAGGTCCACCAGGTCCTCGACCGCGAGATCGCGGTTCTTCTTCGCACGGTCAAGCACTGGTGCGGCCGCCGTTTCCGGCATGAGGACGGCCGCGGCGAAGTAGTTTGCCTCCACCCGCTGCCTCAGGAAGTCGGCGAAGTCACGGGGCACCTGGTGGCCGAGCAGGAAGTGGCCGAGGGCCTGCAGCACGATCGCCCGCGGCGAGTGCGCGCCGACCGGCTCCTGCTTGACGTAGATCCGGTGGTTCCTCAGGTCGGTCAGCGAACGCACCGACCGCGGCAGGTCCTGGACATAGCGGATGGCGAAGCCGTGGCGGCTCACCAGCGACACCAGCATGCCCTGGGACAGCGGGCCTCCCGAGTAGTCGCCTGCGCGCAGGGCGTCGGCCGCCTCCCGCTCAATGCCGTCGAAGTAGTTACCCCGTTCGCGCATGGCCTCGCGCAGCGCCGCGTTCGCCGCCCGGGCCTCCTCCGGGGTGGCGGCGGGCTTGGACTGCTGGGCCCGCAGCTCCGTCGCCACCGCGACCAGGTGCTCGAGCACGTCGGTGGGGACGCGCGCGCCGATCCTCAGCTGCGGCAGGCCGAGGCGCCGGTAGGACGGGTCCTGCTGCGCGTCGGCCAGGGCGATCTCGAGCTGCGCCCGGCGGCTCGGCGGTTGCCGGCTCAGCAGCTCGGTCATGGGCACCGAAAGCGCCGTCGCCAGCTGCTCGATCAGCGACAGCTTCGGCTCCCGGCGGCCGTTCTCGATCAGCGAGAGGGCCGACGGCGCGCGGTCCACCCGCTCCCCGAGCTCGGTAAGCGTCAGGCCCCGCATCCGGCGCAGGTGCCGTAGCCGCTGGCCGAAGGTCGGAAGGTCTATACCATCGGTATAGACCAAATTTTTAAGATCTTTCATAGTGAAGCTCAGTCTATCTTGTCAGTTTGGCAAAAAGTAAGAATTTTTAGGACGTTAGTCACTAGGTATTTTCCTTCTGTGTGCTCAACCTTGGGTTAGGACCGGAAGACTCTGTAAGACCCAGTACCTGAGGAAGAGGCACCACAGTGGAGACGATCAGCCAGCAAGCGGCCAGGCTGCGAGACGAATGGGACACCAACCCGCGCTGGAACGACACCGCGCGGACCTACTCGGCTGAGGACGTGGTACGCCTTCGCGGCACGGTCACGGAGGAGTACACGCTGGCCCGGCGCGGCGCCGAGCGCCTGCGTAAGTTGCTCGCCGAGGAAGACGCCGTGACCGCGCTCGGCGCGCTGACCGGCAACCAGGCGGTCCAGCAGGTCAAGGCGGGCCTGCAGGCCATCTACCTGTCCGGCTGGCAGGTGGCGGCCGACGCCAACCTGGCCGGGCAGACCTACCCGGACCAGAGCCTCTACCCGGTCAACTCGGTGCCCCAGGTCGTCCGGCGGATCAACAACGCCCTGCTGCGCGCCGACCAGATCGCCTGGTCGGAGTCGGAAGACGGCGACGTGCGTGACTCACCCCACTGGCTCGCCCCGATTGTCGCGGACGCCGAAGCCGGGTTCGGCGGCGTGCTGAACGCCTTTGAGCTGATGAAGTCCATGATCGCGGCGGGCGCTGCCGGGGTGCACTGGGAAGACCAACTGGCGTCCGAGAAGAAGTGCGGCCACCTGGGCGGGAAGGTCCTCATCCCGACCAGCCAGCACATCAAGACGCTGAACGCGGCCCGGCTGGCCGCTGACGTCTGCGATGTGCCGACGATTGTGATCGCACGCACCGACGCGCAGGCGGCCACGCTGCTGACCACTGACATGGACGAGCGGGACCAGCCGTTCGTCACCGGCACGCGCACCGCCGAGGGGTTCTACCGGGTGCGGAACGGGATCGAGCCGTGCATCGCCCGGGGGCTGGCGTACGCGCCGTACTCCGACCTGCTCTGGATGGAGACCTCCAAGCCCGACCTCGAGGTGGCCCGCGAGTTCGCCGAGGGGATCAAGAGCGTCTACCCGGACCAGATGCTGGCCTTCAACTGCTCGCCCTCGTTCAACTGGCGCGCGCACCTGGACGACTCCACCATCGCGAAGTTCGGCAAGGAACTCGCCGCGATGGGCTACCGCTTCCAGTTCATCACGCTGGCCGGCTTCCACGCCCTCAACCACTCGATGTTCGACCTGGCCAAGGGCTTCGCCACGGAGGGCATGCCCGCCTACGTGCGGCTCCAGCAGGCCGAGTTCGCCGCCGAGAAGTCCGGCTACACCGCCACCCGTCACCAGCGCGAAGTCGGCACCGGCTACTTCGACCGGGTGACCTCAGCGATCTCCCCCAACGCCGAGACGGTGGCCCTGTCCGGCTCCACCGAAGCCGAGCAGTTCCACGCCGCCTGAGCACAGCCGTCCAGGCAGAGTCGGTGGCCCGTTGGATACGTTCCTATACACCCAATGGGCCACCTCTGTTTATGTTTTGCGATGCTGGTGGCGGCTGATCGGTTGCGGGACCATGCTCATTAGCATCAGGCGCTATGATCCTGAAACTGATGCTGATCAGGTGAGTCACCGCCGGAGCGTCAGGTGTATTCGGCGGGTGGCCAGGGCGCCTGCGGAGGACTGGAGGCGCCCGGGTTGTTCGGGTCCACCTGCGGCTGCGGCCTGGTCCAGTCGGACAGCAGGCCGCTGTCGGCCTGCATGGTCTGGGTGGCCTGCAGGTCGGGGAAGGTAGCCGTGCTGCCCGCGTAGGGCGGCGGGCTCGTCACCACGGGCCTGCTGCTCCGCCACCGCGACGGAATGAACAGCGGGATGATCATGGCCAGGCCGACTAGGGCCAGCATCCCGTCGAAGAGCATGGCCTCGAAGCCGGCCCCGTAGGGGTGCGTCTTCAGCGGGATGTACTGGACCGCGCGCCGCACGCTGAACAGGTACAGGCCGGTCCAGGCGAGCAGCACGAGGCCGACCAGCCCGGCCGCGAGCGGGGAGATCCGCGGGACCACGATCAGCAGCCCGGCAAGCAGGCCCACCGCCAGGAGCGCGCCGAACCCCTCGAGGACGGCGTGGTTGTGCAGGAGGGAACCGCCGCCGCCCGGCAGCGCGGCACCAGGCGGGGCGGGCCCGATGAGCAGCTTCAGGTACCCCCAGGAGGCCGCGAAGAACACCGCGGCGGCCAGGACGATCGCCAGGACGACACCCAGTAGATGGCGCATATCGCTCAACCCCTTACTCAGCGGGGGGTTCCAAGGGGGGTCGTCCCCTGGGTCAGCAGAGCCTACAGACCGAAGCTTACGGCGGGGTGCACCGCACGTCATGGGACCGTCTTCAGCCTGTCATTTCTTTGCACGTAGCCCGACCCGCAGTCGGTTCACCGGATCAAGGAGCACGTAGGCCCAGTAGGCATCGCGCGCGGCCAGCCGGAACTTCACGCCCCGCGGGCCGGGCGGGAAACGGAATCCGGCCGGCCGCCAGCGGCGGAAATCGGCGGACATCAGGTGAAAGAATTCCCGGCGGCGGCGAGGCGGCACCAACGGCAGCAGCGTGGTGTAGTGCCAGATTGCCCGTTCGAATACGGCCGCGTAAACAGGAGGAGTTATCGGGGCACGCAGTTTGGTTCGTTCGGCAAAATAATTAAATACCTGCTGGTAGGAGTCGAAGATATTGAAGTTGGCGGCGCTGGCAGCGGCGAGGTAGGACCCGTGGCGCGCCCGGCGGTAGCGGTAGCACACGCGGTTGAGCACGCCGATTCTTTCCGCCGTCAGCAGGGCCATCGTGCTGACCGGGACGTCCTCGTGCGGGGCGGGCCCCGAGGACCCGAACGAGATGCCCAGGCCGGTCAGGAAGTCGCGGCGGAACACCTTGCTCCACGCCGTCATGGTCAGGTGGACCAGGGCGGGATGGTCCGCGAGGGGGCCGACCTCCGGGCCCCGCAGGTACCTCGCGCCGTCGCTCGGGCTGGCGGTCCCGTCGGGGTGGAGGTTCTCGAAGTCGACGATCAGCACGTCAGGCTGCAGCCGCGCCAGCGCCCCGGCCACCGCCGCCAGGGCGCCCTCGGTCAGTTCGTCGTCCCCGTCGACGAACCAGACGTACTCCCCCGTCGCCTCCTTCGCGCCCAGGTCGCGGGCGGGCCCGGGTCCCACCGCGGCCGGAGTGCTGATCACCCGCAGCCGGGGGTCGTGCCGGGCGGCGAGGATCGCGCCGCAGCGATCGGGGGAAGCGTCGTCGACGGCGATCACCTCGAGCAAGGGCGCGGGCTCGCCCAGCGCAGAGTCGCCGAGCACAGAGTCGCCGAGCACAGAGTCCAGGCAGCGATCCAGGTAGTCCTCGACCCCGTGTACCGGGATGACCACGCTGATCAACGGCATGATCCCGAACCATATCTTAGGGGGGTTTGGCGGTGCGATTCTCGGGTAGCGATACCGCTTCGCTCTGGCGCATGGCTCTTTTGTAAGCTGGCCGGGTGCGCATCCACGCCATCTTCGGGGGAATCGGCGCGTTCGCCGTCAAATTTCGCTGGGTCGTCATCGCGGCCTGGCTGATCGCGGCATTCGCCGTACCGCACTTCCTGCCGTCGCTAAACAGCGTCACCCAGGGCAACAACAGTGCCTTTCTGCCCGCCAGCGCTCCAAGTGAGCAGGCGGCGCAGCTCGCGGCGCCGTTCGGCTCCACGAACCTGATTCCGGTGCCCGTCGTCGCGGCGGTCAGCCAGGGCACCCTCACCACCGCGGACCTGGCCTGGCTTTCCACCTTGCAGCAGGACCTGCGCACGGTGCCGACCGTCGTCGCTGTGCGCGACCTGGGCCGGTCGGCCGACGGCCAGGCCGAGCAGCTGCAGGTCCTGTCCGACGTCGGCGGCGGCGACCAGGCCGGGCAGACCACGCTGATCAACGACCTGCGCGCGACGATCGCCAAGGCCGCGCCCCCGCCCGGGCTGCAGGTACACCTGGCGGGCGACATCGCCATCAATGTCGACCAGCAGGCCAAGTCGGGTACCACCGGGAATCAGGTGGAACTCCTGTCCGTGGTGTTCATCCTGGTCCTGCTGTTGCTGATCTTCCGGTCGCTGCTCGCGCCGCTGATCACGCTGATCCCGGCCTTCCTGGCGGTGGCCATCTCCGGGCCGCTGGTCGCCGAGGCGGCGCACGCGGGCCTCAAGGTCTCCCAGCTGGCTCAGCTGATGCTGATCGTGCTGGTCCTCGGCGCGGGCACCGACTACGGGCTGTTCCTGGTCTTCCGCGTCCGTGAGAACCTGCGTGAGGGGGCGGATCCGAAGGACGCGGTGCGTCGTGCGGTGATCCGGGTGGGTGAGACGATCACATTCTCCGCCCTCACCGTCATCGCCGCGCTGCTCTCGCTGCTCGCCGCCACCTTCCAGATCTACTCCCAGCTCGCCATCCCGCTGGCCATCGGCATCGGCACCATGCTGCTGGCCGGCCTCACCCTGCTGCCCGCGCTACTCGCGGTGTTCGGCCGGGCGGCGTTCTGGCCGAGCAAGACCGGCGCGGGCACCGGTAAGGCCGGCCTGTGGGGCCGGGTCGCCACCCGGGTCGTGCGCAGGCCGGCCGTGCCGCTGACCATTGGCATCGTCGTGTTCGGCGCGCTCGCGTCCGCGGTGACGGCGTATCAGCCGGGCGGTTTCGGCGGGTCGATCAGCGCCCCGGCCGGAACGGATTCGGCTGCGGGAACCGCGCTGCTCGCCAAGCACTTCCCGGCGAGCGCGGCCAACCCGACGAACCTGGTCTACAGGCTGCCCCAGCCGGTCTGGGACGACCCCGCCCCGGTGGCCGCCGCGACCAGCCAGCTCGAGGCGAGCGGGCTGTTCACCGGCGTCACCGGCCCGCTGAATCCGGTGGGCGTCCCGCTGACCCCGGCTGAGTACCAGTCGCTGCATGCGGCGCTGGGGAACCCGCAGGCGCTGCCCTCGGTTCCCGCCGCGGACCACAGCAACGTTCCGCTGGCCGCCTACGAGGCTTACCGGGCCACCGCCCAGTACGTCAGCCCCGACGGCAAGACGATCCAGTTCCAGACCGGGCTGAAGGCCGGTGACCCGTCGACTACGGCCGCGATGAACGCTGTGCCGTCGATCCGCGCCGAGGCGGCCACGGTGGCGACGACCCTGCACGCCACCGCCTACGGGGTCGGCGGTGAGGCGGCCGCCTTCTACGACATCAGCCAGATCTCCGACAGCAACCTGGTCCATGTCGTCCCGATCGCCATCGTCGTCATCGGGCTGCTGCTCTGCCTGGTGATGCGCTCGCTGATCGCGCCGCTGTACCTGATCGCGTCGGTGGCGCTATCGTACTTCGCCGCGCTGGGGCTGTCCGTCATCATCTTCATCAAGATCGGCGGGAGCGGCGGCATCACCTTTATTCTGCCGTTCCTGATGTTCATCTTCCTGCTCGCGCTCGGCGAGGACTACAACATCCTGGTGATGAGCAGGATCAGGGAGGAGGCTCTCCACCTGCCGCTACGGGAAGCGGTCAGGCGGGCACTCGCCGCTACCGGGACCACGGTGACCTCGGCCGGGCTGGTTCTGGCCGGCACCTTCTCGGTGTTCGCCTTGGTCGGCGGCCGAGGTTCGGGCGGCAGCCAGATCCGCGACGTCGGCGTCGGCCTGGCGCTCGGCGTGCTGATGGACACCTTCATTGTCAGGACCGTCCTGGTGCCGTGCACCGTCGTCTTGCTCGGCCGGTGGAACTGGTGGCCGAGCAAGCTCAGCCGGACCGGGCCGCAGCCGG
>CAVYNE010000003.1:0-95055 GCA_963769715.1 uncultured Actinomycetes bacterium
GACGTGGTGCTGCACCTAGCCCAGTCCGAGGAAGGCGTCCAGGCCACGGCCACCCACCAGCGGCCTCGCGCCGGCCTGGGCGCGGTGGCTGGGGACACGATGGACGAGCGGGCGGCGGAGGCGGTCCGGGCCCAACGAGCCGCGCCCGCAGAGGTGTTCGCGCGGTGGCAGCGGGCCCGGCAGGCGGCGCTGGCCGCGATCCGGCCGGCCGGTCCGGACGAGCCGCTGCAATGGGTGACCGGTCCGGTGAAGCCCGCGACGCTGGCGACCACGCGGCTGGCCGAGCACTGGGCGCACGGCCTGGACATCACCGGGCCGCTCGGCATCAAGTTTCCCGACACCGAACGGCTGCGGCACGTCGCCTGGCTGGCGCACCGCACGCTGCCGTACGCGCTGAGCCTGGCCGGCCAGCCGCCGGTCGCAGTGCGGTGCGAGCTGATGGCACCGGACAACGCTGGCCCGGACGGTCCCGCCCTACGCGGCACTGATACCTGGCGCTTCGGCGTAGCGGACGCCGAGTCCACGATCACCGGGACGGCCGGCGACTTCTGCCGGGTCGCCGTGCGCCGGCTCGACCCGGCCCAGTCCGGGCTGCGGGCCGCCGGCCCGCACGGCGCGACCGCGGTACGGGCGCTGCGTACCTACGCGGCCTAACCCGTCGCAGACCCGTCAGAGCCGGGGGTCGACGGGTTCGGACTCGAGGGCCAGGACGGCGAAGACGCATTCGTGGACGCGCCAGAGGGGCTCGCCGCGGGCGACACGGTCCAGGGCCTCCAGGCCGAGGGCGTATTCGCGCAGCGCCAGCGAGCGCTTGTGGCTGAGTCCGCGCTGCCGCAGCCGGGCCAGGTGGGCTGGCTCGGTGTAGTCGGGGCCGTAGATGATGCGCAGGTACTCCCGGCCGCGCACCTTCAGGCCAGGCTGGATGAGCCCGTTCCGGGTTCGGGTCAGGTTCGCGGCGGGCTTGACCACCATGCCCTCTCCCCCGGCGGCGGTCAGGTCCTCCCACCACCGGGTCGCGGCCGCGACCGACGCGGGATCACCGGTGTCCACCTCGACGCGGCGGGTGGTGGTGATGAGTTCCTGGTCCGCCGCGGCGGCCAGCCGGTCGGCCAGGCCGAGATGCCACTGGTGCGGCTGCTCGTGGTAGACGGCTCCTTCGGAGGCGAGCAGCTGGAACGGGGCCACCCGTACCCCGGCCAGCCCGTCGGTGGCCCAGCAGTAGCGCAGGTAGGCGGCGGTGAACGCCTCCGCGTTGGCCAGCCGGGACCGGGTCCGGTCCAGCAGAGCGCCCACCTCGGGCAGGCCCCCATCAGGCAGGCCCCGCGTGCAGGCCTGCTCCAGGACCGAGACCGCGGCGGGCAGCGAGGCCAGGGCGGCGGCGCCGACCGCGGCGTACTGGTCGCGCAGCAGCGAGCCGGCCTTGACGTTCCACGGGACCAGTTCGGCGTCCAGGAGCAGCCAGGACGTGCCGAGCTCATCGAATAGCCCGGCCTTCTCCGCCGCCGCGCCGACCTGACCGGTCAGCGCCGCCGCCAGCCCCGGGGCGAAGAACGGCCGTCCGGTCCTGGTCCAGATGGCACCGGGACCGGGCAGGCCGAACCGGGCGCTGCTGGCTGGAGCCGCTGGCGCGGCGCTGCTGGCTGGAGCCGCTGGCGCGGCGCTGCTGGCTGGAGCCGCTGGCGCGGCGGGCGCGGCGCCTGGCGAGCGGCACACCAGCAGCACCGCGCGCGAGCCCATGTGCTTCTCCTCGCACAGCACAGACTCCACGCCGTCCGCGCGGTAGGCGTCGAAGGCCTGGTCCGGGTGCTCGAGCAGGTCACCATGCTGAGCCGTGGCGCTGCTGGCTGATGCCGCTGGCGCGGCGGGCGGGCTCATGGTCGGCGGCAGATACAGCAGCCAGCGCGGGTCGATCGCGAACCGGCTCATCACCTCCAGGGCGGCCGCGGCGTGCGCGTCGCGGACGCCGACCCGCGGCAGGTAGGCCGTCTCGATGACACGTGACCCGGACACGTCGCCGATGTCCAGCACGTCAGGCTCGCGCCCACCAGCGGCCCAGCCAGCGGTAGAACCCATGCCGGTCGAAACAGGGCCGGAAGGCGAAACCGCGGGAAAAGGCCTCGCCGGGGGATGGTAGACGCGGGCCGCCGGGACTGACACCGTAGTCCGTTCGGGATAATTCAAGGCGGTCAGACGGCCACCGAAGACACAGCCGGTGTCCAGGCACAGGGTGTTGTTCAGCCATTCCGCGGCCGGCACCGGGGTATGGCCGTAGAGGACGACGGCGCGGCCCCGGTACTCGGTCGCCCACGGGTAGCGCACCGGCAGGCCGTACTCATCGGTCTCGCCGGTGGTCTGCCCGTACAGGCAGAACTCGCGGACCCGGCCCGAAGCGCGGCCGTGGTAGCGCTCGATCAGGCCTGCGTGGGCCACCACAAGTCGCCCGCCGTCCAGTACGTAGTGGCCGATCAGGCCGTCGATGAACCGGGCTGCTTCGGCCCGGAACTCCTCGGCCTCGCCCTCGAGCTGCTCCATCGAGGCGTCCAGGCCGTGGCTGCGCCTGACGTTCTTGCCGCGCAGCGCCTTGAGCAGCTTGACCTCGTGGTTGCCGGCCACGCAGAACGCGGTCCCGGCGGCCACCATGCCCATGACCAGGCGCAGCACGCCCGGCGTGTCCGGACCCCGGTCGACCAGGTCGCCGACGAAGATGGCGCGCCTGCCGTCCGGATGGCGGGCACCGACCGGACGGCCGGCCCCGTCGCGCGCCAGGGCGTAGCCGAGCTCGGTCAGCAGCTGCTCGAGTTCGGCCCGGCAACCGTGCACGTCGCCGATGACGTCGAACGGGCCTGCCTCACCCCTGAGGTCGCTGAACAGCCGGGCGCGGGTGATCGTGGCGGCGGCGACCTCTTCGGGGGTGCGCAGGACGTGGACCGTGCGGAACCCCTCCCGCCGGAGGTTGTTCAGGCCGCGGCGGAGCTGGCCGCGCTGGCGGCGGAGCACGTGCGCGCCGAAGTCCCGGTCCGGGCGGCTGGCGTTGCGCTCCGCGCAGAGCTTTTCCGGCAGGTCCAGCACGATCGCCACCGGGAGCACGTCGTGCTCTCGGGCCAGCAGGACGAGCTCGCGGCGGGCTTCGGGCTGCACGTTGGTCGCGTCGACGACGGTGAGGCGGCCGCCGGCCAGCCGCTTACCCGCGATGTAGTGCAGCAGCTCGAACGCGGCCGGCGTGGCGGACTGGTCGTTCTCGTCGTCAGCGACCATGCCACGGCAGAAGTCCGAGGAGATCACCTCGGTCGGCTTGAAGTGCTCGCGGGCAAACGTCGACTTGCCAGAACCCGTCACGCCGACCAGGACGACCAGGCTCAGCTCGGGGATACCCAGCCTTTGGGTACTGGGCTCGGTCACAGCGTTCCTTCCCGCTCGAAGACGGCCAGCTGGGTGGGCGCTCCGGTGTCGGGGTGTTCGGGGCCGACGGGCAGGAAGCGGACCTGGTAGCGGTGGTTCCCGGCGACCCCCTCGGCCCAGGCGCGGAACTCGGCGCGGGTCCACTCGAAGCGGTGGTCCCGGTGCCGCAGCGCGCCTGGCGCCATGGTCGCCAGGAAGTGCACGTTGTACTCGACGTTGGGCGTGGTGACGATGACGACGGTGGGCGCGGCGAAGCCGAACACGACGCGCTCGAGCGCCGGGAGCCGTTCGGGGTCCAGGTGCTCGATGACCTCCATCAGCACGGCGGCGTCGAGCCCGGCCAGCCGGTCGTCACGGTAGGTGAGCGAGGACTGGAAGATCGTCAGCCGGCGGCGCTTGGTGTCCGGCATCTGGTCGAGCTTGAGGTGGCGGGCGGCCAGCTGCAGCGCCCGGGCGGACACGTCGACCGCGGTGACGTGCTCGATCTGCTGATCGGCGAGCAGGTCCCGGGTGAGAGCGCCGGCGCCGCAGCCGAGGTCACCGACCCGGCGCGCGCCGCTCGTCCGGATGATGGCCAGGATGGCCTCGCGGCGCTGGACCGCCAGCGGCTTGCGCTCTTCTTCCTCGGTTTCCTCGGTTTCCTCGGGGACAGCGTTGTCGAGGTCACCGGGCTCGGTGTCGTCGGCTTCGGCCAGCCGGGCCAGCGCGGACCGGGTGAGTTTGCGCTGGTGGGACAAGTAGCGGCGGGTGATGAGTTCCTTCTCCGGGTGGCCGGCCAGCCAGTCGCCGCCGGCCCGGATCAGCTTGTCAACCTCCTCGGTGGATACCCAATAGTGCTTGGCGTCGTCGAGCACGGGCAGCAGCACGTACAGGTGGTTCAGCGCGTCCGCCAGCCTCAGCTCGCCGGTCAGCCGCAGGTCGAGATACGGGGAGTCGCCCCACTCTTCCGGCTGCAGCGCCTGGCTTTTTGCGTCGACGCTCCAGCCAAGGGGGCCGAAGACGCGGTCGGCGAGCGTGGCGCCGCCCCGGCAGCGCAGGGCCGGGACCCTTATGATGAGCGGGATGCGGGCGGCGGCCAGGTCCGGGCGGGCGTCGCAGCGGCCGGTCAGCGCGGTGCGGAAGGCCTCCTTGATCGCCACCGCGAGCATGCTGGAGGCGGCGTAGGGCCGGTCGTTGACGTACTGGGCGAGCTCGCCGTCGTGGTTCTTGCTGCTCCTGCCCGCGGGCCCGCGGACCAGCGCTATCGGGTCGACCTCGAGCAGCAGCGCGGCCGTGCACCGCTCCGGCGTCGCCTCCGGGTAGAAGACGTGCGCCTCGCCAGCTGACACGGTGAACGACTGCGGCCGGTCCGGGTGCTTGTGCAGCAGGTAGCCCAGGTCGGTCGCGGGCGCGCGGGTGGTGGTGATGGTCAGCAGCACACGCCATTGTGTCCGGCCCGGTCGGGTTAGATCAAAATCATTTACCCGAACGGGCCCGGTACTTGCCTCGCGGATGACCGGGTACGACTGGGACGTGACACGCTGGGTGCTGCACGTGGACCTCGACCAGTTCATCGCGGCGGTCGAGGTGCTGCGGCATCCCGAACTGCGCGGGCGGCCCGTGGTGGTGGGCGGCGACGGCGACCCGACCAAGCGCGGCGTGGTAAGCACCGCGTCCTATGAGGCCAGGGAGCACGGCGTGCACTCGGGCCTGCCGCTGCGGACGGCGGCGCGGCGGCTGCCGGACGCCGTGTTCCTGCCGGTGGACCGGGCCGCCTACGAGAAGGTCTCCGAGACGGTGATGGCCGTGCTGCGGTCGACCGGTGCGGTGGTGGAGGTGCTCGGCTGGGACGAGGCGTTCCTCGGGGTTGACGTTGAGAATCCCGAGGCGTTCGCCCGGTCGCTGGCGGCGCGGGTACGCTCGGCCACCGGGCTGGACTGCACGGTGGGGATCGGCGAGAACAAGCTGCAGGCCAAGATCGCCACCGGGTTCGGCAAGCCGGCCGGCGTGTTCCGGCTGACCTTTGGCAACTGGTTCGAGGTCCTCGGCGCCCGGCCCACCGACGCGCTGTGGGGCATCGGCGCCAAGACCGCGAAGAAGCTCGCCGGCCTGGGCATCGGCACCGTCAGCGACCTGGCCGCCGCCGACCCGGACGCGCTCGCGGAACAGTTCGGGCCGATGACCGGGCCGTGGCTGGTGCTGCTGGGCCGGGGCCGCGGCGACGCCGACGTGGACGACACGCCGTACGTGGCCCGCGGCCACGGCCGGGAGGAGACGTTCCAGCGGAACATCACCGACTGGGCCGCCGTCCAGGCCGGGGTGACGCGGATCGCCGGGCTGCTCGCCGCGGACCTGGCCAGCGAGCCGCGGCCGGCCGTGCGGGTCATCGTGAAGGTGCGCTACGCGCCCTTCATTACCCAGACGCACGGGGTCACGCTCTCTTCACCCAGCTCGGAGGCTGCGGCGATCTCGCGGGCCGCCTCGGACGCGCTCGCGCGGTTCACCGGGCGGCGGCCGGTGCGGCTGCTCGGGGTACGCGCGGAGTTCGGGTCCTTAGCGGTTCGGCGTAGGGCGAGCCGAAGGCATCCGGCGCGTCGGCGCCTACCGTCGGCGGGCCGGCATGCGGCGGGCCTCGGCGACCATCGACGGCCGTGGGTCGCCCTCCGGGCGGCCGTGGCGGTCGAACATGGTCCGCAGCCGCCCGCCAGCGGCGGCGGCGCCCGGCACGAAGCCGTAGGTGTGCATGTGCCGCCAGGCGTCCACGGCGGCGAGCATGGCCACGTCGGCGATCCGGTCCCCGTCGATGCTGCTCTCAGTGGAGTCGGCGCCGGCCTCATCGGCCAGCAGCTCATCGGGCAGGGACAGGGTCAGCACGGACCATGGCGCCGTTTCCACCAGGTGGTCCAGTGTCGTTCTCAATCGGAGCATTTCCGCTAGCGGGACATTCCAGATTTCGCCGCCGCGGGCCAGCAGCCGGTCGCCGCTGCGGACGTAAATGGCGCACGCGACGTCCGCCTCGGCCAGACGGCCGGCCATGGCGGGCAAGACCCGGTGGTCGGTGACCGACCACACATGCTTATGGGTGGCGGCGCCATCTGCCGTCAGCGCGCGGAGGAACTGAGTCCGGGCCGCTGTAACGGCGGGATCGGCCGGGGCCAGGTCGAGGGGCATCGGCACGCTGTACCGCACGTCCAGGTATCCGTACCCGAGCGCGTCGGCGATCAGGGCGCCGATGTATTCGGCGTACGCGTACGGACAGCCGAGCATCATGATGTTGGGTGCGGCGCTGAGCGCCGTGGCCGCGGGCGGTCTGGGCCGCTCGTGCTGCGGGACGTTGAGGATCAGCCTCGGCCGCGGCGGGGGCCAGTCATGCGGGTCTTGTTCGCGCCACTGCGCCCCGAAGGCCCGGGCCGACTCACCGACGATCTGCGTGACCCGCCTGCGCAGGGCCGCGTCGTCCTCGTCAGTGTCAGCGTGGATGCGCTGCACCCCGACATAGGTGCTCAGGTGCACCGGGTGCCGGCGGCCCCGGTAGGCACGGCGCAGCGTGATCTGCAGGTCCGCCCCTTCGTGGCTGAGCAGGATCCCGGCCAGGCGCGCGCCGACGTCGGAGAAGGCCAGCTCGCCGGCGTGAGCGACGGCTTCGGCGATCGTTTCCACCGCCGAGCGCAGCTCGTTGGTCACCTGGATGGCGTGGGCTTCGGCACGCATGGCCGGCGGCAGGACCCCGCCTAGCTCGAGCTGGATGGCGTGCGTGAGGCCGGTGAGTTCGGCGATCCGGGGCAGCAGCGACAGTTGCGGCGGCGCGGCCCCGTCCAGCCATCTCCGCAGCGTGATGTTCCGCACGCCCAGGTGCTCGGCCGCGGCGTTGACGCTGAGACTCTTGCGGGCCAGGGCGTCGCGCACGGCGGCGGCCCACCGAGGCCAGCCGCCGGCCTGCCCGCCGGTCGGGTCAGCGTTCACGGTCAGCCTCACCTCGCGACCTTCGCGACCTTCGCGACCGTCGCGACCGTCGCGACCCTCGCGACTCGGCCAGCACGGGACTGCCGAAAACTGGCACCGCGTTGCCGTCCGCCAGCGCCCGATCTTAAGCAGCAGGTGACTTTACAGCTTACTTCGGCTTTTGGCACAGTCAACTACAGCGCCAGCGAAGGCGGCGGAAATGACAATTCCGGCGGCTTTTGCATAAAAGCGCCGCGGCCGCACACAGAATACCGTTCACGGGAAAAGGAATCCCCATCATGATTGCCTTGATCTACGGCTTTGTGCTGATGGCCTCGTCGTTTACGCTGGGCCTGTTCGGCTTCTTCGTCGGGCGCTGCGCCAGGAAGATGCCCGTCATCGACGACAAGCTGCCCTGGGCTATCCACCGGGGGCAGGCCCTGGCCGCTCAGTCGAAACGGCGAGCGCTCGGATAGATCTGGCCGCCGTCCGCGGCGACGTTCGCGCCGGTGATCCACGAAGCCCGCGACGACAGCAGGAAGCTCACCACGTCGGCGACCTCCTCCGGGCGGCCCAGGCGGCCGAACGGGAACTGGCTGGCCAGGAAGACGGCGAACTCCTCCGGGTGCGCCCGCTGGAAGGTGTCCCATCCGCCGCCGGGGAACATGATCGACCCGGGGCTGACGGCGTTCACCCGGATGCCGGCCGGCGCCAGTTCCTGGGCGGCGGTCGCGGCGAGATGGATCTCCGCCGCCTTGGCGGCGGCATAGGCCGTCCGCGGCGCCGGCCGCATCCCGGTAATCGAGGAGATGATCACCACCGCGCCGCCGCCCGCGGCCCGCAGGTGGGGCAGCCCGGCCCGGATGAGCTCCGCGGCATGGCCCGCGTTGAGCGCGAAGGTCGCGGTGAAATCGCCGTCGCCGGCGCTGGTGAGGTTGCCGCGGCCGACCGTGCCGCCGGCGTTGGCCACCAGATGATCGAGGCCGCCGAGCGCGGTCGCGATGTCGTCCACGGCGCGCTTGAGCTGGGGCGTGTCGGTGACGTCGGCCGCCGCGGTGGCGACCGGGACGCCGCGGGGTCCCAGCCGCTCGGCGGCGGCGGCCAGGCCGGCCGGGTCCCGGGCGACGAGACCGACGGCGGCGCCCTCGACGGCGAGCGCTTCGGCCACCGCGAAGCCGATGCCCCGGCTTCCCCCGGTGATCAGCGCGCGGCGGCCGCGCAGGCCAAGATCCATGAGCTGGCTCCTATCGGTGGGACAGGACAGTTTCCCACGGCTTACCGCGGCGCATCGGTCTTACGGCGTATGGTCCTCGGCGACCAGTACCGCATGTATCCGCTCCAGGCTCTGGCGACGGCGGAGTTCGAGGTCCGCTCCCCCCTGCCGGGTCGGCGAGACCGATGCCTGGGTGGCACACCACTGCGAAAGCAACGGCACTGACCAGTCATCGCCGCTGTCGAGGGCCACGAGCAGCGTGGCTGCCCGTTGCGGGTGGGCGGGCCAGTCGACCAGCAGGAGGACCAGCGGCCGTTCAGCTGGCTGCGGGATGATCGCCCGCACGTGAAGCTCTGGCCAGTCCAGCGCGGAGACGGGATCGGGCACCGCGACTTTGGCCGCCAGTTCCAGCGCGTCCAGGTGGCCGACATGAACCAGATACGCGGTCCAGGCCAGCCCGGCGGCGATGAGCAGGACCACGGCCCCGATCGCGACCGCGACTATCACACCACGACAGTAAGCCGTAGTCGCCGCCGCGTCACCTCCGCCTTACCGGCGCGACCGCGTCGCGACGGGGAGAATAGCGGCCGTGGGTGATCACCTGGAACCAGACGCCTTTGCCATCGGCAACGACGAGCAGTACCGGCCGGTACAGGCGGTCGGCGACCAGCGAGTCCGGGTCGGTCCGGCCCTGCTGATGTGTCACGCGTCGCGTCCGCTGGATGGCCCAGACCGGGGCGACGGACCGCTCGTGGTCGTGGTACACGGCGCGCTGCGCGATTCCGACCGTTACCTGGCGCACGCGTCGCACGCAGCCCGGCTGGCCGGCGCCGACCCGCTCATCGTCGCCCCGCAGTTCCTGGCGGACGTGGACGCCGGGGCGGCGGCCGGCGTCCCTGACGGCGCGCTGTACTGGGGTGTCGAGGGCTGGAAGGGCGGCTATCCCGCGCTCGGATCCGCGGCGGTGAGCTCCTTTGCCGCCATGGACAGCCTGCTCGGCCAACTTGGCTGGGCTGGCCCCGGCTGGGCTGGCCCCGGCTGGGCTGGCCCCGGCTGGCCATGATCCGGCCGTGGTCGTGTTCGGCAACTCGGCGGGCGGCCAGTTCGTGAACCGGTACGCCGCCGTGGGCCGCGGGCCTGACGTGCTGGCCGGGCGTGGCCTGCGGGTGCGGTTCATCATCTCCAACCCCTCCACGTACTTGTACTTTGACCGGGAGCGCCCGGTCTCGGCACCGGACGGCGCCCGCGTCAACGACTGGCGTTACGGTTTCGACGGCGCCCCCGGGTACGTGGACGCCGGCCCGCGGCCGAGCCTGGAACGCTATCTCGGCCGCGATGTCACGATCGTGCTCGGCGCGCTGGACACCGACCGCGCGTCCCTGCTGCTCGAGGTGAGCCCCGCGGCCATGGCGCAGGGCGCGAACCGCTTCGACCGCGGCCTGCACTACGACCAGCACGTCCGCAGGCTCGCCCGCGAGGCCGGGCGGCCGGCCCGCCACCGGCTGGTCCAGCTTCCCGGCGTCGGGCACGCGGGCGGCGACGTGCTGGCCGCCCCGCAGGTCAGGGAGCTCGTCTTCGGCCGCCCCTAAGCTGGGCCCCGGCCCTTAGGTGCGCGCGTAGTTGCTGGCCCCGAACCAGTCCACGACGACGACCGGCTCGTCTCCCACCACCCAGGCGTCATGGCCCTGGGGCAGCGCGGTGACATCTCCCGGCCTGGCGTCGAACTCGGCACCATCGGCCATCACGATGTGCAGGGTTCCGGCCACGTGGTACTGGAAATGCGGCGCCTCGCACAGATCGGTGCCAGCCAGCGGCTTGACGTGGTCGGACCAGCGCCATCCGGGCTGCAGGGTGAGCCGGCCGATTTCGGCGCCGCCGATCTGGAGCAGGTCCAGGGCGCCGTAAGTGAAGGTGCGGGTCTCGTCGGGGGTCTCGAAGGTCTTCTGCTCCGCTTTCCCGGTCATCAGGGTCTCCTTTCCTCGGGCTGAGCTTTCCTGACCAGCGTGGCCGACCGTGGTTGCAGCCACCTTGCACTGACCTGGCGGGTACTGACCTGGCGGGTACTGACCTGGCGGGTACTGACCTGGCGGGTACTGACCTGGCGGGGGACCAGCCGCCGGGATTTAATACCTCCATGAAGTCGCTGGCCGCGCGGGTGCTCAGCGATTTCGGCGTGGACGGAATCGAGCCGCAGGCGCTGGGCAGCCGGAAGGCGCGCCTCGCGCTGCAGTTGCTCGCGATAGCCGCCGGGCAGGCCGTGCCGCCCGGCGTGCTGATCGACGCGCTGTGGGACACCGCCCCGCCCGCCCGGCCCGAGGATCAGCTGGCGGTCCTGATGAGCCGGCTGCGTTCGGTCCTGGGGCGCGACCGGATCGAGCATCGTGACCACGGTTACCTGCTGCACTGCGACTGGCTCGACGCGACCGAGCTGGCCATGCTCACCCGCGAGGTGGAAACGCGGCGGGAGGCCGGCCACGTGATGGGCGCGGTCGCGGCCGCCCGGGTCGCGCTCTCGCTGATCCGTGGCGACGGCCCGCAGCCGCTGCCCGGCGAGTGGGCCCAGCTCAGGCAGGCCGAACTCGAGCGGCTGATCAGCCGGGCCCGCCTGGTGGCGGCCACAGCGCTGCTCGAGGCCGGTGACTGGATGGCAGCCGCCGATGCCGCGTCGGCGGCCACCGAACGCGATCCGTACGACGAAGCGGCCCTGCGCGTGCTGCTCCGCGCGTACGTGATGGGCGGCCGGGTGGCCGGGGCGCTGGCTACCTATGCCACCGCGCGGGAACGGATGGCCGATGAGCTCGGCATCGATCCCTCGCCGGAGACGACCGCACTCTATACCGCGATCCTGCGCGGTGAGCTGACGGTGCCCGCACGTCCGTCTCCGGCCGCCTCCGGCCTGGTCGGCCGGAACGATGAACTGGCCTATCTCGAGACGATCGCCACCCGGGCCCGCACCGGTTCCGCCGAGGTCGTCGCGGTTGACGGCGAGGCCGGCATCGGGAAGACGATGCTACTGCGGGCCTGGGCCGACCGGCGCGCGGCGACCGGCGACACGGTGCTGATGGCGTCGTGCGGGCCGCTCGACCGCTCGCTGCCGCTGGATGCCCTGCTGACCGCCCTAGCCGCCCTGCTGCGCGAACTCGAGCCCGGCGTGACCGCCGATATCCTCGGCGCCGACGCGGCGATACTGGCACCGCTGCTGAACATGACGCCGGGCCGGCGTCCGCCGCCGATGCTGGCCGACAGCATGCTCGGCCCGGCGGTGCTGTACTCGGCCCTGGTCCGGGCGCTCGGCCGTCTGACCGAGCGGGCGCCGCTCGTGATCGTCGTCGACGATGCGCACCTGGCCGGCCCCGCGCTGCCGGACTGGCTGCGTTTCCTTAGGCGCGAGGACGTATCGGTGACGGTCGTCGCCACGATCCGGTCCGGCGAGGGAGAGCCGCTGCCTGCGACGGCGTCCATCCATCTCGATGCGCTCGGCCGTGACGCGGCGGCGGAACTGGTCGGGCCGGGCCGGGTCGATGAGCTGTACGCCCGGTCGAAGGGGCACCCGCTGTTCCTGACCGAACTGGCTCAGCAGGCCGTGGGCACGGAACTGCCGGCGTCGCTGGTGGAGTCGGTGTCCGCGCGGTGCGACGAGCTCGGCACGGCCGGGCTGCTGCTGCGCACCGCGGCCGTGATCGGCCCGGAACTGGACGCCGACCTGCTCGCGGCGGTGCTCGGCCGTCCCGTCGTCGGCCTGCTCGACGACGCCGAGCAGGCCGTAGCCAAGCAGTTCCTGGTCGAAGACGACGGGATCTTCCGGTTCCGGCACGAACTGGTCAGAGAGGCCCTGGCGGCGAGCGCGACCGCGGGACGCGCCGCACTGCTGCACCGGCAGGCCGGCCGCGTGCTCGACCGGCGCCCCAGCGCCGACCCGCTGACCGTAGCCGGCCACGCGCGCCTAGGCGGCGACCTCGTGCTGGCGGCCCGGGCGTTGCGGGACGCCTCGGCGCAGGCCGCCGAGCGTTTCGACCACGCGGCGGCGGAGGCGCTGCTTGATGACGCGCTGCGCCTGTCCCCCGGCCCGGAAGGCTGGCTGGCACGAGCCCGGGTCCGCACCCTGCGCAGGCGTTACGCCGAGGCCCTGGAAGACGTCGAGCGAGCTCTTGGGGTGGGGGCCGCCGGGGCGGCCGCCCTGGAGGTCGGCGCCTGGGCGTCCTACTTCGGCCGCCAGTTCGCGCAGGCCACCCAGTTCGCCGAGGACGGCGCGCTCGCTGCGGAAGACGCGACCACCCGGGCCCGGTGCCTGGCGGTCGGCGGCCGGACCAGCCACGCCGCCGGCGACCTGGCCCGGGCCGAACTGCTCCTCGGTGAGGCGTTCTCCCTCGCCGAGGGCGCGGACCGGGTGACCGCGGCCGGCTGGCTGGGGGTGCTCAGAGCCCATCAAAGCCGGGTGGACGAAGCCCTGGCGCTGTTGCGCCCCGCAGCCCGCGGGCAGCTGGGGGTGGACCACACCTCGGCCACCTTGCACTCCCTGCTGTTCACCGGGCACGCGCACGCGCTGGCAGGCCGCCCGGCTCAGGCCCTCGCCGCGTTCACCAGGTACACCGCCGAGGTGGAACGGCGTCAGGTCCCCCGCTTCGCCGGCCGCGCGGTGAACTTCGCCGGCTGGGTGCTGCGCAACCTGGGCGCCTGGACCGAAGCGCTGGACCATCACCACCAGGCGCTGGAGGTCGGCCAGCGGCAGGGCACCGCGGATGTCACCATCGCCGCGCTTGAGGACCTGGCCGAGCAGTGCCTGGATACCGGCGACGCCGACGGCGCGGCGGCGCGGCTGGCGCAGGCCGGGGCGCTGCTGGTCGGCGACCTGGTCTTCGGCTGGCGGCTGGAGCTAAAACACCAGTTCATCAGCGCACGGCTGGCCCTGGCGTGCGGCGACGCGGAACGCGCGCTGACCGGGGCGGGCGACCTGGCGGCCCGCGCGGCGGCGCTGGGCGTGCCCCGGTATACCAGCGTCGCCCGGCTGCTCGTGCACCGGGCTAACCACGCGCTGGGCCTGCCCGTGGACCCAGGTGCGGTGGCCGCGGACCTGGACCTGCTCGACAGTTGCGTGGCCATCGAGGCGTGGCGGTGGACCTACGACGTGGCTACCGACTTCGCCCAGCCCGTCTGGCTGGACCGGGCCGCGGACCGCGTCGCCCGGCTGGCGCGGGGGGCGGACAGCCGCGCGGACGGATTGCTGCGGGAGGCGGATCGGCGGCTAGCCCGGCCGACGGCCGTCGACTGAGCCCGCTCGGCTGGGCCGTCCTCAGCTGGGTCGTCTTCAGCCGGGCCGTCCTCAGCTGGCGGTGAGCACCACCATGGAGACGACCAGCGGTCCCGAGCCGGCCACGGCTGCCACGGCCCGTTCGGCCGCGCGCCGGACCGCGGCCCGGCCCGGTGCGTCCAGCGAGCGCATGAACGGGGCGACGTGGGCCATGCCCAGCCGCCACGACACCAGCTCGGCGGGGGTTGCGAGTCCCGTCGGGACGGCCATGGTGTGCGCCTGCACGCGGCTGAACCCCGCCGCGGCGGCGCACCTGGCAAGCATCTTCGGGTCGCTGGCCCGCGACCCCGGCGCCAGGGTCGTATGCCAGGTCGGCGGCCGGTAGCCGAACAAGCGGAGGGCATCATCCACGGCGTCCTTGGCCGGATGGGTCCAGCCCGGTGCGAACATGCTGGCCGCCATCGCGATGCCGACCCGCCGGGCCTCGGCCAGGCCCGCGCCGAGGCTGCCCAGGTGGTTGAGGCAGAACGCCGCCACCACCAGGTCGAAGCACCCGTCACGGAACGGCAGCGCGACCGCGTCGGCCGCGACCGGGTGTCCCCCGCCGCCGCGCCGCAGCATGCCTTCGGACAGGTCGACCGCCACCACCCGGCGCGCTCCCGCGGCCAGTGCGGCCCGCCCGGCCACGCCAGAGCCCGCGCCCAGGTCGAGTACCAGGCCGCCGACCAGCGGCACCGACGCGGCCGCCACAAGCACCCGGGCCAGCTGCGCGTACATCGGCCCGGGGCCGTCGGCCCACTCCTCCGCGGCCGCGTCGTAACCCGCGCGCACGCCCGCAGTCAACTCAGCCGCGGCTAGCTGAGCAGTGGCTAGCTCAGCCGCGGCTAGCTCAGCAGGGCCGCCGCCCGTACCGAGTTCGTCTCCCACCATGCGAGTTCCTCGTCGTAGCCGCCTAGTGCCTTCTCCCAGCCGAACTGGACCATGGCGCCCAGCAGGCACAGGGCCAGCTGGCGTTCCCACCAGGGTTCGGTGTCGATGCCGCAGGCCTCGAGGGCCTCCCGGTAGGCCGTGATCGAAGCCTCCTTGGACTGGGGCAAGCGGCGGCAGTTGATCGCGAGATACCAGGCCAGGTCGCTGAGCGGCGCCCCGCGTCCCGGCTGTTCCCAGTCGAGCACCACCGTCCGCTCTTCGTCGTCGGTGCCGAGGTTGTCGAGCTTCCAGTTGCTGTGCACGAACGTCTGCGGGGTCGTGGCCAGCGCCTCAACTAGCGGACCCGGGTCGCGAGCCAGCGGGGTGACCACCGCGGCCGCGGCGGGAGCGACCTCGGCCAGCAGCGGCCAGCCCTTGGCGACCAGCCGCGGCACCAGGTGCGGTGAGCCCGCGGCGGCCTCCGCCGTGGCCATCCATTCAGAAAGCTCCAGGTAGCGGTGCATGACGGGGACGACGTTCGAACTCGCTCCCGCATGCCCAGAACTCCGCGTGCAGGGCGGCCATGTGCCGCATGAACCGGGCATGCTGGGCCAGCGTGATCGGCGCATCGGTGGCGGGGACCAGCCACGGCGTGACGTCGTGCATCAGCAGCGCGCAGCCGCCCCGTTCCGGGGCCGCACCCACGATCGGCTGGTTGAAGCAGCCGGGCAGGCGGGCCAGGATGCCACGTTCCCAGAGCACCAGCGGCGCGCCGCGCAGGCAGCCGGAGGCCCGCATGGTCCAGTCTTCGGCCAGGTCGAGGTGCTTGAGCACGTAATCCCGCCCGCCGATCACCACCCGCTCGAGCGTGGCCCCGGACTTACCGGGGACCTCGGCCAGTTCCGTTCGTTCGGTCGCGCCGGCGAGCAGTTCGGCTACGTCACCGTACTGGCGCACGGGCGGCTCAGGCACCGGCCGACTCCATTTCGGCAAGCAACGCGGCCGGCCAGCGGCCGCCGCACAAGACGGTGTCGGCGACGATGCGGTCATCGCGCACGGTCAGCAGGTGCATGTGATGCGCCGCGTGCGGCACGCCGTTCTCCGACCAGCTGAGCGTGTACTCGACCACTTCGGCCTCGCCGCCCTCGACGGTACAGCGGCGCAGTTCGTCGAAGTGGCCGGGGTCGGCGAACCAGCGCGCGTACTCGGCACGGATCGCGTCGGCACCGATGGCGTGAAACCGCCAGTTGGGCACGGTCGCGTCGAGCGTCGCGTCCGCGGCCCACACATCGCAGCCGGGAACCGTCGCGGTCTCGATCGCCTGCAGGAACTTCTCAATCACGGGGATGTTTGCCATCGTCGCCTCCTGATGGGATCACTTGCCGCCATCGTGCCCGCCCGGGTTTGCAGCCAGGTTGCAGGCGTCCAGGGCGCGATCCGGGAGTGATAACGACCCCATGCCCCCTCGACGGGCGTGCGCCCAGGTAACCTGCCGCGCCAGCTGACCAGTTTCGTCGGCCGGGAGCGTGAGCTCTGCAGGACCTGAAGGAACTGCTGGGCCGCAGCCGTCTGCTGACCCTCACCGGCCCGGGCGGCAGCGGGAAGACCCGGCTCGGCCTCCAGTTGGCCACGGAGGTTGCGAGCGGCTTCGCCGACGGTGTGTCCTTCGTGGCCCTAGCCCCGGTCGGGAACCCCGATCTGGTCCTCTCCGCGATCGCGCAGGGCGTCGGCCTAGGCGACCTCGGTAACCGCCCGCTGCTCGACCGGCTGTGCCGCCACCTCGAGTCGGCGCAGGTCCTGCTGCTGCTCGACAACTTTGAGCACCTGACCGCGGCGGCACCAGCGGTCGCGGCGCTGCTGCAGGCGACGGCGGAACTGAAGATCGTGGTGACCAGCCGCGCACCACTGCACCTCAGCGGCGAGCAGGATTATGACGTCCCTCCCCTGCGAGTGCCGGACCGGCCCGGCGCGACAGCTCCGTGGCCGGGGAGATCCTCGCGTTCCTGGCGCAGATCGCGCCGTCCAGGAAAAGCAGGCCAGGAAACAGCCGACCCTGGGCAGCGGGCCTGGGTCACGGCCGCCCCGCCCGGCCGTGGGCTGGCCGTCGCCGACCGAAGCCGAACTCCCGGTGGTGCGACTGGCGGCCGAGGGCAATACTAATGCGGACGTCGCCGCCTGGCTGCGCTTGTCCCGGTACACCGTCGAGACGCACCTCAAGCACGTCTTCGCCAAGCTCGGCGTCGAGTCTCGGGCCGAACTGGCTGCCCTCGCGGCAGGCCAGGCCGACGCCGCAGACCCGAATGCCTGATCTCAGGGATGCCCCGCAACGTGAGCCGGTCAGGGCGGGCGGTTGTGCTGTTCAGTGTGCTGGCGCGGGACCGAGAGGGGCGCGCCGTTTGGGGAACGGCGAAGTAAAGACCCGGACCACAGGCGTTTCGTCCGCCGGTGGTACCGCCGCAGGTCCGGGACTCCTGCCGCGGACGCCGGGGTGACATGTCCCTTGAGACTGTTGACCAACCGGGCGTCGCGACCTTTCGCGGGAAGTTCACCAGCAGGTGGATATGCTCAGGTTCGCCGCAAGACCTTGGCCAGTTCGCAAGTCGAGGTCTGTGCACCCGGTCCCGCATGATCTCTTCCGTACTTGGTCAAGAAGACCAAATGGCCATAAAGATGAAGACACGAGGCTTGCCAGTGTGAATGTCCTTTACTGTGCCATAAAACGTAAGTATATTCTAGTTGTGCAGCTTCGGTACAACTACCGCCTCTACCCCACGCCTGGCCAGCGCGCAGCGCTTGCGCGGGCGTTCGGGTGCGCGCGGGTCGTGTTCAACGACGGGCTGCGCGCCCGGCAGGAAGCACGCGAGGTGGGGCTGGCGGAGACTCGCCCGCACCCGACTGGCCAAGTCCGTCCACGACGCCGGATGGTCGGCGTTCGTGGCCATGCTGGAGTACACGGCGCGGCTGTACGGCCGGGAGTTCCACCGGATCGGCCGGTTCATTCCCACGTCGCAGACGTGCTCGGCCTGCGGGGTCAAGGACGGCCCCAAGCCGCTGCACGTCCGGGCCTGGCAGTGCCCGCAGTGCGGGACGTGGCTGGACCGGGACATCAACGCGGCGGTCAACGTCGCGAAGGCCGCCGGACTGGCGGTGACAGCCTGTGGAGCGCAGGTAAGACCAGGACCTGCCCTGGCGCAGCGCGGCGAAGCAGGAACCCACCCGAAGCCACGCCTGGACGCGGCGTGACAGGCGGGAGTCTCTGTCCTAAGCGCGGAGAGGAAGTCAAATCCCCTGCGTCAGCCTCGACTTCTGGCTGCCCGGCGGCGCGGTCGAGCTGATCGCCTACGCGCATAGCATCGACTTCGGCGCCAAGGGGTACGGCAACCTGGTCGAGCTCGCCGCGCTGCAGCAGCACGTGGCCGGCCAGCTCGGCCGCCCGGCCGGGCGGCTGCTGATGGTGGTCAAGTCGGCGCACGTGTACGAGACCGAACGGGCCTACCTGCTCGGCATTCTCGCCGGAGACGGCGCACCTTAGCCGGGGGCGTCCCTTAGCCGGGGGCGGGCAGCTGGCCGCGGCCGGCCGCCTTGGCCAGCCGCCGGGCTTGCTTCAGGTCCAGGCCCCGGGCCTCCGGCGGGACCCGGAAGATGGTCGAGCCGCCCATCAGGTTGTACGCCCGGATCATGACCCGCGGGGCACCGGGGCGCAGGCGCTCGACGCCGACCTCGGTGTTGCCGCCCATCACCGAGAAGCCGCCGACCTCTACCTCAATGGAGTCCGGGATGTAGATGTTCGCGCCGCCCATCAGGGCGAACACATTGAGCGTGAGCTCGCCGCCCTCGATCTCGGCCTCGCGCAGGTCGATCTCGTCGCCGCCCATGATCGCGACGGCGTTGATGCTGCCGACCGCGCGGAACCGGCCGTGCCGGTGCGAGCCGCTCATGATGGCGACCATCCAGCGCACCGGCTTTCTGGTCCGAGCGGGCGCGGGGCTGAACCCGCTCTCCTGGCCCGCCTCTGGCGGCAGGTCGCTAGTCAGCGTGGCGAGCTCGCCGCGCGTCTTGGCGGCCAGGGCCCGGCTGGATCGCTCCTCGAGCTCATCGAGGGTCAGCCGGCCAACGGCGGCGTGATCGCCGAGTTGTCGCAATGTGACATCACGCTCGGCGTCTGAGACCCGAAGGGAATCGTCAGGTTCGCTCACTACCGGCCCTTCGCAGAGTTGGCGTGCCGCTCAGCCAGGGTACGCCCGGGCCGGGACGCTATCCAAGCCGCCTCCGGCCCGCCTGGGCGACCTTACTGGCGAACGTTGCTGATGAGCCAGGAGCGGAGAGGCTGGGCCGTTCGGAAGAATGAAACGACGCGGTCCTTAGCCGCGGCACTTTCCAGCCAGGGTTCCACCGGCCATTGCTTCCACGCGGTCAGTCCCTTGTAGCGGAGCAGCGTGATGCGAGGGTGGTCGGCCGGGTAGCCGCGCGGCGCGGACTTGAGCGCGCCGTGCCCGTGGATGGTGCAGTCCGCCTTCTCGATCTCGGCGACGATCTCCTCGAGCTCCGGGCCCAGGCGGTCGCTGGCCACCGCCGCGCGGTAGCGGGCGAGCTGCTCCGGGTTCATCTCCCACATCCCGGCGCCCGCCCCCAGGCCCTCGGCGGACAGCTGGACGTAGCCGGCGCCGCCAATGACCGCCCCGATATGTGTCTTATACGGGGTTTTGTCGGGGCTGAACCTGACGTCCCGGTACGGCCGGAAGATCTTCGGCTCGCCGAACTCCGCGGCCAGTTCCTCGGTCAGGTCCGTCATCGGCCCCAGGACCTTCTCGTCGTAGACCGCCTTCTGTGCGGTCCAGTAGGTCTTGGTGTTGTCGGCCGCGAGCCCGTCGTAGAAGTCCAGCGCCTCCTCGGGCCATCCACTGAACACCACAGTCAGGTCCCCTTCCACCGTTGCTCCCCGCCCAACACTAACGATTTCCCGAACGGGCAGTGGTGCTTGCCCCGCCAACCGTGTATACGGGATCAATGAGTACGCCGGAACGAGATGGCGTATCGCTGACCCATCTCGATGAGCCGCTGTTCGACGGGGCGGGGGCCACCAAGCGTGATCTGGTGGACTACCTGGAGGCTGTCGCTCCTTTGATGCTGCCGGAACTGCGAGGACGGCCGCTGTCGGTCATTCGGGTCCGGGCCGGGCAGCGGCCGTTCATGCAGAAGAACCTGCCGGACTACGCGCCGCCGTGGATCCGCAGCGTCACCATGTGGGCCGAATCGTCCCGGCGCGAGGTGCGCTACCCGCTCTGCGACGACTGGCGCACGCTGCTGTGGCTGGCTAACCAGCGGGCGGTGGAGTACCACCCGACCCTCGGCCCGGCCGGTCACCTGGACCGGCCGTCGTACCTGGTGCTGGACATCGACCCGCCGCCCGGCGGGCCGTTCGGGCCGGCGGTGGCGGCGGCCCGGCTGGTCCGTCAGGCGCTGACCGACGCGGGCCTGGCCGGTGCCGTCAAGACCAGCGGGTCCAAGGGGCTGCACGTGTACGTGCCCGTCGACGCGAGCAGTGAGGAGACGGCCGCGGCGACCCGGGCCATCGCTGCGCGGGCCGAGCGTCTCGATCCGGCCCTGGCCACCACGGCGTTCATCAAGGACGACCGGGAGGGCAAGGTCTTCCTGGACTCGACCAGGGCGTTCGGCGCGACGGTGGCGGCGGCGTACAGCCCGCGGGTCCGCCCGGGGGTGCCGGTGTCGTTCCCGTTGCGCTGGGACGACCTCGACGGGGTAGTGCCGGGCGACTTCACCGTGCTCACCGTGCCCGGGCTGGTGGCCGGCCAGGACGCGTGGGCCGGGCAGATGCCGGCGGTGCAGGCGCTCGACGCTGACCTGATCGCCGCCGGGCGCGCGATCCCGGTCGCCCGGGTGCAGGCCATGCACGAGGGCAAACGCCGGGCCCGGGCCCGGCGTGACCGGTAACTCCTTTTAGCTAGCTCTCCAGCGTTCGCTGAGCTCCGGCCAGGTCGGCGGCGGGCCGGGCAGCTCGCCGCGGTCGGCGGCCCGCATGCCGTCCAGGATGAGCGCCAGGTACCGGTGGCGCAGCTCGGTGGTGCGGGTGAGGTCGGCGAACTTGATCGCGGCCACCATCTCGAACGCCAGCGAGACGTCATGCAGCGTCAAGTCCGGGCGGAGCACGTCGCGGATCAGGCCGAACAGTTCGGCCATGAGCTCGCTTGAGCGATTGGCCAGGGCGAACATATCCGGCGTGGGGGCGAACTTGCCGGCGAAGGCGCGGGTCATCGAGCTGGTGTCCGCATCGGCCAGGTTGCGCATGAAGCCGGCGAAGACCTGCCAGTGGTCGTCGCCTTTTTTGACGCGCTCGATGGCGGCTTCGGTCTGGCTGACCACGATGACCAGGCCGTCCGTGCACAGCGTGCGGAGGAGCTCCTCCTTGCTGCCGTAGCGGGTGTACAGCGCGCTAATGCCGACGCCCGCGTGCTTGGCCACCGCGGTGATCGGCGCGCCGGGATCGGCAACGAACACTGCCCGGGCCGACTCGAGTATCCGCTGGTCGTTGCGGGCCGCCTCGGCCTGGCGGCCACTCATCGGGCCATGGCGCTGGCGTCCCTGCGCTTGCCCCTGGCCCGGGCGGTAGCCCTCGTTCGTCTCGGTCATGAAATTGAGTGTAGCAGAGACTGGAACAAACCATTCCGTTCTGATAGTCTTGGAACAGAAGATTTTGTTCCGTTAGTCTCCACGGGAGGATCCGATGTCATCAGCATCCAGCCAGGCCCAGGAGCGGCATCAGGCCACAGGCCAGCGCGAGGCCCCAGACCGGGGTGGCGTCGGACCCGGAGCCGAGCGCCGACGCGCGGCCCAGCTGCGGGGCGGTGGCGGTGGGTGGCCTTCGGCGCGGTCATCACGGCGGCGGTGATGGACCTGCTCGACTCGACCATCGCCCAGGTCGCGGCGCCGACGATCCGGCATGAACTCGGCGGCTCCTACGCCGTCATCGAGTGGGTCACCGCCGCCTACGCCCTGGCCATGGCGGTCGGGCTGCTGACCGGCGGGCGGCTCGGCGACATCTTCGGGCGGCGGCGGATGCTGCTGACCGGGATGGCCGGGTTCGTGGTCGCGTCGGCGGCGTGCGCCGCGGCCGGGACGGCGGGTGAGCTCATCGCCGCCCGGGCCGCCCAGGGCCTGCTCGGGGCGATCATGCTGCCGCAGGTGTTCGGCCTGATCAGGGATCTGTTCCAGGCACACGAGATGGGTAAGGCGTTCGGCGTCTACGGGCCGGTGATGGGCCTGTCGGCGATGCTCGGGCCGATCGCGTCGGGCGGGCTGATCAGCGCCAATCTGTTCGGCGCCGGCTGGCGGATGATCTTCGCGGTGAACGTGCCGGTCGGGCTCGCGGCGCTGGCGCTCGGCGCCCGGACGCTGCCTGCTGGTTCTGGGGCCGCTGGTTCTGGGGCCGACGGGGTGCGGCGGGGGCGGCTGGACCTGCCGGGCGCGGTGCTGGCCGGCGCGGCCATGTTCTTGCTGGTCTTCCCGCTGGTGCAGGGGCACTCGCTGGGCTGGCCGGCCTGGCTGTACGCGATGCTGGCCGCGTCGGTGCTCGTGCTGGCCACCTTCGGCTGGTACCAGATCCGCCGCCAGCGCAGGGGCCGCGACCCGCTGGTGGAGCTGTCCCTGTTCCGGCACGGTCCGTACCGCGCGGGCATCGTGTTCTCGATCGTGTTCACCGGCTCGCTGGGCGGCATCGTGATGATCTTCAACGTGTTCCTGCAGAACGGGCTCGGCTTCAGTCCCTGGCACTCGGCCATCACGACCGCGCCGTGGGCGGCGGGCGCGTTCGTGGGCGCCGCGGTTGGCGGCATCACGATGAGCAAGCTCGGCCGCCGGGTCCTGCACGCCGGACTGGTCGTCGAGACGGCCGGGCTGCTGGCGATCTACGCGGTGCTGCGCGGCGCAGGCAGCGGTGTCTCCACCGTGGACCTGCTGGCCCCGATGGTCATCGGCGGAATCGGGATGGGTATGGTGTTCGTGCCGCTGTTCGACATCGTGATGGCGGGCGTCCGGCCGCACGAGATGGGCTCGGCCTCGGGCGTCCTGCAGACGGTGAACTCGCTCGGCATGTCGCTCGGCATCGCCGGGATCGGCGCGATCTTCTTCGCCCTGGCCGGCGGCCACGGCCGTCACGTGCCGGTCTATCTCGGCGCCGCGGAGTGGACCGCGCTCGCCACGGCCGGGCTGCTGGCCTGCTCGTTCGCGGTGGCGTTCGGGCTGCCGAGGCGGGCCAGGGAGCAGTAATTCATCGGATAGAGCTCCGAGGGCTCAACAGATGAGAATCATTCGGTAACTACCCAGACGTGAGGGAGGAAGCGCTGCCCCCCCGGGGGCGGGCCAGCGCGACAGATCATGAGCGAGATCACCTTGACCGGCTGGCAGGCCCTGGACGCGGCGATCCACGCCTGGGACATCGCGATGGCCACCGGCCAAAGCTCGCCGCTGACCCCGGAACTGGCCCGGGCGCTGACCCCGGTCGCGCGGAGCATCATCGAGCCGCTGCGCCAGTACGGCGCGTACGCGGAGGCGCTGGCGCCTGCGGCAGCCGCCGACGACGCGGCCGTGCTGCTCTCCTACCTTGGCCGCCGTCCCGACTGGACGGCGTGACGCTGGCCGCCCGGCCGGGCCTCTCGCCGCCCCAGCCTCCCCCGAACCCGCCAAACCGGCACATTCTCTCCCACGTCGGTTTCCAGCGGGCTGGCGCGGAACGCCGCGAAAATCAATGAATGTGGCGCTCTACTGAATAGATTCAGTAGAGCGCCACATTCATGGAATCGTGGGAAACACGGGTGGGGAGCGAGGGGCGGGTGGGGCGCTTTCTTATGGCGTCCTTGACTACTGTGGCGGGGCGTACGGATGTCCGGAGTCGCCACGGGCAGGGTGCTCGAATTCAGGTTTGCGAGACGGGCCGCGCGGGGCTCATGGGGCATGTGGGAAAGCAGTAGCGGGCGCAGGGACGGTTCGGAGTGGAGGCGGGGACTAGCCAAGGGGCGGCTAGGGGGCGCGGTCCAGGGGCGGCTAGGGGGCGCGGTCCAGGGGCGGCTAGGGGGCGCGGTCCAGGGGCGGCTAGGGGGCGCGGTCCAGGGGCGGCTGGGGGCGCGGTCCAGGGGCGGCTAGGGGGCGCGGTCGAGGGCGGGGAGGGTAGCGGTCAGGGCTTCGGCGAACTGGTCGACGTGGGGGCGGGCGAACGGGAGGGGCGGGCGGATTTTCAGGGTACTGCCGTGCGGGCCGGTCGCGCTGATTAGGACGCGCCGCTCTCGCAGGCCGTTGACCACGCGGATCGCGGCGTCGCCGTCGGGCTCACCGGTGTCGGGGTCGACGAAGTCGGCGGCGACGTACAGGCCGGCGCCGCGCACGGCCACGATGCGGGGCGTGCCGGAGGCGATGTCCGTGAGCGTGTCGCGCAGGTAGCGGCCCACCACCCGGGCGTTTTCCTGCAGGCCTTCGGTCTGGATCACGTCGAGCACCGCGGCGGCGGCGGCGATACTGACCGAGTTGCCGCCGAAGGTGTTGAAGTACCTGATCTTGCGGCCGAACTCTTCGAGGATGTCCGGGCGGGCGGCGACGCCGGCGATCGGCATGCCGTTGCCCATGGGCTTGCCCATGACGGCCAGGTCGGGAACGATGCCGTGGCGCTGGAAACCCCACATCGCCTCCCCCGTGCGGCCGAAGCCGGGCTGGACCTCGTCGGCGATATACAGGCCGCCGGCGTCGTGCACGGCGTCGAGCACTGGCTTCAGGAATCCCGCCGGGTCGGGCTGGATCCCGTCGGAGGAGAACAGGCTGTCCGCGATGAAGGCGGCGAGCGTGACCCCGTGTCGGTTCATGTCGGCGATCGAATTCCGCACCCGTTCGGCCAGATCCTGGTCTGTTTCCCCCTCCCCGGGCGGCGCGACCGTCCACACCGCCCGGCCTAGCGGGACGGCCGGGCCGAGGCTGGGCGAGATCTCGGCGGCGGCCGTGGTCACGCCGTGGTAGGCGTTGGCGGTGATGACCGTCCCCTCGCCGCCGGTCCGGAAGCGCGCGATGCGCAGCGCGAGGTCGACCGCCTCGCTGCCGGTGCAGGTGAACATGACATTGCCGAGTTCGGCCGGGTAGGTGGCGAGCAGCCGCTCGGCGTAGTCGAGGATGAGCTCGCTGGCGTAGCGGGTGTGCGTATTGAGGGTGGCCGCCTGGCGGGCGATCGCCTCGACTACCCGCGGGTGGCAGTGCCCCACCGACGGCACGTTGTTGTAGGCGTCCAGGTAGGCCTGCCCGTCCGCGTCGAACAGGTGCACGCCCTCGGCGCGGACGACCCGCAGCGGGTTTCGGTAGAACAGCTTGTACGCCGGGCCGAGCAGGCTCGCCCGCCGCTCCACGATCTGCCGCAGTTCGGGATCGAGGGCGTCGACGGAGGAGATGTCGAAGCCGTTGACCATGGTCGCGGTGTCACGCATGGCTCGCCTCCTGGATGCGCGTGGCGATCTGTTCGCCCGGGATGCTCAGCCACCGGTGCAGGTGCTCCCAGGCCTTTGGGGTGTTACGCAGGATGTAGGCGCGGTTCTCACCGAACCGTTCGGCCCGCCATTCGCTGATGACGATCCGGGCCACGATGCGGGCCAGGATCAGGTCCGGCAGCAGATCGAGCTCGCCGCCGGTGAGCGGGGTCATGGTGTGGTAGCCCGCTATCAGGTCCAGCGCAGGGGCGAGCAGGTCGGCTTCGTCGCTGAGCTGGTAGGTGGCGGCGATGGCGACGTCGTTGACCAGCGCGGTCACGGTCACATCGCCGAAGTCGATGATCCCGCACACCCGGCTGGCGTCGGCCGAGATCAGCGTGTTGTCCGGGCTGTAGTCGTTGTGCACGAGCTGGGTTCTCTGCCTGGCTAGCCGCGGCGGCAGGCTGGCGGCGAGCCGGCCGAGCTGCTCGCCGAGCAGGGCGGTGCGCTGATCGTCCGGCCGGCCGGCCAGCAGCGGGCGCAGCTGCGGCAGCTGAGCAAGGTCCCACAGCAGCGGCCGCCGCACCAGCGGGTCGTCGAACTCGCGCAGCGCCTGGCCGAGCCGGGCGAGGGTGACCCCGAGGGCGCGGCGCAGGGCGTGATCCGTTCGAACGGACCTGAGCAACTCGCCGTCGAGGTAGGTCAGGACGTGCACGACGCGCCCGCGCAGCGGGCCGTCCGCGACCACAGTCCACGGCTGGCCGCCGGCGGCGGGCATGACCCGCGGCACGGGCAGCCCGCCGGCCGCGGACTCGATGTGTTGCAGCACCCGGACCTGGACGCCGACCACCCGGGGATCGGCTCGCAGGTGGGCGACCTTGACCACGTAGCGCTGGCCGCTGTCGGCCCTGAGCACGAAGTTGTCGTCGGCCTCGCCGGGCAGCCGGGCAAGCTCGCCGGTCAGGCCGTAGCAGGCCCGGATGGTTTCGGCCGCCTCGAGCGCGGTGACCGGCGGAGACGGCGTGAGCCGGGCCTCGTCCATGGGTGCTACATCATCTGCCAGTAGGTCGTGTAGTACTGGTGGGCGGCCCGGGCGATCGGGATCATCTTGACCGGTTTGCGGTCGGCGACGGCCTCGAACGTCATGGGCTGGGCGGCCGTCTGGTGGATCGAGGCCATCTCGAGTCGCGGGGTCAGCGAGCCCGGGTCGCTGCCGTAGACGCCGCTCAGCACGACCGGGCCGTAGAGCAGCGCCTGCACCGCCGGGTGGTCGGGTGTCGGCTCGACGGCCAGTTGCATCGGCAGCGTGACCTCGAGCAGGTCGCCCGTCTGCCACCGGCGCCGCAGCGCGATCCACCCCCCGCCCACCTCCCCAACCCCCTGCACGTGGACTCCGGGCAGACCACGGAGCAGGGCGCCGTTAAGCCGGACCGTTGGCGGCCCCGCCACCCACTTCGGCACCCGCACCCGCAGCGTCAGGGTGGCCGCGCCGGCCACCACGGACAGCCGGATGACCGGATCGTCGGGGAACCCCGTCGCCTGCTGCAGGACCAGACCCTGGGATCGCACCTGCGACGGGACGAACAGGTTGACGTAGATGCCGTCCGCGTCACGGCTGTAGATGGTGTCGGCGAACTTGGCCTGGGTCTCCAGCCCGGTGGCGGTATCGCAGGTGAAGGTGTCCCAGTCGGTGGCGTATACGCCGGGGTTGCCCTGCGGGAAGTAGTTCATGGGCTGGCGCTTGAACGCGCCTGACGACAAGCCGGTGTAGTAGCAGTTGAAGCCGTGTGGCGAGGCTGGGTCCTGCTCCCCCAGCATCTGGTTGAGCAGGGTGCGCTCGTAGTAGTCGAGCATGTCCACCCGCTGCGGCTGGTGGAAGTGGAGCAGCCTGGTCAGCTTGAGCATATTGTAGCTGACGCAGTTCTCGCAGGTGAAGTTCGTCAGCTCGGACGCCACCACGTCGGGCGCCTGGAAGTGCTCGTAGTTGCCCACGCCGCCGATCACGTACGCGTGGTGGCCGGTCACGATGTCCCAGAAGTTCTGGGCGATGTCGTGGTACTTGCCGCTGCCGGTCTCCTCCCACATCCGGACGCAGGCGATGATCTTCGGCGTGGTCACGTTCGCCTGCAGCCCGGGCAGTATGTCCAGCCCGTCGGCCAGCGGATCGAGCACCACCGCGTGGTAGAAGCGCTGCGCGGTGGCCAGGTATCGCTCCTGGCCGGTGATCGTATAGAGGTTGGCGAGCGATTCGGGTAGCCCGCCGAATTCGGTCTGCAAGACCATTTGCATCTCGTCGTACGCCAGGCGCCCGGTGCGCCAGCCCACCCAGTCGGCCAGCTTCATGGCGACGTCCAGGGCCTGGTCATCGCCTGCCAGCTGGTACTGGTCGATCATCCCGGCCAGGTACTTGTGGATCATGTAGTACGGCGACCAGACCGACTTGCCCGCCTCCAGCCAGTCGAAGTAGACCTCGGGGAAGGCGGACAGATAGCCAGGGTGGAACCCGGCCGTGGCGGCCCGGGCCTGGAGCGCCGCCAGCTGGCTGACCAGGTAGCGGCTGCGGGTTCTGGCTGCGGCGTCGTTGGTGTTGGCGTAGGTCAGCGCGAGGCCGGACAGCAGGTGCCCGGTCATGTGGCCGCGGATCTGCGAGCCCGGTGCCTCCCAGCCGCCGAGCGGCTCCGCCGCCGACGGGAGGCCGTAGTTCAGGCGGAAGGAGCGCAGCATGCGTTCGGGGTCGAGGAACAGCAGGTACGTGGTGTTCCTGGCCTGGTTCTGGCGGAACGGGCTGTCGAGCAGCTGCACGGTGCTGAGCGGCAGGGCGGCGGCACGGCCCGAGGTGCCATCGGGCGCGTAGCCGCTGGGTTGCGGCGCGATGCTGGGTTCGGGCGCCGGGCTGGCGCTGGCGCCTGGGGGGATCCCGTCGGCGACTAGGGCCTGTTCGGCGATCAGGGCGCCGGCGCCGGCGCCGAGCACCGTCAGGGCCTGCCGCCTGCTCAGGCCGGTCGGGGCGCGCTGGGCGCTTTTGGCGCTCTTGCCGCCTGGGGCGCTATTGCCGCCTGGGGCGCTTTTGGCGCTCTTGCCGCCTGGGGCGCTATTGCCGCCTGGGGCGTCGGCCGCCTTGTTCACACCTGAGGTCCTTTGCCCGGTCAGCACTTCGCGGAAGATCGTACCCAGCGGTACCTGTTCATGTAACCGTCCTGGCGGGCGGCATTAGTTCAAGTCCGCCGGAGGAAGTTCTTACCGACTTCTTACGCGCGTCCCCGCGGTTGAGCCGCCAGCGGAGGGGGGCCGTAGTCCTGGGTAGTGGTCAGTGCACACGGCGGCCGAGATCACCGAGCAAATTTTGACGCAACGCTCCCGAGCTCGGTGGTCGCTCGTCTCCCCCTATCCGTGCAAGGCGGTCGGGTGCACTGGCCACTTTCTGCTGTCACCGGCTTTGCCGTTCTATGCCGCCTCGGCCGGCTTTACCGTCCCAGGACGAAGGCGGTCAGGGCGGCCACCGTGAAGGTCACCGCGGCGGCCCCGCCGTGCAGGACGATGAGGCGAGTGCTGAAGGACGGCCCTTTCGGGGGCTGATGCTCGTCCTGGCGCTGGTGCTCGTCCTGGCGCTGGTGCTCGTCCCGGCGCTGGCGCCGGGCCGTGCGGGTGCTGGCCGCGAACCAGCTCAGGCCCAGGCATACCGTGGCCGTCACCAGCCCGAACGCGATCCAGCCGAGCGGACGGTAGTGCACGAACGTATAGCCCAGCCAGAACCCCAGGCCGATGATCGCGCACGCCGGGTGCGCGAACTCGAGCAGCGACCGCAGCCCCGGGAGCACGGGCGCGTTCCTCGCCGCGACCAGCGAAGGCGGGGCAAACCGGTCCCGCGACGCGCGGCTCGGCCGCTTGGCGGCGGGCTGGGCCGGGGTGGCGGCGGGCTGGGCCGGGGTGGCGGCGGGCTGGGCCGGGGTGGAGACCTGCGCGGTGGAGCGCCGGCCGGTGCGCTGGAGGCGACCGAAGCCGTAGCGGGTTCTTCGGCTGGAGCCGGTGCGGCGGGGCGGGCGCGGCTGAGGTTGCTGGTTGCCAGCAGGGAGAACCCAGCGCCCGCAGTGAACAGCCAGAGCACCAGCACCACGATGGCCATCCCCACTCCTTTCCGCAGGCCCGAATGTACCCGAGCAGCCGCCGCGGGCCGCACGCTAGCCAATTCGGGCAATTCGGGCAGCGTGGCGAGTTCCCCAATTATCGTGTGCGACTGCTGCCGTGATAGGGGCAGCAGCCGCACACGATCACGAACACCGGGCGCTAGGAGGTCGCGGTCCGGCGCTCGATGACGTGGAGGATGGCCAGGGCTACGCCGACGACGGCTAGGCCGGCCAGGGCGAGGAAGGTGATGGCTTCGGCGCGGGCGGACACGGGCCGGAACGCGCCGAGCGTGGCGTGGGCGGGCAGCCGGCCGGCCAGGTTCAGGTAGAGCGTGCCGAACGTGGCCACCCCGACGAGCAGGCCGAGCTGGTTCACCGTGACGACCACCCCGGTCGCGTCCGCGGCCAGCTCGACCGGCACGCGCAGCAGCACCCGGGTCATGAGCGGGCTGAACGCGGCCGCCATCCCGGCGCCGCTGAGCGCGCCGATCAGGTAGATGTCGACTCCCCCGGTGCCGCCGTCGCGCAGGACCCAAGCCAGGCCGGCCATAGCGACCGCGAACGCGGCGAAGCCCGCGACGATCAGGGCGCTGTACGACCTGGCCGGCAGCCGCCGCCAGTTCAGGCTGACCAGGGCGAAGGTGGCCGCGGCCGGGGCGAACGTCAGGCCCGCCCGCAGCGGGGAGTAGCCCAGGCCGTCCTGCAGGTGCAGCGCGAGGATGAAGAAGAACCCGCTGAAGATGGTCATGACCGTGAACAGGCCGGCGATCGCGACCGGCACGCCGGGCACCCGCAGCACCCGGCCGGGAATTAGCGGCGTCCCGCCGACCCCGGCCACTCGCCGCTCGGCGGCGACGAAGGCGACGACCAGGGGCACGCTCGCGGCCATCAGGACCCAGCCCCAGGCCGGCCAGTGTTCGGGCTGGCCGAGCACGAGCGGGAGAACGAACGCGAGCACCGCCGGGGTGAGCAGGGCCAGGCCGGCCAGGTCGAGGGTCCGGCCGTCCTCGCCCTTGCCGTGCGGCAGCCCCCGGACGCCGGCCACCAGCAGCAGCACGCCGATGGGCACGTTGACCAGGAAGACCGGCCGCCAGCCCCAGTGGAATAGGTTGGCGCTGATCAGCAGGCCGCCGACGACCTGGCCCACCACCGCGCCGCCGGCCAGCACCGCGGAGTACCTGCTCATCGCGCGAGCCCGGGCCGGGCCCGCGTGGGTGCGCTGGATCAGGCTGAGCACCTGCGGGATCATCAGCGCGGCGCCGGCCCCCTGAACGAAGCGCAGGGCGACCAGCAGGCTGGCCGTGCCGGCCAGCCCGCAGCCGAGCGAGGCGAGCGTAAACAGGACCAGCCCGCCCAGGAACACCCGCCGGTGACCGACGATGTCGCCGAGGCGGGCGCCGGTCACCAGCAGCACCGCGTAGGTAATCGTGTAGCCGGCCACCACGAGCTGCAGCCCCGCCCCGGAGGTGCGCAGGCTGGCATGGATCGAAGGGGCGGCGACGTTGACGATGGAGGCGTCGAGCACGGCCATGAACTGACCGATGAGGACGACGGCCAGGACGAGACCGGGACGCACCGGGCGGTCGCGGCGGGCACGTGCGCCGGCGCGGGCATCACGGGTCAAGATGTTGGTCATGTCAGCTAGCCTGACGCTATTCTTATCCAGGTACCAAGACACTGGTTATCCTGGTACTAGCAGCACCTGGCAGACCAAGCACATTAAGGCCACGATGAAGTCATGAGCGAGCGCAGGGGAAATTCCATCGTGCTACGGCGTAATGAGCTGGCGGCGTTCCTGCGCAGCCGGCGGGAGCGGATCACGCCGGAAGACGTCGGGCTGCCTGGCGGGTACCGACGCCGGACGGCCGGGCTGCGCCGCGAGGAAGTCGCGCAGCTGGCCGGGGTCGGCGTGACCTGGTACACCTGGCTGGAACAGGGCCGCCCGATCCGGGCCAGCCTCCAGGTGCTCGAGGCGGTGGCCAGGACGCTGCGGCTGGACGCGGTCGAGCGCCAGCACCTGTTCCGGCTGGCCGAGGTGCCGGACACGGCCACCCCCAGCGACGGCGGCCCGCGGCTGCCGTCGCAGATCCAGGCCATCCTGGACGGGCTGAACCCGATGCCGGCCAGCGTGGTGACCGAGCGGTTCGACATCCTCGCCTGGAACGCTGCCTACGCGGTGCTGATCCCGCGCACCGAGCAGGATCCGCCCACCGAACGGAACACGCTGCTGTACTGCTTCACCCGGTCCGAGTGCTGCAGCGCGATCGAGAACCGGGCCGACCAGCGGGCCGCGATGGTCGCGCAACTGCGTGCGGCCTACGGGCATCACGTCGGCGACCCGGCCTGGACCTGCTTCATCCGGCGAATGGAGGCGGCCAGCCCCGAGTTCACCGCCATGTGGGCCACCCAGGACGTCGCGCAGCCGGCCTACTACACCAAGGTGTTCCGGCACCCGCTCTACCCGCACCTGGAGATGACCTCCACCAGCTTCGCGGTGCAGACGGCGCCGGGCACCCGGATGGTGGTCTACACCCCCGACAACGCCGCCACCCATACGGCCATGGAACGGCTCGTGGCGGACCCGGTCCAGCATCGGTTCCCCTGCTGGCCGACCCACCAGGCGCGAGCCCGCGATCTCGTGACGGCGTAGGACCAATCGGGCCTAAGGGGTCTCAGTAGCCCAAGACCGCGCAGACGGCCGTAAGAAGATCGAAATAACTGTGAGTCACCAATTTCGCTGTTCGCTGTGCGAACCAGCGACCGACGTTCTACGATGGATAATGTTGTAAGCACTGGTAGTCACTTAAATGATGTTCCGGGACACCGGAAAAACACTGCTAACTTGACCCCAACGCCGCTCCCTGTTACCCGTCAGCCACGCGATCGCGAGCACGGATGGTGAGCAGGAACCCTAGTTCGTTCGGAATGATTATGGTTTTTCTGTGTTCTCTGGGGTAGCGCGCTACGGAGGAGCAGTTTCAAAAGGGGAACTATGACGCCGGTTATTGGCATAACCACATACGAGGATCAAGCGTCCTGGCGGGGCTGGTCGGCCCGGGCGGCGATGCTTCCTTACGTGTATGTCGACGCGGTGCGGCGCAACGGCGGGCGGGCGGTGATGCTGCCGCCGGGCGGTGACGACGACGAGGCCAGCGCCACGGTCGCGAGTCTGGACGGCCTGATAGTCACGGGCGGGCCGGACATCGACCCGGTCCGGTACGGCGCGTCGCGGCACCCGCGGACGCAGGCTCCCGCCACGCTGCGGGACGCCTGGGACCTGGCTGTCACCAGCCACGCGCTGCGACTGGGCGTGCCGCTGCTCGCCATCTGCCGCGGCATGCAGGTGCTGAACGTGTGCCGGGGCGGCACGCTGCACCAGCACCTGCCCGACCTAGTGGGCCACGGACGGCACGACGGGCCGCCGAACGGGTTCGGTCTGCATCATGTGCGGATCAGCCCGGACAGCGCGCTGGCCGGGATCTTGACCCAAGGACCCGATGATGGCTTTCTTGACGTGCCCACGCACCACCATCAGGCGGTCGACCTGCTCGGTGACGGGCTCAAGGCGGTGGCCTGGGAGGAAGACGGCACGATCGAGGCGGTCGAGGCCGGGCCATCGGAACTCGACGGGTTCTCGGGCTTCGTGCTCGGCGTGCAGTGGCACCCCGAGCAGGGCAGCGATCCTCGCCTGTTCACCGCGCTGGTCCGGGCCGCCATGGACCGGGCTGGTATGGACCGGGCTGCCGCCGCCCCGGCGGGGGCCGTGGCCGGGCGGAAGGCGCCCGGGCGGGCTACCGCTCGCAGCACGGTGCTTGCGCCTATGATCTAATCTTTCTGAATTACGTTGCCGTGGGCAGCATTGGCTATCAGGAGATAAGACCGTGTCGGGAAGGTCGCCCGCAATCACCGCGGCGGTTTTCCGCGCGGTGCGGACGGGAAACGCCTTCGAGGAGACCGTCGAGCGCCTGCTCGAAGGCGTCAAGCTAGGCGTGTACGCGCCGGGCGACAGGCTGCCGCCGGAACGGGAACTCACCCGCAGGCTCGGCATCAGTCGTATCACCCTGCGAGAAGCGCTGCGCGAACTGGCCGCCGCCGGGTACGTCGAGACCAAGCGCGGCCGGTTCGGCGGCACGTTCATCCTGCGCCAGCCCGAGCCCATGGTGTACGACGAGCTCACCAAGACCGCGCGAGACATGGGCGGCCTGCTCGACGACGCGCTGACGTTCCGGCGGGTGGTGGAGACCGGCGCGGCGGAGATGGCCGCCCGGGCCAGCCTGACCAGGCAGCAGCGGGAGAACCTGGCCGAATGCCTGGCCGCCGTGCACGAGTGCGAGCCATCCGGCTACCGGCAGGCGGACACGCGGCTGCACCTGGCCATCGCCGACGCGGCGGGCTCGCCGATGCTGACCGCGAGCGTGGTCGAGGCCCGGGTGCAGCTGGTCGACCTGCTCAACGCCATCCCCATGCTCGGGCGCAACCTGGAGCACGCGAACGTCCAGCACGCCAGCATCGTGCGGGCGATCCTGGCCGGCGATCCCGACCGGGCCAGGCGCGCGATGGAAGAGCACGTGGCCGGGACCGCGGCGCTGCTCCGCGGCTTCCTCGGCGAGTCCTGAGCCTGGCCCCGGCATCCTGGGAGCCTGGCCCCCGCATCCCGGTCGGCGACGGTTCTGTAACGACTGCTTAGCACGCCTGTAACGGCCCCGGAGAGCCCGGCCGCGGCGAGCCACCTGACACCCCATCTTCACCTCTTGACACGCTGCCCGGCGCGGTGGGTGAATACCTTCATTCAATGGATCAGTTCCAGCCATATGTGATTGCTTCGCTTAGGGAGATCGCATGGCCGACGACATAGCCGCCGTTCCGGCGGCGGGCACAGACGAGCAACGCCTGCACGAGCTTGGCTACGCGCAGGAGCTTCGCAGGCGGATGTCGGGGTTCTCGAACTTCGCCGTGTCGTTCACGATCATCTCGATCCTGTCTGGCTGCCTGACCCTGTACGGGTACGGCATGAACACCGGCGGGCCGGCCATCATCGTGTGGGGCTGGCCCATCGTCGGGATTATGACGCTGATGGTCGGGCTGGCCATGGCCGAGGTCTGCTCCAGCTTCCCCACGGCCGGCGGCCTGTACTACTGGTCGGCCAAGCTGGCCCCCAAGAACGGGCCGGCCTGGTCCTGGTTCACCGGCTGGTTCAACTTCCTGGGCCAGGTCGCGGTCACCGCGGGCATCGACTTCGGCGCCGCGTTCTTCATCAACGCGCTGCTGAACCTGGTATGGGGCGTCAGCACCGCGCACTGGGTGACGATCCTGATCTTCGCGATCGTGCTGTTCGTGCACGGCGTGATGAACCAGTTCGGCATCCGGCTGGTCGCGCTGCTGAACGACATTAGCGTCTGGTGGCACATCGTCGGCGTGCTGCTCATCGTGGCGGTGCTCGCCTTCGTGCCCTCGCACCACGCGTCGGCCAGCTACGTGTTCACCAACATCGTCAACAACACCGGGTGGCACAGCACGTTCTACGTGCTGCTGCTGGGCCTGCTGCTGGCCCAGTACACGTTCACCGGGTACGACGCCTCGGCGCACATGACCGAGGAAACCCACGACGCCTCGCGCAGCGGCCCGCGCGGCATCGTGATGTCGATCGTGGTGTCGCTGATCGCCGGCTGGGTGCTGCTGATCGGGATCACGTTCGCGATCCAGAAGGGCCACTACACCCTCTACACCAGCGCGCTGGTGCCGCCGGCCCAGATCTGGGTCACCGCGATCGGGGACACCGGCGCCAAGCTGCTGCTGCTCGTGGTCATCGGCGCCCAGCTGTTCTGCGGGATGTCTTCGGTCACCGCGAACTCGCGGATGATCTACGCGTTCTCCCGGGACGGGGCGCTGCCCGGCTCGAATATCTGGCACCAGGTGAACAAGCGGACCAGGACGCCGACCAACGCGATCTGGCTGGCGGCGGCCGGGGCGCTGATCCTGGGCCTGCCGTACCTGTGGAACAGCGCGTCCTACGCCGCGGTCACCTCGATCGCGGTCATCGGCCTGTACATCGCCTACGTGATACCCACGTTCCTGCGGTTGCGGCAGGGCGAGAGCTTCAAGCGCGGGCCCTGGCACCTGGGCCGGTGGAGCTACGTGGTCGGTACCATCGCGGTCGTCTGGGTGGTCTTCATCACGATCTTGTTCATGCTGCCCACCGCGAGCCCGATCACCGTGGGCAACTTCAACTACACCGTCGTGGCCGTGATCGTGGTGCTCGGCTTCGCCGGCGTCTACTGGGCGGTGTCGGCGAAGAACTGGTTCAAGGGCCCCAAGGTCCAGGGCACGGCGGAGGAACTGGCCGCGATCGAGCGGGAGCTTTCCACCTGATGCCCGCTGACCAAGTGATACCGGCTGGCCAAGGCCCCCTCGGCGCGGCCTGCTGACCCTGGAGCAGCTGCGCGCCGCGGTCGACGAGGGCGAGGTCGATACCGTCGTGCTCGCCTTCACCGACATGCAGGGCCGGCTGCAGGGCAAGCGCCTGTCGGCGGAGTTCTACCTGGACGAGGTGGCCGAACACTACTCCGAGGGCTGCAACTACCTGCTCGCCGTGGATGTGGACATGAACACGGTCGACGGCTACGCCATGTCGTCCTGGGACCGCGGCTACGGCAACTTCGTCATGGTGCCGGACCCGGGCACCATGCGCCGGCTGCCGTGGCACCCGGGCACGGTCCTGGTGATCGCGGACCTGACCTGGCACGACGGCGCGCCGGTGCTGGCCTCGCCGCGGCAGATCCTCCTCGCCGCAGACGGCGAGGCTGGCCGAGCGCGGATGGGTGGCGCTGGCCGGGACCGAGCTCGAGTTCGTCGTCTACCAGGACTCCTACGAGCAGGCCGCGGCCAAGGACTACCGCGACCTGGTCCCGGCCAACCAGTACAACGTGGACTACTCGATCCTGGGCACGTCCCGGATCGAGCCGCTGCTGCGCCGGATCAGGAACCAGATGGCCGGCGCCGGCCTGTACGTGGAGTCGGCCAAGGGCGAATGCAACCTCGGCCAGCACGAGATCGCGTTCCGCTACGCCGAGGCGGTGACCACCTGCGACAACCACTCGATCTACAAGACCGGGGCGAAGGAGATCGCGGCCCAGGACGGGAACAGCATCACGTTCATGGCCAAGCCGAACGCCCGCGAGGGTAACTCCTGCCACATCCACCTCTCGTTGCGCGGTGAGGGCGGGGCCCCGGTGCTGGCCGGGGACGGGCCGTACGGCCTGTCCAAGCTCGGCGAGCACTTCCTGGCCGGCCAGCTGGCCGCGATGCGCGAGCTGGCCCTGTGCTACGCACCCAACATCAATTCCTACAAGCGCTACGTCCCCGGCAGCTTCGCCCCCACCTCGGTCCGCTGGGGGCCGGACAACCGCACCTGCGCGCTGCGGCTGGTCGGGCACGGGTCCTCGCTGCGGGTGGAGAACCGCGTGCCCGGCGGCGACGTGAACCCGTACCTGGCGGTCACCGCGATGATCGCGGCCGGCCTGCACGGCATCGACCACGAGCTGCCCCTCGAGCCCCCGATGACCGGCAACGCCTATGCCGACACCTCAGCGCGGGTCCCGCACACCCTGCGCGACGCCCTGGACCTGTGGGACAAGAGCGAGCTGGCCCGGGAGTCGTTCGGTGCGGAGGTGGTGGAGCACTACGCCAACTACGCCCGGGTCGAGCTGGCCGCCTACGACGCCGCAGTAACCGACTGGGAGCTGCGGCGCTGCTTCGAACGCTTGTAATCACGGCGCTTAATCACTGGCGCTGAGAAGGGGTACCGCAGGATGTCGCAGTTCACCGTGCTCAATCCCGCGACCGAGGAGCCGGTCACTACGGTGACCCAGGCCACGGCGGAGCAGGCCGACGAGGCGATCGCCCGCGCCGCGGCCGCCCAGGCCGCCTGGCGCGACGTCGCGCCCGGAGACCGCGCCCGGCTGCTGCGCTCGTTCGCCGCGGCCGTCGACGCGCACGTTTCTGAGTTGGCGGACCTTGAGGTCGCGGGCTCGGGCCATCCGGTCGGGCAGGCCCGCTGGGAAGCCGGGCACGTCCGCGACGTGCTGCTGTACTACTCGGCCGCGCCGGAACGACTATGCGGCCAGCAGATCCCGGTGCCCGGCGGGCTGAACGTCACCTTCCACGAGCCGGTCGGCGTGGTCGGCCTCATCGTGCCGTGGAACTTCCCGATGCCGATCTTGTCGTGGGGCATGGCGCCCGCGCTGGCCGCCGGGAACACCGTGGTGGCCAAGCCCGCCGAGGCGACCCCGCTGACCGCGATGCGGATCGGCGAGCTCGCGCTGGAGGCGGGCCTGCCGGAGGGCGTGTTCCAGGTGCTCCCTGGCAAGGGCAGCGTGGTGGGGCAGCGGCTGGTCGATCATCCGTTGGTGCGCAAGATCGTTTTCACCGGGTCGACCGAGGTGGGGCAGCAGATCATGGCCGGCTGCGCGCGCCAGGTCAAGCGGCTCACGCTGGAACTCGGCGGCAAGAGCGCCAACATCGTCTTCGCCGACGCCGACCTGGAGCGGGCCGCGGCGACCGCGCCGTACGCCGTCTTCGACAACGCCGGGCAGGACTGCTGCGCGCGGTCCCGGATCCTGGTGCAGCACTCGGTCCTGGACCGGTTCATGGAGCTGCTCGAACCCGCGGTGCAGGGCGTCGCCGTCGGCGACCCGGCCTCGGCGGCGACCGAGATGGGGCCGCTGATCTCGGCGGCGCACCGCGCGCACGTGGCCTCCTACGTGCCTGCCGGGGCGCCGGTGGCCTTCCGGGGCAGCGCGCCTGCCGGGCCGGGGTTCTGGTTCCCGCCGACCGTGCTCGCGCCGGTGCGCCCGGATGACCCGGCCTACATCGAGGAGGTGTTCGGCCCGGTGGTGACCGTGACCCCGTTCACCGACGAGGCGGACGCGGTGGCCATCGCCAACGACACGCCCTACGGCCTGTCCGGCTCGATCTGGACTTCCGACGTGGGCCGCGCGATCCGGGTGGCCCGGGCGGTGGAGAGCGGGAACCTGTCGGTGAACTCGCATTCTTCGGTGCGGTACTGGACGCCGTTCGGCGGCTTCAAGCAGTCCGGCCTCGGCCGCGAACTCGGGCCGGACGCCCCGGACGCGTTCACCGAGACCAAGAACGTCTTCATCTCGACACAGGAGTGAGAGGGACTATGAGGTTCGAGGGCAGGACCGTCGTCATCACCGGCGCGGGCAGCGGGATCGGGCTGGCCGCCGCGCGGCGGTTCGCGGCGGACGGCGCTCGCGTGGTGGCGGTCGACATCGACGACGCGGCCGGCGAGAAGGCCGCGGCGGAGACCGGGGGTCTATTCGTGCACGCGGACGTCACGTTCTGAGGCGGACGTGACCGCGGCGTTCCGCGCCGCGAACGACACGTACGGCTCGGTCGACGTGGCGTTCAACAACGCCGGCATCTCACCGCCCGACGACGACTCGATCCTGGACACCTCGCTGGAGGCCTGGCGCCGTGTCCAGGAGGTCAACCTGACCTCGGTCTACCTGTGCTGCAAGGAAGCGATCGGCTACATGCGGGCGCAGGGCAAGGGGGCGATCGTGAACACCGCCTCGTTCGTCGCGGTCCTGGGCTCGGCCACCTCGCAGATCTCCTACACCGCGTCCAAGGGCGGCGTGCTCGCCCTCTCGCGCGAGCTCGGGGTGCAGTTCGCCCGCGAGGGGATCCGGGTCAACGCGCTGTGCCCGGGGCCGGTGAACACGCCGCTGCTGCGCGAGTTGTTCGCGGCCGACCCGGAGCGGGCGCAGCGCCGGCTGGTGCACGTACCGATGGGCCGGTTCGCCGAGGCCGACGAGATCGCCGCCGCGGTCACGTTCCTGGCCAGCGACGACGCCTCGTTCATCACCGCCTCGACGTTCCTGGTCGACGGCGGCATCTCCGGCGCCTACGTGACGCCGGTATAATAGGCCTCAGGACGAGCGCAGGGTGCGCAGCCGGATGGTGACCGGCATCGCGCGCAGCTCGGCGAGCACGGCTTCGCTGTACTGGCAGCCGATGTCGGTCAGCACGTAGCCGAACTCGTCCTTGGTCCGCAGCAGCTGACCCTCGACGTTGACGCCGTGCTCGGCCAGGACCCGGTTGATCGAGGCCAGCACGCCAGGGACGTTCCGGTGCAGGTGCACCAGGCGGTGCGCGCCGCTGGTGGTCGGCAGCGTGACGCCCGGCAGGTTCACGCTGAGCGAGCTGGCGCCCGAGGCCATGTACTCGGCCAGCTTGTTCGCGACGAACTCGCCGATGTCCTGCTGGGCCTCCTCGGTCGAGCCGCCGATGTGCGGGGTGAGGATGACGTTCGGCAGCCCGCGCAGCTCGGAGACGAACTCGTCGCCGCGGCCCTTCGGCTCGGTCGGGAAGACGTCGATGGCCGCCCCGGCGATGTGCCCGGAGGTCGATGTTGCGGCGCAGCGCCGCGTGGTCGACCACGAAGCCGCGGGACAGGTTCAGGAACAGGGACCGCGGCCGCATCGCGGCGAACTCCGCCTCGCCGAAGAAGCCGTGGTTGCCGTCCCGCCCGTCCACGTGCAGGGTGACGGTCTCCACCGACTCGAGCAGCTCGGTCAGGGTCGAGCAGCGCCGCGCGTTACCGAGGGCCAGCTTGTCCGCGATGTCGTAGAAGTAGACGGACATGCCGAGGTTCTCGGCCAGCACCGACAGCTGGGTGCCGATGTTGCCGTAGCCCACGATGCCGAGCTTGCGGCCGCGTACCTCGTGGCTCCCTGCTGCGGACTTGTCCCAGTGGCCGACGTGCATCTGCGCGTTCTTCTCCGGCAGCCGCCGGGCCATGGCGATGATCTCGGCTAGCGCGAGCTCGACCACGCTGCGGGTGTTGGAAAATGGCGCGTTGAACACCGCTACGCCGCGCCTGCTCGCGGCGGCCAGGTCGATCTGGTTGACGCCGATGCAGAAGGCGCCGATGGCCACCAGGTCGGGCGCCGCGGCCAGCACGCGGTCTGTGACCTGCGTCCCCGACCTGATGCCGAGCAGGCTCACGTCGCCGATGGCCTCGATGAGCTCGTCCTCGCCGAACGCGCGCGGCAGCGTGTCGACCTGGTAGCCCTCCTTGGCCAGCCGCGCCGACGCGTCGGGGTGGATGTTCTCGAGCAGCAGCGCCCTCGTCGTCACCAGCTTCTGCACCTTTCGCACTCTTTGCCTAGGTCTCGGCCCGGTTTGGGCCAGGCCCCCGCAGGCAGGCAGGGCTGATCCCCGTAGCCCGTTTCTTTTATACCTAACGAGCTGCAGTAGCTGCCCCGGTCAGGTGGCCTGTATCCGCGGGGCCGGCGCCGCCTTGCTCCTCGCTCCCGTGGCCGTCCGCGCCATCGAGGGCGTCGAGCTTGGCCCGGACTTCGTCGGCCAGCGGGTGCGGGAGCCGGTCGAGGACGGTGACGGATTCGCGCCAAGCCGCCGCGGCGGCCCCCAGGTCGCCTTCGGCCAGCAGGGCGTCGCCGAGTCCGGCCAGCGAGTTGCCCTCGCCATACGACGAGCTGATCTCGCGGTAGGCCTCGATGGCCTTGGTGTAGTGCGCCTTGGCCTGGGCGATGTCGCTCAGGTGCAGGTAGACGTAGCCCAGGCTGTCGAGCGTGTCGGCGGTGCCGCCGCGGTGGCCGGAATCACGGTGCAGGCTCAGCGCCCGCTGACAGTGGATCAGCGCCTGGTCATACTGGCCCAGGTGCGCGTACAGCCAGCCGACCCCGTTCTCCAGGTTGGCCTGCGTCCACCAGTGCCCGGCGGCCTTCAGCATCCGCAGCGCATCCAGGGCCACGGCCAATGCCTCGGGGTAATGCTCCTGCTTCTCCAACATGGCGGCCAGGCCGTTCAGCACCATTCCTTCGTTGGCCCGGTCGCCCAGTTCCCGGAACATGTCCAGCGCCTGCCGGACGTTCGAGGCCGCCGCGTCGTAGTCTTCCAGGTGCGACTGTGCGTTACCAAGCAGATAGTGCGTATGCGCCAGGGCCAGCGTGTCGCCCAGGCGCCGGGCCGCGGCCAGCGCGGTCTGCTGGGTGGCGACATAGTCCTGCCACCGGCCGCGCCGGTTGAAGAACGGGCCGAGCGTCCACGGGATCTGCCAGGCGTGGGTGTCAAAGCCGTTGGCGTCGGCGAACGCGATCAGCGCGAGCAGGACCGGCGCCTCGGCGTCGAACCAGGCTATCGCCTGCTCCTTGTCGGCCGCGTCGGCGGGCAGCACGCTCGGCTGCGCCGCGGCCAGCCGCAGCGGCGGCCGGTGCGGGCTGAACCGCTGTGCAGCCGCCATCGCCGTGTACAGGTAATGATCGAGCACCCGGTGCGCGGCCGCCCGGCGCTCCGGCTCCGGGTCGTGCCGCTCGCCCTGGTCGGCGGCGTAGGCGCGGAGCAGGTCGTGGAACGTGAACCTGGCGGGCAGGTACTCCGCAGCCATGTGCGTCCGGCTCAGCTCGCGCAGCGCAGCGCCGGCGTCGGCGCGGGCCACCCCGGCCAGGCTGGCCGCCGCCGACAGCGAGATGTCCGGGCCCGGGTGCACGCCGAGCAGGCGGAACATCCGCGCCGCGGGCTCGGACAGCTGGTCATAGGACCAGGAGAGCACGGCCCGCACGTTGGTGATCGCGTCGTCGGCCTCGAGCGCGTCCAGCCTGTTCCGGGCGTTGCGCAGTTCGGCGGCCAGCTCGGTCAGCGGGCGCTTGGGGCGGCCGGCCGCGCGGCCGATCGCGATGCCCAGGGCCAGCGGGAGCCGGGCGCAGGAGGAGATGATCTCGTCCGCCGCCTCAGGCTCGGCCGCGGCTCGGTCCTGGCCGAGCCGGCGTACGAGCAGCTCGCGCGCCTCGTCGTAGCTGAGCACGTCGAGCGTGAGCGGCACCGCCCCCTCGGCGGCCACCAGCCCGGTCATCTCGTTGCGGCTGGTCACCACCACCAGGGACCCCGGCGAGCCGGGCAGCAGCGGGCGTACCTGGGCCCCGTTGCGGGCGTTGTCCAAGACGATCAGCATCCGCTTGCCGTCGAGCAGGCTGCGGAACAAGGCGGACCGGCCCTGCGCGTCGGCCGGGATCCGGTACGGCGGCACGCCCAGCGCGTCGAGGAAGAACCGCAGCGCCTCGGCGGGCTCCATCGGCGGGGTGGCGGGATCCAGCCCGCGCAGGTTGACGTATAGCTGGCCGTGGGGGAAGCGCTTGGCGACCTGACGGCCGAACCTGACGGCGAGCGCGGTCTTCCCCGTTCCCGCCGTGCCGGAGATAACCACGATCGGCACTGTCTGGTCGGTACTAGCCTCGCCGGTGCTGGCCTCGCCGGGGCCTGCGGATTTGGCCGGCAGCATCGCCAGCAGGACGCCGAGCTCTTCGTGACGGCCGGAAAAGCCCGGCGCGTCGAGCGGCAACTGGGCCGGCACCGGCGTGACCATGCCCTCGGCCCGGGCCCGCGGACGGCCGTCGCCGAGCACGGAACCGGTCCCCGTCATGTCCCCACCCACCTCCCCGTCCCCCTTCACTTGCGTCACCAGGGCCGGATCGTCCGGGACGGCCAGGGCGGGATCGGCGGTCAGCACCTGCTGGTGGATGCGGGACAGGTCGCTGCCCGGATCGATGCCGAGCTCATCGGCGAGCACCCGCCGGCCTTCGGCGAACACCCGCAGCGACTCGGCGTGCCGTCCGCAGCGGTACAGCGCGATCATCAGCAGCCCGCGCATCCGCTCCCGCAGCGGATTATCCGCCACCATGGCCGTCAGGTCGGGCACGACCTCTTCGTGACGGCCGAGCCACAGCAGGACGTCGGCCCGCTCTTCCGCGGCCGCGGAGCGCAGCTCCCCGAGCCGCACCCGCTCCGTCTCCGCGAACGGCCCGGGTACCCCGCAGAACGCGATGCCCCGCCACAGCGAGAGCGCCGAGTTGAGCGCGACTGCTGCGCCGGCCAGGTCACCGGCCTTGCGCAGCTGGCGGGCCCGGCCGAGGTCCTGCTCGAAAGCCACCGCGTCCGGCTGGCCGGGCACCAGGTGAAGCACGTATCCGGCCCCGGCTGAGACCAGGACCCGGCCCGGCCCGCGCAGCGACCGGTTGGGCTCGAAGACCCGGCGCAGGCCGGCCACGTAGGTGTAGATGCCACCCTCGGCGCTGGCCGGAGGATCCTGCCCCCAGAACGGCGTCGACCAGTTCGCCGCGGGATATCACCCGGTTTGCCCGCATGGCGAGGATGCCAAGCACAGCCTGCTGCCGAGGCTGCCCCACAGGTAGTTCCTGGTCGCCATACCAGGCCGTTACGGGACCAAGCACGCCGACGCGCAACGCCACGGCTTCGCCGACCTTCCGCTCGCAAGATCACCCCAAAGACCCGAAGGTCCGCCCCCACCCGGGCTGGAGCCTCTTATCAGGGTAACAGTGATTTGTTCTAGTCATCCAGAAAAAATCTAGATCGCGTAGAGACGACCATTTAATAGTTGGTCGGGCTACGCGGGCGCCTGGGCTGCGGCTCCGAACTTCCAGCTTCCGCAGGTCGGGCACGTCCGATGCTCAACTGTACGGGGAGGCTAGGGGGATGGTGGCAACGGCCGGGAAACTTGTTGCAGCCCGGGCTGCTGGGATTTCTGAGGCCTGATGAACGTCGCTGCAATCACTTCGGCCGCATCAGCGGTCCACCAGCAACTGATCCGCGCGCTCGCGGAGCAATCCCGGATCCAGCCCCGCCGGGATCAACCGCAGCGCCGCCGGGATCAACCGCAGGGCCTGGCGGGGCAGCAGGCCCTGCGGCCTTGCTGGCCTGGACGATCCAGTCGCCCTTCACACTCCGGCGCGGCCGGCTTAGGCCCGGCACCGCCGACTGAAGCCTCCGGGTCCCGCGCGACCCGGAGTCGCCGGCCCTCACGGCACCCCCCTCACTACCTGCCGTGAGGGCCGGCACCCTCGCGCCGACCTAGTGGACGGCTATGGTCTAGCCGTATCTGGCTCCGATGATCCACTAGGCGCCCTTTATGGAATCGTCAGGCTACCTTGGCCAATACTTCACTATCTGCACTTTGCGCCCGAGCCCCGGGCAAACGGGACACCCCGGAATGGGCTGCGCGGCGACGGTAAGCGGGGCCGGCACCGGCCCGCGGCTCCGGCCGGCGGCTCCGCGCGCTGGGAGGGCGGGCGAGTCACCGAGTGCGGGCGCGCTGGGAGGGCGTGCGAGTCACCGAGTGCGGGCGCAGCGGTAAGGTTGAGCGCTTAACATGGAGCCCGGTACCCGGACGACGGAATACTCCTGCGCGCCGACGCAGGCATGGAACCAGCAGACGCGCGGCCTGACCGCCGGCTGGCTGACGCAAGGGTTGGACGAAGCGAGCAATGGGCAAGGCAAGCAGAACAAAGGTCGACAGCAGCCGCAGGGAGAAGATCGCCGCACAGCGCGCCGCGGCCCGTCGCGCTGAACAGCGCCGGCGGATTCTCATCGCGTCGGGCAGCGTCGTCGCCGTGCTGGCCATCGTGCTGGCCTTCGTGGTGATCAAGCTGAACAGCTCGCCGTCCTCGGGCAAGGCGGGGTCGAACGGCCCGACCGGCGCGGCCCTGGCCAGTGTGGTGTCCGGCGTCACGAGCGTGCCCGCCAGCACCCTGGACACGGTCGGGAACGGCAGCGGCGCGGTCACGGCCACGCCGACGAGCATCAGCGGCCCGGCGCTGACCGCCAACGGTAAGCCCGAGATGCTGTACATAGGCGCCGAGTACTGCCCCTACTGCGCGGCTGAGCGCTGGGCGATGATCGTGGCGCTGAGCCGGTTCGGCACGTTCTCCGGGTTGGCCACCATACACTCCGCCGCGGCGAACGGGGCCGGCCAGGCCGAGCCCTTCCCCAACACGCCGACCTGGACGTTCCTCCACGCCACGTACACCAGCCCGTACCTGACGTTCTCCACGGTCGAGGAGCAGACCAACATCCCAGATCCTTCGACCGGCTCCTACACCCCCTTGCAGACGCCCACCAAGGCCCAGCAGGCGCTGGTAACCAAGTACGACTCTGCCAACGGAGGCGCAATCCCGTTCGTGGACTTCGGCAACAAGTACCTGATCTCCGGGGCCAGCTACAACGCGGGGGTGCTGTCCGGGCTCAGCTGGGCGACGATCGCGTCGGACCTGAGCAACCCGAACAGCGCGGTCGCCAAGGCGGTCGACGGCACGGCCAACTACATCACGGCGGCGATCTGCCAGCTGACCGGCAACCAGCCCGCCAGCGCCTGCACCGCCACCGTCAAGTCCCTGGAAAGCAAGATCTGATCCTGAGCTAGCTCTAAGGCTGCGAGCGGAGACTCGCGGGGTACAATCTTGCGTCAGGTGTCGGTCACGTTGAGCGTCCAGGGACCGCGCGCACAGCAGCGGCCGTGAACTCACCGGAGGCGAAGGTCGGATGACAGCGTCGAAGTCAAGCCGTGCCCGGAACGCGCGAAACGGCGCCCCGGCCGGCGCGGCCAGGGCAGGCACCACGGTCAAAAGCGGGGCGGTCAAAAGCGGGGCGGCCAAGAGCGGGGCGGCCAAGAGCGGGAGCGCCGCCCGCAACGGCGGCGCGACCGGCAACAGCACTGCCAACCGGGGCGGCACCGTCACCAAGGAAGGCGGCCGCGATCGGGTCCGGACCGCGGCCGCGCGGAACGGGGCGAGCGGGCGCGGGGCGCGGGAGCAGGTGCCGGTCACCTCGGACGACGCCAGGCGGAGCGGGCCCGCCCTCTGGCTGCAGCTCACCACCTTCGTGCTGGCCCTGGCCGGGCTGGGCGTATCGATTTACCTGACGATCGCGCACTTTACCGAGTCGACGCTGGCCGGGTGCTCGGAATCGGGGCTGGTGAACTGCACCAAGGTGACTACCAGCGCCCAGTCGTATGCCTTCCACATTCCGGTGGCCGTGCTCGGGCTGGCCTTCTACCTGTTCGCGGCGGCGATCATGAGTCCATGGGCATGGCGCTCGGCCAGGCGCGAAGTTCACCTGCTCCGGATAGCCTCACTGGTGGTCGGCATCGGATTCGTGCTCTACCTGCTCTACGCCGAGCTCTTCATCATCGGGAGCATCTGCCTGTACTGCACCAGCGTGCACGTCATCACGTTCGTGCTGTTCGTGCTGATCGCGATCGCGGCCGCGGCCTGGGGCCTCAAGCCAGGCGCGGCATGGAAGTTCAGGCGCGCGCCCCAGTCCGACTGAGGCGCAGCATCACGACATGGCGTGATGCTTGGCGGTGACCCAGGCGCGGACCCCGTCGGCCGCGCCGACCAGATCGTCCAGGGCGGCCAGCATGGCCTCGTGGTCAGCCCAGGCCCGGCTGAAGATCTCAGGGTAAGTCGCCGACAACCGGGCCTGCGCCGCCTGCAGGTCGCCGAGCAAGCTAGTCAGCGAACCCTGTTCCGCACGGCTCAGATCGCACATACTCCGAACGTAACTGGCTACCGCCCGTTCGTCTAGGTAGCAATCTGCTCAGTCAGAATCCCGCCAAACGGGTGCATCCAGAATGAATGTGGCACCGTAATGATTAGTGCGGGTGAGTAGTGCGGGCAGAAGCGTCTCGCCGCGAGACGTGAGGGGGTCGACGGCAGATGGTCACCGTACCGGGGATGGCTCATGACCCTGAATGCCGGATGCTGGCGATCATCGGGTCCGGCGAGACCAGCCCGACGATGGTTACGGTGCACCGGGACCTCGTGTCGCGGCTCGGACGCAGCAGTCCGCAGGCGATACTGCTCGCAACTCCTTACGCGTTCCAGGAGAACGCCAGCGACGTCTCGGCCCGCGCGCAGCGTTACTTCGCGGACAGCGTCGGTCTGCACGTGCGCGTCGCGGCGGCCACCAGCCCGCACGCGGATCCCGGGATGGCGCCGCCGCTTGGTGGCGAAGCCGAGGAGGACGAAGGACGGCAGGTGGCTGACATCAGCACCGCGGACTGGGTCTTCGCCGGGCCGGGGAGCCCGTCTTATGCGCTCGCGCACTGGCGGGCCGGGCCGGTCGCGGCCGGGTTGCGGGACCGCGTCCTGGCCGGCCACGGGATGACCGTGCTGGCCTCTGCAGCCGCCGCGACCGCGGGAAAGTTCACCGTGCCGGTTTACGAGATCTACAAGGCGGGCGGCGCGCCGCGCTGGCTGCCCGGGCTTGACCTGCTCGGGACGCTCGGCCTGAAGGTCGCGCTCATCCCCCACTACGACAACGCCGAGGGCGGCCGCTACGACACCAGGCACTGCTACCTCGGGATGCGGAGGCTGGCGGTGATGGAGCGCGAGCTTCCGGCCGACGCCGCCGTACTGGGCGTGGACGAGCACACCGCGATGCTGATCGACCTGCGGGCCGAGGACATCGAGATCCGCGGCCGGGGCGGCGTGACCGTCCGGCGGTCCGGAGAGAGCGCCGTTCTGCCATCTGGCACCCGGCTGTCAATGGCGGACCTGCGCGACCTCGTCCGGGACATCCGCCGCGCGCGGGAGGGCGCCAGGGCCGGGAACGCGGGCGGCGGCCCGGCCGGCCGGGACACGGGCCGCGGCGGCGGTGGCTTCGCCGCGGGCGGGAACGCGGACGAGCCGGCCCATCCGTCGGTACTGCCGTTGCCTGAGGTCATGGCGGCGGCCGAACGGGGGTTCGGGGCGGCCGCGGGAGCCCGGGACGCCGACGCGATGGTCGGAGTGATCCTGGAACTCGAGACCACGATCACGCAATGGGGGGCCGACACCGACGAGGACCAGGGCAACGAGCAGGCGCGCGCGCTGTTGCGCAGCCTCATCGGCCGACTCGGGCGGGCGGCCAGGGACGGGCTCACCGATCCCAGGGACCGGCTGCGGCCGGCCGTGGAACCGCTTATCACGCTGCGCGCCGCCCTGCGCCGCGAAGGCAACTTCGCCGCCGCCGACGCCATCAGGGAAGCACTGGCCGCCACCGGGCTCGATGTCAGCGACACCCCGGAAGGCACTCACTGGCGGCCGACCGAGACGGTTTGACCGGCGTGCGGCTGACCAGGGCATTACATCTTGCTCATGTTGTCGCCCGGCTAGCGCCCGCCGCGCCGGAGCGCACTACCCTGTAGGGGTACCAGGCCTGGCTGCACATCGAGGCAGGTAGAGAGAGGAGCCGGATTCGTGCCCGGCATGAACTCAGGCCTGAACCCGGCTGACCCGACACTGGTCGCCGCCTTCAGGTCTGCGCTATTCCATCAGGGCGCGATCGCCCTCATCGCGATCGTCTTCCTCTGGCTCATCTGGGCGACGGCGCGAACCTGGCGGGTCGCTCCGCCGACCGGCCAGGGCGGCACGGCGGGCGAGACGGCCGAAGCCCGGGGACGGCGACTGCTGCGGATCGGGTTCGGGCTGCTGTGGATCTTTGACGGAATCCTGCAGGCGCAGCCGAAGATGCCCGGCGGCCTGGCCTCCCAGGTCATCGAGCCGATCGCGGCGGCGTCGCCGGCGTGGGTCCAGCGCCTGGTCAACTGGGGCGGCACCGCCTGGTCCTACCATCCCATCCAGGCCGGCGCGGCCAGCGTCTGGATCCAGGTCGGCATCGGTGCCTGGCTGATCGTTGCGTCACGCGGGTTCTGGTCCCGGCTCGCCGGGGTGGCCGGCGTGGGCTGGGGCCTGATCGTCTGGGCGTTCGGGGAATCCTTCGGCGGGATCTTCGCGCCCGGCCTGAGCTTGCTGACCGGGGCACCCGGCGCTGTCCTTATCTACGCGGTCGCGGGGGCCCTCATCGCGCTGCCGGAGGGCGCCTGGCGCAGCCCTCGGCTCGGGCGGCTGCTGCTGGCCGGCCTGGGGGTTTTCTTCCTCGGGATGGCGTTGCTTCAGGCCTGGCCGGGCCGCGGTTTCTGGCCGGGCACGCTCGACGGCAAGCCGGGAACCCTGGCCGGGATGGTTCAGTCGATGTCGGGCACCTCGCAGCCGCACTTCCTGTCGTCCCTGCTGGCCAGCTTCGGCTCGTTCGCCGCCAGCAACGGCTTCGCGGTCAACCTGGTCGTGGTGATCGCGCTGACCGCGATGGGCGCGATCTTCCTGACCGGGCGACCCCGGCTGGTTAGGTACGCAGTCGGTTTCGGGATCGTATTCTGCCTGGCCGACTGGGTGCTGGTGCAGGACCTCGGCTTCCTGGGCGGTCTGGGGACCGACCCGAACAGCATGATCCCGATGGCCCTGCTGTTCTCGGCCGGCTATCTCGCCCTGGCGCCAGCGCCGCAAGAGGCCACAGTGGCACAAGAGGTGGTGGCTGGGGACAGCAGCGGGACGGGTGGGTGGAGACGGAGTCTGCGGCCGGGGGCGGTGGGGGGCGCGGTCGGGGCGGCGCGGGCCCGGTCGGTCGCGGCGGTCACGGCGCTGGTGGTGATCTTGATCGGGGCGGCGCCGATGGCCTCGGCGGCGGCGAACCGGACCGCGGACCCCATCCTGGCCCTGGCCATCGCGGGCGACAGCGTCAGCCTCGACATTCCGGCGTCCGGCTTCTCGCTCACCGACCAGAACGGGCAGACGGTCTCGCTGGCCAGCCTGCGCGGCAAGGTCGTGCTGATGACCTTCCTCGACCCGGTGTGCAGCACCGACTGCCCGCTCATCGCGCAGGAGTTCAAGCAGACCTGGCAGTTGCTCGGCGCGCAGAACTCCAGCGTCGAGCTGGTCGCGGTCGTGGCCAACCCGACCTACCGGTCCACGGTCTTCACCCGGGCGTTCGACCGGCAGGAAGGGCTGGCCACCGTGCCGAACTGGCGGTACCTGACCGGCTCGCTCAGCCAGCTGAGTGCGGTATGGCAGCACTACGGGATCACCGTGGAAAACCTCCCGGCCGGCGCGATGTCCGCGCACAACGACGTGGCGGTGATTATCGACCCGTCCGGTAACATCCGCGAGGATCTGAGCGACGACCCCGGCCCAGGTACCAGCAGCACCAAGTCCTCGTTCTCAGTGCTTCTCAGCCAGTACGCCCGCCAGGCACTAGGCCACCCGTGATCCGCCGACTGACCCATGCGGTCCAGGCCGGCCTGACCGTGTCCTGCGCGGCCCTGCTCGCCGCCTGCGGGTCGCAGCCGGCCGTGGTAAGCAGCCCTCCCCCGCCGGTGCTGACCGTGCCGCTCAGCACCTCGCTGGTCACCGCGCAAGGCACCTGGGCCGTCGCCCTGATGGGCGGATCGGCCGCCTCGCACAACAACTTCTGGCAGCTCTTCGTGCGGCCCGCGGGCGCCAGCCGCTGGTCACTGGTCACCCCGGAGGGCGTGGCCGACAACGGCGGGCTGGTGGCGGCGGGCGCGAGCACTTCGCTTACCGTCGGCTTCCGCCCCAGCCAGCGCCTGGCCTACTCGCCGCTGGCGACCAGCACCGACACGGGGAAGAACTGGACGCCCGGCTTGCTCGACGCCGACCTGGCCAATACTCCCGGTGCCATCGCGGTCGGCCCGTCGGGGCGCACCCTCGCGCTGCTGCAGGACGGCACTATCCAGGCGGCGCCGACGGCGGGCGCCGCGGCCGCCGGGCAGTGGACGCAGATGACCACGCGCAACGCGCTGGCGGCGTCCGCCCCGGGCCGCTCCTGCGGGCTGGTGGGCGTGAACGCGGTCTCGTTCGGCCCAAATAAGGACCCGATGGCGGCGGGAAGCTGCGCGCGGCCGGGTGTGGCCGGGGTTTTCACCGACACCGGGGGTAGCTGGCAGTCAGCGGGGCTGGTGCTGCCTGTAAAGGACACCGTGCAGGTGCTCGGGCTGGCCGCGACCGCGGGCGGCAACGTGGCGCTGCTGGCCGCCGGGAACAGCCTGTTCGCCGCGTGGTGGAACGGGACGCGCTGGACCGTTTCGGCTCCGGTGACGGCGAGCACGGTACGGGCGCTGGGGTTCGGCGCCGGCGGGAGCGCGTGGCTGCTGCTCGGCGGCGGGCGGGCAGAGACCATCGGCGGCGCCGGCGGCTCGTGGCAGGCGCTGCCGTCCGTGCCGTCAGGCAGCGTGACCCTGGCGCCGCTGGGCGCCGCGACGCTCGCGCCGGGGAGCACCGCGACGGGCGGGGGTTCGTACGACGCGCTGGCCGTCTCCGGCTCCAAGCTCACCGTCTGGCGGCTCGCTCAGGGAGCCTGGGCGAAGGTCCAGCTGATCAACGTGCCGATCGTGTACGGCTCCTCGGGCTAGGAGGGCCATGAGCTACGTCACCGACCACTGGTCCTACGACCCGTTCCTCATCGTGGCCCTGGTCGTGGCCGGGTGGCACGAGATCGGGCTGTGGCGGCTGGCCCGCCGGTCCCGGCCGGAACGCACCCGCGAGCGGCGGCTGCGGTCGCTGTGGTTCTACGCCGGGCTCGTCGTGCTGCTGCTCGCGGTGGAATCGCCGATCGACTACTGGGCCAACGACTACTTCTTCGTGCACATGATCCAGCACCTGCTGCTGATGTTCGCCGCGCCGTCGCTGATCGTGGCGGGTGCGCCGTGGCAGCCGCTGCTCGGCGCCCTGCCCAGCCGGTCCGGGCGGAGCGTGACCCGCGGCGTGCTGGCCGACGGCTGGTCCCGGCCGCTGCGCGCGGTCGGCGGGTTCCTGCTGCGGCCGTGGGTCTCGGTGGGCCTGTTCAACGCCGCGATGATCGTCTGGCACCTGCCCGGGCCGTTGGACCTGGCCGAGACCAACCGGGCCGTACACATCTGGCTGATGCACGGCAGCTTCTTCGCGGCCGGGGTGCTGTTCTGGCTGCAGTTCATCCCGTCGCCGCCGTTCCGCCAGCGGATGCCGCTGCTCAGCCAGGCGGCCGCGCTGCTCGGCACCAACGCCATCATGATCGCCATGGCGATGACGCTGAGCATCTTCGTCACGGATTCGGTGTATCCGGTCTATGACCACATCCCGGGCGTCACGCTGCCGCCGTTCGCGGACCAGCAGATCGGCGCGGCCATCTTGTGGGTCTGCGGGGACTTCTGGGCCCTGCCGGCGATGGTCGTGATCGTCCGGCGGATGCTGGCCACCGAGGGGAGCATGGGCGCGGCGCTGGACAAGCTGCTCAACCGGGGTTCCGCCGGGTCGGGTTCCTGGGCCGGGGGACGGCCCCGATCGGGGGCCCTGGCCGAGCTGCAGGCTCAGCCGCCTTCCTCGCCGGACGCCGGACCGTGAACCGGGCGCCGGTGCACCCGGCGGGGACCGGACACGTCGAGCGGGGCGGCCCCGTCTCGCCCGCCTACCTCGTCTAGCTCGGGGCGGCGGGCGGAGGCCGCCCCGGGCGTGGTGTGAGGCGTGATGACGTCGGTTATCTTGCGCAGCCCGCCGAAGGCCGACGAGCGCGCCACCAACACCACGCCGACGATCAGCGCGGCGATGCCGCCGGCTTCGATCGCCAGCATGCCCGGCGAGATCTGGATCCGGTCGCCGAACACCAGGATCCCGAGCACGATGCCCGCGACCGGCTCGCCGGCCGCGATGGTGGGCAGCGAGGCGTGCAGCGGGCCCGCGCTGAACGCGTTCTGCATCAGCCACAAGCCGACGATTCCGGTGGCGAGCAGGCAGTAAGGCGGCCAGGCAGTAAGCAGCACCGTAATCGGGTGCCCCTGCAGGATCTCCAGCGTCTGCCTGGTCAGTGCGTCCTGGATACCGAAGACCAGGCCGGCCCCGAGGCCGGTCAGGGTGGCGCGTGCGTTGCCCCGCCGGGACAGCCCGATATGCACCGATACGTACGCGATGCCGGCGATGATCGCGGCCGCAGGCCAATGCGAGAAGGAGCCGAACGACAGGCCGATGGGCTTGGTCGACCGGGACAGCGACAGCAGGGTGACGCCGAGGCACAAGATCAGGGCCCCGCTCACCTCGGTCCACCGGACCGGCTGCTTGGACAGGGGGACCGCCAGGATCAGCGCGAACAGCAGGTAGGTGGTCAGCAGGGGTTCCACCAGCGTCAGCTCGAGGTGACCGATCGACCACGCGGCGAGCAGCTGTCCGGCCACCATGCACGCGATCCCGATGAGCCACCGGGGCTTGCGTAGCAGGTCAGTCAGGATGCGCGGGCTCAGGAAACGGGACTCGGGCTCCTGCCGGGCGGCGTACTGCTGCAGGACGAAACCGATCCCGAGCAGCACAGCAGCCACAAGTGTCGTCGCATAGTCCACATCCAGGTCCACGTGCTATGTCTCGCTAGGTGCAAAGTGTGCGTTTATCAAGGACAACGTGCACAACTGACGGCTAGTTTCGGCTGGCAGCGTGACGCGGGTGCGGCGACTGCCACTCGATCGTACGTTAGCCGTCCGCTGGCACTACTCCCGCCGCGCCGCTCACCTGAACCTCATGGCCCCTCGCGCAACGTTATTGGCATCCAACTGTTATCTGCGCCGAGGGGGACCTGGTAAACGCTATCCCTGATGTTACCGGGCATCCGTACTATCATGAGGTCGTCGGCAGGCGTGATTGCCATGGGTGGGGAAAGGGTGCTGACGGTGGGGGTCGGCAAACGGGCAGGTAGAAAGCGGGCTGTGGGGACGCGTGAGCACATCATCGCGCACCTGACAGCGGTCAACGAGCTATTCGATGCCAACGGGATGGCCAGCACGCAGCTGGCCGCCGCGGTGGGCTACCCGGGTTCCAGCGTGGCGTTCGCGCAGCTGCTGTCCGGGATGGAACGTTCGGGGTTGATCGAGCGTGAAGTCCGGGGCAAGCGGACGTACCGGATAAGCCTGGGGCTCGCGCACGCTATCGGATCGGGCGGAGCTGCCCGGGCCTCAGGGGTCTCCGGGATTCCTGATGTTGCGATGGCTGTCGGGGTCAGCGGGGCTGCTGGGGCTGGCGGTCTTGGCGGGTTGGCTTGGTGAGGTCGGTAGCGGCATCGGGTCGGTCGGCTTCGACTACGACGAACTGGCCCGCCGCCTGCTGGTCCAGGTGGTCAGGCGGCTGGCCGCGGCCGAGCCGGAGGCGAGCCACCCGGATCGTTCGGCCTCGGATCGGTCGGCTCTGCAGGAGTCGGATCGGTCGGCTCTGCAGGAGATGGTCTCCGGTCTTGAGTATGAGCTGGCCACGGCGTGGACCAAGCACGGCAAGCTGGCCGAGGAGAACGTCAGGCTGCGGGAGCAATTGCGGGCGGCGCAGCGGTCGCTGGCGCTGGCCGCCGAACGGGTCCGCAGGCTGCCGGTCAGCACCGATCTGGACCGCAGCGAGGTGGTGCTGCTGCAGCGGCTGCTCGGGGCCGGCCACGAGGCCGAGAGCCTGGCGGAGGCACCGAGCCTGCTCAGCTAGGCCCGCAGGTAGACGCGGGTCGCGTTGCCGCTGAGCACGCCGGCCAGGACGTCGTCGGGGAGGCCGAGGGCCGCCACCGCGCGTACGTTCCTGGCCACGCCGGGCACGCCGGGCCAGTCGGTCCCGAAGATCCACTTTTTGGCCAGTTCAGTCAGGTCGAAGGCGGCGTAGTAGTCCGGCAGCCGCTTCGGCGGCAGCCCGGCTAGGTCGAGCCAGACGTTGTCGCAGGCCAGCGCCATCCGGGCGGCATCGGCGTACCATGCCCCACGGCCGCCGTGCGCCAGCACGAACGTCACGCCCGGGAAGTCGGCGATGACCTGGCTCATCAGCGTCGGGTCGCCCGCTTCCGGCTGCGAGCCGGGGAAGATGCTCCCGCCGGTGTGCACGATGACCGGCACGCCGCGTTCGGCGCACAGGTCGTAGACCGGGTACAGGTCCCGGGCGTCGGGGCGGAAGGCGCCGTGCACCGGGTGCAGCTTGACCGCGACGGCGCCTAGGTCGAGCTGGCGGGCCGCTTCGGCGGCCGGCTGGGCGTGCACGGCCGGGTTCACGTTGGCGACCAGGCGGAACCGCCCGGGGTTGTAGGCGATCAGCGGCAGCAGGTCCTCGACGGGCTGGACGCCGGTCGCCCGTGGGCTGTACTCGGCGAACAGCAGGGCGGCATCGACGCCTTCGGCCTCGAGCCGGGCGTCGAGGCGGGCCGGGACCGGATCGCCGTCGGGGCCGAACACGCTGCGCCACGGGGAGTCCTGACCGAAATCGGCCGCCCACTGCATCCAGGCCGGCGTCACCGTGCTCAGCCGGGGCACGTGCATGTGGGCGTCCACTACCACCATGCCGTCGATCAAAGGTCCCGGTCCAGCCGCCGCAGCCCGGCCCGGTGGGCGCGGCCGGTCTCGATGTAGGTCTTCACCGCGCCCTCAACCCAGTCGCGGGCACCCCGGTCTTCTTGATCTTCGCGGGCACGCCGGCCACCAGGGCGCCCGGCGGCACCTGGAAGCCCTCGCAGCCCTGTCCCCCACCACGCAGCCCTCCAGGTGACGACGGCGTCGGGGTGGACGAAGGCGGTCTCGTGGATGTCCGGCTCGTACTCGCCCAGCGCGTAAATCGGCACTCTCGGACCCTTCCCTTGGGGTTAGGCCACGAGAATATCGTTCACACCGGATCGGGGCTCAGGTCGAGTATGCCGAAGCGGTGCTGGTCCCAGATGTGCAGCGAGGCTCGTTCCGGGTACGGGGCCACGTCTGGCGGATCGTCGAAGATGCGGGTCGTCCGGCGGCCCGGCGCGTACGGCGGCCAGCCGGGGTCGCCGTCCGCGGCGAACGCCGCCCACTGCGAGCGCATCAGGTCCCCGAGCGCCACCGCGCTGGCCGACGGTTCGGGGCCGAACAGTATCCGGCCGATTCCTTCGTAGACGCCGAAGACCAGCGGTACGTCGATCGCGTGGCAGGCGCCGAGCCCGGATTCCGAGGCCGGGTAGCTGACCTGGTAGAGGAAGGTCCGCCCGCCCGCCGCGGCGTGCGCCTGGGCCAGGTGCAGGGTCGGCATCCGGAACAGCCAGTCGGAGTAGACCAGCTCGAACAGCGTCTCGGCGTCCGCGGCCGGGTAGGCCGCGCGGTAGGCGGCCTCGCCGCCCGCGCCCGCGAGGCCGTCCAGGGCCCGGCTGGCCGCCTCGTCGGTGACCTTTCCGCGCAGCCCGGACAACTCGGTGAACAACCGGTACTCGTCGCGGTTGTGCCCGGTGAGCAGGTCGATGTTCCAGGCGGCGCCGGCCGCCAGCGCCTGCCACGGCGGCACGGGCAGCACTTCGCCGTCCACGACCGGCGAGAACGGCACGCCGGTGTGAGCCACCGGCCCCCAGGGGTGGTCCTGGGTCCGCACCTGGTCGGAGGCGGCGGCCAGCCGGGCCGGATCGGCGGCCGCGAAGGCTTCGGTGGTGGCAGGCAATCCGGCCGCGGCCGCGATGGCCGCGGTGACGTCGGCGGCCAGGGCCGGGGAGAAGAAGGTCCCGGGCACGCTCTGCGCGATCGCGCGGCGGAACAGCCCGGCCGCGGCCGGCATGACGAGCAGCGACGCGATCGCGCCCGCCCCGGCCGACTCGCCGAACACGGTCACCCGGTCCGGGTCGCCACCGAACGCGGCGATATTCTCCCGGACCCAGCGCAGCGCCTCAACCTGGTCGAGCAGCGCCCGGTTGGCCGGGACGCCGGGCAAGTAGGCGTAGCCTTCGACGCCGATCCGGTGGTTGAAGGTCACCACGACCACGTTCTGCCCGGCCAGCGACGTGCCGTCGTAGCCGAGCAGGCTGGACGCGCCGAACCGGTAGGCGCCGCCGTAGATCCAGACCATGACCGGGAGCCCGGCCGCGCCCAGGTCGGGCGAGAACACGTTGACGGTCAGCCAGTCATCGGGGTCGGCGTCCGGCGCAGCCGGCGCCATCGGCGTGAGCCGGAAGCCAGACTGCGGCGGGGGCGGCCCGAAGGTGGCCGCCTCCCGCACACCGTCCCACGGCCAGGCCGGGCGCGGGGCAGCGAACCGCAGGTCGCCGACGGGCGGCTGGGCGAACGGGATGCCGCGGAAGACGGCCACGCCGTCCCTGGCCCGTCCGCGGACCAGCCCGGCGGCCGTGCGGACCACGGGCTCGGTTACGTCCATGCGCACCCCTTCGCCGGCCAAGGGCCGGAAATATCCGGATGCGGACCCTTATGGCCGCCAGGAAGGAGGTTACGCCAAGGGATTGAGCAGCACGACGGGAATCTGCCGGGGCGCGGCGTTCGTCTCGTACTCGGCGAAGCCCGGGACGGTTTCCTTCTGCTTGTTCCAGATCGGCTCCCGCTCGTCCGGAGTCGCCACCCGCGCCCTGACCCTGATCCTTTCGGTGCCCATTTCGATAGTCGTGTCCGGGTGCGCGGCCAGGTTGTAGTACCAGTCCGGGTTGCCCGGCGCGCCCGCCTTCGAGGCGAATATCGCGTAACTGTCGCCTACCTGCTGGTACATCAGCGGGTTCACCCGCTCGGTGCCGCTCTTCGCGCCTGTGTGGTGCAGGAGCAACACGGAAGCTCCCTGGAACGGTCCGCCCACCTTCCCACCGTTCGCCCGGAACTCCTCGATAACCTTTCCGTTGAAGTCCTCGCCGTCGGCCATGCCGGTTCCCTTCTGGTTGCCTTGTGCTTATCCAGGCGATCATAAGGCCCGGTAGGGTCGGGTCCATGCCCGGTGAGCTCACCCCGCACGACGGCGGCCTGGAGCCGGACGAGGAGTACGACGGCTTGGCGTTCGCCGCCGCCTCGTTCGCCGACGCCGACGCCCGGGACTCCCACTTCCTCGACTGCGAGTTCGCCAGCGCCTCCTTCGACGGCGGTCGGCTGAGGAAGGCCCGGTTCACCGACACCCGCCTGCGGGAGGTCAGGTTCGTAGCCTGCGACCTGGCCGAAACCGGCTGGCTGGACACCACGCTGGCCGGCTGCGCGCTGGCCGGGGTGCAGGCCTTCTCCGTCTCGATGCGCCGCGTCACCTTCCGCGACTGCAAGCTCGACTCGGTGAACTTCCGCAGCGGCACGCTCACCGACGTGACGTTCGAGAACTGCCTGCTGCTCGACGCGGAGTTCGGCGCCGCCACGCTGCGGCGGGTCACCTTCGCCGGCTGCACGCTGACCCGGGTGGACTTCGCCAAGGTCAGCTGCACCGACGTCGACCTGCGCGGGGCGACACTCGGCATCACCGCCGGGTACGAGTCGCTGCGCGGCGCCACCATCGACAGCGCCCAACTGGTCGCGCTGGCCCCGCTGCTCGCCCGCCACCTGGGCATCACCGTCGCGGACTGAGGAGACATGTCCTACTACGCCCGCGACCTCGCCCTGGTGCACGCCCGCGGCTACGGCCAGCACGCCGACCGCTGCGCCCCCGGCATCCTGGAACTCCTGGCACCGGTCAGCGGCGGGCTCATCCTCGAACTCGGCTGCGGCAGCGGGGCGCTGACCCGGCACCTGCTGGCCGCCGGGCACCGGGTGATCGCCACCGACGCGTCGGCCGACATGCTCTCGCTGGCCCGGGACGCGCTGGGTGAGGAAGCGGATCTGCGGCAGATCGCCCTGCCCGGCGATCCGCTGCCCGCCGTGGACGCGATCGTCTCGGTCGGCCACGTCATCAGCTACCTGCCCGACGCGGCGGCCGTCGACCAAGCGCTGGTCAGCATGGCCAGCGCGCTGCGGCCCGGCGGCGTGCTCGCGATCGACATCTGCGACCTGGAGTACGGCGAGCTCCGCCGGGGCGCGGACAACTTCGGCCGGGTAGGCCCGGACTGGGCCGTCATCACCGAGTTCTCCACTCCGGCCCCGGACCGGTTCGTCCGTGACATCACCACGTTCGTCCCCGACGGCACCGGCGCGTGGCGGCGCGGCGGCGAGCGCCACGAGAACGTGCTCGTGGAGGTGGCTTTGATCCCGCCGCTGCTGGCCCGCCACGGCGTGCAGGCCACGGTCGGGTCCGCGTTCGGCGACGCGGAGCTGCCGCCCGGAATGCGGGCGGTGACCGGGGTCAGAAACTGACCTGATGCCAGCTCGTTCCGCCGTCCGAGGTGAGGAACAGCTGCCCGGGCCGCTGGGTGGAGTTGCCGTCGCCGTTGGCGGGCCCGTGCACCACCACGCCGTCGGTCGCGGTGGTAAAGCCGAGGTCGGCCCAGCCCACCCCGCCGTCGTACTGCTCATTCACGATCTGCCAGGTCACCCCGCCGTTGCCGGAGCGGAACAGCCAGCTGGCCGCGCTCGCGGTGGCGATGGCCAACTGGCCGGTGGCGGTGGCGGCGATGGTGCCCGCGTCGCCGTCCGGGCTCGGCGTCCCGGCCAGCGCCCAGTGGGCCCCGTCGTCGGGACTCACGTAGACCCGCTTCACCGTGTGCCCCGTGTAGCCCTGGCCGATGCATAGCAGCGCCAGCCCGTGCGGGGAGGTCACCGCGACCGAAGGACCCTGGGCCTGCTCCGGGCACGGGAGCGGGTTAGCGGTGAAGGTCAGGCCGCCGTCGCCGGTCACCAGCACGGCGCGGCCGTTGATGACGGCGGCGACCCCGGCCTGGGTGGCGATCAGGTCATCGGGGTCGATCACGTTGCCGATCGTGACCTTCTGGACGGCTGCCCAGGAGCCGCCGCCGAGCGCCCGGCGCTCGAGGAAGGCGGGTTGCGCGCAGCCGCCGCCCGGCGTGCACCGCGCGGTGAGCGCGAGCACCTCGCCATCGACGATGGCCAGGGAGAGGATCGAGCCTTCGGGTTGCGCGTCGCGGATCCACTGGCCGCCGCCGTCGGTGGTCTCCCACAGCCCGTCGCCGAACACGAACCCGTGCCCCGGCGTCGCGAACCGGATCCCCCACACCACGGGCGTGCCGACCAGCCCGGGCTGGCCCACGGCCTCGGCCGGGGCGGGCACGCCGACCCAGCTCTGCCCGCGGTCCAGGGTGCGGACGACCGAGGTGCACGGAGCGTGCGCGCACGGCGCGGTGCCGAGGACGAACGCCTCATCCGCCGACACGAACGTGACCGACGTCGCGGCGAACCTGACGGGCACCGGGCCGCCGGAGGGCCGCGGGCCGGCCTGGGCGGCCGGTGTTGAAGAGCTTGATCCCGAACGAGTCGGCGTACTTGCCCCGGCCCCGCTCGACGTCCCCGAGCCGGACGCCCCGGTCGATCCGGTCGATCCGCACCCGGCGAGGCCGAGCAGCAGCCCGGCCGCCGCCGCTAGGAATGACACCCGCGCAGGCACCATTATCGCTCACCCCTTACGCGCTCTACCTAGTGAGACGACGCAGCCAGGCTATGGTTGCGAACTGGCGGCCACGGGTCAGCAGAGCGCGCGCACGGCGCGGGTGAAGGCCTCGGCGCGGTCGCGGTAATCCCGGAACCGGCCGAAGCTGGGCGCGGCCGGCGACAGCAGCACCACCCCGTCGGGTCCGGCCCACCCGAACCCCGCCGTCACGGCGTCGTCCAGGTCACGGCAGTCCGTCACGCCCGCGAAGCCGCCAGCCCCGACCTGTGCTGCCTGGATCTGGGCTGCCTGGATCTGGGCCGTCTGGAACCGGGCGTGGATGCGAGGGCCGCTGTCGGGGAGGGTCAGGACGTAGGTGGGCGCCGGGCGGGCCAGCACGCCGGCGACCAGCGGGGCGTAGTCGATGCCGCGGTCCTGACCGCCGACGATCAGCGCGATCCGGCGGCCGGGGAAGGCGTCGAGCGCGGCCAGGGTGGCCAGCACGTTGGTGGACAGGCTGTCGTCGACGAAGGTGACGCCACCGACCGTGCCGACCGGCGTGAGCCGGCTGGGCAGGGGCTGGTAGCCGGCCGCCGCCGCGCGCAGCCTGGCGTCATCGCCGGCGCCCGGCACGCCCAGCGCGACCAGGCAGCGGCGGGCGATGAGCGCGTTGCGGCGGTTGTGCCGTCCGGGCAGCCCAAGCGGCTCCATCCAGTCTGACCCGGAGACGCCGGGCTCGTCGTCTTCGCGGACCCACTCGACCCGCGGGCCGAGCAGGCCGATGCGGTCCCTGAGCAGGTCGCTGTCGCCGTTGGCCACGGTGAGTTCGGCGCCGGGCTGGGAGCACGCGGACAGCTTGTCCCGGTAGTACTGCTCCACTCCCCCGTGCCAGTCGAGGTGGTCCGGGTGCAGCGAGGTGACCGCGACCACGGGCGGCGAGCACGGCAGGTCGGTGGCCTGGTAGCTGGACACCTCGATCACCCAGTAGTCGAAGTCGCCATCGGTGGCGGGATCGTACGGCGGGGCGCCGATGTTCCCGCCGACCATGCACCGGTAGCCCAGGCCGGCCAGCAGGTGACCGGTGACCGACGAGGTGGTGCTCTTGCCCTTGGTCCCGGTCACGACGAGGACGCGCCGCAGGTCCGCTTCGGCGAGCCACAGGCCCAGGCCGCCCACCACCGGGACGCCGAGGGCGGCCAGCCGGGCCACTTCCGGCCGGTAGCGGCTCAGGCCAGGCGTCTTGATCACCACGTCACACTGCTCCAGGGCGGCGAGCCCGCCGTCGCCGGTGGCCAGCACGGGACGGCCCAGCACCGGCCGACCGCCGGGAATAAGCAGGGTCGTCTCGGGCGGCTGGTCATCGACTAGGATCGGCTCGACGCCCAGCGCCAGCAGTTTGCGCAGGTTGGCGTGGCCTTCCCGGCCCAGGCCCCAGACGCCGACCCGGGCGCCGGCCAGGTCGGACCAGGAGAGCTTGGGCGCGTTCACCGGTACCCCGCGGGGATGTAGTTCGGCCCCACGGGCCGGAGCATGGCGGCGGCGCCCGCGTCGGACGGCGCGTCCGGCCAGCCGGCCACCTCGGCCGCGAGTTCTTGCAGCAGGCCGGCGCCGACCCGGTCCTCGCGCCGCGCGGCCAGCAGCACCGCGGCGCGGCACTCGGTGACCTCCCCGACGCACTCGAACGGCTTGGCGCCCGCGCCGAGCAGTGACCGGAACTTGCCGACCAGCCCCGGATCGTCGAGCGGCTCCCCGGTCACCGCGAAGATCCGCCGCAGCGCCTCGGCCGGCAGGAACGGCGCGAGGATCAGGTCAATAAAGCAGCACTTGTCGCACTGGCCGCACCAATGGTCGAGCCGCCGCGCCCGTTCGGTATAAAAGGCCTTGTTGCAGCTCCGGAACGAGCCGTGGTACGGCTCGAGTGCCGCGAACTCCTGCCCCACCCAGAGCTCGGTGCGGTCCCTGAGCCAGGAGAAGCACTCTGGTAGCGGCGCCGGGCTACCCGCCAGCACGTCGCGGAAGGCCGCCTCGAACTGCTCGCTCTTGGAAAACTGGTGGTTGACTGGACGGCCTTGGTACTCGATGGTCGGGACGGACGCCGACCACTCGTTAGACATCACCACCGCGTCCCGGTCTTCGAGCACCGCGGCCAGCACCGCGATCGCGGACAAGATCCCGGTCACCGGCACGTGCCCGTTGAGGAAACCGAGTTCGGCGGAACGCAGCAGTTGCGGGTCGATCTCCCGTTCCGCCCGCACCACCTCCAGGCCGGTCACCGCGGCCGACTGCTCGATCGCGTCGAACCGGTCGGCGGGCCTGGTCACCACGAACAGCGCCACGTCCGCGAGCCGGCGAACCCCTTCCACCGTGACGATCGAGTCGATCCCGCCGCCGAACGGCACCAGGGCCCGCCTTTCGCTGACCGCCGCCCGTGGGATAGGTGCCTGATCGGGTACCCGGCGCGCCTCAAAACGCAGCGGGGTCAGGTCCAGGGCGTTGCGGTAGGCGAACTCGCCCAGGCCCTGGAGGTAGAACTCGCGGAGAAATGCCAGTTCGGCCTTTGTCAGCGCGGTCTCGCCGAAATCGACGACCGGCGGCGCCGCGGTCTTGTAGTACGAGACGCCCGCGAGCAGGAACACCAGCCGCGCCGCCGCCCGGGCCGCCTCGCTGTGCCAGCGCGGCCCGCCCGGCAGCATAATACGCTCAGTGAACTTCCGCCCGTCCAGCTCGTACCGGCAGGTCAGCACGCCCTCTTCCGCATCAATGGCGAAAGACCGGTACCGGAACACGCTTCCGCGTGGGGATGGTTGTGGCAACGTACCCCCTCTATGTGCGCGCCGCGAAACAAACCGTATGCTCCGAACTGCCTGAGCAGCGCCGACCCTCTGCGGGACAACGGGTTATTCGCCGACGCCTCCTATTGATCACGTTGTCACATCCATGCCTATCCGACCGGGGGCGCGGAGGCGGACGACCAGGGCGAGGCGGCCGCAGGGGCGGGCGGAGCGGTCGCTGAAGAAGTGGCTGGGGCCGGTGGGGTTCGTAGGGCTATAGGGGCTGGTGGGTCTTGTGGGGCTCGTGGGGGCGGTGAAGTCTGTGGGGCCGGTGGGGAAGGTTGTCGTGTGGATCTGGGGGGCGGGGATGCCGGCCTCGACTAGGGCGTGGCGGTTGGCGGCCCATAGGTCGAGGAGCCAGCGATCCGGGCTATCTGGGGCAGGGTCGGGGTGCGCGTCCGGGCGGATGAAGGCGGCGGCGGGGCCGAAGGCGTGGGTTACGGCCTGGTGGACGTCGGGGCCGACCTGGTAGCGGGCCGCGGCGATGGCGGGGCCGATGCCGGCGATGACGTCGGACGGACGGGAGCCGAGGGCGCGCATAGCGGCGACGGCCGCGGCCGACACCCCGGCCACGGTGCCCCGCCAGCCCGCGTGCACGCAGGCGAGCACGCCGGCCACCGGATCGTGCAGCACGATCGGCACGCAGTCCGCGGTCAGGATCGCGAGCACCATGCCGGGCGTAGCGGTGACCAGCGCGTCGGCGTCGGCGATGGCGTTGTCGAGGCGGAACGCGCCGCTCCCCCGGTCGGCGGTGCCGACGACGCGAACCCCGGCGCCGTGCACCTGGCGGGCGAACACGAAGTCCTCCGGGCTCGCGCCGAAGCCGGCCGCCAGCCGGCGCCGGTTCGCCAGGACACATCCCGGGTCGTCGCCCACGCTCAGGCTCAGGTTCAAGCTCGCGTAGGGCCCGGACGAGACCCCGCCGGAGCGGGCGGTGACGGCGGCGTCGGCGCCCGACGCGTCCAGGGCCGGCCAGGTCAGCAGCTGCAGGCCGCCGACCGCGCGGAACACGGTGGACGGAGGCGACTGGGTGTGGGAGGTCATCATGATCGCGGCGTGGAGGCGCCCGGGTCAGGCCTGCGCCTGAGCGGCGTAGAACTCGGCGGCGCGCAGGGCGCGCAGAAGGTTGCCGCCGGCCAGGGCGGCGCAGTCGGCTTCGGTCCAGCCGCGGGCCAGCAGTTCGGCGAACAGGGCCGGGTAGGCGGAGACGTCCCCCAGGCCGGCGGTCACGTCGGGGGTGCCGTCGAAGTCGCCGCCCAGGCCCACGTGCTCCACGCCGGCTACCTTGCGGACGTGTTCCACGTGGTCGGCGACCTGGGCCAGCGTCGCCTGGGGCAGCGGATGGGCGCGCTCCCACTCGGACTTGAGGCTGAACAGCTGGCCGAAGTCCCTCGGATCCAGGCCGCGCCGCGCCGCCTCGGCCTTGAGGCCGGCCAGCCAGTCGGCGCACTCCTGGGAGACGAAGCCGGGCACGAACGTCACCATGGCGACGCCGCCGTTGCCTGCCAGCCGGGCGAGTACGTCGTCGGGGACGTTGCGCGGGTAGTCGCAGAGTGCGAGGGCCGAGGAATGGCTGAAGATCACCGGCGCCGCGGCTACGTTGAGCGCGTCCCGCATCGTGTCCGGGGACACGTGCGACAGGTCGACGAGCATGCCGATCCGCTGCATCTCGCGGACTACGTCCCGGCCGAACTCGGTCAGCCCGCCGGCCTGCGGCTCGTCGGTGGCCGAATCGGCCCAGCCGACGTTGACGTTGTGGGTCAGCGTCAGGTACCGGACGCCGAGCGTGTAGAGCATCCGCAGCACGCCGAGCGACCCGGCGATGGCGTGGCCGCCCTCGGCGCCGAGCAGCGAGGCGACCCGGCCAGCGGCGAAGATCCGCTCCACGTCGGCCGTGGTCAGCGCGAGTTCGAGCGCCTCGGGGTAGGCCGCGACCATCCGGCGGACCACGTCGATCTGCTCGAGCACGGCGGTGACCGCCCCGTCCCCGGCCAGCGAGGCCGGCACGTAGACCGACCAGAACTGCGCGCCCACCCCGCCGGCCGCGAGCCGGGGCAGGTCGGTGTGGGTACCGGCGACCGGCGCGGCCAGGTCGACCGCGGCAGGATCGCCCGGGTCCAGGTCGGGGCAGGCTGGAGCGGTGCTGGCCGGGACGAGGCGGACCCGGCTCACGTCGCCGCCAGCCCGCTCGCGGAGCGCCCACGGCAGGTCGTTGTGCCCGTCGATCAGCGGGAACCGCCGGAGCAGGTCCCGCGCCTGAAGGTCGAGTTCCGTCACCGTGCCAGCTTATGGGGGCGGCCGTGTCGGCGTCCCTGACCCGGGACGCGATGATCGACCCGGAGACCATCACGAGCGCTGACGCTGACCGAGAGCGTGGGATTGCGGGGGTTGAAGGGTTCCGGCCAGCGCAAGGTAAGAACTCGTCAAGGCGGCCGTCGGCCTCGCTTGTTCCAGCCGCCGCCCGGCCGGCCCGGGTGATGGTAAATAGTCAGCATTCATCCTGGTAAAGCGGCATGCCGGAGTTACTCTTATGGTGGTTGGGGGACGTTAGGCGGTGCGCTATGGGCCTGGTCCGATGACCGGTGAGCCGACCCCGCCACGCCATGTCGTCCTCGACGGTGCGGTGAACGTGCGGGACATCGGCGGCTACCGCAGCGTCCACGGGCTGGAAGTCGCCCGCGGCCGGCTGTTCCGCGGCGACTCGCTCAGCCAGCTGACCAGCGCCGACACCGAACGGCTTGACCGCCTCGGGCTGCGCACCGTGATCGACTTCAGGACCCCGGGCGAGGTCCTGCTCGGCGGCAACGACCGGCTGCCCTACGCCGTCGAATTCGCTCACCTGCCGGTCAGCGGCGGCGACCTCGAGGCCATCTACGAGCTCATCGCCAGTGGCGACCATGAGCGGCAGCGGCACGAACTCGGCGGCGGGCGGGCCGCCTCGTTCATGGCCGAAATGAACCGCGGGTTCGTGACGGACGCCCGGCAGCGGGAGGTATTCGGGGCCGGGCTGCGGCTGCTGTGCTCACCGGGGCGGCTGCCGCTGCTCTACCACTGCACGGGCGGCAAGGACCGCACGGGGTGGATGACCGCCATCGTGCTCACCGCCCTCGGGGTGCCGCGCGAGCTGGTGCTGCGCGACTACCTGCTATCCAACGACTTCCACCGCACGGGCTACGCCAAGCTCCGCCTGGACCTGATCAAACTCGGGATCGTGGCCGATCCCGAGCTGCTGCGGCCCATCCTCGAACAGAGCGCCACCTACCTCGGCGCCGCGTTCGAGGAGGCGGACCGCAGTTACGGATCGTTCGGCCGTTTCCTGACCTACGGCCTCGAGGTCAGCGAGTTCATGCTGACCGAACTGCGCCGGGCGCTGCTCGGCCACCTGGTGCCGCCGGAGCCCGTCCCGTTAGCTCCTGCTCCGTCAGGCCCTCATCAGCCCTGGCCGGGGGCATCAGCCCTTGCGGCGGCGCGGGCCGATGCGGCGCAGCTTGATCCAGGTGAGCAACGTGAAGATCACCGCCAGCCCGATCGTGTAGCCCATGTCCCGCAGCCAGTTGGCCGACGTATGCGCCCAGATCGGGTCGGTGAAGTTGCCCAGGGTGGGGTTGATGAGGGCGAGGTTCGCGGTGGACGCGACCGCGCCGAACCCCCAGCGGGCCGGCGCCAGCCAGGCGAGCTGCGTGAGCCCCGCCTTCCCGCTCAGCGACAGCACGCCGCCGGACAGGATGACCTGGACCATGGTGAGCAGCACCAGGAACGGCATCGCCTTCTCCGACGTGCTGACCATGGCGGACACCAGCAGGCCCAGGCACATCGAGGCCAGGGAGATCGCGGCGATGCCGAGCAGCAACTCAACCAGCGGCGCCCCGGTCAGGAAGGCGCCCGTCGGCGGCATCGGCCGCCCGGCCAGGCCGATCAGCACCAGGACGAACGACTGCACCACGACGATGACGCCGAGGACGAGCAGCTTGGAGGCTAGGTAGGCGCCGGACGACAGGCCGGCCGCCCGTTCTCGTATGTAGATCGAGCGTTCCTTGACCAGTTCCCTGACCGAGCTGGCGGCCCCGGCCAGGCAGGCGCAGATGACCAGCATCAGCAGCACTTCCTGCGCGCTCTGGTTGGTGTGCGGCGGGCCCTTCAGGCCCTGGCTCGTCCCGACGAAATGGATCAGCACGCCGAGGATGACGGGCAGCAGCGCCATGAACGTCAGGTAGCCGCGGTCCGACGCGATCACCCGTACGTACCGCCGGGTCAGCGTGGCCATCTGCCGGAGAGCGCCGCGGCGCTGCGGCGGCGGCGTGGCCGGCAGCTCCGGGCTGTTGGGCGTCTCCGACGTCCGCGGCCGCTGCCCCAGCACGTACTGTGCGTAGGCGGGCGACCCGGCGAACTGGGCGGCCCAGTCCCGGTCCGGGTAGCGTTCGAAGTCCTGGAACACCTCGGCCCAGCGAGACTGGCCGAAGTAGCTGAGTCCTTCCTCGGGCGGGCCGTAGAAGGCGATCCGCCCGCCGGGGACGAGGACCAGCAGCCGGTCACAGGTGTCCAGGTTGTCGACGCTGTGCGTGACGACGATGACCGTCCGGCCGTCGTGGGCCAGGTCCCGCATCTGTTCCATGACCGATTTGTCCAGGCCAGGGTCGAGACCCGAGGTCGGCTCGTCCAGGAACAGCAGCGACGGCTTGGTCAGCAGCTCCTGCGCGACGTTGACCCGCTTGAGCTGCCCGCCGGACAGCCGGTCCGCGCGTGTCTGGGCGTGCTTGGTCAGGCCGAGCTCGCCCATCACCTCATCGACCCGGCCGTCCCGCTCGGCGGCCTTGGTGTCGGCGGGAAAACGGAGCTCAGCCGCGTACTGCAGCGCCCGGCGCGCCGTCAGCTGGGTGTGCAGGACGCTTTCCTGCGGGACCAGGCCGATGCGGTACCGGAGTTCGTTGTAGTTCGCATACAGGTCGCGGTTGTCATAGAGCACGGTGCCGGTATCCGCGGGGCGCATCCCGGTTAGCGCGCCGAGCAGCGTGGACTTACCCGCGCCACTTGGCCCGATGACGCCCAGCAGGCATTTCTCCGGGATCGGGAACGTCACGCGGTCGAGCAGCACCTTGCCGCCCCCGACCTTCACGACCAGGTCCTGGGCGGTAAAGGTGATATTGCCCTCGTCGACGAATTGCCTGAGCTCGCCGTCCTTGAGCCGGAAGGTGGAGCTCCCGATGCTGACGAGGTCTTGTTCGGTCAGTACCTGGGAGGAAACCCGCTGGCCGTTGACAAAGGTCCCATTATGGCTGCTGAGGTCGACGATCTCGTAGCTGCCGGTGGACGATTTGCGCAATTCCGCGTGGTACCGGGAAACGTTGAGATCGGAAAGGACCACGTCATTGTCGGGCACGCGGCCGATGCGCAAGGCCTTGGCCGGCAGCTTCATCCGCGCCGTGGGCCTGCGGTCCACGCTCGGCAGCAGATCCGGCGCGACCGGCTGGGCCGATTGGGCGGGCGCGGCCGCCATGGCGTGCCGTGGGGCGTGCTCGCGCTCGGGCGGCGTGGGGCGTTCGGGCGGAGCCGGCGGGGCGGGCGGGGCCGACGGAGCCGACGGAGCCGGCGGGGCGGGAGAGGCCGACATGGCGGTGCCTGGATGGTCGGCCGGGGGGGAGCCGACCTGGCCGACCGCGGCGGCCACCTGGGGCATGCAGCGCAGGACCGGCCCGTCGTCCGGGTTCCCCAGGAAGATCACGCACGCGGCGCTGATCTCGATCCGGTTGAGCCGCTGCGACTCGAGGAACGTCCCGTTGGTGCTGTCGAGGTCCTCGATGATCCAGGTGTCCCCGTCGATCCGCAGCTCCGCGTGCCGCCACGAGACGCGCGAGTCGGTCAGGACGATGTCGGACTTGGGATCCCGGCCGATGCGGAAGGTGGTCCCGGGCTTCAACTGGTGAACTGAGCGCCTAGTCCGGACCTCGAGGTCGGGCAGGACAGATGCGCCAGCGGCACCGCTCTGGGGCGGCGCGGCCTCGGCGAGCCCGGCTGGCGCGAGCCCGGCTGGGGAAGGACTGGCCTGCGGCGGCCTACGGTCAGACCAGTCAAAACGCTCGGGTGGCATGCTTACAAAGTGTAGGGCCGACGGGCGTAAACGGGAATCGGGAGAACCATTCAGGTTGACCACGCGTTTTGACATATTGGGAGGCGGACACCCTGATACTGGAACGTCCGGTACCGCGTCTGAAAACCTCACGCCGCAGCCATGCTGAACGCTAAATGTAACTCAATGTTATCCCCCGTAACTAAATGACACCTCAGGGGTGGGAAATGATAGTCGCAGGTACGTATTGTGGGGATATGGTCAGCATGGCCGGAATCTTGGGGGGCACGGCATGAGTTCCGATCAGACCCAGCCCGGTTCCGAGTGGTGGCAGCAGCCGAAGGGTCCCAAGAGGAATCAGGGGAACGAGGACAAACCGGACTCCCAGGGAACACAGGAGCTTCCGGCGAATCCGGGATACCAGGAGTCCCAGGCGACGCAGCAGTTCCCGACAAACCAGGGATACCAGGGGAACCAGGGATTCCCGGCGGGCCAAGGGTACCCGTCGGGCCAGGAGTATCCGGCGGGCCAGGGATTCCCGGCAGGGCAGGGATCCCCTTCGGGTCAGGGGTATCCGGCCAACCAGGGATTCCCGGGAGCGGGAGCTCAGGGCTACCAGGCGCCGTCCCCCAGGATGCGGCGGCGACGGCGCAGGAGGTGGCCGCTCATTACGCTGATCGTGATCATCGTGCTGCTCGTGGTCGCCGACCGGGCCGCCAACGCGTACACCGAGAACCAGATGGCCAGCCAGATCCAGTCGTCTCTGGGCCTATCCGGCAAGCCGCACGTGACCATCCAGGGCTTCCCGTTCCTGACTCAGCTGGCCGCCCGGGACTTCCGCACCGTGGACGTCAACGCGAGCAACGAGACCATCAAGGCGAGCAGCGCGGGTTCCGGGCTGCTCGAGGTCGCCAGCCTGACCGCCACGCTGCACGGAATGCACATCCACGGACTCAACAGCGCCACGATCGATCAGTTCAACGCCACGGCGCTGATCACGTTTACGGCGCTGGGGAACGTTGGCGGCATCCCGCAGGGCATCACGCTATCCGCCGACGGCCCGAACCGGGTGCAGGCGGACATCGGTCCGCTCACTGCCGTCGCCCAGGTCACCCGGACCGGATCCAACCAGATCAACGTCAAGGTCATCGACTTCGACGGGATTCCGGCGGACGCCCTCGGCAACCTGGCGAACTTCAGCTTCACCATCCCGAAGCTTCCGGCGGGCGTGACGATCCAGAGCATCAGCGTCACGCAGCAGGGGCTCCGCATCACCGCAGCCGGCCAGAACACCACGCTAAGCCAGTAACCGGCCTGGGCCAGTAACCGGGCATCGCAGAACTTTTCGGCCGGTAGAGCCGTCCGGCCGGGCACGCGCCTGGTCCGTTCGGGAAAATAAGACTGGGGAGGCTGGAGCGGCGGGGATGGCCGGGTGCCCTGGGTCAGGGGTGCGGCGGTAGGCTCTCGGCTGATGCCAGCTACCTGTGTTTTCTGCGCCATCATCCGCGGCGAGCAGCAGGCGGTGACCGTCCTGGAGAGCGAACGGCTGATCGCGTTCCTTGATCACCGGCCGCTTTTCTACGGTCACACGCTGCTCGTGCCTAAGCTGCACGTGCGGCTGCTCAGCGACCTGCCCGCCGATCAGGTGCCGGAGTTCTTCACCACGGCGCAGCGCCTCGAGCGCGCGGTCGAAGACGGCTTGGGCGCCGACGGCTCGATGATCCTGGTCAACAACGTGGTGAGCCAGTCCGTCCCGCACCTGCACCTGCACGTTATCCCCCGGAACAGGCGCGATGGCCTGCGCTTCTGGCTCGGGCCGCGGCATCCGTACGACGACGCCCACCCGGCGCAGGCCTACGCGGAGAAGATCAGGGCGGCGCTGGGCCAATCTGAGCTGGGCCAATCTGAGCTGGCCCGCGACTGACGCGGCTGAACTGAACCGCGCGGTATCTCCCCGGGTTACGGTGGGGTAGTGGGCACGCACTGGCCCCGGTTACCGCTCTGTCCCGCTGGAGCCCCAGGAGAACCCGGGAGAACCCGCTATGTCCGACGACCTTTCGGGTCCCAACCGCTTCGCGCGTGACTTGTTCGCTCCGCTGCCCGCCCGCTACGACCGCCTCGCCGAGCTGCTCTCCTTCGGCCAGAACGGGCAATGGCGGGCGGCGATGACCGGCCGGGTCGGCGGGACCGTCCCGGCCAACGGGGTGATCCTCGATGTCGCGTCCGGCACCGCCGGCGTCGCGCTGCAGCTGGCCGCGCGCAGCCCGGCCCGGGTGGTGGGGGTGGACCTGACCGAGCAGATGCTGCGGCAGGGGCAGCGGCGGGTGGCGGCGGCCGGGCAGCGGGACCGGATCACGCTGATGGCCGGGCGGGCCGAGCAGCTGCCCTTCCCCGACGCCAGCTTCGACGCGCTGACGTTCACCTACCTGCTCAGGTACGTGCGGGACCCGCAGGCCACGCTGACCGAGCTGGCCCGGGTGCTCAAGCCGGGCGGTGTCATGGCCAGCCTGGAGTTCTGCGTGCCGACCGGACCGGTCTGGCACCCGGCCTGGTGGGCGTACACCCGGGTGGCGCTGCCGGCCGGCGGCCTGCTGCTCGGCGGCCCTGAGTGGTTCCGGGTAGGCCGCTTCCTCGGCCCCAACATCTCCGCTCACTATCGCAGGTACCCGGTCGCCTGGACGGTGGCGGCGTGGGAGAAGGCGGGCCTGACCGACGTCGGGACCCGGGTCATGAGCCTCGGCGGCGGTCTGGTCATGTGGGGCACTCGCCGGGGGGACACGGGGGGGCGGGGAGCTCCCCTGTGAGCGGGGAGATCTCGGAGGGCAGTCCCCCAGGGGAGGTAGCGCCCGCGTATTACGCGGCGCGGCCTGGCGCGTGGCGGGACTGGTGGACGCTGCTGCATCCGCCGTACACGGCCTGGCACCTGTCCTATGCGGTTATCGGCGCCTGCCTCGCGCCGCAGGTGCAGGTCAGCTACCTGATCGCGACCGTGCTCGCGTTCTTCCTCGCGGTCGGGCTGGCCGCGCACGCGCTGGACGAACTGAGCGGCCGCCCGCTGCGGACGGCGATCCCGTCCGCCGCGCTGGTCGCCGTGGTCGCGTTCGGGCTGCTGGGCGCGCTGGCCCTCGGCGTGTTGGGGGTGATCCGGGTCGGCTGGACGCTGATCCCGTACATGGTGGCGGGCCCGGTGCTGGTGATCGCGTACAACGCGGAGCTTTTCGGCGGCCTCGTGCACACCGACTTCGGCTTCGCCGCCGCGTGGGGGGCCTTCCCGGTGCTCGTCGCCTATACAGCCCAGACCGGTACGCTGGCCCTGGCTCCCGTCCTCGCCGCCGGCGGCGCCTTCGCGCTGTCCGCGGCCCAGCGCGCGCTGAGCACCCCGGCCAGGAACCTCCGGCGCCGGGCGCAGCGGGTCGAGGGCAGCATCACCTTCGGCGACGGGCGCACCGTGCCGATCACCGTGGACGGCCTGCTCCAGCCGCTCGAACGGACGCTGCGCGCGGCCTCGTGGGCCATCATTCTCATCGCGGCCGCGATGGCCGTGGCCCGGCTAACCTGAACCGCGAAACGCGCCCGCCCCACCTTTGTCACGTATCGTAATCAGATAACGTCGGTGTGTTAGGAGTCATGGCCCTGGATGACCCCGAAGCCGGAATGATCCTCATTTCAAGTAAGCCCCGGAGTCACCTGAGACCCAGTTCGCCACTAGAATTACGGCAACAAAGCATAAAAGGTGACTTTTCGGGAGAAAGGTGAGTCATCGGAACTCCTGTCTGAACGTGCCGTCCGTGGCCCATAATTGACAGGAGCGCTGCCATCAGGAGACCGCACGTGACATCCGGCATTTCGGCGAAGGGCAACGCTCTCGGGGCCGAAGCTCCCGAGGGCGCTGTCGCATCGAGCCGCGCCCCGTTGCCGCGGGTTTCTGGCCACGGAACCAAGCCACGCCACCAGTCCAGTACCGGCACGAACTTCCAGGAGGCCGGGATCGCCGAAACCCCGGAGACCTCGGCCGGAAACGGTGCTGCCGAGAGCCAAGCCGCCGTTAGCACTGCTGCCACAAGCACTGCCGCCGAGAGTTCTCATCCGGCCATGTCCTCATCCGTGCGGACCCTGATCCTCGGGATCGACTACGACGGGCGCATCGTCCAGCACGACAGGAACGCGGCCAAGATCCTGGCCCGCAAGCCGGAGGATCTGCTCGGCGCGCAGCTCATCGAGCTCCTGTCGGCCAGCGCCCAACCCAACGCGGCGCAGGCGAATTCGCACGCCGCCAGGCAGGCCGACGGTGCCGCCGCGGTAGGCATGCTGCTCGAGGCGATCCGTTCCGATCGTGAGGGCAGCGCCATGCTCACGATCGACACGCGCGACGGTTCCCCGGCCGAGGCCGTGGTGACCGTCCATCCGATGCGGGCCGGCGGCACCAGCCTGGCCGCGCTCGCCCTGCTGCGCATCCCCGCCCCCAATTCCGAACGGTTCGTCGATCCCGCGCTCATGCGCAGGCAGATGCTCGACGGCGCGCTGACCAGGATCGGCGACACGCTCGACATCGACGACGTGGCCCAGGAGCTGCTCGACGCGCTCGTCCCCCACTTCTGCAACGCGGCCGACCTGCTGCTGCTGGAAAGCCTGGCCGGCGACGACGAGCTGCCAGCGCACGGGCCCGAGGGCTCGCTGCCGCTGCGCCGCATCGCGCTGCGCCACGACCGGAAGGACCTGGCCTGGGAGGCCGCCTTCCCGACCGGCGAGATCCTCCGCTACCCGTCGCCCTCGCCGTACTACCAGTGCATGGACACCGGTGCGCCCGTGCTCGAGACGACGATCAGCAAGGGCCAGGCGGGCGAGATCGCCAAGGCCTGGCGGCGCAAGCCCGTGGCCAAGCTGCTGTCCGGCGCCTCCATGCTGATGCTGCCGCTCATCGCGCGCGGCACCATGCTGGGCTTCTTCGCCTGCACCCGGCAGGAGGGGTTCCGGCGGTTCGACGCGTACGACGTCGAGGTCGGCATGGACTTCGCATCCCGCGCCGCCATGTTCATCGACAACGCCCGCCGCTACAGCCGGGAGCACGCCACCGCGCTGACCCTGCAGCGGAGCATGCTGCCGACCGGGCTCTCCTACCCCTCCTCGGTCGAGGTCAGGCACAGGTACCTGCCCGGCAGCAAGCTCATCGAGGTCGGCGGCGACTGGTACGAGTCCATCGCGCTGCCCGGCGGCCGGGTCGCGCTCGTGGTCGGCGACGTGGCCGGGCACGGCGTGCGCGCCGCCGTCACCATGGGCCGGCTGCGCACCGCCATCCACACCCTGGCGATGCTCGAGCTGCCGCCCGCCGACTCGCTGCAGCAGCTCGACGAGCTCATGCACACGCTCGGCGAGCGTGAGCCGCACTTCGCCACCTGCGCGTACGCCGTCTACGACGCGGTAAGCGGCGAGTGCGAGGTCGCCGTGGCCGGCCACCTGCCGCCGCTGCTCGTGCACCCGGACGGCAGCAACGAGCTGCTCGACGTCCCGCCGGCGCCGCCGCTCGGCATCGGCGACGGCGAGGTGGAGAGCCGCCGGTTCCAGATCGAGGACGGCAGCCTGTTCGTCCTGTACACCGACGGCCTGGTGGAGAACAAGGGCCAGGACATCAGCGACGGCCTGGCCCGGCTGCGCGGCATCTTCGGCCCGGGCTCGCCGACCAAGGCGCTCGAGGACCTGTGCAAGGCCACGCTGGACGGCGTGTACTCCGACCATCAGCGCGACGACATCGCGGTGCTTATCGCGCGGCTGCGACGGCTGCCCGAGGACTCTTATGCCTCGTGGACGCTTGCTCCCAAGCTGACTTCGGTCCGGGAGGCACGTTCGGTGCTGGCCGAGCCGATGAAGCGCTGGGACCTAGAGGACCTGATCCCCACGACCGAACTGCTCGTCTCCGAACTCGTGACCAACGCGGTCAAGTACTCACGCGGCGACATCACGCTCCGGCTCGTCAACGAGAAGGCGCTGGTCTGCGAAGTTATCGACAATTCCGGCGCGCTGCCCAGGCTCCGGCAGCCCAGCGGCGATGACGAGAGCGGCCGCGGCCTGCAGGTCGTGCGGCAGCTCGCCCATCGCTGGGGCGCCCGCCGGACCGCGACCGGCAAGGTCGTCTGGTGCGAGCAGCCGCTGCCGGGCAGCGCCGGCGCCCTGGATGACATCCAGCCGCTTCACTGACTAGCACGTCACTGACCTGGTGCGGACCTGGCGATCGGGACAATCTGAGCCAGCGGGATGTTAGACGTCGCCACGTGCGTCCGGTTACGGCCGGCTTCCTTGGCGAGGTACAGCGCGGCGTCGGCGGCGGTCAGCAGGTCGGTGACCTCGCCGCCGACGGCGGCTAGCGCGGCGACGCCGATCGAGATGGTCAGCCGGACGTACGTGGCGCCGTCCTGGACGGGGATGGACAACGCGGCGACGTGGGCCCGCAACCGCTCGGCGATGCTCAGCGCGTCCGCCTCGTCCGTCTGGGGCAGCAGGACGACGAATTCCTCACCGCCGAACCTGCCGACCACGTCATACTCGCGCAGTTGGTCGCGCAGCACGTCGCTCACCGCTCGCAGCACCGAGTCCCCCGCCAGGTGACCGTGCGTGTCATTGACCGCCTTGAAGTGATCGATGTCGATCAGGGCCACGGACAGCGGACTGCGGGTCCTGACGGCCCGGGCGATCTCCGCCGCGGCCTCGCCCTCCCAGGTCGCCGCGTTGAGGAGCCCCGTCTTGGTGTCGATGCGGGACTTGGCGAGAAGCTGGGCGTGCATCATGAACCGCCGGGCCAGCAACACCGTGGGCACGGCGAAAAGGGCCAGGATGGGATTGACGGCGACGACCACGGTGATCAGGACGGCGAGGTCAAGCTCGGCGAAGTCGGCCTGCAGCGTCTCGCGGTTCACGTCCAGGTGGAACAGCGGTACCCGGGGATCGGAGAGCTTGATCGCGATGCGAATGAGCGCGTGGTGGCCGCGCTCGCCCACCATCTCGCACGCGGTGACGGCCAGCGCCCAGGTGAGAGCGTGCTTTCCGGTCCCGATCGCACCTCCGGCGAAGGACGCGGGAAACGCGCGGAACAAGAGCCCGGCCGCGCCGAAGGACAAGCCGATGGCCGCCGCCGTGAATACCCGGCGGTAGAGGACACCCTTGTTGACCCACAACTGGGTGAGCATGAGCAGCGGGATCGGCGCCACCATGGCGTAAAAAGGCGGCAGCAAGATCGCTATCGGCAGTATCCATACGGTGAGAAAGTCCCTGATCAAGGTGCCCTGGCCGTACGAGATCCGCGGCGTGGCCGCCACCGAGACCAGGCCGCAGCCGAGCAGCAGCAAGAACTTGACCAACTCGGCCGGATGCCACGACGTGTGCGCGGCCGCGAAGCCTATGGCCGCGAGGGCGACCATGGGCACGGCGCCGACGTACCAGCGCGCCAGCCTGGGAAGCCGCCGCCACTCCCAATCGCGGACCACTGCCCCGGTAAGCATGGCCGTGACTGACGAGGCTCGCATGTTCCACCGTTCTGGATGAGACGCGACCAGTCTAGATTAGCCGGAATCCCATGCAAAGAGCCGGTTCCGCGCATAGCTACTCTAACTCATCTATGTCCATTCAGTTTAACCATTACCGGAAATTTACCGGCGTTACAGGCTAAGAAGTAGCAAAAATGGAGCCTGACTAGCCATTGTTACGCGCCGTGCATAGGCCGCGAGGCAGTACCCAGCACCGGCACTTAGCTGGAAATACGACCGGCCACCCAGGCCGGAACATGCGACGAAATGCGGTCCGGCGGCTCTACTCGACGGTCACGCTCTTGGCGAGATTGCGCGGCTTGTCGATGTCCCGGCCTAGTTTGGCCGCCACGTGGTAGGCGAGCAGCTGCAGCGGGACGTTCAGCAGCAGGGGGTCGAGCTCGGGTTCGCCGCGAGGCACCCGGATGACCGCGTCGGCGAGGCCTGCGGGCAGGTCGGCGCTGGTCACCGCGATGACCGGGCCGCCGCGGGCCTTGATCTGCTCGATCGTGGAGATGTTCTTCGACACCAGGTCGTCGGCGGGAACGACGACCACGCTCGGCATCGAGGCATTGATCAGGGCGAGCGGGCCGTGCTTCAGTTCGCCCGCCTGGTAGGCCTCGGCGTGGACGTAGGAGACCTCCTTCAGCTTCTGCGCGCCCTCGCGGGCCACCGGCCAGCCGCGGACGCGGCCGATGAAGAACATGTGCTCGGCCGCGGCGAACCGGCGCGCGACCTCGCCGATCTCCTCCTCGGCGGCCAGAATCCCCTCGATATGCCCGGGCAGCGCGCGCATCCCGGCCACGATCCGCTGGCCGGAGGCCGAGGATAGGTCACGGACCCGGCCGAGCAGCAGCGCGAGCAGGGCGAACGTGGCCGCCATGTTCGTCAGCGCCTTGGTGGACGCGACGGCGATCTCCGGGCCCGCGTGCAAGAAGACGCCGTGGCCGCACTCGCGCCCGATCGCGCTGCCCACCACGTTGACCGCGCCGATGACCTGGCCGCCCTTCCGGCGTAGCTCCTGCACCGCCATCAGCGTGTCCAGCGTCTCGCCGGACTGGCTGACCGCCACGTAGAGGGTGTCCGGGTCGACGACCGGGTTCCGGTACCTGAACTCCGAAGCGGGCTCGGCATCGGAGGGGATGCGGGCCAGTTCCTCGGTCAGCACCGCGCCCATCTGGCCGGCGTAGTAGGCCGAGCCGCAGCCCAGGAACTTCACCTGCCTGATCGACCTGAGCTGGCGCGCGTCCAGGTTGATCCCGCCCAGCCGGGCCGTGGCGAACCGCTCGTCCAGGCGGCCGCGCAACGCCCGGCGCAGCGCCTCAGGCTGCTCGTGGATCTCCTTGCACATGAAATCCTCGAACGGGCCGAGCTCGTAGTCGTCCGCCTCGGCCTCCACCGTGGTCGGCGCCTTGCTCTGCGCCTGGTGGGGGCCGCGCCGGTCCCGGTCGTCGAGCGACGCGGTGAGGTAGTCGGCGGCGTGCACCGTCGCCACCTCGGCGTCGTCCAGGTACACGACCTGCTTGGTGTAGCGCACCAGCGCCGCCACGTCGGAAGCGACGAACATCTCGGACTCCCCGATGCCGAGCACGATGGGGCTGCCGTTGCGGGCTACCACCAGCTCGTTCGGATGCCTGATATCCAGCACCACCAGGCCGTAGGTACCTTCCACGTGGCGCAGCGCGCGGCGGACCGCTTCCTCCAGGCTGGCCGCGTCCGCCGCCTCCGCGGCGATCATGTGGGCGAGCGCCTCGGTGTCGGTGTCGCTGACAAGATTGACGCCCCGGCCGGTGAGCGCGTCCCTGAGCTGCTCGGCGTTCTCGATGATGCCGTTGTGCACGACGGCGATGCGGCCCGCGGCGTCGGTGTGCGGATGAGCGTTCACCTCGTTCGGCTCACCATGGGTGGCCCACCTGGTGTGACCGATGCCGATAGTGGCCCGGCTGCGGTCGCCGACCCGGTCCCTGAGGTCCTGGACGCGGCCCGCCGTCTTGGTGACCTGCAACCGGTTCCGGTGGATGACCGCCAGGCCGGCCGAGTCGTAGCCGCGGTACTCCAGGCTCCGCAGACCCTCGAGCAGGACCGGGACCGCGTCCCTGCGGCCGATGTATCCCACGATTCCGCACATGTGCGGCTCCCTCGTTCGGTTGACGCTATTTTTTGTAGGCGATGCGCCGGAGCTGGCGCTCCGACAGTGCTGGCGCCGTGAACCTGCGCTGCCCGAGCTCGGCCGCGATCAGCGGCCAGATCTCATCGTTCTTGCGCTGGCGTCGCTGCAGTTCGGCGTGGCGCCTGCGGACGAACTCCTCGATCGTCTCGTTGAAGTATGTTGCTACGTCGGCGATGACCCGGACCGCGGTGGGCTGCGGCAGGCCTGTCGAGGCCGCCAGGTAGCGCGCAAGGTCCTGCGGGAAAGGATCGGCGGAGTCGGGCATGCCTCTTTTTACTCGCCGATCGACGATTTAGGCAAGGTTTCTGCCCGATTCCGGGCAAGAACCGCTTCCTTCAGGAGGCCTGAGCCGCCGAAGTGATCACGTGCGTCTTGTTGCGGCCGGTTTCCTTGGCGTAGTACAGGGCCGCGTCAGCCGCGGCGAGCATGTCGGTCAGCTCACAGCTCGCGCTGTCCAGGGCCGCGACCCCGACCGAGATCGTGAGCTTGATGAACGGCCCAGCGACGATGTCGTCCCCGACCGGGATGGACATGGCGGCGATGTGCGCGCGCAGGCGCTCGGCCACGCTGATCGCGTCCGCTTCGCGGGCATGCGGCAGCAGGACCACGAACTCCTCGCCGCCGAACCGCCCGGCCAGGTCGTAGGCGCGCAGCTGGCCGCGCAGCGCGTCGGTGACCGCGCGCAGCGCCTTGTCCCCCGCCAGGTGACCGTAGGTGTCGTTGACCACCTTGAAGTGATCGATATCCACGAGGGCGAGGGCCAGCGGGCTCTGGGTGCGAAGCGCCCGGGTGATCTCCGCCGCCGCCTCCCGCTCCCAGGTAGACGCATTGAGCAGGCCCGTCTTGGTGTCCAGCCGGGACTGGGCGACAAGCTGGGCGTGCATCATGAAGCGCCGGCACAGCAGCACCGTGGGCACCGCGAAAACGGCGAGCACCGGGTTGACGGCCACCACCACGGTGATCAGGACGCCGAGGTCGAACTCGGCGAAGTCCCCCTGCAACGCCTCGCGATTCAGTTCCTGCTCGATCAGCCGGGCCGACGGATCGGCGAGCTTGATCCCGCCCAGGATCAGGAAGCGATGACCCCGCCCGCCTACCACCTCACACGCGGCAACCGCCAGGGTCCAGGTCAGGGCGTGCATGCCCGTGCCGATCGCCGGGCCGGCAAAGGAGTCGGGGAACAGGCGGAAGAAGTATGAAGCCCCGCCGTACGCAATGCCGAGGGCGGCCGCGGTGAAGGCCCGGCGGTAGACGATGCCCCGGTGTATTCGCCACTGCGTCAGCACGAGCAGCGGGACCGGTGTCACCAGCGCATAGACCGGCGGAAGCAAGATCGCTATCGGCATGACCCACACGGTGAGGAAGTCCCGGGTCATGCCGCCCTGCAGGTAGGCCATCCGCGGTGTCGCCGCCACGGAAACCAGGCCGCAGCCGAGCAGCAGGGCGAACCGCCACGCATCCGCTACGGACCACGTCGTCTGGACGGCCGCGAAGCAGGCGAAACCGAACGCGGCCAGCACCACGGTCCCGACGTAAGCGCGGAGCACGAGGGGAAGACGCCACCAAGCCCAGTTCTGAACGGCCGCGCGCGCCAGTATGGCGCGGGTGACGGGCGAGGCTTTCATGGTCCACCGTTCCGGATGGGACGCGACAGACTCCTGTCTAGTCGGCAGCTCACCGTAAAGGACTAGCTCCGTATAGCTACCTTAACCCATCTATAGCCATCTTGGACACTATTGCGTCCGATTCACGTACATGGCCCGACAAAGAGGGGCTAAATGGTGTTTGACAAGCCACGATTACCCGGCGTACTGGCGCCGGGGAGCTTTCGCACAGCGTTATCTCGCCGCCGGAGGGAGGTCAGACCGTGCGCGCCACCTGGTCCTAAAGACCCCATCGCAGCCGACCGCACGACCTGAGAAAGGGGAACTCCTAATGCGTGACACGTGGACTTGAACACAGTCCGCCGCCGTCCGCTATCCGGGCTCTTGGAGCGGCACCGAACTTCTGCTCGTCGCGGCGTGACCGGGACGCTGTCCCGCCGCATGACGCCCGCCGGGTGGTGACACGTGGCGCCACCTGAGCGTCAGAACGATAGCCACTATCGCACCTATCCCACCTCCCACAGCGATGACCACCGCCGGAGAGACCACCTCCGCGGCGGCACCGGCCGCGACGAAAGCGGCCCCCTGGCCAACGATCACACCCATCTTGGCGATGCCGAAGGCCTGAGCCCGCCGTTCGTTCGGCACCCGGACGACGAACGCGGTGTTGGCTGCGATCTGGTACGCACCGCATGCAGCCGACAATGAGAAGATCACGAGCGAGACCGCAAGACCCGGGCGGAGGGCCGTCAGGACCAGCGTCCCGCAGGTCAGCACGGCCAGCGGCCCCATCCAGGCAAGCCGTCGGCGCGGGCGGACGAACCGGGTGAACAGCGGCGTGGCTACCGCCGTGCCGAACACCGTGGACGCCAGCACCACTCCGGTGGCTATCGGCCCTCCGCCGAGTCTCGCCGTGTACGGGGCCGCCACCCCCTCAGGGATCGTGTAGAACACCACCAGCCAGGCGAGCAGCAGCAAGGTGCGCAGCGCCTGATCTCCGAAGAGCAGCCCGAAGCCGCCCCGCATCCGGGCCAGCGGCGACGGTTGGACGGTCTCGGGCCGAGCGGCCGCGGGCCTGGCGCGGGTGCCGAACCGAACGAACAATCCGGAAACCACGAACGTCGCCGCGTCGATGATGAGCGCGGGCCGGACGCCGATGAAGGCGACCGCGACTCCTCCGCCGACCGCGCCGACCGTCTGGGCCACCAGGTACGTCGTCGAGAACACCGCCGTGCCCAGCGCGTAACGCTCGCCCTGCAAGATGTCGGGCGTGATGGCGGCCCGGGCCGATTCAAACGGGGGCTCGAACATCGTGGCCGCGAACAGCAGCGCCACCAGCACGCCGAGAGGCACATGCGGCACCGCCATGGCCGCGACCAGGACGGCGCGGACGACGTCGCAGACGACCATCACCGACCGGCGGGACCGCCGGTCCGCCACGTCGGCGAGGAACAGGCCGCCGATCACCCACGGCACGTACCCGGTCGCGTACACGATGGCCGTGAGCAGCGACGATCCTGTCTGGTGAAAGACGAGCAAGGTGAGGGCCACGAGGGCGAGACGGTCGCCCGCGACGGAGAGAACCTCGGAGAACCACAGGGCCCGGAACTCGCGGACCGCGAACACGTCGCGGAACGTGGCACGCGGCGGCACGGCACCCTTTCGCGGTGACCTTGTAGTTCAGGCCCCATTGTCCGCGGTCCGAGATGTTTACTTAGCCTCATCATGACCCAGCCGAGCCGTGAATCGCAACAGGTGGTACAGAGTCGGTCACCAAGCTCTGACAATTCCCTGGCGAATAAGGATCAAGCTGCCCGGCGCCGGGCAGAAAGCGTGGGAAACCGGGTGAGGAATCCACTGCCGCCGCTGGTGGCGGAGCGGCTTCGCGCGCTCCGCGAGCGTCCGATCGACCCCACCGAGAAGGGCTTCGGGCCGCTGGTCGCGGCGGGCGGAAGCGCGCCGGGCACAGGCGCGGCGGGCGGGGACGTGACCGCGGCGGGGCTAGCCGCTGCCCGGCCGGCCCTGCACGCGGCGGAGTTCACCTACCCGCTGCTGACCCTGCGCGAGTCGGCGCTGGCCAACAACCTCCAGGCGATGGCGGCGTACTGCGACCGGGCCGGGGTGGCGCTGGCTCCGCACGGCAAGACCGCCATGTCACCCGAGCTGGCCGCCCGCCAGCTGGCCCACGGGGCCTGGGGCATCACCGTTGCCACCGTCGGCCAGCTGCGGACCTACCGCACGTTCGGCTTCCCCCGGCTGCTGCTGGCCAACGAGCTCGTGGACGAGGCGGGCATCGCCTGGCTGGCCGCCGAACTCGCCGCCGACCCCGGCTTCGAGGCCTACTGCTACGTCGACAGCACCGACGGCGTGGCCATCTTGGACCGGGTGCTCACGCGGTACCCGGCCGGCCGCAGGCTCGGTGTCCTGGTGGAGATCGGCCACGCTCACGGGCGCACCGGCTGCCGCACCGACGCCCAGGCGTTCGACGTGGCGAAGGCGGCCGCCGCCACCGGCACGCTCCGGGTGGCAGGCGTGGCCGGGTACGAAGGAAGCATCGGCGCCGGGAGCCAGGCCGAGGCGCTCGGGCTGATCGCCTCCTTCTGCCGCCGGCTGCGCTACCTGGCCGAGACCCTGGCCGACGGCCCCGGCCCCGGCCCCGACGAGCTCATCGTCACGGCCGGCGGCAGCGCCTACTTCGACGTGGTGACCCGCGAGCTGACGGCGGGCAGCACCGCCGGGATGACGGTGATCCTGCGCAGCGGCGCATACGTTACCCACGACCACGGGTACTACGGGACCGTCTCCCCCGCCCGCCGGGCTTCTCCCGGCGCCACCGACGCGCCGGTGCTGCGGCCCGCGCTCGAGCTGTGGGCGCAGGTGCTGTCGCGTCCCGAGCCCGGCCTGGCGCTGCTCGGCGCCGGCCGCCGCGACGCCGGCTTCGACAAGGGGCTGCCGGTGCCGCTGCGGGTGGTACGCCGGGGCGTGCCGGTCGAGGTCAGCGGCGCCGGGATCAGCGGCGAGGTGACAGCGCTAGGTGAGGTGACCGAGCTGAACGACCAGCATGCCTACCTGCGGCTGGCGGCGGGGACCGCGCTGGCGCCCGGCGACCTGGTGTGCCTGGGCATCTCGCATCCCTGCACCACGCTGGACAAATGGCGGGTTATCCCGGTGGTGAGCGACGACGGGCGCGTGATCGATACGGTGCACGCTTTTTTCTAGGCCCAGGGCGATGCGGAAATATCGGGCTTTCAGTATTCGCGGTAACTGCCAGCGGCACCCGTTCGGATGAAATAGTTATGCCCGAACGAGCGGGGTGCTTGCTTTGCGCAAGGCAGAATCCCGCCCATGGGGGGCTCAAATACCTGCTGTCCCCGGAACCTACCGAGCAGGAGTAACAATGTCTGACCAAGCACATCCTTTGGTGCAACTACCTGGCAGCGAGCGAGGACCGCTGGCGCACGCCACAGGCCGGCCCGCTGGACAGCTCCGAGCGGGCCGAATTGACGCTGGTGCTGCGCCGCCGCGCCGGCATTCCCGCCGAAATCGTTGAGGGGCCCACGGTCCTGACCACCGGCGAACTGGCCGAGCGGTACGGGGCCGACCCGGCCGACGTGGACCTCGTCCGCCAGACGCTCACCGGCCTGGGCCTGGAGGTCACCGCCGTCCATCCGGCCACCCGCCGGATCAAGGTGGCGGGCACCCTGGGCGAGCTGTCCCGGGTGTTCGGCGTGACGCTGCAGCTGGTCAGGAGCACGAGTCCGGGTGGCCATGTGATCACGCACCGCTACCGCGAGGGTTCCATATATATCCCGGCCGCGCTGGCAGGCATCGTGCTGGCCGTGCTCGGCCTCGACACCCGGCCGCAGTTCCGGGCGCACTTCCGGCCGCTGGCCGCCGCCGCGCAGGGCACCTCCTACCCGCCGGACCAGGTGGCTGACATCTACCAGTTCCCGGCCGGGACCACCGGCGCCGGCCAGACGATCGCGGTCATCGAACTCGGCGGCGGCTTTTCCACCAGCGACCTTGACGCTTATTTCGGCGGGCTCGGCATCGCGGTCCCCTCGATCAGCGCGGTCGGCGTGGACGGGGCGTCGAACGCGCCGGGTTCGGATCCGACCGGGGCTGACGTGGAGGTCGCGCTGGACATCGACGTCATCGGTGCCGCCGCGCCCGGCGCCGCGCAGGTCGTGTATTTCGCGCCGAACAACGGCGACCAGGGCTTCGTCGACGCGATCTCCGCGGCCGCGTCGGCCAGCCCGGCGCCCGTCGCCATCTCGATCAGCTGGGGCCAGTCCGAAGACTCCTGGACCCAGCAGGGACGCGCGGCGATGGACGCGGCGATGGCCGACGCGGCCGCGCTGGGCATCACCGTGTGTGCGGCCTCCGGGGACAACGGCAGCGGCGACGCCGTCAACGACGGCCAGGTACACGTGGACTTCCCCGCGTCCAGCCCGCACGCGCTGGGCTGCGGCGGCACCAAGCTGCTCGCGGACCCGTCCACCGGCACGATCAGCTCGGAAGTCGTGTGGAACGAGACCGCCTCGAACGAGGGAGCCGGCGGCGGCGGGGTCAGTGACCAGTTCCCGCTGCCGTCCTGGCAGGCCAACGCCGGGGTGCCGGCCCAGGCCGGCGGGTCCAGCGGGACTGGGGGCTCTTCGGGTCGGGGTGTGCCCGACGTCGCGGGCAACGCCGACCCGACGACCGGTTATCAGATCTACTCCGGCGGCCAGGCCCAGGTGGTGGGCGGAACCAGCGCGGTCGCTCCGCTGTGGGCCGCGCTGGTCAGCCGGCTCGCGGAGGCGACCGGCCAGCGGTTCGGCCTGCTCCAGCCGGCCCTGTACGCGGGCGTGACACCCGGCGCCTCCGGGTCCGGCTTCAACGACATCACCAGCGGAAACAACGGCGCGTATGCGGCCGGCCCCGGCTGGGACGCCTGCACCGGCCTCGGCAGCCCCGACGGCACCGCCCTGCTGGCCAGGCTCAAGGGCTGACCAGGCTCACAGGCTGACCAGGCTCACAGGCTGACCTAGCCCTAGTCCCGGCGCCTCGGCTGGAAGCTGGAGATGATCTTCCCGACGGCCACCACGAGGAACAACTGCCCGATCAATGCTTCGAGCACCGCAAAGGTCTGCCCGGGATTGGCCGCCGGCACCAAGTCCCCGTACCCGACGGTCGTCATCGTGACGAAGCTGAAGAACAGGTCCTGGCTGAGCGAGCCGTGCCCCGCCATACCGTAGAACGGCACGCTGCCGAATGCGCCGAATGCCTTGTAGGCGAACGCGAAGAACATGCCGATCAGCAGGTAGGCGGCCACGGCCCCAAGCAAGGTTTCGATGTCGATATCCCGCCGCAGCATCAGATGGCGCACGATCGAGAACGGCGCGATCAGGTAGAGCAGGCTGCAGACGACGAATACCCCGCCCCGCTCGACATCGGTCTGGTGCACAAAGAAGCTCACGACGGCAGTGGCGGCGGCGAGGCATAGCACGATGTCAGCGGCCCGCCGGACCGCGGGGCGGGCGCGGGAGATCCGGAGCGTGAACCAGACCGTGGCGACCTGAACCGTGAGCACGATCGAGCCGGCCCACGTCTGGGTAACCGAGACGGACACGGTGTAGGTCACCATGACCAGCAACAGCACCAACCCGTAGCTGTCGGCCTCGACAAAACGGTCCATGAGGCGACGCCATGGCCGGGAGCCGGTACCCGCGGCACCGGCTTCGGTCACGTTCGGCAACTGGTCTCCAAGCATTGCAGAAATTCTCGCCCTAGCCAGGCAGCGGGTCATCACCTATGCCGGGTGGATTCCGGATGGATAGTTCACCTGTAGTTCACCCGGCCAGGGTGATGCAACCGGTGCCGGGCCGCGATGGACTGCTGGTATCTCCCGCGAGGGCCGGACGCCCCCGCGTTTCGTGACGACCCAGGGGGCCTCGTGACTTCCGACACAGCCGTTCTCGATACGCTCGTCGACCTGACCGCCGCTTCGGTTGACCACAGTTCCCTGCCGACGCGCGATTTCATGATCGTGAGGCTGGCCGCCCTGATCGCCGTGGACGCGCCGCCCGCCTCCTACCTGGCCAACGCCGACGCGGCCGAGAAAAGCGGGATAACCGCCGACGATATCTCCGAAGTGATGATCGCCATCGCCCCGATCGTGGGTACGGCCCGGGTGGTCTCGGCGGCCGGGAAGATCCTGCGGGCCATGGGCCTGGCCATCGCCGTGGGTGACGCCGAGATGGCGGACTTGGGCGACATACCGTAGCGCCAGCCGGCCCGGCAGGACGCGGACGATCCGAACGAGAGGCAAACAGGATGGTTGCGAAGGAAGCCGCGATCAAAGTCGCGCACATGAGCCTGGATGAACGCGAGGCTGAGGGCAGGCAGGCCAGCGACCGCACGCCTCCCTCCAGCCACTCGGGGTGGCACCCGGCCGCGGACCGGCCCGATCCCGTCGCCCTGCTCGAGGAGCAGAATCTCACCCGGGAGCAGGATCTGGTGCCGGTCCGGCACGGCCGGATGATGGTCTCGCCGTTCACCTTCTACCGGGGCGGCGCCAAGATCATGGCGGCGGACCTGAAGGACACGCCGGTGGCCGGCCTCAACGCCCAGCTGTGCGGTGACGCCCACCTGTCGAACTTCGGCCTGTTCGCCTCCCCCGAACGGCGCCTGATGTTCGACCTGAACGACTTCGACGAGACGCTGCCGGGGCCGTTCGAGTGGGACGTGAAGCGGATGGCGGCGAGTTTTACGATCGCGGCCCGCAACAACGGGTTCTCCAAGGCCGACGCGCGCGCGGCCACGCAGGCGTCAGTGACGGCCTACCGGGAGGCCATGGCCGAGTTCGCGCAGATGCCGACGATGGATATCTGGTACTCCCACCTGGATGAGGACCAGCTGAAGACCGCGATCCGCAGCGCAGTGGCGGAAAAGAGGAAGGAAGTCAAGGGGAAGGGGAAAAAGGACGAGGGGGTCGACAAGCTGATCAAGCGGGGGGAGAAGCGGGCGGAGAAGACCGCCGAGAAGGCGCACACCCGCGACAGCCTGTCTGCTCTGTCCAAGCTCGGTGAGCTGGCCGGCGGGCGGTACCAGATCGTCAGCCAGCCGCCGGTCATCATTCCGGCCCGCGACCTGGCCGCCACCTACGGCCTGTCCCCCGACGAGGTCCTCCCGGTAATCCACGACCAGTTCCGCGCCTACCGGGCCACCCTGCAACCCGACCGGCGGCACCTGCTCGAGCGATTCGAGATCGTGGACGCGGCCCGCAAGGTCGTCGGCGTCGGCAGCGTCGGGACCCGCGCGTTCATCATCCTGCTGCAAGGACGCGACGCGCAGGACCCGCTTTTCCTGCAGATCAAGGAGGCGACCTCCTCGGTACTCGAGGCCTACCTGCCCAAGAGCCGCTACGGGCAGCACGGGGCGCGGGTGGTGCACGGACAGCGGATGATGCAGTCCGCCAGCGACATCTACCTGGGCTGGACCAAGGGCCTGGACGTGAACCGCCACTTCTACTGGCGCCAGCTGCGCGACATGAAGGGCTCCATCGTGATCGAGGAGATGATCCCGCTCGGGCTCACCTTCTACGCCCGCACCTGCGGGTGGACCATGGCTCGCGCCCACGCCCGTTCGGGAGACCCAGTCGCCATCGCCGCTTACCTAGGCGCCAGCGACGCCTTCGACAAGTCGATCACCGACTTCTCGCAGCGTTACGCGGACCAGAACGAGCAGGACTACGAGGACTTCGTCAAGGCGGTCAAGTCCGGACGCCTGCAAGCGGTGGAGGGCGTCTGAGCGGATAAGACATGACGGCCGCGCCCGTGAGCTCGGTCATCGAAGGACTGCGGACTCTTGAAGTGCGCTGGCTCGTCCCCGGCCAGCTCGACGCCGCGGTCGCGGAATGGTTCGGGCGATTTCCCGCCGAGACGGACGCACGCGAGGACATCTACCTCGTCAAGCCGGATCTGCGCGGGCTGTCGGTGAAGGTCCGCGGCGGCCGGGCCCTCGAGGTGAAGCAGTACCACGGCACCGTGGGCATCCTCGATGTACCTGGCCGCGCCCGCGGCCGCATCCAGTCCTGGCAGAAGTGGTCGTTTCCGGTCGGTGCGCTCCGCCGGGAGGGCGACGCCCCGGCCAGCTGGACGGTGATACGCAAGAGCCGGCAGATCAGCCGGTTCCGGCTCGCCCGCGAGGCGATCCTCGCGGGACCGGGGCGAGCCGGCGAGCCAGGGTGCGCGGTGGAACTCACCGAGGTCCGCGCGCGTGGCGAGATCTGGTGGTCCCTGGCTTTCGAGGCGGCCGGCCCGGCCGATCTGCTCCGCAGAGTGCTCGAGGGCACCGCCGAGCTGGTATTCGCCCGGGTCTTGCCGACAGGCGCGGAACTCGGCCCGGGCGCCTGCCGGTCCTACGCGGAGTGGCTGATCTGCACCACCAGCCACAGCTGAAGCGGGCCAGGCGGCTGGGCTGAGCGACCGCCTGGGCTGAGCGATTCGTAACCGGCAGCGGGGGCGACTCGCGCCGTGCCCTCATTTACGATTGACACTCCCAAGTGATGGGCACATACTTTTGACAGTGACTTCCAAAAGGATGTGACTGCCGAAGGGTTGTGAGTGTCATGGCGGAGAACCCGGCCCGCAGGTGGTGGGCGCTGATCGCGATCGCCGCGAGCGTGCTCGTCGTCGGGCTCGACCTGACGGTGCTGAACCTGGCGCTGCCTACGATCGCGACCGACCTGCACGCCTCGACCAGCGACCTGCAGTGGATCTCGGACTCCTACAGCCTGGTGCTGGCCGCCGCCATGCTGCCCGCGGGCCTGCTCGGCGACCGGCTCGGGCGCAAGAAGGTACTGCTCGTCGCGCTCGTCTTGTTCGGGACCAGCTCGGCGGCGTGCGCGTACGCGACCAGCACGGCCGAGCTGATCGGCGCCCGGGCGGTGCTCGGGATCGGCGCCGCGGCCATCTTCCCGCTGTCGCTGGCCGTGATCCCGGTGCTGTTCGCGCCGGCGGAGCGGCAGAAGGCGATCGCGCTGATGGCCTCGGCCACCTTCATCAGCTTCCCGATCGGCCCGATCGTCGGCGGCTACCTGCTCGACCACTTCTGGTGGGGCTCGGTCTTCCTGATCAACGTACCGGTGGTGGTGCTGGCCGTGATCGCCGTCGCGTTCCTGCTGCCCGAGTCGCGCAGCGAGCAGCGGCCGGGCGTGGACTACCTGGGCGTGATCTTGTCCAGCGCGGGGCTGGCCGGGCTGACCTACGGGTTCATCAAGGCCGGCCAGGACGGCTGGACGGACGCCGCGGCGCTGGGCACCATCGCCGCCGGGGTCGCGTTGCTCGCCGTCCTGGTGGCCTGGGAGCGCTGGCTGACCGGCCGCAACCAGGCCGACATGGGCGGAAACCTGCGCGAGGGGCGGTGGGTCAAGGTGCGTCCGCTGATCGAGCTCCGGTTGTTCCGGTCGGCCGGCTTCACCTGGGGCACGATCTTGTCGACGCTGGTGTCGTTCGCGATGTTCGGCATCTTCTTCGCGATGCCGCTGTACTTCCAGGAAGTCCGCGGCGTGAACGCGATGGGCAGCGGGCTGCGGCTGCTGCCGATGATCGGCGGCATGGTGATCGGCATGATCGGCGGCACGCTGTTGGCCCGGGGGGACGACCCCCCCAGGCCCCCCCGCAAGGGCATGGCCTCGCCGCGCAAGACGGCCGACGGGACGGTGCTCGCGCTGCTGGCCAACGCGAAGGCGCTGGTCACGACGGGGTTCGCGATCATGGCCGTGACGCTCGGGTTCGGGGCCACGACCACCGTCAGCAGCGGTACCGGGTTCGCGGCCGCGTGGTTCGCCGTGTTCGGCCTGGGCCTCGGGCTGGCGATGCCGCAGGCGATGAACGCGGCGCTGTCCGCCCTGTCCGCCGAGCGCAGCGGCTCGGGTTCCGCCTTGATCTCGGCGATGCGGCAGGTGGGCGCCACCATCGGGGTGGCGATCCTGGGCACCGTGCTCGGCTCGGTATACGGCAGCCACCTGGCCGTGACCGGTCTGCCCGCGGCGGCCGCGGCGGCTGCCAAGAGCAGCGTGGTGGCGGGCGTGGCCGTCGCGCACGCGCTTGGCTCGGCGGCGCTGCTCGACTCGGTGCGGCACGCGTTCGTGCAGGGCCTGGACACGATGCTCTGGGTCTGCGGCGGCATCGCGCTGGCCAGCGCCATCCTTGCGTTCCTCTTCCTGCCGCGCCGGGCTGAAGCGGTTCCCGGGACTTCCAGGGTTCCCCAGGGCGAGGGTGCGACCCCGGTTGCTACCGGTGAAAGCGGCCCGGACCGGGCACAATTGGAAGTGTGACAGAAATGCATGGCGGCTTGCGCGAGCGGAAGAAGGCCAGGACCCGCGCTTCCATCAGGGAGCACGCGCTCCGGCTGTTCCGTGACCAGACCTATCAGGGCACCACCGTGGAGCAGATCGCGTCGGCGGCCGAGGTGTCACCGAGCACGTTCTTCCGGTACTTCCCCACCAAGGAAGACATCGTCCTGCAAGACGACATGGACACCCGGATGATCGAGGCGCTCGAGCGGCAGCCAGCCGGCCTCGGCCCGCTCAGCGCGGTCCGCGCGGCCACCCAGGAGGTGTTCACCTCCTACACCCAGGCCGACCTCGACCTGCTCGGGGAGACCACGGCCCTGACCATGAACGTGCCCGAGGTACGGGCCCGGGCCATGGACGAGTTCGCCCGGACCATCTCGGTGGTCGGCGAGGCCCTAGCCAGGCGGGCCGGGCGTCCAGCGGATGACCTGGCCGTCCGCACCACGGCCGGCGCCATCATCGGCGTCATCATGTCGATCACGATGCCCTGGGAGGGCTGGTCCAGCGACCGGCGGACCATCGAGGACATGTTCGAACGCATCGACCGGGCCCTGGCCCTGCTGGAGGGCGGCCTACCGCTGTGAACCGCGGCCGCCGCATTATCGTGGACGGTTACCCCCCGGATGCGGGGGTAACCGTCCACGATCCAGAACGGGTTACCTGTTGTAGAGGGTGACGGTGCCGTCGGGGGCGATGACCTCCATCGCGGCGAGCACCTGGGAGATGTTCTCGTAGTTGGCCGGGCTGCGCGCCCACACGATGCCCAGCGTGTTGATGTCCAGGTGCTGGAGCTTCTGCATGACCGTCGTCTCGTCGAGCGTCCCGGCGCTGGTCACCGCCCAGTTGATCTCGAGGCCGGCGTCCCAGCCCTCCTGGCTGTTGTCTAGCTGGTTGGCGCTGGTGTAGCCGGTCGACTTCATGCCGGCGAAATACGCCTGCAGCCCGGCGGCGGTCTGCTTAGCCTCCGCCGAGGTGCCCTTCGAGGCAGCGGCGAGCCAGTCCTGCATCGAGCCGAGCACGTAGATGTTGTGCATGACCGAGGCCCCGCCGGCCGCGGCGATGAAGCTGGGCAGCTCGCAGGCGGAGCACTCGCTGATAGGGATGGACGCGTTCTGGGCCCGGATGGCGCGGATCGCGGTGATCGAGTCGGTGCCCGGAACCAGGCCGAACAAGATGATCTGCGGCTTGGCGGCGAGCATGGCGAGCACCTGCGGGGTGACGTCGGTGGCACCAACCTGGTCGATCTGGGTGGTGACCAGCTTGAAGCCGTACTGGCTGGCCAGCTTCTGCACGGAGCCCTGGTTGGCCAGGCAGACAGAACCGCAGTTGTCCTCGAGCAGCGCCACCCGGGTGTAATGCCGGGGCACGATGAGCTGCTGCACGGAGGCTAGCTGCGGCGGCAGCCGGGTCACGTCGGCGCCGTCGAGCAGGACCCGGCCGCGGGCGGGCGGCACGCTGCCGCCGATGATGCCGAGCAGCGTGGATTTGCCGGCGCCGTTCGGCCCGCACAGCCCGAACAACCCCTTCGGCGGCAGCGTCAGCGTGACTTCGTCCAGCACGGTCAGCCCGCCGTACTCCTTGCCGATGCCCGCGCACTCCAGGAGCACGTGGCCCGGGGCAGCCCCTTCGGGCCGGCCGATGTTCCATTGGGCCGGCTATGACCGGCTCGATGTTCCATCGAACCGGTTCGGACGCGGGCGTGAGCGGGGCTGCGGGGGCCAGCGGGGCTGCTGGGGCTATTAGGGCTGTTGAGGCAATTGAGGCTATTGGGCCGAGTCGAGGCGGGCCGAGTCGAGGCGGGCCGAGCGGGAGGCGGGCAGGCGGCGGACTAGGGACGCGGCGATGCCGGCCAGGCCGTCGGGGTCGGCGAGCAGCACCACGGTGAGCAGTACGCCCTCGACGATGAGGATATTGACGCTGACCCAGTTGCTGGCCCCGGACAGGTACTGGATGGCCACCGCCCCGGCCACGGCGCCGAGGACGCTCCGCCTGCCGCCGACGAAGAGCATCATGAGCAGGGCCAGCTCGGCGGTGGGACTGACCAGGGTGGCGGGCACGAACAGCTGGGTGCCCGCGTAGACGGCGCCGCCGAGCGCCGCGAACACCGAGCCGAGCACGAAGAGCTCCAGCCTGCGGCGCGGCGTCCGCACTCCCATGGCGGCCGCGGTCGGCTCGTCTACGCCCAGCACGTACAGCTCGAGCCCGATGTCGGAGGACAGGATCCGCGAGGCCACGAACACGGCCACGGCGAGGCACGCGAGTGTGATCAGGCCGTTGCCGATCGCGATCGACTGAGTGGAGGAGCCCGGCCACAGGTTGCCGGTGAGCGGCGCGCCGACCGAGCCGCCCAGGAAGCCGGCCGAGCTGACGTAGCCGACCGCGATGAGCGGCAGCATCAGGGTTGCCACCGCCAGGGCGAGCCCGGACGCCCGGGTGACGACCGAGCCGAGCAGCAGCGCGGCGAGCCCGCTGCCCGCCATCACGACCGGCGTGGCCAGCAGGGAAGGCATGGCAAAGTGCGTGTTCAGCATGGCCACGCCGTAGGCACCTGCGCCCATGAACACGCACTGGCTGAACACGATCTGCTGGCTGAATCCGATCTGTACGGCCATCCCGGCGGTGACGATGGCGTAGCAGAGCGCGAGCACGAAGACCGATCCCGCGTACTGCTGACCGAACACCAGGACCATGACGAGCCCGACCACGACCACGGTCGCGGTGGCGCTCAGCGGCGCGAGCCTTCTCATCCGCTCACCGCCGACTCGAAACCCAGGGCGCGCGGCCAGGTGAGCACGAGCGCGGCGAGGATCGCGTACAGCACGGTGTCGCCGTACTCGGCGCTCACGTAGCCACCGAGCAAAGCCTCGAGGATGCCGATGGCCAGCCCGGCCACCAGCGCCCGGCCGGGCTTGCGGAACCCGCCGTAGGCCGCGGCGATGAACCCGGTCAGCGAGATCGTCGCGCCGGACAGGTAGGTGTAGCCGGTGATCGGCGATTCGACGATGCCGAAAACGGCCGCGATGACCGCCGTGCCGACGAAGATGAGCCACCGGTACCGCCGGGTGTCGATGCCCGCGATGCGCGCGCCGAGCGAGTTCTCGCCGCAGGCCTCCATCGCCTTGCCGCCGAGGGTGTACCGGATGTAGAGCCAGAACGCCGATCCGATGATCAGCGCGCAGGCCAGCACGAGCAGGCCGGCCCGCTCGATGTGCGGGCCGCCCAAGACGGTGAGCGAACTGCCGTTCCATAGCGCGGGAGCAGCGTGCACGTCGGTGCCGAACAGCACCCGCGCGACGCCGTCGATGAAGAACGACAGCGCGAAGGTGAAGAAGAACGTGATGACAATGCCTTCCTGCCGGCGCGGCCCGTCCTGGGCGAGCCGGAGTACCACTCGGTCGTAGGCGAAGCCGAAGACGGCGACCACCGCCAGCGTGGTCGCGATCGCGGCGGGCAGCGGCCAGTTCCTGACCCGCACCAGGTTGTCCACCCCGAGCGCGCCGACCATCGCGAAGTCGCCGACGGCGAGGTTGAGGATGTTGCACACGCGGTACCAGACCGAGACGCAGACCGCGAAGACGGCGTAGATCGACCCGGTCACCAGGCCGGCCAGGACGAGGTTGCCGAACTTCATGACGCGCCTGACCCGGTGACCACGCCGTTGCGCACCTCGACCCGCCGGTCGCAGATGGTCAGCGCCCGCTTCGGTGCCTCCTCGACCACGATGAGCGTGGTCCCCGCCTGGTGGATCCGGGCCAGCGCGTCATAGACCCGCCGGCTCATCGCCTCGGCGAGCCCGAGGCAGGGCTCGTCCACGGCCAGGATCTTCGGGTCGCTGGCCAGCCCGCGCATGATCGCGACCATCTGCTGCTGGCCGCCGGACAAGGTGCCGGCCGGCTGCCTCAGGTGCGGTCCGATCTCCGGGAAAAGCTCAAGAGCGAGGCCGAACGAGCGAGAGGCGCGTGCCTTGCGGAGGCTGGACGTCCAGCAGTAGCAGCCGAGCACGATGTTGTCGGCGGCCGACAGCCCGGGGTAGAGCTGACGCCGCTCGGGCACCAGCGTCAGGCCGTGCCGGGCGGTCCACCGGACGTCGCCGTTGGGCGCGGGCGCGCCGAAGACCTGCACGCCGCCGCGCCGGCGCACCAGGCCCGTGATGCCCATCAGGAGGCTGGACTTGCCGTTGCCGTTGGGGCCGGTGATGGCGCACGCCTCGCCCGGGGCGATGCTGAACGTCGCGTCGTGCACCGCGACCATGTTGCCGTACGCGACGGACATGTCCGTGACGGCCAGGGCCGGCGTCCCGCCGGTGACGGGCCCGGTCATGGGCCCGGTGGCGGGCTGAGCACCGCACCCTCCGGGAGCGGGCGGACCAGGCGCTGGTAGA
>CAVYNE010000004.1:0-134884 GCA_963769715.1 uncultured Actinomycetes bacterium
CCTGAGCTCTCCTCCATAGGGCGTCCGGCCGCCCCGACGTAACCTGAGCACATGGAACGCACGTCCGAGTCAGGCTTTCCCATCGATCCCGTCTATGACGCCAGCAAGCTTACGGACTTCCGGCCCGAAGAAAAGCTCGGCAGGCCGGGAGAGTATCCGTTTACTCGCGGAGTGTATCCGCGGATGTATGTCGACCGACCCTGGACGATGCGTCAGTACGCCGGCTTCGCCACCGCCCAGGAGTCCAACCGCCGCTACCACGAGCTGATCGAGGCGGGCACCACGGGGCTCTCGGTCGCCTTCGACCTGCCCACCCAGATGGGGTACGACTCCGATGCCCATGTCGCGCACGGCGAGGTGGGCAAGGTCGGCGTGGCCATCAACACCGTCGACGACATGCGGACGCTCTTCGGCGGCATCCCGCTGGATACCGTGTCCACCTCGATGACCATCAACGCGCCCGCCGCGGTGCTGCTGCTGATGTACCAGGCGGTCGGCGAAGAGCAAGGCGTCCGCCCGGACCAGCTGACCGGCACGATCCAGAACGACGTGCTCAAGGAGTACATCGCCCGCGGCACCTACATCTACCCGCCCCGCCCGTCGCTGCGCCTGGTCGCCGACACGTTCGCCTACTGTCGGCAAGAGCTGCCCAAGTGGAACACGATCTCCATTTCCGGCTATCACATGGCCGAGGCTGGCGCCACGCCGGTGCAGGAGATCGCGTTCACGCTGGCCAACGCCAGGGAGTACGTCCGGGCGGCGCTGCAATCCGGACTGGAAATCGATGACTTCGCCCCCCGGCTCTCCTTTTTCTTCGTGGCGCGGACCACGCTGCTGGAGGAGGTCGCCAAGTTCCGGGCCGCGCGCCGACTCTGGGCACACATCATGAAAAGCGAGTTCAACGCGCAAGACCCCAGGTCGCAGATGCTGCGCTTCCACACCCAGACGGCCGGCGTGCAGCTCACCGCGCAGCAGCCGGAAGTGAACCTGATCCGGGTGAGCCTGCAGGCCCTGGCGGCGGTGCTGGGCGGGACCCAGTCGCTGCACACGAACTCCTTCGACGAGGCGCTCGCGCTGCCCAGCGCCAAGGCGGCCCGGCTGGCGCTGCGCACCCAGCAGGTGATCGCCTACGAGAGCGACCTGACCGCCACCGCGGACCCGCTCGCGGGCTCGTACGTGATCGAGTCGATGACCGACGAGATCGAGGCGGCCGCGACAACCCTCATGGACCGCATCGAGGAGATGGGCGGGGCGGCCGCGGCGATCGAGCGCGGGTTCCAGAAGTCCGAGATCGAGGGCACGGCCTACCAGGTGGCCAGGGAAATCGACGAGGGCGAGCGGGTGATCGTCGGCCTGAACAGGTTCACCGTGGACGGCGAGGAGCCGTACCAGCCGCTGCGAGGCAACCCGTCCCTCGAGGCCGAACAGGCGGCCCGGCTGGCCCGGATACGGAAGGAGCGGGACCCCGAGCCGCATCGCCGCGCGCTCTCCGCCCTCAAATCGGCCGCGGAAGGCACCGGTAACGTCCTTTACCCGCTCCGCGACGCGCTGCGCGCCGACGCCACTCTAGGTGAGGTTTGCGACGCGCTGCGGGATGTCTGGGGCGAGTATCAGCCCGGGGAAATTTGATCATTGAATAATTTTCGGGCACGGAGGCCGGGCATGACGATCGAGTGGAACCCTTCCCGCGGCACGACGCTGGGCGTCGAATGGGAGGTTCAGCTAATCGACAGCGAGACCAAGCTGCTACGTCAGGAAGCCGGCAAGCTGCTCGACCAGCTGCCCGTGGACGGGGATACGGGAGAGCACCCGCGAATCCGCCATGAGCTGATGCAGTCCACCCTTGAACTGGTCACCGGCATTTGCAGCACGGTGTCCGAGGCGAAAGACGACCTGGCCGCAACGATCACCGAACTCCAGCGAATGACGACGGAGCGCGGTATCCTACTAGCGTGCGCCGGAACTCACCCGGTGAGTGACTGGCGAGACGCGACGACGGCGCCCATCCAGCGCTATGCGGAGCTTGTCGAGCAAATGCAGTGGCTTGCCCGCCGGATTCAGACCTTCGGCGTGCATGTTCACGTGGGGATTCGGGACGGGAGCAAGGCGATTCCGATCGTCAATGCCCTGGCCGCTTACCTTCCGCATTTTCTCGCCATTACTGCGTCGAGCCCGTTCTGGTGTGGGTATGACACGGGGCTTGCCTCCAGCAGGTCGGTGACATTCGGCGCATTGCCGACGGCGGGTCCGCCGCATCGGCTGACGAACTGGGAACAGTTCGAGGACTACATGGACACTCTGCTGCGGGCGGGGACGATCCGCAGCATCAAGGAGGTCTGGTGGGACATCCGGCCGCATCCGGATTTCGGCACCGTCGAGATCCGCATGTCCGACGGTGTTCCGACGCTGCGCGAGGTCGGCATGGTGGCGGCGCTCTCGCAGTGCCTGGTCCAGCTCTTCGACTCCCAGCTGGACCGCGGCTACACGCTGCCCTGCCCGTCGGCCTGGGTGGTCAGGGACAACAAGTGGCGCGCGACGCGATTCGGGCTGGACGCGATCGTGATCACTGACGAGGCCGGCGCCACCGCGCCGCTGCGCGATGAGCTATTTGAATTGCTCGCCGCGCTGGAGCCGGTAGCCTCGAGGCTAGGCTGCCAGGACGAGCTTTCCGTGGCGTCGGAGGTGCTCGAGCATGGCGCCTCTTACGAACGGCAGCGGGCCGTCTACGCGCAAACCGGGGATCTCATCAGCGTGGTAGACGCACTCGTTACCGAGTTCGCCGAAGACAGATTCTGTACTCACGGGGATGGTGGGCATGGAAGGCAATGATTTGCTCGCGGATCTGGACGCGTTCCTGGCCGAGCATGAAGCCGAGCTGATCGAGTTCCGGCGCGACTTGCATGCTCATCCCGAGCTGGCCTATAACGAGCACCGCACCACCCGCCGGGTGGCGCTGCGCCTGGCCGCGGTGGGCCTGCGCCCGGTGATCCTGCCCAAGGGCACGGGCTTGCTCGTGGACATCGGCTCCGAGCAAGTTCCTTATACCGAACGACCGGTCGTCGCGCTCCGGGCCGACCTCGACGCCCTGCCGATGACGGACGACAAGGATGTGCCCTACCGCTCGACCGTGCCGGACGCCTGCCATGCCTGCGGCCACGACGTGCACACCACCGTGCTGCTCGGCGCCGGCTTGTTCCTGGCCCAGCAGGCCGCCGCGGGCCTGCTGCCCGGGCGGGTCAGGCTCATCTTCCAGCCCGCCGAGGAGGCGGCCGGAGGTGCGCTCGACGTGCTCGCGGCGGGCGGCATCGCCTCGGTTGGCCGGATCTTCGCCCTGCACTGCGATCCCCGGCTCGACGCGGGCCAGCTCGGCGTGCGCTCGGGCGCGATCACCGCGGCCTGCGACCGGATCGAGGTGCGCGTATCGGGGCCCGGCGGGCACACTGCCCGGCCGCACCTGACCGCCGATCTGGTCTACGCCCTCGGGAAGATCCTCACCGAGGTGCCAGCGGCGCTGTCCCGCCGGGTCGACCCGCGGTCCAGCCTCAGCCTGGTCTGGGGCCGGGTCAGCGCGGGCACCGTGGCCAACGCCATCCCCGACGACGGCATCGCCGAGGGCACCGTCCGCTGCCTCGACGACGAGGCCTGGCACACCGCGCCCGACCTGCTCAAGGGGCTCATCGACTCGGTGGCTTCGGCGTACGGGGTGCAGGCCGAGCTCAGCTACCAGCGGTACGTGCCGCCCACGGTCAACGACCAGGGCAGCGCGGCCATGATCTCCGCGGCGGCGCTCGACGTGCTCGGCGCGGGCCAGGTCGTGCAGACGCCGCAGAGCCTGGGCGGCGAGGACTTCGCCTGGTACCTGGAATCCATCCCCGGCGCGCTGGCCCGGCTCGGCACCCGGGTGCCCGGAACGGTCGTCTCGCACGACATTCACCAGCCGACGTTCGACGTGGACGAACGCGCCATCGGCGTGGGGGTCCGCGTGATGGCGGCCACGGCGATCACCGCGCTGTGGGATGACGGCGCGATCGTCGCCCAGCCGCTGCCCGGCGTGACCGGCGCCTGAGGCTAGGCTAGATGGATCCCGCCTGACCCCGGGCGGGACCATCGCGGAGAGCACGGCACCATGGCAGCCAACTCCTCACCCGACAAGCCGCAGGTGTTCCGGTCGCCGACCGCGGTCGTCGTCTGGATCGGGTGGCTGCTTTTCGCCGTCGCCAACTGGGTCGACCTGGCCGTCCAGGGACGGGACCACGCGTCCGCGGTCGCGGCGGCCATCTTGCTGCTGGCGACCGGCGCCGCCTACGTCACCGCGCAGCGTCCCCGGATCATCGCCGATGAGACCGGGGTGACGGTCAGGAACCCGCTGCGCGATCACCGGATCGGCTGGGCCAGCGTGACCAAGGTGGACCTGGCCGACATGCTGCGCGTGCACACTCAAGGGGGGTCGGGGGGGATGGGTCCCCCGGGCCAGCGCAACGAGGTCATCACCGCCTGGGCCATCCACTACTCGCGGCGGCGTAAGTTGGCCGCCGAGGCCAGGGCCCGCCGCCCGGCCCGGTCCCCGGGGCTACGGCGCTCGTCCCTGGGCCTGGAGTCCGGCCGCCGTGGCCTGTCCTTCGGCGCCCCCGTGTCAGCCCCCGAAACCTCCACCGCCGAGGCCGAAGCGGAGAAGATCGCCCGGGTGCTCAGCGAGCGTGCCACCGCGGCCCGGGCCGAGGCGGTCTGGGCCAGCGGCACCGCGGAGGCTGCAAGGGGCGAAACCGCCGGGGGAACCGGGACCGCCACGGGAACCGGCACGGGAACCGGAACCGGCACGGGAACCAGGGCCGCCGGGGGAACCGGGGCGGGGGGCACCGGGGCCGCGGGAAACGGGACCGAGACCGCCGCGAGAACGCAGACCGCCAGCCCGGCCGGCCGCACCACGGCCCTGGACGCCGCCGACCCGCCTGGTGGGTCTGAGCCGCCGAAGAGCACGTGGAGCCGCCGGGCCATCGCCGCCCTCGTCATTCCCGTGCTGATCCTGCTGGTGGTCTGGCTTCTCTGAGCGTCGCCCAGCTTCAGCGCGGGCTGGCGGTGTGGCCGGCCCGGACCAGTGGCCGGACGGCTGTGATCCGAGTCGGCCACATGGGCCGAGATGGTGATCGGTTGGGTCAACCGGGCCAGTCGGTGGCGTCCGCCTCGGTGAACTCCCGGATCTCCTCAAGCAGTAGCTGAGGGCTCTCGAGCTGCGGAAGGTGACCAGTGTCGGGCAGGACCTGGAAACGGGCGCCCGGGATCGCGGCGGCAAAGGCACGGCCGTAGTCGGGCTCGGCGATGCCGTCGCTGTCTCCCCATAGCACGAGCGTGGGCAGGCTGACGTCCGCGAGCCTGCCACGGAGGCTGGCGTCGACCATCGGTTCCCCGGCGTAGACCGCCAGGGTCGCCCGGTTCCCGGCGATCTCGGCCCGGGCCGCCGGCAGCAGCGCCTCCGGGTCGATCCGGAAGCGCTCCGGGTCGTGGTAGCTCAACTGCGCGATCTGCGGGAAGGTCAGGTTAAAGAAGTCGGCGACCAGATGGTCGGGGACCTCGATGCCGACGCCATCGACGATGATCATGCTGCTGATCTGGTCGGATCCGAGCAGCGCCATCTCGGCGGCGATCCACCCGCCGATCGAGTTGCCGATCACGCTCACGTCGCGTAGGTCGAGTTCGTCGAGCAGGGCGACGTAGACGGCGGCGAGGCCGCGAACGGTGTCCAGCGATTCGGGGCGAGGCGTGCCGCTGAAGCCCGGGTGCGTCGGGACCAGCACGCGCGCGTGACCTCCCTCGGCCAGCAGGTCAGCGAAGGCGAGGACCGACTGCGGCCCCGCGCCGCCGTGTAGGAGCAGGAAAGCGCGTCCCTCGCCACGATCGCTGACGCTGACGTCGAGGCCGTCCACGCCAGTCTTAGTGGTGACGGTGTAGTTACGTGAAGCCATGACCCTGATCTCCTTCGAATGGGGAGCGGAAAGCTGACGTTCTCATGTCAGGAACCTTATATCAGTGATCTGATATAAGTAACCTTATACATAGAATTTTATACAAGGAGGCTTATACAAGGAACCTGATAGGGTCAGTCTCATGGTTCCTTCCCTGCAGGACGTCGGCCTGGCCGTCAAGCGACTGCAATGGCGTCACCACCGCACCGCGAACGAGCGTCTGGCCGAGCTTGGCGTCTCGCTCGTGCAATGGGATGTGCTGCGCCACCTCGGGCAGCAGCCGGATGCGTCCCTGCATGCGCTCGCCGAGCTGACCTTCCAGACCGACCAGTCGATGGGCGCGCTCGCGACCCGGATGATCAAGCGCGGGCTCATCGAGCGCGTGCCCGGACCGGGCCGTGCCGTCCGTCATCGGCTCACCGCCCGGGGCGAGGAAGTGCGCAACGCGGGCGCGAGGATCTTTGACGGTGTCCTGGCCGAGTCGCTGGGCCAGCTCCACGAAGGCGAACTGGCCGAGCTGCATCGCTTGCTCCTGCTGGCGGACGGGGCAGGGCAGGCTGAGGCGTCAAGCGCGGACGCGCCGCGCCACGGGTCCCGCGACCCCGTGACCGCATAGCCGACCGGCAGCCCATCCGCGGTTATCAATGAGTGCGGCGCTCTGCCTGAAAGAGTCAGTAGAGCGCCGCATTCATTGAATTCCGGGCGGGGCTGGGGTGGGTGGCGGAGCTGAGGTGAGGGGTGAGGTTCGAGCGCTAGGGGCCGGGTGCGGTCCAGGGCGGTTCAGATCCTTCAGACCCGGCGCCGGAGTCGCCCATCTTGGCGCAGGGCAGGGCGCGCAGCGCCGAGACGTAGTCGGCCGGGGCGCCGGCCCGCTCCGCGGAGTCGGCGAGGATGCCGATGCTCCTGGCCGACGGCAGCCCGCCCTCGTAGAAGTTGAGCACGTACAGCCAGGCCAGCACGTCGCCGTCGAGCGTCTCCACCCGGACCTTGGCCTTGCGGTAGTAACCGAGCGTGACACCGTCCCAGTTGTCGAGTTCCTTTTCGTCGGTCTCGAACATGTCGTAGAGCACGACGAATACCCGGGAGCCCGGCTGCTCCACCACGGTGGCCAGGGCACCGTCCCAGCCGATGTCTTCACCGCCGAACGTCAGCCGCCATCCTTCCAGCCAGCCGGTTCCCCGCTGTGGTGAGTGCGGGCAGCGCAGGAGCATCTGCGCTGGGTCCAGGTTGCTGCCGTAGGCTGCGTACAGTGCCACGGGGGCAAGCGTACGGTGTAGCGCCCCCGGACGCCGTGCATTGCCCCGCGCCTGATACCTGACTGCGACCAATTCGACGGGGAGAATTACTAATCGTGACCTTGCCACGTCAGAGAATCGCGATCATCGGGGGCGGCCCCGGTGGTTACGAAGCCGCTCTCGTCGCGGCCCAGCTCGGCGCCGATGTCACCATCGTCGACTCAGACGGGCTCGGCGGCGCCTGCGTGCTCACCGACTGCGTGCCCTCCAAGTCCCTCATCGAGACCTCCAACGCGATGACGCTGCTCAACCGGAGCGCCGGGCTGGGCATCGCCACCGGCGGCCTGGCCACCGCCAACGCCGCGCGGCTGTACGAGCGGATCACTGACCTGGCCCGGGCCCAGTCGCGCGACATCACCGCGCGGGTGGCCGCGGAAGACGTCAGGGTGATCGCCGCGAAGGGCAGGCTGGTCGGCCCGGGCACGGTGCGGGCGGGCGATGAGGAGATCAAGGCGGACGCCGTCTTGATCGCCACCGGGGCGCTGCCCCGCCTGCTGCCCGGCGCGGAGCCCGACGGCGAAGCCATATTGACCTGGCGGCAGCTCTATGACCTGACCGAGATTCCGCGGGACCTGATCGTGGTCGGCTCCGGCGTCACCGGGGCCGAGTTCGCCAGTGCCTACCAGGCGCTCGGCTCGCGGGTCACCCTGGTGTCCTCCCGGGACCGGGTGCTGCCGCAGGAGGACGAGGACGCGGCCAGCCTGATCGAGGACGTGTTCCGCCGCAGCGGCATGAGGGTACTGGGCCGGTCGCGCGCCCGGGCCGTCCGCCGGGACACCGACGGCGTCACCGTGGTCCTGGACGACGGCCGGACCGTGACCGGCAGCCACTGCCTGCTGACCGTGGGCATGATCCCGAGGACCGAGGGCTGCGGCCTGGACGAGGCCGGGGTGAAGGTGGACGCGCGGGGCTTCGTCGAGGTGGACCGGGTGTCCCGGACGTCGGTGCCCGGCGTGTACGCGGCGGGGGACTGCACCGGCAGGCTGATGCTGGCCTCGGTCGCCGCCATGCAGGGCCGGATCGCCATGTGGCACACGCTCGGCGAGGCGGTGGGGCCGCTGCGGCTCGACCATGTCGCGGCGACCATCTTCACCGACCCGGAGATCGCCACCGTCGGCGTCTCGCAGCGCGCGGTCACCGCGGGCGAGGTCGCGGCCCGGGTGCTGAAGCTGCCGCTGGCCACGAACCCGCGGGCCAAGATGGCCGGCTTCCGCGACGGCTTCGTCAAGCTGTTTACCAGCCCGGGCACCGGCGTCGTCCTCGGCGGCGTGATCGTGGCCCCGCGGGCCAGCGAGCTGATCCTCGCCATCTCGGTCGCCATGGAGCAGCGCCTCACCGCCGAGCAGCTGGCGACCACGTTCGCCGTCTACCCGTCCCTGTCCGGCAGCATTACCGAGGCGGCCCGCAAGCTGATGGAGTTCACGCCGGACGGCCCGTAGTCCCGCCTCCGCTCAGTGGGAGGGCCGGCCCAGGTCGCGATCGTGCGGGGCCTCGAGACCATGCCGGCGCAGCCGGGACACCCGGATGTCGTCGGCGTACATCGCGACGACGCCCACGCTGCAGATGAGGAACAGCGCGGGTACCGCGATGCGAATCCAGAGCGCGCCGGGCAGCAGCGCCAGCGCGGCGGTGAACGGCAGGGTCACGATCACGTGGCGGACGATGAGCCGACCGCGCCAGTCGGCGTCGGTGAGTTCGTGCCGGACCCACTCCCGGTTCCGGTCAGGCAGCCGGGCGCCGAGCGCGAACAGCGCCTGCCGTCCCAGGCCGGGGTCCCCCGGGAGCCTGCTCACCTTTGATCAGCCCGCAAGCTCGCAGATGGCCGCGCCCGCCGTGACCGTCTGGCCCACTTCGACGGACAGGCCGGTGACCGTGCCGTCCTTGTGGGCAGTCAGCGGCTGCTCCATCTTCATCGCCTCCAGGACTACCACCACCTCGCCGGCCGAGACCTGCTGCCCCTCCGCCACGGCGATCTTGATGATCGTCCCCTGCATGGGGCTGACCAAGGTATCTCCGCTTCTCGCCGGTACCGTGCGGCGGCTGCGTGGGGCGCCCCGAGCCCGTTCGGCCCCAACAGAGGCGGCGGGGGTACGGCGGGACACGCCTATCCAGGCCGGTACCACCACCTCGAGCCGTTTCCCGCCGACCTCGACGGTCAGCTTCTCCCGTTCGGCCGGCTCGGCCACCTCCGCGGTCTCCTGGGGCGGCATGGGCGCGTCGAATTCGGTCTCGATCCAGCGGGTGTGCACCCGCAGCGGCTCGCCTGCGAACGCCGGGTCCGCGACCACGGCCCGGTGGAAGGGCAGCACGGTGGGCATCCCGCCGACCTCGAACTCAGCCAGTGCGCGGGCCGAACGCTGCAGTGCCTCGGCCCGGCTCGCGCCGGTCACGATCAGCTTGGCGATCAGCGAGTCGAACAGCTGCGGGACCGTCATCCCGGCCGCGTACCCGCTGTCGACCCGGACGCCGGGCCCGGACGGCAGGTTCCAGGTGGTGATGGTGCCCGGGGCGGGCAGGAAGTTGCGGGCCGGATCCTCGGCGTTGATCCGGAACTCGATCGAGTGCCCCCTCCCCGGCGGGTCGTCGTAGCCGAGCGGCTCGCCCTCGGCGATGCGGAACATCTCGCGTACCAGGTCGATGCCGGTGACTTCCTCGCTCACCGGGTGCTCGACCTGCAGCCGGGTGTTGACCTCCAGGAAGCTGACCGTGCCGTCCTGGCCGACGAGGAACTCGCAGGTGCCGGCGCCCACGTAGCCGGCCAGCCGCAGGATGTCCCTGGAGGACCGGTACAGGGCCTCGGTCTGCGCCGCGGACAAGAACGGCGCCGGCGCCTCCTCGACCAGCTTCTGGTGCCTGCGCTGCAGCGAGCAGTCCCTGGTCGAGACGACCACCACGTGACCGTGGGCGTCGGCCAGGCACTGCGTCTCGACGTGCCGCGGCCGGTCCAGGTACCGCTCGACGAAGCACTCGCCCCGGCCGAACGCCGCGGTGGCCTCCCGGACCGCCGACTCGAACAGTTCGGCGACCTCCTCCTCGCGCCAGGCCACCTTCAGCCCGCGACCGCCGCCGCCGAACGCGGCCTTGATCGCCACCGGGTAGCCGTACTCGCGGGCGAACGCCAGGACCTCGGCGGCGCCGCCGACCGGGTCCGGGGTGCCCGGCGTGAGCGGCGCCCCCGCCTCGAGGGCGATGTGCCTGGCCTTGACCTTGTCGCCGAGCGCCTCGATGGCCTGCGGCGGGGGGCCGATCCAGGTCAGGCCCGCCGCCGTGACCGCCCGGGCGAAGTCGGCGTTCTCCGCCAGGAAGCCGTAGCCGGGGTGGACCGCGTCCGCGCCGGACTCCAGCGCCACCTTAATGATCTTGTCGATGTCCAGGTAGGTCTCCTGGCTGGTCGTCCCGCCCAGCGCGTAGGCCTCGTCGGCCATCGTGACGTGCAGCGCGTCCAGGTCGGGCTCGGCGTACACGGCCACGCTGCCGAGCCCGGCATCACGGCAAGCCCGCACGACCCGCACGGCGATCTCGCCGCGGTTAGCGATCAGCACCTTTCGCACTGCGGCCTCCCTGGTTCCCTGCTGGGCAGGAGTCTAGATCAGGTAGCTCATGCTGCCACGCTGGCACAAGTGTCAGCATGCCCCGGCTGTCCGGAAAACCCCGCCGCGAGTGTGATAACAGGCACATCCTGCTGCTGATAAGGATGAACAGCGGTAAGAACCCGAGGGTCCCTGCGGGGCGGCTGAGTTTGTCTCCCGCTGTAGGCCCTTCCTCAACCGAAGTGTGACCTCGGGTACGTAGAGTAAACGCCAGGCCGGTTGCGAGACCGTCGCTTGGGGCTGGGACTCTCGGCGGTCGTCCGCGCATTGATCTGCGCGACGACGGCGACTTTTCGTTACGACGAGGTAACGAAAGCGTGACTAAGCTATCCGCTTTTGCCCGGCGTGCGTTGAGTACTTCAGAACAGCGGGGCGGAACGGAAGGAGCCCGGGTGCGCCTGACCATCTCGGAGCGCCGAGTATGAGCGTGCTTGGCATGCTGGCCTGGTTCGCGGCGGCGGTGAGCCTGTGGCTCGGCGCGCGCCGGTACGACAGCGCCGTCGGGCGAGGCTACCGGTGGCTCGCGGGCGGCGCCGCGCTGTACTGTGCCGGGCTGGTCATCCAGGGGATCCTCGGCGGCACGCTGAACCCCGCGCCCGGTCTGTCGTTCACCGACCTGCCGGCGCTGCTGGCCCTGGCCGCCGTCGCGGTCGGCATCGCGGTGCTGACCACGGCCGAACGAGAAGGCGGCAGCAGTCCCCACCGGCCGCAGGCTGGCCGCCCGGCCAGGCCGGACGGCCCGGAAGGCGCCGAGGGACCTGCGGGCTCCGGGAATTCGGTCCTGCCGGGGCTCGCGGACGGCTACGTCATGGCGGTCGCCCTGCTGGTGATCGGCTGGATCACGCTGTTCAGCGGCGAGTTCCACCGGTCGGGTGAGCGGCCGGGCACCTTCCTGCTGGCCCTGATCCACCCGCTGGCCGACCTGGCCGTGCTCGGCGCGCTGCTGCCCATGGTCACAACCGCCTGGCGTCGGGTGACGCTGCCTTACCTGGCCCTGCTCGCCGTGGCCGTCGGCGACGCCCTGGCCGTGGGCCAGCGGGTGTCCGGCGGCCACCTGGGCGTCGTGGCGCAGTTGCTGCCGGTGGTCGCGGCGCTGCTGCTCGGCCTGGCCCCGTGGCGGGTGACCGCGGTCGGCTGGACCCGCCGGACGACCGGCTCGGCGGCGACCGTCATCGCCGTCCTGGTCGCGTCCGCGGCCACCCTGGTGGTGATCGCGAACGGCCTGGCCGGGGCGCCAGCGTCCGGGGTCGCGCTGGTCGTGGCGGGCGGTGCCGGGGTGCTCGTGCTGGCCGCGCGGGTCTTCATGCTCGTCAGGGAGAACGGGGACGTCCTCGGGATTTGGCGGGAGTCCAGCCGGAGCCTGCGGGATCTCGCCAACCGGACCAGCGACGTCGTGCTGATCTGTGATCTGGACGGCGCGGTCAGGTACGCGAGCCCGACGGTCGGGGACTACGGCTACCAGCCCGGGGCGCTGGTCGGTCGCCGGCTGCTCGATTTCGTCCATCCGGAAGACCGGTCCGCCGCGCTGGCGTCGGTCCGGCTCGCGCTCGGCGGGTACGACCCCGCGGGGCTGGCCGGGCCCTCGGCGGGTGAGTCGGCCGAAGGGACTGAGGGATCAGGCCGGTTCCCGGTCCGGGTCCGGGCCGCCGACGGGACGTGGCGGCACATCGAATCCACCGTGCTGCGCTACCAGGCGCCCGGTGAGCCCATCCAGGTGCTCGTCACCGCCCGCGACGTGAGCGACCAGGTCGCGCTGCGCCAGCAGGTCACGCACCTGACCTTCCACGACGGGCTGACCGGCCTGCCGAACCGCGCGTACGTCGAGGAGCGCGCCAGGGACGTGCTGAGTGACATCGCGGTGGCCGGGCGGACCGGCGTCATCTTCCTCGACCTGGACCGCTTCACCGCGGTCAACGATTCGGTCGGTCACGGCGCGGGTGACCTCGTGCTGGCACAGGCCGCCCGGCGGCTGCGCGCCGTGGTCCCGGTGCACGACACGGTGGCCCGCTGGGGCAGCGACGAGTTCGCCGTTCTGGTCGAGAACGCCGGGAACGTCCAGGAGGTGGCCGAGATCGCCGAGCGGCTGGCCGGCGCGGTCGCCGCGGAGCCGTTCCAGGTGGCCGGCCAGCAGATCGCGCTGACCGCGAGCGTGGGCGTCGCGCTGGCCGACGTGGACCCGCCCGGGCTCGTGCTGCGCAACGCGGACGTGGCCATGTCGCGGGCCAAGGACACGGGCGGCGACCGGGTCGAGGTCTACGCCGCGCACATGCACGCGGACGTGGTCCGCAGGCTGGAGATCGTCAGCGACCTGCAGCGGGCCGTCAGCAACGGCGAGCTCATGCTGCAGTACCAGCCGATCGTGGACCTGGCCACCTCGCGCGTCACCGGGGCGGAGGCGCTGGTCCGCTGGCGGCGCGGCGACCAGATGATCGCGCCGCGGGAGTTCCTCGGCGCCGCCGAGGAATCCGGCCTCATCGTCCCGCTCGGCGAGTGGGTGCTCCGCGAGGCGTGCGCGCAAGGCGCCGCCTGGCGCCATTCATCCTCGGGGTCTTCCTGGGACGTCGGCGTCTCGGTGAACCTGTCCGCCCGGCAGATTACCGCACCCGCCTTCACCGCGCAGGTGGCCGCGATCCTCACAGAAACCGGGCTGCCGCCCGAGGCGCTCACCGTCGAGGTGAACGAGCGGGTCCTGGTCGAGGAGGACGGCCTGATCATCGAGCGGCTCGCGGAGCTGCACCGGCTGGGCGTCCGGATGGCCATCGACGACTTCGGCACCGGGTACGCCTCGCTGGCCCACCTGCGTCAGCTGCCGCTGGACATCATCAAGATCGCCCCCTCGTTCGTGGCCGGCCTCGGCCACGACGACACGCTCACGCTGCTGACCAGGACCGTGGTGCAGGTCGGCCGCGACCTCGGCCTGCGGGTCATCGCCGAGGGCATCGAGCAGCCGCGCCAGCTCGCCGCCCTGCGCGAGATGGGCTGCGGCTACGGCCAGGGATTCCTGGTGGCCAGGCCGATGGGCGCCCCCGGAGTGGAGGCCCTGATCAGGACGTCTGACGATGCGGGAGACGGGCCGCATGAGCGCCCGTCTCGGAATGTGAGACAACCCGCGTCAGCAGTTGACGTTTCGATTCCCGATGGCAGTAAGGTGTTATCCGTGAACTATCCGCAGATTCTCGTACTTGGCCGGCGCGCAGGCAGCTGACCAAGCCGCTCACTGCGCGCTCCCCTCGACTGCCATCCGGCACGAGGGGATTTTTTATGCCGCCGGATCCGAGCCAATGGAGACTTACCGATGACCGAGCAGATGACGGGCCGCAACGGACCCGCTGGCACGGAGCGGCCCGCTGGGGCCGATCCGAGGACTGCCGGGCCTTCGGGTCCTAGTCCGCGGGACCTGGCCGCCCGCTCGCCGCACCACTCACCCGCACGCCCCGCTGACCAGCCACACCCGGCCGAAGCCCCGCTGGCCGCCCCGGCTCAGGCCAGTCCGGCTCAGGCCAGCCCGGCGCAGGCCAGCCCGGCTCAGGCCAGCCCGGCGCAGGGCGCGCCCGGGCCGGGCGTCGGGTCCGTCCCGGCCCAGGGCGCCGGGTCCGAGCCGCCGCGCGCGCACGTCACCAGCCCGGGCAAGGTGCGGGCCACCGGGGCGCAGGCCCTGGTGTACGCGCTCGAGCGGGTCGGCGCGGACGTGGTGTTCGGCATTCCGGGCGGCGCCGTCCTGCCGGCCTACGACCCGCTGCTCGACTCCAAGATCATCAGGCACATCCTGGTCCGGCACGAGCAGGGCGCGGGCCACGCGGCCACCGGGTACGCGCAGGCCACCGGACGCGTCGGCGTGTGCATGGCGACCAGCGGGCCGGGCGCGACCAACCTGGTGACGCCGATCGCCGACGCCTACATGGACTCGGTCCCGATCGTGGCCATCACCGGGCAGGTGCCGAGCAGCATGATCGGCACCGACGGCTTCCAGGAGGCGGACATCTCCGGGATCACGATCCCGATCACCAAGCACAACTTCCTGGTCACCAAGCCCGAGGACATCGCCCGGACCATCGGCGAGGCCTTCCACGTGGCCTCGACCGGGCGGCCCGGTCCGGTGCTGGTGGACATCGCCAAGGACGCGCTGCAGGCGATGACCGACTTCAGCTGGCCGGTTCCGTTCGAGCTGCCCGGCTACCACCCGGTGACCAGGCCGCACGCCCGGCAAGTGCGCGAGGCCGCACGGCTGATCACCGAATCCAGGCGCCCGGTGCTCTACGTCGGCGGCGGCGTCATCAAGGCGCACGCGGCCGCCCAGCTGCGTGAGCTGGCCGAGCTGACCGGCATCCCGGTGGTCACCACGCTGATGGCCAGGGGCGCGTTCCCCGACCGGCACCCGCTGCACATGGGCATGCCCGGCATGCACGGCACGGTGACGGCGGTCGGCGCGCTGCAGCAGGCCGACCTGATCATCGCGCTCGGCACCAGGTTCGATGACCGGGTGACCGGCAAGCTGGACACGTTCGCCCCCGGCGCGCTGATCGTGCACGCCGACATCGACCCGGCCGAGATCTCCAAGAACCGCCGCGCCGACGTGCCGATCGTCGGTGACTGCCGCGAGGTGATCGCCGACCTGGTCGCCGCGGTGAAGGCCGAGTACGAGCAGGGCCGCCGCCCCGACCTGGAGGCCTGGCAGGCTCAGCTCAGCTCGTGGCGGTCCACCTACCCGCTGGGCTACGACCAGCCGGACGACGGCACGCTCTCGCCGCAGCACGTGATCGAGCGGATCGGCAAGATCGCGGGTCCGGAAGCGGTGTACGTGGCCGGCGTCGGCCAGCACCAGATGTGGGCGGCCCAGTTCATCGACTACGAGAACCCGGGCACCTGGATCAACTCGGGCGGGCTCGGCACGATGGGCTTCGCCGTGCCGGCCGCGATGGGCGCCAAGACCGGGCGCCCGGACGCCACCGTGTGGGCGATCGACGGCGACGGCTGCTTCCAGATGACGAACCAGGAGCTAGCCACCTGCGCCATCGAGGGCATCCCGATCAAGGTGGCGATCATCAACAACGGCAGCCTGGGCATGGTCAGGCAGTGGCAGACGCTGTTCTACAACGAGCGCTACTCCAACACCGACCTGCACCGGACGGCGGAGCGGAAGCTGGCCGGCACCCGCATCCCCGACTTCGTCAAGCTCGCCGAGGCCTACGACTGCGAGGGCATCCGCTGCGAGGAGGCCGCTGACGTGGACAAGGTCATCGAGCGGGCCATGGCCGTCGAGGACCGCCCGGTCGTGGTGGACTTCATCGTGCACCGGGACGCCATGGTCTGGCCCATGGTCGCGGCCGGCACCAGCAACAACGACATAAAGTTCGCGCGCGGCCTGGCGCCCGACTGGGGAGGTTCGACCGAATGACCCACCATACGCTTTCTGTCCTGGTTGAGAATAAGCCGGGGGTCCTGGTCAGGATCGCGGGGCTGTTCGCGCGACGCAACTTCAACATCGATTCCCTCGCGGTCGGGCCCACCGAGCACGAGGAGATCTCCCGGGTCACGATCGTGGTCAACTGCGAGGAGCACCCCCTCGAACAGGTCACCAAGCAGCTGAACAAGCTGATCAACGTGCTGAAGATCGTCGAGCTCGAGCCGGGCTCCACCGTGCAGCGCGAGCTGATCCTGATCAAGGTCAGGGCCGACGCGGAGAGCCGGTCACGGGTGCTCGAGGCCGTCAACCTGTTCCGCGCCAAGGTGGTGGACGTCGCGCTCGACGTCATCACGGTGGAGGCGACCGGGAACCGGGAGAAGCTCGACGCGCTGATCAAGGTGCTCGAGCCGTTCGGGATCAAGGAGCTCGTGCAGTCGGGCATGGTGGCCATCGGCCGCGGCGGCCGCTCGATCACCGACCGCGCGCTGCGGCCCGTCGAGCGCAGCGCTTAGATTCTCGGTACTACACAACAGAGAAAGGCCCATTCAGTGGCAGAGATTTTCTACGACGACAGCGCCGACCTTTCCGTCATCCAGCGCAGGCATGTCGCCGTCCTCGGTTACGGCAGCCAGGGACACGCCCACGCGCTCTCGCTCCGGGATTCCGGCGTGGACGTGCGCGTCGGGCTGCCCGAGGGTTCCAAGAGCCGGGAGAAGGCGGCCAACGACGGCCTGCGCGTCACCACGCCCGCCGAGGCGTGCGAGGAAGCGGACCTGATCATGGTCCTGATCCCGGACCACCTGCAGCGCCAGCTGTACGCCGAGGCGATCGCGCCCTCGCTGGTGGAAGGCGACGCGCTGTTCTTCGCCCACGGCCTGAACATCCGGTACGACCTCATCACCCCGCCGGACGGCGTGGACGTGTGCATGGTCGCGCCCAAGGCCCCCGGCCACCTGGTCCGGCGCCAGTTCGCGCAGGGCCGCGGCGTGCCCGTGCTCGTCTGCGTCGAGCAGGACGCGACCGGCAACGCGTGGCCGCTGACCCTGGCCTACGCCAAGGCCATCGGCGGCACCCGCGCGGGCGCACTGAAGAGCACGTTCACCGAGGAGACCGAGACCGACCTGTTCGGTGAGCAGACGGTGCTGTGCGGCGGCGTCGCCGAACTGATCAAGGCGGGCTTCGCGACCCTGGTGGAGGCCGGCTACCAGCCGGAGTCCGCCTATTTCGAGTGCCTGCACGAGATGAAGCTGATCGTGGACCTGATGTACGAGGGCGGCATCTCCAAGATGTACTGGTCGGTGTCCGACACCGCCGAGTACGGCGGCTACACCCGCGGCCCGCGGCTGATCAACGAGCAGACCCGCGAGGAGATGCGCCGCATCCTGGGCGAGATCCAGGACGGCTCGTTCGCCCGCGAACTGGTCGAGGAATTCGACGCGGGCAAGCCGAACTTCCTCAAGCGCCGCGAGGCCGAGCACGCCGAGCAGATCGAGCAGGTCGGCGCCCGGCTGCGGCCGCTGATGTCCTGGCTCGCCGAGGACGAATAAGCCCTAGGTAAAGGCCGCTGCGGCGGTTTCATTGCTCCGGGCGGGGTAGCGGGTCGTGATGACAGTTCACACGACTGAGACCAACGCCCGCCGCCACGCGCGGCCCCGCCCGGAGCAGCACCACCCCCATCAGGGACCCGAGCGGGCCTGGCGCGATCACCGGGACCTGCCCATCGCCGGGACCCAGCCGCGGCGCTCATCCTCGGCGGGTGGCCTGGTGCTGGCCTACCTGCGGACCCAGGCGGGCGCGCTGAAGTCGCTCGAGCCGATGGTGCGCGCGGACGAGTTCGACGCGGTGCACCAGATGCGGGTGGCTACCCGGCGGCTGCGCGCTACCCTCCGGTCGTTCGGTCAGATCATTCCGCATCCGGACAGCAAGCGACTGGCCGAGGAGCTCAAGTGGCTCGGCGGGCTGCTCGGCGCGGCGCGCGACGGCGAAGTACTCCCCGCCCACCTGCAGGCCAGCCTGCGGCCCACCCCGGCTGAGCTGCTGATCGGTCCGGTCCAGGCCCGGGTGCAAGGTCACTTCGCGCCCCTGCGGGCCGCTGCCCGGGCCGAACTGCTCGAGGCCCTCGACTCGCCGCGGTACGCCGGGCTGCTGACCTCCCTGGACCGGCTCGCGGCCGGCCCGCTACCGGGCCCGCAGGCCGGCGACCCGGCCCGCGACGTCCTGCCGGCCGCGGTGCGCCGGGCCTACCGGCAGGCCCACACGCGAATGCGCCTGGCCCGGCAGGTACCGCCCGGCCCGGCCCGGGACGTCGCCCTGCATCAAGCCCGCAAATCCGCCCGGCGCGCCCGCTACGCGGCCGAGGCCGCCCGCCCGGCGATCGGCCGGCCGGCCGGCCGGTTCGCCAGGCAGATGAAGAAGGTCCAGTCCGTGCTCGGCGACCACCAGGACGCCGTCATCGCCCGGCAGGCGGCCAGGGACCTCGGCATCGGCGCGCACCTGGCCGGCGAGAACGCGTTCACCTACGGCCTGCTGTACGAGCGCGAGGCGCACCTGGCCGAGCAGCGGCAAGCGGACGCGCGCAAGGTGTGGAAGCGGGCTTCCCGCTCCCGCTACCGTAAGTGGATGAACTAGGACGTCAAAGTTTCGTCTCGCATCCTGAGACGGACGTCTTGAGGGTGCCCGCCGGTCTGGCCGCTCAGGTAATGTAGCAGGCACTATGCGGCGCGTCGTACTCATCGCCTGCCGCAGCGGAGACCTGTAAGAACCTGATCCAGGCAGGCCGGCAACCCGCTGCGGGGGTTTGCTGCTGGCCGTAAGTCCTCCTCTGAATCCCCGATCAGGAGCATTTCTCGTGTACGACATGTACCCCTGGGACGATCCCTCTGCTAGCGGAGGGGACGGCCCCCCCATACCCCTTCGCTCTGTCTCCCCCTCCCTCTCCCGGAGGGACCCATCCTCCCGGACCTCCCTTGGAAGGGACCCATCCCCGCGGCCCGCCCTCGGGGGGGACCCATCTCCCCGGCCCCTGCCCGGGAGGGACCCATCCCCCCCGACCCCCCTTGCCCCCTTCGTCCGGGCCGTCCAGGTCGCGCTCGACCGACGGGACAACGGCGGAGACGCGGTCGCCACGGCAGGTCAGCCCATGGCTCTGCCCACGGCTGGCCGGACCCGCCAGTAAGGTTCTGGCATGGGTTCACCAACTATCAGGCTTGCCGTCGTCGGCGGCGACGGAATCGGTCCCGAAGTGGTCGCCGAGGCGCTCAAGGTGCTGCGGGCGGCGGTTTCCGGGGTCACCATCGATGAGACCAGCTACGACCTCGGCGCGCGGCGCTGGCACCGGACCGGGGAGACGCTTCCCGACGCGGTGCTCGAGGAGATCAAGGGTCACGACGCGATCCTGCTCGGCGCGGTCGGGGATCCGAGCGTGCCCAGCGGCGTGCTCGAGCGCGGCCTGCTGCTGCGGCTCCGGTTCGAGCTCGACCACTACGTCAACCTCAGGCCAGTGCGGCTCTATCCGGGCGTCACGACCCCGCTGGCCAGCGCCCGGCCTGAGTCGGTGGACATGGTGGTGGTCCGCGAGGGCACCGAGGGCCCCTACACCGGCGCCGGCGGCGTGATGCGCAAGGGCACGCCCGCCGAGATCGCCACCCAGGAGAGCGTCAACACGGCGTTCGGCGTGCAGCGGGTGGCCAGGTACGCGTTCAACCGGGCCATGGCCAGGCCGCGCAGGAAGCTGACGCTCGTGCACAAGACGAACGTCCTGACTTACGCCGGCGACCTGTGGCAGCGGACCGTGGACGGGCTGGCCAAGGAGTTCGCCGATGTGTCGGTGGACTACTGCCACGTCGACGCCGCGTCGATGTTCTTCGTCTCGCAGCCGGAGCGGTTCGACGTCATCGTCACCGACAACCTCTTCGGCGACATCCTCACCGACCTGGGCGCCGCGGTGGCGGGCGGGATCGGGCTCGCCGCGAGCGGCAACATCAACCCCGAGGGGACCACGCCCAGCATGTTCGAGCCGGTCCACGGCAGCGCGCCGGACATCGCCGGCCAGAGCAAGGCCGACCCGACGGCGGCCATCTTGTCCGCCGCCATGCTCTGCGAGCACCTGGGACTGTCCGCCGAGGCCGCGAGGATCGAGCAGGCGGTCGCCGAAGACCTGGTCGAGCGCCAGGGCGCCTGGGCGGCGCGCACCACCGTGGAAACCGGCGACGACATCGCCGAGCGAGTAGCCGGCTAACCGGCCGGCGCATGCGCCTGCTGGGCCACCCCGGCAGGCGACCCCGCCAAGGCAGGCCTCGCAGCGCACCCAACAGAGGTGAGACCCTGGTTTCACCGGCAAGTCTCAATGTCCTGCCCGCGCGGGCGAGGAGGAAGTTCGCACATGATTGATTTTGATATCCGCCCCTCCGGGCATCCGGTGCCAGACGCCGAGCGCGAGGCGATGCTGCGGTCGCCCGGGTTCGGCCAGCTCTTCGCCGACCACATGATCACGCTGCGCTGGTCAGCCGAACGCGGCTGGCACGACGGGCGCCTCGAGGCGTACGGCCCGTTCACCCTCGACCCGGCCACCTCGGTGTTCCACTATTCCCAGGAGTTCTTCGAGGGCCTGAAGGCGTACCGCCAGGACAACGGCTCGATCGCCATGTTCAGGCCGGACGCCAACGCGGCCAGGTTCAACAGCTCGGCGCGCCGGATGGCGATGCCGGAACTGCCCGAGGAGACCTTCATCCGAGCGCTCGAGCTGCTGGTCGCCCAGGACCGTGAATGGGTGCCATCCGGCGAGGGGAACAGCCTCTACCTGCGGCCGTTCATGATCGCGACCCAGCGCGGGCTCGGCGTCAACCACCCGTCGAGCGAGTACCTGTTCTGCGTCATCGCCTCGCCGGCCGCGTCCTATTTCAGCGGCGGGGTCAAGCCGGTCACCGTGTGGCTGTCGGAGGAGTACACCCGGGCGGCACCGGGCGGCACCGGTGCGGTCAAGACCGGCGGCAACTACGCGGCCGCCTTCGTGGCCCAGCAGCAGGCCGTCGACCGGGGCTGTGACCAGGTGGTCTGGCTGGACGCCGCGGAGCACCGCTGGGTCGAGGAGATGGGCGGGATGAACCTGTTCTTCGTCCGCGGCTCGGCCGGCGACCAGCCCTGGATCATGACGCCGCCGCTGACCGGGACGCTGCTGCCGGGTATCACCCGCGACTCGCTGCTCAAGCTGGCACCCGAACTCGGCGTCAAGGCGGTCGAGGAACGGATCACCATCGACCAGTGGCAGGCCGAGTGCGCGGCCGGCGAGCTGACCGAAGTGTTCGCCTGCGGGACCGCGGCCGTGATCACCCCGGTGGGCCGGGTCAAGGGCGAGTCCGCGCAGTGGCTCGTCGCGGACGGCGAGCCCGGCCCGGTGACCATCCGCCTGCGCGAAGAGCTGATCGGCATCCAGTACGGCCGTCACCCCGACCCCTTCAACTGGATCCACAAAGTCTGCTAGCCCCACGCCCTTCATGATCGTGAGCAGTTCGGGACAAATACTGTTCCGAACTGCTCACGATCATGGAAACCTCCGTCTCGGATGGTGAGATGCAAGAGCGATGAGCCGAACGGGTGTGGTTAACTGTCATCGTGACGTCAGGCCGCATCATTATCGGCAGGCGCGTCGGCACCTAGGGCAGCAGCCCTAGCGCCCGGGAAACATAAAGCCCCGGGACGTCGGCGCGCAGACCTCTCGCGTACTCGCGAGGGGTCTTTTGTTTTGCGCTACGTTGCCTGACGAAAACAGACAATCTCGGGAGAATCCGATGCTCGACGACACCTTTCACGTCTACGACACGACCCTGCGAGACGGTGCGCAGCAGGAGGGCCTTACCCTCAGCGTCGCCGACAAGCTCGTCATCGCGCGGCAGCTAGACGAACTCGGCGTCGGGTTCATTGAGGGCGGCTGGCCCGGCGCGATCCCGAAGGACACCGAGTTCTTCCGGCGCGCGGCCACCGAACTCGACCTCAAGCACGCGCAGCTCGCCGCGTTCGGTGCGACCCGCCGGCCCGGTGTGAAGGCGGCACACGACCCCTTGGTCGCCGCGCTGCGCGAATCGGGCGCGCCGGTCGTGACTCTGGTGGCCAAGAGTCACGACCGGCACGTCCTGCTCGCCCTGCGGACCACCCTTGAGGAAAACCTCAAAATGATCGCCGACACGATCACCCACCTCCGCGAGCACGGCCAGCGGATCTTCCTCGACGCGGAGCACTTCTTCGACGGCTACCGGTCCAACCCGGCCTACGCGCTCGAAGTGGTAAGGACAGCGGCCGAAGCCGGTGCGGACCTCGTCGCCCTGTGCGACACCAACGGCGGCATGATGCCGAACGAGCTCGGCGACGTGGTCGCCGCCGTGGCCGACGCGACGAAATCCCGGCTCGGCATCCACTGCCACGACGACACCGCCTGTGGCGTCGCCAACACCCTGGTCGCGGTCGACGCGGGCGTCACTCACGTCCAGGGCACGGCCAACGGGTACGGCGAACGGGCGGGCAACGCCAACCTGTTCAGCGTGGTCGCGGGCTTGCAGCTGAAGAAGGGCCGCGCCGTGCTGGCCGGCGACGGCATCAGGGAGATGAGCCGGATCGCGCACGCGATCAGCGAGGTCACCAACGTCGCGCCGGACACTCACCAGCCGTACGTGGGGCTGTCCGCGTTCGCGCACAAGGCGGGCCTGCACGCCTCGGCGGTCAAGGTCGACCCGATGCTCTACCAGCACATCGACCCCGCCCTGGTCGGCAACGACATGCGGATGCTGGTCTCGGACATGGCGGGCCGCGCGTCGGTGGAGCTGAAGGGCCGCGAGCTCGGCTACGACCTGTCCGATGACAAGGCGGCGATCGGCCGGGTCACCGACCGGGTGAAGGACCTTGAGGCCCGCGGCTATACGTTCGAAGCCGCCGACGCCAGCTTCGAGCTGCTGCTCCGCGACGAGCTCGGCCAGCGGCACGAGTACTTCGCGGTCGAGTCCTGGCGGGTCATCATCGAGCGCCACCCGGACGGCCGGATGACCAGCGAGGCCACCGTCAGGCTGACCGCCAAGGGCGAGCGGCTGGTCGCGGTGGGCGAGGGCAACGGCCCGGTGAACGCGCTGGACAAGGCGCTGCGCGCGGCGCTCGAGCAGATCTACCCGGAGCTGGCCACCCTCGAGCTGACCGACTACAAGGTGCGGATCCTGGCCGGCACGCACGGCACCGGCGCGGTGACCCGGGTGCTGATCGAGTCCGACGACGGCACCGGCGACACCTGGAGCACGGTCGGCGTGGACGAGAACATCATCGCCGCCTCCTGGCACGCCCTGGAAGAAGCCGTCACCTACTCCCTCCTCCGCTCCGGCCGCGAACCCAGCTAGCCCAAACCCGTTATCGTGTATGGCTGCTGCCCCTATCAGGGCAGCAGCCACACACGATGATGAAGGTCGGCCCCCGGCGACCGTCCCACAGGTCCCGCAGGTCCCCCCCCGGCGGCGCGGCTCGGGCCGCGGGGCTGAGGCAGCAACGGGCTCAGGCGCCGGCGGGCTCAGCCTGCACCCCGACGGCATGGCCCCGCGGATCGCCAACCTGCCCGAGTGGCGCGCCCACCTACTCACGAGGCTGCACCGCCGGGCCCAGGCCACCGGGGACCAGCGGCTGACCGACCCGCACGACGAGCTCGAGGCCTATCCCGGCGGCGCGAGCGAAAAGCCACCTCCAGCGACCGACGTGGTGGTCCCGCTCCGCTACCGCACCGAACACGAAGAAGAACTCTCCTTCATCAGCCTCACCACGATCCTCGGCACGCCCACGGACGTCACCGTCGAGGAACTGGCCATAGAGTCGTTCTACCCCGCCGACGACGCGACCGCCGCGGCGCTGCGCCGAAGGCCCGGACCTTGACGTCCGGCCCGCTCAGCCGCAGGCCCCACCCACCTCCCCATCCCCTTTCACCGCGCCACGCTGGAGCGCCAGCTGCTGCTGCTGGTCCTCCTCCCGGGTCCGTCACCGCGGCCGGCCTGCAGGTCCAGGGGGCCCAGGCCCCGCTGGCCCCGTGACCGGCTTCGGTCATCAAGACCTCAAGACCTTTTGACCGAACGGGCGGTAGCGCGTGCCCACCTAAAGCGCAACACCGTTCACCTGCTGACCGCAATGGCCAGGGATGTCCGGTTCGCCCGGGTATCGTGATGGCGAGTGGGAGAGCGTGAACCCGGTCCGTTCGGGCCAATTAACCGCCCCCAGGCCGCAGCGGGACGGGCAGGGAATTACGGTAGGGGCATGGACGACAAGCAGATCATCGCTCACATCGACGAGCTGATCGAGACCGAGCATAAGCTCCGGCAGCAGCTCGCGGCCGGCGAGCTGACGGCCCCCGAAGAGCGCGAGCGGCTGCGGTCGGTCGAGGCGGAGCTGGATCAGTACTGGGACCTGCTGCGTCAGCGGCGGGCCCGTCGCGAGTTCGGCGAGAACCCGGACGAGGCGGCGCCGCGGCCGGTGACCGAGGTCGAGGGCTACTTGCAGTAACGCCGGGGTTGAGCCGCAAGGTATAGACACAAGGAGTGGCGTGCGTATCGCGAGATTCGCCAAGGGCGACGGGGTCGCGTACGGCGTGGTCGAGGGCGAGCCAGATAACGGCCGGGGGACGGCCCCGCGACCGGGACTGACGATCGCGGAACTGTACGGGCACCCGTTCGGCGTCGATCCGGGCGGGGTCCGGCTGACCGGGAACCGGTACCCGCTGGCCGAGGTCAGGCTGCTGGCGCCGGTGCTGCCGAGCAAAGTAGTGGCCGCGGGCCGTAACTACGCCTCGCCCGCGCAGGAGATGAACGGCGAGCCGCCGGCCGAGCCGGTGATCTTCCTCAAGCCGTCGACGTCGGTGACGGGGCCGGGGGACGCGATCAAGTACCCGGTGAAGCTCACCGAACGGGTCGACTACGAGGGCGAGCTCGCGGTCATCATCGGCAGGCTCTGCCGCCAGGTGCCGCGGGAGCGGGCCGAGGAAGTGGTGTTCGGCTACACCTGCGCCAACGACGTCACCGCCCGGGACCTGCAGGCCAGGGACGGGCAGTGGACCCGGGCCAAGGGATTCGACACGTTCTGCCCGCTCGGGCCGTGGATGGAGACCGGGACCAACCCCGCCGACCTCGAGCTCACCACGACGGTCAACGGCGAGGTCAGGCAGCAGGCCCGCACGTCCGAGCTGCGGTGGGACGTGCCCGCGCTGATCGCCTACGTCAGCCAGGTGATGACGCTGCTGCCGGGTGACGTCCTGCTGACCGGGACGCCGGCCGGGGTCGGGCCGCTGACCGACGGAGACGAGGTTTCCGTGACGATCGAGAGCATCGGCACGCTGACCAACCGGGTGGTTATCGGCGACTAAATCATCACCTTCTCCGTGATGGCTCGTAAAGGCAATCTCTAGTGCTCCCCGGCACGGCTAGCTTAGAATTGGCGCTCGGAGCAGGCGCTGCCGTGCACCGGCTACTTCGGGGCAGCCAGGGGAGGCTGGCCCAGCGGCCTATTCCGTCACGCTCGCGGAAGGGTGGGCATATGGGTGGGGGCTACATTCCTAATTCCGGCCGGCCGCCCGGCGGGCAATTTCCCTCGTATTCCTTCTCCTCGCTGGTCCCGGTGCGTCACTGGGCCCGCGACCCGGCGCTGCGCAGCTGGCCGGTGCTGCTGCTGGTGGCCTTGGTCTGCGTGCCGCCCATCGCGCTGGTCCTGCTGAACAACCCGACCGAAGCCAGGATCCACCTCATCGCCTGGATGTTCGCGGCCTACTTCGCGGTGGCCTGGCTGCTGCTGCTCGGCGTCATCGTCCGCCCGCAGCACGTCAGCCGGTCCATGCTGGCCGCCGTCGCGGTGATCGGCATCGTCACGCAGGCGCCCACCGCGATCTTCCTGGAGACCCAGCTGCACAGCAGCACCGGCAGCCTGCTCGACGTCTTCACCATCGGCATCCCGGAAGAGCTGGCCAAGGCCATCCCGATCGTGGCGGTGGCGTGGATCTGGCGGCAGTACTGGCACACCCAGACACCCAGGGACTACCTGTTCATCGGCGCGGTAAGCGGGCTGGTGTTCGGCGCGGCCGAGGCCGTGCACTATTTCACCAACGTCCTGGGCTCGCTGCAGGGAAATGTCAACGGCCTGGAGCTCCAGGACCTGACCATCCAGTACATCTGGCGCTTCCTCACCGACCCGATCGACCATGCCATGTGGGCCGGCATCACCGGGTATTTCATCGGCCTGGCCATCACCGGCCCGAACCGGAAGTACTCGGTCGGCTTCGTCGGGATCGCCATCGCGGCCGTCCTGCACGGCCTCAACGACTGGAACCCCATCAACGGCCATCTCGCCTGGGTTCTGATCACGCTGATCAGCGTGATCCTGTTCCTGGGCTACGCCCGAGCCGGAGCCTGGCTTCCGCAGCAAGCGCTCGCCTCGTCCCCGGACCTCGCGCCGTCCCCGCCCGCGGCTGCTGCGCCCTGGGCCGCGGGCCCGGCCGGTCACGTGCCCCCGACGGCTCACCCCGGCCCGGCGGGCTACGGTGCCCCGGCTGGCCATGGTGCCCCGGCCGGTTACGGTGCCCCGGCGGGCCATGGTGCCCCGGCCGGTTACGGTCCCCCGGCGGTCCCGGAACCGGCCGCGCCGGCCGGCCCCCCGGCGTCGCGGGAGGCCTGGTGGCAGCACCCGCCCGCGCCCGGCGCCCCGGCGGCTCCGCAGCCGGCCCACGCCTCGTCCGGGCCGGCCGACATGACCGCGGCGCATGCCACCGCGGCGCACGCCGCCATTCCGCACAACACCGTCCAGCCCACCGCGGTACAGCCCAAGCCGCGGCCCAAGCCATGGTGGGAGCAGTAGCGCCAGGTCCGTGACAGGGTAGTAGCGCCCGAGCCGTGAGAGGAGGGGATTCCCCCGGTGGTCATGCTTGACCGCAGGAAGCTTGCCGCGCCGTTGTTCGCGCAAGCCGCCGCGTTCGTCGTGGTGCTGGTCATTGGCGGGTTCACCGGCCACGCATCGACGACGGCCGGACCCGTGCACAGCGCCACCCCGAGCGCCAGCACGAGCGCCAGCGCCAGCGCGAGCGCCAGCGCATCCGCCACCAAGGGTCCGTCGCGCAAGCTCACCGTCAAGGTGGTGGTGGCGCAGGGCATCGGCCCGCTGAGCGTTTCCGGCAGCCCGGTAAGGGTCCTGGCGGACGAGACGCTGACCAGCGTGGTGTCGGGCATCCTGAACTCGGCTCTGGAGTTCGCCATGAACGTGCCCGCTGGGCAGTACCAGGTGTGCGTCCTCCCGCCGGCCGGCTGGGTTAACGCGGGCCAGACCACGCACCTGCTGGCGGATTGGATCTGCTCGCCGGCCGATACCAAGACGGGTCCCCAGCTGGTGATGTTCCACCTTAAACTCGAGTCCCCCTCCCAGGTCAGCCCATGAGCTCCCACAGTCGGCGCGGACCGCGCCCCGGACTGGGCCCCAGGTCGGCCCCGGAGCCAACCGGCCCGCCCGCGGTCGGCCCCGCCCAACTGGGCTGGGCGCTGCTGGTGATCGCCGCGGCGTTGATCGGCGGCCTGGCCGCGGCCACCCTGGTGCATACCTCGGTCGCTATCGCGGTGATCGTCTCCGTAGTCGCGGGCGGCATCGCGGTCCTGGTCACCTTCTGGTCGTCCGCGCGTCGGCCCGAGCTCAGGGCAGGCGAGCCGGCGGAGCAGGACTTCGGCCAGTACCCCGACCCCGACCCGCAAACCTCACAAACTCCGCGCCGTCGGTCGTCGTCGCCCCAGGCGCTCCGCGCCGTCCCGCCCGCTTCCTTCGCCGCTCCGGCCGCCGACCCGACCGCCCCGCTCCCGGCCGAACCCGGCGGGCCGGCCCGCGGCGGACCGCCCGCCGGGAACCAGACCGTGGTCCAACTGCTGCCGCTCCCACCGCAGCCGGGAACCGCGCCGCCGCCGGACGCGCCCTGGTGGGATTCGGCGCAAGGGACGCCCCCGCCGAGTTCGGGCGCCAAGCGGGTCCCCGCCCCGGACCTGTCCACCTACCTGGCGTCCACCTTTATCGCGCAGTGCCCGCGCTGCGGCGCGTTCCGGCTCGACATCCGGCGGGCTCCGGACGGCTGGGATTTCCGCTGTGAGGCCTGCGAGTGCACCTGGACCTGGCAGCCTGGCACACCATGGCCGCCGGTTCGGGTCATGCCCAGGGGGCGAAGGGAATGAGCCCGCTTGCTCCCCGAACCCGTCCAGGCCCGTGTTTGCAGTTATCGCCGGTTAGCAACGGAGGGTATTTCATGTATGAGAGGGACATCAGCCGCAGAGATCCCGGCTGCGTGGTTTTCTTGCTCGACCGCTCCGATTCCATGAAGTCAACCTGGGTAAACAGCCGCGAGACCCTGGCTCAGGGGGCGGCCCGGGTGCTCAATGAGATCCTGCTTGAATTGCTTTTCACGTCGCAGGGCGAGCCGGGGAAGGCGCGCCACTATTTCGACGTCGGCATTTTTGGCTACGGCATCCGCCCGATAGCCGGCGGCGAGGGCGTCGAGCCGGCCTTCGGCGGGAAGCTGGCCGGCCAGCCGCTGGTCGCGCTGCCCGATCTGCGGGATAACCCGATCGCGGTCCGGGAGACGCCGTCGGTGGACGTCGGCGCACCGCCGAGCCGGGTGCCGGTCTGGGTCGAGCCGGTGCAGGGCTACCGGACCCCGATGTGTCAGGCGGTCGCGGTGGCCGGCGCTCACGTCTACGAGTGGGCCAGCGCGCATCCCGACTCGTTCCCGCCGATCATCATCAATATCACCGACGGCATGGTGACCGACAGCCCCTACGAGGGCGCCAACCTGGAAGAGTGGGCGCAGCGGCTGGTCAACATCCAGACCAGTGACGGGCCCGCGCTGTTCTTCAACATCTTCCTGTCCCCGATGGCGTCCAACGGCGTGCTGTTCCCGGCCACGGACTACGGCCTGCCCGATCCGGGTCCCGAACTGTTCCGCATCAGCAGCCCGCTGCCCCCGCCGATGATCGCCAACGCGCAGAGCACCGGCACGATGGTGGAGCCAGGGGCACGCGGGTTCGGCTTCAACGCCGACGCCACGATGCTGGTCAGGTTCCTCGAAGTCGGCACCAAGGTCGACGTGCGGGACTGAGCTGGCACCCCGATGCAGATCCAGATGGTCACCTTCAGCGAACCCAAGGACGGCAATGCGCCCGCCGAATGGCAGGACGGCGCGTCCGGCGGTGTCGTCGGCGACGGGACCGCGACCCCCCGCCGGGCCCGGTTCGTCGTGCTCGACGGCGCCACCGGGGCCTACGACCCGGTGCGCTGGGTGGACCAGCTGGTGAGGTCGTTCGCACCGCAGTCCGGAGGCGCGCAAGGGCCCCCGCTCGAGCAGGCCGCCATGCGGGCCTGGTTCGCCGAGATGCAGGATCAGTGGGCCGCCGAGGTGCGGGACTTCGACAGCATCATCGAGGAGCGCAAGTTCGCCGAGGTCGGCTCGTTCGCGACCCTGCTCGGCTTCGAGATCCATGGGCTCGACGGCCCGGAACCCTACTGGCGGGCCGTCGCGCTCGGCGACACGGTGCTCTTCCACGTCCGGGCGGGCCGCCTGATCGCCACCTTCCCGCCGCTGGGACCCGAGGACTTCGGCACCCTGCCCGACGGCGTGCACACCTCGCGCGCCAGCCTAGACAGGATGACCGAACGCCTGCTGACCGGCGGCGGGGTCCTCGACGCCGGCGATTTCTTGTTCGCGGCCACCGACGCGATGGCGCAATGGATCCTGCGCACCATCGAGCGCGACGAGGCCAAGGTCTGGGACACCCTGACCACGCTGGCGCACCCCGACGTGTTCGCCCGCCTGATCGAGGATCAACGCAGAGAGCAGAACAGCGCAAAGAGGATGAAGAACGACGACGTGACGCTCATGCGGCTGCGGATGCTGGCCAGCCCGCCCGCCTTCCTGATGGCCTGCCGATGACCGCGTATCCGGCCGCGGGGGACTACTACAAGGCGGTGCAGGCGCCGGCCCGGGTGTTCACCGTGCCGAAGCTGCAGGCGGCCGAGTTCGTCTGGGACAGCCTCGGGCCCACGCTGGCCCGGGGCAGCAGCGCCGTGGTGTTCCAGGCCTCGGTGGAAGGCAGGCTCCACGCGCTGCGCTGCTACATCAGGAACGACGCCTCCAGCCGGGACCGGTACAGCGCGCTGGGCGCCTACCTGGCCGGGCGCGACCTGAGCCCGTACGTATCGGGCACCACGTGGCTCGACGAGGCCATCCGGGTCAACCGGGCGACCTGGCCGGTGCTGACCATGGACTGGATCGACGGCCGGACGCTGAATGAGTACGTGGACTTCCTGGTATCGAGCTCCAACGCGGCCGCGCTGACCACGCTGGCCGCCAAGTGGCGTGAGCTGGTCGCGCTGCTGCAGCGCAGCGAGTTCACCCACGGCGACCTGCAGCACGGCAACATCATGGTCGACCAGGTGGGTCGGATTCGCCTGGTGGATTTCGACGGGGTTCTGGATTCCGCAGCTCGCGGAGCAATCATCGCCCACCGAGTTCGGCCATCCGAACTACCAGCACCCCGTGCAGCACGTCTGGGACCGCTGGCTCGACACCTTCTCCGCCCTGGTCATTTACCTGTCCCTGGTCGCGCTCGGTAAGAACCCCGGACTCTGGCTGGCGCTTTACAACTCCAAGAACCTGCTGTTCGCCAAGAACGATTTCTTCCCCCCGTTCAAGACCGAGGCCTGGAAGCAGCTGGCCGCGATGGGGGACCCGCAGGTCGACGAGCTCGTCCGGAGGCTGCAGGAGTGCTGCGATCCGGACTGGGTGTCCACCAAGAGCCTGGAGATGACCCTCGACCAGCAGGCCATGACCCCAGCGCGGCAGCCGATCCCAGTCGAGCAGCGCTGGTGGGAGAAAAAGCCCATGGCAGCCCCGGGTTCCGCCGCGGCGAGTTCCCTCGCGGCGGGTTCCGCCGCGGCGGGCTCCCCGGTCCCGGGTTCCCCGCTCGCGGGTTCCCCGGCCGACAGGCCGGCCTCGCGGCCGTGGTCGCAGGGGACGCCGCCGGCTGCCCGGCAAGCCACGCCGGCGTCGGCCTCATCCTCCGCGGCCTCATCCTCCGCGGCCTCATCCTCCCTCGGCCGGTCGTCCGCTGCGGCCACGGGAGCGGCGCAAGCCGCGACCGCGAAGATTGCGGCGGGTTCCCTGCCGGCCCCGCCTCCGTTGTCCGCGCCGCTCGGCCTGGCGGGTACCGGACCGATGCCGCAACTGAGCCAGACGATGGCCCCCCCGGGCGCCACCACCTGGTGGTCCGCACCGGGATCGGCGTCCGCCCAGGCCCGGCCCGGTCCGGTGCCACCTGGGCCGGTGCCATCCGCGCCCAGGCCCGCCGGGTCCGGGCCCGGGTGGCCAGTGCCACCCGCGCCGGGAGCGCCCATGCCGAGAGCATCCGCACCAGCGCCGCCGGCGTCGCCCACCAAGCTACTGCCGAGACCGGTCGCTGGCGCCATGGCGCTGGGCCTCGGGATCGTGCTCCTGATCATCGGCGCCGTCGGCCACTTCCCCTTCATCGTCGTGATTGTCGGCCTGATCGCCGCCGCCTGGGGCATCTGGCGGCTCGTCACCGGAACCGGGCCCGGGAGCAACACCAAACCGCCCGGCCAGACGTAACGCCGCCTACGTCACCACCCACTGCAGTTGCTTCCAGTACGCCAGCAGGTCGCCGTCGTTCGTACCGACCATGACCGCCATGACCTGCTGCTGATTATCGCTGCTGACGATAATGGGGTCATTGCTGGTATTGGCGTACTCGGCGATGCTACCGGTCATGCTCGGTGACGTGCTGGTGAAGGTCGACTGACACTCGGCGATGAAGTCCACGAAGCTACCGTTGCTCGTGCACTCCGACTGTCTCCTGAATTTCTCGTTGCTGAGGAAGGCGCTGAACCCGTTGCCGAGCGCGGTCGGGTCGGAGAACAGATAGTAGATGATGGTCTGGGCGGCCAGGCCAGCCATGCCCGTGCACTGGCTCACCGCGATCGCGCCGACCGAAGTGCCGGCGTTGCGACAGTTATTCGCGCCCTGGACCACGCTCGGAATCTTGCTCAGCAAGATCTGGTAGTCCGACGTGGGGCTCGGGTCCGGGTCGGGAGTCGGATCCGGTGACGCATCCGGGCTGGGACTTGTGTTGTTTCCCTGGTTCGCGGGCGCGGACGAGGCCGCCGCGACCGTCTTAGCGGGAAACGGGCTCAGGTGCGCCACCGCCGCGACCCCCAGGTACCCGGCCACCAGCGCGATCGCCGCGGCGATACCGATCGTGTTACGGGTCAGCACCCGCGACCCGGATGGCGGCCGCCGCGGCGGCAGTCCCGCCGCGCCTCCTGGCATCCCGGGAGGAACCGCAGGCCCGCCCGGCGTGCCAGGGCCGCCCGGCGTGCCAGGGCCGCCCGGCGTGCCAGGTGAGCCAGTGCCACCGTCGGGGCCAACGCGGGCCGTCGGCTGGGTTGCGCCGGACGCGATCAGGCCGAGGGCGCGCGCGAACTCGCGCACCACCCACACGCACGCGGCGGTGTCCAGCCCATGCGCCTCGGCCAGTGTGGTGGCAACGGACTGGATCGCGCCGTAATTGCCCAGCCGGGGAATCAGGTCCCGGAGCATCGCCGGCACGTCGGTCCGGGCCGCGCTGCCGATGAGGGTGGCCTCGCCGGGCAGGTTGCTCAGCCGGGCCTGGCAGATGCCGTCCATGATGACCGCGTTCGACAGGGCCTCCGGCCCGTGCTCCGCCACGACCGCCTGCAGGGCGCGGCGAGCGTCGCCGGCCGGGTCGATTGTGTGCCCGTTCCCTTCAGTCACCAAGGACCTCCCCACAGGTGTCCATAGCGCCGTTACCGGTCACCTTAGTGGTTGTTCGCCAAATGCCCAGATGACCGATGACGTCGATGTCACGATCGCGCTAGTCCCCCATCCGTTCGTGATGCCTGTGCGCGCTGTGATGCCTAAGCGCGCCGTGGTGCGCTCTATCGCTAAAAGATCGGGGAGGATCGGGGCTTCGGGGAGGATTTAGTGCACAAAACTCTCCCGAGAGCCCAAATCCTCCCCGGTAAATTTTCACATTTTCGAATAAATGATCTAATTAGGTACTAGCGAGACTGGTGAGGTATCCGCGAGCGCGCGCCTTTCCCCGCGCGGCTCAGCGCAGGAAGTCCCTCAGGTGGCGGAGCTGGCGTTCGACGTGCGCCGTCGGGACCACATGGCCGGTGAACGGGTGAACCGACACGTCCTTGCCCGCGGTGATCTCGTTGTACGCGGCGAACACCGTGGACGGCGGGCAGATCGTGTCCATCAGGCCCACGCTGAGCAGGCATCGCGCGGTGATCCGGCGTGCCAGCAGGGCACAGTCCACGTACCGCAGGGTGTCGAGCGCCGCCGGGATCAAGTCCACGTTGTGCGCGAGGAACTCGGGCACCTCGGTGTACGGCGCGTCCGGGGCCAGCGTGATGGCGCGCTGGATGTCGCACAGGAACGGCACGTCCGCATGGCACACCGCGACCACCTGCGGGACCAGCGCGGCGGTGGCCAGCGCGAGCCCGCCGCCCTGGCTGATGCCGCTCACCGCTACCCGGGGCGCGCCGGCCAGCTCGCTGGCCGCCTCGACCGCCAGCACGGCGTCGGTGAACAGGCGGGTGTAGTAGTAGCCTTCCGGCCGGGTAATCCCCCTGGTCATCACCTTGGCGTTCTCCGGGCCCGCGGCCGGTTCGCCCGGCTGGTCGCCGGTCGCGCCGGTCGTCCACCGCCCGCCCTGGCCGCGGGTGTCCATCACGAACACGGGGTAGCCGAGCGCGGGCAGCAGCGCGTGCTCGGCGGGCATGCCGCGCCCCCCGCCGTAGCCGATGAACTTCACCACCAGGGGCGTCCGCCCGTCCGCGCCCGCGGGTCGCAGGTACCACGCCCTGATGCGGTCGCCGCCCGCTCCGGAGAACTCCGCGTCATACACCTCGACCGGCGCGTAGATGTCGGCTTCGTACCTGGTCAGCGCGGGCGGGCTCGCCGCGGCGCGGGCCTGCGCCAGGCGCAGCTGCCACCACGAGTCAAGTTCTGGCGGCTCCGCGGTATCCGTGCGATATTCACGCAACTGGTCCAATGGCAGGTCAAACCAGGGCATTAATCCCTCCGGCTAGTCAAGACGCCCGAATATAGCCCTACCATTCTCCTTGTGACGGCGGATCCCGAGGCACGCGGTGATCAGTGGCGCGGCGTGTCCGGGGTATACGGTAACCGGGGCCAAGGCAACGGGATGCACGGTGACGGGATGTATGCCGACGGGACGGACGTTGGCCGCCGGCATCACGGCGGCTCTCCGGGGCGGGGCCGCCGTGCCGCTGCCATCCTCGCCCTGATCCTCGGCTTCGTGGGGTTCGCCGTCTCGATGACCGGGGTGGCCATCCAGTTGCTGCCCAGGCAGTTCACGGCGAGCCAGCAGCGCCAGATTGAGGCGTGGGAAGTCATGCGCCGCTGGCAGACGATGCCCGCCGGGCAGATCTTCCCGGCCTCGGTCTCCTACCCGCTTTCCGCCCAGGTGCTCCAGGACGCGGCGCTTAACCTGGACGCGCTGCGGGTCAGTATCGCGCCGCAGGTATCCGATTGTGCCAGGGCCGTGACCAGCGCGGCGGCGGGCGCGGTGCTGCGCAGGAACGGGTGCGAGGCGGTGCTGCGCGCGACCTACATCGATGCCACCCGGAGCTACGTGATGACCGTCGGCATAGCGGTGCTGCCGACCGCATCCGCGGCCGTCAGCGCCGGCAGCGGCCTGTCCCAGGCGCGGCTGGCGACGGCGGCGCGCGACGTGGCGGGCGCTGCCCGGCTGTCGGCCGGCGTCCTGGTGGTCAGGTTCAAGGGCGCGGCCGCCGGGCTGTACGACTACAACAGGCAGATCTCCGCCAGCTTCACGGCTGGACCGTATGTCGTGATGTACGCCGCGGGGTACTCCGACAGCCGGCCGCGGGTCCCGGTGACCCGTGACACGTACTCCGACGCCGAGATGACCAGCATGGCTGTTGGTGTCGCGCATTCCGTCGCGAACGCGCTCGCCGCCAATCCCGCCCCTCCGCACTGCCCGGGCTCGCCCGGATGCTGAACCAGGGGTGGCGTCCGGGCCTCGCCCTGCTGGCCGCGTTGGGCGTGGTTTCGCTGGCCGCCCTGCCCGGCCCGGCCAGCGCCGCGGTGCGGCAGCAAAGACAGGAAATGGGAGAGTTCGCGAGCTCGGCTGCCGCCGACGGCATCAGGGACAACCAGCAGTGGGTACTGAGCATGCTGAACGCCGAAGCGGCGTGGTCGGTGACCCGGGGCGCCGGGGTGACCGTCGCGGTGATCGACAGCGGGGTGAACCCGGACGTCAGCGACCTGGCCGGATCGGTTATCACCGGTCCGGACTACACGGGCGTGACCACGAGCCCGGCCAGCAAGGACTGGGGCGTGCACGGTACCTGGATGGCGTCGCTGATCGCCGGGCATGGCCATGACGGAGGCCTCAGCGGGGTCATCGGCATCGCGCCCCAGGCCCGGATCCTGTCGATCCGGGTGATCCCGGATCGCGCCGATCCGCACTACGGCAAGTACGAGCGGGAGCCGGAGACGGCCATCCAGCAGTCGCTGGCCAACGGGATCGCCTACGCGGTGACACACGGCGCACGGGTCATCAGCATGTCGATCGGCTACAGCGCGCCGAGCAGCGCGGTCAGGAAAGAACTGCAGAAGGCCTATGACCGCGGCGTGGTGGTGATCGCCTCGGCCGGGAACTCGGGCGGCCCGGCCGCCTCGGGCCGCGGCGAGGCACCCGAGTCTTTCCCCGCCAACTATCCCGGCGTGATCAGCGTCGGGGCCGTGGAGTCGAGCGGCGCGGTGGCCGGCTTCTCCAGCGACAACCTCTCCGTCCAGGTGGCGGCGCCCGGGGTGTCGGTGCCCGCCCAGGGGCGGGACGGGCAGTACTGGTGGGTCAGCGGCACCAGCCCGGCCTGCGCGCTCGTGGCCGGAGTCGCCGCGCTGATCAAGTCGAGGTATCCCGGACTCGCCCCCAAGCTGGTGTCCATCGCGCTGACCTCGACGACCACGGACCGGCCGTCCAAGGGCTACGACAGCCAGATGGGGTTCGGCATCGTGGACGCGGCCGCCGCCCTGGCCATGGCCGGGGAACTAGCGGGCGCTCGGACCACCGAGGCCGGTCTGGCGGCCACCACCAGGTATCGCGGCGTGGCCGTGCAGGCGCCGGTCCGCTCGCGGGGGTCCGGACAGCTCGTCCTGTTCGCGCTCCTCGCGCTGACCTCGCTGGCGCTGACCGCCGCCGCCGGGATTCAGCTGGTCGTGCTCCGCCGCTCACCGGGCCGGGCGGACTGGTGACAGCCCGACCCGCAGGCGACAGCGGATCACTGCCGGTCGACGACTTCGCCAGCCACGTGCTCGACGTGGTGGACTCGATCCCGCCCGGCCGGGTGATGTCCTACGGCGACATCGCGGAGTATCTGGGCGACGGTCAGGGCCCCCGCCAGGTCGGCCGGGTGATGGCCGTCTACGGCGGCGCGGTGGCGTGGTGGCGGGTGATCCACTCCGACGGCACCCCCGCCCCCGGCCACGACGGCATGGCGCTCGAGCACTACCTGGCCGAAGGAACGCCGCTCCGCTCGGCCCGCCCGCCCGTCCGGGTGGACATGCGTCGTGCCCGCTGGGCTACGGGACCCGACGGATCCGCGCCCTCGTAGCCCGGCAGGCCGGCCTCGCCGCGACACGCTGCGTGTTCGGCGGATCAGCCGCGAAATGTCAGTGGCGTCTGCTGGAATGCGGTACTGATGGACTCCTCCCACGCACCCGCGTACCGCCTCGTCCGCCGGCCTTTGCCCGCGGCCTCGGCGCCGCGCCTGGACCAGGCGCAGCAGCAGGTGGTGGATCACGCCGGCGGCCCGCTGCTGGTGCTGGCCGGGCCTGGCACCGGCAAGACGACCACGATCGTGGCCGCCGTGGCCGACCGGATCGAGCGGCGCGGTATCGCTCCCGAGCGGATCCTGGTGCTGACCTTCAGCCGCAAGGCGGCGGCCGAGCTACGCGAGCGCATCACCGCCCGGCTGCGCCGGACCACCCGCGAGCCGCTGGCGGTGACCTTCCACAGCTACGCCTACGCGCTGGCCCGCCGTGAGTTCGTGCTCGCCGGCGACGAGCCGCCGCGGCTGCTTTCCGCGCCCGAGCAGCTGCTCGAGGTGCGCCGCATGCTGCGCGGCGAGGCCCAGGACGGCGGCACCCGCTGGCCCGAGCGGCTCCGGCCGGCCCTGGCCACCCGGGGCTTCGCCGAGGAGGTGCGCGACCTGCTGCTGCGCGCCGCCGAGCGCGGCCTGGACGGCCGAGGGCTGCGCCAGCTGGGCAAGCAGCGGGACCGCGACGACTGGATGGCGGCCGCTGCGTTCCTCGACCGGTACGCGGCGCGCTTCGACCTCGCGCCGGTCCCCGCCTACGACTACGCGGAGATCGTCCGCATCGCCGCCGCCCTGCTCGGCCGCGAGGAGACCAGGCAGCGCGAGCGCGGCGCGTACGACGTGGTGCTGGTCGATGAGTACCAGGACAGCGACCCGGCCCAGGAGTCGCTGCTGATGGCGCTGGCCGGGGACGGCCGTGAGCTGATCGCGGTCGGCGACCCGGACCAGTCCATCTACGCCTTCCGGGGCGCCGACGTGCGCGCACTCACCGAGTTCCCCGACCGGTTCCGCACCGCGGACGGCCACCCCGCGCCGGTGGTGGCGCTGCGTGCCTGCCGCCGCAGCGGCCCGGTGCTGCTGGCCGCGTCTCGCCGGGTGGCCCGGCGGCTGCCCGCCGCCCCGGCCGCGCCCGCCGCCCCGGCCGCGCCCGCCGCCCCGGCCGCGCCCGGCGGCCCGACGCCAGGCGGCCCCGCCTCAGGCGGCCCTGCCCAAGGCGGCCCTGCCCAAGGCAGCAGGGTCCGCGGCGGTTCGGGCAGTCACCGTGACCTGGTTCCGGTCCCCGGCGCCCCGGCCGGCGAAGTCCGCATCCTGGTCGCGGACAGTTCGACCCAGGAGGCCGCGCTGGTCGCCGACACGCTGCGCCGCGCCCACCTGGCGGACGGAGTGCCCTGGTCGTCGATGGCCGTCCTGGTGCGCTCGGCGACCAGGCAGGTGCCGCTGCTGCGGCGGGCGCTGACGGCGGCCAACGTGCCGGTCGCCGTGGCCGGCGACGAGCTGCCGCTGGCCGACGAGCCGGGTACCCGGCCGCTGCTCATGCTGCTGCGCTGCGCGCTGCGGCCGCCCGAGCTCGACGAGCAGACTGCCGCCGAGCTGCTCTGCGGACCGCTCGGCGGGACCGACGCCCTCGGCCTGCGCCGCCTGCGCCGCTCCCTGCACCTGCTGGCCGACGCCGATCCCGACCCGAGAACCCCAGGAACCCCGGGAAACCCAGGAAGCCCGAGAACCTCGGGGGGCGGGGACATGCTCGCGGCGGCTCTGCTCGACCCGCGGGACCTAGCCGTGGTGCCCGACCGGGTGGCCGAGCCGGCCAAGCGCGTCGCTCGGCTGCTCGCAGTGGCCCGGGCGGCCATCAAGGCCGGAAGCAGCGCCGAGGACGTGCTGTGGGCCATCTGGGACGCCTCCGGCCTCGCCGGGCAGTGGCAGCAGGTCAGCGCGGCGGGCGGCCCGGCCGGGGCGGCCGCAGACCGGGACCTGGACGCGGTGCTGGCCTTGTTCGACCAGGCCGCGCACTTTGCCGACAGCATGCCGCCGGGCGCCCCCGGCTTGTTCGCCGAGAGCCTGTCCGGCCAGGAGATCGTCGGTGACACGCTGGCCGAGCGGGCCGTCAGGGAGGACTGCGTCCGCATCCTGACCGCGCACCGGTCTAAGGGCCTGGAGTGGGATGTCGTGGTGGTCGCGGGCGTTCAGGAGGAGACCTGGCCCGACCTGCGGCTGCGCGGATCCCTGCTCGGTGTCGACGAGCTTTCCGAGGCGGTCGGCCCGGATCGGTGGCAAGGCAGCGGGCTCGGCGCGGATGTGGACGCCGCCATGCTGGCGGCCAAGCTGCTGGCCGAGGAACGGCGACTGTTCTACGTGGCGGTCACCCGGGCCCGGCGGCGGCTCGTGGTCACCGCGGCGGGCGGCGAGGACACCGACCAGCGACCGTCCCGTTTCCTGACCGAGCTGGCGGGCGATGACATCCCGGTCGAGCGGGTCGCCGACGCCCAAGGGGGGCACCGCTGGCTGTCCATGCCCGCGCTGGTCGCCGACCTGCGCCGGGCCGCGGCTGACACGGGGCACCCGCCGGCCGTCCGGCAGGCCGCGGCGGCCCAGCTGGCCCGGCTGGCCGCCGCCGGGGTCCGCGCCGCCCACCCGCGCGAGTGGTACGCGCTGACCAGGCTGTCCGACGACGGCCCGATCGTGACCGAGGGCGAGGCGGTCCGGCTGTCCCCCTCCCAGGTCGAGTCGTTCACCAGGTGCGGGCTGCGCTGGCTGCTCGAGGCGGCGGTCGGTGCCGGGCGAACGGATGTCCTGCGCCACCTCGGCACCGTTATTCACGCGGCCGCCGTGCTGGCTGCCTCCGGTGCGACCGAACGGGCCGTGGCTGATCGCATCGACGAAATCTGGCACCATCTTGACTTCGGGAGCGCCTGGTACAGCGCTAAGCAGCGGGCCCTGGCCGAGCGCATGGTCCGCCGGTTCCTCGACTGGCACGCCGCGAATCCGCGCGAGCTGATCGCGGTGGAGCAGGCGCTCAAGGTCCGGATCGGCCAGGTCGAGATCACCGGCCGGGTGGACCGGCTGGAAGCAGACGATCAGGGTCGCGCGGTCGTCATCGACCTGAAGACTGGCGGCAGCGCGCCTCGCGAGGACGAGCTCGGCCGGCACCCACAGCTCGGTGTCTACCAGCTGGCGGTGCTGCTCGGGGCGTTCGAGCGGTTCGGCCTGGCCGAGCCGGGCGGGGCGGAGCTCGTCCAGGTCGGCAAGGCGGCCGGGGTGACCCTGCGGGCCAAGGTGCAGCGGCAGGGCGCGCTGGCCGACGATCCCGAGCCGGGCTGGGCCAAGGACCTCGTGGAGACCGTCGCGGCCGGCATGGCCGGGCCGGTCTTCGAGGCCAGGGTGAACCCCGGCTGCCGCACCTGCCCGGTCGCCTCCTGCTGCCCGGTCAACCCCGAGGGCGAGCAGGTAACTCCGTGACCGCAGACGCCGTGGCCGACAGCGCGGCCAGCGCGTCGCGCGCCTCGTCCGCGATGGGCGGGAACAAGTCGTCCATAGCCAGTACGTGCCTGAGCGCCTTGGCGTACGCGACGTCGTAGGCCAGCGCCTCGGGCACGGCGACATCCGGCACCACGCCGGTGCCCTGCCAGTTCGTCCCGGTGACCGGGTTGACCGAACGGGCGAACGGTATCGCGATGTGCACCGCGGCGCTGATCGGGAACGGGCGGGTCGGATGCGCGCCGCCGCCGGTGGTCTCGCCGATCACCTCGGCTCGGCCGAGCGCCTGCAGCGTGTAGCAGAAGTCCTCGCCGCCGGAGAAGGTATGGCTGCTGGTCAGCACGTAGACCGGCCGGTCGAGGTAACGGGTGCCCGGCAGGTAGGGCAGCGCCCAGAACTGCCTGGTCTCGCCGGTGTCGGCGTGGAAGATGTCGTTGAAGTGAACTGGCCGCTCATCGAACAGATAGCTGCACCAGAAGACCACGCCCTCCGGGGAGCCGCCATGGTTGTGCCGCAGGTCGATGATGAGCGCGTAGGTGCCGGCCACGAGCTCCATCGCCGCGGCGATGGCCGGGCCCGCGTTGGCCGGGATGGGGACCCGGTGCAAGTCGAGGAAGCCGATGTTGCCGTCCAGCCGCTCGACCCGGCGGATGCCGAAGTTATCCAGCCGGCCCATCTGCCGCATCGCGAGCCGTCTCGCCTCGTGACCCCTGGGATCTCGATCCGGCCCTGGGCGAGGTCCGGGACCGCCGGGACCGGGACCGCCGGGTCCGGGACCGCCAGGGCCTGGCCCGCCGCCGAGCCGCAACCTCAGGTGCTTGTCCTCGCAGACTTCCCGCAGGTGGCTAGTCACCAGTTCGGTGAGGGTGATCTCGTCCAGGTGGTCGTACTCGCCGGCGGCTAGCCGCGCCTCAACTGCGGTGGCGGCCTGCTCGGCGAGCTCAGGGAACACGTAGTTGGCACGGAGCAGGGACAGGGCGGTCGTCACGATCTCGCGGCCAGACAGCTGCTCGGCGGCTAGCGACCCGTCGTCGGGCATCGCGATCCGCGGCGTGGCCGTCCCGGAGTCGTCGAAGGTGAACTCGAGCAGCCGGGCCGCGGGGAGCCGCAGCGAGAGCTCCCGCCGGAGTTTGTCCATCCCCGCCTGGTGGGCAGCCTGCCATTCGGCGAGGGCCTGCTCGTAGTCCTCCGGGTGGTCCGGGGGCGGGACGAACACCCGCACCAGCAGCTGACCCGGCTGGATCGCCGGGTCGTCGCTGTGCTGCAGCAGCACGGCCCGCTCCACCGCGCCCGCGAGGAAGCGCTCCCTGAGCTCGTGATTGATAACCCGTTCGATCTGGTCAAGTTCGCCCCGTTCCATGGCGGCCTCCATCCCCGTTACCTTCTGAACGGCGGCCGCCATTGGGGGGTTCCGGCACGGAATGTCAGTGGTCTCTGCTGGAATGTTGGGGTGACCACGGTCAGGGACGGGGCTAGTCAGATCGGGCCAACCCAGCTGGCCCGACTGCTCCGGCTGCCCGAGCCGACACCGGAACAGGCGGCGGTGATCTCCGCGCCGCTCGGCCCGCTGGCGGTCATTGCGGGCGCGGGCTCGGGCAAGAGCGAGACGATGGCGGCGCGGCTGGTCTGGCTGGTCGCCAACGGGATGGTCCGCCCGGACCGGGTGCTCGGACTCACCTTCACCAGGAAGGCCGCGGCCGAGTTCGCCGACCGGGTGCGCTCCCGCCTGGAACGGCTGCGCCGGGCGGGCCTGGAGGGGGCGGGACTGGGCGGCACCGGGCTGGCGGGCCCCGGGCCGGCCGGAACCGGCGAGGCAGGGGACCCGTTCGGCGGGGATCCGGTGATCGGCACCTATCACGCCTACGCGGGGCGGCTGGTCAGCGACAACGCCCTGCGCGAGGGGCTCGAGCCGTCCATGCGGCTGATCACCCCCGCGCTGTCCTGGCAGCTCGCCGCGCAGATCGTGACCGCTTACGACGGGCCGATGGACGAGGTCACCTGGACCCCGCAGACGGTGACCGCGGCCGTGCTCGAGCTGGCCGGCGACCTATCCGAGCACTTGCGCGACACCGGGGACGTCACCGCCGTCGGCCTGTGGCTCACCGCCGAGCAGGATGCGTTGCCGGGGCGGATAACCCAGTCCGTTCGGAAGATAATTGCTACCCAGCGGGCCAGAGAGCAGCTCTTGCCGCTGGTCAGCCGGTACGCGGCCGCCAAGGCGGCGCGCGAGGTGCTCGACCACTCCGATCAGGTCGCCCTCGCGGCCCGGATCGCCAGTAAGCACCCGGAGGTCGGGGCGGCCGAGCGTGCCCGCTATCAGGTGGTCCTGCTCGATGAGTACCAGGACACCAGCCACGCCCAGCTCGTGCTGCTGCAGGCGCTGTTCGGCGGCGGGCATCCGGTGACCGCGGTCGGCGACCCGTGCCAATCCATCTACGGCTGGCGCGGCGCAAGTGCGGGCAACCTGCGGCGATTCACCGCCGACTTCCCCGTGGTGGCCCGGGTGCGGCCGTTCGGGGCCTCGGCGCCGTCCGGCCCGGCCCCGGTGCTGCAGTTGTCGACCAGCTTCCGCAATTCCGCGCAGGTGCTCGACGCGGCCGCGGCGATCCAGGAGGAATTGCGGTACGAGGCGCCCGATGTGCCCCGGCTGGTGTCCGCGCCGGATCGGTCCGGGCGGGGGATGGTGGCGTGTGCCCTGCTGGACACGGTCCTGGACGAGGCCGAGTGGGTGGCCGCGCAGGTCGCCGCACTGCTCGCGCAATCTGGGGTCTCTGGGTCCGAATCCGGGTGCGCGCCCGACGGGCAGCCGTGGACCCAAGGACCCGCGGGGCCGGACCGGCGGACCAGCGGCGTGCGGCCGTCGGACATCGCCGTGCTGTGCCGGAAACGGGCGCAGTTCGTGCCGCTGCGGCACGCCATCGAGGCCCGCGGCGTCCCGGTCGAGGTGGTGGGACTCGGCGGCCTGCTCGTCGTGCCCGAGGTGCAGGACGTGGTGGCGACGCTGCGGGTGCTGCACGACGCGGGCGCTTCGGACGCGCTGGCCCGGCTGCTCACCGGGCCGCGCTGGCGGATCGGGCCGCGTGACCTGGTCGCGCTCGGCCACCGCGCCCGGGCGCTGGCCCGCGGCGAGGGTGACCGTCCGGCGGCCCCCGCCGAGCCGCCGGGGCGTCCAGGCCAGGATGCCGCGGACGCGCTGGCAGAGGCGATCACCGACCTGACCGCGGAGACCGGCAGCCTGGTCGAGGCGCTCGATGACCTGGGTGAGCCCGGTGCTTACTCGCGGGTCGGCTACGCGCGGATGCACGCGCTGGCGGGTGAACTGCGGCGGCTGCGCGCGCACATCGGACGGCCGCTCGCCGACCTGACCGCCGAGGCGGAGCGCGTGCTCGGCCTGGACATCGAGGTCGCCGCGCGGCCCGGCGTCGATCCGGTCGCGGCGCGGGCCGATCTGGACGCCTTCACCGACGTGGCGGACGCGTTTACCGGCGAGGGCGTGTCCGGGGGTTTTGGGTCCTTTGGGGCTGAGCCGACGCTCGGCGCGTTCCTGGCCTACCTGGCCGCGGCCCAGCAGGAGGAGTTCGGCCTGGAGACCGGCCGGGTGGGGGAGTCGGACTCGGTCAAGCTACTGACCGTGCACGCGGCCAAGGGCCTGCAGTGGCCAGCCGTGTTCGTGCCCGGCCTGGCGGTGGGGGAGCGCTCCCAGGTGTTCCCGGCCCGTCCCCGGGTGTCCACGCGGTGGACCGAGAACCCCCGGCTGATCCCGTTCGGCCTGCGCGGGGACGCGGGGGACCTGCCCGAACTCCTCGGGCTCGACGCCTCCTCCCTCGACTCCTTCAGCGAGGCGTGCTCGGCCAGGGACCTGGCCGAGGAGCGCCGGCTGATGTACGTAGCGGCCACCCGGGCTGCGTTCTGGCTGGGATGTTCGGGTTACTGGTGGGGGGAGGGCGGGACCAGCCGCCTCGGCCCGTCGCCCTTCCTCGAGGAGGTCCGTCGGTCCGGCGCGGCACAGGTCTCGGCGTGGGCGCCCGCGCCCGCGCCCGACGAGGAGAACCCCCTGCTCGCCGCCGTGGAGGCAGCGGACTGGCCGGCCACCCCGGCGGGCCGGCACTACGAGGCGGTCCGCGAGGCCGCGGCCATGGTGGTAGAAGCGGCTGCTGCCGCCGGTGAGCCCGTTGTCCCCGAGGAGCTGCGCCCCGACGACCAGACCCTGGTGGCGGCCTGGGACCGGGACGCCGGGCTGCTGCTGGCCGAGCGGGCGCAGCGCCGGGGTGACGGCGTGACCCAGGTGGCGCTGCCTGCCCGGCTCTCGGTGTCGTCGCTGGTGGCGCTGGCCCGGGACCCGGCCGAGCTCGCGCGGCAGGTCCGCAGGCCCATGCCGCGCCCGCCGGCCAGCCAGGCACGCCGGGGCACGGCCTTCCACCAGTGGCTGGAGCAGCGGTACGGCCAGCAGATGCTCATCGACGACAGTGACCTGTTCGGGCCGACCGACGACGAGTCGCCCGCCGAGGGGGATCTCGCCGAGCTCAGGTCCCGGTTCGAGCACGGCGAGTGGGCGGATCGCTGGCCGCAGGCGGTCGAGGTGCCGTTCGAGTCCCTGGTCGGCGACCGGCTGGTCCGCGGCCGGATCGACGCGGTGTTCGCCGACGCCCCCGGGGGCGGCTACAACGTGGTCGACTGGAAGACCGGCCAGCCGCCCAGGTCCGAGGCCGAACGGCATGCGGTTTCCGTCCAGCTCGCCGCCTACCGCCTGGCCTGGGCGGCGCTGGCCGGGGTGCCGGTGGCGGCGGTCCGGGCGGCGTTCTACTACGTCGCCCACGACCAGACGGTCCGTCCCGCCGACCTGCTGGACGAGGCGGGCCTGGCCGCCCTCATCGACCAGATCCCGGCGGAAGCCTAGCTGTGCTCTGAGACCAGCACGGCCTGGGTTCGGGGCTCCAGGGCCTCGAACACGTGCGGTACGTCGCCCGGGTAGCGGAGGTAGTCGCCAGGGCCGAGTTCGGTCGGCTCGCCGGCCACCCCGACCAGGGCGCGGCCGGAGCCGATCACCACGTGTTCCACCACGCCAGGCATGTGCGGCTCGGAGGCGCGTGCGTGCCCGGGTTCGGCCTGGATCCGGTAGACGTCGCGCCGGGCCCCGGGTGGGCAGGCGGCGAGCAGCGTGGCCTGGTAGTCCGCTTCGGCCGCGGCGACCGTGGGCCCCTCGTCGGCCCGGATCAGCAGGATGTGCGGCTGGGGCGGGTCGAGCAGCCGGGAGAAGGGCGCGTCCAGCGCGACGCAGATGGCCCACAGCGTCTCCAGGCTGGGATTGCCGGTGCCCGATTCCAGCTGGGACAGCGTGGACTTGGCGATCCCGGCCCGGCGGGCGACTTCGGTAAGCGATAGTCCGGACCGGCGGCGCTCGCGGCGCAGCGAGGCCGCGATGAGCTCGAGCGGCGCCTTCGCCTGCCCGGCGGGCGGTCCGGCGGGCTCAGTGTTCGTCATATAAGTTCATCCGTTCGTTTTGACGAACGACGGGTTGGTGTCCAGAATAAGCTCCATGGGTTCGATAGGCAGAACTCTAGGGCGCGAAGTCCTTCGCGACATCGCGCTCACTTGCCTGGCCGTCTTGTTCATCGGCCTGTCCTACGGGGCCATCGCGGTCGCCTCCGGTTTCCCGCTGTGGCTGCCCGCCGCACAAAGCGTGCTCGTGCTGGCCGGCGCCTCGGAGTTCCTGTTCATCGGGATCGTCGCCGCGGGCGGGAACCCCATTGCGGCGGCGCTGGCCGGCCTCCTGGTGAACGCCCGCCACCTGCCGTACGGCCTGGCCCTACCCGACATCACCGGGCCCGACATCACCGGGCCCGAGGTGACCGGCCGGGGCTGGCGGCGGATCGTCGGCACCCACCTGATGAACGACGAGAGCGTGGTCTTCGCCCTGGCCCAGGACGATCCGGAGCGCAAGCGGGCCGCCTACTGGGCCTGCGGCCTCGGCGTGCTGATCTGCTGGCCCGGCGGCGCCGTCCTCGGTGCGCTGATCGGCTCCGCGGTGCATGACACGGGCGCGTTCGGCCTGGATGCGATGTTCCCGGCGGTGATCCTGGCCCTGATCGTCCCGGACCTGCGGGACCGGATGACGCTCCGCGCCGCCCTGGCCGGGGCGGCCATCGCGCTGGCCGCCACGCCGTTCCTGCCCGCCGGCCTGCCCGTGCTGCTCGCCCTCGTGGCGGTGCTCCTGCTGGTCCGCCAGCAGCCGTCCGGTGAGCACCCTGTGGAGGCCCGGTGAAGGACACCACGCTGGTCGTGGCCGGGATGGCCACCCTGGCCGCCGGAACGTACGCGCTCCGGCTGTCCGGCCAGCTGCTACGGGCGCGGATCAGCTTCCCGCCCCGGGCCGGAAAGCTGCTCGAGGCCGCCGCCGTGATCATGCTCGCGGCCCTGGTGGCCACCACCGCGCTGACCGAAGGTCACGGCTTCGCCGGTTTCGCCCGCCCGACCGGGGTCCTGGTCGGCGGCATCCTGGCCTGGCGCAAGGCGCCGTTCCTGGTGATTGTCATCGCCGCCGCGGCCACCGCGGCCCTGCTCCGCCTCGTCGGCGTCCGCTAGCCCGCGGCCGGTAGCCGGGTGCCGCCCCGGTGCCGCGAGCTCCGGGCCTGCGAGCCTGGTGAGGCCCCGGTGCCCTCAGGCCTGCAGGTAGCGCTCCACGGCTTCGACCTTGGCGGTGAGCGCGCCGGTCACGCCCGGCCTGATGTCCGCCTTGAGGACCAGGCTGACCCGCGGCGCCTTGGCCGCGACGGCGTCCACGGCCCGCTTGACCACCGCCATGGTCTCGTCCCAGAAAAAGAACGAGCCGTCCACGGGCGGGCAGGTCGCGATCTGCCGCCTGAGGCTCGCCGACCTTGATCTTCCGGAGGGCAAGGTTCTGGTTGATCCGGGGCGTTCGGCCTGGGACCCGGCCGTTAAGCGCCCGGCGTGGGATGAACTGATGGACCGACTTGAGCGCGGCGTTTCTGGCGGGTTCATCGTGTTCGACCTGGAGCGGTTCACCCGGCAGCCGAAGGACGGCGAACGGATGATCGAGCTGGCCGCCTGCGGCCTGGGCGTGCTGGACAGCGAGAGCGAGTACGACCTGACCGCGCCGAGCGGCAAGAAGGCGTTCCGCGACGCGATCAACGCCGCCGCCTACTACTCCGACCGCCTGTCCAGCAGAGCCCGGCGCGGCAAGCGGCTCAAGGCACTATCGGGGGAGCCGAACACTACAACCCGTCCATTCGGCTTCGAAGACGATTTCGTGACCGTGCGCGAAGCCGAAGCCGAGATCATCCGGGAACTGACGAGGCGGTTCTTGGCGGGAGAAACGCAGCACGCGCTGGTACGTGACCTCAACGCACGGGGCGTCCTCAGCAGCAAGGGCAAGCCTTGGGCTGTCCGATCCCTGCAACTTCTTCTGCTCAGAGAGCGCAACTGCGGGAGAATCCTCTACACCGACACGGAAACAAACGTTAAGTCCATTGCCGGGCATCTGCCGGGGAAGCCGATCATTACCGAAGACGACTTCGACCGGGTATGCGCGATATACGCCGCGCGCCGGGGCAGCGAGGCGCCCTCGGAGATCTACCTATGCACGGGGATAGCCTTCTGCGGCCGTCCGGACTGTGGCAAACCGCTCACCGGTCACCCAGTGGCGGCTCTGAAGCCGTACGAGGACGGTTCGGTACGCCGTGAATACAGGTGCGGCCCGTCTTCTAGCGGCAAGGGCTGCGCCAAGATCAGCGTTGATCAGCGTGGCTTGGATGAGGCGGCCGGAGCCATCGCTGTGGAGATTCTGTCTGACTCTCGCCATGCCGAGGCGATCGAATCCGTCACCCGGGAACTTGAGAGCGAAGCCGCGCGGGACTTGGCCATCGCCGCGGCTGAACGTGTCGCAGAAGCGCTGGCCGATCGCCTTGGGCGCGGAGAACTCACTCTCTCGCGCTACGACATCGCCAATCGGCCACTGGATGAGCGCAAAGCCAAGCTCAAGGCCGAACGCGAAGCGCTGGGCGACACAGCTCCAGGCGCTTCGCGGCAGCCAAGCCGGGAGCACTGGCAAAAGCGGTGGGATGACGCCGACACGGCGGAAAAACGCGAGCTGTTGAAAATGGCCTTGCGCGGCCGACGCCTCGTCGTCGACCCGGCTAGTCTTAAGCGCGCTGAGCGGTCGGATGTCACCCGTCGGCTCAGGATCGTCTCAACGGAAGGCGAAGACCTGCCAGACACGACGATGACGATCGCGGACGTGATCGCGGCTCGTGCCGCACATGGCGGGCTGGTGTCCACCCCTAGCGCGCCGGACACCAGATGGTCGAAGCGCCGAACCTTCACCGCTGAGTACAAGGCCCGCGTTCTCGAAGAGTACGAGAACGCGGGACCAGGAGAACGCAGTGCCCTGCTACGCAGGGAGGGCCTGCACCACACGAATATCTCCTCCTGGCGCCGCAAGAGGGTCGGGTAGACCGTGGCCGGCGAACTTGTCAGCTCAGACCGGCCGATTGATATCTACGCCCGCGTCAGTCAGCTCAAGCGCAACGAGAAGCGCGAACCGTCGACTGAGGGCCAGGTGTCGGTGTGCCGGGTCCGCCTTGCCGACCTCGGTCTTGCGGAGGGCAAGGTTCTGGTTGACCCCGGGCGCTCGGCGTGGAACCCAGCTATCGAGCGTCCGGCGTGGGACGAGCTGATGGAGCGGCTTGAGCGCGGTGTGTCTGGCGGCTTCATTGTGTTCGACCTGGAGCGGTTCACCCGGCAGCCCAAGGACGGCGAGCGGATGATCGGGGTGGCCGCTCGCGGCCTCCTGGTGCTGGACAGCGAGAGCGAGTACGACCTGCGGACCCCGAACGGCAAGAAGGCATTCCGCGACGCGATCAACGCCGCGGCCTACTACTCCGACCGCCTGTCCACCAGGAGCGGCCGCGGGAAGAAGCTCAAGGCGATGGCCGGCGAGCCGAACGGCTCAGCACGACCCTTCGGCTTCGAGGACGACCGCGTCACCCACCGCGAGGACGAGGCTGCCATCCTGCGGGAACTGACCGCCCGGTTCCTGGCGGGCGAACTGCAAGACGCGCTGATCGCGGATCTGAACGCGAGAGGGATTCCCACGGCTCAGGGCAGGCCGTGGGCGCGCCCGGCGCTAAAGACGCTGCTCACCCGCCAGCGGAACTGCGGCAGGATCATCTACACGGACCCAGCGTCGGGCCTGACGTCCGTCGTTGGCCGCCTGCCAGGTGATCCGATCGTTTCCGAGGAAGACTTCGACCGGGCAACCGCGATCTACGCCGCACGCCGGAGAGGACGCCCGAGTTCACCGCACTACCTCTGCTCGTCTTTCGCCGTCTGCGGGCAGCCCGGCTGCGGCCATATCCTCCACGGTCGGCCCCGCAACGGCCTCAAGCCGTACTCGGATGGATCGGTAAGCCGCTCGTACTGGTGCAACCCCACTTCGGGAGGGTGCGGAAAGACCGAAGTGGATCAGCGGGCACTGGATTCAGCGGCACGCGCGCTCGTGGTTGAGATCTTGTCGGACACGCGTAACACCGACGAGATCGAGCACGCCGCCTACGAGGCAGCCAGCGAAGCCGTCCAACTCGACATCAAGATCGCTGAAGCTGAGGCGGTGGCGGAAGCTCTCACCGATCGCCTAGGACGAGGCGAGATCACCCTCGCCCACTACAACCTGGTCATCAAGCCAGTCGATGAACGCATCGCCAGCCTCCGGGCCGAACGCGCCGCACTCCCCGATCCCGGCCCCGTCCCTGGAGCACAGCAGTCACTGGGAACAAGCCGTGCGCAGTGGCGGCAGCGCTGGGACACCGCCGACTACAAGGGAAAGCGAGACCTGCTCAAGATGGCGCTGCGAGGCAAGCACCTGGTGATACAGCCAGCCCAACGAGGCAGGGGCAGCGCCGACCTGGACGATGTCGTAGGCCGCGTCAGCGTTGGTCAAGGTTAAGCAGGGCGAGCATCCTGCCAGCCCGCGCTCCAGGTCGACGTCGAGGTCACCAGTGAAGCTGTGGCATCCCGGGGCTACGCTGGCAGCATGCTTGTCGCTTTCTCAATTACGCTATGCCGCTCGGCACGGGTGAGGGCGTCGGCGAGATCGTCGCCGAGGCGGTCCGGGTCGTCCGCGAGAGCGGGCTGCCCAACCGGACCGACGCCATGTTCACGAACATCGTGTGCTTAGCGCACTGTTAGCACTGAACGGCATCGCCGCAGCTCAGGACACCTACAGGAGGTCCCTCTGTCATGATCGTCGCGTTCTCGGTCGCTCCGTCCGGTACCGGACGCGCCGACGGTTCCGTCTCCGATGCGGTTGCCGCAGCGGTGAAGATCGTACGAGACTCCGGCCTGCCGCACCGGACGTCGGCGATGTTCACTGAACTCGAAGGCACCACCTGGGACGAGTGCTTCGACGTGGTGAAGCGCGCCACCGAGGCCGTGCTCCCGTTCGGGTCGCGGGTCTCGCTGGTGCTGAAGGCGGACATCCGGCCAGGCTACGAGGGCCAGATCGACTCGAAGCTTGGGCGGCTGGAGGCAGCGATCGAGAAGCAGGACGACCAAGCCCACTCGTGACCCGCCTGTTAGATGTCTAGGTCATGGCGGAGGCCGGTTGTTACCGCCCTCGATATTTGAACATCCAGCGGCTGAATTATCTGTGGACGATTCGGCACAGCTCAGCGAGGAGCGCAGACAACCTGATCACATAGCGTAACTGCCGACGTGACTTAAGGCGCGCGCGTACCCGCCGTTATCTTAAGTCCGTCTTGGGGTGTCTCTCATGTAGCTTGACGCACCCATAGGCCTGCGTGGTGGACACATTATCTTAAGTGTTGTCTCCGACGTAGCGGATGTGAGGCGCCCTACGCTGACCAGCGGCTCTCCTCTTCTCGATGCCGCTTTTGGCTCTTGTTCCCGCCCAGAACCTCACGTGGGAGACATGTCTCCCACGCAAAAACCCCTCATGACCAGGGCTTCTCCTAAAACGACTTAAGATAACCGCCGATATGGCGCGGATGCTGACGGGTCGGCGTGATGGTCATAGCGCCGCAAGAACGGATGTTCTGCGCCCGTGCTGAGCCCTGTTCGCTTGCTCTGGCGTGCGGGCCGACCGTCGCGGTGCCCGCCGTAAGAGTCGGGGTGGCGTCCATGACTGCCCTCGAGGTCGGCTTCGTCGCCGAGCTGCCGTCGTGGCGGCACGGGTCGGCTCGCGCAGCGGTTCGACTCGGCTGGCGTCACCGGCAAGCCAATTCTGCGCCGTTGGCTCTAGGATTGCCGCCCCGCCAGGAGAACATGGTTCGGTAACTACGATGCGCATTACTGCTCGGCGTTAAGTTCACTGGCCGGTACGCGATGGGAGCTTCGGTATGCACGCTCAGGGCGAGTCGATGGAGACCGTGGTGGTCCACGGCGGGGAACGGCGGCCGGGACCCGAAGGCTCGGTGGTCTACCCGATCTACCAGGGAACGGTGTACTCGGTCGACCCGGGGACCGGGTATCACGACATCCCTTACATCCGGCTGAGTTCCACGCCGTCTCAGCGGTACCTGCATGACAAGCTGGCCGCCCTGGAGGGCGCGCAGGCAGCGGTCGCGACCGCGTCGGGCATGGCGGCGGTGACGACCACGCTGCTGAGCGTGCTGCGCGCCGGGGATCACCTGCTGGCCAGCGACTGCCTGTACGGCGGCACCCACGACTTCCTCACCCAGCGCGCCGGGGACCTCGGCTGGCGATACAGCTTCATCGACGTGCACCGCCCCGGGACCTGGGCCGCCGCGCGTACCCCGCAGACCAGGGCGTTCCTGGTCGAGACGATCACCAACCCGCTGATGCGGGTCGGGCTGCTGCGCGAGATCGCGGACTTCGCCCGCCGGGAGGGCCTGCTGTCGGTGATCGACAACACGTTCGCGACCCCGGTGAACTTCCGGCCGCTGCAGGCCGGGTTCGACCTGTGCTTCCACAGTGCCACCAAGTACCTGGGCGGGCATTCCGACCTGGTGGCCGGGGCCGTCATGGGCAGCGCGGAACTGATCGACCGGGTGCGCAGGACGCTCAACCTCTACGGCGGCAGCCTGGACCCGCACACCGGGTTCCTGCTCGCCCGCGGCATCAAGACACTCGCCCTGCGGGTCCGTGCCCACAACGGCAACGCCACCGCGCTGGCCGGCTTCCTCGCCGGCCACCCGCAGGTCGCCGCCGTCAACTACCCTGGGCTCGCCTCCCACCCGGACCACAAGCACGCCGCGGAGCTGCTGTCCGGGTTCGGCGGCATGCTGAGCCTGCGGCTGGTCGGCGGCGAGGCAGCCGCGCAGGCGCTCCTGGACGCGGTGCAGCTGCCGTACGTGGCGCCGAGCCTGGGCGGCGTGGAGACGCTGATCACCCGGCCGGCCACCACCTCGCACGCCGGGATGAGCCCCGAGGACCGGGAGAGGCTCGGCATCACCGCCGACCTGATCCGGGTCAGCTGCGGCATCGAGGGAACACAGGACCTGATCGCCGACTTCGACCAGGCCCTGGCCAAGACTCAGCCCTAACACAGTCATTGCCACGCGCACCTGTGCCAGCGCACCGAGAAGCAATCTGGACCAATCAAAGCACCGTCCGGCCACAAGCCGACGCAAGGACCCGGTCGCTAGCCCGCAACCCGCGGTGAAGAACGCCGCCGGGGCCATGAGCCAGAACCGGGCGATCGGCGCGGCTGGAGATCGTCTGCGAAGGCCGGGAGGCCGCGCAGGAACAGGTAATCGGGGTGCTCTGCCCCGGGCAGGTGTCGCGGCGACGCTTTCACGTAGACGTCGGGGCTGTCGGTCGTTCAGGATGCCGGGGTGTGGTTGAACATCCAGCGGATGCCGTAGCGGTCCAGGATGACGCCCCAGTAGGAGCCCCACGGCATGTCGGCCATCGGGGATCCTTCCGAGCCGCCCTCGGACAGGGCGCCGTACAGGCGGTCGGCCTCGTCTCTGTCGTCGACGTCGAGGCAGAGGGTGGTGTTATTGCCGATACGGGTCTGCTGACCCATCGACCGGAGCATGTCCGTCGCCATCAGCACGTGGCCGCCGGTGATCGGGAGCTCGGCGTGCAGCACGAGGTTCCGCTCTTCAGCGGGCAGGTCGCCGGGCCCGGCGGCGGGCATGTCCGAGTAGCGGCTGAGCATAGTGACCTCGGTGCCGAAGGTCTTGGCGTAGAAGGCGAACGCCTCCTCGGTCTGGCCCTGGAAGTTGAGGTATGTGCTGACTCGTGCCATGAGTGGCTCCTTCGCCTGGGACGCCCCCCGGGCGCCCCCATCATCGTCTGCCGGTGCAGACGCCCGGTCCACCGGGAATTCATCGCCGCCCCGGACGTCATCCGGGTGAAGGCCAGGTCGCGGCACAATATACGCCGGAGCAGGGACCCGATCGTAGCGCACATCGCCCTCGACCGGGGCCGCGTCGGCAGCCCTCGTCGGCGCAGATCGGGGTCTCAGGGGCGAGCTCGTGACTCGGTGCCCGAACTCCGGGTGAGCGCCTCATCGGCGAGCCGCCGCTGGGACTGGTCATTACGTGATCAACCCTGCTCGACGGGTCACGACCAATAACCGCCGTTCTGTACGGTTGCGGCCTTATCGGCAGGGTCCAGCGATGGCGCGCAGAACGGGCCAATCTGCTCGCTGTCCCCGGCATGTGACGGCCACACGGATAAGTCGCTGTGCGACCGCCCGGATTAATTCTGGTAAGGCGCTTGCCTGGCCGCCGGTGAAGTCCGTGTTCTGCCGGGGTTGCGGTGCCGCGCAATGAGCGTGGATGGTTGACCTGTGACACGCGCACTGAACCGGACGACGGCCGACCTGTCGTCCTACCCCGACCTCGTGGTGATCTACCTGGGGATGAGGGTCAACGAGCCGAGGGGCGTGAGGACCCTCATGTCGTTCGGTCCGAAGATCCGCAAGTCGGTGGAAGCGCAGCCCGACGGTCTGCTGCTGCACGAGAACCTGCTGTTCTCGCTGTTCCCGCCGCATGCGGGAATGCGTCAGTACTGGCGTGACTTCGACTCCCTCGAGCGCTGGGCCCGGTCCTTGCCGCACCAGCAGTGGTGGCAGCAGTTCCTGCGAGACAGGGGCGGCACCGGCTTTTGGCATGAGACCTACTTCCGCGGCGGCCAGATAGAGTCGGTCTACATCGACATGCCGGGGACCGGCCTGGCCAAGTTCGCCCCGGTCACGCCTGCCCGTGGCTCGCTGTTTTCCGCCCGCCGCCGCCTCGGCATGCGGGAAGGAAGCGAACCGCCGCCGGGTATCCCGGAAGAAGAGTTGTATCAGCGGTGAGGACACGGAGGGCCGATCGGCCTTGGGTCAGCGCTGCACGCACCGACATCACCTGCGCGGTCCGCCCGGGTTGATGGACCGTGTCGTGGCGGACCGTTAGTAAGGCCCTGGGCAATTGCATGCAAGACCCGCTTTATTCTGGTCGCCGTCTGCGGCGTCGGCTTGACTTATAAGCAGCAAGCAGATGTGGTCGTTCTGTCTCGCAGAGCTCGGGTGGACTTCAGGACAGGCCGATCCTCCGCTGACTGCGGTAGTAAGCGGTCGCTTTGGCCTCCGCCAGTGGCTGCACCAGTGCCGTGCCAGGCGACTTTTGCGGTCCCCGGAGCCTATCTCGCTAGGGCTGTCGCATCCGCGGCCTGGTCGTCGCCGCCTGTTGATCAACAGGTTGTCTGGGCCGGGTGCGTTAGTCAGCCCAGCTGGCTTATGTGCCGGATGATGTCCTGTACCGGGCGGTCCCTGGTGAGCTGGATGTCGTCGATGACTGCGCCGTCGCGGAGCCGGATCAGGCGTTCGGATCTGGCGGCGATCTGCGGGTCGTGGGAGGCGAGCAGGATTGTCATGTGGTGTTCGGCGCGGAGCCTGGCGAGCAGGTCGAGGATCTCGGTGGCGTTGGCGGAGTCGAGGTTGCCGGTTGGCTCGTCGGCGAGCAGCAGTGCGGGGGTGTTGATCAAGGCGCGGGCGATGGCGATGCGCTGCTGTTCGCCGCCGGACATTCGTGCTGGCAGGGAGCGTTCGCGTCCGGCGAGGCCGACTGCTGCCAGCAGCTGGCTGGCCCGGTCGCGCTTGTCCCAGCGGGTGCGGTAGGGCAGGACTGGTGCGATGACGTTGTCCAGGGCGGTCAGGCCGGGCAGGAGGTTGTAGCGCTGGAAGACGAAGCCGATGGTGCGCCGGTAGTCGGCCTGGGCGGCGCCGCGCAGGGCGGTGACTTCGGTGCCGTTGCTGATGATCACGCCGGAGTCGGGCCGTTCGATCGCGCCGATCATGTGCAGCATCGTTGACTTGCCCGAGCCTGAGGCGCCGGTCAGCGCGACGAACGCGCCTGCCTCGATGGTGAAGGTGACGTTGTCGGCGGCGACCACCTGCCCGCCCTGGCCGGTGCCGTAGCGTTTGCAGACGCCGCGCAGCTCAAGTACGCCGCTGCCGGGGGCACTCGCAGCCATGTCGGTTACTCCTCTGCTAGCAGGTGGGCGAGGGGCAGGCGGCGCAGCAGCGCGGCGGGCAGCAGCGCGGCCGCGGCGGTGATGATGATCCCGGCTGCTGCGGCGGCGGCTGCGATGGCCAGCAGCCCGGCGGGCAGCTGCCCGGCGAACCAGGCGGCGGCTGCCAGCCCGGCTGCGGCGCCGGCTGAGCGAGCCGGCGACGCCGATGATCGCGCCCTCGGTGATCACCAGCCGGGCCAGCGCGGTGTCCCGCCAGCCGAAGCTGCGGATGGTGGCCAGCTCGGCTGCGCGTTCTGTGATGTTCAGGAACACCACGTCGGCGACGGCCAGCACCCCGAGTGCGACCGTCGCCCCGGCCGCGATGTAGTCAACGCCTCTGACCTGCACCGCGACGGCGTCGCCGAGCAGCGATCCGACGACCACCCCGCGGAAGGCGAAGGTGACTGCGGTCAGCAGCGTCAGCGCGGCGATGCCGGTGGCCAGGCTGACTACCCCGATCAGGGTGCGGCCGGGGGTGCGGGCCACGTTGAGCAGCGCCAGCGAGGTGATCCCGCGGGGCTGGTGCGCGCGGCGGACCGCGAGCACCGGCGGCCGGACCGAGCTGACCGGGTCGGCCCGGGCGGCCAGCCAGGCCGGCGCCAGGCCGCCGGCCACGGCCACCGCGATCGCGACGGGCACCGCCAGCAGCGCCCGTCCCGGCGAGGCGCTCAGGCCGAGGGCGGCCGAGACCGGCACCGCGATCACCGCGGCCAGCAGCCCGGCGGCAAGCCCGATCCCGGCCAGCTCGCCCAGCACGGTCGCGAACAGCCGCGACCGGCGCCAGCCGAGCGCGGCGAGCACTCCCAGCTCGCGCCGCCGCCCGCGCACCGCCGCGGTAGCGGCGTTGCCGACGAACAGCACGCACACCACCAGGATCAGCGTGAACAGCACCACGCTGGTCTTATCCACCGCGTTCAGGATCGCCACCGCGACGCCCTTTTTCACCCAGTTCTCGGTCAGGGTCAGCGGCGGCTGCCCGGACTTGCCCGCGGGCAGGTCGATGGTCACCGGTGAGGGTGAGGAGCCGGCCACGACGTCCACGTCCAGGCCGGTGCGCTGCTCGATCTGCTGCGCGACCGCGTTGACGCGCTCCCGCGACAGCGGATCCGGCCCGGTGACGCCCGCGACCCGGACCCGGATCACGCTGATCGGATCAGCGGCCGGCACGCCGGTGTAGACCTGGGTGTTCTCCAGCGCCGGCAGCGCCGCCAGCGTGGTGATCAGGTTCACCGGCTGGCTGACCAGGCCACCCAGGTTCTGGCTGGGCAGCAGGTCGCCCCCGTGCAGCACCCGGCGGCTGGCCGCGGTAGCCGGCGCCGCGACCACCGGCTTGTACCCGCCCAGCGGCACCCGCGACAGCGGGTCAAACGACCTGATCCTGGCTGGATCAAACACGCCAGCGACCTTGATCAGGGCGTCCGGGGAACCGCCGGGCAGCGCGGCCCGCGCGGTCGCCTTCACGGCGTGCGCGGTCACCGTCCGGTACTGGCTGTCCTCGTCGTCCACGGCGACCTGAAACGTGCTGCCGGTGTTCCAGACCGACGGGGGGTTGACCATCTGACGCGGTGTCAGCGCCCCGTCCTTAGTGCGCTGGTAGTCCACCGGGCCGACGGACCAGTAGCCGGCGATGGAAGTGCCCGTGAAGGAGCCCCCTGTTGCGGGCTTGAACGTGCTGGTCCCAAGCCCCTTGAGCACGGCGGCGTAGGCCTGCTGGGCCGTGGTGCGCACGGTGGCCACCGTGCGGCCGGGAGCCGAGGCCTGCGCGCTCGCCCAGCCAGCGTTCATCTCAGGCATCGCAGACGGTGCCGTGAGCTGCTGCACGGTGGTCTGCGCGTACTCGTTCATGCCGCTGGCGGAGGAGGCCAGTACCGGCAATTGCACACCGCCGTCAACGCCGGCGTTCTCCTTCAGGTAACTGCCGGAGACAACCGCCTTGTCCAGCCCGTCCAGCTTCGCCTCGGCGGCCGGGTCGATGGCCGCGATCAGCACCGGGATGGTCCAGCTGACGTAGTAGCCGGCCTCGGGGTGGGGGACCCCCGGCAGGTCGTACTGGTTCACCCGGGACCAGCAGCTTGTGTGGGACTGCGCGGCCGTGCCGAACGGGTTCGTTCCCGGTGTCAGGATGACGTTCCCCGTCAGCTTGCATCCCGGTCCGGTGCCGTCGGTCGGGGTTCCGCCGTTCGGAGCGCCCGTGAGCGGACGCGGCGTCACGTACAGGTATGACGGCGGCTGCGCGACGCGGCTGGCGCCGTTGCCGCTGACCCAGGTGGTGGAGATCCGGTAGAGCTGGCGGCCGGACCCGGCCAGCGCGGCGGCGGGCACCGGCACGAACAAGCCGGCCTCGAGCTGCGTGTAGCCGACCATCGCTATCGGCGCGGCGACCTGAACCCCCGGCACCTGCTGGATCTGGTGGTACTGCGCCATCGTGATCCCGCCGTAAATGCCCGCCAGGAAATCCGGCTGCACCGTGCCGGTCCGGTTCTCCACCGCGGTCCTGGCCCCCCTCGGCCGGACCAGGATGTCGTAGGCGGGCACGAAGTGCGCCGACACCGTGCCGACCGTGCGCAGCTGCGCGGTCTGCGACGCCGCGGTCAGCACGGTGAACCCGGTCGCCGCGACCAGCACCCCGGTAATCAGCGCCAGCGTCCGGGCCAGCCGGAACCGCACCTGCGACCAGGCGAGCCTGCCCATCACCGCACCCCTCGCTGCCGTGCCTGTCCCCGGGCTGGCGCCGGCCGGGGGCTGGGACTATGCTCACCCCTTACATAGTGACAATGCAAGGATGACACCGGATCGTTACCTAGCGGCAAGGTAAGGCGCATGCCCCTGCACCACGCGGTACTGGCCCTGCTGTCGGCCAAGCCAGCCCACGGCTACGAGCTCAAGACCAGCTTCGAGCAGGCCGTCGGCGACCAGTGGGGCGGGCTGAACATCGGCCACCTGTACCAGATACTCGACCGGCTCTCCCGCGACGGCCTGATCGACTCCCAGCGCCAGCCGCAGCAGGTCAAGCCCGACCGCGTCATCCACCGCCTCACCCCGGCCGGCCGCGCCGAGCTCGACCGCTGGCTCGCCGAGCCAGCCATCCCCGCCCGCGGCTACCGCGACGACTTCTTCCTCAAGATCATGGCCGCTGTCCGCTCCGCCGACCCCGCCACGCTGCCCGCCGTGCTCAGCCGGCAGCGCGCCCACCTGCTGCGCCAACTGCACGCCCTGGCCGACGCCCGGGCCATCACCAGCACCACAGCCGTCGAGTCGCTGCTCATCACCGCAGCCGGACTGCACATCCGCGCCGACCTCGGCGTGGTCGACGCCGCCGAGAAAACCCTCACCACCCATTCCGCCGCACCCGCCAGCGAGCAGTCATCGCCGGGCATGACACCACCGCAGAGCGCAGCGGGCTAACCCCGGACCCTCAGCCTCCTGGCCGGACTTGATGCGGGTCAGGGCCGAAGTCGTATTTCACGGCCGTGTCCTTCCCGGGCCGTTCAGCGGGTCTGCAGTGTCATAGACCGTTTTGTGTGATGCCAAGGGCTTGCAGTGCCAGCGGCAACGGGTATGTGGCTATCCGGACACACAGAACTGGCTGATCGGCGCGCGCCTAAGTAGGCGAGCTGGCGAGATATCAGCCGCGCGTAATCGGCGATCTGATCGGTCTGGCCACAGTCAGGCCAACAGGGTCGGTCGCGCTCCGTGACAGCTAGAGCCGCGCAAAGAGCGCTGCCGTTAATCATGGCACTAGGGCCTGTCTTAAATTAACTTGTACATCTTCTGATGTCGGGATCATGCTTTTGGTATGGCCATTGTCATGGAGATCGATGAGCAGGTGCTGGCGGCGAAGTTTGACACGATCCTGCCTCATCTGGATGAGCGGCAGCGGCGGCTGCTGATGGCGGCTGAGGCCAGGTCGCTGGGATATGGGGGCATCGCGCTGGTGGCACGGGCGGCCGGGGTGTCGCGGGTGACGGTGACCGCCGGGGTGGATGAGCTGGATGGCGGCGCGGAGCCGCTGGGCGGGCGGGCGCGGCGGCCGGGTGGCGGCCGCAAGCCGCTGACCGGTATCGACACGGGCCTGCTAGATGCCCTGGACGCGCTGGTGGAGCCGGAAACCCGCGGCGATCCGATGACCCGCCTCCGGTGGACCACCAAGTCCACCAGGAACCTGGCGGACGAGCTGGGGAACCAGGGGCACCAGGTCTCTCATCACAGTGTCGGCAAGCTGCTGGCCGGGCCGCTGGATTACAGCCTGCAGGGCAACGCCAAGACGCTGGAAGGCCGCCAGCACCCGGACCGCGACGCCCAGTTCCGCTACATCGCCCGCCGCGTCGCGGCGGCGCTGGCCGCCGACGAGCCGGTGATCAGCGTGGACGCGAAGAAGAAGGAGCTGATCGGCCGGTACGCCCGCGCGGGCCGCGAATGGCGCCCGTCCGGTGACCCGCGCCGCGCTGATGTCCACGATTTCCCCGGCGAGCAGGGCAAGGCGGTGCCCTATGGCGTGTACGACCTGGGCGCCGACGCCGGCTGGGTGTCGGTGGGCAGCGACGGCGACACCGCCCAGTTCGCCGTCCAGACCATCCGGCGCTGGTGGGACAGCGTCGGCGCGATCGCTTACCCCGGTACCGCGTCGCTCCTGATCACCGCCGACGCGGGCGGCTCCAATGGCTACCGGCTGCGGCTGTGGAAGAAGGAACTCGCTGCTCTCGCCGACGCTACCGGCCTGGCGATCACGGTCTGCCACATGCCGCCGGGCACGTCCAAGTGGAACAAGATAGAGCACCGGCTGTTCAGCTACATCTCGATGAACTGGGCCGGGCAGCCCCTGACCAGCCACCAAGTCGCCGTGAACCTCATCGCCGGAACCACCACCCGCACCGGCCTGACCGTCCGCGCCGAACGCGACACCAGCACCTACCCGCGCGGCATCAAGATCACCGACCGCGAGATGAAGACGCTGACCGCGCAGTACCTCACCCCGCATGACTGGCACGGCGAGTGGAACTACACCATCACCCCGGCCCGCGCACCCAGTTGAGCGTGTTGTTCATTTCCAGCGACCTATGTGCAGGTAAATAGGCCGCTAACACCGGTCCTGCGGCCCGCAGCTTCTATTGTCAGCACAAGCTTGTGGTGACCTGGGATTTTCCGCCGGTCAGGTCGGCCGCCGGGGAGCACGTCCGCGCGGCGGGGGCAGCCTTCATCTTCCTGGTGCCGCCGGTACCAGGGCCGGGAGAGCGTTACGCCGCTGGCTCCTGACCGTTGCGGGCGTCGAGCCGCGCGGCGATCCTGGCCACCGCCGCCGCCTGCGAGCTGGTCAGCGGCGGCAGCGTGGCCGCCAGCGCCGCAGCCCACGCTCTGAGGCCCTGCTCTCGTGACACCCGCCCAAGGTCCTGGTCGGGGCGGCAAACGTCATCCGCCTTCTTCCCCGGCGGGTCTGCTTCACTGGGTGCCTGCGGTGCCGACGGCCCAGCCGGTGACGTTTCGTTCGAGGGGTGCGGGACGCTGGGGGAATCGCCTGTCGGTGAGCTGGGGGTGACGGGGCTGGTCATAGGCGGTCCGACTCCACTTCATCCCACCCGGTCTCGGCGGGGTCTAGCTCGTGCTGGTCTTGCTCGTCGTGTTCGGGTTCGGTGCGCCAGAGGTCGGGGAGTGCGCCGCCCAGGTCGATGAGCCGCATCGGCGCGTGGCCGCCGTGCAAGGGCATCCACGCCGGGCCGCAGGCCGGGCAGGTGACGCGCGGGTCGAGGGCGGCGGTCGCGATCTGGAGGTCGAGGGACGCGGCGGTGGCGGCGAGTGCCTTGCGGGCGGACTGCTCGCGGCGCGCGGTGGGGAAGCAGAACAGGAGCGGCATCGTGAGCGCGGTCTTGGTCCCGGCCTGCTCGGCGCAGCCAGTGAGCTTGCCGACGAGCTGGGGCAGGTGCTCGGTGCCGGTGTCGTATTCGAGGAGGAACGCGATGTCGGTTTCGTCTTGCGCCCAGACGCCGAGCCCGTCGGGGCGCGGGCCGAGTTCGCGGCTGCGGGCGTACAGGTAGTCGGAGGCTTCGCCTTCGCCGTCCCACTTCAGGAGTTCACCGCCGCCGTGCTCGCGGGCGTGCCGCGCCAGGGCGACGAAGAACCACGACGCGCCGGTCATGTGTCCCAGGCGCTGGGAGCGTTCGAGGGCAAGCTGCCGGTCCGCGCGGACCATCGGCAGCCATCTTTTCTCGTCGTGGTCTTCCTGGCCGAGCAGCGCGGCGCCGATGGTGCCGAGGACGTAGTGCCACGGCGCGGAGCCGGTCTGAAGGTGCGGCCAGAAGCGGCGCAGCAGGCCCAGGCGCACGAGCACCGCCAGGCGGTGCCTGGCGGTGGTGATGTTCCCGAACGCGAGCGCGGCGAGCTGGTCGGTGGTCAGCACGCGGTGCCGCGCCACCAGGCGCACAAGCTCACGGTCGCGGTCGGTCAGGTGACCGGCCACGGACAGCACCGCTGCCTCGTCCCGGGCCGCCCTGGTGCCGACAGCTGCGCCTGTGCCTGCCCCGCGCGTATGAGAATGTGATGACACAGTCATAAGCCCCGGTCCCCTCCCGCAGGTACATTTCGCCGCTGACCAGGGGCTACGGCCAGGTCGGGGGCGGCAGGTGCGTCGGCGGTTCTGGTGGTCCGGGTTGCCTGCCGGGCAATCGTCCGGGGGGTTTGCCCGGTGGAACGCTGGCGGTCGAGCGAGGTCATGCGCACAGTCGCCTTTCCGCGCGTGAACCGTGCGGGTCCCCGCGCACGCCAAGGCCGCCTTCATCCCCGGAGTGGACACGGGGGCAGGCGGAAGGTCGTCAGGGAAGGGGCGGGCCAGGCCGCCGTGACGGGTGAGTGGGCCGGCTGGCGCGTGCGTCGGCGTCGCCTCCCCGGTCCCAGGTCCCCGCCCGGTCCGGAGCCCGCCGTCCGCACGCTCCCCGGACGAGGGCCGCGTGCCAGCCGTGGCCGTGCGCGCCGTGCCGCGGTCGGCAAGGAGGTTGGTGCCGCGCCGCGCGACGCTCGCGCATCCTTCATGAACGCTCCGTGCCGGGTGGGCTGTCAAGGCACCGGTAGGCCGACAGGTATCCCCGGAACGGTAAAAACTTGGCCAAGGGGTGCGCGGGCGGGCCATAGCACGCGCGGGCCGCTGTTGTCGCGTGGCATCCTGGCCATGAGCTGTCTCCCGGAACTTGCCCGGCTGGCGTTTTCCTGGATAACGCGCGCGTTCGCCGCCGGGCAGGTCGTCATGGCGGCCTCCGCGATCCTCGGCGCCCCGTGGTGAGCGCCGTGGCGACTGTAAGGGAAGCGCCCGCCGTGCCTGCCGACCGCGTCGGCAGCGCGGCGCCCATGGTGGCGGTGCCGACGCAGGCGGCCAACGAGGCCGGGCTGATGTCCCGGGTGCTCTAGTGGACCCCGTGGTGCACGACTGCATCGCCTGGACCGACGCCGACACGGCCCGCAAGGGCATCGCGCTGGACGAGGCGGCCCGGCGGGCCGACGTGCTGTACCTGGCGGCGTGCGCGCTGAAACGGGACAGTGCCGAGGGCAGCGAGGCGGCCCGGCCCGGGGTGCTGCCGTTCACCGTGGAACGGGTCCCCCGCACCGGCCCCGGCCGGGAAACGGAGAAGGTCACGCTGAGCGTGACGGCGGGCCGGAGCCCGCGCGGGGCGATGACCGTCATGATCGGCCCCGCCTTGGCGGCGGGTCCTGGCCTGGGCGGTGCCCGATGAGCGCCTGGCCGTCGGACAGGCGGGCGGCCGTGCTGGGCGTCGCCCTGGCGCTGGGCGGTGCCTGGCACGCGGTGCTCATCCTGGTGTTCCTCGTCGCGGTCCTGTGGGCCGACGAGATCGCGCACGCTTCCGCCAGAGCGCTCAGCGCTGCGCTGGGCGCGGCCCGGGAACGGGCGCGGCAGCGCCGCGAGCTGGACCGTAGGTGGCTGGAGCTGGCCCGGCAGTCCCGGCCCGTGCCGTCCGCGCACGAGTACCCGGAGGACGTCCGCGACCTCGCCGGGACCCTCGTCGCGCGGCTGTGCCCGGAGTGCGAGGGCCCAGCTCTCGCCAGACTTCGAGGTGTTGAAGGGGACCGGTGACGCCGGACCGCGACCACGGCGGGGCGGGCCCAGGGGCCGCCCCGCTGGAACCGGCCTTGCCGCGAAGGAAGAACCGGCACGTGAGGCAAGACGCGCCCGCGCCCCCGCCGACAGCGGCGCAACGGCCGGAGCACGCCCCGGGGGCCGGACAGGTAAGGTCGTGCCCGGTGCGGGCCTGGACTGGCTGGTGGGCCTGCGGGATGCCGACGGGTACCCGGAACATCCGACCGGGGCGGCAGCGCCCAGGGACGCAGCCCGAACGGGCACCCGCCGTCCCCGCCCCCACCGCCGAGGCCGCAGTGACCGCGGACCACCCGGAGGGCCGCGCCGGCACCGGCCCCGGCGGGTCGGCCGGCTCAGTGCCCTACAAGTTCACCGACAAGCTAGGCGAATGCCGCTGCCCCGACTGCGAGCAGTGCCCCTGCTTCAGCCAGCACGTCAGCAACGTCTGCGCGTGCTGCCGTGCCGGGCTCCACGACCGCACCTGCGGCCCCCGCCGGTACGCCTGGTAAAAGCGGACAAGTAGCCGCAGACGAACCAAGCGACCCCTGAGCGTCCACGCTCGGGGGTCTTCGCATCAGAGCGCTGTCAGACCTAACAGCCAGACTGTCAGATCAAACAGGGAAGAAGCGGAGTCGGACGATGCATGACATCATCAGCGACATCATCGACTGGGACCAGGCCAACAAGGCATACCTGGCCGGTGAGGGCCAGTCGGGCGAACGGTACATCCAGCGGCTAGAAGCGGCCGACCGGATGGCCGAGATCGAGGCCCGGTGGCATCATCTCCCCGGAGGGTTCCTAAGCGAGCGGAAGCTCATCAAGACTCACATCCAGGCCGTTGCCGAGAGCACACAGGCTGCGACTAGTGAAGAGGTGTGCTGGCTGGCCATCGCCGCCGCAACCGCCTGGACACCCCAACGGGAACCGGTTGAGACGGCGTTGCCTTAGCGGCTTGCAAGCAGGCCTCCCTGCTGGACGGCCTTTCTACTGCTCAGAGGCAGTTACCGTGCTGCGGATAGCAGGTTCGCCGAAAAATAGTTAATTAAAACCCTACCCAGTCGCCTTCGATGGTGGTGAACATGGCGTCGGTCTGGTTCGGCAGCCCGCTGTCCCGAACGACCCGGACGGCTTCGGCCACCACCTCACCAACGGCTTCCCCGGTGCCGAGCGGCGTCACCGAAAACGCGACAAGCACAGCCCGCTCCTTCGCTAGTTAACGGTTTCCTCAAGCCTGACAGAGCTGAACCGCAAGCGTAGCCAGAAGATGATCTCGACATCTAAGTACCGGGCGCCTTGATGCCAGCGGGGCCGCCAGATCCGGCCGGATCCAGCGGGGCCGCCAGATCCGGCCGGATCGTGAAGCTCACCGAAGCGGCGCTCCCCTCCGCGATCCCCGGCCTCACCACCGGATTCCTCGGCCAGACCGGACTCACCCTCGAAGCCGGACCACCGCAGAGATCAGGCCCCGGCCTCTTAACCTCTTGCAAGCGCTCGCGGCGAGGTCGAGCAGGAACTTGTCGGGGACTGCGCCGTCATGCCGGTAGCGGAACAGGCGCTGGACCACGCTGATCACGGCGGTCGCCTGGCACCACCGGCGGAGACGGCCCGCGTTCAGGCCAGGGACGAGAGCGGTGATGCGGCTGATGCGGTCGTCTAGCTCGTCCGCGCTGGTGACGCGGGCTAGGGCTATGTCGATCGCGTCCCATGTCCGGTCCCCGCAGGACGGTCGGGGGTCGATCGCGACCAGCCCGCGGGCCGGGCCGCCGTCGAGGATGTTGAACAGGTGCAGATCTCCGTGCACGAGCCCGCAGTCGCCGGTGCCGGCGGTCAGTTCGCGCGCGAGCGCGTGGCCGCGCGCCATCATGTCCGGCGGTACGAACCTGCTCACATAAGGATCGCGCGCCCGCCGGGCGATGAGGCCGTAGATGAACTCCACGCCTTCCGCGCTTGAACGCAGCCTCGCGACGTCCTGCCCGTCAGCATCCCGGAGCCCGGCGAGCAGCTCGGCGAAGTCGTCGAACGGCGGAAGCCCGGGCCACGCGGCGGCCTTCGTCCCTGGCGTCACCCTGTCCAGGAGGAGCGCGCCGGCTTCCGGATCGGATCCGAGCAGGTCCACCGCGTGCGGCGTTCGCGCCCACGCCCGCAGCGCGATCGCCTCGGACTCGGCGATCGACCGGTCGGGCGTCAGCTTGAGCACCACCGGCCTGGCGCCACATTGGCGGCCGAGGAAGACACGCGACGTGCCGCCGGACAGCGCCTCGTCCAGTTCCAGGCCCCAGCGCTGGCAGTACGCGGCGACCAGTCCGGCCAGGCCATCGCACCACGGTTCCGCGTCCGGCCCGAACCGGTCGAGCAGCCGCTCGCGGGCGGCGGCGTCCAGTACGAACTCCGGGTCAAGCATGGACCATAGCCTGGCGGGCGAGTACGGCACGGCACAACGGAATTTACCGTCACGAAGGCTTGCAGGCGCGGACGGCGAGGGTAATCAGGACCGGCTGGGAACCGGATCCGGCCACGCGCTCGATAACCAGTCCGGCGGCTGCGAAACCATTGAGGATCCCGGCGAGCGGATGGTGACGCATCCCGGCGCGCTTGCGGACCTGGACGCCCCGCAGGGCACCATCGTGATAATCCTCCCCGCCCGCGCGGCGGCTCCGCGCGGCTCGGGCGGGCGCTGGCGGAAACGGGACGGACGCGGCGCGTGTTTCCCGCTCACCGAGCCGCCCGGGACGAAAGTGAGGGTGCTGAAGCCTCATCGTCTACGCCCGGCTACGACGAACCCGCCGTCAGCAACCCAGGGACCGGACGACGCCTCACCATACGACGCCGGCTTAATATTTAAAAATCATGAAAATACCTGGTCAGGTCGACATGGTGGGCGGACTTTGTGGCCAAGTGCACGGATGAGGCCACAGAATGACGGCATGACCGGTTCTGTTGTCCCTGCCCGGGCTTCCGTCAGGAACGCCGTCCGGGACGCTGCCGTCAACACGGCGGTCCCGGTGCGCGCCGCTGACCCGGCGCGCGCCGCTGACGCGAAAGGGGCGGCAGGGAGGGGAAACCGGGCGGCGCCGCTGCTGAACGTGTCTGGGCTCAGCCTCAGCTACGGTCGGCTCCGCGCCCTGGAGGACATCAGCTTGAGCGTCCAGAGCGGCGAACTCGTCGCCCTGGCGGGCGAGAACGGCGCGGGCAAGACGACCCTGGTGCGCTGCATCGCCGGCGACGTGGTCCCGGCGAGCGGCGAGATCTACCTGGGCGGCAGGCGCGTGCCAGCGGATCCGGCCAGCGCGGCCCGGCAGGGAGTCGCCGTGGTCTGGCAGGACCTGGCGCTGTGCGACAACCTGGACATCGCGGCCAACATCATGCTCGGCCGGGAGTCAAAGCGGCTCCTGCTGTCGGATACCCGCTTCCACGTGGCGACCGCAGCGTTGCTCGCCGAGCTGCACATCCCGCTGAAGGACACCACCCGCAGCGTCCGCGGGCTGTCCGGCGGCCAGCGGCAGTTGGTGGCGGTGGCGCGCGCCATGGGCAGCAAGCCGCGGCTGCTGGCCCTCGACGAACCAACCGCGTCGCTCGGTGTCAAGGAATCAGCGCAGGTCGAAGAGCTGATCATGAGCCTGCGGGAGCAGGGCACCACGATCTTGCTCGCCTGCCATGACATCGACCAGATGTTCCGGCTCGCCGACCGTATCGTGGTGCTGCGCCAGGGCCGGATCGTGGCGGACCTGCGTCCGGCCGACACCCACCCCGACGAGGTGGTGGCGCTGCTTTCCGGCCAGCAGATCGACTCCTCTGCGCGCCGCCAGCTCACCAGGCTGCACGGGCTCACCGACCGGCTGGTCTCGGCGGACCCGTCGTCGAGCCTGTCGCTGATCTTGTCCGCGCTCGGGGCGGCGCTCAGCAGCGAGCGGCTGTGCATTCACCTGGTCAGCGACCGAACCCTCTTCTGCGCCGCGTCGCTCGGCTTCACTCCCGGTCAGCTGGAGCCGTGGGCCAGGCTGCCGTTCGGGCCCGCCGGTGGGCCGGTAGGCATGGCCGCGGCGGACGAGCGCCCGGTCATCGCCGACAAAGTGCGCGCCGGCGCGGCCCGGCGGAGCTTCCGCGATCTGGTCAAGACCGTCAGGGTGGCCAGCTCGTGGTCGGTCCCCGTGCTCGGGCCAACCGGGCTCAGCGGCGTGATCACCGTCTTTCGCACTGAGTACGGCGCGCCGCAGCGAGACGAGCTCGACCTCGTCACCGTCTACGCGGGCTACGCCGCCAGCGCGATAGAACGAGACCGGCTACTGGACCAGGTGACCATGAGAAACCGCGTGCTCGAGACGATCAGGGAGATGCTGGAGACGCTGGCGGGTCCCGTTCTCGTCGGCGAGGGGCTGGTCGTCGCGGTCCAGTCGCTGCGCCACGGCCTGCAGGCCGAAGAGGTGGCGCTGATCACCCAGCCTGCGGGCCAGCCGACCCGCTGGCGGGCCTACGCCGGGCCGCTCGGTACCGAACCGGCCTCCGCCACGCCCCCGCTGCGGGATATGGCCGGGGAAGCGCTGTCCAGCTCGCATCCGGACGGCTTGGCCAGGCAACTGCGCAGCAGCCGCAGGCACCGGGCCCGGGCGGTGGCGTTCATGGCGGCTGGCGGCCCCACCGTGCTGCTGGCGACCTGGCGGCGCGTGCCGCCCACCAAGGAAGAGACGGCGCTGATGGAGGACGCGGCGAACTCGCTGCGGCTCGCGCTCGAACGCGAGGAGGCGGGTCACGCGCACCAGGAGGCGGCGGCCCTGCGCCGGTCGCAGGAACTGCAGCGCGGCTTCCTGTCCCGGCTCAGCCACGAGCTGCGGACCCCGCTGACGGCCATCAGGGGCTACGCGACGAGCTTGCTACAGCCGGACGTGACCTGGGACGGCGACTCCCAGCAGCGCTTCCTGGACCGGATAGCAGCCGAGTCCGCGCGCCTCGGCCGGCTGGTGGATGACCTGCTCGACTTCTCCGCAATCGAATCGGGCATCATGCGCCTGCAGCGGGACTGGTGCGACATCCGGCTGGTGCTCGAGGCCGCGATCGCCTGCCTGCCGCGGGACAACGCGCCGTCGGTCGAGCTGACCTGCGACGTCGGCCTGCCCGTGGTATGGGCCGACCACGACCGGCTGGAGCAGGTCTTCGTGAACCTGCTGAACAACGCGTTCGGGCACAACCCGCCGGGGACCCGGGTGCAGGTAACCGCCGTGGCCGGACCGGCCGAGGTGGCGATCAGGGTGCTCGACGACGGCCTGGGCATGCCGCCGGAACTGGCCGCCGCGCCGTTCGAGCCGGCCCGCCGCGCACGCACGACCGCGACCGCGACCGCACAAGCGACCACGAGCAACGCGACCGCGACCACGATCAACGGGACCGCGACCACGATCAACGCGACCACGATCAACGGGACCGCGGCGAGCGACGGGACCGGCAACGGACGGGCTAGCAGGAAGAGCGCCGGAGCCGGTCTGGGCCTGTCCATCGCGAAGGGCATCGTGCAGGCGCACGGCGGCCGGCTCGAGCTGACCGCGCGGCCCAAGGGCACCTGCTTCGGCGTGTACCTGCCGGTCGAGGCCGAGGTCCTCGAGGCCGTCCGGACGGCCGGCCCGCGCGCAGCAAACCACGAAGCCAGCGCCGACCATCAGAAGGATCACGGGGAACCACGGGATGACAGCGATGACTGAGGACGTCCGCAAGACCTGCGCCCTGGTGGTGGAGGACGACCCCAACATCGTGGACCTGATCCGGTCCAACCTGGCCGTCCGCGGCTTCGACACCGTCGTAAGCGTGGACGGCATGCGGGCCCTTCAGTTGCTGGAGACCGAGGACCCGGACATCGTCCTGCTCGACCTGATGCTCCCCGAAGCCGATGGCTTCGAGCTCTGCCGCCAGATCCGCGAGCGCTCGCCGGTTGCCATCATCGTGGTGTCGGCCCGCGGTGGCGAGCGGGACAAGGTGACGGCCCTGCATATGGGCGCCGACGACTACATGACCAAACCGTTCAGCATCGAGGAACTGCTGGCGCGGATCACCGCGACGCTGCGCCGCACCCGGCCCGCCGCCCCGACCGAACAGGCGCCGCCGGTCATCGTGGTTGGCGACATCGTCATCGACCTGGCCCTGCAGCAGGTGACGCGGAACGCCCAGCCGGTGCACCTGACCCCGACCGAGTTCGCCCTGCTGCGCGAACTCGCGGTCAACCGGGGCAAGCTGCTGACCCATGCCCACCTGCTCCGCCGGGTGTGGGGCCACGGGTACGAGACCGAGACCGAGTACCTGCGCGTCTACGTCCGGAGGCTGCGGGCTAAGCTCGAGGCGGAGGAGAGCGCGCCGCTCATCCTCACCCAGCCGCGGGCTGGCTACCGGCTGGCTCCGGAATTACCGAGCCGCCCCCGAAAAGACTGGAGATAACGTCCAGGTGACAAACGCGAATCAAAAGAAGCACGAAAAGATCACCGTTCACGGTATCTTCACGGGACGGCGTCGATGTTAAGGCCACGTTAATTTCTGGCGCTCTAGGGTCTAGTGTTAAGACACTGAGGTCGCGAAGATCGCCAGGCAGGAGGGGGATCCCGCATGCCTGGGATGCGGCCCTTCCTTTTAAAGACGCAAGGTGGTTTATATGATTCAGATGGCCAGGAAAGGGGCTGTAGCGTCAGTGTCGCTGGCCTTGTGCCTCGCCGCTGCAGCCTGCAGCAGTAGCAGCAGTAGCCCTAGTAGTACTAGCAGCAGTTCATCACCGGCAGCGAGCAGTTCCAGCTCTGCGGCCGCGGTGTCGATCTCGCTCAAGCAGCTGGACCGGACCTTCGCCGCCATGTCCACGTTGAAGCCGCTGGCCGCAGCGGGCAAGGGCAACGTGGCCGCTATCCTCCCGGACACGGTTACCTCGGCCCGGTACACGCAATTCGACGCGCCCTACCTGACCCAGGCGCTGACGGCGGCAGGTCTTTCGTCCTCGCAGTTCTCCGTGCAGAACGCACAGGGCAGTCCCGCCACCGAGCTTTCCGACGCCCAGGCGGCCATCACCAAGGGGGCCAGCGTCCTGATCATGGACCCGCTGGACTCCGGGACCGGAGCGCAGATCGAGTCCTACGCGAAGTCGCACGGGGCCAAGGTCATCGACTATGACCGGCTGACCCTGGGCGGCAGCCGCGACTACTACGTCAGCTTCAACAACGTCCTCGTCGGCACGAAGATCGGCCAGGGATTCACCGCCTGCGCCGCCGCCTGGCACGTCACCAAGCCGAACGTGCTGGTGATGAAGGGCGACCCGACCGACAACAACGCCACCCTGTTCGCCCAGGGGTATCTCGGGGTGCTCAATCCCTTCTTCTCCAGCGGGAAGTACGTCAACGTCGGCGAGCCCGCCGGGACCTGGACCCCGACCGTCGCGGAGAGCGAATTCCAGCAGGCGTTCACCGCGCACAAGAACATCAACTCCGTTCTCACGCCGAACGATGAGAACGCCGCCCCGATCATCACCTACCTGCAGCGGGTGGGCGTCAAGCCCAAGACCTTCCCGGTCACCGGGCAGGACGCGACCACGATCGGGCTGCAGAACATCCTGGCCGGCTACCAGTGCGGCACCGTCTACAAGCCGATCTACATCGAGGCCCAGGCGGCCGTCGCGCTGGCCATGTTCCTGCGCGCGGGCCAGACCCCGCCGAGCACCCTGGTGAACGGCTCGGTCACCGACTCCAAGACCAACACCTCAGTGCCGTCGGTGCTGGGCACGCCGGTGTGGGTCACCACGACCAACATGGCATCGACCGTCATCGCGGACAATTTCGTGAAGGCCTCGCAGCTGTGTATCGGCCAGTTCGCGGCCGACTGCAAGGCCGCCGGGATCTCGTAATGAGCGCCCGCTGGCTGAACGTAAGGAGGCGCGCCCGGTGACAACTCCGGACGCGGAAGGCGCCCGGCCCGCAACCGCGGGCCGGGCGGTGCCCGGTTCCGAGCAGGATCCGCGGGCTCACGAGCCTAACGCCCCCGAGCCCAGCGGCCCTGACCATGCAACCCCCGCCAGCGCGACCCCCGCCGGTGACGAAAATACCGCCGAGGTCGCCGCCGTCCAAGCCGAGGTCGCCGCGGCCCAAGCCGAAACCGCCGCCGCCGACGCCGAACTGGCCGCCGCCCGAGCCGAAAGCGCCTTCGCCCAGGCTCCCGCCACCGAGGCCGGCAATGGCGACCGGTCGCTGCTCCGCCTGGTTGATATCGGCAAGAGCTTCGGCCCGGTGCGCGTGCTGAGCCACATCACCCTGGACATCCCCCCCGGTCAGGTGACGGCGGTCGTCGGTGACAACGGGGCGGGCAAGAGCACGCTGATCAAGACGATCGCCGGCATCTACCAGCAGGATGAAGGTCAGATCCTCTGGCAGGGCCGCCCGGTCCACCTGCACTCCCCGAAGGACGCCACCGATCTCGGCATCGCCACCGTCTACCAGGACCTCGCGCTGGCCGACAACCTGGACATCGTGGCGAATATGTTCCTCGGCCATGAGGAGACCAAGCGCTTTCAGCTGGACGAGATCGGGATGGAGAAGACCGCCAGGAAAACGCTGGCCGACCTGTCGGTGGTCACGGTCCGCTCGGTCCGCCAGCTGGTGGGGTCGCTGTCCGGGGGCCAGCGGCAGGCGGTCGCGGTCGCCCGGGCCGTGATGCGCCAGGCTAAGCTGGTGATCCTGGACGAGCCGACCGCGGCCCTGGGCGTCACCCAGACGCGCGTCGTGCTCGACCTGATCAAACGGCTGAAGAGCCAGGACATCGCGGTGATCGTCATCTCGCACAACCTGAACGACGTCCAGTCGGTCGCGGACCGGATCGCCGTACTGCGCCTGGGCCACCTGGTCACCGTCGGGCCAGCGTCGCAATACGACGCCGAGTCGATCGTCGACCTCATGACCACCGGTACCTCCAAGCGCCTCGGCGCTGTTCCGGCCGAGCAGTCATCAGGGAGCTCCAGTGAGCACTGACGTCCAAGAGCCGCCACCCGAGGCCACCGAGTCCGACGAGATCGCGTCCGAGGCCGCCGCGGGCACCGCCCCCGAGGTCATCGCGGATTCGCTGGGCGAGTACGTCAAGATCTGGCTCTCCCGCGTTCGCAACGGCGAAAGCGGCGCCCTGCCGGTCATCCTCGGCCTGGTCGCCATCGTCATATACTTCCAGGCCCGCAGCTCCCTGTTCCTGTCCGCCGGCAACCTGGTCAACCTGACCACGCAGGCCGCCTTTATCATCATGCTGGGCATGGCCGAGGTGTTCGTCCTGCTGCTCGGTGAGATCGACCTGTCGATCGGCTATACCTCTGCCCTCGGCGCGACGTTCACGTGCTGGCTGCTGCTGCCGCCGAATCCCGCCCCGTGGCCGCTGGCGGTGCTGGTCGGCCTGGCCGTCCCCGCGATCTTCAGCGGACTCGAGGGCGTGATGGTCACCCGGCTCCGCCTGCCGTCCTTCGTGGTTACGCTGGCCGGCCAGCTGCTGGCGTTCGGCCTGCTGCTGGAGGTCATGGACTCCGCCGCCCCCTCCGGCGGCGGAAGCATCCGGCTGTTCAACACCGTCCTGTTGGATATCGAGGGCGGCGCCCTCAGCCCGGCGGCCAGCTGGATCGTCATGATAGTGGCCGTGGTGCTGGCCGGCACGATGTTCCTCGTGCGCGACACCCGCAGGCGGGCGAGCAATCTCACCGCGCCTCCGCTGAGCGTCACCGTGCTGAAGATCGTCGTGATGGCGATCGCGGGCGTGGTCGTCGTGCTCATCGGGAACAAGGACCGCGGCGTCGGCCTCACCGTGGTGCACGGCGTGCCGTGGGTGGTGCTGCTGCTCCTGGTGGTGGTCGTCGCCTGGAGCTTCCTGCTTGGCCGCACCCGGTTCGGCCGGTACGTCTATGCCATCGGCGGCAACGCCGAGGCATCCAGGCGGGCCGGAATCAACCTCAGCCGGATCCGGGTCCTCGCGTTCACGCTCTGCGGGCTGACCGCGGGCATCATGGGCATCATCTACACCTCCTACCTCGGCTCGATCTCCACCGGCGTCCCGGGCGGCAACAACGTCCTGTTGGCGGTCGCCGCTGCGGTCGTCGGCGGCGTCAGCCTGTTCGGCGGCCGCGGCAAGATGCTGGGCGCGGTCCTCGGCGGGATCATTGTCGCGGTGATCTACAACGGCCTGCAACTGCTCGGCCTGGGCGCCGCGCCCCAGAACATCTGGACCGCGGTGGTCCTGCTCGCCGCCGTCACCGTGGACACCCTAGCCCGCCGCAGGAGCACCAGCGCCGGCTAAAAATCATTAATCCCGAACGGGGCGTGGTGCATGCCCCGGCCACGGTGGGCAGATACCCCTCGAGAAGAAAGCGAGGGAATGCCGATGCGCCTTGCTGTCCTGTCCTCCGACGAGATGACCACCGAGCAGCTGGACCTGTACCGCGAGATCCTGGGCGGCCCGCGCGGCCAGGGGCCCCGTGCGGTCGCCCTCTCCAGCGGCGCGGGCGGCCTGGCCGGGCCGTTCAACGCGATGCTCTACGCGCCGCCCGTCGGTCACGCGCTGCAGGAACTCGGCGCGGCCATCAGGTTCCGCACTCAGTTGCCGCCCCGGATCCGGGAGATGGCGATCCTGATGGTGGCGCACGCCTGGGACAGCGCGTACGAACGGGCCTCGCACGAGCCGATCGGGCGCGAGGCCGGGCTGGCCGAGCCGGAAATCGAGGCGCTCCGGGTCGGCGCGGACCCTGGCTTCGACGATAAGCAGGAGCAGGTCGCGTACTCGGTGGTCCGGGCGCTGACCGGCCCGGACCCCAATACCGCCGACCTGGACGACCAGGAGTACGACACCGCGGTGGCGGTGCTCGGCGAGCAGGCCCTGGTCGAGCTGTCCGCGCTGGTCGGCTACTACGCGACCCTGGCCCTGCAGCTGCGCATCTTCCGGGTCCCCGCACCCTAGCCCCAACCCCACGAGAACCAGACGGGGCGGTCCCGGCCGGGACCGCCCCGTCTCGTTTCCTTCCTGGCGGTTGATACCGCTAAGATGCCGCGGTGGTGTCGGTTTTGTTCGCGCTGCTTACGGCGCTGTTCAACGGCCTGGCGTCGGTCTTGCAGCGGATGGCCGCCTCGACTGCGCCAGCCGCTAAAGCGCTGCACCTGTCCCTGTTCGGCTACCTGATCAGGCGCAAGGTATGGCTGGCGGGCATCGGCCTGGTCATCGTGGCCTCGGTCTGCCAGGCCACGGCGCTGGCCACCGGCCCGGTCGCGCTGGTGCAGCCCATCTTCATCATCGAACTCCCGTTCACACTACTGGTGGCGAGCGGGCTGGCCCACCGCAAGCTGCCGCAGCGGACCTGGTGGGCCGTCGGTCTGGTCACGGTCGCCCTCGGGGCCGGGCTCGCGGCGGCCGCGCCGTCCGGCGGCGGGACGAACGCCAGTCCCCGAGTGTGGGCAGCAGCGCTGATCGTCACCGGCGCCTTCGAGGCGGTGGTGATCACCGTCGGCGTGCGGACGCGGGGGAACGCGCGCGGGGCGGCGTTCGGCCTGGCGGCCGCCTGCGGTTACGCACTGACGGCGACGCTGCTGAAGAGCGCGGTGGCGGTCCTGCCGCAGGGCATCGGGCCGTTCTTCTCCACCTGGCAGCTGTACGGGACCGCGGTGGCCGGGGTCGGCGCGCTGTTCCTGCTGCAGAACGGCCTGCAGGCGGGCTCGCTCCTCGCCGTCCAGCCCCCGCTCACCCTCGGCGACGCGCTGATCAGCGCCTGCTTCGGCGTGTTCGTCTTCGGCGAGGACGTGCGGACCGGCGGGTGGCTGCTTGTGGTCGAGATCGTGGCCGTGATCGCGGTGACCATCGGCTGCATCGAACTGTCCCGCTCGCTGGCCCTGGTCCACGAGGCCCAGCCCGCGCAATCGGTCCCTTCATGATCCCCACGCAGCTGGCGCTCCTCGCCCCGGCTTGGCCGAGCGCCGGTTAGCGGATGTAGACCGGCTCGCCGGGAACGGTCACCAGCTTGTGGAAGAACGCGGCGATGTCCATCGGGATCCGGACGCAACCGTGCGAGACGGGCGCCAGCGGCACGTCGGTGTCGCCGTGGATCGCGAACGCGGTGCCGATGAAGAACACCGGGTTGTACATCTCGCCCAGCGGGACCGCGACCCAGCCAGGCATGAACACGACGGTCCGGTAGTTGCCGGTCGGGGTGACGGCGTATCCGCAGCCGCCGTTGGAGCAGTAGTAGTAGTGGCCGCCGGTCGATACGTGGCTGATCAGCTCGACCCGGTTGTTGCGGTAGAGGACCAGAACCTCGCGCGACAGGCTGACCTCGACCCGGTTGGCTCCGCCGTGCGCCACGAGCACGCGGGGAGCCCGCGGGTGGGCCAGCGCCCACTGCATCGCGGAGGTCACGTAGTCGTGCGCGGGCAGGCCCTGTACCTCCTCGAACGCCCACACGGCCTCGAGGGTATTGGTGCCGAACCGGCCGTCGATCGAGCCCGGGTAGTACTTCAGCGCGGCCAGTCGCCGTTGCAGCGCCTTGACCGCGGCGCCGCTCATGCCTGGCTGAAGGGCGCGGGCCGACGCCGTCCGGGCCGCGGGCGCCGACGTCGAGGCCGAGGCTGCGGTGGGCACGGCCACCGCTATGACCGGTACGAGCAGCAAGGACATCCACAGGCGTCGCATCGCCGACCTCCGCACGCGTTCGGGGCATGCTTCGACGCCCCGCTAACCGCTAGATACCCCAACATTAGGTCTGGGTACCACGAACCGCTGGCATCGACATATCTCGATCCGGTAGCAGCTGAGTCTCATGATGGTCAGCGGGAACAAAGATCCGCACTCGGCCGCTTAACCCGGTTCGCCTCGCCAAGCGGTGGGCGGCAGCCGCCTGATCACCGGATCCGTGATCGCGGCGGTTAGGGCGGCGGCGAAGCGCCCGGCGCCGAGGACCTGGTAGGGCCGGTCGAAGAAGAGCCGGGTGCTGGTGCCGAGAGGTTCGGTGAGCCCCAGCCGGTTGTACGCTTCGGCCGCGATCAGGTAAGCCCGGCTGAGGTGCCGCTCCCGGTCCGGCCAGCCGGTGGCGGACAGCGCCGCGGCCAGGCTGGCGCCGAGTCCGGCGGCGCCCGGGACCCGGGCAAAGGCCGCTCCGCGTCGTCCGCGCCGAGGAACACCTGGAGCCGCGGCCCCCAGTCATGGTCGGTGGACCGCTCGGTGTCGAAGCCGAGTACTTCAGATCCCGGCCCGAGCAGCGCCGCCGCATACCTGAGCCCGGGGAACTCCTGGTCAAGCAGCGGGCGCACCGCCTCGGCGTAGAACTCGCCCGCCCAGCCGCAGCCCCGGAATGAAGGTCCCATCCACGCGGTCATCATGCCGTCTGCCGCTTATCGAGGCATCTAGTTTTTCCTGGCTCTAGGAGTGCGGGTCGGCGCCAGGGTCACCACCCGTGACACGGACGGCGAGCCTGGGCAGGTACGTGTTCCATGCGACGAGGTGGCCTTCGCGCAGATCAGGGTTGGGCAGGTTCTCATGCCGTAGCGTGAGGCGGGAACCGCCGTCCTCCTCGTCGAGCGTCACGGTGACACACGTGCTGCCGGGCGGCATGGCGCTTCCGCTGGTCGCCTCGCCGGGCTTGTGCTTGGTGCGCTGCGCTGCCTCGTCATCGGCGAAGCCCCAGGTGAAGACCACCTGGCGCGGCTGACTGACCTGGAGAAACTCGCCCGCGGCCGCGAAACCGTCGGGCATGTGGATGCGGTAGACGCCGCCGGGTACCGGCTCCAGATGCGCTTCGCTGCCCATCCACTGCACGTAACGGGCGGGATCGGTGAAGTAGGGGAAGACGTCTTCGGGCGCCGCCGGAATGTGCATGCTCACTTCGACGGCGGACATCTCAGTCATGACGGGTTCCCGTCGTGTCAAGCCAGTTATCGAAACGTTCATCATGGCTGTCCAGCTCGCCGATCTCCACGGCACCGCCATGGTTGAGCAGCGGGCAGCCGCGAGCCAGCGCCACGGCCGCGTCGAGGCTGCCGGCCCGGATCAGCGAGTAGCCGCCGAGCGTCGTATCGGCCGCGCTAGCCCCCAGGGCCGCCGCGGCGAACGCCGGGTTGCCGCGGTCCTTGAGGCGGGCGCCGAGCTCGAGCTGCCAGGTCGACCAGGCGTCGAAGGTGTCGGCGGAAGGCGCGTAACGAACCGGCGCGCGGAAGGTGAACAGGTACGTGGACATCGGAGGTCTCCGTTCGGTTGTCGGTCGATGGGATAGACACCAGCGCGACCGTCAACTGGGCGGATCGGACGGCGCGAGTATGCGACGATATCGCTGTGACTGCGGACCTGCTTGACCTGGCCCGCGCGGGCGACGGCGAGGCGTTCCGTCAGCTTGTCGGCCCCTACGAGCGAGAGCTGCAGGTGCACTGCTACCGGATCTTGGGTTCGTTCCAGGACGCCGAGGATGCGATGCAGGACGCGCTGCTGGCGGCCTGGCAGGGGCTGGGCGGCTTCGAGGGACGCGCGTCTGTCCGGACCTGGCTGTATCGGGTCGCCACCACGCGCTGCCTGAACGTGCGGCGATCGGCCCGGCGGCGCCAGGGGATGAACCTGCCACCGGGACCCCAGCTACCTGAGCCGTCCCGGCTCGGCGAGGTGACCTGGCTCGAGCCTTATCCGGATGTCCTGCTGGAAGGCCTGGCCGACTTCGAGCCCGGGCCCGAGGCCAGGTACGAGAGGTGCGAAGCGATCTCGCTGGCCTTCATCGTTGCGGTACAGCGGCTACCGCCGCGGCAGCGTGCGGTCCTGCTCCTGCGCGACGTGCTCGGGTTCGCGGCCAGTGAGGCGGCCCAGATCCTCGGCTCCACCGAGGAGTCCGTGACCAGCGCGCTCAAGCGCGCCCGCGCCAGCATGCACAACGGGCTACCCCAACCAGCCGAACCGCCCCCGCTACCGCAGTCCGCCAGCGAGAAGCAGCTCATCGATCGGCTCACCCGCGCCTACGAGACCGGCGACGTGGACGGCAACATCGCCCTGTTCACCGACGACGCGTGGCTGACCATGCCGCCGGCACCGCTGGAGTATCAGGGCCGCGACCCGATCGCCCGCTTCCTCAAGACGATCGCGTTCCGGGACGGGCGTACCTACTCACTTGCCTTCACCCGAGCCAACGGCCAGCTTGCCTTCGGTGCCTACCTGCGGGAACCACGGGCCGACGCCGCGCAGGCAAACGGGCTGCTGGTGCTCACCCTCGGCGGCCGCCGGATCCAGGCGATGACCCGCTTCACGAGCAGGGTGCTGCCCCGCTTCGGCCTGCCTCCTAGCTAGCCCTGCCTCTTGGCTAGTGGGGCGCCCAGTTAGCGGGCCGCCCGGTGTCTATCTCCCCGATGCCACGACAGATAGGGAGAGAAACCATGACGGCCACCGACGATTACGCGAACCAGGTCCGCCTCAGCGCGTCCCCGGCGCGGGTGTTCGAGATCTTGACGACTGCGGCCTGAGGTTCCGGCACGAAGGCCTGAGCCCACGGCTTAAGTGCTACGACATGTGCCGGACCGGCTGGGACCAGTACCTGCCCAGCCTGCGGGACTACATAGACAGCGGTGCCGGCAATGCATTCACCCCGGCTCGCCTGGGCTAACCGGCGCGAGGACGCTGACGCGGTCGGCCGGGCGCGAACGGCGGAGCACCGACGACAGCGCGAACAGGTTCTCGACCAGCCGGACCCCGCGTTCTTCGCCGTCGCCGAACTGCCCGCGCAAGCGTAGGCGGTGCCCCGGAAGATGATCCGATGGCGGCGATGAGCAGCGGGATGGCCAGGGTCGAAACAATGAAGCCGAACGGACCAGGTATCACGTCCAGAACACGGTCAACACGAATATCAGCCAGACGTGGCTGGCCTTCCCGTACCCGGCTCGATCGCATGCCCGGTGTGGTGGCGGGTCGTGTCCGCATCCGCCGGCCTGGCCCGGTCGCATGCCCGGCGTGGTGGCGGGTCGTGTCCGCATCCGCCGGCCCGGCCCGATGGTGCTCGCGTCGCTGCCGCGCCGCCTCGGCGGTTCCCATAGTCAATGAATGTGGCTCTCTACCCAAAAGTCATGATGTCGGCTGCCCCGACGCCGTACCGGCGTGAAAATGGCTGCGGGTACCGTCCGTGACGCCGTTGTGTTTCTGGCCGGTTGAGGCCGTCCAAAAGTCTGGCGCTGGGATCCGGATCCCTGAGGGGCTGTTCATTGTTGCTGCGAGCACGCGGGTCAGATTCTTCCGCTAGCCCTCCGGTTCCCCGGGCGGTACCCGTCCGCAGGGTAACAGCCCGGGACCGGGCAGGAGGAGGGACAGGCGTGGATGAGGTGACCGACGAGCCGCTGTACCGGGACCGGGTGTGCGGCATCGATATCGGCAAGGCGCAGCTGGTGGCGACGATCCGGGTGCCCTCGGATAAGGACCCGGCGCGGCGGATGGCCGAGACCCGGGCCTTCGGCACCACCAAGAAGGAGGTGCTGGCGCTGGCGGACTGGCTGCGCTGCTGGCAGGTGCCCGCGGTGGTGATGGAGGCGACGGGCGATTACTGGAAGGGGCCGTTTTACCGGCTGGAGGCCGAGGGGTTCGAGTGCGTGCTCGCGGACGCCAAGCAGGTCAAGAACCTGCCCGGGCGGCCCAAGCGGGACCCGGCGGACTCCCGCTGGCTGGCAGCGTGCTTCGAGCGCGGCGCGGTCACTTCCTGCTTCGTGGCCACCCCGGAGTTCCGGGTAATCCGGCTGCATACCCGGTACCGGCGGGACCTGATCGAAGAACGCACCCGGGACAGGCAACGCACCGAGAAGCTGCTGGAGGGCGCGGCGATCAAGCTGTCCTGCGTGCTCAGCGACCTGCACGGGGTGACCGGCCGGGACATCATGGACCACCTGATCGCCGGGGAACGCAACCCCAAGGTGCTGGCCCAGCTGGCCCGCGCCGCCGCCCGCCGCAAGATCACCGAGCTGGAGGAGGCGCTGGAGGGCGCGGAATTCTTCACCGGCGAGCACGCCGCCCTGCTCAAGACCATGCTGGAGCGCATCGACCGGGTCACCGCCGACATCGGCGGGCTGTCCGAGGTGATCGAGCGGCTGCTGGCCCCGTATGAGGAACAGCTCCAGCAGGCCGAGTCGATGCCCGGCTGGGGGCGGCGCGCCGCCCAGGACGCCATCGCCGAGACCGGCGTGGACATGACCCGTTTCGCCACCGGCGCCCACCTGGTCTCCTGGGGCAGCCGCGCCCCGCTGGACCACCAGTCCGGCGCCCGCAAGGGCCGGGCCAAGACCAAGAAGGGCAACCGGTACCTGGCCGGGACGCTCGGCGAGACCGCCATCGCGGCCGGCCGCACCCAGACCCGCGAAGGCGCCCGCTACCGGCGCATCGCCCGCCGCCGCGGCAAGGCCAAAGCCCAGGTCGCCCTCGGCAACACCCAGCTCAAAGTCCTGCACAAGCTGATCTCCAACCCCGGCATGCGCTACGCCGACCTCGGCCCGGACTACTACGAACGGCGCGCTGACCTGCGCCGCCAGGTCGCCCACCACGTCGGCAAGCTCGGCGCCCTGGGCTTCGAGGTCACCTTGTGCCGCCTCCCCGACCCCGAGCCCGACGGCCTAGGCCAGGCACAACCCGCCTGACCCATACCGCTCCCGCAGGCCCTGACCCGCCACTACACTCAGGGTCCGCTGCCGCACGCCCACTACAGGTCCCATTTTCGGGTCAGAGTCACTAGAGTGCCACATTCATTGAATCCGCGCCCGTGCGCGGGCGGCCCGTTATGCGGCTTTTGATGGGGATTGTGAGGTACTCGGGGGCCGCCACTGCTGGGCGGCGGCCGCATTCTGGTCATAGTGCCGTGCTCGTGTGCATTTTTTGCCAGAGTCCGGAGAGTGAGGGCATGCCATGACGATTACGCGCGGAAGAGGCGGAGTCGTGTGCCGCCGCCTCGGCGGGGCGGCGGCCTCAGCTGCTTTGTATGCCAAGCACGCTTGCTTGACATCTCAATCTTGCTTGGTATAGTTAGCAGGGAAAGTGTATGAGGAGGCAAATACCATGGCTAGCACCCCCACGCGGGACCTGCAGGAAGAGTTCCTGGCCGCCACACGCAAGAGCCAGGAGACCGTGGTTCGCGCGATCAAGACCTGGGTTGAGACGGTCAGGACCGTCACCCCGAAACTGCCGTCTGTCTACGCGCCGCTCGCGGACAGGCTGCCCAAGATGCCGTCAGTGAACGTGCCGTTCGCGGACCGGCTGCCCAAGCCGGAGGACGTCGTGGCCAGCAGTTACGACTTCGCCGAGCACCTGCTCGCCCTCCAGCGGCAGTTCGCCGAGGACCTGCTGAAGGCGACCGAGCCGCTGATTCCGGGCAACGGCCAGAGCCCCGCTCCGGCCGCGAAGAGCGCGCCCAAGGCCGCTTCGGTCGTGCCCGCGACGCCGAAGCCCGAGCCCAAGCCCGTTGCGGCCGCCAGTGAGCCCAAGGCCCACGCCGCCGAGAGCCAGCCCAAGGCCCCGGCCGCTGTGAGCGAACCGAAGCCGGCCGCTGTGGCCGAGACCGCGCCGAAGCCCGTTGCTGTCCCGACCGCGCCCAAGGCCCCGGCCGTCAAGTTCGAGCCTGCCGCCCCGGCGGTCAAGGTCGAGTCCGCCGCCCCGGCGGTCAACAACGAGCCGAAGGCCCCCGCGACCGAGGCCCCCAAGGCTCCGACGGCCGCGGCCCCCACGGCCCCCGTGACCGCGGGCCCCAGGGCCCCCGTGACCGCGGCCCCCAAGGCCCCCGAGAGTGCAGCCCCCCAGGCGGAAGCCCCGAAGGCCCCGGCGGCCACGAGCGCGCCGAAGCCGGCCGCCGCGAAGCCTGGCCCGAAGGCCACGCCCGCGAGCCGTACCCCGAGGTCCGCAGCGGCCAAGAGCGCGCCGAAGCCCCCGACCGCCCGCCGCGCGCCGAAGAGCACCGGCACTAACTAAGGCGTCGGCGACCCCGGCCACCACTAGCCCTGCGCTATATATGTAAAGCATCTTCGCTTGACATCCCAAGCATGCTTGATATAGTTAGCAGTAGAAGCTCACAAGGAGGCAAAGACAATGGCCAGCACCAGCAGCGTTACCCAGGAACTGCAGGACCAGTTCCTGTCCACCGTCCGCAAGAGCCAGGAGGTCGCGCTCGACGCGATCAAGACCATGGTGGACACCATCCAGAACATCACCCCGAAGGTTCCCTCGGTTAGCGTTCCGTTCGCGGACAAGCTGCCCAAGCCGGAGGACGTCGTGGCCAGCGGCTACGACTTCGCCGAGCAGCTGCTCACCAGCCAGCGGAAGTTCGCCGGCGAGGTCGTGAAGGCCACTGCCCCGCTGCTGCCCGGCAATGGCGACGCCACGCCGAAGGCCGCCGCCAAGTAAGGCAAGGTCACGCCGTGCCCGCGGCGGTGCCCATCCGTGGCGAGGCCCGCTAGGCCCAGCCAGATCAAAAGTACGCGGCAGTTCCGGAACACCGGAGCTCCCGCGTACTTTGCTTAGCGCTCCAGATCCAGTTCGCTCCGCCCGCCCTTGCGGGACATGCCCATAGGACCAGGGTCCTATGGGCATGTCCCGCAGGGTAACGAGACCGTAACGTTCCTGATGACATAGATGCCACCAAGGCCAACGGACTGTCCCGCGTGATCCGGCCGCGGGCGCCGTATCCCGATTCGTCGTGGCGGTAACCCGTTGCGCGGGACGGCCGACGGCCAGACGCAGACAGGAGCGAACGCGGTGTCAACTGACACCGACCTATCACCGCTTAGCACGAAGGGCCCACTCACCGGCCGGGTCGCCCTCGTCACCGGGGGAGCCGCGGTATCGAAGCGCTCGACCCCCTGGTCGGCGCGCTCGCCGATCCGTTCGACGCCTGCCATATGGGCGTGACCGCGGAGAACGTGGCCACCGATTTCGGCATATCCCGGGCTGACCAGGATGCGCTGGCCGCGGAGAGCCGCCGCCGCGCCGCGGCCGCGATGGCGGCGGGCTACTTCAACGAGCAGATCCTCCCCGTCGAGATCCCGGGCAAGAGAGGCCAGACCACGATCGTCGATGCCGACGAACACGTCCGGCCCGACGTAGGGCTCGAGGACATGGCGGAACTGCGGCCCGCGTTCGCGGTGATCTTCGAGCGCGTCTGACCGAAACCGTTTCTGACCGTGACCGAGACCGAAACCGCTCGCTAACTTTACCAAGCATTCCGCTTGACACCTCAACCGCTTGCTTGATATAGTTAGCACATAAGCCTAAAGGAGGCAGGAAAATGGCAAGCACCCCCACGCAGGACCTGCAGGACGAGTTCCTGAACACCGTCCGCAAGAGCCAGGAGACCGTCATCGACGCGATCAAGTCCTGGGTCGAGAGCGTTCAGTCCATCACCCCCAAGATCCCCTCGGTGCAGGTGCCGGGCGCCGACAAGCTGCCCAAGCCCGAGGACGTCGTGGCCAGCGCCTACGACTTCGCCGAGCAGCTGCTCGCCAGCCAGCGCAAGTTCGCAGAAGAGGTACTCAAGGCGACCACCTCGCTGATGCCGGGCACCGAGAACGGCGCGTCCAGCAAGTAAGCCACCGCCCCGCCGTACGCAGGCGGGGACTCGTTCTGCCGAACGATCAGGAACATCACGCGGCAGCGCCGGAACATCGGTGCTGCCGCGTACTATCTTTAGCGTAGAAGGAGGTTCGCCATGACGGACCTGTGGGACGCACAGCGGGAGGCGCTCGGCGCCTTCATCCGCGAACAGCGCAAGCGGGCCAATCTGTCGCTCCGCCAGCTCGCGGAGCTGACCAGCCTGTCTAATCCGTACCTCAGCCAGGTCGAGCGGGGCCTGCACCAGCCGTCGGTCCGGGTGCTCAAGGCGATCTCCGAAGGGCTCAACCTTTCCGCCGAGACGATGCTCGCTCAGGCCGGCCTGCTAGACGCGATGGCCTCCCCCAGCACGGACGGCAAGACCGACGCCAACGCGGACGGGACGGCGCCCGAGCAAAAGGATCTCCCGGAGACCGAGGACGCCATCCGCGCCGACAGCCGCCTCAGCGACGAGCAGAAGGCGGCGCTGATCGCGGTCTACCGCAGCATGCTCGGCTCGCTCGCCCCAGCCAGGGCTAACCCCAGCCAGGGCTAACCCCAGCCAGGGCTGCCAGCAGCCGCCTCGGTGACGTGCCGGAGCAGCAGGGCCGTGGTCACCGGGCCGACGCCGCCCGGCACCGGGCTCAGCGCCGCCGCTACGCCGGCCGCCGCCGGGTCCACGTCCCCGGCCAGCCCGCCGTCGGCCGTGGCGTTGGTGCCGACGTCGATCACCGTGGCCCCAACAGCGACGTGCTCCGGCCCGATCAGCCCGGCCCGCCCCGCCGCCACCACCAGGATCTCCGCAGCCCGGGTAACCGAGGCCAGGTCCACGGTGCGCGAATGGCAGACGGTGACCGTGGCATCGCGACCGATCAGCAACTGCGCCACCGGCTTGCCCACGACCGCCGAACGGCCCACCACCACCGTCCGCCGCCCGCTCAGCGCCACCTGGTAATAGTCGAGCAGCGCCAGCACCGCCGCGGCCGTAGCCGGCGCGAAGGCCGGCAGCCCGGTCATCAGCCGGCCCAGCGAGACCGGGTTGGCGCCGTCGACGTCTTTCGCCGGGTCTATGAAAGAGGCCAGCTCCGCTAGCCGCGCGCCGCCCGGCAGCGGCGTCTGCAGCAGGATCCCGTGCACCGCCGGGTCGCCGCTCAGCGTGGTCAACGCGGCCCGGATCCCGGCCACGGTAGCTTCCTGGGACTCCGGCCGCTCGGGCGCATGAGGCACCAAATCGGTGACCTCGCAGGCGATGCCGGCCTTGGCCGCCGTCCGCGTCAGGGACCGGACGTACCAGGCGCTGGCCTCGTCGGCGGTGGCCGTGACCACCGCCAGCCGCGGCAGCAGGCCCGCGGCGGTGAGCTCGGCCGCCAAGGCTGCCGTCGCCGCCCGGATCTCCGCCGCCAGCTGGCGTCCCGATAGCTGGCGCCCGGACAGTTCCCGCGCCGCCAGCCGGCCCCCGGCAAAGGAATTCACCGGCTGACCTCCGCGCGGACCGCCGCGACGATCTGGTCAGCTCGGGTCACCACCATGTCCGCCACCGCGGCCGTGGCCCCGAACTCGTCCAGCAGCACCGGATCCGTGATCCCCTTCAGGTTGACCTCGATGAAGAGCCGCGCGGTGACCGCGGCGGCCCGGGCCGCCACGGCCGCGGCGGCCAGGTCGGTGATCATGGTGCGGTTCCCGGCCGGCTGCAGCTCTTCGGCCAGGCTGATCACCAGCAGCGCCGTACGCACCACGTCGGCGGGCGGACGTGCCGCGCCGGCCAGGGCAGAAGATATTGAGGCCGAACGATCCCGGCGTTCAGCCTCGGTCTCCCGGGGGAGCTGGTACGCCTCGGCGACCGCGCGGAACGCCTCGGCATCCGCCTCGGCCAGCGCCAGCGCGTCCTCCCGCAGCCCGTCGGCTTCGGTCACGATGCGGTTTATCAGGTCGGCGTCGTAGCGGGGCCCGTCGCTGTACCGGGCGACCATGGCCAGCAGCGCCGCGGCCTGCGCGGCGTGCAGGGCGGCGGTGGCGCCGCCGCCGGGGGCGGGAACTCGCGCGGCCAGCTGCTCGAGAAAGGCCGCAATGGTGTCGTCGCGCATGCCGTGAGGTTACCCCGCGGCGGTTCCAGCGCTTACAGTTGAGTCATGCATGGGTATACCCAGGACAAAGACGCCTACCTCAAGCGGCTGCGCCGGATCGAGGGTCAGGTGCGCGGGCTGCAGCGCATGGTGGAGAACGACACCTACTGCATCGACGTCCTCACCCAGGTATCCGCGGTGACCCGGGCCCTGCAGGCGGTGGCCCTCGGACTGGTCGAGGACCACCTCGGCCACTGCGTCACCCAGGCCATCGAGACCGGCGGTCCCGAAGCCAGCGAGAAGGTGAAGGAAGCCTCCGAAGCCATCGCCCGCCTTGTCCGGTCCTGACCTAGGCCCGGTCCCGCTGACTGGCGCCGAAGGCCCTAGCCGTTCTGCTGCCCGAACCAGGCCAGGAGCAGGGATCCGGCGCCCTGGCCCGGCTGCGGTTCCCGGTTCGACTGGCAGCTCCAGGTGCGCCCGTTCATCGTGGTGGGGTAGGCCAGGTCGCGGTAGGACTTGATCAGGTAACCCGGCTGGAGCTGGTAGGCGTTCAGGCCGATGCCGTGCGCGGCCAGGTACTGCAGGTACTCCGGAACGCTCGCCGGCGCGTCTGGCCAGCACGAGCTGCGCACCGGCACCGGGTGCACGGTCTGCGCGGGCTCGTAGTTCGTCCACTCGCCGTCTACCACGGGCGCGATGCCCATCGTGACCAGGTAGCCGAAGTCGGCGTCCCAGGAGGCCGTGCCGGGCGGGCCTGCCGGGTGGTGCAGGGCGTACACGACCCCGCTCACCTTCAGCAGAGCGCCGTAGGTCACCATCCCGGCGAACGAGTCGGAGTTGTCCGGGCCCTCGACCCAGAACAGGTTCCGCGCGCCGAGGGTGTTCCGCACGTAGGCCGCTAGCTGGGCCATGCCAAAGGGGTAGAACGTACCCCCGAACGAGCCTCCGTTCAGCCACAGCTGCCACTTGCTCGCCTGCGACATGCCGGCGGAGTAGGTCCGCGGCTCGTTGAACAGGTCGAAGATCACCTGCGGGTCGTGGCCGTAAAGGCTGGCCATGTCCTGCCAGAACGTCTCGGTGGCGGCCGTGGGTCCCCGCTGGGTGCTCCGCGCCACGGCGCCCCCGAACTCGGTCTGGTCGTTGAGCACCACCACCAGGTGGTAGCGCTCGGCCAGCGCCACCTCGGACTCGACGGCATTCAGGTACGACTGGTCCAAGCCAGTCCCGTTCGGCCCGAAGAGATTGTCCTGGCTCAGCTGCAACCGGACCGTGTTGGCGCACCAGTCCACCGCGTCCGCCGCGATCTTGGCCAGGTCAAGTCCGGTGAACTTCCGCCAGTTCAGCACCTGCAGGCCAGGCACCGTGAGCCCGTAGGAGACGAAGGCCTGACCACCCTGGTCGAACACCTGGGTGCCGTGCACGCTGAACGGCCCGGCCGCCTGGCGGCACGACGTGGTGTGGCCGGCCGACGCCAACGCACCCGCCGGGGGTGCGGCACCTCCGGCCACCGTCGCGGCCAGCGTCATCGCCGTGGCCGCCACCAGACCGCGCAGGCCTAGCCGCCTGCCCGCGCGCGCCCATCGTGCCGTCGTCACGGAACGACCTCCATGTGGCCACCGGAATGATCACGCCTGTCCCCATGTGGCCACCGGGAAGAACACTGAAGTCCGGCTTCTCGTGATGGGGCACGTTAAAGCGTGTTGCGCCGCGATCATACCGATTTGCGCGCGGCCGCGTTTGTTACCCCAGTGAAGTCCGGGTGAAGTTTCCTGCCGCGAACCGTCCATTTTCGTCTCAGCGGTTCGTCGTACCTGTGCAGGCGGTCAGAAGTTCTGAACCCGTTCACAGGAGGTTTCGATGAGTCTTCCCGATGTCACCTCGCGCGAGCAGTGGCTCGAGGCCAGGCGCCGGCTGCTGGCGCAGGAGAAGGAACTGACCCGCGGCCACGACGCCCTCAACGCCAGCCGGCGCAGGCTGCCGATGGTCAAGGTGGACCAGGACTACGTGTTCGAGGGTCCGGACGGCCCGGTCACGCTGGCCGGACTGTTCTCCGGCCAGCGGCAGCTGATCGTCCAGCACGTCATGTTCGGTCCGGACTGGGATCAGCCCTGCCCGGGCTGCTCGGCCACCATCGACGAGCTCTCCACGGGGATCATCGACCACATGGGGACCAGGGAGACGGCCTTCGTGCTGGCCTCCCGCGCCCCCTACGACAAGATCGCCGCGATGGCCAAGGAGCGGGGCTGGTCCGTCCCGTGGTACTCCAGCTACGGCAGCGACTTCAACTACGACTACCAGGTCACGCTGGATGAGTCCCGCGGCCAGGTGGAGTACAACTACCGGGCCGAACCTGGCCTGCTCGGCGGCGAGCGATCCAGCGAGATGCCGGGCTACAGCTGCTTCCTGCGCGAGGGCGACGAGATCTTCCACACCTACTCGGTTTACGGCCGGGGCACCGAGTATGTGGGAAACGCCTACACCTTCCTCGACCTGACCGCGCTCGGCCGCCAGGAGGACTGGGAGGAGCCCAAGGGCCGGGCGACCCCGGTCCGCGGCGGCGACCCCACGTTCACGACCTGACGCCGCCGTACAGGGCCGGAACGGGCGGGACTGATGTCATGGTCCCGCCCGCCGACGTTCCTAGATCAGGATCAGCAGCATGAACGCCATGGTGACCCCCATCGCGATCCGGGAGCTGGTCGCCACCCACGGGGCGAGGATGCCCGTCCCGGCGCCGCTCGCCGGGCCGCCGGGACCGGCGGACTGCGCCGGACTGACCGCAGCCGGTTCGGCAGCCATGGCGGAACCAGCCAGGCCGCCGGCCGGTGCGGATACGGCGGCGCCAGGTCCGACCCCCGCTCCGACGCCGGCCAGCACCGCGTCGGCCGGCACCACGCGGGCGACCGTAAGGCTGTAATGCCCGCTGGTGCCGGGGCCGGAGAGCTGGTCCAGGTCCCAGATGCTGTAGCCGATCAGCGCCAGCGCGAAGATGAAGGCCAAGAACGGCAGGCTCAGGGTCCCCATCGTGCTCGCGGCCCCGCCCATGCCGCTCATTCCCGATCCGTGCGCCGCGGGGACGGCTAGGGCGAGGAACATGTACAGCATCGCCGCGGCATGGATCAGGTGCGGTGCGCAGTGCCCGCCCGCCAGCGCGCGGACGCCGCTGACCTGCATATCCCGTGCCACCCGGTAGGCGAACCACGCGGTCATCACGGCGAAGATGACCTCCCACGCGCCGTTGGGCAGGGTCTGCAGGCTCGCGGTCAGCATGCCCGCCATCGCGATGGCCATCAGCAAGTGCGCGACGTCGATGTCGGCCAGGGCTGCCCGCTGCGTCCCCCGTCGCCACGGCTGCGCCACGACCAGGCGGCCCGCGCTCACCGCCGCGACCACGAGCATGAGCGCGGCGAAGATGTCCAGGATCCAGGAGGGGGTCATGATGCGGTCGTCCCTTCGTTGGCGCCAGCCGGGGCTAGGGCGGTCCGGACCGGCCAGTAGGTGAGCGCCAGCAGGGCCAGCAGCAGCCCGGAGTTGGGGTCTGTGCCGCCGCCGGTGAGGATGGTCCCGAAGGCCTCGCCGAACACCCAGATCACCGCGGCCACCACGAGGGCCAGGATTAGGGTGCCCTTGGCCGCCGGGGCCGGCAGGTACACGCCCACGGCGATGATCACCAGCGCGGCGGCCAGTACGATCGAGGCGGCCAGTCCCTGGTGGGCGACGAGCGCGGCGGCGTTCCTGTCGAGCGCGGCGAGCCAGCCCGGCTCCCCGTCGCCCATCCCCGCGATCATGTCGTGCAGCGCCTGCGGCGCCCGGTTCCCGGGCAGCAGGGCGAAGTAGGCCATGCTGAGCCACAGCACGAGCCACAGCGCCCGGGCGACCGGGGCCCCCACGGCGCGGGCCGCGGTGAAAGGTGCCGGGCCGCCGCGGTCCGTCGGCCACAGCAGCACCGCGAGAAGCGCGTAGATGCCCACCGCGCCGGGGGCGCCGTTGACCGGGCTCGCGTTGTCGGTCAGCACCATCCCGAGTCCCTCGCCGAACCACCACACGCCGAGCGCCCAGGCGATCGAGGCCGCCAGCGCCAGTCGTACCGTCGGCCGCCACGCGATCCCGATCGCCAGCAGCAGCTGGATCGTGGCGAACATGGTGTTCAGCAGCACGGCGTGATGCTCGACGAGGGTGGCGTTCCAGGTGATCGGGCTGGCGACGACGCTCGGGTTGCCGGATGCCGTCCCCCCTATCATCTGGGTGAATGCCTTGGAGAACATGAAGGACTGGTACTGCAGCACGGCGTCCAGCAGCCATAGCCCGGCCAGCGCCAGCTGCAGCAGCCGCCTGACGTCGGGCGCGGCCAGGGACGCCTCGGCCCCGGCGCCCAGCCTGCTCCGCGCCGCGGGACGGACTCCCGCGGCAGCGATCTCGCTCATCCGGCTCTCCTCGCTTGCCCGGCCCGGACACCCATGCCCGGGCTGCTGTCATCCTCGGAAACAGGTATCAAGGGACCCGACCTGCCGCAGTGCGCCTCTCATGGCCACCCGGGAATGCCAGGGCAAATACTATGGGCCATTTTTCCGTGGTTCAAGAGTTAGCGAAAAGAAAGGCTTACGCTTTTCTCGTAGCTGGAAACCTGCAGGTAGAGTAGGTTGTAACTGGCATATCCTACGGTGCGGCAAAACCCCGTAGCGGTATTTAATAAACCTGGGGAGGGTATTCAAAGAACCCCTCTAGGGTATTAGCTCCAATCTACCCGGGCCGCGCCCGCCTAACGGTTGCGCCCCGGATCGCGGGCAGCGCACGCCGGCCTCTTGGAAATGCGCTCGCGACAAGTCATCGTGGAAGTGTGCGTGACGTCGCCTATAGCCGAGGGGCCGCCGATATGACGGCCCCGCTGGCGAAAGAGCAGTTTCCCGCGCCAGCCTGGCGGGCGGCATCGTGGCCTGGCGTGACGCCGGCCTGCCGCTGGAATCCAGCCTCGCCGGGTTAAGGGGCGACGACGACCATCGGGGTGCCGCACGAGCACGTGTACGTGGCGCCGGCCTCGCCCGAACAGTGACAGGCGCGCTGGACCACCAGGCGGCACCCGCAGTCCTCATGGGTGCAGGTAAGGACCGTTCCCTCGGGAAAACTCGCTGCGGTCATGCTCGGCGCCCCTTCTGGTTCCGCCCGGCCGGGGAGAATCCCGGCTGGCCGCGGAGCCCCAGGTTAGCGTGACTCGGCGAGCTGGTAGCCAGCTTCTTCGACCGCCGCCCGCAGGGCCGCGACGTCCGGGGCGGGCTCCGCCATGACCTTGACCTCGCCGGAAGCCAGGTCGACATCGACCTGGCTGACGCCCGGGATGGCCGAGATCTCCGTCCGCACGGCCTTCTCGCAGTGCTCGCAGGTCATGCCGGTGACGGTGATGACGCTCAGGCTCATGCCTGAATCGTATATCCGCAGCCGGTCGCCCGGCGGGCCTGGTCCAGCAGATCCGGCGAGACCGCTAGCGAGATGATGCGTCCTTCCTGTCGGAACGGGTTGACCCGGGCACGCGCAGTCGCCACACTCATCCTGACATGAAACTGATAATCATTTCTGGTGGTGGTGAGAAAAAGGAGGCGGCGTGAAGGTCGCGTTCGTGGGCAAGGGCGGCAGCGGCAAGACGACGCTGTCGTCGCTGTTCGTCCGGCATCTGGCCGGCCAGGGGTTCCCGGTGGTGGCCGTCGACGCCGACATCAACCAGCATCTGGCCGAGGCGCTCGGCGTCAGCGGCGATCCGCCGGCGCTGGGCGCGAACCTGCCCGAGATCAAGGAATACCTGCGCGGCAGCAACCCGCGCATCGCCTCGGCCGCGGCGATGGTGAAGACCACCCCGCCGGGCCGGGGCTCGCGGCTGCTGCGCCTCGGCGGGGACGACCCCGTGCACGCCCTGAGCGTAGGCACCCCGTGCGGGGCCAGGCTGATGGCCACCGGCCCGTTCAGCGACGACGACCTCGGCGTGTCCTGCTACCACGCCAAAACCGGCGCGGTCGAGCTGTACCTCAACCATGTCCTCGACGGTCCCGGCGAGTACGTGGTGGTCGACTGCACGGCCGGCGCCGAGTCGTTCGCCTCGGGCATGTTCACCCGGTTCGACCTCACGTTCCTGGTCGCCGAGCCGACCCGCAAGGGCGTCGGGGTCTGGCGGCAGTGGAGCGATTACGCGGATGGCTACGACGTCGCCCTCGCGGTGCTCGGCAACAAGGTCCAGCACCCGCACGACGAGGCCTTTCTGCGCGAGCAGGTCGGCGCCGACCTGCTGGCCTGCTTCGGCCACGAACCCGCGGTCCGGGCGATGGAACAGGGCCGCCCGTTCGGTCTGGCCGACCTCGGCCCGGAGACCCGTGCGGGCCTGCAGACGCTGCACGACAAGGTCGACGCGCAGGTCAAGGACTGGGCCACGTTCACCCGCCAGGCGGTGGAGTTCCACGTCAGGAACGCCCGCGCCTGGGCGAACGCGGCCGTCGGCGCGGATCTGGCCGCTCAGGTCGATCCTAGCTTCGCCCTGATCCCCGCGCCGCAGGCACAAGGAGTACCTTAACCAGCATGACGGCTACCGCCGCCCCCGAGGTCACCGAGGTTGAACTCACCGTCGGTGGGATGACGTGCGCCGCCTGCGCCGCCCGGGTCCAGGCCAAGCTGAACAAGGTCGACGGCGTCACCGCATCCGTCAATCTTTCTACCGAACGGGCGTACATCACCGCCCCGGCCCGCGTCTCCGCCTCGGACCTGGTCGCCGTGGTGGAGGCGGCCGGCTACTCCGCCGAGCTGGCCAGCCCCGCCGAGGCTGACGCGGCGATAACCGCCGACGAGGCCACCGTCCGGCGGTTGCGCCGTCGGCTGATCGTGGCGCTGGTGTTCTTCGTCCCGCTGACCGACTTGTCGATCGTGCTGTCGCTGTTTCCCTGGTCTCGGTTCCCTGGCTGGCAGTGGTTCCTGGTGGTGCTGGCCGCGCCGGTGGCGATCTGGGCGGCGTGGCCGTTCCACCAGGCCGCGCTGCGGCAGGCCCGGCATTTGTCGTCGTCGATGGACACGCTGGTGTCGCTGGGCATCCTGGCCGCCTGCGGCTGGTCGGTCTACGCGATGTTCTTCCTGGACCGCAGCCGGACCGGCCTCAGCGGCATCAGCGCACTCATCCACGCCTCCGGCGGCGGGATCTACCTGGAAGTGGCCGCTTCGGTGACCACGTTCCTGCTGGCCGGCCGGCTGTATGAGGCCCGCGCCCGGCGCACCGCCGGGCAGGCCATGCGGGACCTGGCCGCGGCCGGGGCCAAGGACGTGTGCGTGCTCGGCGACGATGACGCCGAGCAGCGCATCCCGGCCGATCTGCTGCGGGTGGGCCAGCGGTTCGTGGTCCGCCCGGGGGAGCGGATCGCCGCGGACGGCGAGGTCACCTCCGGCCAGTCCGCCCTGGACCGGTCCATGATGACCGGCGAGTCCGTCCCCGTCGACGCCGCCGCCGGCGACAGCGTGACCGGCGGCACCATCGCGCTGACCGGCCGCCTGGTCGTCCGCGCGGACAAGGTCGGCAAGGACACCCAGCTCGCGCACCTGATCGCGATGGTCGAGCAGGCCCAGGCCGGAAAGGCCGGCATCCAGCGGCTGGCCGACCGGATCTGCGCGGTGTTCGTCCCCTGTGTGCTGGCCTGCGCGCTGTTCACGCTGGCCGGATGGCTGCTGGCCGGGAGTCCGGCCGGTCACGCCGTCAGCGCCGCGCTGGCCGTCCTGATCATCGCCTGCCCGTGCGCGCTCGGTCTGGCCACCCCGGCCGCCCTGGTGGTGGCGTCCGGCCGCGGCGCCCAGCTCGGCATCTTCATCAAGGGCTACCAGGCGCTGGAATCCTCCCGCGCGATCGACACCGTGGTCCTGGACAAGACCGGGACGGTTACTACCGGCCAGATGACGGTGACCGCCGTGCAGCCCGTTCCCGGCACCAGCCGCGGCGACCTGCTCCGCTACGCCGGCTCGGTCGAGCAGGCCTCCGAGCACGCCGTGGCCGCCGCGGTGACCGCCTTGGCCCGGACCGAACCGGTCCCGCTGACGTCAGCCGACGGCTTCGCGGCCCTGCCCGGCCTGGGCGCCCGCGGCGTCGTGGACGGCCATGAGGTCATCGTCGGCCGGTCCGCTCTGTTCGCCGACCGCGGGATCGAGGTGCCTGCGGACCTCGCCGATTGGTGCCGCGCCCAGGAGCGGGCTGGCTGTACCGCGGTGCTGGCCAGCTGGGACGACGTGGTCCGGGGGGCGTTGGCGGTGACCGACGCGGTCAAGCCGTCCGCCGCCGCGGCCGTGGCCGGGCTGCGGGGCCTGGGCCTGCGGCCGGTCCTGCTGACCGGCGACAACGCCGCCACCGCCCGGGCCGTGGCCGCTGCGGCCGGCATCGACGAGGTCATCAGCGAGGCGCTGCCCGCGACCAAGGCGCGGGTGATTGCGGATCTGCACGCAGGAGGACGTTCGGTCGCCATGGTGGGGGACGGGGTCAACGACGGTCCCGCCCTGGCCGCGGCCCAGCTGGGTCTGGCCCTCGGCTCGGGCACGGACGTCGCCATCTGCGCGGCGGACATGATCCTGCTCCGCGACGACCTGGAGGTCGTCCCCGACGCCATCAGGCTGGCCCGGGCCACGTTCCGGACCATCCGCCGCAACCTGGCCTGGGCGTTCTGCTACAACGTGCTGGCCATCCCGCTGGCCGCGCTCGGCTTCCTCAACCCCATCGTCGCCGCCGCCACCATGACCCTGTCCTCGGTCTTCGTCGTGTGGAACAGCCTGCGCCTGCGGCGCTTTTCTGCCTCCCCTGCCCCCTCAGCCCCGAATCCCGCAGCCGGCCGACGCCCAGCCCCAGCCGGTGGCAGGGTGAGATGACATTTGGCTCATGTTCCGGCCGGCGCATCGCGGCCGTTGATGTCGTCCCGGTAACATTCCGTCATCGCGGAATACAGCGCGAGGTGATCCGGTGATTCGCGAGGCCAAGCTCCTGGGGTTCGTGCTGCTGCTCGCGGCGATCTTCGTCGGCGCCCACGCGGTCGGATCTCACCTAGGTCCGGTGACGACCAGTCATGCTCAGGTCAGCTACCCGGGCCAGGGCGATGGCGGCATGGGCGGCATGAACATGGGTGGTTCCAGCGGCTCCGGCGGCAGCCAGGGGCCCGCGCCGGCGGTGCGACTGCGGGGCGGCCACCAGTGAGCGACACCGTGACCATGGTCGAGGCCGAACTCGTCGTCGGCGGCATGACCTGCGGATCGTGCGCCGCCCGGATCGAGCGGCGGCTGAACCGGCTGGACGGCGTGGCGGCGACCGTCAACTACGCCACCGGGCGGGCCTACTTCGCCAGCCTGGGCGGGCGTGACCCCGGCGAGCTCATCGGCGTGATCGAGTCGACCGGGTACACGGCCTCACGGCCGGCCCCGCCGGCCCCGGCCGGTGCGCCGTCGGCCGACGAGGAGACCCGGGCGCTGGCGCGGCGGCTCGCCGTCTGCCTCCCGCTGGCGGCCGCCGTCATCGTGCTGTCCATGGCGCCCGCCGCGCAGTTCACCGGCTGGCAGTGGGTGAGCCTGGCCCTGGCCGCGCCGGTCGCGGTGTGGGGGGCCTGGCCGCTGCACCGGGCCGCGTGGTACGGGCTCGGCCACGGGGCCGCCACCATGGACACGCTGGTCAGCGTCGGGGTAGGAGCGTCGTTCGGCTGGTCGGTGTACGCACTGCTGTTCGGCGGGGCGGGCGTGACCGGGATGCGGATGTCGTTCGCCTTCACGTTCGGGCAGGCCAGCGGGCAGACCCTGTACCTGGAGGCCGCCGCCGGGGTCACGACCGCGGTGCTGGCCGGGCGGTATCTGGAGGCCCGGGCCCGGGTCCGGTCGGGGTCCGCGCTGGCGGCCCTGGCCGCGCTGGGCGCCAAGACGGTCGCGGTGCTGCGCGACGGGGTTGAGCAGCGGGTGGCGGTGGAGTCGCTCGTGGCCGGGGACCTGTTCGTGGTCCGGCCGGGGGAGAAGATCGCCACCGACGGGGTGGTGGCCGAGGGAAGCTCCGCGGTCGACGCCTCGGTGGTCACCGGCGAGTCGATGCCGTCCGAAGTAGGCCCGGGCGACGAGGTGACCGGGGCCACCGTGAACATGAGCGGGCGCCTGGTAGTGCGGGCCACCCGGGTCGGTTCACAGACGCTGCTCGCCCAGATCACCCGCCTGGTCGGCCAGGCGCAGAGCACCAAGGCCAGCGCGCAGCGGCTGGCGGACCGGATCGCCGCCGTCTTCGTGCCGTGCGTGATCGCCCTGGCCACCGCCACGCTCGGCTTCTGGCTCGGGGTCGGCCTGCCCGCGGCGGCGGCCTGGAGCGCGGCGGTCGCGGTGCTGGTGGTCGCGTGCCCGTGCGCGCTCGGGCTGGCCACGCCGACCGCCCTGCTCGCGGCGGTGGGCCGCGGCGCGGAGCTGGGCATCCTGGTCAAGAGCGCCCAGGCGCTCGAGTCGGCCGGCCGGATCCGCGCCGTCGTCCTGGACAAGACCGGCACGCTGACCACCGGCGTCATGACCGTGCACGGGGTGGTCACGGCCGGCCCGGCCGGTTCTTCCCCCGCCCCCGCCCCGGCCGAGGATGAGGTCCTGCGGCTGGCCGGAGCGGTGGAGGACGCCTCCGAGCACCCCATCGGCCAGGCCATCGCGCGTTTTGCCACCGAACGTCTGGGCTCGTTGCCCCCGGTCACCGGCTTCGCCTCGCTGCCGGGCGCCGGGGTGCGCGGCACCGTGGACGGCTTCGTGGTGAGCGTGGGCAGCCCGCGCCTGTTCGGCGAGCTGTCGCTGGTGGTGCCGCCGCCGCTGCGGGCGGCCGCCGACGCGGCGCAGGAGGCGGGCCGGACCGCGGTCCTGGTCGGCTGGGACGGCACGGCCAAGGCCGCGCTGGTGATCGCCGACCAGCTCAAGCCGCACGCTGATGCGGCCGTGGCCTGGGTCCGCGACCTGGGCCTGCGGCCGGTCCTGCTGACCGGCGACAACACCCGCGCCGCCCTCGCGGTCGCGGCCCAGCTGGGCATCCCGGCCGCCGACGTGTTCGCCGAAGTGAAGCCCGAGGGCAAGGTCGAGGTCATCCAGGGGCTGCAGGCCGACGGGGTGGCGGTCGGCTTCGTGGGTGACGGGGTGAACGACGCCGCCGCGCTGGCCCAGGCCGACCTGGGCATGGCCATCGGCGCTGGCACCGAGGCGGCCATCGGCGCGGCGGACCTGACGCTGGTCAGCAGCGACCCGCTGAGCATCGTCTCGGCCATCAAGCTGGCCCGGGCCACCATGGCCGTGATCCGCGCCAACCTGGCCTGGGCGTCCGGCTACAACCTGATCGCCATCCCGCTCGCGGCGCTCGGCTACCTCAACCCGCTGTTCGCGGGGATCGCGATGTCGGCCAGCTCGCTGTTCGTGGTCTGCAGCAGCCTGCGGCTGCGGCGGTTCCACCGGTGAGCGCCGCGACCACTGGTGCCGCGCCGAACGCCGCGCCCGCGCGAACCGAGACCGTGCTGCGGGAGCTGGGACGAGCCGCGTTCGGCCCGGTGATCTGCGCGGTGGTGCTGATCGGGCTGCTGTCCGCCTGGGTGGCCACCGGCGGGGCCGGGACCTTGTCCCGGGTCCGGCTCCAGGTCACCCTGGCCGCCGTCCCGATGCGCGCCTTCACCCCTGCGGCCGCTGCGGCGGTCGGCCCCGCGACCACGTTCCTCACCATCCGCAACCTCAGCGGCACCCCCGACGAGCTCATCGCCGTCCGCAGCCCGATCGCCCGGCAGGTCGTCCTGACCGTACGCAGCGAGCTCAACGGCCCGAGGGCGATCGTCGGCGACCTGGTTATCCCCGCGCGCGGGATCCTCACCCTGAGCCCGTTCGGCGATGACCTCGTGCTCCGGGACCCGGCGCCGTTCGAGACCTCCTCGAGCGTGCCGCTCACCCTGACCTTCCGCCACGCCGGCACCGTCACCGTCGAAGCGACCGTCACCGCCCCTGGCACTCCCTGAGATCAGGGTTCATGGCTGGAGGTCGCGCTGGTACCAGGTGCCTGACTCACCGCCGAGATCAGCCGGGGTGGCCGGGCCAACCGGGACGAACCCGGCCTTGGCCAGCACCTTCTGGGACGCGGCGTTGCCGTGGGAGGTGGCCGCCCGCAGTGTGCGCAGCCCGTGCCGCGCCGCCGCAATCCGGCACAGCTCCCGGACGGACCTGGTCGCCACGCCGCGGCCGGCGACCTGCTGCGCGACTCGGTAGCCGAGTTTGGCAGTGCCGTCTTCAAAGTCGTACAGGTTGAACCGGCCCAGAACCGAGCCGTCATCAGCGACGAGTACGTAGAAGGCGCAGATGCCGGCCTCTTGCTCAGCCAGCAAGGCGCTGTGCCGGTCGGGGAACTGGTCGAAGAACTCGTCGCCGCGGTCGGAGATCGAAGCAGCGAAGTAGGCGCGGTTCACCAGCTCGAAGGCCAGGACCGCCGGGGCATGGCCAGCACGCAGCTGCTCCAGCTCGGGCACCGCCCAACTCTACCCAGATGGTGCGCTGAGGCCACCTATGATTCCGCCGCCGGTAGCCAGCCCCGAAACCGACCGTGCCCTGGGCGCCCGTCGCGGGTGATGTCCGGCTGGCTCGGGCGGGCTCAGACTCGCAGGTAGGCCATCCCGCCTGACGAGCGGTAAGGATAAGGCAGACGGAATGCCATGACTCAGCTGCCGAAGGTTTTCGAGTGTAAGCGGCAAGGATTCAGCCTGCGCGCCGGCGTCTTCGTCTTGGCGGTCCTGCTGCTGCCGCTTATCGTCCTGGCTGCGATCGGCCAGGACAAGTACTGGCTCAGCGTATCGTTCGGGGCGCTGTTCGTGGCGCTGAGCGACCCCGGCGGCGACTACGCGGACCGGGCGGCGCATGGCCGAGTTCGCCGCGATCGGTGCGATGCTGACCGCACTGGGATTCGGCGTCGGCGGCGAGGCCTGGGGATGGGCGGTCCTGGCTTCCTTCGTGATCACCTTGCTGGCCGGGCTGGCGATGAGATTCGGCGTGCGCAGATTCGCCTCGGGCATGCTTCTCAACGTCTGGTTCGTCATCGTGATCACCCTGCCCGGCGCCTACCAGTCGGTCCACATCCACACCAACGCCTGGGCGCAGGCGCTGGCCTGGCTCGCCGGATCAGCGCTCATGATCGCCTTCACCTGTGTCGTGTGGCTGGCCCGCGGCCGGAAAGCCGAGCCGCCCTCCGCAATCCTGCCCGGAGACACCACGTCAGTCGAGCTGACTAAACCAGTGATCCTCTTCGCGGTGCTCCGGGCCGTCGCCCTGTCGATCTCCGTCGCGCTCGCCTTCGGGCTGCACGTGCAGAACGCCGACTGGATGCCCATCGCCACCATCGTCGCCATGAAGCCCAGCCTGCAGCAATCCGCGCTGATAGCCGAGCAGCGCCTGGCCGGGACGATACTCGGCGCCGCGGTGGCGGCTCTGTTCCTGCTGACCGTCCAGAACAAATACGTCCTGGAAGGGGTCATGATCGTCCTCGGCGCGCTGGCGGGGGCGGTCCGCGGCGTGAACTACGCGCTCTACACCGCGGCAACTGCCGGCTTTGTTCTCATCGCCGAGGACCTGCCCCACCCGGCCAACCTCAGTGAGGAGGGACGCCGGGTGCTCTTCACGTTCGCCGGCGTCGGGATCGCCGTCGTCGTCATGTTCCTGGCGAGCCTGCTGCAGAAACGCGCCGCCAAGGCGGCGCCCCAAGCGCCCCAGGCCAGTGCGGTGTGACGTGGACCAGCGGTTATCGAAGGTAACCGCCGTTAGCCCTGGGCTGCCGCGAGTTCGGTCACGGCACCGTGGGAGATGGCGAGCGCATCGGTGGCGACCGTGATCAGGCTGCAGCCGCCGTCGCGGTATAGCCGCGCCGTCGCGCCATCGGAGGCGTGAATGCCGACCGGCTGGCCGGCCACGGCGCAAGCGGAGCGGATCTGTTCCAGGGCCTGCTTCAGCACCGGGTCGTTCGGGTCGGGCGGGCAGCCAAGGGAGTAGGACAAATCTCTGGGCCCGACATAGATGCCGTCCACGCCGTCTTCTGCCAGCGTCGCTTCCAGGTCCGCGACCGCCTCCGCCGACTCGACCATGACGATGCAGAACGGTTCGCCCACACCGGTCATGGCCCCGCCACCGGATCGGTACCCAGCCGGCGGGTAGCGGCAGGCACCGCCAACCTCGCGGGCCTGGGAAGCCGAGTTGACGTTTGGCACGATGACACCCTCGCAGCCGAGGTCGAGTGCCCGCCCGATATCGGCTGGGTGCGCATGCCGGACTCGGCCGATGGGAGTCGCGCCAGCCAGCCGGATCGCGGTGGTGAGCCCGGGCAGGTCATGCTCGGTCGCGCCACCGTGCTGCAGATCTATCACCACGTAATCCAGTCCCGCGGCCGCCAGCAGCCGCACACTGAGCGGTGAGGGAATCGTGGACCAGGCGCCATAGAGCGTTTCACGGGCCGCCAACTGTGCGCGGAACGTCGATGCCGGTGACATGGACCAAGCCAACCACACGCAGCGAAGCCCGCGCGTCTCCCGGAACAGCGCCTCAGACGGCGGTGCGCCCTCCGTCCACGTGCGGGGTGGTGCCGTGGGTGAAGCCTGCGTCGTCGCTGCCGTGACCGAAGGCGCGGCGCCTGGGGACCTTTGGCCTTAACGTCGCGTTTCGCAATCGGTCCATAATGCCGCATGCTCGCATGACCTCCAGCGGGCAAGTCTCGGCCCTGAGGTTTGATCATGCATACTCGCTCGCAGCTGCACCGGCTACGCTCTCACCTCGCGCGAGCGTGGGATCTGCACATTCCGGCGATCTGCGACAAGCAGCCGACGAACGCAGAGCGGGCGGGCGTGCGAACCGAGATCGTGGCGAGCTGGGAGCGCTCAGCCGGGCACATCATGCCCCAGGTCGCCGAGGCGCCGCTCGCCGACCTCGACGAAACGCGGCATGCCTTCCAGACGAGCCCGCTCAGCGCCGCCGTCCGGCAGCTCGAATCCCAGCTGCAGGCGGCGGCGGACGACGGTGAGCTGGTCGTGGCGGTCACCGATCCCGGCGCCCGCATCCTGTGGACATACGGCGGCGCGGTCATGCGGCGTAAGGCCGAAAAGGTGAACTTCATCCCGGGAGGCCGATGGGACGAAGCCAGCGTCGGGACGAACGCCCTGGATCTGGCGCTCCGGCTCGACCACGCGGCCACCGTGTACTCGGCGGAGCATTTCTCTAGCTGTGTTCACGGCTGGGTGTGCTGGGCGGCCCCGGTGCACGATCCGCGTACCGGGCGCCAGCTCGGCGTGCTTGATCTTTCTACGACCTGGGACCGCTCGCACCCGATCGGCCTGGCCACGGCGGAGGCCCTGGCCCGGCTGCTGGGACGTGAGGTGCGCGCGATGGCCGCGGGCACCGCGCAGAACGCCACGAGTCACGGTGAGGGGCTGCTTGAGCTCAAGTTGCTCGGCCAGCCCAGCGCGCAGTTGAACGGCATGCGGCTGCGGCTCACCAGACGGCAGATCGAGATCCTCGCGCTGCTGGCCTTGAATCCCGACGGGCTTGACCTGGGCGAGTTGCACGCACGACTCTACGGCGACCGGCATGTGAGTCAGGGGACGCTGAAGGCAGAGATCTCGCAGCTGCGCGGCGCGGTCGGCGGTCACCTGGAATCCCGTCCGTACCGGATCGGCCTCGACGTGCGCTGCGACGTCACCGACGTGCTGCACCGGTTGCGGGTCGGCGACGTAGCGGGCGCCGCGGAGCGATACGGCGGTGAACTGCTTCCCGGCTCCGAATCCCCGGCCCTGGCCGAATTCGGCAACTTCGTCGCGGTGGCGTTGCGCAACGCGCTGCTAGCCGATCCTCATCCGGCGGCGCTGCAGCGGTACCTGGAGCTGACCCCTTATGACCTGGATCTACTCGGCGGCGCCCGCGGACGGCGACCTACCACTGCCCTACCTTCTCCAGGTTACGATCAGGCCTCTCACCGAGGAGGGGCGACATGACACACACCGCCGTCCCGGCACAGTTTCGCCGCCAGCGGTCGCAGGCATCCGCCTTGGGCCACGTCGCCCACCGCATACAGCCGGCCGCCCCGGAGCAGATCGCGGAACACGAGCGGCACCGGCTAGCCAGCGAATTGCACGACGGGGCCGTCCAGGAGGTCCTCGCGGCCGGACTGGCCATCGACTTGTGCCTGGCCGACCTGCCCGCGGGATCACCGATGTACGCCACGCTGGAGCACGCCAGGCGGCTGACCGCGACGGCCGTGCGGCGGCTCCGGTCGTCGCTGCAGGACCTGCGCGAGGATGCGGGCACGCCCGACGAAGAGCTTCCTGACATGCTGCGGCGCCTGGTGGCCCGGCATCCCGCACGTCAGTTCGAGATGAGCGTGGAGGTGACCGGCCCGCAGGCGCCGCTGACCACAGCGGTCCGCCGGTCGCTGTTCCAGATGGCCAGCGAGTGCGTGTTCAACGCGTCCGTCCATGGACGGGCCCGTCGCGTGGTCATTCGGCTGAGCTACGGCCGCGGGGTCATCGCACTCTGCGTCGCGGACGACGGTCACGGAAACCCGAAGATGCTCCGGAAGATCATCCGGGGTGAGATCCCCGGCACGGGCGGCGGCTACCACCTGGGCCTGGCCGACATCGCCGCGCGGGCCGAAGAGATGGGCTGGAGCCTGCGGGCTGACCGGTCAGACCTGGGCGGAGTGGCGATCCGGGTGTCCCTGCCGGCGCAAGCCCCCGGTTACGGACAACCCGGTTACGGACAACCCGGTTACGGACAAGGAGAGACCGATGGATGAGATCCGGGTCGCGATCATCGACGATCACGCGATCGTCCGGCAGGGCCTGCGGGCCATGATCGACAGGGAACCGGATCTGCAGGTGGTCGGCGAGGCAGGGTCCGCTAGACTGGCCACGGCGATGCTCGACCGTACTCGTCCAATGGTCGTGCTCCTCGATCTCAGGCTGACTGCGGGCAGTGAGTGCGACGGCCTGACTCTGTGCGCCACGATAACCCAGCGCTACCCCGACATCCGGGTGCTCGTGCTGACTAGTTCCGCGGATGAGTGGCTGATCCTCGAGTCCATCAAGCAGGGCGCGAAGGGCTTCGTGGTCAAGGACGTGGACCTGACCGAGCTTGTCCGGGCGATCAGGGCCGTGCACCGGGGGGAGAGCGCCTTCGACTCCCGGAGCGCCGGGGTCGTCGTCCGCTGGATGCACGGGAGCCATCGGCCCGGGACGGCCGCGAGCGACATCACTCCGAGAGAGCGGGAGATCCTGGTCCTGCTCGCTCGCGGGCTGACCAACGTCGCGATCGGGCAGCGTCTGTACATCTCCGCGGCGACCGTGAAGTTCCACGTCGGCAACCTCATGGCCAAGCTCGGCGCGCGACGCCGCGCCGAGGCCGTGTACGCGGCCAGCAAGCTCGGCCTGATCTGACGGCGCTGATCTGACGGCGCTGATCTGACGGCCCCGCTCAGGCCACGCCGAGCCCGGCCATCTCCTCCTCGGTCAGCAGGCGCGAGCGGATGAGGAAGCGGACGCCGAGCGGCGCCTCGAGGGAGAAGCCGCCCCCCCGCCCCGGTACCACGTCGATCGTGAGATGCGTGTGGCTCCAGTATTCGAACTGGGTTACCGACATCCACACCGGCAGTGGGTCCGGCCCGACGACTTCGACCTCAATACCGTCGATGTCCAGGGTGCCGAGCAGGACGTCCGACGGCCCGGTGATGAACTCGCCCAGCGGGTAGCACATCGGGGAGCTGCCGTCGCAGCAGCCGCCCGACTGATGGAACATCAAGGGGCCGTGCTCGGCCCGGAGGCGGCGGAGCAAGTCCGCCGCCTCCGGCGTGACAGCCACCCGGCTGAAGGTGTCCACCGGCCGGTCTAGAAGAACCCGAGCTTGCGCGGCGAATAGCTGACCAGCAGGTTCTTCGTCTGCTGGTAGTGGTCGAGCATCATCTTGTGATTCTCGCGGCCGATGCCGGACTGCTTGTAGCCGCCGAAGGCCGCGTGCGCCGGGTACAGGTGGTAGCAGTTCGTCCACACCCGGCCGGCCTGGATGGCACGGCCCATGGAGTAGGCGGCGTGCATGTCGCGGGTCCACAGGCCCGCGCCCAGCCCGTACAGGGTGTCGTTGGCGATCTTGATGGCGTCGTCGATGTCGGTGAACCTGGTCACCGACACGACCGGGCCGAAGATCTCCTCCTGGAAGATCCGCATCCGGTTCTCGCCCTCGAAGATCGTCGGCTGCATGTAGTACCCGCCGGCCAGGTCACCGGAGAAGTGAACCTGCTCGCCGCCGGTGAGGACCTTGGCGCCTTCCTGCTTGCCGATGTCGACGTAGGAGAGGATCTTCTCCAGCTGGTCGTTGCTCGCCTGGGCCCCGATCATCGTGGCGGTGTCCAGCGGGTTGCCTTGGGTCACGGCCTTGGTGCGCTCCAGCGCATCGGCCATGAACTGGTCGTAGATGGACTCCTGGATCAGCGCGCGAGACGGGCAGGTGCAGACCTCGCCCTGGTTCAGCGCGAACATCGTGAAGCCCTCGAGCGCCTTATCGTAGAACTCGTCCCTGGCCCGGGCGACGTCCTCGAGGAAGATGTTCGGGCTCTTGCCACCTAGTTCGAGCGTCACCGGCTTGATGTTCTGGCTGGCGTACTGCATGATCAGCCGCCCGGTGGTGGTCTCACCGGTGAAGGCGACCTTCGCGACCCGGGGGCTGGAGGCCAGCGGCTTGCCGGCCTCGACGCCGAAGCCGTTGACCACGTTGAGCACGCCCGGCGGAATCAGGTCGGCGATAAGCTCCATCAGCACGAGGATCGACGCCGGGGTCTGCTCGGCGGGCTTGAGGACGACCGCGTTGCCCGCGGCGATCGCCGGCGCCAGCTTCCAGGTCGCCATCAGGATCGGGAAGTTCCACGGGATGATCTGCCCCACCACGCCCAGCGGCTCGTGGAAGTGATAGGCGACCGTCTCCTCGTCCAGCTCGGCGAGGGAGCCCTCCTGGGCCCGGATGGCGGCCGCGAAGTAGCGGAAGTGGTCGATGGCGAGCGGGATATCGGCGGCGAGCGTCTCGCGGACGGGCTTGCCGTTGTCCCAGGTTTCCGCGACGGCCAGGAGCTCGAGGTTCCGCTCCATGGTGTCGGCGATCTTGAGCAGCACGGCGGCCCGGTCGGCGGGCGAGGTCCGGCCCCAGGCTGGGGCCGCTCCGTGCGCGGCATCGAGGGCCAGCTCGACGTCCTCCGCGGTCCCGCGGGCCACTTCGGTAAAGGTCCGGCCGGTAACCGGCGTGGGGTTCTCGAAGTACTGGCCCTTCACCGGCGGTACCCACTCACCGCCAATGAAATTGTCATAACGGCTGGCGTATTTCGCCGGGCTTCCCGGCGCGCCAGGCGGTGCGTAGATGGTCATTATTTCCTCCTAACGGTGCGGCACATGGGCGACTGGTTGGCCGGGCCGCTTGCTCTCAACCTAGGCACGCCGCCCGCGGCGAGGGAATGTCAGCGGCGGCAAACCGGCTGACTGGTACCGCCACACCACCCAATCGGCTAGGTGGGTCCTGGCCGGATGTCAACCAGGCTTGCGACCTGCGGAGAGTGTCGCGCGCGGGCCGATACGCGCAGGCTGGAAACATCCTCAGAAGGAGCGCAAATGCCTGGTCCCCATCCTGTCATCGGTGACCGCCTGGAGAAATTGCTGCAGGTCGAGAAGTTTCCGCCGCCAGCCGACTTCACGGCCCGAGCTCGGGTAAGTGATCCCGCCGTATACGAGCAGGCAGCAGCGGACCCGGCGGCCTGGTGGGCCAAGCAGGCGGGTGAGCGCCTGCACTGGGAAACGCCATTTTCCTCGGTGCTCGACGACAGCAACCCGCCGTTTTATACGTGGTTCGCCGACGGGACCATCAATGTGTCCTACAACTGCCTTGACCGGCATGTGCTGGCCGGCCGGGGGACCGGGTCGCGTTCCACTGGCGGGGCGAGGAGGGCGAGGAACGCGACTTGACCTACGCCGAGCTGCTCGACGACGTGCAGCGGCTCGCCAACGCGCTCAAGGCGCACGGGGTCGGCAAGGGCAACGTCGTCGGCATTTACCTGCCGATGATCCCCGAGGTCGTCGTGGCCATGCTCGCCTGCGCCCGCATCGGCGCGCCGCACACCGTCGTCTTCGGCGGTTTCGCCCCCACCGCCGTGCGCGAGCGGATGGAGGTCTCCCGGGCCAAGGCGCTGATCATCCCGGACGGGTCCCGGCGGAAGGGCAAGTTCATCCCGGTCAAGCACCAGGTGGACGAGGTTATCTCGGATCTACCCGACCTGGAGGTGGTGGTGGTGGTCAGGTCCACCGGCGCCGAATGCGTCATGCGACCCGGACGGGACGTGTGGTTCGACGACCTGATCGCCAGCGCCGACCCGGTCTGCCCGGCGGAGCCGATGGAGGCGGAGCACCCGCTGTTCCTGCTCTACTCGTCCGGTTCCACCGCCAAACCCAAGGGCATCCTGCACACCACGGGCGGCTACCTCACCGCGGTCACCACCACCACCGCGATGGTCTTCGACCTCGATCCGGAGCACGACGTCTTCTGGTGCACGGCCGACGTGGGCTGGATCACCGGTCATTCGTACATCGTCTACGGCCCGCTGGCCAACGGCTGCACGTCGGTGATGTTCGAGGGCGCTCCGGACTACCCGGACAAGGACATCTGGTGGGAGATCGTCGAGCGGTACGGCGTGACGATTTTCTACACCGCGCCGACCGCCATCCGGGCGTGCATGAAGTGGGGGGAGGACTACCCGGCCAAGCACGACCTGTCGTCGCTACGGCTGCTCGGCACGGTCGGCGAGCCGATCAACCCCAAGGCCTGGCTGTGGTACTACGCGGCCATCGGCGGCGAGCGCTGCCCCATCGTGGATACCTGGTGGCAGACGGAGACCGGAGCCATCATGATCACCACCTTGCCCGGCCTGATCACCGCGAAGCCGGGATCGGCCGGCCTGCCGCTGCCCGGTGTGTCGGCCGCGCTGGTCGACGAGTCGGGTGACGAGATCAAGCAGGGTAGCGGCCTGCTCGTGCTGACCCGGCCGTGGCCGGGCATGCTCCGCACCCTGTACGACGACCCCGACCGGTACGTGCAGACCTACTTCAGCCGGTTCGGCTCGCGCACCTATTTCGCCGGCGACGGCGCGCGGCGCGACCAGGACGGCTATTTCTGGATCACCGGGCGGGTCAACGACGTCATCAACGTGTCCGGCCACCGGCTGTCCACCGCCGAGATCGAATCGGCCCTGGTCTCGCACCCCGCGGTCGCCGAGGCCGCGGTCATCGCCACCGCCGACGACCTGACCGGCCAGTCGGTGGTGGCCTACGTCACCCTCAGCTCCGGCGTCGTGGCCGAGCCGGGACTGGAGACGACGCTGCGCGAGCACGTCGGCCGCCAGATCGGCAAGCTGGCCCGGCCGGGCCGGATCATCTGGGCCGACGACCTGCCCAAGACCAGGTCCGGGAAGATCATGCGCCGGCTCCTGCGCGACGTCGCGGAAGGCCGGGAGCCCGGCGACGTCACCACCCTGCGGGATGCGTCGGTCCTGACCCAGCTCCAGCAGAACGCCGCACCGGGCCAGTCCCAGTAGCGGCCAGATCCACACCAAGGAGATTTTTTACATGACTGCTACCGATCATGCCGGAGCGCCCGAAGGGGTCGCTCAGGACATCGAGGCGCTGGTGACCGAGCAGGCGACCGTCGGGCCGCTGACCGGTGACCCGGCCATCGTCGGCGTCCCCACGTTCGTGGTGGGATCCGTGATGCTCGGCCTGGTGCTCATCAACTACGCCCCCGCCGCGGGCGGGGCTCTGCCGATCATCATCTTGGCCACCGGCATCGGGCAGCTCCTGGCCACGGTATGGAGCGCGGCGCTGGGCCAGTCGGCCGTGGCGGCGGTCTTCGCCGTCTTCGGCGGTTTCTGGACCAGCTATGCTGCCCTGCTGATCGGGCTGACTCATGGCTGGTGGGGGGTAACTCCCGCCGCCACCGTCCACACCGTGGCCGCCTTCCTGATCAGCTGGATTGTCATCATCGCGGTGCTGACCGCCGCCAGCCTGCGACTGCCGTCGGCCTTCACGCTGATCTTCGTGCTGGTGGAACTGGCGCTGATCCTGGTCCTGGCGGGCACGGTGAACGGCTCGTCTGGCCTGTCCAAGGCGGCGGGAATCGTCGTCTTCGCGTTCGCCGCGGTGGGAGCCTACGTCTTCGCCGGATCGCTCAGCGTCGCCACCGGCGGACGGCCCTTCCCGCTGGGCCGGCCGGTCATGACCTGACCGGGCCGCGGAAACGGCCGGCGAATCGCGGCGAGGCCGCACGCCGGCCATTTCCGCAGGCCCGAGCCGAGCAGCTGGGCCCAGCCCTCCGGCGCCCGGGTCAGCGTCCGGCCAGCCGGGCCACGGTGTCCTCGGTGGCGCGGTCCAGCCCGTCGAGGTCACGGACCACGTCCACGCGATCGCACAGTAAGGACATCTGGTGGGAGATCGTCGAGCGGTACGGCCCGGCTGACGGTGACCGGGCCGAGCACCGTGCCATAGGTTTTGTCCCCATGTCGCACCCGGACTGGCCGCATCGCTGCCGCCGGGATCGGCGGACCCCTGGGGGTTTACCCCGGGCGGGCCGGGGGTCCGTGGCTGTGCAGGACTTTGGTTTTGTCGGGGTTCCAAGCGGTGGTGGTGCCGTCGGGGTTCAGGACCAGGGTCCAGCCCCACCGGTGGATCACCACTTGATGATGGAACCAGCACAGGAGAACGCAGTCTTTGACGCTGGTGTGGCCGCCGTTGGCCTTGTGCCTGACGTGGTGGACCTGGCAGGCCGAGGCGGGCTGGTGGCACCGCCCGGCCCACTGGCAGTGCCTGTCCCGCAAGATCACCGCGTTGCGGATGCCCGCGGGGATGGTCTCGGCGTAGCCGATGTCCAGCGGCAGGCTGGGCCCGCCGAGCCGGGCGCCGAGCTGCCGGCGCCGCAGGAACGACGCCAGCCCGCCCGGACCCGACACCAGGTCCACCGCCTTGCCGATGATCGCGCGTTCGAGGGCATCCCAGGCCCGGGTCGTGCCGGGGCCGGCGCGCTGGTGCCGGCGGGTGCGCTGGTGCCGGCGGGTGCGCTGGTGTCGTCACATACGCCGCGGTGGCGGAGCCGGTCGAGCTGGACGCACAGCCGGACCAGGTCCTCCAGCGCGCCGGCGTTCACCTCGCCGGTCACGAACGGGGCCATCGCTGCATCACACGCCACCGCGGTGGCGGCGTCGCCGTCCAGCCACGCGCCGCCGTCGCTGCCGCCGGCCGAGGCCTCCGCCCGGTGCGCCGCCCAGGCGGCCCGGACCCGGCTGGCCCACTCCTCCAGCAGCGCGGAGTCGCCGTCCAGCATCATCAGGTCGGCCAGGGAGATGTGCACCCAGGCTTTGACGGGCTGCCCGGCCCGCTCCGGCAGCAGCCCCGCGGTCACCAGCCGCTGCAGCGCCTCGTGCAGCGCGTCGTGGTACCGCTGGGCCTGGCTGCGGTCATCCTCCGCCCCCGCCGGGGCCGACAGCGCATCCAGCACCGTGCCCACGATCGACGCGCACTCCGGACTCAGATCCCCGGTCAGGACTCCCGCACCCCCGAAGGTGGTCTCCAGACGCACCGACCGGTCCTCGAACGCCTGATCCCGGTCCCTGCCGGGGTCCTGGGGCCGGGACCGGGCGTAGATCTCCCCGGCCAGCCCGGCCAGATCCGCCAGGTCCATCCCGGACCGGGCCGCGCCGGCCAGGATCTCATCCGCGTCCTCCCGGCAGTCCGCCGGCAGCTTATCGGTCCAGGCGCAGATCGTCCGGGCGTATGACTCCGAGATCGTCCCTTCGGCTAGCGCCGCCGCGACCAGCGGATGCGCCGCCGCCCGCCGCACCCACGCGGTATAGCCGACCGCGGCGCCCCTGGTGATGCCGGTGCGGTGGATCAGCCACGCCCGCGGGCTGTGGTCCGCGTCCGCGGAGTAGCCCTGCCCGGCGGTGAACGCCCCCAGGATCGACGCGCGGGCGGCGGTGCCCATCGCATGGGCCTGCTCCAGGACCTGCAGGCACTGCGCCTGGGTCTCCGCCGCCATCGTCGTCGCGTCCGCGGCGGCCAGGTACCCCAGCCCCGCGTGCACCATCTCCATCGCCTCGCTGGCGGAGGCCGGCTGGGTGCTCATCTCGGGTCACCTCCCTCCGGGGGATGCTCGCGGGCCGGTGTCGCCGCTGGTCCCGGTGGTTCTCCTTCTCCCGGCCGGGACCGGGACACCAGCCAGGCCTATTTCTAGCTTCAGTGTTCGATTCTAGCGGATGGCTACGACATTTTCTGGTTAATACACGCGGGATGGGTGCCTCAATTTTGTAGCTAGTCAAGATCATCTTCGAGACGTTACAGGTCAGAGAAGTCCGTCTGAGTGCGTGCCGCACGCATACGAGGATGTGCCCACCGCTGGCGAGCGGCACGGCCCAAGCTCCACGGCTCGGCGAGCCTCGCCCGCAGTAGCCCTGATCGGCAACCGGCCGGTTCTCGGCTACGTGGAGCACGTCGCGGTCGCGCCGGTGCCGCCTCAGGGCGTCATCTGCGCGGCTGCGGTACGCCGGCGCGTGTCAGGCTGAGGTGGGTTCAGTCGGGCAACGTTCGGGGGAGCCCGAAGCTGCGCAGCGCGCTGTTGTCGAGGAACCCGGTCATTGCGCTGATCTGGCCGCCGGCGAGGGTGAGCACGAGTATTCCGTTGGCGTGGGCGACCGGGGCCTGCGGGTCGCGGATGTAGAGGCCGAACGCGGGCTGGCCGTTGGCCCGGGTCGGCACGAGACGGGCCGAGCGCCCGGGTCGGAATCCGGTCGCGGCCAGGAACCGGGCGACCAGCTCGCGGCCCTGGTACTGCACCGGTACGGGCGGCATGATCAGCCAGGCGTCCTCGGTGAGCAAGGCGACGACCTCATGCACGTCACCTGCCTCGTAGGCCTGGGTGAACCGCTGGACGAGCGCCGCTCCCGCGCAGAACCGGGTGGCGGCGGTTCCCGGTCGGCTGACCGTGCGCGCCGGTACTGCAGACCGCGCCAGCCAGCAACTCCGCCGCCCGCTAGGGCAACTGTGGTCGGCCCACAGGGCCCCGGGTCAGCGTCCGGCCAGCCGGGCCACGATGTCCTCGGTGGCGCGGTCCAGCCCGTCGAGGTCACGGACCACGTCCACGCGATCGCACAGTTCCGCGTATCGCGGCAGGTCGCAGCCGCCCAGCCGCCACACGTTCCGCCGCTCAGGCGTGAGCCAGATGAGCTGCTTACAGCGCCTGGCGATCTCCTCGAAGACGCCCATGTTGGCGTCGTGGCCGTTGCCGCGCCCGTCGCCCAGGATCACCACCGTGGTCCGCCGGGTCACCAGGTCGGGGAAGTCCTCGTGGAATTGCCCGAACGCGGCACCGTAGTCGGAGTCGGCGTCGACGTCCAGCACGTCGCCGCCGAAGATCGCCTCCAGCGCGCGCTCCACCGGATGCTCGGCGAACAGGTCGGTGACCTCCGTTATGTCGGCCACGAACGCGAACGTGCGCACCTGCCCGAACAGCCGCTGCAGGCCATGCACCAAGTACAGGGTGAAGCGCGCCGTGTGACGGACCGACAGGCTCACGTCGGCCAGGACGACCAGGCGGGGCTTGTCTTGCCGGCGCGCCACCGTCACCGGCCGGAACGGGATCCCGTCGAAGCGCATGTTGGTGCGCATGGTGCGACCCGGGTCGACGCGGCCCCGGCCGGCCACCACGCGCCGGTGCGTCAGGGCTCCCGGCATGGTCTTGGCCAGGCGGCGCAGGGTCTCCTCGAGCTGGCGACGTTCGGCCTCGCCGACCGCGGGCGTGCGGACACCTGGCCGCTCCGGGGACTCGATGGCCCGGTGGTCCATGGCCGCGAGTGCCTCCAGGTGGCGTTTGAGCAGCTCGCTGAGGTTGGCGATCTCGCCGCCCGACCCGCGCGCCCCTGCTCGTTGTGACAGGGCCGCGAGCGCGTCCGCCGTCACGTCTGCGTCCGGATCGCCGAGCCAGTCGAGCAGGGCCTGCTCCTGCGCCACCGTCAGGCCGGCGTCGAGCCGGGTCCCTGGGCTGCTCTGCAGCTTGCCCGGCAGGCCCCCGCCGTGCAGCCGCGACGTATCCAGCTGGACGCGAGGGCCGGAGGTGGCCGTACGGCCACGCTCCTTGGACAGCACGATCTCGTCGGTCATCGACGCCAGGTCGATCTTGTTGGCCTCCTGATGCAGGTTGTAGGCCGTGGCCAGATCCTGCTGGCGGAAGAAGTCGCGGATGTCGGCCGGCTTGCCGTGCGAATGACCCTGCTGCGGGGTCTGCGAGGCCTCCGGCGAAATCGTGAACGACTCCGCGGTGCCGGTGTCGGCCAGGTCATCGTGCGCGTGGTTGTGGCCCGGCTGCTCCGCCGCCGCGACCGGTTCGAGCCGGAAGTAACGGTCGAAGAGCTCGTCGAACAGCTCCTGGTCGCGCCGGTCCTTGACGAGCGCCACCCGCAGCACGCACCGCAGGGTCTCGCGATCGGCCAGGGCGCCGTGGGTGGCCGCGGCGTGCATGGCGTCGAGCGCCTCGGTCACCGACACCCGGACCCCGCGCAGCCGCAAAAGCCGCACGAACCGGTGCAGGCTACGTTCCATCGGGCCCTACCCCGCTCGCCTATAGGGCCCGGCGGCGCGCCAGGCCCTTGGCGAACGAGCGGCTGCCCTGTCCGGAGGGCACGGCGCGGGCCCCGGAGCCGACTGAGGCGGCCGGGGTGGGCGCCCCGTAGTAGCGCTCGTCGTGGCGGCCCGGCTGGTCTTTCGCCGCCCGTTCGGCCATAGCATCGGCGTCGTGACCGTCACCGGCGCGCGGTCCTTGACTGTTCTCGTGGCTGTGCCCGGGCCCGTGGTCATGGTCGTGGTCGTGCGGGTGGTCGCCTCCGGGCTCGTCGGCCACGGCGGCGTTCGGGTCCACCAGGGACGGCAGCGCAACCAGCGCGCGCCGGACGTCGCGCGAGTACTTGATCACTACCGAGATGGTGTCCGCCAGGACGGCCGGGGCGATTTCCTCGACGCCGAGCACCGCCAGCGTCCGGGCCCAGTCCACGGTCTCGGAGATGCTGGGCGCCTTGCGCAGGTCCAGCCCGCGCAGCCCGCGGACGATCTGGACGAGGTGCTCGGCGGCCGCGTCGGGCAGGCCGGTCTTCTTGCTCCGCAGGATCTCCAGCTCGCGCTCGGCGCTCGGGTAGTCCAGGAACAGGTGCAGGCAGCGGCGCTTGAGCGCGGCGGACAGGTCGCGGGTGTTATTCGAGGTGAGGATGACGCACGGCGGGTGCCGGGCCACGAACGTGCCTATCTCCGGCACCGACACCTGATACTCGGCGAGCATTTCGAGCAGGACCGCCTCCAGCGCCTCGTCCGCGCGGTCCACCTCGTCGATCAGGAGCACCACGGGATCGGCCGAACGGATGGCTTCGAGCAGCGGGCGCGGAGCCAGGAAGCGCTCGGAGAAGAAGGCGCTCTCCTGCTGCGCGATCCGCTCGATCGCGGTGGGCAGGTCGGGGGTGTCGCCGAGCAGCTGGCCGATCTTCTCCCGCAGGATCTGGGTGTACAGGAGCTGCTTGCCGTAGTCCCACTCGTACAGGGCCTTGGTGTCGTCCTGTCCCTCGTAGCACTGCAGCCTGAGCAGCCGCCGCCCGGTTGCCGCGGCGATGGCCTTGGCCAGCTCGGTCTTGCCGACTCCGGCGGGTCCCTCGACCAGCAGGGGCTTGTCGAGCTGGGCCTGGATGAATACCGCCGTGGCCAGTTGCCGGTCGGCGATGTACCCGTGGCCGGCCAGCGCGCCGGTGACGTCATCGACGGTCTCGAAGTACGGCATTCGTTCTCCAGGTAGGGCCCAATGGTAAGCCCGGTGCGCCAGCACCGGGCCTACCACCTGAGGCAGGATCTCAGCCGAGGAGGTCATCCAGGTTGCCGTTCATGCAGTGCTCGACCACCGGGCGGACGGTCTCGAACGTGCACTCCTTGGCGTTGCCCGGGGTGCAGGCGTCGCCCAGGACGTGGTTGGTGATCCGGTCGACATCCTCGGGGTCCCCGCGGACCACGGGCGAGTTCTCGTAGAACTTGGTCGGGCCCTGGCCGAGCCGGTTCTTGGAGTAGGTGTCCTGCGTCACGTCGGTGAACTTCTCCGCTATGCCGACGTCGCGGAGCAGCCGGATGGACGCGGCGAGCGCGGCCTCGGCCGCCTGGACGTCGGTCATGCCGTGCGTGTCCACGCCCATCACCGCGGCGATCTCGGCGAACCGCTTGTAGGCCACCGGCATGTTGAACGCCCAGACCCGGGGCAGCGCGATCGCGTTGTTCAGGCCGTGGTGGAGGTCGTAGAAGGCGCTTATGGCGTGCGAGATCGAGTGGATGATGCCCAGCCCGCCGGAGTTGAACGCCTGCGCCGCGATGTACTGCGCGTACATCATGCCCTCGCGGCCGGGCAGATCCTGCGGGTTCCACGTCGCCTGGCGCAGGTTCTCGGCGGTGAGCTTGATCGCGTACAGCGCGTTGCCCAGCGACGGCGGGAAGTTCAGCCGGGAGACGTAAGGCTCGCTGGCGTGCGCGAGCACGTCGAAGCCGCACTGGGCCGTGTAGTCGACCGGGCAGCTGTAGTACAGGGTCGGGTCGTCGACCGCGAGCGTGGCCACGGCCGCGTCGTCGAAGGCGACGTACTTGTGCGGCTGGTTCGGGTCGGTCGTGGTGTCGGTGATGACGTAGGCCCAGGAGGTCTCCGACCCGGTGCCTGCCGTCGTGGAGACCGCGATGTGCGGCGGGTTCTTGGGGTTCTCGCTCTTGTTGAACCCCTCGAACTCATTCACGCTGCGGCCGTCGTGGGCCACCGAGATCCGGGCGCCCTTGCAGGCGTCGTGGCTGGATCCGCCGCCGATCGAGACGAAGCTGTCGCACTTGTTCTCCTGGTAGAGCGCGACCGCCTCCATCACGTTGTAATCCTTGGGATTGGACTCGACCTTGTCGTACAGCACGACTTCGAGCCCGTGATAGCGGAGCGAGCCGACGATTTTCGGGACGATGTCGCTGCCGCGCAGGCCCGACGTCATCACGAGCACCCGGTTGAAGCCTAGCTTTTTGGCCTCAGGGCCGAGGAGTTCCCATGCGCCAGGTCCCAGCATGGCACGCGGGAATGGATGGAACTCCTTGATGGGAAATGGCTTGAGAAGTTCTTCTACTTGCATGTCTTGCCTTTCTGGCGGGCCGAGCTTGGCGCTATGACGTCACCCTGGGGACAGTTCGCACATTAAGGCGCGGTGGCCTGCGGGGGAATATCTCAGCCGGTAAACCGGGCACCTGGCAGGTCAGAACCGTCGATTAGGACAGTGGCTGCCTAGCCAATCGGGCAGTGTGCCGGGTGCTCCCGAAAGTCCCGGAATCCGCGGGCCGGGGCGGGCGCCGGTCCAGCACCAGCCACCCCCCGTCGGCGGCGTACACGGCCTGCGACCAGCCTGGGGCCTCGTGGCTCCCTGGGGTATCCGGGCTTTCCGGGGTATCTGGGCTTTCTGGGTCGACGCCGATCCGGGCCAGTCGGGGCAGGTCGAAGGCCTGGACGTGCCCGAACGTGGGGTCCGGCGCCTCTTCCAGCGGCACGGCGATCACCACCCGGTGCCGGGCGACGCGGCGCAACTGCGCGAGGGCCAGGGCGGACACCTCGGCCGGGAGATGCTCCAGGACGTGGACCGCCAGGACCGTGTCCACCGACTCATCGGCGATCGGCAGGGCCAGCAGGTCAGCGGCGGCGAAGCGGGCCGGACTGCGCTGCGCGCGGGAAATGCGGCCGGCCAGTGCGACCGCCGACGGGACGAGGTCGGCGCCGAGCACCCGCAGCCGCGGGTTCCGGTCGGCGGCCAGCAGCGGCAGGAAGCCGAAGCAGCACCCGACGTCCAGCACGGTCGGGCCGCGAATCAGCGACATGACATGCGCATAGATGCGGCCGAACGTGGCGAGGCTGCCGGTCTCGCTGGGATCGCAGCGGCGCAGGCGCCGCATGGTGTTGCCGTAAAAGAGGTTCCACGCCTGCACCGGGTCGGAGTGGGTCGCCAGGACCGTCTCGACGAAGACCCGCTCGAAGGCCGGCCCGTCAGGCACCAGCCCGAGCGGCGCGAGTTCGGCGGCGATGTGATCGGTCAGCTCGTTGCTGATCCCGCCGCTTCCATACCGTGGCCGGATGCGCCCGTCGTGAATATGGAAATGCGGCGTCGTGATTGAAGGCATGCTGCCAGCTTCGCGGCCGGGCGCGACTTAGGCACCTGCCCGATTGGCCAGGGGACGCTGCCCGGTCAGGGAGTTACCGGCGCGCGCTTAGGCCTCTAGGTTTGACATGAAAGTGCCGATGTCCCCGGCGGAAAAGGTCTTGGTGAAAAATGATCGGCGACAACGCTGACTCCGACGATGAAAACATCGCCGACGTCGATGAGCTGCTCGTCGAAGAGGTATCCATCGACGGCATGTGCGGCGTCTACTGACCCGCGCCGCGACGCCTGCCGCTGTCCTTGTCCCCGGCGATTAGTTGTGAGAATCCAGTGGCATTTGACCTGAACCGCGCCTACCGGCTGAGTCCGGCGGCCACCGTAGTGAGGGCAGCGACGTGAACCTGCTCGAGCCGCTCCTCCTGGGGCAAGGGGTTCAGGCGCGTGCGCCGAGCCGGGTGATGTTCGGCCCGCACGAGACCAACCTGGGCCGGGGCCGGGCCATCTCGGCGCGGCATGTCGCCTACTACGAGCGCCGGGCGGCGGGCGGCTGCGGCGTCATCGTGACCGAGATCGCCAGCGTGCACCCGTCGGACTGGCCCTACGAGCACGCGCCGCTGGCCGCGGACTGCGGGCCGGGCTGGTCGCAGACCGTCGCGGCCTGCGCGCCGCACGGGGCCCTGGTGCTGGCCGGGCTCGGTCACGCCGGGATGCAGGGCTCCTCGGCGTTCTCCCAGTCCGCGCTGTGGGCGCCGTCACGGGTTCCAGATGCCACATCTCGTGAGCTGCCCATGGAGATGGCGGAGACCGAGATCAATGCGGTGGTCGACGGATTCGTGGCCGCCGCGGCCGTGGCGCGCCGATCCGGGCTGGACGGCGTGGAGATCAACGCCGGCCAGTACTCGCTGCTGCGCCAGTTCGCCTCCGGGCTGACCAACCAGCGCACTGACGCCTACGGCCAGGACCGGCTGCTGCTGACCGAGCGTGTGCTGCGCTCGGTGCGCACCGCGCTCGGCCGCGACCGGGTGCTCGGCCTGCGGCTGTGCTGCGACGAGCTCGCCCCCTGGGCTGGCGTGACGCCCGAACTGGCCGCTGAATCGGCCGCCCGGCTGGCCGGGCAGATCGACTATCTGGTGGTGGTGCGCGGGTCCATCTACTCGGTACCGGCCACCCGGCCCGACCTGCACTCCGAGCCAGGCTTCTGCATTGAGCTGTGCCGTCAGGTGCGGGCCGCGGTGAAGGGGGCTGTGCAGGTGGGTGGGGGGGCATCCCGGTGGTCCTGCAGGGCAGTGTGGTGGACCCGGCCCAGGCGCAGTGGGCGCTGGCCGACGGGGCGGCCGACCTGGTCGAGATGACCAGGGCTCAGATCACCGATCCTGACCTGGTGGCACGGTTGCGAGCCGGCCAGCCGGACCGGATCCGCCCCTGCCTGCTGTGTAATCAGGCGTGCATGGTCCGCGACAACAGGAACCCGGTCATCACCTGCGTAGTCGAGCCCGGCAGCGGTCACGAACTCGACGGCGTCGATGTCTCGGCCGGGGATCAGCACCGGGACCAGAACTCGAGCACGGTGCTCGTGGTCGGCGGCGGCCCGGCGGGTATGGAGGCGGCCCGGGTACTGGCCGAGCGCGGGCACCGGGTGCGGCTGGCCGAGCGGGGACCCACTCTGGGCGGCATGCTGACGACAGCGGCGGCAGTGCACGGCCGGCATCGGCTGGGCGTTGCGGTGGACTGGTGGCGCCGCGAGCTGGCCCGGCTGGACGTGACCGTCTCGCTGGGGCACGAAGTCAGCGCGGCCGAGCTAGACGAGGCCATCGCCCAGGGCATCCGCGTGCTGCTGGCCACCGGGTCCGTGCCCGGCCCGCGTGAGTACCGCATCGCGCCGGGCGCGCACGTGGTGGAGGCGGCCGACCTGGTCGCCCTGGCGGGTTCCGGCGCGCTTGACCAGCTGCCGGAAGGCCGGGCCGTGGTGTTCGACCCGATCGGCGGCCCGGTGGGGGTCGGTGTGGCCGAGCTGCTCGCCGCGAACGGCAGGCCGACGTCGATCGTCACTCAGGACCAGATCGCCGGCACCCAGCTGGCTCTCACCGGCGACCTGGCCGAGGCCAACTCGCGGCTGCAGCAGGCGGGCGTGCGACGCGAGCTGCGCAGCCTGCTGCGCGAGGCGGCCGGCGATCACGTGCTCCTTGAGGACCGGTGGACCGGCGAGCAGCGCACGGTGGACTGCGGGTTCGTCGTGCACTGCGGGCACCGGCTGCCGGATGAGGCCCTGTACCTGCATCGGCCGGGCACGCCGCGGGCCGGCGACTGCGTGGCTCCCCGGACGGTACTCGAGGCGGTGCTTGAGGGCCGCCGAACGGCCATGGCGATCTCCGCGGCCGAACAGCTTCCCGAGCTGCCGGTCCTGACCGTGACGGGCGGTAGCCGATGAGCGGGGCCAGCCGGTACCGGTACCTGTTCTCGCCGTTGCGGATCGGCCCGGTGGTGGTCCGCAACCGGATCGTGTTCTCCGCGCACCTGACCAACTACGCCGAGGACGGCCTGCCGACCCAGCAGCACGCCGATTACTACGCGGCGCGCGCGGCGGGCGGGGTCGGCCTGATCATCACCGAGGAGCACTCGACTCATCCCACCGACTGGCCCTACGAGAAGCTGATTCACGGTTTCCACCGTGAGGTCATTCCCGGCTACCAGAAGATGACCGCGGCGGCGCACGCGTATGACGTGCCGATCTTCGCGCAGCTCAACCACAACGGCGGACAGGCGTCCTCGATGTTCTCCCGGCTGCCCGTGTGGGCGCCCAGCCCGGTGCCGGACCCGATGTTCCGCGAGGTTCCCAAGGCCGTGGAGCGGCATGAGATAGCCGAGATCGTGGCCGGCTACGGTCAGGTCGCCGGGCACTGCATCGAAGGCGGATTCGACGGCATGGAGCTGCAATGCTCGCATTCCTCCATCGTGCGGGGGTTTTTGTCCCCGGCGACGAACAAGCGCACCGATGAATACGGCGGCTCGCTGGCGGCCCGGGCCCGCCTCCTGCTGGAAATCGTCGACGCGGTGCGCGAGGCGATCGGGCCCGACCACGCGCTGGGCGTGCGGATCTGCGGCGACGAGCTGATCGAGGGCGGGAGCACGCTGGCCGAGGCGGTCGAGGTGGCCAGGATGATGGAGGCCACCGGCCAGGTCGACTACATCAACACCTCGATCGGCGTGGCCACCGCGACGCTGTTCATGATCGAGGCGTCGATGACCATCCCGCCCGGGTACGCCTTGTTCATCGCCAACGCGATGCGCCAGGCGGTCCGCATACCGGTCATCGGGGTGGGCCGGATCAAGGACCCGGTCCAGGCCGAGCGCGCGCTGGCTGACGGGCACTGCGACCTGGTGGGCATCGTGCGCGGCCAGATCGCCGATCCCGACTTCGCCGCCAAGGCCCGGTCAGGGCATGCCACCGAGATCCGCACCTGCCTGTCCTGCAACCAGGAATGCGTCGGCCGAATGGGCCTGAACCGGTGGCTGGGCTGCATCGAGAATCCTCGCACCGGCCGGGAGGCCGTCTCGCTCCCGCCGCCGCGCCGCCGGGGTCTGCGGGTGATCGTGGTCGGCGGCGGGCCGGCCTGCAGGCAGCAGCCACGGCGGCCCAGCGCGGCCATCACGTCACGCTGCTCGAGCGGCAGGCACGCACCGGAGGGCAGGTCGCCGTGGCCGCATCCGTACCATCTCGCGCCGAGTTCCTCGACGTAGTGCGCAACCTCGGGAACGAGTGCCAGCGCCACGGGGTAGAGATCAGGACCGGCGTGGCCGCCACCGCGCCGTGGCTGCTCGGTGAGTCACCCGACGCCGTGGTGCTGGCTACCGGAGCGCGGCCCCAGCCGCCCTACTGGGCCGCCGGGCTGCCGCGAGTCGTGGACGTCCGCGACGTACTCGAAGGCCGCGCCGAGCCGGCCGGACAGGTGGTCGTGGTCGACGACCTGGGCTTCCATCAGGCCACCAGCGTCGCCGAACTGCTGGCTGACCGTGGCTGCCAGGTGGAGATCATCACCGCCGGCATGGTCGTGGGCCAGGATCTCGGCATCACCCTCGATATGGAGACCTTCAACATGCGAGCGCATGCCAAGGGAATCCGCCAGGCCACCGACCTGGTGGTGATGGGCGCGGCCGAAGACGACGGGCCGGACGGGCGCTCCGGCGGGGTGAAGCTCTCGCTGCTGCATCATCCGACCGGCGAGGCCACCGAGCGGCACTGCGACTGGGTGGTGTGCGCGGTCCATCAGGCGCCCGAGGACGAACTGTGGCAGGAACTGCAGGACGCGCCGTTCGAGGTGCATCGCGTTGGCGACTGCGTCACGCCGCGGCGGGCGCACTCGGCCGTGATCGAGGGACACCGGGCGGCGGTGGCGCTTATGACCCTGCCAGCCGACGTCAAGGTCCTCGCCGTCATCGTGGTCCGCGACGGCCAGTTGCCCGTGGGCGCACACGAGACCGTGGCCGAGGCGGGTGGCGCGGCGCTGATCGCCGGGTCGGGGACCGGTAAGGCGGCTGACGAGCTGAACGTGGCCAGCCGGGTGTGGCTGCTCGAGGTGTCCACGGTCGCCCCGGCCGCGCTGGCCAGTACGCTGGCGCAGGCACTGGCGGGCGTGCCCATGGTCGTGCTGCCAGCGTCGCCGGACGGCCGTGATCTCGCGCCGAGGCTGGCCGTGATCATGGGCCGGCCGCTGCTGGCGGGCGCCGTCCGGTGCGAGCCCGATGAGGTCGAGGTGACCAGGCTCGACGACCGGCTGTCGGTGCGGGTAGGGGTAGACGGGCCAGTCCTGGTCACGCTGCGGCCGGGTCGCCGCGGCACGCTCGAGCCGGTCAACGGGTCGAAGTCGACGCAGGTGAGCGCGCTCCCGCTGGTGGCCCCGGGGACCGCCTGGGACGCCGAGAGCGTCGAGGTGCTGCAACCCGAGCCTGGGGTGGTAGACCTGGCCGAAGCCCGCCGGATCGTGGGCGGCGGCGCCGGCCTGGTGCGGGCCGGCGCAGACGGCGCGGCCGTGATGCGGCTGCTGGCCGACGTCGGAGCCGCGCTCGGGGCGAGCGCAGGCGCCACCCGGGTAGTCACTGACGCGGGCTGGATGAGCTACGACCGGCAGATCGGCACCACCGGGGTGTCCGTCAACCCGGAGCTGTACATCGCGTTCGGCATCTCCGGCGCCGCGCAGCACGTCGGCGGGCTCGGCGCGCCGGAGCATGTGGTGAGCGTGAACACCGACTCGTCCTGCCCGATGACGGCCATGTCCGACCTCGGGATCATGGCCGATGCCCCGGCGGTGCTCAGCGAGCTGGCCAAGCGGCTCGGAGTGGCCGAGCCCGACGGAGCGGCCCAGCGTGAGGGAGCAAGCCATGCCGGATGAGCTGGTCACCGTCGACGCGGTGGTCGTCGGCGCCGGGCCTGCCGGTTCGGCCGCGGCATTGGAGCTGGCCAAGGCAGGCTGCGCTGTGATCATCGTCGAGCGCGGGGCCTTCCCCGGCGCGAAGAACGTCTACGGCGGCGTCGTCTACGGGCGGATCCTCGACGAGGTCGTGCCGCAGTGGTGGACCGAGGTGCCGGTACAGCGGTGGGTGACCCGGCGCGCGACCATGCTGATGACGCCGACCCAGGCGCTGACCATCGACTACCGAACCAGTGCCTGGGACCGCCCGCCTTACAACGGGATGACCACTTACCGTGCCGACTTCGACTCCTGGCTGGCCGCCAAGGCGGTCGCGGCGGGCGCTCGGCTGGTCACCTCCACGGTGGCCACTGGCCTGCTGCGGGACGCGAGCGGCCGGATCAACGGAGTGCGCACCGACCGGCCCGACGGCGACATCCGCGCCCGGATCGTGATCGCCTGCGACGGCGTGAACTCGTTCCTGGCCAAGGAGGCCGGGTTGCTGCCGCGCACCAGCCCGACGCACACCACTCTGGGCGTCAAGGAGACCCTCGCGCTGCCGCGCGACGTGATCGAGGAGCGGTTCGGCCTGGTCGGCGACGAGGGCCTGGACATCGAGATGGTGGGCTGTACCAGCGGGATTCCCGGCGGCGGCTTCCTCTACACCAACCTCGAGACGGTCAGCGTGGGCGTCGTGGTCGGCCTCACCGGTCTGGCCGAGGCCAAGATCCGGCCCGAGGAACTGGTCGCCGGCGTCAAGGCACATCCGTCGATCGCCCCCTACCTGCGGGGTGCCGAGCTGAAGGAGTACTCCGCGCACCTGGTACCCGAGGGCGGGTACCGGGCCATGCCGCGGCTGGCCATCGACGGCATGCTGGTGGCTGGGGACGCCGCGTCCATGTGCCTGGCCGCCGGGCTCTGGCTGGAGGGCGTCAACTTCGCGATGGGCGCCGGGCTGGCCGCCGGCCGGACCGCGGCCGAGGCGATCGCGGCCGGCGACACGTCAGCGCGCGGGCTGGCTGGCTACCGGCGCCGGCTGGAGTCGTCTTTCGTGCTCGCCGACCACAAGCGGCTGCGCAATGCCGCCGACATCGTGCTCGCCGACCGCATGCAGCGGGACTACCCCAGGCTGGCCTGCGATTTCGTCGAGCAGGTGTTCACTGTCACCAACCCGAAGCCCAAGCCCGGCATGGCCAGGGAGTTCTTCCGGGCGGTCCGCCGCAACAACGTCCAGTTGCGGCATCTGGCGAAAGACGGCTGGCAGGGGTTCCGGGCATTCCGGTGAGGAGCGAGACAAATGAGTTATACCGACGTTGCTTTTGACGAGCGGATGGCGAGCATCGAGTTCCGCGTCGGGGAGCGGGCGCACATCACCGTCGATGCCGAGGTATGCCGCTCCTGCACGACCAAGGAGTGCGTGCACGCCTGCCCGGCCGGCCTGTTCGTGCCCACCACTGACGGCGGCATCCTGTTCAACTACGAGCAGTGCTTCGAATGCGGTACCTGCTATCAGGTGTGCAACCAGGAAGGCGCTATCACCTGGGCCTACCCCGACGGCGGCGACGGTGTCGTGTTCCGGAGGGGATGAGGGGACATGCCGGTAATCGTGGCCGCCCTGAGCTGGTCCTGGCGCGAGACCGAAGTCGACCCGCTGACCGGGTCGGTGCGGGCCAACCTCCGCGACCGCGGGCCGAACGCCTCGGAGCTTGCGGCCCTTGAGTACGCGCTGCGCCTGGGAGAGAAATGGGATGCCCAGGTGGTGGCGGCTACCGTCGCCCCGGCCGAGGCCGACGAGATGCTGCGGGACGCGCTGGCCGTCGGCGCGGCCCAGGCGCTGCGGGTGGAGCCGGCCAGATGGATGGCGCGCCCGCGCCCGGCCGGCCTGGTCGGTGGCGAGCAGCAATCGGCCGCCGCGCTCGCCGCGGCCCTCCGCCAGGACTACGGGGTGCCGGACCTGGTGCTGTGCGGCGACCTGGCGGCCGACCGGGCCACCGGCTCGTTTCCCGCGTTCCTGGCGGCGTCGCTGGGCGCGGCGCAGGCCCTGGGATGCGTGCGGCTGGAGCCCGTGGACGGGCGGTCGCTGAAGGTATACCGCCGCCTCGACGGCGGCCGCCGCGAGGTACTGATAGTGCGCCCGCCCGCCGTCGTGTCGATCGAGGCGGCCGGAGTGCGCCTGCGGCGGGCCGGGCTGCCCGCCACCCTGGCCAGGGGGAACGCCGCGATCACGGTGGCCCTCACGCCGGTGGCCGCGGCGGCGCGGCCGATCAGGATACTCGGCGCCCACCCGTACCGGCCGCGGCCGCGCGAGCTTCCCGGGCCGTCCGGCACCGCGCTGCGCCGGACGCTGGAGCTGACCGGCGCGCTCGTGCAGCGCACCCCGCCGACCGTGGTCGGCCCGCTGCCCCCAGACCAGGCCGCCGGTGAGCTGCTGGCTTACCTGCGCCGATGTGGCTACCTGGCCGACGGCAACCCGGGTTGACCGCCAGGATGTCGACCCAGGCCGGCGGATCACGGTGCATGAGGGCAATATCGGGAGTGCCGATGACTGCCGGCGGGTCCTGCGTGAGGTGATCGACCAGCACGGCCGGGTCGACATCCTGGTGAACAACGCCGGGATCACCATCGACCGGACCGTGGCCAAGATGACCGACGACGACTGGCACAAGGTCATCGCGGTCAACCTGTCCGGCGCCTTCTTCATGGCTCAGGCCGCGGCCCGGCATATGGTCCAGCGCGGCACCGGCCGGATCATCAACGTCTCCTCGGTCATCGGCGAGACCGGCAACATCGGCCAGGTCAACTACGCCGCCTCCAAGTCCGGCCTGTTCGGCCTGACCAAATCGCTGGCCCGCGTGGTGGGCTTCCTGGCGGCCGACGCGTCGGCCTATATCACCGGGCAGATCTGGGCCGTCAACGGTGGCCTGGACATGTGAGGAGACAATCATGCCAAACGACAGGAACGTCCTGGTGCTGTCCGCCGTCCGGACCCCGGGCACCCGATCGGTGCCACCGGCGCCATCCTCGGCGAGGTCGCGGGCGGCTTCGGCCTGCTGCTGATGGGCTCGGTGACGAGCCAGGTCACCCACCACGCGGCCTGCCCGGTCCTCATCGTCCCGCCGGAGCACCGCGACTAAAGGTCCAACCGGCGCTCAGCGCGGCGCGTGGGCTCCGGTCATCATGGCCGCGAGGTCCTCGGGGTGCAGGAAGGAGGGCGGCGGGGGCGGGCCCCAGGCGAACAGGCCGCGGGCCCCCTCGAGGTCCTCGGGCGTCCACAGCTGGTCATCGACAATGCAGTCCATGTCGCTGTAATACTCGGAGAAGTTGCCCGCCGGGTCCTTGAGGTACCAGAAGAAGTTCGATCCCGCGTAATGCCGCCCGAGGCCCCAGACGTGCCGTTCGGGCCTGCCCTCGAGCATCGCGAAGGCGCCGCGCCCGACGTCGTCGACGTCGTTGACCTGCCAGGACGTGTGGTGCAGGAAGCTCACCGGCGCGGCCAGAACCAGCACGTTGTGATGGTCGTTCGAGCAGCGCATGAACGCGCCCACGCCTTTGATGCGGTCGCTGACCTTGAACCCGAGCCCGTCGGTGAAGAAGGCCGTCGTGGCGCCGTAGTCGGTGCTGCCGAGCACCGTGTGACCGAGCTTGCGCGGGCGGACCCGGTCCGGCCGCAGGAAGCCGGGCGCCCGGCAGTCCGGCCGGTCGAGTCGGCCCGGGCCGTTATAGATGGTGGCCGGAACCGGCTTCTGCTCACCTCGCGGGACGACGTCCAGGCCGACGCGCACGCCGGTCACCGGTTCGGTTGCTTCGAGGTGAGTCCCCGCCAGGTCCTGCGGCACGCCGAGCCTGGTCAGGTTGGCCGCCGCGCGGGCCAGGTCGTCGGCATCGTCGGCGCCGACGCGGAGCGCGAGCAGCCGCCGGGTGGGCGCGGGCAGGATCCGCAGTTGCCGTCCGGCGTCGACGGTGCTGAACCAGCCGTCGGCCCCCGGGGTCAGGCCGAACTCGGCGTAGTAGGCGGCGGTCTCCTCGACGTTCGGCACGCCGATGGTGACCGATAGCAGGCTGTGCAGGCTCATCGGGGCCTCCCTAGGGGGCGAACTGGTGGCTCGGTTGGACCTCGGCTCCGCCGCACCAGACGCGGCGGATCGACCGGGTGGCCGTGATGTCCTGCAACGGGTCCCCGTCGATCAGCACGAGGTCGGCCCGGCGGCCGGGTTCGATCACGCCGCGGTCGGCCAGCCCGAAGTAGCGGGCCGGCCGCGAGGTGGCGGCGCGCAATGCGTCCACGGTGGTCAGTCCGGCCTCGACGAGCAGCTCCAGCTCGTGATGCAGGCTGCTGCCGTGGCTGATCATGGCCGGCCCGGCGGCTTCGCCGTTGGCGTCGGTTCCGGCCAGGATCGGCACTCCGGCCTGGTACATGACGGTGACGCTGGCCCGGGCCGCGGCGTAGTCGCGACCCGGCGGGGAGGACTGCTGCACGATGCCTTCCATCATGGCTAGCGTCGGGATCAGGACGCGACCGGCGGCCACCGCGTCGGCCGCGGCGGCCGCATCAAGCGGTTTGTCCAGCGGGACATGGGTGAGGACGCTGACTCCCGCCCGCTGCGCCATCTCCACCGCCTCGCAGGATGAGGCGTGCGCCACGCTGAGCCTGCCGTGCTCGCGGGCGGCGGCCACCAGCGCGTCCAGCGTGGCCTGGTCGTGGCTGGGGGCCGGGTTGCCCACGATGATCTTGATGTAGTCCGAGCCTTCCGCCACCCGGTCGGCGACGAACTGCCGGGCCTGATCAGCCCCGGTGATCAGGCCGCGCGGGCCCACGACGGGAATATGCGAGTGCGGGCTGCCCGGCGCGATGGCGGGCGTGCCCGCGCTGCGGATGTCGGTCAGCCCGCGCGCTCCGCGCAGCGAGTTCATCAGCTCGGGCGGCGCACACGCCATGTCCAGGGCGGTGGTCACTCCGAAGGAGGCCAGCTGCTCGAGCGTGCGCCGGTCACGCAGGTGGACGTGGGCGTCGATGAGCCCGGGCAGCAGCACGCCGCCCTCGCCGTCGATGACCAGAGCGCCGCCATGGGCGGAGCTGATCCGGCCGGCCTCGATGACCACCGTGCCCGGAGGCTGCAGGTGCCTGCCGTCGAACACGCGGACGTTCGTCACGGCGGTCCTCGGGGCCGTGCTAGCCATGGGCGTCTCCTCGGTTCTGTTTCCTTTATATGCCCGCGCGCACCCGGCGCAGCCCGGCGGCCATCTCCTGGGCGTTATCCGCTGGGGCGGAATAACCCGCAGCGCAGTTCGTTCGCAATAAGGAACAACACGCACCACGGTTCGTTCGGCACAAAAGGTCTTTCCTGGAATTTTTGCCTGGTTGCGGTTGTCAATACCCCTACGGGTATCAAGCGTGAGGAGGCAGATGATGGCGACGGTCGAGCTGACGGCCGAGAACTTCAATTCCACGGTGACCGAAGGCGGCCTGGTCCTGGTCGACTTCTGGGCGGCGTGGTGCGGGCCGTGCCGGATGTTCGGGCCGGTCTTCGAGAAGGCCTCGGAACGCCACCCGGACGCGGTGTTCGGCAAGGTCGACACCGAGGCGGAGCCCGAGGTCGCGGCCACCTTCAACATCGCGTCCATCCCGACGCTGATGATCATCAGGGACAACATCGTGCTGTACGCCGAGCCGGGCGCGCTGCCGGAGGCGGCGCTCGAGGAGCTGATCACCAAGGCCAGCGAGCTCGACATGGACGAGGTCCGGGCCAGCATGACCCCCGCGCCGGCAGGCGCTCGGGAAAGCACCGTGGCAGACGCCTGACCAGCACTGCTCCCGCCGAGGCCTGACCGCCGGAGAAACGGCGCCGCGGGCCGCTTAGGAGAGCACCCGGCGGCGGAAGTTGCGCAGGCCGATGGCCAGGAACACCGCGGCGAACCCGGTAACCACCGGGTAGATGACGTAAAGGTGCATGTGCGGCGCGTTGGTGAACGCGGCCCGCATTCCCTCGTTCACGTAGATCAGCGGGTTGATCAGCACCACCGTCTGCAGCCAGGGCCAGCCGCCCACGGTGACCGGCGCGAGCTTGGTCCACGAATAGTAGGTGCCGCCCAGGAACGTGATCGGCAAGATGATGAAGCCGAACATCAGGCCGATGTTCCTCGGCTCAAAGCTGGTCCCGAGGACCAGGCCGAGCCCGGCCATCGCGATGCACGCCAGCGGCACGAACGTCACGATGATCCACCAGTGCAGCGTCAGGTGGGCCTGCACCCCGGGCGCGTGCACGACCGAGGCGATCGGCAGCACGATGGCCGCCGACAGCAGGCCCTGGGCCGCCCCGGAAAGCACCTTCGCGATGGCCACCAGAGCGATCGGGCACGGTGCCTGCACCCGGTCCTCGATCTCCCGGGTGTAGCCGAACTCCTGGGCCATGGCCAGCGCGATGGATTGCACGCCCTGGAACATGACCGATATCCCGACCACGCCCGGCACCAAGATGGTGGCGAAGGCCGACTGCTCCGCCGCATTGCGACCGCCGATGCCCTGTCCGATCTTCGGGAAGACGTAGAGGAAGACGAAGCAGAGCAGGAACGGCTGGATGATCGTGCGCAGCGCGAACTCCCAGATGTGCTTGCGCACCACCACCACGTCGCGCAGCAGCAGCGCGCCGAGCGCGGTCCAGCTGGCCGCGGCGACCGAACGGGTCGGGCCGCCGCCGATCCTGGCGGCCGGGACCGGGGCTTGGGTCTTGAGCGCGGTCATCAGTCGCGTAGTTCCTTCCCGGTCAAGGTGATGAACACCGTCTCCAGGGTGGGTTCGGCGATCGACACGTCGATGAGCTCGAACCCACCTCGTTCGGCCGAAAGAACGATCCGCGGGACCAGCCGGTCGCCGCCCTGCATGTGCAGCTCGAGCCGGTCGCCCGCCACCCGCGTTCTGGTGACGCCCTCGACGTCGGCGGCCAGCAGCTCGGCGAGTCGGCCGGGGTCGCCGGTGGTCCGCACGGTGACGATGGTGTCGGCGCCGGTGCTCTGCTTGAGCGCGGCAGGCGTATCGAGGGCCAGGATCCGGCCGTGGTCCATGATCGCCACTCGCTCGCAGAGCCGGTCGGCCTCCTCCATGTAGTGCGTGGTGAGCAGGATCGTCTGGCCTGCACCGTGCAGCTCGCCGAGGAGGTCCCACAGCGCGAGCCTGCTCTGCGGGTCCAGGCCCGCGGTCGGCTCGTCGAGGAACAGCACCGACGGGCGGTGGAAGATGGCCCGCGCCACCATGAGCCGCTGGGCCATGCCGCCGGACAGCGCGTACACCGACGCCTTGGCCCATTTGCCCAGCTGGAACTGCTCGAGCAGGTCGCTGGCGATCTGCCTGGACGCCTTGGCTCCCATGCCGAACAGGCGGCCGTGGAAGTACAGGTTCTCCCAGACGGTGAGCTGGCGGTCCAGGGTGTTCTGCTGCGAGACGATCCCGCTCAGCTGCTTGGCCAGCGCCGGGTGGGCGGCCACGTCCACCCCGGCGAGGAACGCCCGGCCGGACGTCGGGACCACCCGGGTGGTGAGCATGCCGGCGGTCGTGGTCTTGCCCGCCCCGTTCGGCCCGAGCAGGCCGAAGATCTCCCCGGCCCGGACGTCGAGGTTGAGCTGGTCGACCGCGGCGAAGTCGGTGTCCGGATAGACCTTGGTCAGGTCCTCGGTGTGGATGACGGCGTCCGGCTCGCCGCCTGCCGGTTCGGCCGCGTGGGCCGGGGCTTGTGCTGTGCTCATTAGACCACCCAGCCTAAGCGGCGGTTACGCCAGGGCGCTCGCCGGTGTCGCTGTCGGTCGCGGAGCCGCCGGAGTCACCCGCGAGCGCCCCTGGGAAGGTGTGGATCCTCACTAGCAAGAAAAGGCCGATCACTATAAGCCAGACGGTCTGCGGATAGGCTACAACTCGTTCAATCCCGCCTTCTCCAAGACCAAGGTAGTGGCGGCTGGAGTAGCACACCAGGGCCAGGATCGCCACCGCCCCAGAAAGAAAAGAATACAGCCGCAAAACCACCGGCATCATGGGAGCGGCCGCCATAATAATGAGCGCGGCATTTCCCACCGTGAACGGGATGGCGGCACCCAGGCCGTGAAACGCGGGGATACTATTCTCCGGAAAGATGCCGACTATTATCACGCCGATTCCGGATATCGCCATGGCGGCGAGGCCCGTGGTTGCGGCGCGGCTCCTGCCAAATTGACCGGAGACAAACTGATGAGAGATAAGTATGGATCCCGCGGTCATCGCCACGCCCAGCACGATAAGCGATGCGTTCATTAGCCCGTGCAGCGGAGAACATACGAACCGGGCGTTGAAGGTTCCGCAGGCCGTATTGCCAAGATCGCTTATGGTGTCGCGGGTTAGGCTGTAGGGCGGGTTCCAGCGCATCGCCACAAATATTTGGACCACGAAAAACTGGATGCTTGATACATACAGAACTGGACCCAACTTCTGGTAACGCCCAGAATGCACCTTGGCCGGCCGGGGTGGTTTCATTAACGAAGTTTAACCCGACAAATAGCTATCGGTAATCATCCCAGCGGTTACCGGTGGGCCGCGGCCAGGGCGGCGCGGATCTTCGCGACGTTGGCGGGCGTCCCGATCTCGTCGGAGAACGGGCCGTACGGGGCACCGTAAGCGGGGCTGCCCGAGTCCTGCCGCCAGCTTTCTGCGAGCGAACCCGCGTCAACGGCGTCGTAGCCGATCGAGTCGAGGAACGCGGCCACCGCCGCCTTGGCTGCCTGGTCATCACCCGCGATCGGCAGGGCGGAGCGGTCGGCGGCGCCGGGCGGCCGGGGCAGCGAGCGCAGGTGCTTGAAGAAGATGTTGTTGAAGACCTTTACGACTGCGGACTCCGGCAGGTCCCGCTGCAGCAGCCCGCTGCTGGTGAGCACGCCGTCGTCCACTTCCGCGATCTGCCCGTCGCGCTGGGGGTAGTAGTTGCCAGTGTCGAGGACCGGCTTGTCCGCCAGTGCCCCCGTGGGCAGGCTGGGATAGGCCTTGACCGGGATCGAGACCACCACGAGGTCGCCCGCCTCGGCGGCCTGCGCGCCGGTCGCGGCGGTCGCGAGCGGTCCGAGTTCCTCGATTAGGTCCTTCAGTGTTTCCGGGCCGCGGGAGTTGCTCAGCACCACCTGGTGCCCGGCCGCCACGCTGAGCCTGGCGACCGTGCCGCCGATCATCCCGCTGCCGATGAAGCCCACAGTTGTCATGACCGCGCCAACCCCGCGGCCCGGCTGATCATTCCGAATGTGCCGAACGGGCCTGGCCGGGAGCTCCCGGCCAGGCCCATTGGGGTTTTCTTCAGGGCGCCATCTCCGGCGTGACCATCAGCTCGCCTGCCAGTTCGTCGATGGTGGTGAGCTCGGCCACGGCCGCGCTCTCGCGAGCGGGCCCGATGGTGGGCAGCGTCGCCGCGGGCCCGGTGGTGGGCAGCGCCGCCGCGGCGGCGCGCGGGCGCAGGGTCACGAAGCTGACCACGACGCCCGCCGCGAGCAGCAGGATCGTGACAAGCAAGCCGAGGTGGTAACCGGCCACGAACGCGTGCACGGGATCCGCCCCGGCCCGCAGCGCGGAGGCCCGCCGGGTGCTGAGCACCGCGCCGATCACCGTGATGCCGAGCAGGCCGGCGACCTCACGCGAGGCGTTGAGCAGCGCGGACGCGATGCCCGCCCGGGCCGCCGGGACGGCCTGCATGACCGCGTTGGTGAGCGGCACGTTCATCAGCCCGGCGCCCGCGCCGAAGAGTATGAACCCGGGCAGCAGGCTGGTGTAACTGGCCTGCAGGCCAAGCCGGCCGAACAGGACCAGGCCGACCACCATGAGGAGCATCCCGAACGCCACCGTGCGGTGCGCTCCGGCCCGCGCCTCAACCCGCGGGGCCAGACCCGCGAACACCGCGACGCACAGCGCCATCGGCACGAACGCCAGGCCGGCCTTGACCGGCGAGAAACCCAGGGACTGCTGCAGGTAAAGCGAGGTGAAGAAGTAGATGCCGAGGATCCCGAAGGCCCAGATCATCATCGTGCCGCTGCCGCCGCTGAACTCACGGCTGCGGAACATCGACAGGTCCACCATCGGGTGGGCGGTGCGGGCCTCGATGGCTACGAACGCGCCGGCGGCGACGGCGGCCACGGCGAACGCCCCGAGGATCAGCGGCGCGGTCCAGCCGCTCACGCTGCCCTCGATGAGCGCGTAGGTCAGCGCGAACAAGGACAACGCCGAGGTGACCAGGCCGGGCAGGTCAAGCCGACGCACCGCCGAGCCGGCCCGCGATTCGTCCACGTAGAGCAGGGCGATGGCGAAGGTGATCACGCCGATCGGCACGTTGATGAGGAAGATCCAGCCCCAGTGGAGGTGCTGGCTGATCAGGCCGCCGAGGACCGGGCCGAGCGCGAGGGCGAGCGCGCTGACCGCGGCCCAGATGCCGATGGCCGTGTTGCGTTCCCTGACGTTGGTGAACGTGGCCATGATGATGGCCAGCGTGGTGGGCATCAGCAGCGCCGCGCCGACCCCCTGCACGGCCCGGCTGGCGATGAGCACGCCCCCGCTGCCCGCCAGCCCGGCGGCCAGCGAGGAGAGCGTGAAGACCGCCATGCCGACTCCGAACAGCCTGCGCCGCCCGAACACGTCGGCGAGCCTGCCCCCGACGAGCAGCAGCCCGGCCAGCGTAAGCAGGTAGCTGCTGACCACCCATTCCAGCCCGGACACCGACAGGTGCAGGCTGCGCTGGATGGTCGGGATCGCAACATTGACGATGTTGTTGTCCAGGTAGGTCATGAAGGTGGCTACGCTCACCGCCGCCAGCGCCCACCATCTCCTTGATTCCGGGCGCCCGGACCCGGCTGACTCGTTATTCGCTGACACGTTATTCGCTGACACAGTGCTCGCTGACACGGTGCTCGTCCTTTCCCCGGTTTTGTCTCATGTACGCCGTACCTGTATGTCGTTCATATACGCCGTACAGGTACGTTGTACATCATGACTTGTACGGTGTATAGTTGTCAAGTGATGAGTACAGAACTTCGGTCAGAAGAGCCGGACAGCGAGTCTGCGGGTCGCCCCAGGCTCAGCAAGCGCACCGTGACCGAGCGCGCCCTCTCACTCGCCGACGCCGACGGGCTCGACGCGCTGACCATCCGCAAGCTCGCCCAAGACCTGGGCGTCACGCCGATGGCCCTGTACTGGCATTTCCGCAGCAAGGAAGACCTGCTCGAGGGCGTGGCCGAACAGGTCTGGGGCGAGATCGACGTGAACGTCGACGCCACCGCGCCGTGGTGGGCGCAGCTTCAGGGGCTGCTGGAATCCCTGGTCAGCGTGCTGCGCGCGCACTCTTCGGCGGCCCAGTTGCTGCTCGAGCATGAGAAGCGAAACGAGGCGGCGCTGCGCGCCACCGAGATCACCCTCGACATCTTGCGCAACGCGGGGTTCGATCCCCAGCACGCCAGCACGATCGCCCGCAGCGCGCTGTGGACCGGGATCACGCTGGTGATGAGCGAGCCCGGCTACCATCCCGAGCTACCCGCCGACGAACGCGCCGAGATGCGGCGGCGCAACCAGATCGAGCTGGCCATGCTGCCCACCGCCAGGTACCCCCGGCTCGTCGAGTGCGCGGCGCCGATGACGGCGTGCGACGACCCCGAGTTTCACTACCGCTTCGGCATCGGGCTGTTCATCAACGGCGTCAAGGCCGCCGCCGGCCGGCGATGACCCGCGGGGAGGTGGTGACCATGACTAGGGTGAAACCATGATGGTGCACCGCCCATGAGGGCCACGATGATGCTTGCCGATCACGCCCAGGTCGCGGACGGCAAGCTGTTTATTTCCGGCGGCGGCTGGTCGGCCTGCGGGCCAGGGCCTACGCCGTGCGCGGTAGTGGTGATCTTCCATGTGTCGTGGCAGGAGACCAACGAGAAAGTCTCCTTCTCGCTCCGGCTCGTCGACGAAGACGGCCATGGCGTCATGCAGCCGGGAGCGCAGGACGAGCTCCCGGCTCAGGTCAATGGCCACTTCGAGGCCCGCCGCCCGCCCGGCATGACGCCGGGCACCGAGATCAACGTGCCGATGAGCTTCAACATCGTCCTGCACCTGGCGCCGACCAGCCGCTACAGCTGGGTGCTCGACGTCGACGGGCACGCCGACGAGTCCTGGCAGCTGTCGTTCGAGACCCGGCAGACCCAGAACGCGCCCGGGGTGCGGGGCTAACCTGCCGGTTATGGCGGACTAGCCTGTTACGGCCTGGCGCCTGCGGGCTTGACCGCGCGGAGGTGCAGGAACAGCGGGATCCGCTGCCAGCGCCGCTTACCCGGGGCATGGGCGACGACCGCGTCCGGCGCCCGGGTCTCCCTGATCGCCTCAATCAGCAGGCCCGCGGCTTCCAGCGCACGGCTGTAGGCCTCGATCGGACGATGCTCGCTGTGGAAGGTCAGCTGGATGCCGTCCCATTCGGCCACCCAGTCGGCGGGGGTGGCGTCCAGGTAGGAGCCTGCGATCAGGAACGGCGCGTCCCCGTGACGGCCCTGGAACACCCCGGCCGAGTTGACCGGATGCGGGATCGACGCGCAGAGCCGGCCGCCGCGCTCGAGCACGCGGGCGGCCTCGGCCAC
>CAVYNE010000005.1:0-226133 GCA_963769715.1 uncultured Actinomycetes bacterium
CTCGCGCTGAACTACGGGCACCGCGGGATCCGGGTGTCGTGCCTGTGCCCGAACGCCGTGTACACGGGCATGTTCGGCCGGCCGCCGGACGACGAGTCCACCGCTCCCCCGGACGGCGGGGCGCTCGGTGAGGTGCTCATGCCGGAAGACGTCGCGGGCACGGTGATCGAGGCCATGGCGGCCGAACGATTCCTGATCCTGCCGCACCCACGAGTCGGCGCCTCGTTCCTGCGCAAGGCCACCGACTACGACGCCTGGCTCAGCCGGACCCGCGAGCGCCTACGGGGGGTGTCGGCGGGCTCGGCCCCCCCGTGGCTAACAGAGCAGGGTATTAGCTGACGCTGTCCGCTGCTTTGGCCAGCATCGCGGCGAGTTCCCTGGCTTCTTCCGGCGTCAGCCCGATCAGCCGGTAGCGGCCGCCGGCGTGCACCGTGATTTCGACGCCCGGGGACCAGGCGGGCTCGTTCGGGTCATCGGGTAGGTACTGCGCGGTCTGCACGTCGAGCCGGTCCGGTGCGGTACGGCCCCCGCCGGGCCTGGCGATCGTGACCGAGGTCGTCTCGCTGGCGTGGTAGAAAGCCGCGGCGTGCGCACGTGCGCACCACGCCGGGCAGTGGCCGGTGACTGATGGCATCGCTGCTCCTCCGATAAGAAACCACGGGCGCTAAGAAACCCAGGCCGCGGCCGACGATCTCCTTCATGATCTCGGTCGTGCCGCCGTAGAGCCGCTGCACCCGGGCGTCCCGCCAGAGCCGGGCGATCTCGTACTCGTTGATGTAGCCGTAGCCGCCGTGCAGTTGCAGGCAGCGGTCCACGATGTCCCACTGCAGTTCGGTGGCCCACCACTTGGCGCCGGCGGCCTCCTCCGCGGTGAGCTCGCCGTCCATGGCCGCCTGCACGCACCGGTCGAGGTAGGCGTGCGCGACATCGAGTTTGGTCTTCATCTCCGCGAGCGCGAACCGGTTGACCTGGAACCCGCCGATGGGCCGGCCGAAGGCGTGCCGGTCCTGGGCGTACTGGGTGGTCACCGCGAACGCGCGGTCGGCGTGGGCGATCGCGTACACGGCGATGCCCAGACGTTCCTGGGGCAGGTTGCGCATCAGGTGGTAGAAGCCGCGGCCCTCTTGACCGAGCAGGTTGGTGGCCGGGACCCGGACGTCGCGGAAGAACAGTTCGGCGGTGTCCTGGGCGCGGTTTCCGATCTTGTCGAGCTTGCGGCCCCGTTCGAAGCCCTCGAAGCCCTCCTCGACCACGAGCAGGCTCATGCCCTTGTGCCCGGCCTCTGGATCTGTCCGGGCGACCACGATGACGAGGTTGGCCAGGAGGCCGTTGCTGATGAAGGTCTTGGTCCCGTTGAGGATGTAATGATCGCCGTCGCGGCGGGCGGTGGCCTTGACCTGCTTGAGGTCGGAACCCGCGCCGGGTTCGGACATGGCGATGGCGACCAGCCGTTCGCCGGTTACGAAGCCAGGGAGCCAGCGTTTCTTCTGCTCTGGTGTCGTCAGGTCGGTCAGGTAGGGCGCGACGACGTCGTTGTGCAGGGCCAGGGCGATGCCCTGGGTGCCGGTGGCGGCGATCTCCTCGGCGATGACCACGCTGTAGCGGAAGTCCCTGATGCCCAGGCCGCCGTACTCCTCCGGGACCATCCAGCCGAGCAGCCCGAGTTCGCCGGCCTTGCGCCAGGCCTCCCGGCTGACCACGCCCGCCTCCAGCCACTCCGCGGTGTGCGGGACGCATTCCTTCACCAGGAACGCCCCCACCATCTGCCGGAACTGCTCATGCTCGTCGGTGAAGACGGTCCGGCGCACGGGTTCCTCCTCCGGCTCCGCTGATGAGCTGGCTCTCCGCCCGGCCCCCGGTGTTCCCTAGGCCAGAAAGACCGGGCGGATTAAGATGGATTATATAACTGTTTTAGCTGTATTGCGAGACCTTGGTTCAGGCGGTCCGGATGAGGGCGGGCGTCAGGGCGGCGATGGCCGCGATGACGGGTTCCAGGCCGGGACGGGCGGTGATGACCCGGACGATGGCCTCGTCCAGTCCGGTGCTGAGCCGGGCGAAGGCGGCCGGCGCCGCCGCGGCCGGGCCGTAGTAGCCCACCGCCTGCAGCATCTGTTCGGGGACGGCGTCCACAAGCTCGGACAGGGTCGCGCCCCGGTCTCGCCGGGCTTCCAGTTCGCGCAGCACCTCATCGAACCCCATCCGAGCAAACAGCCCGCGGTAGCCGGCGTCCGGAGGGATGCCTGGCTGGCCCAGGGCGTAGCCGAGCACCTGCTGACCGAGGGCCTGCCGCGCCGCGGCCGCGTCGTCGTCGATGCAGACCCGGATGTACATCGTGACCGGCACCGCACCGGGTTCGCGGCCGGCCCGGGCGGCACCCTCGTCGATCTGCGCCCGGCTGACGGCGATGTGCTCGGGCGTCGCCCAGTTGAGCAGCGCGCCGTCGGCGGTTTCGCCTGCCAGCCTGAGCATCTGCGGGCCGAGCGCGGCCAGGTACACCGGAGCGGGCGGCAGGTCCTGCACCCCGAGCGACGCCGAACGTGGCCAGCCGGGCGTGCCCCCGCCGGCGGCGCCCCGCCCGCCGGCGCCCTGGCCGGCGGCGCGGGTCTCGTCGGCCGTGATCGTGTCGCCCGCCAGCAGCGCGCGGACCTGGGTGACGTAGGCGCGCATCACGGCGATCGGGCGGTTCGGCAGGCCGACCGAGGCCCAGAACCCAGGCCCGTAACCGCCCGTTCCCAGGCCGAGGACGAATCGGCCGGAGGAGAACTGGGCCAGCGTGGCCGCCTGCGCCGCGAGGCCCAGCGGAGTCCACATCCGTACCGCCGGGACGACGGAGATCCCGGTGCGCAGCGGGGTGTCCTGCGACCATGCCGCGCAGACGTGGAACGAGTCCGGCACGCCGCCGGCCGGGGTCCACAGGCTCTCGAAACCGAGTCGCCGGGCCTCCCGCGCGGCCTCTCGCAACCGGGCGAACGGCAGGCCGAGCCGGGCATCTAGGCCCACGCCGATCAGCCTGGGGGACCGAGCGGAGGGTTCGGGTGTGCTGAGCGCGCCGGCCGGAGCCGGCTCGGAGGAAGGGTGATTCGCAGGCATTGAACGAGGCTAGCGGTAGAGCTCGGCCGCGGTGCACGGCGCCATGGTGCACGGCGCCGCGGTCGCTCCAGCCTTACGACGCGGGACCGATAAGGTCCCATTTGTTGTCGGCGATGTCGAGGAACACGGCGACGTGGCCGTAGGATTCAGTACGCGGTGCCGTGAGGAACTGCACGCCCGCGGATGCCATTCGTGCGTACGCGGCATCGAAGTCCTCGACATGGAGGAAGAAACCCACCCGCCCGGCGGCTTGCTTCCCGACGATGGCGGCCTGGTCTTCGCCGTCAGCCCGCGCGAGCAGCAGGCCGGTCGCGGCACCCGGTGGCCGGACTACCACCCACCGCTTGGGACGCCCGTCGTTGGTGCGGGCCGGAGAATCCGCCACAAGCTCGAAGCCCAGTACGTCCACGAAGAAGCTGATGGCCGGGTCGTACTCCCTGACCACGATGGCGATGAGGCCGAGATGCACAGCGCCAGCATAGGAGATCGGCCTGACTCCCGCTCCGAAGACGCATCCCGGGCTGCCCACATCGCGATGGTTTCCTTGATAACCGCACGCCGACCCGCCGCTCTGGTCGCAGGTCAGTCCGGGCGCGTCAGCATGAACACCGGAATCTGCCGCGTGGTCCTGGCCTGGAATTCGCCGACAGAAGGAGCCTCCGCGACCAGCTTCGGCCACAGCCCGGCGCGGGCGGGACCGTCCAGTTCCTCCGCCACGACCGTGAACGTCTGGGCACCCACCTCGGCCTTGATCGTGGGGCTGGCCTTGAGGTTGTAGTACCAGTCCGGGTGGGTGGGCGATCCTCCATTGGAGGCGACGATCGCGAAGCGGCCGTCTGCCTGAGGGAAGCAGCCCAGCGGCGAGACGCGTTCGATCCCGGAACTGGCGCCGAGGTGGTGGATGAGAATCATCGGGGTGCCCGCCCATGGCCCGCCGACGCGTCCCGCGTTCGCCCGGAACTCCTCAATGATCTTGGTGTTATAGTCGCTGGCCCCGCCCGGAGCCGTGTTCGCCATGATCTCACTCGCTGTCGTACTCGTCGTGACGGCGCCACCAATGGCCGGTCTCGTTGCGGCCGAGCGGGGCGCGGTCGAGCCACTGGTACATGCCCCACACCGCGTCGAGCCCGCGCTCGTACGCCGAGTAGGTGTGGTACACGACGCCGTCCTCGAGCGCGAACGCGCTCACCCCGGGCCCTTCGCGCCGGTAGGTTTCCCAGTCCGTGCTGACGATCGCATCGGCCCAGGCGTTCCGGGAACTCTCCTGGCCGGCGGGCGGCCGCAGGTCCGTCACGCGGAAGTTGTACTCGACGGCCCCGGCGTCCCACGCCTCCTTGGTGTGCCCTACGTGGAAGTCGTAGTTGAAGTCGCTGCCGTAGGACGACGCGAAGGGGAAGCTCCAGCCCATCCGCCGCTTGTACGCCTGGATCTTCGTCAGCGGGGCCCGTGACACCGCGGTCAGCGTGACGTCGTGATTGGCGAGGTGGACGACCGAGCCGCTGAACCCGTCCGCGATCGCCGAACAGGACGGGCACCCCGCGGTGTAGTCGGGCCCGAACATGAAGTGGTAGACGAGAAGCTGCGAGCGCCCTTGGAACAGGTCGGCGAGCAACGCCGGCCCCTCGTCGGTGTCGAACCGGTACTGCTTGTCGATGCTGACCCAGGGCAGCTCCTGGCGCTGCCGCGCCACGTCGTCGGTGCGCCGCGTCAGCGCTTTTTCGGCCTGAAGCAGCTCCAGCCGGGCGGCAAGCCATTCTTCACGTGTCCCGGTCTTGTGACTGGTCATTGTTTGTCTTCCTTTTCTTGTCTTTCCTGTCTTTTCCTGTTGTCACAACAGGGTGGCCTGGCCCGCGTCACCGGTGACGGCTCACATCGGCGGGATGAGCCCAGGAACCAGGGAGGGTGTGATGACGATCAGGACTCCAAGCCCGGCGATGGCGAGCGCGAGCGGCAGGTCGATGGCGGTCTTGGCGGGCCCAGACGGCCAGGTAGGACCCGATGAACAGCGGCACGGCGCGCACCCCGCCGCTGGCCTGAGCGCGTCTCAGCACCGCCGGGGCCGCGGCCGGCAGCATCATCGCCGCCATCATCATCACCCACACGGCGATGAAGGACGCGAACGAGCCGAGCCTGGTCGCCACCCCCATGTCCGTCCCCTGCATCTGCCAGACCGCGACAACCCAGGACGCGGCGGCGAGCCCGATCGTCGCCGCCAGCGCGGCCGCCATCGCGGCCGTCCTAGCGGCCGCGAAGGTGGTGGTGAATCCGTGATCAGCCATGATGTTCTCGGGTTTCGTGGACTGGGGTTGTGGCGGGATCGCGAGCAGTCCGGTCGAGGTGGTCCTTCAGCGCATCGAGCGGGCCGTCCCAGTCGCGGGCCAGCGCGGCCAGGAACTGCTGCGCCACCTGCATGGGGGCGGACCGCAGCCGGTACCGCACCCGGCGCCGTTCCCCCGGTTCGGCCCTCACCAGGCCGGCCTGGGCCAGCAGGGCCAGGTGCTTGGCGATCGCCTGCCGGGTGACCGGCAGCAGGCCGGCCAGGTCGGTGGCCGTGGCCGGGCCCTGCGCGGCCAGCGCGGCCAGGATGGCCCGCCGGGTCGGGTCGGCCAGCGCGGTGAAGACCTGCTCGGCGATCGCCTCGACGTCAGGTCCGGCGCGCGGCTGGGTGTCAGGCGGCATCGAGGTAGTCGGCCAGTTCACCCAGCTCCTTCGCCCAGCCCTCGGTGTTCCCGTCATGCGCCTTTTCGTTGCCGAACCAGGCGCCTAGGCCCTCGGCCGTGGTGAGCGCCGCCCATACCTTCTCCGGCGGGTGCGCGATCGGCACGGTCCGCTCGATGCGGTCAGGAAACCCCATGACAGCCTCCACTAAATAGCAACCGGACGGTTGCCACATTATGGCAACCGTCCGGTTGTGTCAACGGTCCTGCCCGGGAGGTCGCTCGCGCTTGCCGGGCATGGAGCGCCTGCGGTGCGGTGCTCAGGCCATCGGCGGGGGCGGCCGTGTCATGCTGGCGGTGCCGGACCGGAGGATTATCGGGGCGGATGTCCGGGTTCGGCGGCCGGCGCCGACGTCTCTGTCGAGCGGCGCCACCCAGGGCGCCGGCAGGTGAAGGGAGTCACCGGTGAAGTACATGATTCTGCTGTGCGGGTCGCAGCGGGACTACGACGCGATGGCCGGCAAACCCGGCTCGGGCAAGCCAGCCTGGACGGGCGCGGACTTCGCGGCGCTGGGGACGTTCATGGAGGCGTTCAACCGGGAGCTGGCCGAGTCCGGGGAGCTGGTGGAGACCCGGGGACTGACCGCCCCGGCCTACGCCCGGCGGATCCGGCTGCAGGACGGCGCGCCGGTGATCACCGACGGCCCGTACGCCGAAAGCGAGGAGGTGCTGGCCGGGTACTGGATCGTTGACTGCGCCAGCCTAGACCGGGCCACCCAGATCGCCGCCCGGCTGACCGAGGCCCCCGGCCCGGACGCCCGGGAGCGGGCCGTGGTCGATGTGCGGCCGGTGGCCGAGTCCCGCGACGAACTCGAACCCTAGTCCGGGCATGCCCGCACCGGCGGTGGAGGACCTGCTGCGCGCCTTGGCGCCGCAGGTCCTCGCCGCGCTGGTGCGCCGCTACGGACACTTCGACCTGGCCGAGGACGCGGTCCAAGAAGCGCTGCTAGCCGCCGCCACCCAATGGCCGCACGACGGCGTCCCTGACAATCCGAGGGCCTGGCTGATCACCGTCGCGGCGCGTCGGCTGACCGACCTGCTGCGCGCCGAGCAGGCCCGCCGCCGTCGCGAGCAGGCCAGCGCCGCCTTGATGCCAGCCGGGGACTGGATCACTCCGGGCGACGGCGCACGGCGGCTCGACGACGCCGATGACACGCTGATCCTGCTGTTCTTGTGCTGCCACCCCGCGCTGTCGCCGGCCTCGCAGATCGCGCTTACGCTGCGCGCCGTCGGCGGGCTCTCCACCGGCGAGATCGCCCGCGCGTTCCTGGTCCCGGAAGCCACTATGACCCGGCGGATCACCCGCGCCAAACAGGCCATCGCCGACAGCGGCGCCCCATTCGCCCCGCCCACCGCGAGCGAGCGCGGGCCGCGGCTGGCCGCGGTCAGGCACGTGCTGTACCTGATCTTCACCGAGGGGTACGCGGCCACCGCGGGGCTGGGGCTGCTCCGCCCGGACCTGTGCGCCGAGGCGATCCGGCTGACGCGGCTGCTGCACCGGCTCCTCCCGAACGAGGCCGAGACCGCCGGGCTGCTGGCGCTGATGCTGCTCACTGACGCCCGCCGCCCGGCCCGCACCGGCCCGCACGGCGAGCTGATCCCGATGGCCGAGCAGGACCGCAGCCGCTGGGACCCCGCCGCCATCAGCGAAGGCGTCGCGCTGATCACCGCCACGCTGCGCCGCCGCCGGCCCGGGCCGTTCCAGCTGCAGGCCGCGATCGCCGCCGTGCACGACGAAGCCGCCAGCGCCGAGACCACCGACTGGCCGCAGATCCTCGCGTTGTACGGGCTGCTCCGGGAGGCCTCGGACAACCCCGTGATCGCGCTCAACCACGCGGTCGCGACCGCCATGGTCCACGGCCCCCGCGCCGGGCTACAGCTGCTCGACCAGCTCGCCGACGACACGCGAGTCGCCACCGGGTACCGCTTCCACGCAGTGCGCGCCCAGCTGCTCGAGATGGCCGGCGAGCCCGCCGCTGCCCGCGTCGCCTACCTCAAGGCGGCCCGGCACACCGCCAGCCTGCCGCACCAGCGCTACCTGCACGCCCACGCGGACCGGCTCACGCCGACACCGGCTGACCGGCGCACCGACTGCGACTGACCGGCCACGCCGCCAGCCTCGTGGCCGTCAACGGGCAGATCCTGATGGCCGCCAACAGGTGCGAAACCGCCCTGAACGGCTATGGGCATGTAGCGCAGCTCGTTCCGGCCGGGTTGAATGAGTGCTGTGATCTGCCGTCCGGGGCAGCACGACATGCAGTCCGGCTGTGCCCGCTCCGGGCCGGTCCGCGATGCGAGCGCTGGCCAAGATGGCAGCGCCGAGCCCTGCTGGAGGCGCCCGTGCAGCACATCCTCACCCTGTCGCGCACTGCGGTCATCGTCCGGCACTGGTTCGAGATCGACCTGGATGATGCCTCCATGGAGCACGGCGTCCGGATCGAGCTGAGGGAGCTGGCGGCGCATCCGCGCCGAGGGAGCGAGTCGGCTGCTCAGCTCGTGGCCGTGGACCGGCCGTTGTGGCGCGCCGACCTGTTTGATCGTCTTACCGACGCGCCGGGGACGTTCGGGGTCGCGCACTACCATCCGCAGTTCCTGGCACATGAGCCCTGCCCGCGGGTCTGGGATGCGAAGCTGACAGCTGATCCGTGGAGCTGGCTCGGGGACCAGTTCGCTCAGCTGGGCGCGGCGGGCGGAACGGAGCCGTGGCCGGTTGACCCAGCCGATGGCCCGGAACTCAGTCGGCTCTCGGCCGAGATCGTGTCGCTTGCCCGGCAGCTCGGACCTGATCGTTGCGGGTCCGCAGCCCGGTGCTATGAGCTGACCTGGGACGCAGCTGAATCGGTTCGGCTGATGATCGGGTATCTGCGCCGGCCAGACCTGCTCGATGAGGAGCGGGTCGCCCCATGGCGAGCGATGGGCGTGCAGGATACAGCTCCGTCTGAGCAGGACGGCGCCGTCCAAGCCTGATCCTGCAAGAACGCGTGGGGCAGAACTGACAGAGACCCCTCATCACCACCATCACCGTTACCGTGTCCTGGCACCCCAGGCCCCTGACGTTACCGCCTGATCGCCGACTGTGCCGTTTTGCTGTCAACCGGGTGCCTGCGCGGCGCGTCCTACTCCTCACGCAGTGCCCGTAGAAACCCATCCCCAAAGGACGAACCGATTCAGATGACAGCTACCGAACGGGGACTACCAGCCAGCGTCACCGAAAATCCCCTCGGACCCGGCTGCCCCGATGGCCGCCTCCTGGCGCTGAGGTGCCTGGGTATCCCTCAGGTGACCACGCGGGCGCCGGTGAGCAGGCGCCGCGCGATCGCGCGCAGGCTGGCCGCATTCTGGGCCCGGATCCGGCCGGGTAACACAGCCGAGCTGGCGTCATTGGTCCTGTACATGGGCGACGAAATCGACCGGCGCGAACGGATGCTCGATGCCGCTCTGCGCGCCACGGCCGAAGTTCCCGGCGAGCGCGCCAAGGGGGCGCACTCCGAGCGCGTCGCCTGCGGACCGCCCATCACGGCGGGCACGCGGAATAGCGACATGGCAGACATCTCCAGGCGTGCGGCCGCTCCGAACGCTTAATATTTGCGGCCGAGCTTTCGGCTGGCTGCAGCGCTAGAGACGCTCAGATCGTCCAGATCGGTGCGGTGGTAGCGAGGTCTGGGCCGTTCAGGACCTCGGGTCGGACGCCACCACCGCTCCCCGTTTTCTGGGAAGGCGGTCCGGATCAAGTCATGGACGAGGGAGTCGAGGCGAGTGGCTTCTTCGTTGCGAGCACGGCCCGGCGCAGCTAGCCGGCCTGCAGGACGAAGAACAGGAAGCACAGGAAGTTCGGCTTGGTCGCGAAGTCGTCGGGGAACAGCTCGCGGGCCGCCGGCACCGGCTCTGGCTCGCTGATGACCGCTATCCGGAAGCCGGCCGCGGTGAAGGCGTCGGTCATCGCGTGCAGCGGCCGGCGCCAGAAACTCATCAGGGCGCTCTGACCACCGAAGGTCCACTCCTCAGACCACTTGCAGGTCGCGAAATAGTCGGCCCCGGGACCGGCCCAGAAGTGGTCCACGAAGGGGTGATGGGTGGACACGATCAGCCAGCCGCCGCCGCGGCAAAGTGTCGTCACTTGACCACTATTCATGGCCCGGCCCGGCGGGTTCTATTGAAGAGTGCCCGGCGCCCGGGCACAGGCCAAGCCGCAGGACGGGCCCTGCACCGGACGACCCATCCCGGGCTCATCCGAGCATCCCTCTAGCGACAGCGACGGCGTATTACGTCAGCGACGCTGCCTGGGGGCACGCCACATGACCGCTATATCAGGTTCTCCACCGCCGGCACGCGACACGTTCGGCGACCCGGGCCCGGCCGGGCGCACCCTGCAGCGCCCGCCCGGCCGTGCCGAGCCCGACGGCATCCTCTTGTCGTTCCCCCTCCACCGAGTGCCGGGCATGCTCGAGCCCCATCCCCCGAACCGCACCACGCGCGCCGCCCTGGCCTCCGAGATCCTGACCCTGCTGGCCGGGGCGAACGGGCCAGAGCCGACTGCCGAGGAGACCGACCCGCGGCTGATGGGCTTCGCGGAACTCATCGCGACCGCGATCTCCGATGCCCTCATCCGCGCGGACCTGGACGGCTCGCGCTCCCGCATCCTCGCGGCCGCAGACGAAAGCCGTCGCCGGATCGAGCGGGATCTGCACGACGGAGCGCAGCAGCGCCTGGCCACGCTCGCAGTGCAGCTCCGCGCGGCGGCAGGCAACCTCACGGCGGGACCCGAGGAGCTGCGGGAAGAGCTGGCCCAGGCGGCGAACGCGGTCACGGCCGCACTCGATGAGCTGCGGGATATCGCGCGCGGGATCCATCCTGCGGGCCTGTCCGACGGCGGGCTCGCGCCAGCGTTGCGGACACTCGCCGACCGCTCGGCAGTGCCGGTCGAGCTGGAGATCTCGACCGCTGGACGGCTTGCGGAGCGTATCGAGGTGACGGCCTACTACGTCGTCTCCGAATTGCTTACCAACGCGGTCAAGCACGCCCGCGCCTCGATCGTGCGCCTGACGGTCGAGCAACCGAACCGGACGCTGCACCTTTCCATTCGCGACAACGGCGTCGGCGGCGCAGAGCCGGCCGGAGGCTCCGGCCTTATCGGCCTGCGCGACCGCGTGGAGGCAATTAGGAGGAACGATCGTCATCCAGAGCCCGCCTGGAGCCGGCACCACCGTCCTCGTTTCCCTGCCGCTCGATTGATCCACTTGACAGCGGACACGTCGATTTTTGACTTAGCGAGCGGGTCACCGGTGTCAAGGGCCACCGCGTGACGGTACTCCGGTTTCCCAGTGCTTTGACCTCGACGGATTATTCACCTCGCGCGGCGGTGCGGACGGGGTGGACTGGGTACACCTCCGACGCGGGCGGACTCCGACCCATGCCCCTGAGGCGCCAGGGTTGGTAAGGAGGCCCGGCAGCCGGCCTGCTGGCCCGCGGGTACGGGATGGAGGTGTTCTCCGAGTCTGGCGCATTGTGCTGGGGAAGTCCGGTGCTATGCCGGGCGTGAGGCTACGGCGTGCCGAGGCGGCGAGGAGGTGCCGTGGACGGTTTCTTGCTCACGTATGACGGCTTTGAGCCTGGGTCCGAGGGGCTTCGCGAAGCGCTGACCTCGACGGGCAACGGCTACCTGTGCACGCGCGGCGCCGCGGAGTGGGAAGAAGCCGACGGTGTGCATTATCCCGGCACCTACGTACACGGCGGTTACAACCGCGAGACGACGATCCTGAGCAGCGTGCCCGTGCTCAACGAGGATCTTGTCAACATGCCGAACTGGCTGGTCCTCCAGCTGCGCATCGAGGACGGGGAGGCGATCAGGCTCGCCGACGTGGATCTGCTCGGTTACCGTCACGAACTGGACATCCGGTACGCGGCTGTCGTCCGCCACGTTCGTTTCCGTGATCTCAGCGGCCGGGAGACGACGCTGCACAGCCGCCGGTTCGTCAGCATGGGCGACCCGCACCACGCGGGGATCGAGTGGACGCTGGTTCCGGAGAACTGGTCAGGGCGCGTCGAGGTGGTCACGGCGATCGACGGCCGGGTAAGCAATGGCGGTGTCGCCCGCTACCGGCAGCTGGAGGGCCGCCACCTGAACCCCGTTTCGCCGCGGACGTTCGGGCCCGAGGTCGTCGCGCTGAAGGCCGAGACCCGGCAGTCGAATCTGTACATTAGCCACGCGGCCCGCACGCGCGTGTTCGCCGCTGATCAACGCCTCCAGGTCGAGCGGAGGCTTTACCAGGTGGAGGACTATATCCAGCAGGTCCTCGCCTTCGACGTGCAACAGGGCAAGGCGACGCGGGTAGAGAAGATGGTGGCGTTCTACACGTCGCGGGATCCGGCGGTCAGTGACACCCTGGTGAGGGCGGCCAGGTCGGCGGCCCGCGATGCCGACTTCGCCGCCGCATTCGAGCGCCACACCGCGGCATGGGACGAACTGTGGCAGGTATGCGACATGCGGGTGTCAGGAGACGAGAGCGTGCAACAGCTGCTGCGGCTGCACATCGCGCACGTGCTCCAGGTCTGTTCCCGTCACACCGCCGACCTCGACGCTGGGATGCCCGCCCGCGGACTTAACGGGGAGGCCTACCGCGGGCACGTGTTCTGGGATGAGATCTATGCGTTCCCGTTCTTCAACGTCCGGCTGCCCGAGGTCACGCGCGGGCTGCTGATGTACCGCTACCGCCGGATGGGCGAGGCCAGGGCGGCCGCCCATGAGGCAGGATTCCGTGGTGCGATGTTCCCGTGGCAGAGCGGGAGCGAGGGAATCGAGGAGACCCAGCTGGTCCACCTCAACCCGGTCTCGGGCCTCTGGGAGCCCGACCTCAGCCGCAACCAGCGGCACGTGAACGCGGCGATCTTTTACAACATCTGGCACTACTTCCAGACCACCCATGACCAGGCGTTCCTGCGCGACTACGGCGCGGAGATGATGCTGGAGATCACCCGATTCTGGGCGTCGATCGCCCACTTCAATCCCGAGCGCGAGCGCTACGAGATCCACGGCGTGATGGGCCCGGACGAGTTCCACGACAAGTACCCGAGTGCGCTGCAGGGCGGGTTGCGCAACAACGCCTATACCAACGTCCTGGTGGCGTGGCTGTGCGGCATCGCCGGCCAGCTGCTGCCGTTGCTCCCCGCCAGCCGCGCGGAGGCACTGCGCATGCGGCTGGGCATCGGCGACGACGAGCTAGCGGTGTGGCAGGACATGAGCCGACGGATGTTCGTCCCGTTCCTCGGCGACGGGATCATCAGCCAGTTCGAGGGATACGAGGACCTCGAGGAGCTGGACTGGGACGCATACCGGGCGAAGTACGGCAACATCCAGCGGCTCGACCGGATCCTGCGCGCGGAAGGCAAGGACCCCAACCGCTATAAGGTCACCAAACAGGCCGACACGGTGATGCTGTTCTTCCTGTTCAGGCAGGACGAGCTGCGCGAGATCTTCGGACGGCTCGGGTATGACTACCGTGCCGACACGGTGACGCAGAACGTCGAATACTACGACCGGCGGACTTCTCACGGCTCGACGTTGAGCTTTGTCACTCATGCCGGGGTACTCGCCACCATCGACCCCGAGAGCTCGTGGGACCGGTTCCTGGTCGCGCTGCACAGCGACGCCGATGACATCCAGGGCGGGACCACGAAGGAAGGCATCCACATGGGTGTCATGGCCGGGACGCTCGACCTCATGCAGCGGAATTACGCCGGCGCCCATGTCTACAACGATGTCATGCACTTCAATCCCCAGCTCCCGAGCAGGCTCGACAGCCTGTCGTTCTCTATGCAGTTCCGGGAGACCTCGATCCAGGTGACACTCACCGGTGATCACCTGACACTGGCCGTCCACCCCGAGGGGGCGAGCCGACCCGTCAGGGCCGCAGTCCGCGACGATGTCCGTGAACTGCGCCCAGGCGACCAGACCGTGTTCGAGCTCAGCCGGAACCCGGCGACCACCGGGCCCTCCGCCCGTGACTGAAAAGTAGGCCGCATGCCGAAGTTCCAGGGATCGATTTTCGACGTCGACGGGGTGCTGGTCGACTCGCCGCACGAGAAGGCGTGGCGCGAATCGCTGCGCGAGCTGATGGAATCCAGCTGGCGCGGCATCCGCGACCGCACGACGTGGTCGCCGGACGCCTTCACCTCCCACGTCTACCAGCAGTACGTATCCGGCAAGCCGCGCATGAGCGGCGCCCGCGCCGCCCTCGACTACTTCCAGGTACCCGACGCTGGAAACCGCGTCGCCGAGTACGCACGGCTCAAGCAGGAGATGGTCGTGCGCCTCATCCAGGCCGGTGACTTCACCGCCTATCCCGACGCGCTGCGGTTCGTCATCGCCACCAAGGACGCCGGGATGCTCATCGCGGACGCGTCATCGTCGAAGAACGCGGGATTGTTCCTGCGCCAGATCCGGCTCGACACTTTCGCGCAGGAGCAAGGGATCTCCTCGCCGACGCTTCGGCCCGGCCTGACGCTGCTGGACTACTTCGACGCCGACGTCTCCGGGCGTGATTTCGCCCACGGCAAACCCGACCCCGAGATCTTCCTGACCGCCGCGCACGAGCTCGGCGTCGAGCCGCGCCACGCGATGGTGATCGAGGATGCGTCCGCCGGGGTCCAAGCCGCCAAGGCCGGCGACATGGCGGCGATCGGCATCGCCCGAGCCGACGACGCCGACCTGCTGACCGCGGCCGGCGCGGATCTGGTGGTCACCACACTCGATGACGTCGACACCACTGCCCTCGCCGGCGGACGGCTGGCGACGCGAAAGGCTTAGCTCGGACGCTGATCACGCAGCGTGGTCAACCACCCGTTAGCGGCGTGCATGTACCCGTTCGTTAGGTGCGCCGGTCGTTAGGTGCGCCGGTCGTTAGGTGCGCCGGTCGTTAGGTGCGCCGGTCGTTAGGTGCGCCGGTCGCCAATTAACCATCTTCAGCTCGGCCCGCGCCGAACAGGGTGATCGGTATGGGCTGCGAATGGGTAGCCCCCACGGCGTCTCTCCTGGCATGGCGCACGCACGTGTGGTGGGGTGGTCTGGTGGATGCCGTAGACCTTGCCCGGCGCTTCGGCCTTGGCGAGGCGGCGAGGCTGTCGGACGGGCCGGTCGCGCGAGGAAGGCAGGGACTTGTGTGGCGGCTGGACACGGCCGACGGCAGCTGGGCGGTAAAGGTGCCTTTCCGTCAGTCCGGTGAGGACGAGGTGCGCTCGGCGACCGCATTCCAGGAGGCGGCTTACGCCGCCGGGGTACCGACGCCGCAGGTACGGCGTACCACCGAAGGATGCGTGCTTGCGACGCTGGAAGGCAGGCAGGTCAGGGTGTACGAGTGGGTCGACCTGCGCGCCCCCGACGCCAGGCTCGACCCAGACCAGGTAGGCGCGGTCGTGGCCGCCATCCATCGCGTGTCAGCCACTGACCCCAGCCCATTGGACCCGTGGTATCACGAACCGATTGGCGCCGGGCGCTGGGACCATCTGGTCGAGCAGCTACTTGAGGAGGGAGCGCCGTTCGCTCGCCGGCTGGCCGATCTGCGTGATGAGCTGGTCGCGCTAGAGTCCTGGATCGAGCCTCCGGAGATGCTTCAGACCTGTCACCGCGACCTGTGGGCCGACAACGTCTTGCCGACCGCGGACGGCGGAGTGTGCGTCATCGACTGGGAGAACAGCGGTCCGGCTGACCCGAGCCAGGAGCTCGGGTGCGTCCTCTTCGAGTTCGCCCGCGCTGACTCGGGCCGGGTTCGCGCGCTGACCGAGGCCTACCGGGCAGCCGGCGGGCCAGCGACAGTGAATCGGCGCGGACACTTCTCGATGCTCATCGCGCAGCTCGGGCACATCACCGAAACCGCCGCCACCGACTGGCTGACGCCCAATCCCCGCTCGCCGGAGCGTACCGACTCTGCCGCGTGGGCCGGCGAGGTTCTCGAGGAACCGCACACTCGTGAGCTGCTCGAAACCATCTTGGGAGCGGCGGGCGAGGGCGCGACACCGCACTAGCGGCCAGGGGATCTGAACCATGCCGCGCATGGATGCCAAACCGGATAGCGATGCGCCACACGGCGGATATCGCCGCGTCAGCCGCGACGCGACCCAGCAAGACACACCAAACCGGCAATTCTGGTCGCGAGGCCGCAATGACCCTCGCGTAGAAGCACCGATGCATACTCGGCAGGGGGCTCGGAGAGGGGCAGTATTGGCCGTGCTGGGTAGTCAGCGGTCGTCTGGGTGAGCGTGCGCGGTGGTCCTACCGGGTGTTGTCCTGCGGCGTCTCCCGGACGACATCGGCGGGGTCCTTGTCGTCCCGCAGGCCCTGGAACCGCGGGTGGCGCAGTTCCCCGTCGGTCGTCCATTCGCTGAAGCCCACCTCGGCGACCAGGCGTGGCTGGACCCAGTGCACGCCGGACCGCGGCAGCTTGCCATGGTCGAACGGGGGACGGTCCTGCTCCAGGCCGGCCAGCGTCGCATGCAGGCTGTCCAGCGTTCGCTGGCTGAAGCCGGTGCCGACCTTGCCGGCGTAGACGAGCTGGTGACCAGAGTCGTAGTAGCCCAGCAGCAGGGCGCCGAACCCGGTGCGGCTCCCGCGCGGGTCGGTGAAGCCGCCGATGACGAATTCCTGGCCGGCTTCGCACTTGAACTTCAGCCAGTCCCGGGTCCGGCCAGGGCGGTAGGCCGCGTCGGCGCGCTTGGCGATGACCCCCTCCCAGCCGCTGGCGCACGCCTGGCGGAAATAGGCCTCGCCGTCGGTGTCCTCGTGCTCGGTGAAACGCAGCGGGCCGGTGAAGGCCAGCAGGTCGCGCAGGATCTGCTTGCGCTCCCGCAGTGGCAGCGGGCGCACATCGCGGCCATCGGCCCACAGCACGTCGAAGATGTAGTAGCAGACCGGCACCTGGGCGAGCAGGTCCGGTCCGGGATGACGGACGCCCAGGCGCTGCTGCAGGCGGGCGAATCTGGTCTGGCTGCCGTCGAAGGCGACGATCTCGCCGTCGATGATGAAGTCGCCGGCCTGCTGGGCGGCCAGGGCCTGGGTGAGCTCGGGGTAGGTACTGGTGTCGTCCTTCTGGTTGCGGGTCATCAGCCGGACCGGCCGTCCTGATCTGAACGCCAGGCATCGCTCGCCGTCGAGCTTGCGCTCGAAGATCCACGCCGGATCGGAGAACCGGTCCCGGGTGAGCGTGGCCAGCTCCGGATCCATCCAGCCAGGCTGATCCGGCCTGGCGGGCGGCGCTGCGGCAGTCATGGCTTCTCCGGTGGCTACGAGTGGCCGGAGCGGGCTGGCCGCCGTGGGACAACCCGCCCCCGTGACGAACGATCTGCCAATCCGGAAATGGTACCGGCCGGCCAGGAACCAGCCTAGAGGACTCCCAGCTGCTCACGCAGGCCGCAGGGCCGCACGACACGGGCTGGCCAGGCCAGATCGCGGGTATCCGGCCCACCTGAGCCGGCCATGGGACACAGACGCCCGCACCCCCCCGCACCCGGCGTAACCAGACCTCGCCCGGCACGACGCACACTACCGCCGGTCTCAACGGCGCCTTGACTCTGCCCCCGGGCGAGCCCGCAGGGTGGTGGCACCACCTACCGAGGAGGACATGCCATGAGCAGCACCTTGCCGGCGCCGGTCCGGGGCTGCATCGCCGCGAGCAACGCCTTCGACGACGACGCCCTCGTCAACGACCGCCGCGAGTTCTGGGGCAAGGACGCGATCCGGGCCTGGCTCGACCGCGAGATCATCGGCGACAAGGTGACAACCAACCGTCCCTACTGACCTAACGATCAATAGCGGGAGTTACCGACTCTGGTGGCGTGGCGGCACCGCCCCGGAACGCTGGCAGGAGATGACGCCCCGGCGGTCACTCCTGAATCGAGCGGGTTCCTTGGCCCGTCAGGCCGTGGGCCTCGTCCTGGCCGAAGGTGATCACGATCTCCCTGCCGTTGGCGTAGCTGACCACGGACTGCCCGAGCATGTCACCGGCTCTGCGGGCGACCCTCTGGAACAGTTCCATCATCTCTGGAGTATGGGCGCTCACCCGGAACCGTCCCCGGGAGACGAGCATCTGGGCGACATAGGGGGCGAAGTTCACTTCAGCCCGGTTTTTCTCCTCCGGGCTGAGAGGGGTGTGCTGAGGCGTGGGCTGTGTGCCAGGGGGCCGGGTCATCGCTGATCTCCTCATGATCGCCGCCTTTCCAGGGTGCCATCCGCACCACCTCCTTGACCGCCTATCGCGCGAGTAACCCCCACCATGGAAATCGTCAGCAGGACATACTCCTGTGCCGGCGGCGGCCCCGAACGGTCTTGGGCTGCCTGGTTACCTGCCGTGGTCCGGTGAGGCCGTCTGGTCTTGGTGCCGGGTGGCTGCCGGGGGCCTCGTGGGATGGCGGGTTTCCTGGGTGCGGCCGGGGCCGCCGGGGGTGTGCTCAGCTCCCCATCAACAGGTCTACGCGGGATCGACGACGATGACCGGCAGGCCCGCGTTGCTGGCCATCTGGACCAGTCGGTCGCGGAAGCGCGCGGTCGGGATGCCGGCGACCGCGCGCCGGAAGCCCCTGCCGCGCCTGCCGCGGGAGGGGCGGTTCCCGCGACGTTCGCGTCCCTCGGCACGGGCCCTGGCGAAGTCCAGGTCCTCGATGACGATGGCGCGGGTACCGCAGGCCAGCACGGTCGCGATGAGGCTGCTGATGGCTGCCCGCAGGTGCCCGTCGCGGATGGTGGCGGGGAACCCGCTTCCGCACCGCCCGGGACCGCGCTCGGCCCCGTGCGTCCAGCCGCCCCTCGGCGCACCGGGCGGCAAGGTCCCTGGCCGACGAGGCCGGGCCGAAGGGCGTACGGGTCAACACCGTGGCCCCCGGGTTCATTCAGACCGAGGGCGCCGACGGGCCAGTCGACCGCATCGCCCGGGGCGCAGGTCTCGGCAGGGACGCGGCGCTGCAACGCCTCATGGACTCCCTCGGCGGCATCCCGATCGGGCGGCCCGCGCAACCCGCCGAGGCCGCCGAACTCGTCGCATCCCTCGTCTCCGACCGTGCCAGGGCCATCAACGGCGCCGAGTACGCATCGATGGCGGCACCCTCCCCACCACCTGACCGTCCCGCCGCAGGAGGAAGAAAGCCATGAGCAACACTAGAGAACTCATCGACCGCTACTTTGACCTCGCACCGCGGCCCGATGCCGGCGCCTACTTCGCCCAGTTCGCCGACGACGCAGCCGTCGAGGACGAGGGCCAGGCGCATCGCGGCATCGCGGCCATCCGCGCCTGGCGCAGCAAGGTCCCCCGCGTCGCGTACACCGTCCACGACGTCAAATTCGCGGCCAACGGGCGCATCACCGCCCTCACCATTCGCCCCTGACCATGACCACGTTCAGCTGCGGCGACGGATGGCGGGACGGCGGCGACCGCCGCGCCATCCGTCCGCGCTCCCACGACGCCGTGGACGGTGTCGTGGTTCCCGGGCGCCGCACCGTCGCGCGGAACTAAGCGTGCAAGGCCTCAACACCGGGTCGGGCAGGACGCTGGCTCCCGCCAGTGCCGCGTGGTACCCGCGCATGCGCTCCTCCGTCGCGACCCAGCCCCGCGGCCCACCGATCACGGCGATCCGCCGGTGCCCGAGTTCCAGCAGGTGACGGGTGGCTTGCGTCGCTCCGGAGGAGTGCGCGGCGCACACGACCGGGATCCCCTCGGCTATCTCCGTTCGCGGATCTACGATCACGAAGGGGAAGCCGTACCCGGCCAGGGCCGCGAACTCCTGGCTGGACTCCTCGGGAAGGACGATGATCGCGCCATCGGCTGCGCCGCCCGCCAGCCGCTCCAGCAGGGACATTTCCCGGGCGAGGGAATGCCGGGTCGGGCTTAGGACCGTCCGCAGGTCATGCTCATAGAGCGCTTCGGCGGCACCGGCCAGGATCTCGGCGAAGCAGCCAGGGTGGATCAGCGGCACCATGACGCCGATCTGGCCGGTCCGTGCGGCCCTGGACCGCGGAGCTGCCGGATAGCCGCGTTCCCGGATTACCCGCTGTACAGCTGCCCGGGTCTGACTGGACACGTCCGCGTGCCCGTTGACCACCCGGGAAACCGTCGCAATAGAGACGCCGGCTAGTTCGGCGACGCGCCTGATCGTCATCCGCTCGGAACTACGACTGCTCATGTCCACACCAGAATTGAAACACTTCCGGAATATCGCCGCGGCCTCGGCACAGGACAACTAACCTCGCGCAGCAAGATGCCAGCGTGCCGGCCCTGCGCTGCTCCCGGGCCCGCGGCAGATGGCCGCGCAGGGCAGCTCAGGCCGGGAGGCGATGCCATCCGGCTCTTCTACCCGCGTCAGGCAGCGGGCACGCACAAAGTCTCGCCGTCACCGCCGTGCCCGACCGGGCAACCAGCACCTTGTTGCATGCCTGGACCTCATTGCTGCCGGCCCGGCCACGGCGGCGATCGGCCCGGTCCCCCGGTCCGCCCGCTGAGACCGCCGGCAAGCCGGTCGCGACAACCGTCGCCGCCCGAGACGACCAGCCGCATAACCTACCTTGCGATCGCGCGATATGCGGTCAGATGAGGATGATGTCCGGGGTGAAGAAGCTCAGCGTGCCGCGGACAAGAAATGGGTGAGTCCGCCAGGATCTATAACGAAGTTCCGGAGAACGGAGGTGAGCCGGATTGACTGCCGTGGTTACCGGGATCTTCACCATCACCGGGGTCGTTGTGACGGCCGCCGCCGCGCTGCTCGCGACATGGATGAAGTACAAGACCGATCGGCGCCAGGAGCTGAGGAAGGAGCGGCGGGAACTCTATGCGAGGTTCCAGCATGCCAGCCTGGATGGAAATGTCCATCGTGGCGAGCGACGAGGTGTGGCGGATAACAGAACCGCTTTTCGAGGAGTTCAGATCGGCCTACTCCCACAGGAGGCTGCCATCCGAGAATCACGAGGATGCCCTGCGCGAACAGATGCGGCGTGAACTGGGCCGTTGACCGTTCTTAGTTCAGGTCATCATCTAGATCGTCCTGGACCTCGCCGCGGACCAGACGATCCGCGGCATGAGCGGATGGGCTGGCGGGCTCAGTGCCGGAACGGTTGAGAAGGCTCGACCTAATTGCACCCGTGGATCTTCCGCCGCTCTAAAGAGTTCCGGCAATTGGCGCCGACGGTCGTGCGGCTAGCGTGCCTTCCGGATGCTGACAATCCTGCGTTTGCGCAAAGACTCGAGCCATTCCTGCCCGCTCAGCAGTCGCGTGGTCTTGGCCGACTTGACCTCGCCCGCGGCGGCAACTGCCATCGCGACGCTGGCAGCGGTCATATCATCGGGTGCCTCATACACGACGAGCACGTCATACTCGCCAAACGGAAAGCCAGCCACCACTATCGTGGCTCCCAGGTCCTCCAGTGCCGGCCTGATCGCTTCCACGGGGTCTTGCGGCTCCTTAAGCTGAGCCGCCATCGACTTGGCGGTATAGGAGGCCTGGTACATGTACAGCGGCATCGAGATTCCCCTCGGGTGGGAACAGGCGAAGGGATCACCTGCCAGTCCCCGTGACGCCCGGCGGCTTCTGCCGACGCGGGCGAGGCAACGGGCTGGAGACCACTGCGGTCTAAAGATCGTAGACCCGGCCCAGACGGGCACACCAGCCTCCCCCTCGCGAACCAGCCCCGTTACTCAGGCATGCCAGAGCCCTCGAAACCGGCCAACTGGCTAGACTCCGGCCGATGCTGCCGGGCGGAGTGCGCATGGACAGCGGCATGAGCGGACGCCTCGCGCAGGTCGCGGACTCGGTGGTCCGAGTCTGCGCGTGTTAGCCTCTGGACCGTCGGCTTTCACCAGCGTGACAGGCGGGTGAGTGCGAAATGAGCGTATTCTCTGACGCCGAACTGACCTACCTGGCCAAAGGCAAGCTCAGCCGGCTCGCGACTATCGACGGTGCCGGGATGCCGCATGTCGTTCCTCTCGGCTGGCGTTACAACCCTGAGCTGGACACCATCGACATGGGCGGACGGGATTTCGCCCGGACCCGGAAGTTTCACAACGCGCAGCACAACCCCGAACGTCGCGTTGGTGGTCGATTGTCGATGACGTGCTACCACCATGACGGCCTCGGTGCGTACTGATCCGCGGCAGGGCGGAGGCTCTCGCAGATGCGACCGGCCGGACGGCGAGCCGACCGGGCAAACATTCAGCTCCTCTACTTAGGTCACGTGCCGGGCCCGGACCCGCCTTGCCGCTCCGTTCCCGGCGGGCCGGGCCGGCGGGCACGTTTCCCGTGCGAGGAAGGCCGGCCAGCACCGCGGGCGCCACCGCAGTTCCATGGCTCGGTTGCGGGGAACTACCGGCCCTGGGCTCAGGGAGTCGATAGCAGCACCGCGGCGCGTTCGGCTTCGCTGACTACGAAGGCCCCGAACTCGGCGGGGCTCATGTGCATGGGATCCGCGTCATGCTGGGTCAGCCATTGCGATAGTTCTGGCGTGGCGAGGGTGTCCGTGATGTCGCGGGCGAGCGTGCTGATGATGCCGGCCGGTGTTTGCGCTGGCGCCCAGATCCCGTACCAGACCGGGAAATCGAAGCCGGCGACGCCAGCCTGTGTGAGCGGCGGTACGGCCGGCAGCAGGCGTGAGCGGCGCGCTGTGCTGACCCCGAGCGCGACGAGCCCGCCGTCCTGAAGGTAGGGAGCGGCGGGCGGGATCGGCAGTATCGCGTATGTGGTGTGTCCGGCCGCCGTGCCGGCGATCACATCGGTGATTGCGTCCGTGGCTGCGGGCGGCGTGTGCACTGCGGCGATGCCGAGGTCGCGATTGAGCTTCGCCACCGCGAGGTGGGTGCCGGTGCCGGTGCCGGCGGAGGCGAAGCGGATCTCGCCGGGCCGGTCGCTGGCCGCGGCGGCGAGCTCGTCGATGGTGGTGATGCCGGACTGCGCGCCGGCGACGAGTACGTAGGGCTGGCTGGTGAGCGCAGCGACGGGAACGAAGTCCCGGAGGGGGTCGTACGGCAGCTCGCCGGCCCGGGCGGCGCTGTATGCCTGGGCGCTGGTGTTGATCAGCAGCGTGTACCCGTCGGCGGGCGCATGTGCGACCAGCGCGGGCGCTGCGGTGCTGCCGGCGCCCGGGTGGTTCGCCACGATCGCCGGCTGACCCCACGCCGCCGCCAGCCTCCCGGCAAGAGCCCGGGCGATGACATCGACGCCCCCGCCGGCCCGAATGGATCGATGATCCGTACCGGGCGGCCCGGAAGGGCCTGGTCGTGGACCACGGGCGTCGGGGACATCGGCGCTTAAGCCCGACTCGGCCAGGCGACATCGTGATGCCGCCGGCATCGCAAGACAGGGGCCGGGCACCATGGCCTCCGGGGTGGGAATCGTCAAAGTGCAACCAGAGATCTGCTCGTGGCATCTGCCGCCGTCGCTGGCCGGTAATGCCCGTCGTTCAGTACCTCGCTCCCTCAGCCCCAATTGTCCGCGCCGCGGTGCCGGCGTCAACGCGCTTCGCGGCTCCTCGCCGGTTACAGGTCGCGGCGCTCCAGCGGTAATCGCAGCCCGCTGCGCCGGGGAGGGCCGAGGTCACGTGCCGGTGCTGGCGTTCGAGAGGAGTGTCCAGGAAGCCTCGCCGGTCGGCTCAGCGTGTCGTGCTGGATACGGAGGGCCGGCTCTGATGTAGTTCCGGTGTGCCCGATATGCCCGAGACTGGCGGCGTGCCCGGTGATGCGGTCACGCTGCGCGCGGAGAACGCGCGGCTCCGGATGCTGCTGGAGGATAAGGACGCGCAGATCGCGGCGCTGAAGACGCAGAACGCGGAACTGGCGGAGCGGGTCGCGCGACTGGAGCGGCTGATCTCCCGCAACAGGGAAACTCGTCGATGCCGCCGAGCACTGATGACCTGCCGGGGAAGAAGCCGCCTGAGCGCACGGCCCGGCGGGGCGGTTTATGAGAGGTCGCGTGCTTGTTCCCGGTGCGTGGCTGGCGGAGTGGTCTCGCAAGCACCCAACCGGCGGTCCCGCCAGCGTGCAGGCGGGCGCCATGACCATGTGCCCGGGACCGGGCTGCTCATTCATGAGATCGAGCATAAGCTAGACGTTACTTATGTTCGGCGGATTCCCCCGACTGCCTTTACTCAGGAGAAGTCTCAGCGCTACTTTAAGTCGATACTTGATTGGGCAAATGAGGAGCACGCGCGAACTGTGCGCCGCATCATCGGTGTGCACAATGAAGAGATGCGCAAGTGGGCGTACAAACATTGGCAGGATACACGGCAAATTTCGAACTATGAAGCTAGGATCCTCGAGTACGAGGGCAAGCTTGATATGCTTAATATGGCTCTGATTGATGAGCGCTTTCGACGTGAACGTGGCGCCAGCAGCGTAGCCAGCCAGGCTCCACCGCAGCTTCCCGCTACCATCGCCGGATAGAAACCTACCGAACTCAGAGCGCTCCCTGCGGCATGATCGGACGCGGCGAACCGGGGCCGCAACTGGCCTGCGGATGGCATGCGATGGGCCTGGTCCGGCATGGCGTGCCGCAAATGAAAGCATATGCGGGTGGCGTCATTCACGGTCAGGCCCGTGCAGGCCGGTGATGCACGGTCGATGGCGGAGCTTTTCGCCGCCGTGGCCGGGGAACACACCGGGATCGCGACAGAGCCGCCGGTCGACATCGACGAGCGCGCCGCGCAGTTCGCCCGTACTGCCGCCGGGTCGGTCGTCGCGGAGGCCGACGGGCAGGTCGTCGGGATACTCCACGTCGAGGCCAGCCGACACGGCTTCGGCGAGATCGGGATGCTGGTCGACTGCAAGTGGCGTGGCCGCGGGGTGGGTTCGGCGCTCCTCCAGGCGGCGATCATCCGGGCCCGCGGCCAGGGGCTGCACAAGCTCTGCCTTGAGGTATTCGCGCACAATACCGCCGCGATCGCCCTGTACCGTAAGTCCGGCTTCATCGAGGAGGGACGGCGCACCGGGCAATACAGGCGAGCCAGCGGCGAGCTATGGGACTCCATCCTCATGGGCCTGGCGCTATAGCGAGCCGCCATTCCGATCACGTTCCATGCAGCCCCGAGGACTCTACCCCCGGGCGCGGTACAGCTCGGCCGACCAGCATCAAGACCGCATCGATTCCTGCGGCTCGGAGAAGCTCACAGCGGGCAAGAGAGTGCGAGCTGCGAGGCAGTAGCTTCAGCGGCCTCGGCCATGGTAATACCCGGTTATACTGATGGTGTGAAGACAGCGATCTCGCTCCCGGACGACACCTACGAGCAGGCCACCAGGCAAGCCGCCGAACTCGGCATCAGCCGGTCCGAGTTCTTCGCCCGCGCTGCCCGCAGCTACCTGGACCAGCTCGCCGCAAACTCGCTCACCCGGCAGATCAACGAAGCGTTGCAGACGACCGAGGACGACTCCAACGCCGCCGCTGCCGCCGCCGGCCGCCGTTACCTAGCCGACCAGGACGACTGGTGACCAGCCGCGGGAGCATTTGCTGGGCCGATCTCGGCGAGGCGCGCGGCCGCCAGCCCGCCAAGCGGCGCCCCGTCCTGGTCGTCCAGGCCGACTCTTTCAACGCCAGCCGGCTGAACACCACCATTGCCGCCGTCATCACATCGAACACGGCCCTGGCCGCGATGCCTGGAAACGTGTTCCTGCCCGCAGCGGCCTCCGGCCTGCCCAAAGACTCGGTGGTGAACGTCACGGCCCTAATGACTCTCGACAAGACCGACTTGGAGGCCCCTGCAGGCCACCTGCCGACATCGCTGATGAGCGAGGTCGACCGGGGCCTCCACCGCGTACTCGGGCTGTAACTGCCTACCACAGCGGCATATGCGGATGGCGGCAGCGTCGCGTTGCCATGTATACGCGGGTCACCAGACCCGGTACGCGGCGGTGGGATACCACCACGGCCCCCAGGTGATCCAGCCGGTACGCTGACCCCAGTCATGCGCCCCGAACGTCTGGTGATGCCAGATCGTGTTGATTTCCACGTGCCCGGAGCCGTAGAACATCAGGTCGCCGCGCTGGGCCTGCGCCAGCGGGATCCAGTGCAGGTGCGGGCTGCCGAGCATCGCGTAGGTCGAATGGGGCAGCCAGATCCCGGCGCCGTGACCGAAGGCCTCCATCACCAGGCCCGAGCAATCGTAGCCCTGGGAGCAGCTGGACCCGCCGTAGTAGTACCAGCAGCCTGCCGCGTGCCGTTCGGCCCAGTTCAGGGCCGCGTTGCCCGCCCGGCTCCCGCCGTAGCCGCTTGTGACGGCGGAGTGGGACACCGAGGCCTGCGCCGCCGGGGCAGCTGCGGCGGCCGCGGCCGGGGCGAACAGCGCGGCCGCCAGCGCGGCCGCCGCGACAAACCTGCGCCTGCGCATGGCGGCAACTGTCATACTGAACATGTCGGGATTCCTCCTAAGGTTGGTCCGACATAAGGTCCCGGCCGCGTGCTGCGAACACCTGGCCGGGACCGCCTGGCTAGCGGGCGAAGCGCGTGCGGGTCACCTCCTGCCCACCCCGTAGGAGGGCGTGTAACGCGATATCACAGGCCTTCTCCTTCGGCTCATGCTCACCTACTGCTCACCTGCAGCCTTCCGGCCTGCCAGGATAACAATCTGTGCATAAGCCTGTGGAGGATTTGAGCAAAGACGCTGCTCAGCCCCATGCATACGTGTGGATAAGCGGGGTGTGAAACTGTGGATAACCGCGGCGGTGGGGGCCCTGCCAGGTTCCGGGCCTCCTGCCGCGACCTGTACCGGCCAGCTGGCCGCTGGCCGCTGGCCGCTGGCCGCTGGCCGCTTGAGCGTCCGCCGCTGCTGGCCGGGACAAGCATGCCCGGGTGTTCTCGGCCGGGAACGTGCGGCCCCGGCCGGTCAAACGGGTTGCCTCGGCCATGGGCGACGGCGCCATCGCCATCCAGCTCCTGCACCAATACCCGCAGGCGCTGGACAGCGGCCGTCATCCCCAACGCCGGCGACGAATTAATCGCGGGCTACCTGCGGTTGTTCTGCACGCTGGCCAGGCGCCCGGGCTGCGACGTCAGGTTCCCGGTACCGTGCTAGGCATGGAATCCGGGCTTCTGGAGGAGGATCTGGCATGACTAACCGCATACCGGCGGCGGGAGACGCCGACGACCAGCGTGGCAGCGAGCCTGACCTGTCGGCCACCGATGAGTTCGCCAAGATGCGGGCCGTGATGCGCGCATCAGAAAGGCACCGGGAAGGCGGGGTGGATCCAGAACTCGAGGTCGCGGACGCAGATCCCGGCCCTGACACCTGAGCCCGGATCAGTCGGGTTTCCGCTATCGCCGGGGCCCGGAGTGGTGCAACCTGCGGACCACCCGCCCGCGGCGCCGACGTGCCGACGGCTCGTTCATGCCAGCGCCAGACAGCCGCCTAGAGGCGAAGTCCGGCCTGATCGACCGGCTCGCTGACGTCTGCCCGGCTGGCCTGCGGTCCGCGACCTGAGGTACCCGGGGCTGGAGGCAAGGCCGACCGGCGGCGTAACCCCGACCAGGTTGGTGCGTCGATGACGGTTTCGGACTCGATCCCGGTCACGGCGCCGAGCGCGTCAGCGACCAAGCCGCCGGGCACCGCAATCAGGACCGCCTCGGCTCCGGAAACATCGCCCCCGCAGCGGCAGAAGAGTACGCCCGGTCCGGGGCAGATGAGCGTCTTTGGGAACCGCAGGAAGAGATGAATAGCCAGGGCGGACCAGATCGGCTATCTTGAAACGAAGTGGCAGATTACAAGATCGGCGATAACTCGGGACTTCCTGTCCTCGCACACTTATATAGGATGTGTTTCGTCTTTTCCACCGCGTTAGCCACGAGCGGCTCCTGCGCGACACTGATCGGCAGACTATCCGCAATGCCAGGCGGCGGATCAGTAACGCGACCAATTTTGGGCGATTGATAGGTAGGCTCTTCCTGATCAGGCCAGCGATGACGCTTCGGGCACGGCGGACCGCCTTGTAAACGGCAGGTACTGTCCGACAGCGAGATTCTTACCGAGCACCACCGCTCGACCATTCCATTCCGAAGCCTTCACTCTAGCCAGAACCGCGTCCGAGCGCGGACCTGGAGGACCGAATCCATCGACTCCTCGAGCCTATGAAGGCGAGCATCATCCGGCTAATAGCCGGGTGATGCGATGGAACGCCTTTACGCTTCGGTCACCACAGCCAGGGCGGCAGTGATGCGCCAGGCTTAACCCAGAAGACCCGCGAGCCACGGGCGGCGGGAGTATGCTGGGCGGCCTTGCTGTGCGGACGTTCGACAAGAGCTATTGAAACTGGCTCCCTGGGGGGAACCATCGTGGGAATCTTCAGAAGCAGACAAGTACCGCCGCCAGACTCTGAGTTCGACGGCGTGACGGGTGCCCAAGAGCTGGAGCGGCTGGTCGACCGGTTTCTGGGATGCGCAGCGCGGGGACGCACTGAGGGCGTTCTGGATACGGCGCAGCAGATTTTTCTCGCCCGGCCCACAGGCTCGCGAGCATCGGAGTTCGCAGACTCCCTCAAAGCGCCGTGGAAGTGGATGATGGCGGTCGCCGATCGGGCGGCTCAGGACGGTAACCGTGTCTTCCCGGCGAAGATCGGTCTGATGTGCCAGATCTGGAACCGCGTGGTCCTCACCGACGAACCGCGCTACGCTATGGGGCGGCTGGTCCGGACGCCGAGCGACATGGAGCTGAGCCTATACGGGCTCGCGCTGGCCGCGCTGATCACGATGGAGCGGACGGACATTCTCATTCCCGGCGGCGACCAGGGTTGGGTCGCGGTCGAGGCCTTTGAGCAAATCAGTCAGACCGTCCGCACTCTGATCAGAAATGGTGTCACCGTGGATCCGGAACTCCACGGGCTGGCGACCGGCGATCCGAGCACGGTCACGGCAGCCCGCGGGCCCTCCGGTCCGGCGGCTCGGTCCGACTTCGACCGCAGCATGGGGACGCTACGCCAGTTCAACGAGCTGGCCGAGCAGTCTCAACAGCAGATCCCCCCACCACCGTCGGGCCGACGGACTAGCGGACCCGCGGAAGGCGGCCCGTTGACGTTCCACGCGACGGCCGTCGATGCGGCCACCGTCGGCCGGCTTGTCCAGATGACCGAGTCGTACCGCGGGGAGGTCGCGCGTCAGCGCGGGCGGCTACGGGCGGTGTGGCTATCGGCCAGCCAGGAGATCGAGCGGGTCCAGGCGCAGATCCGGGCGGCGGATTTCACGCTCGGCCGCCGTGAGAAGGCCGCCGATGAGCTCATGGAGAGATACAAGGCTTTGCCGGACGACCGCACCGACTACGTCGTGCCCGCTCTCGGCGCCGAGGGGTGGTTTCAGCCGAACGGGACCGGCAACTGGGTCGTGAAACCCGAGATCGAGCAGAAGTTCGATACCGAGTATGCGACCGCGCGGCAGAAGTTTATCGACGCCCGGGGCAAGAGCTTCGCCGGCGGCATAAGGCGCGTCGGTGAGGAAGCGCTCGCACGTTACGAGGCCTGGCTGGCGCAGCTGCAGGAGATCCGGTCAGCATTGGATGCGGAGCTGGCGCGGGTGACCGCAGTGCGGACCCGGGCCGTGGCCGAGGAACGGCACCGGGCCGACGGCGCGCTCGCTGCGGCAGAGGCGGCCACCCGGGAAGCACTGGGACAGCTGCCGGCTCCGCTCCAGCCCTGGAGCAGCCCGGTCTGGAACGGCGGGGGGTCACAGCCGGCAGCTCTGGGCGTCGACCGGGTTTACGCGGGCCGCCTCACGCCTGTCGACGACGGCGACCTCGGCGACAACGCCGCGTTCGGCTCAACCGCGGAGATCCCGTTCTTCCTGTCGCTCAAGCAGAATCTCGAGATCGTCTACGACAACGCCACCCGAGAGCAGGCGCTGTCCTTCGCGCGGTCGCTGCTGCTCCGCCAGCTCACCTTGTTCAACCCGGGAGAGCTGCAGTTCTGCTTCTTCGACCCGGTCGGCTTGGGACAGTCCGCCGCCGATCTCCTCGACTTGGCCGAGTACGACGCTGGTCTCATCGGCGGCAAGGTCTGGTCCAGCGCCGGTGACCTGGCCGCCCGGCTGGCGGACCAGGCCTCGCACGTCGAGCTGGTGATCCAGAAATACCTGCGCGCTACCTACGCCACCATCGACGAGTTCAACGTCGCCGCGGGCGAGATCGCCGAGCCGTACCGGCAGCTCGTCTTCTTCGACTTCCCGACCAGCTTCTCCGAGGAGGCTGCGGCCCGCTTGAAGAGCATCCTTCAGAACGGCCCACGCTGCGGGGTCTACACGGTCCTGCTGACGAACCGGTCCGTGACCCCCGCGTACGGAGTCGACCTCAGCCAGCTTTCTGGCGACGTCCGCCGCATCAGCTTCGGCGCGAACTTCGCCGAACAGCACCAGGGTTATTCGCTGCAGATGCGTCTGCGGCCGGAGACCGACTCGGCGCAGACCAGCGTGGCGGCCAAGGGGATCATCAACGCAGTCGGGCGCCGGTCTGCGGGCCGAACCGAAGCCGCCGTTACCTTCGAGAAGGTCTTCGGGCTGTTCGCCGCGGTCGCAGGGCGCGGTATCAGGACCGAGTTGTCGGCGGCAGCGGCCGCGACGGTGGCCGACGACGAATCGACGTGGTGGCGGGACAACAGCATCAGGGGCCTGTTCGCGCCGCTCGGACAGAAGGGCGCCCGGGACGCGGCCATCTTGAGCTTCGATTCAGCCGACCATGCCGGGGCCTTGCTGGTCGGCCGCCCTGGTTCGGGCAAGTCGACGCTGCTGCACACGTTCATTGGCGGCCTCATCACGCTGTACGGGCCTGATGAGCTTGAGCTGTACCTGATCGACTTCAAGGAGGGCGTCGAGTTCAAGTCGTACGCCGAGGAAGGGCTGCCGCACGCCCGGATCGTGGCCATCGAGTCCGACCGCGAGTTCGGTCTGAGCGTCCTGCAGTCCCTCGAAGGCGAGATGTCTCGGCGCGGCGAGTTGCTACGGGCGACCGGCGGGCGCCATGCGGGTCTGCAGGCGCTGCGCGAGGCCAGCCGCGTGCCGCTGCCCCGCGTGCTGCTCGTCTTCGACGAATTCCAGGTTCTGTTCGCGCGCAACGACAAGCTGGGGCTGGCTGCGGCCGACCTGCTCGAGACCATCATCCGGCAGGGCCGGGGCTTCGGGATCCACGTCATGCTGGGCTCCCAGAGCCTGTCCGGCCTCGACGCTCTGGGCGCTCACGTGCCGCAGCTACTCCCGACGCGGATCCTGCTTCCGGCGAGCGATATCGATGCCCGGCGCGTGCTCGGCGATCACAACGACGCCGGCCAGTACCTGACCAGCCACGGCGAGGGGATCCTGAACGCCGCTGGCGGCGCCGTGGAGGCGAACGAGCGATTCAAGGGCGCCTTGCTCGCCGAAAGCGACCGGATCCAGCGCCTCCGTCAGCTGCGGGCCAAGGCCGACCGGTTCGGCTTCATCCGCCGTCCGGTCGTCTTCGAGGGTAACGCGTCGACACCGCTCGACGGTATCCCGCCGCTGGTCTTCCGCGAAGAGCTGCGGGCTGGTGCCTCTGCGGTCCGGCTGCGCGTCGGGGCGCCGATGACGATCTCGGGAATCGCCGATATCGACCTGCGCCGGTCGGCCGGTGCCAACGTGCTGGCGGTGCTGCGTGACGGTGACGGCCTTGACCTGCAGCCCGCCGCGGGTCCGGCCTACGGCCTGCTGACCGCGGCTGTGGCCTCGGCCGCGCAAAGTTCCGCCCGGCTGGACGTCATCGACTTCATGCCTATCGATGACGGTCTCGACGAGATCTTCGAGCCACTGCTGGAGGGGGGACGCGTCACCCTTCGGCGACGACGCGCCTTCGGCCCCTTGGTCCAGGACTTGCTGAAGGACATGCGCAGCCGCGTCGAGCAGGACGACATGCTCCGTCCCGCACGCATCGCGTACCTGTTCGGAATCCACCGGGCGCGCGAACTCGACTCCGACATCGGCAGCCTGGACGCTGACCCCGAGCTCGCGGCGGCCCTCGAGGAAATCATGCGGGACGGTCCCGAGGCCGGTGTGCACCTCTGGATCTGGTCCGACACAGTCGCCGGCGCCGCCCGCCGGCTCTCCTCACGCATGATGCGCGAGTGCAGCTGGCGCATCGCCGGCAAGATGAGCCCGGATGACTCACTTTCGCTGCTCGGCCACGAACGAGCGGCCGAGATCCGGGACCGCCAGCTCGTGCTGAGCAACGACGACCTCGGGATCCTCACCCGCGCCATCGCGTTCGGCTTGCCGAGCGCCGGCTGGCTGGCAGGCATCCTGGGCGGCTTTGCCCGGCCGGGCCCCTATCAACAGGAGAACGCGGATGCCTGAAGTCATCGCCGATCCGGCCAGGCTGCGCCAATTCGGGAGGACTCTGTCGCAGGCGGCGCAGCAACTCGAGGAACTCGCCCGGCAGCTCCAGCGGAGCCTGGACGCCACCGGCTGGGGAGGCAGCGAACGTCAGCGGTTTGAGCAGGATTTCAAGGGGACGCTCAAGACCCTTTCCCAGCTCAGCAATGGGCTCAAGACCCAGTACCTGCCCGACCTGCAGAAGAAGGCCGAGGCGCTCGAGAGGTTCCGGGCCTGACTGTCATGCTCGAGGTACGAACCCGGGACGAGGCCCTCGTCGCCGTTGACCGCGGACTCGCCCAATGGGTGGCTGCGGCGACCGGCGTACTCGTCCAGGCTGCGGCCACCGCCAGCGGAGCGCAGTCAGCCGCCGAGGCCGAAGTGCGGCGCCGCGCGGCCAAGCTCGCCGCCTTGGAAGCGCTGCGGAGTTCGCTGCGCCCCGGCGCCGAAACGCGTGCATTCGACCGCGAGATCGGCCAAGCGCGGGACGCCCATCGCACGGCGATCCTGGCCGTACAACGCATAACGGACGTCGCGCAGCGGCTCGCCGCCCTGCGGCGTTCTCAGGCCCGGAACGCGGACGCCCAAATCGGCGCGGCCCGCGCGGACCTGGCCCGGATGCTCACCGACCTGGCCGCCTACCACGGCCCGGCCGCCGGCGGGGCAGGTTTGTCCCAGGGGTCGTCCTCGGGTTCATCACCGGCGCTGGCGCCCGCGCCAGGCGGCGAGTCGTGGCTCGCCGACCTGGGGATGACTGAATTCGATGTCACCCAGGTCGACTTCTCCGACAATCCCATCCTCGGGTCGTTTACCCGAAGCGACGACCTAACTCGGGCCGATTACCGCTGGGCGGTTCAGACCTGGGACCAGGTGGTCCGGCCCGGCCTGAGCCGGGGTATGTCCCGCGCCGATTTCGCGGCTCGTGACGCGGAGCGCGGGGCGCCCCTGCGGCGGCGCACCGCCGAGGTTTACGACCTGTTCCTCGGCTCCAAGGTGATTCACCTGGTGCGGCGGGAGGACGGAACGCTGGATCCCGACGGCGGGCGGCGCCGGATTGAGATTGCCCGTGAGCTTGGCATCGGTCGCCTTCCCGGGAAGATGACCGAGCGATGATACCCCCGCTGCAGCCCGCCGCCGCCGCTTACGCCGATGCCCTGCGTGCCCTGGAGCATGCCCTCAACGCGTCGCGGGCACACTGGGACGACTCCGGACGTCAGGCGTTTGATCGTCGCCATGGCGACGTGATCATCGCCGCGGGCAGACAGGCCTGCACGGAACTCCAGGGTCTGGCCCGGGACCTGAACGCCGCCGCCCGGATGCTGGACGCGCCGGGTTAGCAGGCTCCTAGAGCCGGTTCAGCTCACCCGGTCCAGAGTCGTGGTAGATATTCCCGCGGAAGCCATGCTCACCGAAGTTCGGTGAGCTGTTGATGGCAGCGTTGCCTTGGCTAATGCCCTCCAGGAAGGCGCGAGGGGTCGGACCGAAGACCGAGCGCATGTATTCAACCACGGCACCCGTCTGGCTGTACGTCTCTGGATCGAGCGCTAGCATCAGCCCCAACTCGGGGTCGGACTGCTGGCAGGAGGTGACAAGCTTGGTACCCACGTCCTTGGCGTGCGCGCGAGCATTATCGAACGACTGGTAGAGCGGTCCGAACTCCCGCTCCTTCTGATTCGCGAGGTTCGTGAAGGTGGCGATCGAGATCTCGTGCTGAGGACGCGTGTCCGCCATCTTCCGCGCGCCGTTGGCTTCGTTAGCGACGCTGAGCGTCGCTTCCAAGGCTTCCATTACCGCGGCGCAGGCGCGCCCGTACTCCTCGGCGAGGTGCCGAACCCATTCCTTGTCGTCCTGCATCTGCCTGGGCTGGCCTGGAGCTGCCGGTTGCGGAACGGGCGCCCTTGGCGCAGCAGGAGGAGGAGCGGTCACTCGCGGCGCCTGAGAGGCCTGACCGCTGCTGGTGCCCGCTGCCCATGCTGGCGCGAGATTGCGCTCAGCATTATCGGCTGCCCTGGCAAGAATATGAAGGTAAACTATGAATATAGTCGGATCCGACAAGTCGAACGGTCTTAGCGGAATAGAAGTGGTAATATTGAGCATGCCATCGATTTCGCTACCGTCATTAGCGTAGAGGGAAGAATATCCGATAGCGCCGACCTGTAGCTGCCCAAGGCCCTTGATGACTTTCTTCAGATCCACTTCCTGAATCGGGCCGAAGATGGACTTGATTTGCATGAACTCGAAATCCGGCCTCATGAACTCGTAGAACACGAATACCTTCTGCAGTCTTCCTTCTTCGGCGACCTGCAGCTGAAAGAGCCAAGCAGTATCATTCAGCTGTTGTGCGCCGAATTTCCTCGCGATAGCGCAGACCTCTTGCCACGTGCCCATACCCTTGCCCTCCACCCCATCGATAGCGCATGTACTCACTGAGTGAGACGCTTGTTGACGGGTTGCGGATCACATCCCTCGGCCACAACTCGAACAGGCGCGACGACCTATTCCCTGACCACCATGAGGTCCGGATCCTCGAGGCGAGGCTGAGCTTCCAAGGCACGCAGGTATGACTTGAAGAACCGCGCGTCGCTAGTGAAGCCAAGACGTGTGGCACGAGAAGCTAGCCACATCGCGCAGGTAGTGTATCCATCGGGAGTGCGTCCATCGGGGTAGGGCGCATACCGGCCTCGCCGGGTCACAGGACTGCTAACCGACGTGTGCAAATAACGCATAACGACATAATCCGGGCGCTCCGAAGCATCCGCAGGGATGCCCGCGCGCTAACAGCGCGATCCCCACGGTCGCCAGAGCGCGCACGCTGCGCGCGCAGTCGGCGGACCCGACGACCCATTCTGCGATCGATGGCACGGGCTGGGTTCAGGAATCTGTCGACCGTGCGCCGCTGACCGAGGTGGGGCAGATTTTCCGGGTGGACATGTATCACCCCGGCCATCCAAATGGTGACTACCAGACGGCCAACAAGGTCCACGTGCTCGACCCGCCGCGCGCCATTGGCTGGCTGACGGGGCACGACCCCAAGGGCGACGGTCACCTGGAGTTCGGCGGCTGGTTCTGGCGTTATGACCTTGCGCCGCTCGGTCCGTCCGAGACTGAGGTCACGCTCACCTACGACTGGTCGGCGGTGCCCCAGTTCATCCGGGACCGGGGCATCCAGTTCCCGCCGTTCGGCCCTGAGCATCTCACCAACTCGCTGCACCACCTGGCCGAGCTTGCCGCACCGACGTCCCGGGCCTGGACGCCCGGCGGCTAGACACCTGGCGGGCGGCCGTGTAGTGCGCAAATCCAGTCACCAGAAACCAGGAACCCACAGGTCAAAGCGGTGGACCAGGCGAGAATCCTTGATCGTGAGCCGAAACCTGACGGGTCAGGCGGCGCGGTGGGCGCGGGCAGTGGCTGGCCGCGCGGTGCGCGGGCCGGAGCCTGGGGTGGGCGGCCAGCCGCCGAGCCTGGCGGGCCGCACGGCCGGCGGGGCGCAGGTTCCGCTGACGAGCTGCCGGATCCATCGCATCCGGTTCGCCGCGGCCTCGGGGTGGTCGCCGAACTCCTGGGCCATCCGGCTGAGGCAGCCTGCGATGCCGAACTGCCGCACGGTGCGGCTGATCACCTCGGCCAGCATCTCGGGGGTCGGGGCATCCGATCGCTGCAGTCCTGAGGCGAACAGTGCCTCGCACCGTGCGTCGTTCACGTTCAACCGGGTCATGACGAACCTCCGCGTCCTGTCTGCCAGGCCTGTGTTATATAGTAAGATGATTTAGTTATTTGGTCAAGGATGGTTCGGCCGGGCGAGCGGTGACGCTCGCCGTGCCTGGTCGCCCGGGGCGCGGTCGGGCCCGATGGCACCTTGCTTCGGCTTGCCCATATTGGTTAGATCTTTATATTGATTCCACGGAGGATCTCCGGGAGGACGACGGTGGATTCCCAGCTTGGCTTCGATGTCGCGGCGCTGGACGAGTGGATCGGCGACCGGCTGCCCGGCCGCGGCCACCAGTTGCGGGCCGCCCGGATGGGCGAGGGCACCGGGGAGGCCAACGCGCTGTACTGGCTGCGCCGGGGTGAGCACGTCTGGGTGCTGCGCCGGCCGCCAGCGGTGATCAACGCCCCCGGGGCCTCGGACATGAACCGCGAGTGGCGCATTCTCCGAGCGCTGGAGGGCACGTCGGTGCCGCATCCGGCTCCGCTGCTGCTCGGCGGGACGGGCGGTCCGCTGGGCACGCCGTTCCTGATCATGGCGCGGGTCGACGGGTTCACCCCGGTGGGCGTGCCGCCGGCCCCGTACGACCGCCCCGGCGGGCGCAGGGACCTCGGCTTCGCCCTAGTCGACGCCCTGGCGGACCTGGCGGCGGTGCCGTGGCGGGAGCGCGGGCTTGACGGGCTCGGCCGGCCGGAGGGGTTCCTGGACCGACAGGTATCCCGCTGGCTCGGCCAGCTCGGCGGTTACCGGACCCGGGACATCCCCGGGCTGGACTGGCTGGCCGACTGGCTGGAAGCGAACCGGCCGCCGGGGCAGCCGCCCGCGCTCATGCACGGGGACTACAGCCTGTACAACGTGATGGCGTCGCGGCGGGACACCCGCCGCCTGGCCGCGGTGGTGGACTGGGACACCGGGACCATCGGCGACCCGCTGCTGGACGTCGGGCACCTGCTGGCGCGGTGGACCGAGCCGGGCGAGGAACCGGCCATCGGCGTCTGGGACATCGAGGTCCGCGACGGGCTGCCGTCCCGGGCCGAACTCGCCGCCCGGTACGCCGACCGGACCGGCGCGGACCTTTCCGCGCTGCCTTACTATCAGGCGCTGGCGCTGTTCAAGCTGGCCATCATCTTGGAGGGTTCGGTGGCGCGGCGGTGTGCCAGGTCCGCTTCGCAGGCCGCCGCACGGGCGGCGATGGTGGACCGGCTCATCCGCTACGCCGCGTTGTTCGCCCGCCAGGAACGGGCCGCCGAGCGGGAGGCGGCCCGATGACCGAACGAGCGGGCAACATCACCGGCGAAATGTTCGGGCTGGACGGTCGGGTGGCCGTGGTCACCGGAGGCAGCCGGGGCATCGGCCGGGCCATCGCGGCCGGCTTCGCCGAGGCCGGCGCCGACGTGGTGATCGCCAGCCGCAAGCTCGGCAACTGCACGGCCGCCGCCGCCGAGATCAGCGCCAAGAGCGGGCGCACCGCGCTCGGCGTGGAGTTCCACGCCGGGCACTGGGCGGACTGCGACCGGCTGATCGACGTCGTGTACGGCGAGTTCGGCCGGTGCGACGTGCTGGTCAACAACGCGGGGATGTCGCCGCTCTACCCGGACCTGGCCTCGGTCACCGAGGAGTACTACGACAAGGTCCAGGGGGTCAACCTGAAGGGGCCGTTCCGGCTCGGGGTCCTGGCGGGCACCCGGATGGCGCAGGCCGAGGGCGGCAGCATCATCAACATCAGCTCGATCGGCTCGCTGCGGCCTGGTCCCGACGAACTCGTCTACGCCTGCGCCAAGGCCGGCCTCAACGCGCTGACCGTCGGCCTGGCCGATGCCTTCGGCCCGCGGGTCCGGGTCAACGCGATCCTGCCCGGCGCGGTGCTCACCGACATCGCCAAGGCCTGGCCGCAGGAAAGACTGCGCCGGTCTAGCGAATCAGCGCCCCTGGGCCGGGCGGGCCAGCCCGCGGACCTGGTCGGGACCGCGCTGTGGCTGGCCAGCCGCGCGTCGGAGTGGGTGACCGGGGTCATGGTGCGGGTCGACGGCGGCCTGTACCGGCAGACCAGCTGACGTCGCGCCGGGGCATGACACCGGCCGTGCGGACAGGAGGAGGAAGCAGTGATCGACTTCACCATCCCGGAGGAGATTCAGCAGATCCGCGCGCGGGTGGCCGCCTTCATCGACGCCTGCGTGCTGCCCGCCGAGGCGGAGGTCGGCACCCGGCCCTACTTCGCCATCGTGGCCGACCTGCAGGCCAAGGCCAGGGCGGCCGGGCTGTGGTGCCCGTTCATCCCGGCCGAATGGGGCGGGATGGGCCTGGGCCCCCTGGCCAACGCGGTCGTCCAGATCGAGGTCGGCCGTTCCCCGCTCGCGGCCTGGGCGATGAACTGCATGGGCCCGCAGGACGCGACCATGCTCACCTTGCTCGAACACGGGACCGCGGAGCAGAAGGAGCGGTTTCTCGTCCCGCTGGTCAACGGCGAGCGGAGGATCTGCTTCTCGATGACCGAACGGGCGGCCGGCTCCGACGCGACCGGCATGCGCACGACCGCGGTCCGCGACGGCGAGGACTGGATCCTCAACGGCGAGAAGTGGTTCAGCAGCAGCGCCAGCATCTCGGACTACGCACTCGTCATGGCCCGAACGGATGCCGACGTGCCCCGGCACCGGCAGTTCACCACCTTCCTGGTCGAGTTGCCCGACCCCGGCTACCAGATAGTCCGGGATATCCCGACCCTGCAGGAGGCGGTCCAGCCAGGTTTGGCCGGGGAGAGCACTGGGGGCCATGCCGAGGTCCGCATCCTGGACCTGCGCGTCCCGCACGCCAACGTGATCGGCGAAGTAGGCAGCGGCTTCGCGATGGGCCAGCACCGGCTGGGCTATGGCCGCCTGCGGCACGGCATGTGGAGCATCGCCAAGGCGCAGCGGGCCCTGGACATGGCGGCTGAGCATGCGCTGGAACGGAAGACGTTCGGTCAAATTCTTGCGGACCGGCAGGGGGTGCAGTGGATGCTGGCCGACTGCGCCCGTGACCTGTACATCGCGCGGCTGATGGTGCTGCACATCGCGTACAAGATGGAGCACGGCCTGGACATCAGCCAGGAGAACTCGATCGCCAAGAACTTCATCGCGGACATGCTGTCCGCGGTAGTGGACACCGCCCTGCAGATCCACGGCGCGCTCGGCTACACCCTGGACACCCCGCTGGCTGCCTGGTACGCCGAGGTGCGGATGCAGCACCTGGTGGACGGGCCGGATGAGGTCCACCGGTGGCGGATCGGGCGCAACGTCCTGGCGGCGCAGCGCACGTCGGGGACTACCGCCGCGGCGGCGGGCGGCGACCTGTTCTGAACCGCTCCGCCACGGGAGGTCTTGGTCGGAAGACCAGATTAGCTATCAGCGATACCTTGACGCGGGCCACTCACGCACGCAGACTTATGTCCGTAATAGAAGTCTTACTTATTTAGCTATTTGTACGACATGACGATCCCCGGATCGTACGTTCACCGGTCGCGGGCGAGATAGTAGGCCGGCGATGCGGGCGAGATGGGAGGCCGGCGATGCGGGCGAGATGGGAGGCCGGCGATGCTTGATTTCGAGGTCGAGGGCCGTCTGTTCATCAACGGGGAATTCCGGGAGGCGGCCGCGGGCGGGCGCTTCGGCGTGCGCAGCCCGAGCGACGAGTCGGTGGTGGGCACGGCGGCGGACGCCCGGGCCGAGGACGTCGCCGCCGCGGTGGGCGCCGCCAGGCGGGCGGCGGATGAGACCTCGTGGGGCACCGATCACGCCTTCCGCCAGCGGGTCCTGCGCCAGTTGCAGGACGCGCTGCGCAAGCACGCGGTGGCGGCTAAGCAACTCCAGATCGCCGAGGCGGGTACCCCGGTTTCGAACATCGGCTCGCACATCGACGTGATGACCGAGGACATGACGTACTTCAACGACCTGATCGGACGCTTCGGCTGGGAGACCGACTTTGGCGTGTACCAGGGCGTCGGCCTGCCGAGCCACCGCCGGGTCCGCTACGAGCCGTACGGCGTGGTCGGGGCGATCACGCCGTGGAACGCGCCGTTCATGACCGACATCTGGAAGATCCAGCACGCGCTGGCCACGGGCAACACCGTGGTGCTCAAGACCGCGCCGGACACGCCGCTGACCGGTGCCTTCATCGCCAAAGTGGCGCACGAGCACACCGACCTGCCGCCCGGCGTGCTGAACGTGATCAGCTCGCTGGACAAGGCGGCGGCGGGCGAGGCGCTCACCGGGGACCCGCGCGTGGACATGTACCACTTCACCGGATCCCCCGCCGTCGGCCAGCGGATCTTCGAGCGTGCGGCCGTCGGCATCCGTAAGGCCTGCCTGGAACTCGGCGGCAAGTCCGCCAACATCATCCTCGACGACGCCGACCTGGCCGTCGCCCTGCCGGTAAGCATCGGGATGTGCATGTCCAATAGCGGCCAGGGCTGCGCGCTCGCGACCCGTCTCGTCGTGCACGCCTCCCGGTACGACGAGGTACTTGACGCGCTGGCGGCCGCCATCGGGGCGCTGCCCTGGGGCGATCCGGCCGATCCGGTCAACGTCGTCGGACCGATCATCAACGCCGCTCAGCTGGCGCGGATGCAGGGACTGGTCGACCGGGCGCGCGCCGCGGGCGCGCGGGTTCTGGTCGGCGGCCGCCGGGGTGACTCGCCGACCGGGGGCAAGGGCTTCTGGTATGAGCCGACGGTCGTCGCCGACGTCGACGAGAACGCTGAGATCGCGCAGACCGAGGTCTTCGGGCCCGTGCTGACCGTGGTCCGCTATGAAGGCGACGACGACGAGGCGGTCCGGGTCGCGAACAACTCCCGCTACGGGCTCTCGTCCTACATCCAGACCCAGGACCTTGATCGGGCCTGGCGCCTGGCGAACCGGATGAAGGCAGGGACCGTCAACATCGGACCCTCGTTCTACTTGTCCCCGGACACGCCGTTCGGCGGGTATGGCATCAGCGGTGTCGGGCGTGAGCACGGCGAGGACGGGTTCCGCGAGTACCTCCAGGCCAAGACCATCGCGTCGCCCGCGGTGCCCGCTGGCGTTCGAGGACATCTCGCTGCCCTCGCACGGGACGTCAGGTGAGCTTGTTATATAACCTCTGCCGTCCCGGCTGGCACGTACCGGCGCTCTTGTCCAGCATGTCACCGTGATCACTGACGGCCGCCGCGTCATCATCGTCGGGTTCGGCGCGGCCGGGAATACCTGCCACCCGACCTTCGTTGCACACCGTGTAAAATTCCTCAGGATGCAAATTTTGACATAGTGCAAAGTTGTAGTGAGCGCATGATGACACTTCCTAGTACGGCTCCCGCCGGGGAACTTCCTCCCGCCGGGGAACTTTCTCCCGCCGGGGAACTTCCTCCCGCCGGGGAACCGCGCGCCTCGCTGCGCGAGCGCAAGAAGCTGGCCACCCGCCGGTCGCTCCGCCGCGTGGCGCTCGACCTGATCGCCGAGCGCGGCTTCGCGCACGTGACCGTGGAGGACATCGCCGAGGCGGCGGATGTTTCGCCGCGCACGTTTTTCAACTACTTCCCGTCCAAGGAAGCCGCCCTGTTCGGCGCGGACCCGGACCGGGTGGCGGCGCTGCGCGAGCGCGTCGTGCATGAGGCGCCCGGCGAGCCCGTCGTGGATGCTTTGCGCCTGGTCATGGTCAGCGACGCCCAGCGGGTGGCCGATGAGCTCAGTGAGCTCGGCGGTAACCCGGCCGACTGGCTGCGCCGGATGAAGGAGGCCCGCACCGACCCGCACCTGCGCGCGGCCCACGCGGCGCAGATGGCGATGGTCGAGCGGGCCATCACCGAAGGGCTCGCCGAGCGGCTCGGCACCGATCCAGACCGGGATCCCTATCCGGGGCTGCTGGCCGCCACGGCTGCCGGCGTGCTCCGGGCCAGCACGACGTTCTGGGCCGGTTCCGGCGGCACGGTACCGCTTGGCCAGCTCATCGACCTTGCGTTCCGGGCGCTCGCCGACGGGCTGCCCGAGGATTGCGCCCTGCGTCAAATCACCGAGCGCCAAATCACCGAGCGCCAAATCACCGAGCGCCAAGTAACGGGGCGTCACGTCGCGGGGAACGTGACGGACAGGAAGGACAACCACTGATGGCCTCCGCCACTCCCGCGCCCGCCGCGGACCTTTCCGGCAGCGGCGCCTTGCCCGGGCTCAGCCGTCGCCGGATCTTGCTTATCATCGGCGCGCTCATGCTCGGCATGCTGCTCGCCGCGCTGGACCAGACGATCGTATCCACGGCGCTGCCGACGATCGTCGGTGACCTCAAGGGCGGGTCCCACATCGCCTGGGTCATCACCGCCTACCTGCTCGCTACCACGGTGTCCACCCCGCTGTGGGGCAAACTGGGCGACCAGTACGGCCGGAAGATCTTCTTCCAGGCCGCGATCGTCATCTTCGTGATCGGCTCGATCCTGTCCGGCCTGAGCACGTCCATGATCGAGCTCATCGCGTTCCGCGCGGTGCAGGGGCTGGGCAGTGGCGGCCTGATGGTCGGCGCGCAGGCCATCGTCGGCGACATCGTCTCGCCCCGGGAACGCGGCCGCTACGTGGGGCTGTTCGGCGCGGTCTTCGGCTTCGCCAGCGTGGTCGGGCCACTGCTCGGCGGCGTGTTCGTGGACAACCTATCCTGGCGCTGGATCTTCTACATCAACGTGCCGCTCGGCGTGATCGCGCTGGTCGTGGTGGCCAGCCAGGTGCCCGGCGCGCTGAGCCGGGTGCACCACGTGATCGACTACCTCGGCACCCTCGTGCTGTCGGCGGCCGTCACCTCGCTGATCCTGCTGACCAGCCTGGGCGGCACCACCTACCCGTGGCGGTCGACGCCCATCTACATCCTGGGCGTGGCCGGCGTGCTGCTGATCGGCGTGTTCGTGCTGGTCGAGCGACGGGCCGCCGAGCCGGTTCTGCCGCTGCACCTGTTCAAGCTGCGCACCTTCTCGGTGACCAGCCTGGTCGGCTTCATCGTCGGCTTCGCGATGTTCGGCGCCATCACCTACCTGCCCGCGTTCTTCCAGGTCGTCCGGGGGATCTCGCCGACCATCTCCGGGCTGTACCTGCTCCCGCTGATGGCCGGGCTGCTCGTGGTCTCGATCGGCTCGGGGCAGATCATCTCGAAGACCGGCAAGTACCGGTTCTTCCCGATCGCCGGTACCGCGCTGATGACCCTCGGCCTGTACCTGCTCTCGCTGATGGGCGTGGGCTCGTCAACCCTCCAGGACGCGGCCTACATGCTCGTGCTCGGCATGGGCATCGGCGGTGTCATGCAGGTGCTGGTCATCATCGTGCAGAACGGCGTGCCGCACAGCGAACTGGGCGTCGCGACCTCCGGTGCCACGTTCTTCCGCTCGATCGGCGGGTCGTTCGGCACCGCGATCTTCGGCGCGATCTTCGCCAACGTGCTGATCGGCAACCTGGCCAGGCACCTGCACGGGGTCAGCCTGCCGCACGGCTTCAGCAGCGCGGACGCCACCCCGGCGCTGCTGTCCCATCTGCCCGCCGCGGTGCACGCCGGCTTCGTGGCCGGCTACGCCGAGTCCATCCAGACCGTGTTCCTCGTCGCGGTGCCCATCGCGGCGCTCGCCTTCCTGGCCACCTGGCTGATCCCGCAGGTCGAGCTCAAGCAGTGGCCCGAGGCCGACGCGCAGGCGCCCGCTATGGACATGGCGACGGCGGCCGCCGTGGCGCCGGACGCGCTGGCTGGGGACGCGGAAGGCCGGCCGGCCGTACCACAGCCGTCGGTGACCCAGGAGGCGCTGGACCCGCAGGACGCTGGCCGCACCGATCCCTGACCACGCTGCCATCGGTCACGAACAGTGCGAACAGCTGGCCTGGCCAACCCCTCTAGAAGTTTGAACATGTTATCGAATAACTCGTCGATTTGTCGTCAGATTATGGTATTGTGTTCCCATGAACTTCCGTTAGATTATCCCGAACGGGAGGGGTTACATGTCCCGGGCCCCGGACCCAGCCTCAGCGGGTGACGACGCCAGCCATGGCGCCGCCCGTGACCAGAGCCGGGGCCAGGGCGGGGAGAGGTTCGCGGCGGGCAGGCCGCTGGCGGCCGCGTCGGCCGGGCCAGCGCTGGCCGCGGCGCTAGCAGGGACCCGGGTCGGGCTGAGCGATGACGCGCTGGCCGGGTTCCTGGGCGGCTGCCACAAGATCGCCGCCTGGGCTGCCGGGATGCTGATGGAGGGCATCGCCGAATACGCCGACCGCCGTCCCGATGACCGCTTCCCACACCATCGCCTGGGAACACGGAGGATCACTTGGGCTGCTGGCCATGAGTCACGCGACACGCCGGGTCAGGTATCGAGGCTCACGTGCTGCACGCTGATGACCTGCTGACCTTCATGCACGGTGACGGTGTACCAGATGGTCACATCGTCGGCGGGCAAGTGCAGCTCGTATGCGCCGGGTAGAGGATCGTCACTGGGGAACGGGTCAGCAAGGGTCGGGACTGGTTCGTCGAGCAGATGGAAGATCGTGCGCTGCACCGTCCACCGCAGTGGCTGCGGCAGGGCCTCGATCTCGTCCCAGGAGGTGCCGGGAAAGCGGACGAGGCGATCACTCACTGATTCCCCAGGTCGCGGCAAGCTCCTCACGGGTGAACGTGGGCGCGTCGTCGCCGGGGCCAGAGTCAGCCTGAATGCGGCTCATCGCCACGCCACGGCCGACTTGCCGCCGCAGCCGCCGCAGTTCGGCCTTCAGCGCGTCCAGCTCGGCGCGGGGAATTGTGATCATGTCGGACGCTTCGACGCTCACACGCGGCTCCCTCGGCTCGATGCTTTCATCAGTGATTCTAAATGGATGAGGTGACGGCCGGCATGACGGAGGCGTCGACGACCCGCAGCCCCGGCACGCCGTGCACCCTCAGGGACGGATCCGCGACGGCCAGCCGGTCGACGCCCATCCGGCAGGTGCCGACCTGGTGGTGATAGCTGAGCAGCGCCCGCCAGATGTACGCGGCGATCTCCTCGCTGGTTCGCACGCCGGGTCCTGGTGCGACCTCGCGGCCCCGCCAGCCGGCCAGGGCATGCTGGCCGCCGATCTCGCGGGTCATCCGCACGGCGGCCACCATAGCGTTGAGGTCGGCGGGCTCAGCGAGGTAGCACGGATCCAGGACCGGGGCCTGGGCCGGGTCCGCCGAGCGCAGCTGCAGCCGGCCCCGGCTCAGCGGGCGGATGACGCCGGCCAGGACCGAGTAGCCGCTGCCTTCGGCGGGGACGTCGTATCCGGCCACCGGCAGCGGGACGTGCGACATCAGCGGCTGCAGGTCCGGGGCGGCCATCGCCGGGTCGCTCGCGGCGAAAAGCTGCGCCTCGGGCTTGTTCGCGCGGCCGCCGGGGACCGGCCGCCGCGACTCCCGCACCACCGTAGTGAGGATGTGGCCGTGCAGGTTCGCGCCGGCCCCCGGCAGGTCCGCCCGTACCGGGATATCCAGCGCCCGCAGGTCCTCGGCCGCCCCGATGCCGCTGAGCAGCAGCGGGTTGCCCAGCACCGGGAGCACGAAGGCCGTCCACGCGGTGGCCCGCTTCCCGCCGCGGATGTTGCGATGCGCCAACCCTGCTCCGAGCATCTTCGCCCCGTTGCAGTCGTCGTTGAACGGCAGTCCGTATTCGGTGCGCCCACTTGTCGTAGCCGGCGTGGTGCCCGCGCCCGTTCATCGACCGGCTGACCTACTACCTGGGCGAGGTCAACGCGGTTCATCCGTTTCGCGAGGGCAACGGGCGGACCCAGCGGGCCTTCTTCGAGCAGCTCGCCCGCGAGGCGGGGTACCCGCTCGCCTGGCAGCACCTTGACGCTGCTCGCAACATCGAGGCATCCGCAGCGATCATGCGCGGCGACGTGGAGCCCATGCAGAAGATGCTCGACACGCTCGTGACGGACGAAAGCTAGCCAGCACCCAAGTGCCGTGAACTCACTGATGGGACATGTGAGTACCAGCAAAAGCCACCCTGCCGCCGGCACCATCGGATGAAACAGCGTGAAGGCTGGATCCTCACCCAGCCCAAGCCAGGCATCATGATCTGGCAGGCCCCCAGCGGACGCCGCTACGGCACCACCCCCGCCCGGTACGCAAGCTAGGCAGGACGAGCGAAGCGGGTGACAGGCCGGCATCGTGGTGGGAGCTAAGGGACATCAGCACCGAGCCGGGCGAGTTCAGCCTGCACGTTCCGCCTGGCGTCCGTACCGGGCGGGGGTGGCGGTGGAGGGCATCAACGTCTAGGCGAGCGCGTCAGTGCGTGATGCCGTAGCGGTCCAGCCGGTAGCACGAGATCGCGTTGCCGCGCAGCAGCCGCCAGGTCTCCTGCTCAGACAGGCCGGCCTTGGCCGCGATCGTGGCGGCGGTGTCCCTGGAGTGCGGGAACGTGGAGTCGCCGTGCGGGTAGTCGGTCTCGAACATGATCTGGCCCATGCCGATGCGGTCCCGCAGCGCCAGGCCCACCTGGTCGTCGAAGACGCAGCCGAAGACCCGGCCCGGGACGTAGCTGCTGGGCGGCTCCGGCACCTTCTCCTGGGTCTTGGCGTAGCCGCGGGCGTGCTCCCAGGCCTCGTCGAGCCGCTCCAGCAGGAACGGCATCCAGCCCACCTGGCCCTCGGACAAGGCGATGCGCAGCGAGGAGAACCGGGCCAGCACGCCACAGGTCAGCCAGTCCACCAGGGCATGGGACGCGCCCTCGAAGGTGAGCGCGATGATGACCAGCGGCGGCGCGTCGTCGCTGGTCTTGCTGAAGGTGGAGGACGAGCCGATGTGCATGTTGACCACAGTGTCGGTTTCCTCGCATGCCGCCCACAGCGGATCCCAGGCGTCGGTGTGCACGCTGGGCAGGCCGAGAGCGGCCGGATTCTCGGAGAAGGCGATGGCATGCGACCCCTTGGCCGCGCAGCGCCGCACCTCGGCCGCCGCCAGGTCCGGGTCCCACATCGGGACGAGGGTGAGCGGGATCAGGCGGCCACGGGCCTCGTCGGCGCACCATTCGCCGATCATCCAGTCGTTGTAGGCCCGGACGCAGGCCAGCGCCAGGTCACGGTCGCCGCGCTCGAGGAACGTCTGCCCGCAAAAGCGCGGGAACGTGGGGAAGCACAGCGACGCATCGGTGTGATTGCGGTCCATGTCGGCCAGGCGGGCCGTCCGGTCGTAACAGCCGGGCAGGATGTCGTCGAACAACACGGCCCGGTTGTGCGCCGCCTCGCGGGGGAAGCTGACCGCGGCGAACCCGCCGGTGACCGGAAACAGAATTCCGCCGAACGACCAGCAGTCTGCCCAGTACCCGTCCGTGTCCTCGCGGAAGGCCATGTGGCGAGGCTCGAACCGCAGCCTTCCCTTGACCCGGATGAGCCGCGGCCCGCGGTCGCGGAAGGCGGCGGGCAGGTAGTCCTGCCAGACGTGGGCGGGTTCGATGACGTGGTCGTCGACGCTGATGATCCGCGGAATCTCCATGGTGGTCCTCTCTACTGCGGGATTGGGCCCGCGGACGTTCCGCCGTCGCGGATGAGCCGGCCCGCCCGCCGGTGGCCGTGGCCGTCACCGGTCAGCTCGCCGTTGATCCAGACCTGGTGCAGCCCGTGGCTGCGGGCGATGAGCCGGTCCGCGCCCGCGGGCAGGTCGTACACCCGCTCCATCCGCTCCACCCCGACAGTGGCGGGGTCGAAGGCGACCAGGTCGGCGAAGTACCCGGGCGCTACCCGGCCCCGGCCGGGGATCCCGAACACCGCCGCGGGGTGCCCGGTGATCCGCCAGATCGCCTTCTCCAGGGACAGCGTGCCGGTCTCCCGGACCCAGTGCTCGAGCAGGTAGGTGGAAAAGACCGCGTCGCAGAGCTGGCTGGCGTGCGCGCCCGCGTCGGACAGGCCCAGCAGGGTTCGGTCGTCCTGCAGCAGCCCGGCCAGCGAGGTGGCGTCGTCGTTGGCGACCACGACGCGGAAGCGGGTCGCCAGGTCATCGTCGAGCGCTACGTCGCAGAGCACGTCGAGCGGGTCCACGCCGCGCTGGGCGGCCAGTTCGGCGAGTGAGGGCCCGTCGGCCAGCTCGGGATGCGCCACCGTCTCGGCCACGAATACCTTGTCCCAGCCGTAGTACCACTGCCTGGCCACGTCCGCCCGGGCTCGCTCGCGCCAGGCTGGGTCACGGTAGAACCGAGATCGTTCGGCGGAAGGTACGGACAGCACCTGCGCGAACGCGTCAGCGCGGGCGAACGGGGCCGGCTCGGCCAGGGTGACCTGGAAGACGATCGGGCGGCACGCGACCTGGGGCCAGACCTCGCCGCCGCGGGCCGCGGCCTTATCCAGCAGGCGGAAGGCGCCCGGTGAGGCGTTCAGGGCCGTCCAGGTGACCGGCCGCCCGGTCTTGACGGACAGTTCGGCGAGCTCCACGGGGCCGAAGTCAGGCCCGTGCGTGATCGCGAACGTGCCGCGGCCGCGCTCGGCCAGCGGCTCGGCCAGCCGCATGAGTTCGTCCACGGTGGCGAGCCGGCTGGGCACGGGCTTGCCCCAGGCCCCGGCGTGGGCGGGCTGGCGTGAGGACGCAAAGCCGATCGCGCCCGCGTCCAGGGCGTCGGCGACGAGCCGCCGCATCTCCTCGATCTCGGCGGAGGTGGCGTCCCGCTCGACCGCCTCCTCGCCCAGCACATACAGCCGCAGCGGGGTGTGCCCGAGCATGACCGCCACGTTCAGCTTCGGCCCGGCCCGCTCAACCGCGTCCAGGTACTCGGGGAAGGTCTCGAAGGTCCAGGGGATACCCGCGAACAGCGCCTCCACCGACATGCCCTCGACGTTCTCCAGCGTCCGGGCGATCGTCTCGCGGCCGGCCGGCCGGGTCGGGGCGATCCCGAACCCGCAGTTGCCCATCACCACCGTGGTCACGCCGTGCCACGACGAGGGGGTGAGGTCGGGGTCCCAGAGCACCTGCGCGTCGTAGTGGGTGTGGCAGTCGATGAATCCCGGGGCCAGCACCAGGCCGTCAAGGTCGACAACGTCGCCGTCCCCCGGTACCGTGCCCGGCGCCTCCACCGCGGCGATCCGGTCCGCCTCGATGACCACATCCGCCGGCCGGGGCGGCGCCCCGGTCCCGTCCACCAGCAGCGCTCCGCGCAGCACCGTCATCGTGCACCTCCACGGCGTCATGGCGCCCATAATCCGTAAACTGATTAACTAAAGCATATGATTCAACTAGTTCTCGCGCTAGTAGGGAGGGCAGAAATCTGACCCAGAGGGATACTGATGGCGTGGCGGCCAGGAGCGGCGGGGCCACCCGAGCGGACGGCCGGGCCACGGCCGAGCAGGTAGTCGAGGCGGCCGAACGGCTGTTCGCCGAGCGTGGCGTAGAAGCGGTCTCGCTGCGCGAGGTGGCCAAGGCGGCGACCTCCCGCAATACCGCGGTCGCCCACTACCATTTCGGCGGCAAGGAGGGGCTGGTCCGCGCCATCGTGGCGCGGCGCGCACCCGTGCTGAACAGCCGCCGGGCCGCGCTGCTCGATCAGGCCAGGGACCGGGCCGCCGCGCTAGGTTCTCGGGTCGGGCCCGTCCCGGCCGAGGATCTGGTCCGGGTGCTGATCGTGCCGCTGATCGAGGAACTGGACCGGGGCGGTCACTACGTCGGCTTCCTGGCGCGGCTGGCCGCCGAGCGGCACCGGGCACCGTGGGTCGCGGAGCTGGACGATTCCTCGACGGCCAGCTTCCGTGAAGTATCCGCGCTGCTGGCGCGACAGCTGCCCGGGCTCGACCGGCGCCGGTTCCGGCATCGCCGCGACCTGCTGGTCCAGCTCGTGGTCGGCGCGCTGGCCGCCCGGAGTAACGCCGAGGCCTCGGCTTCGGGTGCGCCCTGACCCCGCAGGTGATCGCGCAGATCCGGGAGCTGGACCGCCACGGCGCCGGCAAGGCTGCGATCGCCGCCGCGACAGGGGTGTCGGAATCCTCGGTCCGCAGCGTGCTCCGCCCGGCCCGCCCGGCCGCGGACGGCGTCCCCGCAGGCCAGGACCCCGCAGGCACCTCAGGCAGCACGGACACCGGCAGCGCGGGCACGGACAGCGCGGGCACCGGGACCCGCCGGCACGGACGCGGGCGTCGCGGAGCCGCAGGTGCTGCCGGTACTGCCGGACCCGGTGCCCAGGGACGCCGAGCGGGCGCTGGCCCGGTTCGGGCTGCTGGGCGAGGGCGCCGCGCCGGCGTTCACGCCGGGCGCGCGGTACCCGCTGGCCGGGCTGCTGCTCGCGCTGCCGCCGCTGGCGCAGTCCGGGCTGCTGGCCTGCGCGCGGCAGGTATACGGCCGGCTGCGGAACGGGTTCTACTCACTTGAGGGCATGCTGATCGTGCTGGTGTTCATGGCGCTGCTGCGCGAGGCCCGCGCTGAGGGCGCCACCCGGATCCCCCCGGACGCGCTGGGCCGGGTGCTCGGCCTGGACCGGGCCCCGGAAGTCAAGACGATCCGCCGCAAGCTCGGCGAGCTCGCCGCCGCCGGGAAGGCCGCGGACCTGCAGCTGGCGCTGGCCCGCCACCACGCGCGGCCAGCCCGGGCACCCTGGGGTTCCTCTATATCGACGGGCACACGCGGGCGTACTTCGGCAAGCGGGACATCCAGAAGATGCACGTGACCAGGCTGAAGTTCCCCGCCCCGGCGACGGAGGAGACCTGGGTCACCGGCAGCGCCGGGGACCCGCTGCTAGTCGTGATGGCCCAGCCGTAGTCCTCCCTGGCCGCCCAGATCCGCGACCTGCTGCCCGCACTGCGCGACATCACCGGGCCGCCGCGAAGCCGGTCCTGTGCTTCGACCGCGGCGGCTGGTACACGGCTCTGTTCGCCGACATCGCCGACGCCGGGTTCGACCTGCTGACCTACCGCAAGAACGACACCGGCAAAGACATCCCCGACCTGCCTGGGGACGCGTTCAGCTCCGCCGGGTGGACCGGCGACGACGGCCGTGAGCACACCTACGAACTGGCCGACACCATGACCGAGGTGACGATCAGCGAGGGCGAGCACAAAGGCCGCGTGCTGGAGCTGCGGCAGGTCACCCGCCGCAAGCCCGGCGACACCCGCCAGGTCCGCATCCTGACCACCCGCCCGGCCGCCGCGCTGCCCGCCGCCGGCGTCATCTACCGGATGACTTCCCGGTGGCGCGAGGAAAACTACTTCCGCTACGGCCGCGCCCACTTCGCCCTCGATGCCCTCGACACTACGCCACCGCCCCCGAAGACAAAGCCCGGATGGTGCCGAACGCGGCGAAGAAAACCGCGGCCGCCGCCGTCAAGACCGCGAAGAAAACGCTCACTGCTGCCGAGACCGCCCGCGAGGCCAGGCTCGCGCGCTGCGCCACCGCGCCCCCGGCACCGCCACCGTGATCACCAACCAGGCCCTGGCCACGCTGGACGCCCCCGTCGACGCCGCACGCCGCGACCTGCAAGCCGCCCAGGCCGCCGCCAGGGCCGTCCCGGCGAAAATCCCGCTCAGCGAGCACAACCCGGACATGGTGAAACTCGACACCGAGACCAAGCTGATCACCCACGCCATCCGGATGGCCGCCTGCAACACCGAGACCATCCTGGCCCGCGCCCTCAACGGCCGCTACGCCCGCGCCGGCGACGAAGCCTACGCCCTGATCCGCGAAGCCCTGCACGCCAGCGGCGACATCACCATCCACGGCAGCGCCCTGCACATCCGCCTGGACCCGCTATCGGCACCCGCCGCACCCGCGCCCTGGCCGCCCTCTGCGAGCAGCTCACCACCACCGCAACCCGCTACCCCGGAACCCAGCTCCTCCTGCGATACGAAGTCAAAGAACACCCCGGCATGATGAACTATTGCGCTATGTGGAGCCGGGGCTAGGCCCCCGCGCCGACTTCACCGAGGACCTGCTCGAGGCGGCCGTCGGCCTGATGCTGGCGCCCGCCGGCCCGGACAACCGGGACCCGCGCCGCCCCCGGCCCGAATCCGCGCGACCATACGGTGACGCAGCGCATGCGCCAAGAGCATGAATTGGCGGAGCCAGTTCCGGACGCGGCCCGCGGCGTTCAATGCCGGCGTGCTGGGCCAACTGCCAGCACATGGTACCGACTCACATTCTCGCCTCGTGAAACAAAAAACCGGACTCAGCTAGCGATCAGGGCGGCTCTAAGACGTATCATCGCCCTCATCAGCTATACACATATTGGGGGGGTGGCGGCGCAACCGTCGATCGGGTTTGCGCTTACCGGTCCGTGCCGGGCTGCTTCTACCCGGTGCCGTTGGCTGCGCCGCACCAGCAGTCACCGTGCCCAGGGTCTCGGGTACTGCTGTCGATTGAGGTTGGATGAGAATGGACGGCATTAGTTGCCTTCGTGAAGCAATCTCGACCGTCCCGGTGCCAGGCGCGCCACCACGCCTGTCGCACGACGGAGCAGTGGTCGGGCTGGCGTTCCTAGATGGCGCGCTTCGTCTCAATCATGTTCGAAGGCTTACTGAGCGGCTGTCTCTAATTGAACATCGCATTGCCCGGCGAACCACCGAAGTCGACATTAACCTCAACATGCTCGATCGTGGTCAGAGCGCAGCGGCCAAGCTTTTTCAACAGTTCGTGAGCCACACCTTGGCGGACTCCGATCCAAGATCAATCCGCGACAACACAATATGGGTGCCAGTGGCACGAATATCCCGTCGTACAGCTGAACCGATAGACGTGCGCGACGCTTCCGGTAACAAAGTGCCTAGGCTCACTCAGTACGAGACCTCACGGCTCATGGTGTCAGGTCTCTATCGCCTTCTTCGTAAAAGCTTGACAAGCCATCCTGATTCATCCAATCCGGATACGGACCTCAGTCATATTTTGTTCAAAGTGCATGAACCACGCTGGCTTATTCAGGCCGCCTTGCTGACACTCTTCACCGAGCGTAATAGGCCTGACGCGACTACAACTAGAAAGGTGACACCCGGAACCGTCGATGGCCACGTGCGGCAGTACCGCATGTTGGCGCTCGGCATCTTCGATCAGTACGCGCATTATCTTAAGGACTACTCAGCGCTGCTTGACGTCGCGCTCAATGAGCACCTCCTCGTCGTGGCGCTTGATGCCTCAACTGACGAGCATCTCCTCACGTATGATACGCCTTTGTATGTCAATGAAAAGCCGCCATCCTTGCGGCGAATAGGGCGTGCGCTCCGCGCCAGCGGAGAGGGCTACTATGTTCAGTATCACACAAACTTTCCTTCGACTCTTCGCTCATATCACCTGATATTTGAGTGTGGATCGGACGTCGATATAAGTCACATCTACCTTTCCACGGATGCCGACGCTAAGACGGTGGAGTCACTTGAGTTCGATCTGGCTCACATCGCAGATCGGCTGGCGTCGCAAAGGCAGACGCCAGCCGGTGAATCTGCCAGGAAACTGCTCGAACTGGAGACGCAAACTGCACTGCGCAGAGTTGCCGAAATCGTGCGTAGACGAAGGTGGGAGGCGAGTCAAGCCGACATAACACTTCCTGAACAATATCTACGTGCCAGCTATGAGCTTACCCAAGCTGCCGTCGCGGGCGAGGCGACTCGTGACGCCTATGAAAAGACTAATAACTCGATACTGAATCATCCGAGTATCTCGCCGGAAAATCTCCGCGCTGCTGCCGCCGAGCTAGCAGCCCTGGATATGTCCTACGATCTGTCGCTCGAAAGTGATCCGGTGACTAACCGCGCGCATGTTTACTGGAGACGGGCACCCGAACATTCTGTAAATGCTGGCCAGATACATATCCGCGCTGGAGCGATCCTGCGAGAGGCAACCGGCGATGGGCCTCGCGGTGCGCTATTGTATGCCGGCGTTCTGGCCGGGACAGCCTACTTGATGGCCTGCTTTTTGAGCCGGTCGATCTGGCCTTATGGCGATGCAATTCTGGTCCCTGCCCATGCTATACGCAACGCTGAGGCCGTAATTGGCGTGTTGCTGGTAGTGCCAGGTTTTCTGTACACACGGTTGACGCTCCCTGACCCTCATTCGATATCGGGTCACTTGCGTGCAGTGCCGAGGATTGTGGTTCGAGTCTGCATTTCATCGATGGTGGTTGTAGCGGCGGCCATTGCTGCAGCTAGTGATGCGCATGTTACACGTGTGGCATTTATCTTGGCGACGTTTCTGCCGCTATTGTCAACGCCGTTTCTCTTCAGACGGCGACCCTATGACCTGAAGAAGGCGCTAGGTCGTATGGGGGCGCCAAAGTGGGCCGGTGGTTTTAAGCCCGGCAGGCTCAAGGCTGCGGCGCCGGACGTCCGGTTCTTCTCATCTGGGGGAAGCCATGAATAGGTCCCGGATAGAGCACTCGCTCAGTCCGGAGACTGCTGCCTCCTCGACACGCGATCTGGCTGATCTCGCGCGAGCGGGATATGAGATCATGCAACAGCCGTTCACCCATCTGGACTTTGAAGTGCATCATTTCGCCGATCGTCCCGGTTATCTGCATGACAAGGTACTGGATAACAGCCGGCCCGCGCTTCCTGAGCAGACTGGCGGCGGCACGGCCTCGATGGTCAACGAGACACTAGTCTCAGCGGCTAATGGCATAGGACTAGTTATTAGGACCAATACGGACGCCGATGTAGCCAACTTGCGGCGCGCCCGCCAAAACGGCTCTGCAGCCAGCCTGGTCATAGACGAGCCAACACGCAGGGTATTCAGCGGATCCGGCCTGCCGAATCCGACATTTAGGCTTGAGTCTGCACTGGCTTATGAAGGAATTATCTCGGTAGAACCCGCACCTAGAAGCATCAAGTTCTATCACAGCATAGCAGTGCGCGACCTTATCCGCGAGATTTCCCGGATAGCCGCAAATGTGGCTCATGCGCCTCTTCTGCACCTTCAGGCGCCCGCTCAACTTCCGGCTCAGAGCTTTGTCGGCCAAGACGTGCGGAGCTCGAGGGTTACTGCCGCCAGGCGTTCAAGCTCGCTGGCGGTTCGATTTGCCATTGCGATGGAGTCGCCCAGTGCCCGTCTCAGATTTGAACTGACGGATATATTGACACGATATTGCGAGGAGAAAGGATTTGGCCTGTGGTTGGCTGACACCAGGATAGGTTACCGATCAGGTAACTGGTTTCAAATTTGTGCGCACATGGATGATCCGCCGAGGCGAGATCGCAGAGAGCGTGCGGCCTCGATGGATTCACGTGCTGTTGAAGCTTGTCTGCCGGTAACCTTTATCGGACCGTCTCGCCTTGGCTCGACCCATGCGATCGTATCGTTTCTAAGCGAGTTCGGCGATATCGGCATAACCTCCTGCTCCACTATTACTCTGCACAATCTAGAATTCATACATCTACAACTTTCAGCCAGTGGTATCAGACGTTCAAGTTTGCACGAACTGAACTCGCGCTTGGCCGAGCACGGCTGCTGGCAGGCGAATCCATCAGCTGCTCTGATACACATTAACGACGCGCTAACTCCTGCCATCAAGGAGTCTCCTAGTCACCAGCTCGCCGGTGAGCTTTCCAGCTATGCCGGCGATTATCAGACTCTGGTAGGCCCAATGCTCGGCTGTACGGTGCCGGACAGCCGAAAACGAATCGCAGTGTGGTTTTCCTGGCAGATGGAGGGGGTCGGCGAGGACTTGGCGATACCAGTCGTAGAATTGTTCAGATCCTTTGCTGACATAGACCTTAGCCCGCGCGTCAGAGCGGAGGAAGCCGACACCAAGACTCCGAATCTTGAGTATCTAATATGTCGTGATATTGGCAATTGGGTGTTGCGGGGAAGAGGCAAGCTTTCGATACCCGAAGCGGACATGCTCGACCTCTTCGGCGGTCCTGAGCTGGAGTCGGCGGCCGCTAGGCTATGCGTCAGCCTTGAGCAGGCGTGGAAAGCTTCCCTACGACGTCGCGGTGCGCGCGGAGTCAGCGAGGTGACGGTAGCCTGGCGCGAGTGGTGGCTGGGCCACTGGGCGTCGCTAATCTGACCCGCTTATATGACCGGGGCGGTATCAGCGTAACTGACCGCCGGTCGGACCGGGAAGTAGCACCCCGGCGGTAGGTTGACGATATGTATTCGACGCAGGTGTCTCGTCGCGTGAATGCTCCGCGCCGGCTGCTCTACTGGGCGCTCCTGGATCCGGACGCGATCGCGAAATGGCGGGTGCCAGACGGCATGACCAGCCACGTGCGGGGCACAGCCGCCTGATCGCCGTCGACGATCGGCGTGCCGATCCGGCACTGGGCCGACTCTTCCTCCGCGAACACGCGAGCCAGGTAACCCGGCTCCACGGTAGGAAAGGCCGCGATAGGTCATCCCGTGGGCTCTGGCCCCCGCTGCTTGTGATCCGTCCCCTCGGCGGGGAGTTTCGGGAACGAGACCGTCGGCTCGTACGGTATGGCGTCGAGGAAGCCGGTCAGGCCCGTGCCGCGGTGCAGGCCGGCCTGGTTGTGCCGCTCGGCGAGGGCGTGCATGAGGAGCACCCGCTCCTGGTCGGTGGTGGCCTCGGTGAACGGCGCGTCCCAGGGCCCATGCGTCCGCAGGCGCCTGAGCATGGCGAGCGGCAGCCAGACTCCGTCCAGGGTGATGCCGTACTCCACGACCATCCGCTTCTCGATCTTCCCGGACTCGCCGCTGCTCACCATCGCTGTCTCCAGGCCGGCCACACACGTGTTCTCTGCAGTAACGCTAGCCGGGCCGCCAGCCATCCGCCGAGCTCAGACTCGGACGAGCAGACTGCGGCGCAGGTCACGGTGTTGAACCTCCTCAACCACATCTCTGGCCCGCCCGCAGATGGTGACCAGATTCCGTGAACCGTCATAACGGACGTAGCGGCGCTGATGGTCTCGGAGAAGCTCGAAAGACGCCTCCCTGCCGATTCCGTGCTCGTGGAAGATGCTTTGCGTGTCGTAGCCGGTGGGTTACGCGTGTATCGGCGGGTGTCGTTCGGTCCAGGGCGCGGCTTGCTCGAGCTGGCTGGCGACCTGGATAAGTATGTCCTCCCGCCCGTAGGCGGCGGCCAACTGCACGCCGACCGGCAGGCCGGCGGGTGTCCAGTGCAGGGGGAGGCTGATGGCCGGCTGGCCGGTCATGTTGAATTGTGCGGTGTACGGGATGAAGCTGACGACTCGGGCCCCCTCCTGCTCTGGCCCGGCCGCGGTGAACCAGCCCAGCTCGGGCGGGGGCGCGCCGACCGTGGGCGTGACGAGCAGGTCATGGTCGGTCCACCAGTCCGCCATGCGGCGTGCCCACATCCCCAACCACAGCCGGCTCTCCAGGTAGGCCACCGCACCAAGCTCGCGGCCGACCCGCCGGTAGTTGGCGTTGCGCGGTTCGATCTCGTCCTCGCCGATCGGGCGGCCAAGCAGCATCTCGAAGGCCTGGAACGTCGCTTCGGCGTCGGCCGCGATGATCGTGGTGAAGTGCCCGATGAACTCCTGCTCGAACATGGCCGCGGGCCCGGACTGGTCGATGTGGTGGCCGAGCGACTCCAGCAGCCGCGCCGCGCTGGCTACTGCGGCGCGGCACTGCGGATCGTCGAGAAAACCCTCGGCGCCTGGCCGGTCGAGCACTCCGATCCGGAGCCTGCCCGGATCGGCGCCGACCTCTTGCACCAGCGGGCGCGGCAGCGCAGGGGCGTAGTACGGCTCGCCCGGCATGCGCTGGCTGATCACATCGAGCACGCCGGCCGCGTCCCGCACGGTCCGCGCGACCGCTCCGTCGATCACGCCGCCAGCCCATGCCTCCCCGGTCAGCGGGCCCTGGCTCACCCGTCCGCGGGTCGGCTTGAGCCCCACCAGCCCGCACTCGCTCGCCGGGATGCGGATGGACCCGCCACCGTCGTTGGCGTGCGCCACCGGCACTAGGCCGGCCGCCACCGCGGCGGCTGACCCCCCTGACGAGCCGCCAGTCGAATGACCGGGATCCCACGGGCTGCGCGCCGGGGCAAAACTTCGCGGCTCGGTGGTCACCGTAGTGCCAAGCTCCGGCACATTGGTGCGGCCGAGCGGGACAAAGCCGGCCGCCCGGAACTGCTCCGCGAGGTAGGACGTTACCGGCCATGCCAGCTCACGCAGCGGCCCGAGGCCAAACGCCGTGGGCTCACCCGCGACCACGCAGCCCAGATCTTTGTACAGGATAGGCACACCCCGGAACGGGCCATCGGGCAGATCGCCGTCAGCCTCCAGCCGCGCCGCATCGAACCGTGTCCGGATCACGGCATCCAGCTGCGGGTTGACCGCCTCAATCCGGGCGATGGCCGCCTCTGCCAGCTCTTTGGGACTCACCTCACCGCGGCGGACCAGGTCAGCTTGTGCGGTCGCATCCAGCCACGTCGTTTCAGTCATGCCACCAACGCTACGCGCGTGGGCGCAGGCCGTGACCTTGACCCCTGATCGGCAGATGACAGGATGAGACCTTGTACATCCGATACCCGGTGGGGTGAGGAGGATGCGGCCTATGCCGATGCACTGACCCGCCCGGTCACCGAAGAGGCCGGTAGCCACGTCGTCCCGTTCGGCGGCGACCGCGTGCTGATCGCCGCGTCCGCTCCCCGCACTGCTGGACTCCTTGAGGACTTGGGCTTCACACCGGTCGTCGTGGACATCAGCGAGTTCGAGAAGCTCGAAGGCTGCGTCACCTGCCTGAGCGTCCTGCTGCCCGGACGGTAGCCCCCAGGCGCCGACCACGGAAGTGCCGTCGGCGTGCTCGGCAGATCCGGGCGGAAACCAAGAGAGCCTGGCGGACGTTTCCTATCCGGTCGATTGTATTTCTTGGGAGGGGACAACGGCAGGTGTGATGCGGCTCAGAGTGTGGATCGTCGTGCTGACCGCGGTTGCCGCCATTACCGGCGGTGTCGCGGGGTGGGCGTCCACGGGCGCTGGGCACGGCCCGCGGCTCGTGCCCACGCATGCCGCGTCGGCTGCCCGGACGCGCGCACCGGCCACGCCATCGCGTCCCCGGCCTTCGGCCAGTCCGATGATCGAGGTGGCCGGCGCCCCTGGAGGGGTGAAGGCCAAGGGCGCGGTGCTGGCCGATGCTGCCACCGGCCAGGTGCTGTGGGGCCGGGACGTGGACACCGAACGGCCGATGGCGAGCGTCACCAAGGTGATGACCGCCCTGCTGGTGCTGCAAGGCGGCAACCTCGGCCGTCAGATCCAGGTGCCGAAGGCTGCGTTCAGCTACGCCTGGAAGTACGGCGGCGAAACCGCGGCGCTGCGCCCGGGGGACGTGCTCACGGCGCAGGAGTTGCTGGAGGCGCTGCTGCTGCCCTCGGGGGCGGATGCGGCGTATACCCTGGCGAACGCCTACGGTCCCGGCCTGGATGCCTTCGTCGCGCGGATGAACGCGACCGCGGCCCAGATAGGCATGAAGGACACCCATTTCACCTCACCGGACGGGCTGCCCTACCCCACCGAGACATCGACCTACTCCACGCCTTCCGACCTGCTCATACTCGGCCTGGCGGCGATGCGGTACCCGGCTTTCCGGTCGATCGTGGACTTGCAGTTCTACCACCTGCCGAAGGGGCGCGGGCATCACGACTACTGGTGGGATAACACCGACGAGTTGATCGGTTCGTATCCCGGCGCCGTCGGGATCAAGAGCGGGTATACCGACGACGCCCGGCACTGCCTGCTGTTCGAGGCGGTCAGGAACGGCCGGGCGCTGATCGGGGTCGTGCTGGGCAGCCCCGCCACCGGCCCGGCGGCCGCCGCGCAGGACGCCGAGTGGATGCTGAACTGGGGCTTCCGGCTCCCTCGCGCGGGCTGAACAGACAGGGCCTGGCGGCGAATGCTTATCTCTGGTGACGGCATCGGGCAGACAAGCGTACCGAAGGACTCCAGAATCCTCCGCAGGGGATTCTTCCGTACAGCAACTGGACCTCCTTAGCATCGGCCACGTAAATACGGAGAGAAGCCAATCGCGATTGCCGGCCTTTTCCTTGGCCGGGCATCTCGGACAAAGCATACCTATGGGCGGCGATACCGAGTCCGATGCGCGTGAATGCAGCGTCTTTTCCAGAAATCTGGAAGCCACTAATGCCGGCTCAGATGCCGGCTTAGATGCCGAGCCGGTCGAGCAGCCGCTCGTGGTAGACGGCCGGGCCGCCGAAGAGCAGCTCAGAAGACTTGGCGCGGCGGAAGTACAGGTGGGCGGGGTGCTCCCAGGTGAACCCGATGCCGCCGTGCACCTGGATGTTCTCGGCCGCGGCGAACAGGTAGGCCTGCGAGCAGCAGATGTGCGCCGTCGCCGCGGCGACGCCGGACTCCGCGGCGACCCCGGAGTCCGCCGCGGCCTCGTCCGCCAGGCGGGCCGCCTCGCGGGCCGTCGCTTCCGCGAGTTCCACCCGGACCAGCATGTCCGCGCACTTGTGCTTGACGGCCTGGAAGGAGCCGATGGGCCGGCCGAACTGGAATCGGGTCCTGGCGTACCCGGCGCTCATCTCCAGGCACCGGCGGGCGCCGCCGGCTTGTTCGGCGGCCAGCGCCACGCAGGCCAGGTCGAGCACCCGGCTCATCAGCCGGCCCGCCTGGCCTTCGGCGCCGATAAGGACCGCGGGCACCTGATCGAAGGTCAGGGCCGCCATCGGCCGGGTGAGGTCGAGCGTGGTCATCGGCTCCGCGCGCAGTCCGGGCGCCCCGCGGTCCACCGCGAACAGGCCAGGCCCGGCGGTGCTGCGCGCCACGACCAGCACCAGGTCCGCGATCGCCCCGTCGATGACGAAGCTCTTCTTCCCGCTCAGTGCCCACCCCCCAGGGGCCCACTCCCCCGCCACCCGCTCGGCCCGGGTCGTGACCGTGGCCGGATCCCACGACGCATCACCCTCGGCCGCGGCCAGCGTGGCGATGGTCCGTCCGGCGGCGATGCCCGGCAGGTACCGTGCGCAGGCCGCCTCGTCCGCCGAGGCGAGCAGCGCCTGGGCGGCGAGCACCACCGTGGCGAAGAACGGCGAGCACGCCAGCGCGGCCCCCATCTCCTCCAGTACCACCTCGAGCTCGGTCAGGCCGAACCCGTCGCCGCCGTACTCGCTGGGCAGCGCCAGCCCCGGCAGCCTGAGCTGGCGCGCCATCTGGTCCCACATCGCCGGGTCATAACCGGTGTCCATGGCGGCGCGGACGGCACTTTCACCGGACTTGGCCGCCAGGAACTCCCGGACGGCTTCCCGCAGCTCGTCCAGCTCCTCCTTGCCCTCGTTCATGACGTACCCCCGGACTTGGGCAATGCGCGGAACGGCGACGTGGTATCGATGCCGGGCTCCTTCGGCAGCCCGAGGACCCGCTCGGCCAGGATGTTCTTCATGATCTCCTCGGTACCGCCGAGGATCCGCAGGGCCGGGGTGGCCAGCAGCAGCTCCGTCCAGGCGTAGGTGCCCCATTCCCCGGTGTCGGCGATGATCCGCGGCCCGAGCACGCGGGACACGAAATGCGCCGCCCGGGTCAGGTTCTGCGCGTACATCAGCTTGGCGACCGACATCTCCGGCCCCGGAGCCACGCCGGCCTGCATCCGCCGGAAGGCCCGCGCGTTCAGGTGCCCGGTCGCCATCATGTCGGCCAGCAGCTCGCTCAGGTCACGGCGCAGCGCCCGGTCGTCCCAGGTCCAGGTGGCGCGCATGAGCGCGCTGAGCCGCTCCGGCGACAGGGCCTCGGTGACCGGCCCGCTGCCCTCGCTGCCCACGGTGGCGCGCTCGTTCATCAGCGTGGTGAGGGCGACCCGCCAGCCGCCGTTGACCTCGCCGAGCCGGTGGTCGTCCGGCACCCGCACGCCGGACAGGAAGACCTCGTTGAAGTCGCTGCCGCCGCTCATCTGGCGCAGCGGCCGAACCTCCACCCCGGGTGCGCTCATGTCGACGAGGAACGCGGTGATGCCCTTGTGCTTCGGCGCGTCCGGGTCGGTCCGGCACAGCGCCATGCCGATCTGGCTGTGCTGCGCCACCGACGTCCAGACCTTCTGCCCGTCCAGGATCCAGGTGTCCCCGCTGGCTACCGCGCGGGTCTGCAGGCTGGCCAGGTCGGACCCGGCCTCGGGCTCGCTGAACAGCTGGCAGGCGATCACGTCGCCGCGGTACATGGCCGGCAGGTACCGGTCCTTGACCAGCGGCTGGCCGTGGGCCAGGATCGTCGGCCCGATCATGCCCAGGCCGATCACGCTCAGCGTGCCGGTGTCCGGGACGTCGTACTCCGACTCGATGGCGTCGTAGACCAGCTCATCGACCGGGGTCAGGCCGCGGCCGCCGTACTCGGCCGGCCCGGAGATCCAGCCGAACCCGCTGGAGTACCGGGTCCGCTGCCAGTCCCGGGCGGCTCGCAGCTTCTGCTCCTCGACCTCGGGCGGGTCCGCGCCGAAGTAGGCCACCCGGTCATCGCCTTCGCCCCAGCGGAACGCGGCGCGTTCGGCCGCCCTGGGGGCGTGGGCGTCCAGGAAGTCGCGGACCTCCCGGGTGAACTGGAGCAGGTCTTCAGGCATCGGATCCCCACCTCACGTGGACAGGATGGTCACCGCGGACACCCCGGGGGCGCCGTACAGGTGGGCGTAGCCGACCGCGGGCTCCCCTGGCACCTGCCGGGCCCCGGCACTGCCCCGGAGCTGCCGCACCAGTTCGTGGATCTGGCGGAGCCCGGAGGCGCCGATCGGCTCGCCGTTGCCGATCAGGCCGCCGTCGGTGTTGACCGGCAGCCTGCCGCCGATCTCGGTCTCGCCGTCGGCGATCATCCGCTCCTGCTCGCCGTCCTTGCACAGCCCGTTCTCGGCCAGGTGGATGATCTCCGAGCCGGCGTCGGTGTCCTGCAGCTGCGCCACCGCCACGTCCTGCGGCCCGATCCCGGCGATCTCGTACGCCTCGCGTGCGGCGTCCACCGTGGGGCTGGGTGCCTGCTCCCCCACCGGTATCGACGGGCTCTGCAGCTCGAACGCGCCGACCCGGCGGCTGCGCAGCGCGCAGGCGCGGACCCGGACCGGCCGTCCGGCGTACTGGTGCGCCCGGTCGGCGCGGCACAGCACGACGGCCCCGGCGCCCTCGTCAGGACCGCAGTACATGAACTGGCGGAGCGGGTAGTTCAGCACCGGGGAGGCGAGGATCTCCGCCACCGACAGCGGGGTGCGCCGCCACGCGTTGGAGTTGGCGGACGCGTTGCGGAAGTTCTTGGCCGCCACCTGGGCCAGCGTCTGGTGGGTGATGCCGTGGTCGTGCATGTACCGGTTGATCTTCATGCCGAAGAAATGCGTGGTCAGGAACATGCCGGTCTGGCCGTACCAGGCCGGCAGGCCGGCCACCGACGGATCGGCGGCGAACGCGCCCCGGGGGTGCTTGTCCATCCCGATCGCGATCGTCAGGTCATGCTCGCCGGTCTCGATGGCCCGGGCGGCCAAGGACAGCGCGGTGCCTGCCGTCGCGCAGCCGTTGAACACGCCGCGCAGCGGCACCCCGGTCAGCCCCAGCCGGCCCACGATGGCGTCGGGGTTGTAGACCTCCAGGCTGCCCACGAATCCCGCCTGGACCTGCGGCCAGGCGACACCGGCGTCATCCAGCGCGGCCCGGACCGCATCGGCGGCCATGTCCATCGCGGACTTGCCAGGAAATCGGCCGAACGGGTGCAGCCCGACGCCCACTATCACTGCTTCCATCATGACTCCTTAGGCGCGCTGGCCGGGGAAAACGCGAACGTCATGACCTGCGTGCCGTCCGGGCGGACGGTATAGGGCACGATCGCCAGCCGCATCGGCTGGCCGATGGCCAGCCGGGCCGGATCAGGTTCAGTCAGCCGGGCCTCGACCATGACCTCGCCGGCCAGCTCGATATAGCCCAGCGCGTACGGCTGGAAGGTCTCGGCCCCCTCGGCGCCGTCGTAGGGCGGGCTCGGCGGCCGGAAATCCTGCGTGGTGAACGTCCACAGCGTGCCCCGGTCCGGCAGCAGCGTCTGGGTGGCCTCGGTGCCGCCGCACCGCTGGCAGTCCGGCCCGGCCGGGAACCCGACCAGACCGCAGCCATCGCACCGCGCCCCGATCAGGCGGGGCTCGTCGGCGGGCCAGGTGAACAGGCCTTCCGTCACTGGAATCTGCCGGGATCCGGTCATCGCCGCGCTCCTGCCCGCCAGCCAGGCCGGCTCGCTTCGTTGGTAGGAAGCCTACCCTCAATACAGATAACTATGTAAACTCTTTATACTAGATAACATCACGATACGCCAGGGCGGCGCGGGGTACGGCGCTAGCATGACGACACCGACCAGGAGGAACACGATGACCAAGATCTGGGCCAACTCCGCGGACTCGCACGTCCTGGAACCCGCTGACCTGTGGCTGCAGTCGCTTCCGTCCCGGCTGGCGGAGCGGGCCCCGCGCGCCGAGCGCGGCGACAAGTACGAGATCCTCTACATCGACGGCGAGCGGGTGGACCGTCAGCTGAACGACTTCATGGACGCCATGCGCCCGCCGGGCGCCCGTGACCTCGACATCCGGCTGAAGGACCTCGATCAGGAGGGCGTCTGGGGCCAGCTCGCGTTCCCGTCCATGGGCTTCTGGACCGTCAAGATCACCGACCGGGAGCTGGCCCGGGAGACGGTACGGACCTGGAACGACTGGGCGCACGCCGAGATCCTGAGCAAGAACCAGCGGGTCATCCCCACCGCGTGCGTGTCCACCGCCGATATCGGCGACGCGGTCGCCGAACTCGAGCGCGCCGCCGGACTCGGCTTCCAGGCCGTATTCCTGCCCAGCCAGACCCGCCCCGGGGAGGAGTACGCGCTCGATGCGTGGGAGCCGTTCTGGGCCGCCGCGGAACGGGCCGGGGTTGTGCTCGGCTTCCACATCGGCACCGGCGGGGACACGGTGGTGTTCCGCGGTCCGGGCGGCGCGGTGATCAATTACATGGAGACGACCTACCCCGGCATGCGAGTGGTCTCGCACCTGGTGGCCAGCGGCGCCCTGGACCGCCACCCCGGCCTGCGCATCCTCATCGCCGAGGGCGGCGCCGCGTGGGTGCCGGCCATCGGGGACCGGATGGACGAGGCGTACCGGCAGCACGGCATGTTCGTCCGGCCCAAGCTGAGCAGGCTGCCCAGCGAGATCATCGGCCAGCAGGTCTACGCGTCCTTCCAGCACGACAAGAGCGCCGTGCAGGTCGTGCCGGCGACGGGCTACCGCAACGTGCTGTGGGGAGATGACTACCCGCACCTGGAAGGCACCTACGGGCATACCCAGGAGACGCTGCGCGGCCTGTTCGCCGGCGTCAGCGACGAGGTCCGCGAGCGGGTCACCAGCGGCACCTTCAACGAGCTGTTCCGCGTCCCCGCCCAGACCCCCGCGCAGGCATCGATGTAGGGGACGCCTCGTCAGTGGTACGGGCGGTGCGGGATGGGGGCGTCGTTGAGCTGCTGGTCGATGTCGACGAGGATCGCGTCGTCCTCGATCTTGCAGGCGTAGACGGGCAGCGGGGGCACCACGGGAATGCCGATCGACTCGCCGGTGGTCAGGTCGAACCGGGAGTTATGCGACGCGCAGACCAGGGTGTCGTCGTCCTGCACGGTGCCCTCGTGCAGGGGCTGCTGCTGGTGAGTGCAGGTGTTGTGCACCGCACGGACGTCGTCGTCGTCCAGGCGCACCAGGCAGATCGGCTCCCTCAGCCCCTCGACGAACAGGGTTTCGCCCGGCTCCAGGTCGTCGAGGTTGGCGACGATGACAAAGGCCATGACTATTTCCTTCCGTTGACGGGCCGGCGGGGGGCGGGCTGGTTACCGCGCACCTCGATCCAGCCGTTGCGGGCCCGGGTGCGTATGACGGGTTGCGGCTGATGTGACGGGCCGCGGCGGACGGAGCCGTCGGCCAGGCAGTACTGCGATCCGTGCAGCGGGCAGGTCACGGTCAGGCCCTCGACGGCGCCGCGGCTGAGCAGGCCGGCGGCGTGGCTGCACAGGTTGTCGAGCGCGTAGAGGGTTCCGTCGTGCCGGTACAGCAGGATCTGCCGTCCGTCGGCCTGCACGCCGGTGGGCACGTCGTCCGGCATCTCGGCCTCCTCGATCACCCGGACCCAGCGCCGCGGACCGTCGGCCCCAGCCACCCGGCTGACCATCACCGCCTTGGCAAACACCAGGTGGCCACCGAGGTAGGCGGCGGCGCCGGTGACGGCCAGGCTGGCCGCGCCCAGCCCGCGGGCCGTCTGCCGGTGACCGGCCAGCCGGGCCGCCAGCGACATGCCTTGCAGCCCGAGGGCCGCCGTATTGAGCACCCCGTGGAACAAGCCGAGCCGTCGGTCCTCGTCGTCGGTGACGGTCCAGTCGACCACACCGGTGGCGGCGGTCGCGACCGCGGCGGCGATGCCGACCGCGCTGAACAGGCCCGCCGGGTCGAGCCCGCGTCCGGGGGCCGGGTCGCGGTCGGTGACGTCCAAGATCAGGGCGCCGGTCCACAGCCCGATCGGCAGGTCGGACAGGGCCGGATGTAGCGGGTGACCGAGCCACCGGCCGCCATGCATCAGCTCGAGGACCGGGTTGTCCTGGTGCCTTTCGCGCCACGGCCCGAGCACAGCGGTCAGCCGGTCGTTCAGCGTACGGATCCAGCCCCAGTGGTCGATGCGCGCGACCACGTCATGATGCCAGTTCTCCGCCTGGGCCACCGCGACCGCCAGCCCGGCGGGCTGGGGGGCTGGCGCTGAGCCGCTGGCCTGGCCGGTGCCTGCTGACATGAAGTCCTCCGCGGTGACATCAGCGCGTGCTCGATCCGGGCAGAGTACCCCGCCCGGCCTCATGCCCCTGTTCCATGCTGAGACACCCGGCTCGTCATGGCATCGGCGAGGGTCAGGGGGACGGCTGGCGAGTGCCCAGGGTGTCGGCGTTCGGGGCGGCCTTGGCGACCAGGCCGGGGATGACCGCGGACAGGCCGGCCGGGTCCCAGCGGGTGTCGCCAGAGACGCTGGGGCCGTTGACCCAGCCCTCCAGGACGGTGATGGCGTTCCCCCAGACGCCGAACACCCGCCCGGTCACCTCGCGGGACTCCGCGGAGCCGAGCCAGACCACCAGCGGCGAGATCGCCTCCGGGCTCAGGTCCCCGCTGGCCGCAGCGGCGCGCATCATCTCGATGTCTTCGGTCATCCGGGTCAGCGCGGTCGGCGCGATGGCGTTGACCGTGACGCCGTAGCGATCGAGTTCCCGGGCCGCGATGATGGTCAGGCTGGCGATGCCGGCCTTGGCCGCCCCGTAGTTGGCCTGGCCCGGGTTGCCGAACAGCCCCGACGGCGAGGTCGTGTTGATCACCCGCGCGTCGTTGACGTGGCCTTCCTTGGCCCGCTGCCGCCAGTACGCGCCGGCGTGATGCAGGACCGCGAAGGTACCCTTGAGGTGGACGCCGATGACCGAGTCCCAGTCCGGTTCGGTCATCGTAACGATCATGCGGTCGCGCAGGATGCCCGCGTTGTTGACCACCACGTCCAGGCCGTCGAACGCGTGGACGGCCGCTTCGATCAGCCGCTGCGCGCCGGCCCAGGAGGAAATGTCGTCGGTGTTCGCGACCGCCTCCCCGCCGGCCGCGACGATCTCGTTGGCGACCGACTGGGCCGGGCCTTCCGACGAGCCCGCGCCGTCCCGGGCGCCACCCAGGTCGTTGACCACGACCTTGGCTCCCTGCGCGGCGAAGGCCAGGGCGTGCGCCCGGCCGATGCCGTTCCCCGCGCCGGTGATGACCACGACGCGCCCGGTGCATGTTCCTGCCGACATGTGCTCTCCTGTTTGGCCGGAGCTGGTACCCAGTCCGTTCGGGATTATGGTTTTTATTTTCTAAAGTCAGCCAGGAATGGCTGATGGGCACCCATGCCGCCGTCCACGCAGATGTTCTGTCCGGTGATGAAGGCGGATTCGTCGCAGGCCAGGAAGGCCACCAGCGCGGCGATGTCCTCCGGGCGGCCGAGACGGGGGGTGAGCGCGTGCCGCAGCATGGTCGCGTTCACCGCATCGCGGCCGGGCTTCTCGCCGATCACGATGTAGCCGGGGGATATCGCGTTGCACCTTATCCCCTGCTTGCCGAACTCGGCCGCCACGTACCTGGTCAGGCTGATCAGCGCGGCCTTGGACGCGCCGTAGGCCGGGGGGCGCAGGTCCCCGGTGAGGCCGGCGCCGGAGGCGGTATTGATGACCGAGCCGCCGCCGCGCGCGATCATGTGCGGCACCGCGGCCTGGATGGCCACCAGGGCGCCGCGCAGGTTGACCCGCATGGTCTCGTCCCAGACATCGGGGTCCGCCACGCTCACCGGCAGGTCCCTCGTGGCGGCCAGGGCGGTCGCGGCGGCGTTGTTGTGCAGGATGTCCAGGCCGCCGTAGGCGGTCACCGCCGCCTCGACCATGGCCCGCACCGAGTCGACCTCGGCCAGGTCCGCCTGGACCGCGGTGGCCTCGCCGCCCGCGGCGGCTATCGCTTCGGCGACCCGTTTGGCTCCGGTGGCGTTCAGGTCGGCGACTACCGTCCGGGCGCCCTCGGCCGCCACGCGCTGCGCGGTGGCCTTGCCGATGCCGGAGGCCGCGCCGGTGATGATCGCGATCTTGCCGTCGAGCCTGCCCATGTGTCTTATCCGTCCTTGAGCAAGGGGCCGAGCCGGGTGCAGATGGTCTGCACGTGCCGGGCGGCCAGGTCTTCCGGCAGGCCCGCCACCGACGCCCCGAGCCATACGGTCTGCACGGGAGCGTCCCCGGCATACTCCCGGATTGCTTGTGCGACCTGCTCGGGCGTGCCGAACAGGAAGTACGACATCGGGCCGGCCTCCGGTCCGTGGGCGCGCAGCCGCTCGGGGTCCACCGGGCGGGGCACCGGGTGGCCGGTTCCCTCGACCATGTACCTGCGGTAGCTGTCCTGGGCGTACGCGATGCGCGGGGCGACGCGCGGCCAGTCCCGTTCGGGATCGTCGGTCACGTGCGCCTGCACCCCGCCGGCCATCCGGGCGGCGGCCGGGTCGTGGCCGCCCTCAGCCAGGCCGTCCCGGTAGTGCGGCCAGGAACTGGCGGCCACGGTGAGCAGCCCCTCCCCCATCCGTCCCGCTCGCCGGGCTCCCTTCGGTCCCTGGTAGCCCAGCCAGATCGGCAGCTTTTCCTGCACCGGCGCCGGGGTGAGGCCGCCCTCTCCCCATAGCCGGCGCAGCTCGGCGACCTGCTGATCCAGGATCTGGTACCGGGCGGCGAAGTCCGTGCCGAACAGCTCGAACTCGGGCACCCGGTACCCGGCGCCCAGGCCCAGCTCCAGCCGGCCGCCGCTGATGATGTCCACCATCGCCGCCTCCTCGGCGAGCTGCGCGGTCTTGCGCAGCGGCGCGACCAGGATGCCGGTGCCCAGGCGGACCCGGCTGGTCCGCGCGGCCGCCGCCGCGGCGAAGGTCAGCGGCTGCGGCAGGTAGCCATCCTCGAAGCGATGGTGCTCGGAGAACCAGAGCGAGTCAGCGCCGAGGAGTTCGGCCTCCTCGCACAACTCCAGGGTGAAGGCGGCCAGGCGGGCCGGGTCCTGCCGCCATGCGGGCGGATTGCGCAGGTCGAACCAGACGCCAAGGTTCATTGCCCTACTCCGTTCACGGGACCTGCTCCGTCCCAGAATTTCGCCCACGAATCGAACTCGCCGGGCAGGGCCGGCTTCCCGCTGCCCGCCCAGCCGGCGAAGCCCTGTGATTGGGGCGTGTCCGTCACGTTGGCCGCGTACCAGTGGCGTTCCCGCCGCCGGGAGAAGAACCACTCGCCGTCCACGCGCGCGTACTCGTCGAAGTAGCAGATCGCCATCACGATCCACTCGTCCCCCGCCTCGTGCTCGGCCCGGCAGTAGACCGCGCCGGTGGCCGTGTCTTGGGTGGTCAGCTCGATGCGGTGCCCGCAGATCTGGTGCACCGACCGGTAGAACCGGCGCACCATCGGGTCGATGTAGCGCCGCAGCGCCTCCCGGCCAGTGCCGTGCCGGCCCATGTCCACATCCGGCCGGAAGCAGCGCACCCAGGCCTCCATATCCCTGGCGTCCACGGCCATCGCGTACCGGATGGCCAGCTGCTGGATGGCCAGGTGCGCCTCGATGCGCTCCACGCGCTCGGCGAGTCCGGTGTCGGGCACGAGCTCACTCCGTTCGGGCGTCCGGGTCTGGGGTTTGGGGTCTGGGGTTTGGGGTCTGGGGTTTGGGGTCGTGGGGTCTGGCGTTTGGGGTCTGGCGTTTGGGGTCTGGACCGATCGTCCTTTATTTAGGATAATTAGTCAACTGATTCTATCTCTGGGAGGTTCATCCCATGCACCCGGGAGTCTTCGCCGACAAGGAGCCGGACCGCCCGGCGGTCATCATGGGCACGGCCGGCACCGTGGTGACCTACGCCGAGCTGGAGGCCTGCTCCAACCAGGTGGCCTGGCTGGCCCGGTGCTACGGGCTGCGCCCCGGGGACGGCCTGGCCGTGATCATGGAGAACCGGCCGGAGCTGTTCGACCTGGCCTGGGGCGCGCAGCGGTCCGGCTTGCAGTTCACCGCCGTCAACTGGCACCTGACCGCGGCAGAGGCCGGATACGTGGTCAGCGACAGCGGCGCCCGGATGGTGGTCGTCAGCTACCAGCTGGCGGGGCTGGCCGCCCAGCTGGGAGCGGCGCTGGCGCCGGGCGTGCGGCGGCTGATGATCGGCGGCACGATTCCGGGCTGGGATGCCTACTCCGACGCGGTCGGCGCGATGCCGCCGACGCCGATCTCGGATGAGTGCGAGGGCGACATCATGCTCTACAGCTCCGGGACCACCGGGCGGCCGAAGGGAATCAGGCGGCCGGTCAGCGGGGCGGCCCTCGGCGAGCATCCGGACATCCCCGGGCACTGGCTGCGTGAGCTGCTCGGCATGGCCGAAGGCGACGTGTACCTGTCTCCGGCGCCCTTGTATCACGCCGCGCCGCTGGCCTGGAGCATGGCCAGCCACCGGACCGGGGCGACCGTGGTGGTCATGGAACGGTTCGAGGCCGCCCAGGCGCTGCGGCTCATCGAGGCGCACCGGGTGACGCACAGTCAGTGGGTACCGACCATGTTCGTCCGGCTGCTGAAGCTGCCCGCTGTGGCGCGGGCTGGCTCCGACCTGAGCAGCCTGCGCTGGGCGGTGCACGCCGCGGCGCCCTGCCCGGTCCCGGTCAAGCAGGCCATGATCGACTGGTGGGGACCGATCCTGTTCGAGTTCTACTCGATGACCGAGGGGTTCGGCGCCGCATCCATCTTCTCCGACGAATGGCTGCGCAAGCCGGGCTCCGTCGGCCGGCCGCTGATGGGCGTGCCGCATGTCGTTGGCCTTGACGGGGCTGAGCTGGCGCCGGGTGAGGTGGGCACGATCTGGTTCGAGGGCGGCACGCCTTCGGAGTACCACGGCGACCCGGGCCAGACCGCCGCCGCGGCCAACGAGCGCGGCTGGCGGACCGTCGGCGACGTCGGGTACCTCGATCGCGACGGTTACCTCTACCTCACCGACCGGGCGAGCAACCTGATCATTTCGGGTGGGGTGAACATCTATCCCCAGGAAATCGAGAACGTGCTCACCATGCACCCGGACGTGCTCGACGCCGCGGTGCTTGGCGTGCCTGACCCGGAGATGGGTGAGCAGGTGAAGGCCGTGGTGCAGGTGGCTACGGCGCAGGCTGGCGTGCAGGCCGGGGCTGGCGTGCAGGCCGGGGCTGGCGCGGAGGCGGAGGCTGGCGCGGAGGCGTTGGCTGGCGCGGAGGCGTTGCTGGCGGACCGGCTGGGGGCCTACTGCCGCGAGCACCTGGCTGGGTTCAAGTGCCCGCGGTCCTACGAGTTCACGGTTGGGGAGCTGCGGACCCCGGTGGGCAAGATCCGCCGCGGCCCGCTGCGCGAGCAATTCGGCGCGGAGGCGGGGCCTTTTCGCCCGACATATCGGGCATAACGCCCAGAGATCTCGTGCTGCGGGCCGCACGGATGCCAATGAAAGTGACGCTCTACCTAAAAGAGGGGTCTTTGATAAATCCCGCAACTATCAGGCCAGGTCAGCGGGTCGTCTGGTGATCGAGGCCACGTTCACGGTGTGACCCGGCGCGGCCGGCGCGGCCGGCCGGTGCGGCCATCTCGGGCCTTGTGACACACAGGCCCCGCAGACGCACTACCAGGACCCTAAGAGGCACCCTCGCACCGGCTGTTTCATGATCATGAGCAGTTCGGGACAATATTTGTCCCGAACTGCACACGATCATGGTCCGCGCCCGGAATGCCTCACCCTGAGGTTTCCTCATAACCGGACATAACGGATCGCTCGCAGGGCGAGGGCGCTTCATCACCGCCAGCCAGCATCCACGCGGCTCGCCGGAGGCATTGAATTTCGCTGCGGGATGCGGGGTGAGCGGCCCGCACGGCCAGCCGGCGTTTTCCGCGTTTTTACGCCATTGCGTCTGGCACGGTCCCCGGCCGGTACCGCCCGCGCCGGTAATCGCGGGCGGCACCGTCGGGAGGTGCCGCTATTCGCGGGCCATATGCACGCGCAGTTCGGCTTCGGAGTCCTGGATTAGCTCTCCGCTGACGTCGACCGTCACGCTGTGGATGGTGCCGGTGAATTTGAACGGGCTGGGGTAGTCGTCGGTGATGGCGGAGCCGAGGTTGGCGCCGCAGGTGAGCGCACCGGGGTTGAGCACGAACGGGTTGGTGACGGGCGCTTCCGCGTTCCCGGTGAGGGTGCCGTCGACGTAGAGCTGGAGCTTGCCGGGCGCGCCCTTGCCGTGCTCCATGTCCGGCTTTCCGGTCGGCTCGAACTCGAACCTGAGCGCGTGCTGGCCTGGCGAGAGGACGATGTCGGATTCCACTCCGTATACAGCTCGGCCCACGTAGTTGTGGACGTAGCGGAGCTTGCCGTCCTTGACGAACAAGGAGTATCCGCCGGCCGCCGTGCCCTGGGACAGCAGCACCCCCTCGGCCCCGCCCGCGGGGATCTCGACGTCGGCGGTGATGCTGTGCGGGCGGTTGAGGACCCTGGGCGCGGCGAAGAACGGGATCCATTGCGTGCCGGGCCGGTAGGTGTAACTGTCCCGGGGCAGCGCGACGAGCGGCTTTTCGGCGACCATCCGGGCCAGGCCGCTGCCGTCGACCGGCATCACGTTGTACTTGCCGGCCTCCACGTACCACGTCCCTATCATCGCGATCAGCCGGTCGCGGTGGTCGGCGGCCACGTTGTGGTTCTCGGCGAAGTCCTCTGCCACGTGGTAAAGCTCCCAGCCGTTGGCGTCCAGCTCAGATAGCGTCTGGGCCGAGATCGGCTGCCCGAAGGGCATACCCGTTCGTACTCGACAATGGCCATCCAGACCTCTCCCTTTGCTCGCCATCTGCCACGCCGCTGGCCCGTGTCCTGCGACGTCACGGCGCAGCGCACATCACCCAGCAGGGATGACCTCCGCTCCGATCGCGCCGCCCGGCCGAAGCCAGGCAATTTCCCCCGGTGGGCAAGCCGGCGCATCACCCACGCAGGATGAGGACCCACGTGCCGGAGCAGACGATGCTGGCGGAATGATTCCCCGCCAGAAGGCCAGGCGTCAGCCCCGGCGAAGTGACATTCCAGGTGCCGTGCCATCATGTGTCAGCCTTTTGGGGTACTCATGCTGAACGGCTGCCGCGGTGATGCGGGCCACACCAGCCGGAGGTACCGGAGGTAAGCGACATGGCCAAGAAAAAGGATAACGACGCGGAGGTCAACGCGTCGCTGGCTGCAGCGCGGCAGATGACCGGAACCGGCCAGGCCCCGAACGGCCAGGCCCCGAACGGCCAGGCCCCGAACGGCCAGGCCCCGAAGATGAAGCGCAAGGAGTACGAGCGGGAGATGAGAGTCCTGCACGGCGAACTCGTCGCCATGCAGGAGTGGGTCAAGGCGTCGGGGGCCAAGATCTGCATCGTGTTCGAGGGCCGGGACACCGCCGGGAAGGGAGGCACGATCAAGCGGATCACCGAGCGGGTGAGCCCGCGGGTGTTCCGCGTCGTGGCCCTGCCCGCCCCGACCGAGCGCGAGAAGTCGCAGATGTACATCCAGCGGTACCTCCCGCACTTCCCGGCCGCCGGCGAGGTCGTGATCTTCGACCGCAGCTGGTACAACCGGGCGGGCGTCGAGCCGGTGATGGGCTTCTGCAAGCCGGAGGAGACCGAGCGGTTCCTCGAGCTGGCGCCGGCGGTCGAGAAGGCCATGGCCGATTCCGGGATCCTGCTGCTGAAGTACTGGCTCGAGGTCAGCCCCGGCGAGCAGACCCGCCGGCTGGAGAGCCGCATCAACGACCCGCGGAAGATCTGGAAGCTATCGGACATGGACTTGAAGTCCTACAGCCGCTGGTATGACTACTCCAGAGCCAGGGACGCGATGTTCGCCGCGACCGACACCGCGTGGGCGCCCTGGTACATCGCGCACACCGACGACAAGAAGCGCGGCCGGCTCAACATCATCAGCCACCTGCTCAGCCAGGTCCCCTGCAAACCGCTCGCCCACCGGGACGTCACGCTGCCCAAGCGGCAGCGGGCCCGCGGCTACGTGGAGCCGGACCTGCCGTTGCGGTACATCCCGACACCGTTCTAGACCCGACTACGCTAAACGCGATTTCTCCGCTGCGGTTGGCCTCAGTACGTCCGCAGGCCCATGCTGCGGGCGATGCCGTTGCGCTGGATCTGGCTGGTGCCGCCGGAGATCGTGGCCACGATCGACTCCCGGTAACGGAAGCTCATGACGCTCTCGGTGGAGAAGCCATGCCCGGCGCAGACCTGCATGCCCAGCCGGGCGGCGGCGACGTAGGTCTCCGAGCCCTTGAGCTTGGCCATTGCGCCTTCCCGGCCGCACGGCTGGCCCTGGGCCAGGAGCCAGGCGGCCCGGTAGGCCAGTAGCCGCGCCGAGTCGATTTCCACCTGCAGGTCAGCCATGGCATGAGCCAGCGCCTGGAAGGTGCCTACCGGCCGGCCGAATGCGTGCCGCGTCTTGGCGAACGCGAGCATCTCGTCCAGGGTCGCCTGGGCGGCGCCGAGATACCCGCCGGTGATGATCACCTTCTCCAGCTCGATGTTGGAGAGCAACACCGACCACCCCTTGTCCTGGGGGCCGACGAGGTTCTCCCGGGGCACCACCACATCGGATAGGTATACCTCGTTGGTCCCCAGGATGTGCCGGGCCAAGGTCGGGGTGCGCCGCACCTCTACCCCGTCGGCCTGCGGGTCGATCAGGAGCAGGCTGATGCCCTCATGCTTGGGCTCGCGGGGGCCGGTGCGGACGTAGGCGGCGATCGTGGTATCCGGGAGGCCGGCCCCGGTGCACCACATCTTCTGGCCGTTGACCAGGAAGTGGTCGCCGCGGTCCTGCGCGGTGGTGCGCAGCGCCGCCGCGTCCGATCCGCTGTCCGGCTCGCTGACCGCCACGGCGAGCCGCTGCCGGCCGGTCATGACGTGCTCCCGGATGAACGCCCGCTGGGCGTCGCTGCCCCAGTCGAACACCGTGATCCCCGGGATGAGGACGCCTATGTAGCACATGGCCACATCGAAGCTGGCCCGGCCGAGTTCCTCGGCGATCAGGATCAGCTCGACCGGGCCGCCGCCATCCCCGCCATCGGATTCGGCGAACGGCAGCGAGAACCAGCCCAGGTCAGCCAGGCCCTTGAACAGCTCGGGAGGGACGGCCGACTCCTCGTCCCACTCCTTGGCCCGCTCGGCCGGGCAGACGTCCGCGACGAACTGGCGTGCCGTGGCACGGAGCATCTCCTGCTCGTCGGTAAGCCCGAAGTCCACCGGCTGCCCCCTTTGAAGGTCTGAGGTATATAGTAAAATAATTATCCTATGTTAGCGACCAAACGCCAAGCTTCCTGACCGACTGGCCCAGATCTTGGAGGAACCGATGAAGGTCGACGGCAAGCTCGGGGCGTGGCCCGCCAGCGCGGTGATCGACGAGGCCAGGCGGCACGAGAAGGCCGGCTATGACGGGCTGTGGACGTCGGAGTCCGCGCATGACCCCTTCCTGCCCATCGTGCTTGCCGCCGAGCACACGGGGCAGATGGAGCTTGGCACGGCCATCGCGGTAGCCTTCGCCCGCTCCCCCATGCAACTCGCCTACACCGCGCATGACCTGCAGGCGTATTCGGGCGGACGGTTCATCCTCGGCCTGGGCAGTCAGATCAAACCGCACATCGAGCGGCGGTTCTCCATGCCCTGGAGTCATCCCGCACCGCGTATGCGGGAGTTCATCATGGCCATGCGGGCGATCTGGTCGGCCTGGAACGACGGGACGAAACTGAGCTTCCGTGGTGACTTCTACCAGCACACGCTGATGACCCCGTTCTTCTCACCGCCGCCCGCACCGGGCGGCGCACCCGAGGTCTTCCTCGCCGCGGTCGGGGAGGCCATGACCATCGTGGCCGGCGAGGTCGCCGACGGCCTGCTGGTGCACCCGTTCTCCACCGAGCGCTACCTGCGCGAGGTGACGCTCCCCGCGCTTTCGGCCGGCCTGGCCGCGTCGGGGCGGACGCCGACCGACGTCGAGGTCAGCATGATGGCGATCATCGCGACCGGGGACACCGAGCAGGAGATGGCCCGCGCGGTGGCCGGCACCCGCCAGCAGGTCGCCTTTTACGGCAGTACCCCGGCCTACCGGGGAGTGCTCGACCGGCACGGCTGGGCCGGGCTGGGCGACGAGCTCAACTCGCTGTCCAGATCCTCCCGCGAGGACAAGTGGGAGGCCATGGGCGCTCTCATCGACGACGAGGTACTGCACGCCTTCGCGGTCGTGGCCGAGCCGGCCGACGTGGCGGCGCAGATCCGGCGCAGGTTCGGCGGCTTGATCGACCGGGTCTCGTTCTACTCCCCCTATGAGACCGGCACCGAGATCTGGGACCTTATTCTGCGGGGCCTCAAGTCGGCAGGTTCGTGATGGAGTTCACCTGAATGGGCACCACTAGGGCCGGGAGGACACCAAAATCCGCGATAAGGCGGTTACGCGCATGCGCGTGAGCCAAGCCGATCACCCTGCGCTCAACGACCGGCGACGCCGGTCGATGGCTATCGTCTCAGCTGCGTGACCCGCATCCGGCCGTCCGGCCGGCGGCGGAAGCTGCCGTGCGGCGGCTGCGAGCCGATCAGGACTAAGGATCAAATCTGGCCCGGACGCCGTCCGCTACCTCCTCCGGGCTCAGGTCGATCAGTGCCTCTCCGAGGAGGCGCTCGAAATAGGTGGCGTCGCTGCGGTACCAGGGATCCGGATTGGACCGGCTGACCACCTTGAGCACGACCTGGTGCCCGTGCTCGCGGGCCTGCGGCCCGCCGCCGATCACGGCGAAGTTGAACGAGGTCAGGTTCCAGGCCCGGTAGGCGGCCAGGACCTGGGACAGTCCCTGGCCGAGCGCCTGGGTGTCCTGCTCGGTCAGGTCGGTCACATCGGCCGCCCCGCTGACCACGCCCCAGACCTCGTGGAACCCGGTCGGCGCGAAAGGGGTCAGCCAGGCCACCCGGCCGATGCGCCCGGCCCACCGGGGGCCGCCGGCCTCCTGGTCGACCAGGGCGCCCCAGTAGGACCCGTGCGCCTCGTGCCAGGCCATGGACTTCTCGGCCAGCAGGCGCTGGCCGGTCAGGCCGCAGGCGTCGTGGGAGGACTGGAGGTGCGGATGGACCAGTGAAGAGCCCGAGGGCGGAAGGTAGTTGGCGTTGACCGAACTCCACACGGCCGTGGGGTCCAGGCGCCGCACCATCCGGGCATGACGGACCATGACGGTCAGGGCATCCCCGACGAGGGACGGCGTCAGCTCATCCAGGTCGAGGAAATGACGCCCGGGATCGTAGATGCCGACCGCGCTGTGCGTGGCGTACGCCATGATGTTGGGCACCACCACGGCCCGGCCCAGGCGGATGCGGCCCTCGGCCGTGAGCTCGGCAGGAAACGGGACGGTGGCCGTCTCCAGGTGCTCGGCGTCGAACGGGCAGAAGGCTGGCTTGGCCGTAAGTTTGGTCAGGTCCGGGCGGGTCGGGGGCTGGAGCTTCACTCCGGTAAGGATCCGGGCGCTGGCTCCGGTCAGCGGGTCCCGCCGCCACCGCAGCCGCACCCGGGTCCAGGCGCCGCCGGCCGCCAGGTCAGGCACGCTGGCCTCAAGGTCTCGTTCTTCGAACTCAATCGCAGCCACGCGAGAAGCCTATGGCGATTCCGGCCGGGCGGCCGGAAAACGAGCGGCCGTACAAGAACAAGCAGCGGAAGAAAAAGCCGCGAGCCGGCAAGTGAGCCGCGGCGGCACCGCTGCCGGGGCGCGCCGCGCCGACCCATGCTGGCGAGGCTTGGCCGGGGCGTGTACCTGCTTCGTTCGGGCCGTTGATTGATTTATAAGATTTAACTATATTGGTTCCTATGGACGAGCTGGCGCCGGAACTCGTGGTAACCGCCGAGGGTCCCATCCGGCTGATCGAACTGAACCGGCCGGAGCAGCTGAACGCCGCGAGTGAGACGCTGCACACTGCGCTGGCGCGCGTCTGGGATCGCCTCGCCGCGGACGAGGCGGTACGGGCGGTGGTGCTGACCGGGCGGGGCCGGGCGTTCAGTGCGGGCGGGGATTTTCACGTGATGACCCGGGTGCAGCGGGATGAGGCGTTCCGGGAACAGAACATCGCCGAGGCGCGCCGCATCATCACCGGCATGGTGCGCTGCCCGGTGCCGGTGATCGCCGCGGTGAACGGGCCCGCCGTCGGGCTGGGCTGCAGCCTGGCCCTGCTCAGTGACATGGTGCTGATGGCGGAGGGGACCTACCTGGCCGACCCGCATGTCCAGGTGGGGCTGGTCGCCGGGGATGGCGGCGCCATGGTGCTGCCGCTGATCGTGGGGCTGGCCCGGGCCAAGGAACTGCTGTTCCTCGGGGAGCGGGTGAGCGGGGAGGAAGCCGTTCGGCTGGGCCTGGCGAACCGGGTGGTGCCGGGCGACAAGCTGCTCGACGAGGCGATGGACCTCGCCCGCAGGCTGGCCGGGCTGCCCGCTGCGGCGCTACGAGGGACCAAACGGGCGGTGAACTTGCACCTGGAACAGGCGATGGCCACGGTAATGGAGACCGCCCTGGCCGCGGAGCGGGACAGCATGCACTCCCCCGAACACGTCGCGATCGTCGCCAGGCTCATCGCGAAGAGCCGCTGAGCCCGAGCGAGCGGGCTCGGGCCAGTGCCGTTCTACTGCGGCGTTCACCAGATAAGGAATTCGGCACGATTATTCGACGCGCAGGTTGCGCACGGCGCACCTCACCCCGGGAATCCCCTCGAGCTTGCCGTCCAGCGTCACCAGTTCCGCGTCCAGGGATTCGGCCAGGGCCACGTACGCGGCGTCATATGGCCACATGTTGTGCCGGAGTTGCCAGATGCGCGTAAGCAGCGGAACATGACCGTACCGCTCCAGGCGCATGCTTCCCAGTAGCTCGAGTGCCCGCTCGGCCTCAGCCGACGGCAGCTTCCCGCCGCGCACCAGCCCGCGCAGGGCGGCCGCGCATTCCAGGTCAACCGCGTGCGGTGCGGCAATCTTGGCGCCCGCCACTACCGCGCGGACCCGCTCGGCGAGGGGGTCCGCGCCGACCAGGAACTCCACCATGGCCGACGTGTCGAGAACGATCACTCGCGAGCCTCGCGCATCGCGGCGATCACGTCCATCACGTCATCGGCGGTGACCTTGGACCGTGCGGCGATGTCACGCGCGCGCTCGGCCGCCTCCTCCGGGGGCACCGCGTTCGCCTCGGTTTCCAGCAACTGGCGCACGTAGGCCTGCAGAGACTGCCCGGCCCGGGCGGCGCGCACTTTGAGGGTGGTGACCGCGTCTTCGGGGACATCGCGGATGTGAATGGTAGCCATAGCAAGCATTCTACTAGCATGGCAAGCATTTTGGACCCTAGGGCGTACCGGGGTCCCGCTTGGAGCGCGGAGCCTCGGGCTCAGCCGGGGCGACGTCCCTCCGATCGGGACGGACGGATGGTAGACAAGTCGTGTGTCGCCGCAATCCCCTCCGATGCCCACACCTGCCGATCTGGCCCGTGCCCGGCCGAAGCCGCCGCCTCAGCAGCAGAAGCCGCCGCCGCCGAAAGGCCGGATCCGCGCCGACATCGAGAAGGAACGCGCACAGCGGGCCTTGCGGAGCCTGGTGGCCGACCCGGCTACGGACTTCGCGGCACTGCCTGATGATGAGTTCTTCGTGGCATTGAAGTGCGCGGGCCAGGACGGCATTGCGAACCCGGCGCTGATCGCGGATGCGGAGCGCAGGATCACGTCCGGGGAATCGGGACCTCGGGAGCTGCACCAGGTCCTGTTTGTCGCGCGTGACCGCCAGGCTTGGGGGCACGTTCGTGAGAGAGCGCTAGAAGCGGCCGTCCGCGACCCCGCGATGGCGGTCTCTGTCGTGAGCACGGAAGCTCAGCGGCTCGGTATCGCCGGCATGCGGGTCACCGAGTCGGAAGAAAACGGCATGTTCACCGCGACCGCGTCGCTGGAGCGGGACGGCACACGCGTCGAGGGCAGGCAGCGGCACGCCAGCAACAAGAAGGCCGCGCGGCAAGCCGCGGCGCTGTCGCTGCTGGCCGAGCTCACCGGCCTGGCCGAACTCGACGGTATCGCCGGGCCGGATCACGAGCCTGATCGCGAGCCGACCGCCCCGGCACCGCCCGGGACGGCGGCGCCGCGATTGACCCCTAACGAACTGGAGCTGTGGCTCGACCATGAGGTCGGCAAACCGGAACCCGACGCAGAGCTCCTGGGGTTCGTACAAGCCTGCGCGCTATCCGTCCGGTCGCTGTATCTCCTGCTCTTCGAGACCGACCCGCAGGGGTGGGCGGGAGCCCGTGCCGTCGCCTGGGAAGCGTTGATCAGCGCTCCTGCGACGGCTGGGGGAGTGCTGTCCATGTACAGCCAGGCCCGGTCTTGGCCCACGGCGCGCTACATCGAGGCCGGGGAGTATTCGGCGGTGGCGTTCATGCCGCTGGCGGATGGACTGATCGTCGGCGAGCCAACTCACGCGGCCGGATCCAAGGCCGCCAGGGCGGGCGCGGCCCTGGCGTTGGTCAGGGAGCTGGCGCCCCCCGCCGCCGCGGTTCCGGAGGCACCCCTATCCCAACGCAACCCCGTGGCCGTGCTGAACGAGTGGGCGCAACGCGGGGACATCGCCGCGCTGTCCTACGAGCAGGTTGCCAGCGGCCCGCCGCATGCGCCGGTGTTCGCCTGCACGGTCTCCTGCACGCATGCGACGGGGAGCTATGCCAACGTCGCGGACGGGCGCAACAAGAACGAGGCGAAGGTGGCGGCCGCGGCTGGGCTGCTCGAACAGCTGGTGGCACAGGAGCAGTCCGCCGCGGCGCAGCGGGCCAGGGCGGAGGCAGCGGAGGCACGCAGCCCGCGGGGCATCCTCGGCCGGCTCCTGCGCGTCGGCTGCGCCCTGGACTTCATCGCCAGCCGGCGATTCCGGATCAGCCATCCCACCGGTGACGAGCTCCCCGAGCCGCTGGCGAGCTGGGGTGTGCCGCTTATGGTGGCATTGCCCGTTCTGGCCGCACTCGACGTGGCGACGGAGCGGCTGCACACGTCGGTACGGACCTGGACTCCGGCCACCCGGTCGGCGCTCGAAGCGATCTCCGCACGGCGCGTCTATCCGGCGCTGGACGCTGCCGGCCGCGATTGCTGGCGGCTGGCGGCGGACATCAACGCCGGCCAGACCGATTTCCTGGACGCGGTCGCCAATGCCATGCTCCGGCCGCCGGGGGCACGGCTTGTGGTCGGCGACGGGCCCTACGCGGGCCCCGCTCGCATGCTGGGCACCGACGCCGCGGAATGGGCGGATCGCTGCGCCGAGACGGCCGATCCCGCCCCGCCAGGACCCATGTCGCTACGGATCCGCCTGCCCGCGGACGAGAAGCCCGACGATAAGCCAACCCTGCGGGCCGAGCTGCGCGCCGACCACCTGGGTCACGCCGAACAACGGGTTCTGCGCCGGGCCACGCGCTGCTGGCCGCCGCTGGAGCGAGTACGCCGCGACGGCGAGATCCAGGGCGGGGATGCCGTGGAACTGCTCGGCCCGACGGGCGAGCAACTCGCCGCGCACGGCATCACGGTCGAGTGGCCTCGCGATCTGGTCAGCGGGCTCGGCGCGAGCGTGGTTCTGCGGTCGCGGACAACCGCCAGCCCGTCCGCGCTGAGCGGCCTCGGCGACGTCGACCTGAACTGGCAGCTGACTCTCGACGACGATCCCCTCTCCGAAGCGGAACTGGCAGCGGTCACAGCAGCGGCGGACGCCTTGGTGCGGCTCCGCGAACGCTGGGTGCTGATCGATCCGGCCAGCGCGCGGCGCGCCAGCGAGCGCGACCTCGGCGAAGTCACGGCCGCCCAGGCGCTGGGCGCGGCCCTGACCGGGCAGATCGCCGTCGACGGACAGGACGTCCCATGTACCGCCGCCGGACGACTCGTCGACCTGATCGGTACGCTGCGCAACGCGGGTGCCCAGGACCCGATCGATATGCCCGAGCGGCTCGACGCCATCCTTCGCGGCTACCAGCGCAGAGCCGTCCAGTGGCTGGCCCGGACCACCGCGCTGGGCTTCGGGGCGCTGCTCGCCGATGACATGGGCCTGGGCAAGACCCTGACGGTGATCGCGTTCCACCTGCACCGGGCGGCCGGACCGACGCTGGTGGCCTGCCCGGCGTCGCTGCTCGCCAACTGGGAGCGGGAGTTCGCCCGTTTTGCCCCAGATGTCCCTGTGCGCCGCTATCACGGGACCGGCCGCTCGCTCGACGACTTCACATCCGGGCAGGTCATCGTCACCACATACGGGACGCTGCTCCGCGACGCCGACCGGCTGGCGGCGATCCGCTGGGACGTGGTGGTGGCCGATGAGGCGCAGCAGGTGAAGAACCATCGTTCGCAAGCCGCTCGCGCGCTACGGTCTCTCCCGGCGAGCGCAAGGATCGCGGTGACTGGTACACCGGTCGAGAACTCGCTGTCGGAGCTATGGGCCATCCTGGATTGGACCAATCCCGGGTTGTTCGGAACCCTCAGCGTCTTCCGTGAGCGCTACGGCCGGGCGGCCGAGCAGGAGGCGGACGGTGACGCGGCACGGCGACTGGGCCGGCTCATCACGCCATTCCTCATGCGCCGCCGCAAGACCGACCCGGGCGTCGCGCCCGAGTTGCCGGACAAGGTGGTCAGTGACCGCTTCGTGCAGCTGACCGGGGAACAGGCCGCGCTGTACAAGGCCGCGACCGCCGACACGCTGGCGCGGATCGAAGCCAGCGCCGGCATCGCGCGCAGGGGCCAGGTGCTCCGTCTGCTCCAGTCGCTGCGGCAGATCTGCAACTCGCCCGCGCATTTCCTCAGGCAGTCCGCGGCCGGCTGGGACGCTGATGTCGAAGCGTCCCGGTCCGGCAAGCTTCAGGCGCTGGGGGAGCTGATGGATGCCGTGACCAGTGCCAGCGACGCGGCGCTGATCTTCACGGGATACGTATCCATGGGGCATCTGCTCCGGGCCCACTTGCTCGCGCGCGGTGTACCCGCCGAGTTCCTGCACGGCGGCACCCCGACCGGGCGGCGGCAGGAGATCGTCGACCGGTTCCAGTCCGGACAGGGGCACGCCCTCATTCTCTCGGTCCGCGCGGCCGGAACCGGGCTGAACCTGACGCGCGCCGGGCACGTGATCCACTTCGACCGGCCCTGGAACCCCGCCGTTGAGGACCAGGCCACCGACCGCGCCCACCGGATCGGCCAGCACCGCACCGTGAACGTGCACCATCTGATCGCCGAGGGAACCGTGGAAGACCGCATCTCCGCCCTGCTCGAGCGCAAGCGCGGGCTGACCGAAGCCGTGCTGGCGAGCGGGGAAAGCGCGCTGACCGAACTCGACGACGGCGAGCTGCGCGCCCTGGTGAGCCTGAGCCAGGACCCGGGCGCGTGAACGCGGACGTTTCGCGCCACGACGCCTGGCAGCACGACGCGCCGCCCGCGACCGTTCCTCGCGTCGAGGAGTTGCGGCTGCTGGTAGCCGACGCGGCGGACCGCGCGGCGATGATGCTGGCAGGCAGCTACCCGACGGCAGAAGCCGACGACCTGCTCGCCGACGGTTCGCTCGTCTCACTCGTCGACGCGGTGCGCATCCTCGCCACCGCGCTAGGAGCGTCGCATACCGCTCAGGCGGCACGTCTGACCGGCCGACCGGCGGAGGAGCTGCGGCGCCTGGTGCTCGCGTACCGGCACGGCGGCCCCGGCGGGGTATCCGCCACCGTCGAGCCATCCGCCGGACGACCTGGGCAGATGACCGATGCCGAGCGCGAGGTGCGGAAGCGGCGCGCTTTCGCCATCGGCGACTTGGACGTGGCCCCGGGCCTGATCGCCGACCCTGGAGCCGGCATCCAGATCCGCCTGGGACCCGACGACCGCTGGTATCCGTATACCTCCGGGCAGGACCGCTGGTGGCCGGCGCTCGGCGCGACCGAGTCCCCCGGTGCGGCCTACCAGGCCGGGTTGCGGGCCAGGTCGCTCAGGCGCGCGGGGTCCTGACTTCGGTCGATGAACTGGAGACCGCGCGCGGCGCGGAGCGGGACAGCATGCACTCTCCGGAGCATGTCGCGATCATCGCTAGGCTCATCGCGAAGAGCCGCTGAGGGCACCACGCTCGTAATGGCGAAGGAAGATCGATGGCCGCCGCTCGTCCGTCTCCCGGGCACGTCGCAGTGTTCACCCTCGGCGGCACTATCGCGATGACCAAGGCGCCGGGCGGAGTCGGTGGGGCCGATGGGGTAGTGCTGGCCCTGACCGGGCAGCAACTCCTGGATGCGGTGCCCGGCCTGGCCGGTTTCGGCACCGAGGTCGGGGTGCACGACTTCCGGCGGTTGCCTGGGGCGTCTGTGTCCGTCGGCGACGTCTTCGAGCTGGCCGCGGCCATCCGGAAGGAGACGGCGGCGGGCGCGGCCGGGGCCGTGGTCATCCAGGGCACCGACACGATCGAAGAGACCGCGTTCCTGCTCGACCTGCTGCACGCGGGCGCCGAGCCGATCGTGGTGACGGGGGCGATGCGCAATCCCGCCCTGGCCGGCGCCGACGGGCCGGCGAACATCCTGGCGGCGCTGCAGGCGGCGGTCAACCCGCTGATCCGCGATCTCGGCTGCGTGGTGGTGTTCGCCGACGAGATCCACGCCGCTCGCTACGTCCGCAAGACCGACGCCACCAGCGTCACCGCCTTCACCTCGCCATCGGCGGGACCGATCGGGCGGATCGTCGAAGGTCAGGTGCGCCTGCTCAGCCGGCCCGCCGGGCGGTTCACGGTGCTCGTGGCCGAGCCCAGGCCGGTGCGCACCGGCCTGATCGTCCTCACCCTGGGCGACGACGGTGAGCTGCTGCGGGCGGCCGAAGGCCGCTTTGACGGGCTGGTCGTGGCCGCGTTCGGCGCCGGGCACGTGCCTGCCGTTACCGTCCCCGTCCTGGCTGAGCTAGTCGAACGGGTGCCGGTCGTGTTCGCCTCGCGTACCGGTGGTGGGTCGGTGCTGGCCGCGACCTACGGCTTCGCCGGCTCTGAGCAGGACCTGCTGAGCCGCGGCCTGATCGGCGCGGGTTTCCTGGATCCGCTCAAGGCGCGGCTGCTCCTGCACGTGCTGCTGTCCGGCGGCGCCAGCCGCGAGGAGATCGCGGCCGCCTTCCGGGTGGGCGGCCGCTACGGCCGGCCGTAATCTACAGGGCGGACGCGGCGTTTCCGCGGAGACGTTTGGCAAATGCCTAAGGCAATTGCATTATACGTTTCCGCGGAAACCAACGCGTCGTGCCGACGGCCAGGGCGCGGTGCGGGGGTTTTAGGCCAGTGCGGATGCCGGGGACCAAAGACCGTCGATCGCTTGCTCGGCCGCCGCGAGGCTCTTGGCGGCCAGCGGGATCAGGTCGGCCATGGCCGGCGTTACCTCGGCGAGGGTGAGCTCGGCGGTGATGAAGCGCGGCTCCAGGCCCGTGGACAAGATGGCGTGCGGTAGCCACGCCTCGGCGTGGTCCCAGCCTTCGCGTGGCGTCCCCGCGCCGTAGCCGCCACCTCGGCTGGCCAGCACAAGGAAGTCGCGGCCGCCGAGCAGGCCGGCGTGGGTCTCGGGGTCAATCGAGAGCCCGGGGGCGATGAGATAGTCGACCCAGGCCTTGACGCTGCTGGGTGCGCCGAAGTTGTACAGCGGGAGGCCCAGCACGATCGTGTCCGCTTCCTTGATCTCGCCGACCAGCTCTTCGGTCAGCGCCCAGGACTCGGCATGAGCCGCGGTGTGCTGGTCGCGCGGCAGTATCCGGGCCATCCCGCCGGCCGCATCGAGGTGCGGCAGGGGATCGCGGCCGAGGTCCCGGTAGGTGACGGTGCCGCCGGGGTGCGCGGCGCGCCAGGCGGCGGCGGCCCGGGCGCTGAGCTTGCGGCTGACCGAGGCGTCGCCCCGGATGCTCGAGTCGATGTGCAGCAGGTGAGCCATTTAACTGACCTTCCATAGTTGGTTCGCGCTACATCAATCATTAGTCTCACATTGATAGTACGTCAAATCGGCTAGACTGGGCTCGTGGCCTCCCAGCCCGTTGTCAGCCAGCCGGTGCACCGGTCCGGCGCGCTGCTCGATCATCTCGCGCGCCGTATGCGCCTGCGTGCCGAGTCGGTGCTGGCGCCGCTCGGCCTGCGACCTCGCCACCTCGTCGCGCTCACGATGCTGCGGGGCCGCGACAGCATCACTCAGCAGGCGCTCTCGAGCACGCTGGAGATGGACGGGACGAACATCGTCGGACTGCTCAACGAACTCGAGGCCGAGGATCTCATCGAGCGACGGCGCTCACCCGAGGATCGCCGCCGCCACGTCGTCGCGCTCACCGAAGCCGGCGCGAAGCGACTCGCCGAGGCCGAGTGCGCACTCGCGGCGGTTGACAACGAGGTGCTCGGAGCGCTCGATGACAGCCAGCGCGAGGTGCTCTACACCCTGCTCCTGCGAGCAGCCAGAGGCAGCGACGTGAGCTGCCCCGTTGACTAGCGCCTGTTCCTGACATCGGTCACAGCTACCCGGCGATTGCTTAACAGTCCGCGGCGATGCCGGTGAGGAGCCAGTTGAGCCCGGTCTCGAAAGCGAGCTCGTCGTAGTCGTTGTGGAGCAGGCCGGCGGCGCCGAGGGCGGCGAGGTTGGGGAAGTTGCCCGAGTCGGCGAGGCCCTGTAGGTATGCCTCGGCGGCGGCCTGCCAGCCGGGGTCGTTCGGGGTGTTGCCGTCGCTTTGATCCCGGGCGGGGCTGATGTGGGCGTAGCCCATGGCGTAGGTGTCCACCGCGCGCAGGATGGCTAGTCTTTTCGCCCGGTCGATGCCGAGCGAGGCGGTGGCCTGGAGCGACTGCTCGGCGTGGCGCATGAGGTTCGGCCCGATCAGGGCCTGCCGCCCGGCCGCGGTGACCATCCACGGGTGGGCCAGGCACACGGCGCGCATGGCGTGGGCGATGGCGGCGAGCGCGTCGCGCCAGTCCTGGGGGATCTCGTCGAGCACTGCTCCGGCGGCAGCCTCGTCCACCATCAGGTCGATCAGCTCATCCTTGCGGACGAAGTAGTGGTAGAGGTCCATCGGCCGGGTCTGCAGCGCCGCGGCTACCCGGCGGATCGAGACGGCATCGAGTCCGTGGGTGTCGGCCAGGTCGGTCGCGGCCGCTACGATCGCCTCTCGGGTCGGGCGCTCGCGCTTTTCCTTCGGGGGCCGGGTCCAGATCAGCCCGGCGGGCGCCGGCCCGTGGGCGGGGTCTGACGTGCCGGGATCCTGGCCGGGTGAAGTGGGTGTCATGGTATCTATGATACACCGTCCAGTTGAGATACGATGTATCCAAATCAATGCGGCGTCTCTGAATCGAGACGGCGTATCAGACGGTGATCGCGGCCAGCAGGTAGCCGCCCGACGCCCAGATCCCAGGACTGGTCCGCGTGCCTGCTGAAGACCGCGAGCAGCGCGGCGTAACCAGCGAACGCCCGCGTACCACGCCGCGATCCGCCGCCGGTCCGGGCCGGGCTGAGGATCAAGCCCCGGCTCGCGCGCTTGCGGCGGGTTCACGCCGGCTCCGGGTGCCTGCTCCGAAGGGACCGGCGAGGCGACATCCACATCCTGCTGAGCATGACATCCTCACGCACCTTCTGGCTCATGATCTGCTGGGTGCCGGGACTGTCCACGGCGGCTGCATCTAGCAGGAAGTGGCTGGCCGGGACGGGGGCGCCGGGTGCGGCGCAGGGTGAGGGCGACGGTGAACGGCCAGCTGGTCTGGATCGATGACGTCAGCCGCTCGGCCAGGCCCAGGACGCTGCCGTCGCGGGTTTCGATGAACAGCCAGCCGAGCAGGGCCACGAAGGCGGCGGTCACGGCGGCGGAGCCGTAGCAGGTCAGGATCAGCGGCCGCGGCGAGGTGCGCGGGGCGGCGAAGGCGGGCCATACGGCGGTCGTGACCGCGCCGAGCACGGTCCAGGCGAGGTGCCGCGGGGTCGCGCCGCTGGCGGGGTCGGGGGACGCGGCGATCCCGATGCCGGCGAGGCCGGCGACGATCAGCAGGGCCCGGGCGGATGCCCGGACGCCGGTCAGGCCCGCGGCGGTGACGAGGTAGCAGCCGCCACCACCGCGGCGGTGCGCTCGGGCGGCGCCGCCGAGTCGGCTGCCGGCGCGGCGCTGGCGCGCGGGATGAAGCAGGCGGCGATGCCCGCGGCCACGGCCGCGGCTGCGCCGATGGCGAAGGTCTTGGTGAACGCGCTGCCGGGGGGCAGTGGGTGTGCGGCCGTGACGCCGGCCGCGAGGAGGGTCGCGGCGATCTGGGAGCCGACGGAGGAGCCGAGAGACCGGATGAGGGCGTTGACGCCGGTGGCCTCGCCGGTCTCGGACCGGGGGACGGCGCCGACGATCAGGTTGGGCATGGCCGCGAAGGCGAGGCCGACGCCGGCGAACACCACGATCGTGTACCCGATGACGGCGCCCTCCGAGCCGTGGCCTGCTGCGAGCAGCCCGAGGCCTGCCGCGGAGATCAGCGCGCCCGCGATGAGCGGCACCCGGGCGCCGAAACGGATGCCGAGTTTCCCAGACAGTGGCCCGAAGGCGAGCATCATCAGGCTGCCGGGAACCAGCAGGAGGGCGGCACCGGTAGCGCCCAGGCCGAATCCGTAGCCGGAAATCTTGGGCGTCTCGGCGATCTGCGGGACCAGGACGAAGGCGCCGAACATCGCGAAGCCGACCAGCAGGGTGGCGATGTTGGTGGCCAGGACGGCCGGGCGGACGAACACCGACATGTTCACCAGCGGCGCCTTCACCCGCCGCTCGAACAGGCCGAACAGCACCAGGACGACGAGGCCGCCGGCGATGAGGCCGAGCGTGCGGGCGCTGCCCCAGCCCCACTGGGGGGTTTTGGTCAGGGCGATCAGCGGCGCGGTGATGCCCACGGCTAGCAGCACGGTGCCTGCGTAGTCGATCTTCCCTGGGGTGCGCTCGCCTGAGTCGGGCAGGGTACGGACCCCGATGATCGCCAGCGCGGCCATGATCGTCCCGGACCAGAAGATCCAGTGGTAGGTGGCGTGGTCGATCAGCAGGCCGCCCAGCAGGAGCCCGCCTCCGGCGCCAACGCCGATGAGGGCCGAGATCAGGCCCAGCGCCCCTGGCCTGCGCTTCTCCGGGAAGCTGTCGCTGATGATGCCGTAGCACAGCGGGAAGATGCCGCCGCCGACACCCTGGAGTACGCGGCCCGCTACGACGATCCAGACGTTCGGGGCTACGGCTGCCACCGCTCCGCCTGCGCCGAAGAACATGAGGGCGACCGCGAGCATGCGCCGTTTGCCGAACATGTCGCCGAGCCGGCCCATCACCGGGGTGAGCACCGCGGCGGCCACCAGGTAGCCGGTGAGCACCCAGGTCACGGTCTCGGTGCTGGTATGCAGCGACTGGGCCATGCTCCGCATGGCCGGGATCACGGCGGTCTGCGCCAGGGCGAAGGCCAGGGCCGCGAGGCCCAGGATCGCCATGGCGCCCCGGGGGGCGAGCTTTTCGCTTCGGTGCTCATGAGTGCTCCGATCTGGGTGATACGCCGCCTCGATTCGGAGACGTCGTCTTAATTTGGATACACTGTATCACAATTAGACAGTGTATCAAGATCCCATGGCACCCATCTCATCCGGCCAGGATTCCGGCACGTCAGACCCCGCCCAGGGATCATGGCGGGATGGTAGCGGCGGGACCGACAGGGACCGGGTGATACAGCGGGTTATCACCCGGTCGGGCGGCTCCCTCTGCTGAACCGGCGTGCTTGGCCGGGATGACCTGGGACCGGATCGGGAGTCAGGGGATCCGGCCCCGGTTGCCGGAGAGGCTCTGGTACACCATGACGACGTGCATCAGGCCACCGCCTCGAGCAACATGGACTGTCCTGGCCCGGATGGCCTGGCCTCGGCAGCAGGCCACCCGGGCCGCGCTCGGCGGTTACCCGGCCTGTGCCATCTCGGCGCTCGCTTCGTCCCGGGGCCTGGCCGGCGTGGCCTGGGCGCTGGCCAGCGGCCTGTCGCTCGCCGAGGCCGACGTGCTCGCCAGCCTCGCCCGCAGCCCGGATGGACATTAGACCATGCACGGGTGTCCTGGGACCGGATCACTACCGGGCGCCGTCGCGGACTCTTCCGTCGCATACCCCGGCCAAGACGAACAGGACTACGACGCCTTCACGCGGGTGCGCCGCGGACCTGGGCGCCGACCGACAGGCGCAGCGCGGGACGGCCGTCGGGGCCGGCCACCTCGCCCTCGGATACGACGAAGCGCCGCCCGCGGTGCGTCACCCGCGCGGTGGCCGCGGCCAGGCGATCGGAGGCCGGGACGCCGCGGTAGAAATTGACCACCAGGTCCAGCGGGATCAGTTCCTCGCCCGGACTCGTCAGCGATCGCTGCGCGTCACTGGCCACTTCGTGGGCCAGCAACCCGAGCACTCCCCCGTGCACCATCGCGAAGCTGTTCGCGGCGCTAGCCGGCGGGCGGAACGTCCAGGCCGACCGGCCGGAGTCCGCCCGCCTGCTTACCACTCCGAGGAGCCGGGCCGCCGGGGTCGGGACGGTGGCCGGGGTCGGGACGGTGGCCGGGGTCGGGACGGTGGCCGACGCTGAGGCGGGCGACGCGGCCTGGCGGAACCCCCGGTGCGATGCCTTGATCACGCGCAGCGAGGCCACGCCGAGCAGTTGGTCCGCCTCGTCCACGATCTCGGCGCGGGCCAGCCCGCTGGTGTCGTCGACCGCGTCGGCCTCGGCCCGGCCCTCGATCCAGGTGTGGCTGGCCGGCAGCGGACGGATGAACTCGACCCGCAGCTGGGCCGTCAGCGCGGCGCCCCCGCCGGGCAGGGCGGCGGCGATTGCACAGCCGCAGCAGGCGTCGGCCAGCACGGCGAACGCACCGGGGAGCAGACCGCCGTCCGGCGCCGCCAGGTGCGGTGACCGCGGCACGCGGACCACCGCGGACCCGGCCGTGGCCTCGCGGACCTCGACACCGAGGGTCTGGTATGCGGGAATGGGAATGCCGTCCCGGCCGAGCCCGCGGCGGAGGTCGGCCAGCACCACGTCGTCCCCGGCCGCCAAGGCGGCGTTCGTCAGCTGGCTGCCCATCACACTCCTGGCTGCACTGTACTCAGGTGGAACTGGACTCAGCCGAAACTAGGCCCAGGTGGACTATAATAAGATAACTCAATCAGATAATATATAACAATAGAGCCCGACTGGGAGGTGGCCCGATGGCAGACGATGAGGACCTGGTGCTCACCGAGGTCGACGCGGACGGCGTCGCGACGTTCACGCTGAACCGGCCGGAACGCCGCAACGCGTGGACCGCGCCGATGGAGAACCGGTATTTCGACGTGCTGGCCGCGGCCGACACCGATCCGGCCGTGCGGGTCGGGGTCCTGACCGGCGCCGGGACATCGTTCTGCCCGGGCATGGACATGAGCAGGCTGGCGGAGGTGGCCGGACGGCCGGTGAACATATCAGCTCGCCGCCCGCAGTACGCCCCGCGACTGTTCCGCAAGCCGCTGATCGCCGCGATCAACGGCGCGTGCGCCGGGATCGGGCTCACCCAGGCGCTGATGTGCGACGTTCGGTTCGCGGCGCGGGGAGCCAGGTTCTCCACCGCTTTCGCCCGCCGCGGGCTCGGGGCCGAGTACGGCATGTCCTGGGTCCTGCCCCGCTACGTCGGCGTGGGCAACGCGCTTGACCTGCTCCTGTCCAGCCGGGTTTTCGAAGCCGACGAGGCCAGGGAACTCGGGCTGGTGAACCGGGTACTCGAGCCCGGCGAGGTGCTGCCCGCGGCCCGGGAGTACGCCAGGGACCTGGCGCGTAACTGTTCACCGGCCGCCATGGCCGCCATCCGTCACCAGGTCCTCGCCGACCTCGACGCCTCGTTCGAGGACGCCTGCCGCCGCTCGTACGCGTTGATGGAAGTGCTGAACAGCGGCGCGGATTTCCGCGAAGGCGTGGACAGCTTCGTGCAGAAGCGCCCCCCGGCGTTCCGTCCGCTGCCCGATGACCTGGACCCCGAGAAGATCACCGGCGTGCTCACCCCAGGCGCAAGGATGACCGTCGCCGAACTCCGGCAGTGATGAGGGCCGCCAGCCCGTAAAGTTCCTCGATGGCTGCTTCTAGCTCTCCTAGCGGAAGGTCGCGCCAGCCCGACAAGATATCTGGTCCCGGCATGGGCAGGGCGGCGAGCTCGTAGGCGGAGACGGCGACCGAACCGCTCAGGCAGCGGTATGTCCGATCGAGCGCCCGGGAGCGCAGCAACGCGGCCAGAAGCCGCGGGGACAGGAAGGTGCCTGAGTCACTACAGGTCAGCACGTTCACGTGATTCTCCACGACGACACGTTCACCCCAGGCAGCAAGGTCATCGGCGCTCAGGATCGCAGCCACGATGCGCCTGCGCTGCTCAACTGCAGTCGTCCGCTGCACCAGGACAGCAGGACGATCCAGGATGAAGGTCTGTGCGCGCTCCTCCGGCACTATGACATACCGCATGCCGTTACGCGTGTCGTCTTGGTGCAGACGGCCTCCGTCGAAATCGGCGGCCCAAATGACCTTAACCGAATTCTCGCCTGGCACCGCTGACAACCATGGTTTGACCCTGTTCCACACCAGAGGGCCGGTGGACACTGACCACCCGTAATCGCCTAGGCGGTGCGGCATCTGTTCGGCTATCTCGATCAGGCGGCGGTCAGCCGGATCGCGGGGCAGCATCCACGGCTGGTTGCCTCGACGGGGCATCCTGGCGGAACCGAGCTTCTGATGAATGACCGCGCCGTTCAGGAAAATGCGGTCACAGTGCGTGTCACCGGAACCAGCGCCCTTGCGAAAGGTTGCGACCACGGTCTCCTGAAGGACGCCGGTAGAGAACACTCCTGAGCGGTCGGTCACGTAGGTGATTCGCTCCAGTGGCGCCGTCTGCGCCAGGTATTCACGCAGCCGCTGGAAGTACGATCCGCCGAGCCAGCCCGCGGGAACCAGTGCCGAAACCACACCGCCAGGCGCGACGAGAGCAGCCGAAGCCGCCAGGAACAAGCCGTAGCGGTTGGCGTGACCGTACACGACATGACGCCAGCGCTCGCGGTCGCCGTCCGTGAGCCGAACACGGCCGTAGGGTGGATTGAGGATGACCACCTCAGGGGCTAGCGGTGGGGAAATCGACAACCCGTCGCCCGTACGCAGCAGGCGGGGAAATGGCACCCGCACGCTCCCCGGCACCCGGGCCCACAGCGGAAGCAGTTCTGCGGCAAGAAGCGCGTTGCCCAGCCACACGGCGGCCGAATCGGTGTCACACCCGCCGACCGCCGAGGTGGCCGCCGCCATCGCAAGCTCCGGTGCCATGTCCGCGTTTCGCGCAACCCACTCCCTTAGCGGCCTCAACAGGAGAGTCCCAGCACCGCAAGCGGGGTCCCAGACCAAGCCGCGCGGCATCCCGTTCAGTACGCCGCGGGCCTGCTCGTACATAACGCCAGCGAGGCGGTCGGGCGTGTAATGCCTACCTTCGGCCGACCGTACGCGCTCATCGAGCGCGACAACGTAGGCGTTGGCCAGTTCCTCCGGGCCGCCATCCAGGAGATCCTCCCGCGGCGGCACGCCGTCGAGGGGGATCGGCGGGGCGCCGACGGCCAGTTCCATCGGCATGCTCACGCCTGCGGCAGCAGCGCGGTGCTCCCACCATTTCGGAACGATCGCCAGCACGGCTTGCGCGGCAAGCGACCATCCACTTCCATTCCTGTCGCTCATGACTGCCCGCGATGCCCTGTTCGCGCGCGCATTGCCCACGCTCGGTACTCTGCCAGGCAGGTATGTCATTCCGCATGCCGACTTGCCGACTGGGTGTGCGACAAAAATATAGGGAGGCTGGGATCGGGCCTGGCAGAACGTCGGTCGGGTTGTGCAGCACGCAACCAGATACGGAACCGGCCCTGCCGGGCCTGTACCGCCGGAGCCCAGGAGGCGCCATGCGGGGAACCCGAGGCGAGCCTGGGTCGTTCGTCAGCGATCAGGCCAGGGATGCGTTCATGACCGCGTACGACCGGGCGTTCACCCTGTGGCCGCGGCCGTGGGAAGAGCTCGACGTCGAGACGGAGTTCGCGACCACGCGCATTCACAGATACGGGCCAGAGGCCGGCGCGCCGGTCGTCCTGCTGAGCGGCGCGGGGTTCAACGCGTCGAACTGGTACGACAACGTGGCCGCGCTCGGCGCGGAGCACCCGGTCTTCCGCTGCAGGTCCGTTCCTCCGGAGAGCCGGCTTGCGGGCAGCGGCCAGCGATGACGGCCTCCGCGCTGGATTCGCAACGTCCCGGGCTCCGGCAGTACAGGCCCGGCAGGGCCGGTACCGTATCTGGTTGCGTGCTGCACAACCCGACCGACGTTCTGCCAGGCCCGATCCCAGCCTCCCTACACTTTGTCGCACACCCAGGCCGGCTCGCGGGGGGGCGACCTCGGGTACGCCAGGTCAGTGCGCGCCGGCGGCGGTGCCGAGGTAGTGCGCGAACAGATCGTCGCCGAGGCCGGCCGGCGGCCGGCGAACACCACGCTGCCCTTGTTCAGCAGGTACACCTGGTCGGCCAGGGCCAGGGCACGGTTGACGTACTGCTCCACGATGAGCAGTGCGGTGCCGGACGCGGCGATCTGGCCGAGGAACTCGAAGATCTTGTCCACGACGACCGGCGCGAGGCCCATCGAGGCTTCGTCCACGATGACCACTCTCGGATCGGCGAGGTAGGCGCGGGCCAGCGACAGCATCTGCTGCTGCCCGCCGGACAGCAGCCCGGCGGGCTGGCGCAGCTTGCCGCCGAGCACCGGGAAGGCCGAAACAGCCCGGTCCAGCGCGGCGGCCTCGTCGCCCTGGCGCGCGTGCAGCACGAGGTTCTCCCGCACGGTCAGCGTCGGGTAGATGCCGCGCCCCTCGGGGATGTGGCACAGCCCGCGCCGGGCGCGGGCGTACGGCCGGGCCCGGGTGACATCCTCGCCGCCTAGCAGGACCGTCCCGGCCGAGGGTCTGAGCAGGCCGGAGGCAACGCGGAGCAATGTCGTCTTGCCGGCTCCGTTCGGCCCGAGCACGGCTACTACCGTGCCCGGCTGGACGGCCACCGAGACGCCGCGCAGTACGGTGTGCTCGCCGTAGCCGGCCTCGATCCCGCGCAGCTCCAGCATGGCTTTACCTCGCTATCTTCGGTTGCTGCGGGCCGACGGGCTCGGTGCCGAGGTAGGCGGCCCGGACCGTGTCGGCCGAGCTCACGTCGGCCGTGGTTCCCTCGAAGATCTTCGTCCCGAAGTCGAGCACGTGAACGTAGTCGCAGATGGTCATGACCAGGGCCATGTCGTGCTCCACCAGCAGGATGCCGACTCCTCGCTCCGCGACCACCCGGGTCAGGACCGCGCCGAACCGCTGCGTCTCGGCCCGGTCCAGGCCGGAGGACGGCTCGTCGAGCAGCAGCACATCGAACTCGCCGGCCAGGCAGCGGGCCAGTTCGGCCAGCCGCCGCTGCCCGGTGGACAGCGCCGCCACCGGGCGGTCGGCCAGATCGGCGATCCCGGCCAGCGCCATCGCCTGCTCGGTGGCCTCGCGGCGGCGGTTTCGGTCTCGCCTGGTCTCGGCCACGTGCCGCCAGGGCCGCCGGCCGGCCTGCCCGGCCTCCCGGCCGAGGGACACGTTCTGGATCGTGGTCAGCGAGTCGAAGAGCTCCATCTTCTGGAAGGTCCGGCCGAGGCCACGCCGGGCCCGGGCCGCCGGATCCAGCGCGGACATGTCCACACCGTGCAGCCGGGGTGTCCCGGCCGCCGGCCGGAGCAGGCCGGAGGCCACGTTGAACAGGGTGGTTTTGCCGGCTCCGTTCGGTCCAATGAGGCCCGTGATCCGGCCGACGGGAGCGGTCAGGCTCACGTCGTTGACCGCGACGTGCCCTCCGTACCGCACCGTGATGTGCGCCAGGTCCAGGCCGGCGGCGGCCGTTTTATGATCCCGAACGAGTCGGCTGACCGCGGTGCCTGACCCGTTGGCCGCCTGGGTCGCGGGCGCCGGAACTGGCGTCCCCGGGGGTTCTGGGGCTTGTGGAGCAGTGGGGGACTGGTTCGCCATGGCCGGGAGTTCTGCGGACCGGCTGGCCGGTGCCTGGCGGCGGCCGCCGACGCGGTCGAGGAAGTGGTGCAGCCGCTCATGGCGCGGTACGAGGCCGATGGCCACCTGCACGGCGGCCGCGCCGAACAGCACGTTCAGCCAGTCACCCACGGTCCCGCCGGTGGAAATCCAGGACGGGATGATCACGAGCGCGAAGCCCGCAGCGAACGCATACCAGGGTTCCCGGCCCGGCATGATGACCAGCAGCGCCAGCAGGGTAAGAGAGCTGAACGCGGTGAAGTCCGAGCTGGTGACGGTGTGCACCACGCCGCCGAACAAGGCGCCGGAGATGCCGGCCAGGAACGCGGCGATGCAGAAGACGAGCACCCGGGTCACCACCACGCTCGTGCCGTGCGTGGCCAGGGCGACCGGCGAGTCGGCCAGCCCGGCGAGCAGCCGGCCGAGCCTGCTGCGCACCAGCCACACCACCAGCAGGCCCGCGACCACCGCGAAGACGAGCACCAGGTAGTAGTAGGCGATGTCGCCCGAGGCGAACGACGGCCGGTTCACCGCCTGCCCGAGCGAGCTCGAGCCGAACATGATCCAGAGCGGGTAACCCATCTGCTGCATCGTGACGCCGAACCCGAACGTGGCCAGGGCCAGGAACACCCCGGGCAAGCGGATGGCGGGAATCGCGATGAAGGCGCCGATCGGCACCGCCGCCAGGCCGGCCAGCAGCAGCGCCATACCCCAGGGCAGCCCGAAGCCGGCCGTCAGGTGCCCCATCGTCGTGGCGCCGATGGCCGCGAACGCGGCCTGGCACAGCGACACCTGTCCCGACGTCCGGACCAGCAGGCCCAGCGACAGGAACAGGACGACCTGGCTGAGCCCGTCCGACCAGTAGGGCAGCTGGCCGGCGTCGACCAGGTGCGGGACGGCCAGCAGGACGACGCCCAGCACGACGGCGCCCGCCAGCTGCACCCGGGCGGGCGCGGCGTACGTCGCTGTCGGCCGGGGCCGGGACACCCGCCGGTCGGCCAGCTTGGACCGCGGCGTGAAGATCAGCACCAGGAACAGCACGATGAACGGGATGCTGGCGGGCAGCCCGGCCAGCGCGGCGCTGCCCGTGACCACGTACTTGGTCGCCACCGACGCGATGATCCCGATGACCAGCCCGCCGACGTAGGTGAGCGGCAGGGACGAGAACCGGCCGATGGCCGCGGCACCGAAGGCCTGGACGACCAGCAGGGTGAGCACGGTGGCGTCCAGGTTCAGGGTCGGCGCCAGCAAGATCCCGGCCAGGACGGCGAAGCTGGAGCCGATGATCCAGGCCCACCGCCGCACGGTCGCCGGGCTGGTGCCGCCTAGGTCGAGCAGCTCGGGGTTGTCGACCACGCCCCGCATGGCCAGGCCGAGCCGGGTTCGCCGGAAGAACACGAACAGGGCCACGGTCGCAGCCAGCGCGATGCCGGTAATGATCATCTGGTCTGCGCCGATGAATACGCCGCCGATGTCGAACGCGTGCTGCGGCAGCCAGGCCGGGAAGGTGCGCGCCAGCGTGCCGAACGTGGCCGAGAAGAAGCCCTGGACCACCAGGATCAGGCCGACCGTGGCGACCACCTTCATGGTCGCGGAGGCATCCGCCAGCCGGCGCGCCATCGCCTCCATGCCCAGGCCGAGCACCGGGCCGACCACGAATACGCAGATCAGCGCGGTGGGCACGGCGGGCAGGTGCAGGACGTCGTCATGGGCGATGTAGAAGACGTAGGCGCCGGTCGTGGCCACCGCGCCCTGGGCGAAGTTGAAGATGCCGGAGGTCTTGTAGGTCAGCACCAGGCCGGTTCCGGTCAGGCCATAGACCGATCCGGCGGTGATGCCGAGGATCACGAACGGGAGCAGCGCATTCATCTGGTCTTCTCGCTCAGTAGGTCGTCAGATCCCCGGAGCGCCCGGCCAGCGGGCGCTCCGGGGATCAGGCTTACGACGGGCAGATCGCCGCGGTGCCCTTGGGCGCGGTCAGCTTGCCGCCCTGGATCTGGGCCAGGAAGAAGCAGTTCACCTGGGACGCCGGCGCGCCGGAGTGGAAGTTCAGCGGCGGCGTCAGGCCGTTCAGCGTGTCGTTCTTCGGCAGCGCGTACAGCGCGGTGAACACGTCGGCCGCGGTCGGCTTGGCGGGCAGGCTCGCGGCCGCCGCCCCGAACAGGACGCCGCCGGTCCAGCCGGACATCGGGTTCGGGCCGAGCGCGGTGCTCGCCTCGTACGTGGCCATCGCGTGTGCGAACTGGGTCACCGCGGGGGTGCTGGCGAACCAGAGCGCGTTGGTGGTGGGCACGTACGCGCCGTTCACCTGGCTCAGCTGGAGGTAGCGGCTGTCGAACGCGCCCGACGGGATCACGTACACCGGGCTGTAACCCTGCTGGGCGCAGGCCGGCGCGAATCGCGAGCCCGCCGCATAGGAAGCGTCGATGATCAGGGCCTGCGCTCCGGCCTGCTTGGCGGCCAGGCACTGGGCCGTGTAGCTCGGCGCCGACACGGCGATCGCCGCGCTGGTGGACATGTTGAGCTGAAATGCCTTCGCGTAGCCCTGCAGCGCGGGCACCGTCTGCTTGCAGGCGGCGACCTCAGCGCAGTACACCGCGCCGAACGAGTTCTTGCCCGCCGCCTTCACCGCGTACGCCTGCATCTCCAGCGAGGTCAGCACCGTGCTGCCGGACGGGAAGAACGCCGGGTTGGTGAACCACTCGGGGGTGTCGGCCTGGCCGCCGACCACGGCCACGTGCTGCTGCTGGACGTAGGAGGCCCAGCCGCTCTCGGTGCCTCCGGCCTCCGGGCTGACGATGGCCAGCACGTGATCCACCTGGACGAGCTGGCGGATGTCCGCCTGTGACTTGGTCGCGTCGCCCTGATCGTCCTCGACGACCAGCTTGACCTGGCGGCCCTTGATGCCGCCGCTGGCGTTGACCGAATCGACCCAGGCCTGCAGCCCGGCCAGGTGCTCCGGCTGGGCGGACGGGCCGGAGAAGTTGCCGATCGTGCCGATGAGCAGGTCCGACCCGGAGGCAGCGACGGCCGAGCCGGAGCTGGAACTGGAGGCGCTCGTGCTGGTGCTGGTGCTTGTCCCGCTGCTACTGCTGCTGCAGGCCGTGGCGAGGGCCGCGACCGCGACGCTCAGCGCGGATACCCGCCACAGAGCGGTTCTACGTGTCTTGTTCATTGCTGGTTCGAACCCCCAAGATTCGGGCCGGGAAGGGACGGTGACCGTTTCGGCTGGCACCGCGTCCCGCAGTGCTGACGTAGCCGGAGTCACACAGACGATGAGTGGACGGTAAACACGGGGTGACCCGGATCACCAGTAGATAGCTTAATTGTCTATCTAATTGTTATCATCTAACGAACATGACGTCTACAGGTAACGTGAGCCGGTTTTGGCGCGATGGGAGGGACTTACTTCAGCAGCGGGGTCTCGTTGACGGGCTTCTGCCCCATCAGCTGCAGCTGCCCGTCCTGGTCGATCATCTGGTAGGTCCACGGATCAGAGATGGCCGTGAAGCCGGCGATGCCCTTCGCCGAGGGCGTCCAGGGCGGCACGATCGGCAGCTTCAGGTCCTTGACGTTGTTCAGCGCCTGCCTCAGGCTGCTGGCCGTAAGGTCCGGGATGTTCTTGCCCATGGCGAATATCGCCTGCATGCCTACCCAGGCCACCATGGCGTTGTTGCGCATCGTGGCGGGGTTCGCCGCGGCGTCACCGGTGGCCGCGCGGTAGGCGTTGACCTGGCTGAGGTAGGTCTGCACCCCGGGTACCTGCGCGCCGGAGGTGAGCGGCGGCGTTCCCGAGCACACCAGCAGGCCGCTGGCCTTAGCGCCCAGGGTGGCCAGCGCCGAGGGTCCGACCTCTTCCTGGTTGGTCACGAAGGTGACGTGGCTACCCTGCGAACGGGCCGTCGTGATCAGCGCCTCGGCCTGGTTCTCGGCCATGCTGAACAGCACGGCGTCGGCCTTCGCGGCCTCGAAGTCGGCGACGAACGGCGCGTAGTCCGCCGCGGTGAAGGGGATCGTGGCGCTGCCGACCACCTGAAGCCCGACCTTCGGCGCGACGGTCTTGACCGTGGCTATCGTCGCCTGTCCCGTCGCGCCTTCGTCGGCGAACACGAACAGCCGGTGGTGTCCCTGGGCCGCGGCCAGCTGCTCCGCACAGGCGTACTCGTACGGCAGGCCGGGGAACCCGATGTAGTTGTCCGGGTTGATGTACTCCGCAGGGGTGATCGCACCCTCCATGAGCTGCGGGATGCCGGCCGACTGCAAGATGGAGTCGATCTGCGCACCGGACCCTGAGACGCTCAGTGTGTAGTCGGTGGCGACCACGCCGTCGGAGACCATCTGGCGAGCGCAGGCCGTGGCCTGGTTGGGATTGGCCTGCTCGTTGCAGAAGTCCACGACTATCTTGCGCCCGTTCAGGCCGCCGGCCTTGTTCTCGGCGTACGCCGCGGCCTGCATCGCGGCGACGATGTCCGGCGCGTTGTAGATCTGGGTGTTCTCGGGCACGATGACCCCGACCTTGATCGGCGCGTTCGACGTCGCCGCGCTCGAGCCTGAACCGCTCGAGCCTGAACCACCGCTGCATCCAGCGCTCAGCAGGCCGAGCGCGGCTACGGCGGCGACCGCCGCCGTAGCCCTAAGTCTCATTGGCATCTGGGTCTTCCTCCGCTTCATCGGATCGGCTAGCGTATAAACAGTTAGTTAATTTAACTCGGTTGTAGGTATCTGGAGGATGACATGGCAGCAGGGGTCAGCGCAAGAGTCAACGCACGGCGCTGTGTTCCAGGTCATGGGGTCCCGGGCCATGAGGAGCCCGCACGATGAGCCAGGTACTCCAGTTCGCGATCCTCGGCCTGGGGATCGGGGCGGTGTACGCCCTGCTGGGCAACGGGCTGGTGCTGATCTACCGAGGGTCAGGCATCCTCAACTTCGCCCAGGGCGCGTACGCCATGGTGGGTGCCTACCTCTTCTACGAGCTGCACGACGTTCACCGGCAGGCTTTCGCGCCGTCGTTCGCGACCGCGGCGGTCGCCGTCGGCCTGGTGGGCGCGCTGACCCACCTGCTGGTGATGCGGCCGCTGCGCCAGGCGTCCCCGCTGGCGCGCCTCATCGCCACCCTCGGCATCCTCGCCGTCCTGCAAGGAGCGGCGACCATCCGCTACGGCGCGAACCTGATCGAGGTGCCGTCGTCGCTGCCCCAGGGGGTCATCCACTGGGGCAGCATCGCCTTCTCCGAGGATCGCCTCTACTTGCTCGGTATCGCCGCCGCCTTGACCTTGGCCTTGTGGGCGGCGACCCGGTTCACCACGCTGGGCCTGGTCCCGTCGGCGGTGGCCGAGAACCAGCGGGCCGCGGCCGCCCTCGGGTGGTCGCCTGACCTGGTGGCCACGGCCACCTGGACGCTTGGTGCCGTCCTGGCGGCGGTGGCGGGAATACTGGTCGTGCCCCTGTCCGGGCTGGCGGTCTCGAGCCTCACCCTGGTCGTGGTGGCGGCCATGGCCGCGGCCCTGGTCAGCGGCTTCTCGTCCTTCCCGGTGACGCTGGCGGCCGGCGTGGTGATCGGGATCGTCCAGTCCGAGATGGCCCGCTACGTGCAGCAGCCCGGCTGGGCGGACGCATTTCCGTTCCTCGCGATCATGGCGGTGCTGATCGTGCGCGGGAAGACGCTGCCGGTGCGCAGCCACATGCTCGAGCGGCTGCCCGGCCTGGGCACCGGGGTCGTCCGGGCCCGGGTGATCGTCCCGCTCAGCCTCGCGCTCGGCGCCGCGATGCTCACGTTCCTGCCCCAGGACCTCACGATCGCCATCAACGTGCAGCTGACGGTCGCGGTGATCCTGCTCTCGGTCATCGTGGTCACCGGTTACACCGGCCAGCTGTCGCTGGCCCAGTTCACGCTGGCGGGAATCGGGGCCTACGTGGCCGGCCTGGTCGCGTCGCTGGGCTGGCCGCTCGAGGCGGCGCTGCCCGCCGGCGTGCTCGGCGCCGCCGCGGTCGGGGTCTTGTTCGGGATCCCGGCCCTGCGCACCCGCGGGGTCAACCTAGCCGTGGTCACCCTGGGCCTGGCCCTCACCGTCCAGGAGGTCCTGTTCGACAACTCGAACTACACCGGCGGCACGGCCGGCACGACGGTCGGACCGGCGAAGTTCTTCGGTCTCAACCTCGACCCGATCCTGTACCCGGGGCGCTATGCGGTGTTCTGCCTGGTGTGGTTCGTCCTGGCCGCGGTAGCGGTGGCCAACGTACGCCGCGGGCGGGTGGGCCGACGGCTGGTCTCGGTGCGCGCCAATGAGCGCGCCGCCGCCTCGGTCGGCATCAGCGTGACGGCCGCCAAGCTCTACGCCTTCGGCCTGGGCGCCGCGATCGCGGGACTCGGCGGGGTCCTGCTCGGATTCCAGAACTATGCGATCGTCTACACGAACTTCGACGCGCTGTCCTCAGTCAACCTCGTCAGCGAGGCCACCATCGGCGGGATCGGGCACGTACCCGGATCCCTGGTCGGCTCGGGCTTCGCGACGGGCGGCGTCGGCTCTTACATCCTGAACCGCTTCGCCAGCCTCGACGAGTGGCTCGGGCTCATCGGCGGCGTCGCCGTCCTGCTCACGCTCCTGATGAATCCCGAGGGGGTGGCGGGCGCGGCGGCCAGGTTTCCCGGGCGGAAGCTGGTCGAGGGGCGCTTGCGGCGGCGCCCGCGCGAACCGGCCACCGCTGGCGGGCCGGGCCGGGGCGCCGCGCCGCCCGGCCGCCCGTCGCGCGATACCGCCGCGCCGGGGCGGTCCGCCGGCCAGCGTTCGGCCAGCCTGGAGGTCCAGGGGGTCACGGTGAACTTCGGCGGGGTGCAAGCACTCAAGGACGTCGCCCTCGCCGTCCACCCTGGCGAGGTCGTCGGCCTGATCGGGCCCAACGGCGCGGGCAAGACCACCCTGATCGACGCCATCACCGGGTACATCCGCCCGCAGCGCGGCCGGGTGGCCCTCGGCGGGGCCGACCTGACTGCGGAGCCGGCCGCTCGCCGGGCCCGCGCCGGGGTGACCCGGTCGTTCCAGTCACTGGAGCTATTCGAGGACATGACCGTACGGGAAAACCTGCAAGCCGCCTCCGATCCGAGGGACCTGGCCGCCTACCTGAGCAACCTGGTCCGACGCGAGAAGCGGGACCTGCCCGAGAGCGCGGTGACGGCGGTGCGCGAATTCGGGCTCGAGGCGGACCTGGACGCGAAGCCGCAGGAGCTTCCGTACGGGCGGCGGCGCCTGGTAGCGATTGCCCGCGCCGTGGCTACCGATCCGGCCATCCTGCTGCTGGACGAGCCCGCCGCCGGGCTCGACGACGCCGAGACGGCGGAGCTGGCGACGCTCATCCGTCAGCTCGCGGACCGAAGGGGCATCGGGGTGCTGCTCGTGGAGCACGACATGAACCTGGTCATGGGGGTCTGCGACCGGATTGTGGTCCTCAACTTCGGGGCCATACTTGGAGCGGGAACTCCCGCCGAGATCCGGGCCCACCCCGAGGTGATCGCAGCCTATCTGGGCGTCACGCGCCCCGGCCCGCAGACCGCGGGCGGCGAAGAACCCGCGGACGCGCCCATGGATCGGGTGTGAGTGAGGTGGCCATGCCAGTGCTCGAGGCCAGGAAGCTGTCAGCCGGCTACGGCCGGGTCCCGGTCGTGCGCGACCTCGACCTGCACGTGGCGGCCGGCGAGGTCGTCAGCCTGGTCGGCCCCAACGGCGCGGGCAAGACGACGACCCTGCTCGCCTTGGCGGGTGAGCTGCCACCCCTAGGGGGCGAGGTCAGGATGCACGGCAACGTGGTCACGGCACCGCTGCACCGCCGGGCCCGCCGGGGGCTCTCCTTTGTCACCGAGGAGCGGTCGGTGTTCATGCGGCTCAGCACCGCGGCGAACCTCCAGCTCGGGAGGGTCGACCGGCAGCGGTGCCTGGAGCTGTTTCCGGAACTTGCCGACCGGCTGCGGGTTAAGGCCGGCGACCTGTCGGGCGGTGAGCAGCAGATGCTCGCGGTCGGCCGCGCGCTGAGCCGGAACCCCAAGGTCCTTCTCGCCGATGAGCTCTCCCTCGGCCTGGCGCCGATGGTAGTGGACCGGCTCCTGGACGCCGTCCGGCAGGCCGCGAGGGAACGCGGGGTGGCTGTCCTGCTCGTCGAGCAGCACGTGGCCGAGGTCCTCCGCTACGCCGATCGTGTGTACGTGATGCGGCGGGGCCACGTCGAGATCAGCGGTCGGCCCCGGGAGCTGGCGGACCGGCTCTCCGACGTCGAGGACTCGTATCTCGGCCGGACCGGCCCGCGCGGACCGGGCCAGTGAGGCCGGGGCCAGTGTCGTCAGCATCTCCCGCCGACGGCGAGCCGCTGCATTTCGCCACCTTGTGGGAGGCCATCGCCGACGAGATCCCTTCCGCCCCGGCCCTCACCCACGGGGCCCGGACGGTCGCGTGGGGGGAATTCGAGCAGCGGGCGGCCCGCCTGGCCGGCGCGCTCCGGGCGCACGGCCTCGGCCCGGGCAGCGTCGTCGCCTGCTACCTCTACAACTGCCCCGAGTACTTTGAGACTTTCCTCGCCGCCCTCAAGATCCGCGCGGTGCCTGCCAACGTGAACTACCGCTACGGCGGCGCCGAGCTGCGGGCGCTGCTAGAGAACTGCGAGGCCGAGGCGGTCTTCTTCGACTCGGCGCTGCGCGAGCGGGTGGCGTCGGTCCGCCACGATCTGCCCTGGATTCGCCTGCTCGTCGAGGTCGGCGAGGCCGGTCCCGCCGCTGCATTGCCGGGCGCCTGCGGCTACGAGAAGCTGATCGCCTCGTCCGACCCGGCGCCCCGGGTGAGCCGCAGCGAGCAGGATGTCTTCTTGTCGTACACGGGCGGTACCACTGGCCTGCCTAAGGGCGTCCGGTACACGATCGGCCGCGGCGTGGCGAACTCCCTGAGGTTGCGCGAACTGTTCCTCGGCACGGGCACCGAGCTCGGGATCGTGGAGTATGCGGCCGAGCAGGCACGCAACGGCGATCGCCTGGTCGCCATCCCGGCGTCGCCGCTCATGCACAGCACCGGGTTCACCTTCGCCTCGCTCCCCACGCTGACCTCGGGAGGGCAGGTGGCTACGCTCGAGGGCCGGTCATTCGACGCGTGCGAGCTCCTCGCCATGATCGGCGCGGTCCGGGCCCAGGTCGTCGCCATCGTCGGCGACGCCTTCGCGCTCCCGCTGCTGCGCGCCCTGGACACCGGTGCGCCGGCCGGCCGCTACGACACCTCATCACTGCGGACCATCTGCTCAGCGGGCACCGCGTGGAGCGCCCGAATCAAGCAGCGCCTGCTCGAGCACGTGCCGCAAGCCGCCTTGCTCGACTTCTGCGGGTCAACCGAAGGGGTCACCTACGGCTTCCGGCGGGTCCGGCAGGGAGAGGAGGCCTTCACCGCCAACTTCGAGGCAGCGCGCGGCCTGCGGGTGATCGGCCCGGATCGGCGGGAACTGCCCCGCGGGGAGGTCGGCCTGCTGGCCGGCCCGACCCCGGCGTCGGGCTACCACAAGGATCCGCAGCGCAGCGCCAGCACCTTTTTCAGCAGCGACGGCGAGCAGCTCGCCGCGCCCGGAGACCTCGGCCGGATCGAGGCCGACGGCAGCGTGACGCTGATCGGCCGGGGTGCGAGCGTGATTAACACCGGCGGCGAGAAGGTCTACCCGGCGGAGGTCGAGGAGGTCATCAATGAGCTGGCCGGGGTCGAGGAGTGCCTGGTCGCGGGCGTCCCCGATGAGCGATTCGGCCAGCTGGTCGCCGCCATCGTCGTGACCGCGGCGGATCGGTACCCGGACGCCTCCGAGGTGATCGCCGCGGCCAGGCGGTCCCTGGCCGGCTACAAGGTCCCCCGGCTGGTCGTCTTCGTCGATGAGGTACCCAGGGCGCCCAACGGGAAGACCGACTACGCGGCGGTCCAGGCGGTGCTGGCCGGCCAGCTTCGGCCCAGCTGACCGGGCGGGGGAAGGACACGCGGGCACGCCGCGCGTGTCCGCGGAAACGCGCGGGCACCCCACAGGCCGCGGCTGAAGGGTATGGGCGCCTGGCCGATGCTGGCTTAACGTGGTGGTATGGACCGTTTGATGACCGGCCGTGAGTATGCGAGCCATCTGACCGATGCTGACCTCAGGCTGCTGGCCTCGGTGGCCGGTGCGCCTGCGGGTACCGGTCAGGTGAGCGGTGCCGCTGATGAGGTGGATGCCTCGCGGCTGCGGGGCGACCCGGAGGCGCTGCTGCGGCTGCTGGAGCATCCCGGTGTATTCCGCGCCGTGCTCAGCCCGCCCGATGCCAGCCACCGATGGGCGGTCGCGGCGTCTGGATTCCTGGTGTTCGCCGTCCTGGTTCAGCAAGCCGCCGCCGAACTGGCATCGATGGATCACGTGCCGGAGCGCACCGGGCTGCGCCAGCGGGTGCCGGTCTTCGACGCACCCGCGCTGCGGGACTTCCTTTGTGAGCCAGCCCGGCGGCTGTTCTTGACCGAGCTGCTGGCCTCCTTCACCCGGGTGGCCAGTGGCCGTTACCGGGTCCGGGTGGGCGGGCGTATGCGGACCCGGCGGTTCAGCGAGCTCGACCCGGTGCGACTGGCCGGGCTGCTGGACGCGGTTCCGCGGGCCGAACGGCCCGGCGTGTACCGCAGGCTCGGCGACGCGACGTTGTTCCTGACCGGCGTGTTTCCCGACTACGCGACCACCCAGGCCCTCGGCCCGCTTGATGCCGGCCGACTGCTGCGCGCCGCCCGCCTGCCTTCCGCACAGCAAGAGCGCCTGGCCGGCACGCCAGCCATGGAGCTGTGGGAGTACCTCGGTGCGCACTGGTACCGGGCCGCCCGCGATCTGGCCCCGGCCGCTACCGCGCGGATCCTGGTGGCCGGCGACGTGGCCGACCGGTTCCAGCAGGCTCGGCGCGTGCTCAACCACCTTGCCGACCGGTACCTGTTGCCGCCTGACCAGCCCTGGTTCGAACAGCCCAGCTTCTGACCACCCGACCCGGCCGCGCAGCCGCCCCTAACCGCGGCTCGGCTGCGTGCCACCACTGGAAGCGGCACCGAGTTCGGCCCTGGCCGCCAGCGCGTTCCACACTCGGCTCAGCATGATGTGCGGCTCGACAGCCGGGTTTTCCTGGTCGGGCTCCCCCAGCAGCGTGGGGTACAGGCCCCGGCGGTCGGCGAAGATGTTCAGCATGAAGCATCCCTCCGGGCCAGCTTCCTCGGGGCCGTAGACCGATCCCTTCTCCTGCAGCCGGATGTCGCCCGGGCCGTACCACTTCTTGCCCACGCGGAGCGAGCCCCGCAAGATCAGCGACATGTAGTGGGTCTTGTGGTAGTGCACCGGGAAGCGGTAGCCCGCGGTGACCTCCATCGGGAACACCGCGGGGTCATCCTCGCCGTCGCCGAGGAAGAATCCCGCGAACCGGGTGCCATCCTCGGTGACGGTGAACTCGGGATCGTCGAGGTGGGTCTCGTATCGTCCGCGCGCCGTTCGCTCCATCGCAGTACCCTCACTTTTCGCCGGGGTTGTCCGCCGTATGAGCGGATGAGTGAACCTGGTCGTCCCAGTAGTGCCGCCACGTGACCCAGTCCGCCGGGAGGCTGCCCCGGCCGACCGGGCTGGCCGGCCAGTGGGCAGGCGGCTGGTCCAGCGGCCGGTAGCCCGGTGCGCAGCCGTAGAACAGCAGGTGAGCGCGGCGGGCGAAGTACCAGCAGCCGTCGCGCCGTTCGTAGTCGTCCTCGTAGGCGATGGCCTGCCTGATCCACCGGCCCTGGTCACCGAACTCGGCCGTGCTGTACACGGTGCCCGCCGCGTGGTCCTGGCCGAGCAGGTTGATCACGTGCCCGCCGACACTCAGGATGCTCACCCGGTCGGCTCGCAGGTGCACCTCGAAGGCGTTACGGAGCACCTCCCGCCCCGCCTCGCCGCCTGGCATGCGGACGTCGGGCACGAACAGTTCGACGAGCGCACCGACATCACGGCGGTCCACGGCCAGCGCATAGCGGGCCGCGAGCTGCCTGATCTCTTCGTACGCCAGCAGCCGCTCGACGTCGCTCATCCCGTCTGGCCCCGCCGTGCGCGCGGGGCCGAACCGATCAGGAAGAACTCCCATCATACCCCCGAACCCCATTCGAAGGTTACAGTTGATTAAACTATTTAATATCATTATGCTTTTTGTCAACAGGGCGGCAGCAGGCGCAGCGGCGCAGCGTCCTCGACGAACGGCTCCGACAGGTCACCAGGCTGCAGCGGTCTTAAGGAGCCGGCTGCAGCGGTCTTAAGGAGAAGGTCATGGCAGGGACACTGGACGGCAAGCGGGCCATCGTCACCGGCAGCGGCCAGGGGGTCGGCCGCGGCATCGCGCTGGCGCTGGCCGCCGAGGGCGCCGCGGTCGCGCTGGTCGGCCGCACCGAGGCCAAGCTGCGCGCGGTGGCGGCGGAGATCGCCAAACCGGGCGGCACGGCCCTCCCAGTGGTCGCGGACGTGACCCGGCCGGCCGACATCCAGCGCTGCGTCGCGCACACGGTCAGCGAACTGGGCGGCATCGACATCCTGGTGAATAACGCGCAGATCCCCGCGCTCGGCTCGATCCTCGAGGTCACCGACGAGACCTTCAGCGCCTGCTGGGAATCCGGGCCGCTGGCCGCGTTCCGGCTGATGAAGGCCTGCCATCCGTACCTGCGCCCGGGCAGCGTCATCATCAACCTGGGCAGCTCGACCACGGTGAACCCGCTGCCCGCCGGACGCGGGGTCTACGGCGCGGCCAAGGCGGCAACGACAACCCTGAGCCGGGTGGCCGCGACCGAGTGGGGCCCGGACGGCATCCGGGTCATCGCCGTCCTGCCCGCCGCGACCAGCCCGGCGGCCCGGGCCTGGCGGCAGGCCAATCCCGCGGAGTACGAGCGCAGCATGTCCAGCATCCCGCTGCGCCGCCTCGGCGATCCGGAGGAGGAGATCGGCCCGGTGGTGGCGTTTCTGTGCGGGCCCGCGGCGAGCTACATCACCGGCACCACGATCGCCGTCGACGGTGGCCAGGCCTACCTGCGTTGAGCCGTAGGCCAGGCTGAGGGCCCGCTCGTTCGGTCCAAAGATTTTCGGCCGAACGGGCCTGCTGCGTGCCTCCCCCCTGTCAGTGCCCGGTGAAGGCGGGCGGCCTTCGCTCGCGGAACGCCTCGAGTCCGGCGGCCCGGTCCGCGGTGCCGAACAGCCGACAGACCGACTCGCCCTCGTAGCTGATCGCCGCGGCCAGGTCCATGCCCAGGCCGTGGTCGACCAGGCGCTTGCCCGCGGCCAGGGCCAGCGGGGCGCCGGCCGCCACCCGGGCCGCGAGGCTGAGCGCGGCCGGGACGGCCTCGCCGGGGGCGGCAAGCTCGTTGACCAGGCCGAGGACGTGGGCCCGTTCGGCCGTGATGGGCTCGCCGGTGAGGATCATCTGCTTGGCGATGCCGGGCGGAACCAGCCGGGGCAGCCGCTGTGTGCCGCCCGCCCCGGGCAGCACGCCCAGCTTCATCTCCGGCACGCCCAGCCGGGCCCCCGCCTCCGCGATCCGCAGGTCGCAGGCGAGAGCCAGCTCCAGGCCACCGCCGAAGGCCAGGCCGTGCAGCGCCGCGACCGACGGCTTCGGGCAGTCCGAGATGAGCTGGTAGACCTCGGTCATCGCGGCGATGAAGCCGCGGAACGCGCGGGCGTCGGGGAGAGCCTCGATCTCGGTGAGGTCAGCCCCGGCGCAGAACGCGCGGCCCGCGCCGGCGATGACCAGGGCGCGCACCTGCTCGTCGGCGGCCGCTCCAGCGACCGCGGCGGCGAGCAGGCCCAGCACGTCGCGGCCGATGGCGTTCAGCCGGCCGGGGCGGTTGAGGGTGAGCACGGCCACCTGGCCGCGCGTCTGGGTGAGAAGTTCCGGCTCCACTGTGTTGGCTCCACTGTGCTGGCTCCACTGTGCTGGCTCCACTGTGCTGGCTCCACTGTGCTGGCTCCACTGTGCTGGCTCCACTGTGCTGGCTCCGTTGGGCTGGCTCCGGTGGCGAGTATTAGGCCATGGTGAGGCCACCGCTGACCAACAGCGTCTGGCCGGTGATGTAGGCGGCCTGGTCGGAGGCGAGGAAGGCGACGGCGGGCGCGATGTCGTCGGGCTGGCCGACCCGGCGCAGCGGGATGGCGCGGGCCAGCCCGTCCCGCAGCTTCTGGCTGTAGGCGGCCACCTGGCCGAGCAGCGCGGTGTCGGTGGGGCCGGGGCAGACGCTGTTGACCGTGATGCCGTGCCGAGCCACCTCCCGGGCCAGCGCCTTGCCGAAGGCGATGATGCCGCCCTTGGTGGCCGAGTACACCGCCTCACCCGACGAGCCGACCCGGCCGGCGTCCGAGGCGATGTGGATGATCCGCCCGCTGCCGCGGTCGATCATCTCGTCCAGCACGGCGCGGGTGACGGTAATGGTGCCGCGCAGGTTGACCGCGATGATCTTGTCCCAGGTCTGTTCGGCCGAGTCCACGAACAGCTCGATCACGTCGACGCCCGCGTTGTTGACCAGGATGTCCGGCGGTCCCAGCTCAGCGCGCACCCGGCTGACCGCGGCCCAGACCGCCGGGCTGTCCGCGATGTCCACGGCCACGCCGATGGCCCGCGTGTCGTGGCGCTCGGCCAGGCCCGCCGCGGTCTTAGCGGCCGCCGTGCCGTCCAGGTCGCAGACCGCGACCGCCGCGCCCTCGGCGGCCAGAGCCTCCGCGATCGCCGCGCCGATGCCCCGGCCGGCCCCGGTGACCATCGCTGTTTTCCCCTGCAGTCTCATGCGCCCTCCGCGGAACCGCCCCACTCACCAATATATATAACTTATTATACTTATACAGTGGACAGTTGGCCAGCTTAGCCGAGGAGATCGAGCACCGTGGTCATCGACTTGTTCAGCAGCAGGTAGTTTTCGGCCTCCTGCAGGTGTACCCGCCACAGCGCCTCGGCCTGGCCGGACTGCCGGGCCGCCACCAGCTCGACCAGCCGGACGTGCGCGCGGAACCCCCGCTTGTTGGCCCGCACGTTGTCCGGGCTGCCCGCGTCCAGGTCCACATGCGACCAGTTGGCCAGCTCGATGATGTGCCGGACCATGCCGTTGAGCACGGCCAGCGTCTCGTTGCCGGCCAGCTCCACCACGAGCGCGTGAAATTCCATGTGAGCGAGGATGAACGCCTGCGGGTCGTCCATCAGCTGTTCCGCCTGGGCGACGGCCTCCTCCAGGCGCACCAGGTCATGTTCGGTCCGGCGCTGGGCGAGCAGCGCCGCGCACGGCGCCTCGATGAAGGTCCGGGCGTCGTAGACGTCCTGGAGGGTCGTGGACCGGTACTCCAGCACCAGACCCGCATAGCTGGCCGCCACGTTCCCGTCCGGCACCTGCACCCGGGCGCCGCCGCGGGCGCCCCGCCGGATGCTGATCAGCGACTCCGACTCCAGCACCCGGAAGGCTTCGCGCAACGTGGGCCGGGACACCGCGAACTCGGCCATCAGGGCCGCCTCGGACGGCAGCGCATCACCCTCGGCCAGCTCGCCGCGCACGATCTTGCGCCGCAGTTCCGCGGCGACCAGCTCAGCGGTCTTCGGCACCCGGATCCGCTGGCCGAACGGGCGGCCGTTGGCCGAACGGGCCAGCCGGGCCGCCGGGGCCGAACGGGGCTAGCCGGGCCGGCGGGGTCGGGGGGGCTAGCCGGGCCGGCGGGGTCGGCGGGTCCGGCGCGGTGTGATCGGCGGGCAGCGGCACGCTCATCGGGATCGCCCCTCAGCGCGGCAGTCGCTCGGGCGGGTGCCCTTGGGGACCGCAACGCATAATTAGTAATATCTATAAGAGTAATACACTGATAAGAAAACGCCGAGCCGGACCGGGTCACCGCCTCGGGCTTCGCGCTCGGGCCCGCCCCGCTGGCTGGCCCGCCTCAGGAGAGCAGTTCCACCACGGTGGCCGTGCTGCGGTCGCCGAGCACCACCTTGGCCGACTCGGCCAGGTGCTTGCGCCAGAATTCCTCCGCCTCGTCCCCACTGCGCTTGCGGATGAGCTCGAAGAGCCGGGTGTGCGCGCGGATGGCGATCTTGGCGAGTTCCTGCTCGTGCTGCCAGTCATGGCTCTCGGCGTAGGAACGGTCGCCTTCCCGGATGATGTTGGTCAGCATGCCGACCAGGATCTGGAGGGTCTCGCTGCCAGCCATTTCCACGATCAGCCGGTGGAACTCGGCATCGGCGGCGATGGAGGCGGCCGGGTCGTCTATCGACTCGCGGTGCCGGTCCAGCACCTCCTGCAACCGGGCGAGATCGGCCGACGTGCGCCGCTTGGCCGCCATCCGGGCCGCGGCCGGCTCCAGGACGGCGCGGACGTCGTAGACGTCGGACAGCAGCGCGCCCCGGTACTGCAGCAGCAAGCCGATCTGGCGGGCGGCCACGCTGATGTCGGGCGCCTGCACCCTCGCCCCGCCTCGTACGCCCCGCCGCACGGTGATGGCTCCCTCGGCCTCCAGGATGCGGAACGCCTCCCGCAGCGTGGGCCGCGAGACGCCGAACTGCTCCATCAGCACGCTTTCCGAGGGGAGCTGATCGCCCTCCTTCAGCTCGCCGAGCACGATCTGGCGGCGAAGTTGCGCCGCCACCATCTCGCCCGCCTTCGGCACCCGCACTGTCGAGACATTCGTGACTGCGTTCACGCTTTCCCCTCGGGTCGGCGAGCCTGGTCCAATCGGTCGGGACATCTAGCTGGATTCCTCATCATGGTCGCGGCGTGGAGACCCCGGCCGCCAGGCCGGGGAGGAAACGCCGTCACCTCCCCTGAAATGTCAGTGGTCTCCGATAGTGTGTTCGCATGTCCCGGTACCGGCTGCTCCCCACGCCCGCCCAGCAGGCGGTGCTGCGAGACCACTGCGGCCACGCCCGGTACGTCTGGAACCTGGCCGTCGGGCAGCACACCCACTGGCACCCCGGCCGCAAGGGCGCACCGGGCTACCTGGAGCAGTGCCGGCAGCTCACCCAGGCGCGGGCCGAGCACCCATGGCTGGCCGCAGGCTCCCAGACGGTCCAGCAGCAAGCCCTGCGCGACTTCACCCAGGCAATGGCCGCGTTCTTTGACCCGGGCAACCCGGCCGGGCCGCCGTCCTGGCGCAAGGCCGGCCGGGACGAGGGATTCCGGATCGTGGGCCGCGGTCGGCAGTGGGATGTGCGGCGCGTGTCCCGTAAGGTCGGCCAGGTCTGGGTGCCCAAGGCCGGGTGGCTGCGCTTCCGCTGGTCCCGCGCCGTGCCCGCAGCGGTCAAGTCCTGCCGGGTGACCCGAGACCGCGCCGGCCGCTGGCATGTCGCCTTCGCCGTGATCCCCGCGCCGGTGCCGGCACCCGGTAACGGCGAGGCCGTTGGCATTGACCGGGGGGTGGCGGTCTCTGCAGCGTTGTCCACGGGCGAGATGCTGCGCTGCCCCGGCCTGACCGCGAGGGAGCGGACCAGGCTGCGGCGGCTGCAGCGCAAGCTCGCCCGCGCTGCGCTGGGATCGAACCGCCGCGGGCGCGTGCGGCACGCGATCGCCCGGCTGCGCGCCCGGGAGGCGGACCGGCGCAAGGACTGGGCGGAGAAGACCAGCACAGACATCGCGCGACGCTTCGACGTCATCAGGGTCGAAGACCTGCACGTCAAGAACATGACGCAATCCGCGAAAGGCACACGGGACAATCCCGGCCGGAATGTCCGGCAGAAAGCCGGGCTGAACCTTTCCCGGGGCATCCTGCGGTCCGGGTGGGGCCTGCTGGTGCGCCGGCTGGAGGACAAGGCCCCGGGCCGGGTGGAGAAGGTCAAGCCGCATTACACGAGCCAGCGGTGCTCGGCGTGCGGGCAGGTGGACCGGGACTCGCGTGAGAGTCAAGCCGTCTTCCGGTGCACGGCCTGCGGTTTCGCCGGCCACGCGGACGTGAACGCGGCCATCAACATCGCGGCGGGGCACGCCGTGACTGCGCGGGGACGCGACGGGGCAGCCCGGCCCGTGAACCGCGAACCTCAACTGCTTGCCTCCTTAACCGGACGGCGGGTAGCTGGGATCCCCCGCCTTCAGGCGGGGGAGGATGTCAATTAATAAGCATACGAGGTTAACTTCCTCTACCGCTTGGCGAAGGATGCGGTCACCGTACTGAGACCGCCGATCCGTCATGCTGGGGACATGAGGGCGCGGAAGAGCATCCCGTCGTCCGTGCTGTGGCTGGTATGGCTCGCGACGCGGACGAGCCTTTACCTGCACGCCACCGTCCCGGGCCGCGACGGTGATGCGGGCCTGTACCAGCGGTGGTACGCATGCTGTTTCGCCCACGGCACTTTCCCGGTGGCCGACCCGAGGTGGCAGTACCCGCCGGGCGCAGCGCTGGTCTTCTGGCTGCCCGGCCGGCTGCCAGGCAGCTACGTGGAAGACTTCATGTTCCTGGCCATCGGCTGCGACCTGGCCATCACCCTCATGCTGTGCTGGTCGGCCCGGCGCGGCGGGTCCCTGGCCGGAGCCTGGTACTGGGTCTGCGGCGTGCCACTGCTCGGCCCGGTCATCGTCGGCCGGTTCGACGTGGTGCCGGTCACGCTTTCGGTCGCCGCCCTGTGCGTGACCGGGCGGGGCGGCGTCCGCGGCGCCCTGATCGGAGCCGGGATGGCGGTCAAGGTCTGGCCGGTCACGCTGCTGGCCGGGATGGCTCCCGGCCAGTGGCGCCGTGGTGCTGCCGCAGCGGCGGCCGTGCTGGCCGCGGTCTACGTCATCTTCGCCAGCGAAACGGGGAGCTTCCTCGCGCACCAGAATGCCCGCGGCGTCGAGATCGAATCGGTCGCGGCGACGCCGTTCATGATCTGGCGGCATGCTGGCTGGCCCGGGACGATGGTGTACCGGTTCGGCGCGTACCAGCTCAGCGGGGAGCACGTGGCGCTCGCGCAGGACGCGTGCCGCCTGGGCCTCGTCCTCGCCGCGGCGGCGGTGATCGGCTGGCGGCTGCTCATCGCCCGCGGCCGCGCCAGGTGGCGGCCGGAGTTCGCGGCTGACGCGCCGCTGGCCGCGACCTTGCTGTTCCTCGTGGCCAGCCCGGTGCTCAGCCCGCAGTACCTGCTCTGGGTCACCGGCCTCGCCGCGGTGTGCCTGGCCACCGGGCCAACCACGCAGCGCCCGGCCGCGCTGGCCGTGCTGGCCGCGGCCGGGCTCACGCAGTTGATCTTCCCTATCTGGTGGCACAGCCTGCTCAACGGATCCAACGCGGTCACCGGCGTTCTGGTGGCACGCAACGTGCTCCTGGCCCTGGCCGCCGTTCTGTCCTGCTGGCGGATACTCCGCGTGACCTCGCCCGGTCACGAAGACCCCGATCCGGTAGCACCGCAGGGCCACCGGGGTGGCGTTGATGCGCCCGGGTCGCCCCGAATTGCGACACAATGAGAGGTGATCACGGTGTCATTCTGGGCGGCGAACCGCCCCTGGCCGCTGCACATGGAGCAGGAGGAGGAATTCCGCGGTGACAGCCAGCCTCGTCGTTTGCGGCTAGAGGATAGGTTCGGTAAGGGCTCGTGGAGAGCCTGTTCGCGACGTGGGCGGTCGGTGCCGTGCCGCAGCCGATCTCTGACCGGCTCCCGCCGTTGGAACGCTCCGCCATCGTGGACCTGGCACGTCCGGCACTGGTCGTGGGGGTGCCGCCGTCAGAGGCGGGAGCACGGCCGACGCTGGAGTCGGTGCCCCGGCAGCTTCCCGCTGGCCCGTTCACGCCGGGCGTATCGCCGATGTGGAAGATCGTTACCAGCGGCGGGAGCACGGGCCGGCCGAAGCTGATCGCGGCCACCTCGCCCGCCGTGGTTGAGAACGTGAGCGGGCTCGGCGCTCTGACGCGCCTGCGTCCTGGCGGGTGCGTCCTGGTAACCGGGCCGGTCACCCACAACGCGCCGTTCGTGGTCACGGCGGCCGGGATGATGCTGGGTAACCACGTCGTGCTGATGTCCCGGTTCGACCCGGCGCAGACGCTGCACCTGGTCGAGAAGTACCGGGTGAGCTGGCTGTACCTGGTGCCGACCATGATGCATCGCATCTGGCGTCTGCCCGAGGCGGTCCGTCTGGCGACCGACGTTTCCGCCCTGGAGGTGGCCTTCCACATGGCCGCGCCGTGCCCGCCGTGGCTCAAGCAGGCGTGGATCGACTGGCTCGGCCCCGAGAAGGTGCTCGAGCTCTACGGCGGCACCGAACTGCAGGCATTGACGGTCATCACCGGGACAGAATGGCTCGCTCACCGGGGGTCGGCCGGCCGGCCGGTGCTGGGCGAGATAGAGATACGTGACCGCGACGGCCGACCCGTTCCCACGGGCCAGGAGGGGGAAATCTGGATGCGCCGGGGCACAGGCGCCCCATCGCCGTACCGGTACATCGGCGCGACGGCACGCAGCGCCGCCGACGGCTGGGAGTCGCTCGGCGACATCGGAAAGGTCGACGCCGACGGCTACGTGTACATCACCGACCGCCTCGCGGACATGATCCTGGTCGGAGGAGCGAACGTCTACCCGGCGGAGATCGAGGCCGCCCTGGACGAGCACCCTGCCGTGCAGTCCAGCTGCGTGATCGGCTGGCCCGATGAAGACCTGGGCAATGTTCCCTACGCCATCGTCGAGCTGTCCGAACCGGTATCCGATGAGGATCTGACGGCTTATCTGGGCCAGCGGCTCGCCCCGTACAAACTGCCCCGCGTGATCGAGCGCGCTACCGCCCCGCTGCGCGATGACGCCGGGAAGGTCCGCCGCTCAGCGCTGCGCGCCGAACGAATCGCCCGGCACGCCGCCACCCAGCGAACCGGCTAGCGGGCGGCGGAGTTGCTGGCTGGCGCGGTCTGCAGCGGCGCGGTCGCGGTCGAGGCGGGCAGCGTCGCGGGGTTGACGAACGTGCTGCCGCCCGGCCCGGCCTGTACCGCCTCGTGCAGGGCGCTGCCCTGGAGGTACCGCGGCCAGCTGAGGAACCATTCGGTCCAGCCGTTGTCCCAGGTGCCGGCCTTCGGGCTGCCGGTGATCGTGATGGGGTCACCGGGCACGGCGAGGTTGTAGTACGTCTCGGCGTCGGCGGGCGGCAGGTTGACGCAGCCGTGGCTGACGTTCTGGAAGCCCTGCTGGCCCACGGACCAGTACGCGTCGTGGTAGTAATCGCCGCTGAAGGTGAACCGCACCGACCACGGAACCGAGATGCTGTATCCCGGGCCGGTCATCTGCACCGGGTTGGCCTTCTCGATGGTCAGGTAGCTCCCGTCGGGCGTGTCGTCGCCGGGCCGGCCGGAGCTGATCGGCCAGTCATAGCGGAGCTTGCCGTTGTCGTAGATCTGGGTGCGGTGCGTCGCGGTGTTCCCTATCGCCACCAGCGACGGACCGATGCCGAACGTCTGGGTCAGGGTGTGGTAGCCGTACAGGCCCGGCGCGCCCTGCACCCCGTTCAGGTGCCCGGTGAAGCTGACCGTGGTGCCGGCCGGCCAGTAGTCCCGCGGGCGGAAGTAGGCGCAGGTGGGGGCCATGTTGCAGGGGTCGTCCCAGTACCACGCGCCGACCACCGGCTTCGACGTGGTGATCTGCAGCGCCCGCTCGACCGCGGCCTTGTCGGTGATCGGCTGGCTGAAGTACAAGATGACCGGCATTCCCACGCCGTAGGTCTGGTGGTAGCCCTCGAGGATCTCGGTGGTGAACGTCCGGCCCGGCGTCAGCGTGCGGAACGTGCTCGTGGCGGTGACGATGCCCCGGCCGCTCGCGGACGCCATGGCCGTCACCGTGTAGGTTTGCGAGACGTCAAGCGCCCACTGGCTGCGCCAGACCGTGCCGCCCTGGCTGAGGCCGCCGGATACGGCATCGCCGGAGGTACGCACGGTGACACCCCTCAGCGTGCCGCTGGTGGCCGTGACGGTGATACCGGCCGACGGGTCGGCGTCGGCGGCGCCGTTCGCGGGCGCTATCTTCACCTCGGGGACGGCCACCGCGGCGCTAGGCGTCGCGGCCCTGGTCTGAGCGTTGGCCGCCGGACTCGCCTGGCTCGTACCGTGCCCGCTGCCTGAGCACGCCGCCGTCAGCAGGGCCAGCGCCATGACGACGGCCGTGCCAGCCCTCCGCCTCGGTCCCCGGCCCGCCGCGCCGTCCCCGCGCCGTATCCCGATCGTCGTTGTGAACCCCACGTCAGACCCGTTCCCCGGAACGGCCCGTCATATTCATCATTGACAAGTCGGCTGCCGCGGCAGAAACTTGAAATATCAACTTGATTCTTCAAGTTTTTACAAACGTGGTGACCGGTGCAGAGCCGGCCGCTCCTCAGGAGGTGGTTCTATGAAGCTGCAGAGGCCCGAGGTTCCTGGCCGGGCCGCGCTTGTCCGGGTTGCCGCTGCGCTCACAGTCGTCGCGGGGATCCTCGCGTTGAGCGTGAGGACAGCGGCCGCCGAGGGTCCGGCCGGCGCCGAGGGTCCGGCAGCCGCCGGGCAATTCTCCACGCCCGGCGGCGTCGTCCGGCTCATCGACGAGTATCTGGCCGCGAAGAGTGCCCACAGCCCGGATCGGACCATGTCGTTCTTCGACCGGGGCAACACGACGTACGTCGATGCGACCCTCGGCTGGAAGTTCCCGACCTGGGACTCGCTGAAGGCGCTATTCAGCAAGTACATGCCGCAGTGGCCAGCGGGGGCGCGCTCGTATCAAACCGGCTAGTGCCGTCAGTATCGCCGTCGGCCGCGGCGCGACGCCGCCGACCGGTCCTAAGACGAACACCACCGGCCGACCGCCGGAAACCTCACGGTGGCCAGTCGCTCCCGGGATCAATGTTGGCAAGCACCCGGCGCCCCGCGACCGTAAGCGCGCGGAGTTGAGTGCGCGAGAGCGAGTCAATGACCAACTCGCGCACCTTCTCCACGTGCCCGGGCGCGGCCTTGACGACCAGCCGGTAGCCGGCCGGCGTGAGGATGGCCTCCATGTAACGAGGACTCGTGGTGGCGCGGGCTCTGCGCAAGAGCCCGCGCTGCTCAAGACGGCTGGCTACGTGGGACAGACGCGAGAGGGATCCGTTCGTCAAGGCCGCCAGCCGGGTCATCTGAACTCGCTGGTCCGGCTGCTCAGCCAACCGAGCCAGGAGCAGATACTCGAAGAACGTCAGCCCCGCGGAACTCGCGAGCTGGCTGTCGAGTTCCGGCGGCAGCCTCAGCATCATCGCGACGACGGCCAGCCATGCCGCTCGCTCCTCCTCATCGAGCCACCTGGTCTCACCGCCGTCACTCTTGGCGGCGTCTGAGATGCCCATGACTCCAATACTAGACCTGGAACTTGACGCCTCAAGTATTGCCCTGGCCGCTTCTGCGACTCCCCGACCCCACCCGCCGCCCTCTCGCCACCCGCACCGTCCCCCTCCCCCCGCGAGTCAATGAATGTGGCTCTCTACCTGCTAGAAAGTCTTTGATAAATCCCGCAACTATCAGGCCAGGTCAGCGGGTCGTCTGGTGATCGAGGCCACGTTCCCGGTGCGACCCGGCGCGGCCGGCGCGGCCGGCCAGGCGCGGCCATCTCGGGCCTTGTGACACACAGGCCCCGGCAGACGCACTACCAGGACCCTAAAAGGCACCCCTCGCACGGCTGTTTCATGATCATGAGCAGTTCGGGACAATATTTGTCCCGAACTGCACACGATCATGGTCCGCGCCCGGAATGCCTCACCCTGAGGTTTCCTCATAACCGGACATAACGGATCGCTCGCAGGGCGACGGCCGCTTCATCACCGCCAGCCAGCATCCGCGCGGCTCGCCGGAGGCGTCCTGCCCACTGCGAACGAGCCTGACCAGCCAGCCAAACCCGGACCACGGCCCAGGCAAGCTTCCTCAAGTTCCCAGCAGCGCGGCAGACGGGGCCAGGAGCCCGCGCCCCCCAGACGAGGACGCGCGATCCCAGCGAAAAACGGCACTCTGCCCGGAAGAGTCACTAGAGCGCCACGTTCATTGATTTTGCGGCCTGCCACGCCAGCCTGCGGGGTCCGGTATGGGGGAATGGGTGGGTTTGGGGGCAGGCGGGGCGCCGAATGGCGCGGGTCAGGTAGTGGGTCCGGCCGGGCCTGCGCCGAGGTAGCGGAGCACCGCGAGCACCCGCCGGTGGCCGGTGTCACCCGGGTACAGGCCCAGCTTGGCGAAGATCGAGTTGATGTGCTTGCTCACCGCGCTGTCGGTGATCACCAGGGTCGCGCCGATCTCCGCGTTGGAGCGGCCCTCGGCCATCATGGCCAGCACGGCACGTTCCCGCTGCGTCAGGTGGTCCAAAGGATCCCCGCCCCGGCGCACCAGCAGCTGGGCCACCACCTCCGGGTCCAGCGCGGTTCCGCCCGCCGCCACCCGGCGCAGCGCGTCAAGGAACTCGGCCACGTCGGCCACCCGGTCCTTCAGCAGGTAGCCGACGCCGCGGGTGTTCGCCGACAGCAGGTCGGCGGCGTACCGCTCCTCCACGTACTGTGACAGCACCAAGATCGCGATGTCCGGCCACTGGCTGCGGATCACCAGCGCGGCGCGGATGCCCTCGTCGGTGTGGCTCGGCGGCATCCGGACATCGGCGATCACCACGTCGGGCTGCTCGCGCTCTACCGCCGCAAGCAGCCCGGAGGCCTCGCCCGCGGTGGCCGCGACCTCGAACCCGGCGCTCTCGAGCAGCTTGGTCAGGCCGGCCAGGAGCAGCACCGAGTCCTCGGCGATCACCACCCGGGGGCGGCCCGGCCCCATAGCGCCGACCGTCCCCGGCTCGCCTGTCACGGGTCCCACGTTATGGCACCGGACGACCGGGATGGGTGCCGCTTCACCGCCGGCTCCTCACTCGGCGCGTAGCGCTGTGGCCGGGCGGGCCCGGGCCGCCCAGCCCGCGGGCAGCAGCGCCCCGGCGGCCGCGATGGCGAGAGCGGCCAGGGACAGCGGCGCCAGCCGAGCCGGGGGGAAGACCTGGCTGAAGCTGGCCGGAATGCCGGTGTGCGCGGTGCCGGCCATCGCGTTCAGGGTGGCCGTGGTCAGCGCGACCGCGGCGGGTGCCGCGATCACCGCGGCCAGGATGGCGGGACCGGCGACCCAGCTCACCACCATGGTGAGCATCTGGCCGGGCCGCATGCCGAGCGCCTTGAAGATCCCGAGGTCGTGCACCCGATCCCGGGTGCTCATCAGCACGGTGTTGAGCACGCCGAGGCCCGCGGCGACCGCGACCATGAGCGCCAGCAGGCCGACCAGCGCGCTGGCGATCTGGTAGAACTGGCCGCCATCCGGGCTGGTGGCCCCCCAGGGGCTGCGCGAGCCCAGCCGTGCGTTCACCGCCTGGATGTACGCGGTGGCGCTGGTGCCGGGCCGCAGCCCCACGTAGTACTCCTGCAGGCTCGCGGTCGTGGCCATGCCGGGCAGCGTCTGCGTGCTGCCGTACAGCGTGGGCTCGTTGGACGGGTGGAACACCTCTCCGGCGATCCGCACGGTGACCTCGCTCGCTGGGTCGGTGCCCATGGTCACGGTGGCGGTGTCGCCGACGGCTAGGCCGCTGGCGGTGAGGAACGCGGTGTTGACGTCGACCTCGCCCGGCGCGTCATACCAGTGCCCGACGATGATGCCGTAATCGATCCAGGAGGCGTCGCCGCCGAACGCCTGGGCGTTCACGCTCTGCGCGACGCCGGGGACCTTGACCTCCGCGCCGTACACGGCCACGTCGTGCTGCGTGCCGGGCTGGGCGCGCAGCGCGGCGGTCACCACGGCGTTCTGGGCCGCGTCGGGCGACTGCTGCGGGCCAGCCCCCGTCCCCGGGCCGACCTGCTGGATCTGCACCGGGGCGGTGGCGGAGTGGGTCTGGCTGGCCGCGGCGCGGCTCAGCGAGGCGTTCAGCCCGAACGCGAAGATCACCGCGGTGGCGCCGAACGCGATCGCGGCGAGCGACACGATGGTGCGGGCGGGCCGGGCGAACGGCGCCGCGAAACCCAGGCCGACCGGCCGTGGCAGGCGCAGTCGGGCGGCGAGGCGGTGTGCGGCGTACCCGCGGCCGGCCCGGGGGGCGCGACCCGCCGCGATCGCCTGCACGGCGGACAGCCGTCCCGCGCGCAGCGCGGGCCCGAGCGCGGCTAGCGCGGTCAGCGCGAGCATCCCGACCGGGGCGGCGACCGAGGCCCACCACGGCACCTGCTGGCTGCCGACCCCGTAGGCAGCGGACGACTGGTGCAGCACCGAGACCGCCAGCAGGTTGCCTGCCACCACCCCGGCCACGCAGCCGGCCAGGGCCGGCCAGCCGACCCGGCTCAGGTACGCGACCGCGACCTGGGCCGGGGTCAGGCCCAGGCTCTTGAGCACGCCGATCCGGTGGTACCCGGCGACGACCGCGCCGCTAACCACGTTGCCGACGATGAGCACCGCCATGGCCAGGCCGATCAGCGCGAACGCGACCACGAACGGCTCCATGATGGCCCCGTTGCCGGCCGCCGCGTGCTCCGCCGCGAGCCAGGAGCCGGCGCCGGTCACCGTGCCCGGCGGCAGCGCCCTGGTCACCTCGGCCACGTCGGCGCGGATCTGGGCGTAGCTGCCGGCGCTGGCGAACCGGTACAGCAGCTGCGCGCTGGCCGGACCGCCCGGCCCCCGTAGGCGGGCGATCTGGCCGGGGGTGACCCAGCCGTCGGCGGTGTTCGTGATCGAGTTGGCGAAACCGACCACGGTCAGGGCCGGGGCACCCGGCACCCCCGTGACGGTGAGCGTGCTGCCCAGCTGCGGCCCGCCCCCCTGACCCGGGATCTGGCTGCCGTCCAGCACGACCTGGCCCGGGCCGTCCGGCCAGTGCCCGGCGTTCAGCACCACGTTGTCGACCGGGCCGCCGGGCGAGGCGCGCCCGGCCAGCAGGAGCTGCCCGAACGGCTGGCCGCCGGACTGCACCGGGACGGTTGCCTCAGCGAACGGCCCGGCCGCCGCGGTGACTCCGCCGAGGGTACCGGTGGCGGCCAGCTCCGCCGAGGTAGCGCGCGCCGCGTTCACGGTGACGGTCACGTCCGCGCCGCGCTGGGTGCCGAATGCATGGATGAACGGCGTATTGCTGGCCGCGAGCAGCGCGAAGCCGAGCGTGGCCGAGGCGGTGGAGACCAGCAGCACCATGCCGATCACGACCGCCTGCACCTTGTGCCGCAGCATGCCGCCGGTGGCGGTCCTGATCGCTCCGAGCCAGCTCATGCCGGCACTCCCACATCCGCGCCGGCCAGCTGGCCGTCCACGAGCCGTACCGTGCGAGCCGCGTACCGCTCGGCCAGGGCCGGGTCGTGGGTAACCAGCACCAGAGTCTGCCCGCCGGCGTTGAGCTGGCGCAGCAGCGCGCCGATCTCCTGCCCGGTGGCGGTGTCCAGCGCCCCGGTCGGCTCGTCGGCCAGCAGCAGCTCTGGGGAGTTCACCAGCGCCCGGGCGATCGCCACCCGCTGCCGCTGGCCGCCGGACAGCCGCGCCGGGTAGGCGTTCTTGTGCTGCTCGATGCCCATCCGCGCCAGCAGGTCGTCGGCCCGCGCTCGCGCCTGTTGGCGCGAGGCACCCGCCAGCTGGGCAGGCAGCAGCACGTTGTCTTCCACGGTGAGGTCGTCCAGCAGGTTGAAGAACTGGAAGATGATCCCGACGTGCCGGGCCCGGAACCGGGCCAGCGCGCTCTCGCCGAGGGCGTCAATCTGCCGCCCCGCCACGGTGACCGTGCCGGCGGTGGGCCGGTCCAGCCCGGCGATGAGGTTGAGCAGCGTGGACTTCCCGCTGCCCGAGGGACCCATGACGGCCACCACCTCCCCGGCCGCCACGCTCAGGCTGACGTCCGCCAGCGCCGGCCGCGCACCGGCCTGATAGGTCTTGGTCACGCCGTTGATCCGGATCACGTCGCCGTCGGCGTCGGGCACCCTCTGCTGTCTCATCGGATCCTCTCAATACGGAATTAGCCGGCCGGGCCGGGTGGGCTCGGGAACCCGGCAGGCCCGGCCGCGGATGCCAGGATGGCGCATCCGGGCGGCCGCGCGCAGTGGCCCAGGAGCCCGAATCCGGGGTGAAGCTAGCACCACCCCCGACCGTGAACCCTGCTGGATGGGCGGGCCCGGCCCGCACGCGTACCGTGGACGTCATGGCCACCTCCGTCCTGCCTCGCGGCGCGCCGACCCGGCGGTACCGCCGCGTCCCGTGGTCGCCGCGGGCCTGGGGCCAGGCCCTGTACCTGGCCGGGGGAATCCCGGCGCAGCTTGTCCCGCTGCTCCTCGTGGTCTTGAGCTCCTTGGCCAGGCCTAGAGGGCTGTGGCCTCTTCTCCTCCTGGTAGCCGTGTTCCTTGCGGTGCCGCTGCTCACCGCGATCCAGCGCCATCGGCTGCGGGCCACCGCCGGCGTGCTGATACCGCCGCAGCCGGTCATACCCGACCGGCTGAGCGCGCGGGGGATCGTCACGGCGGCCCGCACGCGGGCCACCTGGCGCCAGCTCGGTTACCACCTGCTAGCTGCCCCGGCGCTGGCGGTGGCCGCCATCATTGCCCTCGGGATGTGGCTGGCGGGAATCCTGTACGCCCTGGTGTACGCCTACGCCTGGACGCTGCCCGCGGGAAGCCTGCTCCAGCGCGGCCAGTCGTCGCCGCTACCCGGGCACCTGCCGCCCTTCTCCAACATCTCGATGGACGCCTACCTGACCGCCGGCGGGATCGCGCTGCTGGTGACCGCCCCGTGGCTCACCGCCGCGGTCGGTGCGCTGGACGCCAGAGCCGCCCGGGCGCTGCTGGGCCCGAGCCGCGCCGAGGAGCTGGAATACCAGGTGGAACGGCTGGCCCAGACCCGGGCAGGCGTGGTCGACGCCGCCGACGCCGAGCGGCGCCGCCTGGAGCGGGACCTGCACGACGGCACCCAGCAGCGGCTGGTCTCGCTCGCGATGCGGCTGGGCATGGCCCGCGCTGAACGCCCCGACGCGGCGCAGGCTCATCAGGTCATCGCCGAGGCCCACGAGGAGGCCAAGGCCGCCCTCCTCGAGCTTCGCCACCTGGTCCGCGGCCTGCACCCGGCCGTGCTCGAGGACCGCGGCCTGGACGCGGCGCTTTCCGGCGTGGCGGCGCGGCTGCCGATCCCGGTCCGGCTGACCGTGGACGTGCCCCACCGACCGCCGCCCATGATCGAGGCGGTCGCCTACTTCGTGGTCTCCGAAGGCCTCACCAACATCACCAAGCACGCCCAGGCGAGCCAGGCGGAGGTGGTCGTGCAACGTGCCAACGACCGGCTGCACATCATCGTCAGCGACGACGGCGTGGGCGGCGCCGACCCGGCCCGCGGCACCGGCCTGGCCGGCCTGGCCAAGCGCGCCGCGTCGGTCGACGGAACCTTCGATATCGCCAGCCCGCCCGGCGGGCCGACCCTGCTCACGGTGGACCTGCCATGCGCGCGGTAGCCGCCCGCGGCCGCTGGATCTGGGGCCTGTCCGGCCTGGTCACCACGGCGGCCCTCGTCGTCCCCGGTACCCGCCTCATCACCTCAGCCGGGCAGGCCGAGCACGCGCAGCCGGCGCAGACCGCGAGCCGGACGGTAACGGTGCCGCAGCCGGTCACCAGCCTGACCGTGCAGAGCTACGGCGACCCGGTGCAGGTATCGGCCGGACCGGTCCGCCGCGTCGAGGTCACGGAAATCCTCAATTACGATCCGCAGGCGGGCGGTCCGCCTGCGGTGGCGCAGTCGGTGTCCGGCGGCCACCTCAGCCTGGGCGACCCCGCGTGTGCCAACTCCAACTGCGACGTCAGCTTCTCGGTGACCGTGCCATCGGGCGTCACCGCCACCGTGACCACCGAGGGCGCTCCGGTGACCGTCTCCGGGATCGCCGGGGCGAACCTGGACTCCGGCGGCGGGCCGGTGCGCGCCGCCGGGATCGGCGGGCCGCTCACCGTCAGCACCGGCGGCGGGCCGCTGCTGCTGGACGGCCTGGCCGGCACACTGAGCGCCGACACCGGCGGCGGGCCCCTGACCGCCCAGGGCGTCACCGCCACGACCGTCACGATCACTACGGGCGGCGGCGACGCGCGGCTGGCCTTCTCCGCGGCCCCGGACACGCTGACGGTCAGCACCGACGGCGGCTCCGCGCAGCTAGCCGTGCCGGGCGGTCCCTACGCGCTGAACGCCGACAGCGGCGGCGGCCCGCAGTCGGTGGGCATCGCGACCGACCCCGCCGCCGGCCGCTCCATCACGGTCATCAGCGGCGGCGGGCCGCTATGGATCGGGCCGGCTGGGCGCTAACCCGCACGGACGGCGACGTTCGGCGAGCCGGGCGGGCGGGGCCGCGGGCGGCGGGCCAGCAGCGGGACGAGAAGTAGCGCCGGGGCGGCGGCGGCGGAGGCCCCAGCGATCTGCGCAGCCGGTCCAGCCACAGACTCATTCTTGAACGCCTCATGCCTCTAGAATCAGCTAAATAATTTAGCTTGTCAAGTATCGATGCTACCAGCCGCGTTGACAATCCGAGTCCATCGATCTAGTGTCTTAGTCATCTAAGACATTAGGAGCAAGGTGATCAGCTTCCGCGTTGACGGCCGCTCGGTGGTCCCGCCGTATCTGCAGATCGTCCAGCAGGTCCGGCAGGCACTGCGGATGGGCCTGCTGGACGTGGGCGACAAGCTCCCGCCAGTGCGGGAGGTCGTCGCAGCGACGGCCGTCAACCCGAACACGGTGCTCAAGGCCTATCGCGACCTCGAACGCGAGGGCCTGATCGAAGCCCGGGCCGGCCATGGCACGTTCGTGCTGAAACGCCCGCCCGGGCCGCCGCCAGGCACCCACGCACGGCTGGGCCGCAGCCTGGCCCGGTGGGTGCGGCACGCGCGCGAGGCCGGGCTCGACAACGAGTCGATCGAGTCGCTCCTGCGCGTCACGCTGCGCGCAGCCGCCGACGAGGAAGAGGAGATCGCATGACTCCGGTAATCCAGACCCGCGGGCTGTCCAAGCGGTACCGCCGGGTCCGCGGCCTGAGCGACTGCACCATCACCGTCCCCGAAGGGCGGATATCGGCGCTGATCGGCCCGAACGGCGCAGGCAAGACCACGTTGCTGCGCCTGCTGGCCAGGCTGGCCAGGCCGACCGCTGGGGAGATGGCGGTGCTCGGCGGCACACCCCGCCAGGACCCGGTCTTCCTGGCCGAGATCGGCTACCTCGCCCAGGAGATGCCGCTGTACCGGCGGTTCACCGCCGACGATCACAACGGCATCGGCGCGCACCTGAACCGCCGCTGGGACGCCGCATCCGTACCGGACCGGCTGAGGTCGCTGAACATCCCGCTGGACCGGGCGGCGGGCTCGCTGTCCGGTGGCCAGCGAGCCCAGCTGGCGCTGGCGCTGACCCTGGCCAAGAAGCCCAGGCTGCTGCTTCTCGACGAGCCGGTCGCCGCGCTGGACCCGCTGGCCCGGCGGCATTTCCTGGCCAGCTTGGCCGAAGCGGTCGCCGACGGCGGCCTGACCGTCGTGCTGTCCTCGCACTTGCTCGCCGACCTGGAACGGGTCGCCGACCACCTGATCTTGCTGGCCGCGTCCCGGGTCCAGCTGTGCGGCGACATCGACGCGCTGCTGGCTGAGCACCACGTCCTGATCGGCCCGCGCAAGGACACCACGGCGATCGAGAGGACCCACACCGTCGTGCAGGCCGTGCGCACCGCCCGCCAGACCACCCTGCTCGTCCGCGGGGACGCCCCGGTGATCGACCCGGGCTGGGAGAGCGACGAGGTCGGGCTCGAAGAAATGGTGCTGGCCTACATGAGCCAGCAGAGCATGGGCCAGGACGCCGCGCCGCCCATGGCGCACCTAACCACGGTTGGAGAAGACCAATGACCTGGCTCGTCTGGCGTCAGCACCGCGCCCAGTTCTACGTGGGCGCCGCCCTGCTGGCCGCGCTCGCCGTCCTGCTGCTGATCACCGGCCTGCAGATGGCCTCTCAGTACCAGTCCGCCCTCGCCGCTTGCACCGCGAACCACAACTGCGCGGACCTCGCGAGCACGCTGTTCCTCGGCAGCCACGCGGTCGGCTTCCTGGTCATCATGACCCTGGGCGCACCGGCTCTGGTCGGACTGTTCTGGGGTGCCCCGCTGGTGGCAGCCGAGCTCGAGACAGGCACTCATCAGTTCGCCTGGATGCAGAGCGTCACGCGCAAGCACTGGCTCGCGGTGAAGGCCGGCTGGATGCTGCTCGCCGCGACGGTCTGGGGCGGCGTCATCTCTGCCCTCGTGACCTGGTGGTCCGGACCGGACAACGCCCTGCAGCTTGATCAGTTCAAGCCCGGCCGGTTCGACATCATGGGCATCGTCCCGGTGGCCTACGCGCTGTTCGCGATGGCCCTCGGCATCTGCGCTGGCGCGCTGCTACGTCGCACCCTGCCGGCGCTGGCCGTCACCCTCGCCGGGTTCATTGCCGTCCGCGCGACGGTCACCCTCTGGCTTCGCCCGCACTACATGAGCGCGATCACCGTCACGCACAGCGTATTGAGCGGATACACGCCTGCCGGATCCTACTGGCAGGTCGCGCAGGGCGTCCTCGGTCCGCACGGCCAACTGGTCCCGGCCCCGAACGGAGCCGCGGTTTATAACATCCCCTTCGGTTACCTCCCGGCTTCCTGTGCGAGCGTGAGCCGGGGCGCCGCTGACGTTTCGCCGTCCTGCCGGGACGCCCTGGCCAGCTTCCGGGCCTTCCTTACCTACCAGCCCGCCGGCCGTTACTGGGCGTTCCAGGGGATCGAGGCCGGCATCTTCGTCCTGATCGCCGCCATCCTTATTATCGTGGCGGCGGTCGTGCTGCTCCGCCGTGACGCCTAGAGGGCTTCGCCCGGGGGCTGGTAGCCGCGGCCGCGGATCAGCCGGACGGGCGTGTAGATCAGCAGATCCTCACCGTGCTGGTTGCGGACGCTGTTCGCAGTGGTCACCACGCCGCGCTGGCCGGTGCTCGCCGCGCGCGCCTGCGTCACCTCGACCACCACGTGGATGGTGTCCCCGACATAGGCGGGCCGCTTGATCGACAGATCCATGGACATGAACGCCAGGCCGGTCCCGTTGATCACGTTGGTCTGGATGACCAGCCCTTCGCCGAGGCAGTAGACCAGGGCACCGGGGACCAGTCGCCCGGTGTACCCGCCCGCGGCGGCGTGCGAGGCGTCCAGGAACAGCGCCTCGTTGAAACCGCTCCAGGTGACGAACGTGATCAGGTCGGTCTCTGTGATGGTGCGGGCCGCGGTGCGGAATACGCTGCCGACGGTCATCTCCTCCCACGTCTGGCCCTGGACCAGCAGCGGCGGGTAGGTGTCGTCGGGGTGTGTGGTCATCGTGATCCTTCCTGCGCATCCTCAACGGCCCGGAAATCGGGTGGCCGTTTCTCCTTCAGGGCCGCCAGTCCCTCGCGGGCCTCGGGCAGGCCGAAGCCGAAGAACTCATACCCCAGCGACGCGTCGAACAGCGGGCCGGCCTGGCGGTACCAGTTGTTCAGCGAGTACTTGGTCCAGCGCACCGCGGTGGCCGGCAAGTTGGCCAGGTCCCGGGCGATCGCCATGGCCCGTTCGGTCACCTCGTCGTCGTCGACGCAACATGACACCAGGCCGATGCGCTCCGCCTCCTCGCCGGTCAGCGGCGCGCAGGAGAGCAGGTAGTACTTGGCCTTGGCCATGCCGCACAGCAGCGGCCAGCAGATCGCCGCGTGGTCCCCGGCCGCGACACCCAGCCGGGTGTGGCCGTCCACGATCTTGGCGGACCGCCCGGCCACCGAGACGTCCGCCAGCAGCGCGACCACCAGGCCGGCTCCGACCGCCGGGCCGCGGATGGCCGAGACCACCGGCTTGGAGCAGTTGATCACCCCGTAGACGAGGTCCCGCGCTTCGCGCAGGACCCGGGCGCGGACGGCGACGTCCCGGGTCATGTCCTCGATCATGTCGAAGGCGCCCCCGGCCGAGAACGCCGTGCCCGCACCCCGGACGACGACCGAGCGGACGTCGTCGTCGCGGTCCACCACGGCCCAGACGTCGGCGAGATCCCGGTGCATCTGCGCGCCCACCGCGTTCAGCCGCGGTGCGTCCAGCACGATCTGCAGTACCCCCGAGTCCAGCGTCTCGCAGCGCAGGCTCGGGAAATCCGCGTAACGGTCGGTCATCGGGCCGCACCTTCCCTCGTGGTCGCGCGGTAGTCCGCACGCACCATGACAGATAGTATAACTAGTTGTATGATTTTACTGTAATGAACTGCGCGGTCGTAGACTGCGGCGAGCCTGGAGGCCGGATGGACTTCCTCTTCACGGACGAACAACTCGAACTGCGGGTCACCGTGCGCGACTTCCTGGCCAGCAAGTCGGCCGGCCAGACCGTGCGCGAGCTGATGGCCACCCCCGCTGGCTACGACCCTGCGGTCTGGAGGCAGCTGAGCGACCAGCTCGGGCTGGTTGGTCTGGCCGTTCCCGAGGAGTACGAGGGAGCTGGGTTCGGCTACGTGGAGCTCGGCATCGTCTTCGAGGAGATGGGCCGGGCACTGTTGTGCGCACCCTACCTGTCCAGCGTGGCCCTGGCCACCGAGGCCCTGCTGCGCTGCCCGGACGAGGCGGCCAGGAAGGACCTGCTGCCGGGCCTGGCCGCCGGCACGACCATCGGCACGCTGGCCCTGCTGGAGCAGCCCGGCCGCTGGGACGAGGCGAGCGTGCGGACGCGGGCCCGCTGGAGCGGGGCCAAGGGGTCCGGGTGGGTGCTGGACGGAGGCAAGCGGCACGTGCTGGATGGCCACATTGCTGATCTCATCATGGTCGGCGCGCGCACGCCGACCGGCATCGGCCTGTTCGCCGTGGACGGCGGCGCGCCTGGCCTTCGGCGGGTGCCCGTGCCCACCCTCGACCAGACCCGCAAGCAGGCGCAGCTAGAGTTCACGGGGACGCCGGCCCGGCTGATCGGGGACGAGGCTGACGGCTGGCGGGTGATCCGCCGCGTGCTGCATACCGCCGCCGTCCTGCTGGCCGCCGAGCAGGTCGGCGGCGCGTCCCGGGCGGTGGAGATGGCCGCTGAATACGCCGGGATGCGGGTCCAGTTCGGGCGGCCGATCGGCTCGTTCCAGGCCATCAAGCACATGTGCGCGGACATGTTGACCGAGGTGGAAGCGGCCCGTTCGGCGGCTTATTACGGCCTGTGGGCGCTCGAAGGGGACAGCGAGGACGTGCCGCTGGCCGCCAGCCTGGCCAAGGTGTACTGCTCCGCTGCGTACTCGAAAATCGCGGGCGACCTCATCCAGGTGCACGGCGGCATCGGCTTCACCTGGGAGCATCCCGCCCACCTGTACTTCAAGCGGGCCAAGACCTCCGAGGCGATGTTCGGCACTCCGGGGTACCACCGTAACCTGCTGGCCGCGCAGTTGGGACTGGAGGCTTAGGAATGGAGATCGAGATCCGGCCGGAAGACCGGCCGTTTGCCGACGAGGTACGGAGCTGGCTGGATGAGCACCTGGTCGGCGAGTTCGCGGAGCACCGGGGCGTGGGCGGGCCGGACGACTCCGCGGCGTGGGATGTCCGGTTGCGGTGGGAAAAGGAACTGGCGGCGGGACGGTGGCTGGGGCTCACCTGGCCGGCGGAGTACGGCGGCCGCGGGGCGACGCTCGCCCAGGCGATCATCTTCGAGTACTTCTACGCCCGCGCCCAGGCGCCCTACCGCCTCGGTGTGCAGGGACAGGACCTGTTCGGCCCCACGTTGCTGATGTTCGGCACCCCGGAGCAGCAGGCCAGGTTCCTGCCGAAGATCCTGGCCGCCGAGGAGTTCTGGGGGCAGGGTTTCAGCGAGCCGGACGCCGGGTCCGACCTGGCCTCGGTACGTACTCAGGCCAGGCTCGACGGCCAGGAGTGGGTGATCGACGGGCAGAAGATCTGGATGACCTTCGGCGCGTCGGCGGACTGGCTGTACGTGCTGTGCCGGACAGACCCGCAGTCCTCGCGGCACCACGGTCTTTCCCTGCTGATCGTGCCCGCCCGTCAGCCGGGCGTGCAGGTCCGGCCGATTACCAACATGCTGGGCGACGGCGAGTTCTGCGAGGTCTTCTTCACCGGCGCGCGGACCCGGGCCAACCTGGTCGTCGGCGTCCCGGGTGACGGCTGGAAGGTGGCCATGGCGGCGCTCGGCGTGGAGCGCGGCACCCTGCTGATGCCGCAGCAGCTCGGGTTCGAGCGGGAGGCGGAGCACGTGCTGGACCTGGCCCGGGCCCGGGCCAGCGCCGGAGCCAGCCTCGGCGGGCTCAGCCACCGGCTGGTCGACGCCTGGATCGCCGTCCGGCTGATGCGCGTCACCGCGCTGCGCACGATCGGCGAGCTGGTCGCGGGGCGCACGCCGGGGGCGCAGGCGGCCACCGCCAAGCTGTACGCCTCGGTCCAGCATCAGCGGCTGCTGGAGCTGGCCACCGAACTGCTCGCCGAGGAGGCGACCGTGACCGGTGACGGCTACGCGCTCGAGCCGCTGCCCCGGGCCTTCCTGCTGTCCCGGGCCGAGACCATCTACGGCGGCAGCAGCCAGATCCAGCGCAACATCATCGGCGAGCGGATCCTCGGCCTACCCAGGGAACCCCGGCCCGCCTGATGCGCAGGCCCGGCTGTCCCTTCCCAGGGCCGGGCCGATAGCGCCGCACCGCTGGTATGGTATGTGGTATGGCGACGAAAAAGGTCACCGTCACGCTCGACGAGGCCCAGCTCGACCAGATCCGCTCCTTGGTGCAGGCCCGGACCATCCCGAGCGTATCCGGATTCGTGCAGCACGCTGTCGCAGTCGCCCTGGACGACGTTGCGGGATGGGGTGCGATGCTCGCAGAGGCGTTGCGCCAGACCGGCGGTCCGCTGTCCGATGATGAGCGTGTCTGGGCCGATGAGGTGCTCGGCACGAACACGCGCCCGGCGGCCTGATGCCGGGAGTCACCCTTGACGCTGGCGGTCTGATAGCCCTGGACCGGGACGATCGCCGCGTGGTGGTGCTCCTTGCCCGCGCGCGAGAGACAGGCACCCGGGTCACCGTGCCAGCCTCCGCGCTGGCCCAGGCCATCCGGCGGCCTGACCGGCAGGTCCGGCTTTCACGGCTGATCCGCCAGCCGACCACCGACGTCATCAGCCTAGGCCGGGTCGACGCGACGAACGTCGGCAGGCTGCTGGCCGCCAGCGGGACTTCCGACATCGCCGATGCCCACGTGGTGATCTGCGCCCGGCGCGCTGACCAGCCCGTCGTCACCTCAGATCCCGGTGACCTGCGCCAGCTTGACCCTACCCTCAAGCTGATCGCGCTATGACAGCCCGGCTGCCGAAGGCGAAGCACTCCCGCCAGCACAACCCGGTTCCTGTCACGACGGCAGGTCACCGTCCGTAAGCTGGCCACCGAACTGCTCGCCGAGGAGAGGAGCAGTTCGGTGGCGGCTACGCGCTCGAGGCACTACAGCGGGCCATCCCGCTATCCCGGGCCGGTGCCTCCTGTGCTTGCATATCTGATGGCTTTATTCCCATCTGAAGTAGCGCCTGGCGATGAAGGCGAAGACCAGCGCGTACCCGGCCAGTACCAGCAGTGGCTCTGCGGGCGGGAACTGACCCTGCATCGAGTCCTGCATCGCTTCTACCGACGCCCCGAGCGGGGTGAAGTTGCTGATGTCCTGGAGGATGACCGGCATGAGCTCCCGCGGAAACCACAGGCCGGCGAAGAACAGCATGGGGTAGAGCGCCACGGCACCGATGGCGCGGGCGGCGGTCCCGCTCCGGGCGGCCGCCGCGATGCATAGCCCGATGGCGAAGAGCGCGGCGATCGACAGCACGATCGACAGCACCAGTCCGCCGGGGTTTTTCGGGGCTTCGAGCCCGAAGACCGTCATGCTCACGACGACGAGGATGAGCAGCGAGGTCATGACGATGCAGAACTGGACGACGAGCTGGGCAGCCAGCACCCAGGACGGCGGCACCGGCGTAGTCGAAAGCCGGCGCAGGATCCCCTGGTCGCGATAGGAGACCAGCGGAAGCGGCAGGCTGTTGAGCCCGAGTATCGCGATCACGAAGGAAATGAGGATCGGGACGTACACGTCGAACGCGGTCAGACCCCCGAGGCTGGCTTGGGTCTGATGGAAGGCAGGTATCTCGCCGAAGATGATCAGGAGCACCAGCGGAAGCGCGATGCCGCCGATCAAGCCGGCCGGCAGCCTCCAGGCGAGCCTGGCCTCGTTGAGGACGATCTTGCCGAACGCGGCGCGCGGTGCCGTTTTCGGCCGCAGCGTCTTCGAGATCGGGGTCTTCGAGATCGGGGTCTTCGAGAGCACGGCCTTGGGCCGCGGCAACGTGTGAGTATTCATGCCAGGACTCCTTCCTCGTGCAGGTGCCGTCCGGTGAGCTTGACGAAGGCGTCTTCTAGAGTCGATGAATCAAGCTGCACGTCGCGGGCGGTCACGCCCGCCGTCGCTAGGGTGAGGATCACCGCGTTGACCAGCTCTCCGGTCCCGGTGACGACGACGCGCCGGCCGCTGCGGGCGACCGTGCGCACCTCGGGAAGCTCGCTCAGGAGACGCTCGTCGAAGGACGCGGAGGGCACGAACCGCATGGTCTTCCCGCCGCTGGCCCGTGCGGCCAGGCCGGCCGGGCTGTCGAGCGCGACGACACGGCCGGCGTCGATGAGGGCCACCCGGTCGCACAGCCGCTCGGCTTCCTCCATGAAGTGCGTCACCAGGAGGATCGTCACCCCGCGGGCGCGCACGCCCTCGATGAGGTCCCAGGTGTCGCGCCGGGCCTGCGGATCGAGCCCAGCCGTCATCTCGTCGAGCACGGCGATCTTCGGCCGGCCGATGAGGGCCAGCGCGATGGACAGCCGCTGGCGCTGGCCACCGGACAGGGACCGGTAGTAGTCCTTGAGCTTCCCGGCCAGACCGAGCGCGTCGATGAACTCCCCGACGTCGGCCGGCTCGCGGTAGAAGGACCGGTAGAGGTCGAGGATCTCCCCGACCCGCAGCTTGGCCGGCAGCGCGCTCTCCTGGAGTTGTGCGCCCACGATCAGATGCAGATCCTCCCGGTCGTGGCCCGGATCCAGACCCAGCACGCGGATCGATCCCGCATCTGGTGACCGGAGGCCCAGCACGCACTCGACCGTGGTGGTCTTGCCCGCACCGTTCGGCCCCAGGACGCCGAAGATCTCGCCCTCCGCGACCGAGAACGACACGTCGTCGACCGCGACGACCGCTCCGTAGGCCTTGCGCAGATGCGCGATCTCGACCGCAGCCTGCGTATTCATGGTCCCTCCTCTGCTAGCGGACCGATAACACAAGCTTATCATAGTGATATCTATTTTTCAAGAGAGCTTCTGCGGTGGATCCCGCTGTGGTTCGGCCCACCTCTAGCAGCGCCCCCTCATCGCCCGGTGGCGGGCACTGGCGCTGCCGGAGCCGGAGCACGGCGCGGACGCGCACCCAGCAGCCGCCGTGCTTCCGCGACGCCGGACCCTGGCCCGGTGCCAAGGGTCAGCACGGCGCCGGCGTGCATGGGAGCGGGACCCACGTCCGTGGCGAGCTGCATCAGGTCGGCTGGCCTGGCCCCGTCTACCGGCGGCGCCGTCGCGCTGCGAGCCGCTCCGCCCGCTGCTTGATGCCCAGCAGGCACTTGCGCATCATGAACGGGTCACCGATCTCCATCAAGATCAACTCGGTCACGATGGCAGGCCTGGTCCACCGGTACCGGCCGCGCATCCGGCTGATCAGCCGGGTGCACTCCGGGCCAGGCTCGAGCAGCCACAGCCAGGTGCCGCCGCCCTTCTCCCACAACATCATCGTGCTGGGCTCCAGCCGCGTGACCCGAAACGCCGTGTACGGCGTTGCCTTGCCGCTCATCGGCACCCAGTCGCCGACGGCGAGCTGCTGGAACTGGGGAAGGATTTCCTCGGCGCTGGGCCGGCCGAGGTTGTCCAGCAGGTCGTGCTGTAAAAGCCCGCACGGTTCCAGCCCCACTGCACCAGCCAGGGCCAGACCTCCCCGGGTCGCGCAGCGATGGTGACGGCCCGGGTGGCGTTCAGCTGCGGCCGCTGGCAGATGTCGTCACCGGCCAGTGGCCGCGTGGCTTCGTCGCGCGTGGCACCCCAGGAGAACAGCCGGGGACGAATCCAGCGAAGGTACCCAGAAACCGCCATCGCGAGGGCTGCGCTGACCGCTGCCGTCCCTTTCATGCCGGGGCGCCGATGCTGACCGCCGGGACCAGTATGGGGCGATCGTGCCAGCATGCTGCAAGCGGACGGATCTGGTCCTGGCCAGCTCGGCGGCCTTCGACCCCCGCGCAGAAAGGCATTTGCTGCTCCTTGGGTGCCGGTGCCCGCTAGCCCGCAGCCCGGTTAAGCTCGCGCTGCAGGTAGCCGACCAACACCATCGCGATCAGCGCCCAGGCCATGCCGATGAAAATGCCGGCGGAAACAGCCGCCGGCGACGTCGCCACCCAGGCACCTGCGCCTACCGCCGCCACGGCAGCGATGGTCACCGCCGCGTACGGGTTCACCGTGCTGACCACCCCGGTGCGGCGCTCGGCCGCCCCGATCATGGTCGCGGTGCGGTACACCGACCGGAAGGGCGGCACCACGGCAAGCCAGCCGACCGTCACCGCCGCCAGCGCCCGCCACGGGTGAGCGGGCTGACCGGCTGCAATAGTCATCTCGATCGCCTCCCGCCCGAGCCGACGAGCACGTCCGCTGATGGTTCTGCGGGCCGGCTCGATGCTGGACCTCCGAACCCCACTCTCCCTCCGCAACCCCGCCGCAGTAGAGGCAGAAGGCCCGGCGCAAGCCAGCCAAAAGTCCCGCCCAGCGGCCCGCGGCCTTCCGGCACCAGCCCGTCCAGGCCACCGATGTCCAGGGCCGGCTCGGTCGCGGCCACGTGGTACCCGTCTTTGCCCTACTGAACGGGACGTACTGGAGCGCGGCCGGTGAGACACGCCTCGACTGGGATCGGGCTGCCTTGTCAGGGCATCGCCCGGTGGATCTCCCGGCGATGCCCCACCCCCACGACCAGGATGACGAGATGCCCGTCCATGACCTCGTAGATGACCCTGTAGTCCCCGACGCGAAGCCGGTAACGGTCGTCGTATCCGGAGAGCCTCCTGACGTTGGCATCCGGGCGTCGCGGGTCGTCCCCCAGCGGCGTCAGCGCCCGCAAGATCGTAAGCGCGGCGGGCTGGGGGATGACCCGCAGCTGCCCGACGGCACGCTCCCGCCACCGGAACGCGTACTTCACGCGGCGCCCGTGCCGGGCTCTTCCTCGAAGATCACGGCGACGACCTCGGACATGCTGTAAGTCGGCGAGTCGGGATTCTCTGCCAGGTCACGGTCGGCTTCCCTGGCGAAGTACCGGTCGATGGCCTCTTCGAGGGCGTTGAAGTCCTCGATGGGGACGACGGCGGCCACGGCCTGGCCGTTGCGCGTGATGATGGTAGGCGTTCCGTCCTGGGCTCGCGTGATGACCTCGGCGAAGTGCGCGCGGGCGTCCCGGACGCTTAGCTGAGTCTGGCTGTCGTCCATGCCAGTGGTGTACCTGAAATTGTGTACACGCAAGGGTCCGCCCATACGCGCAGGTGGTGTACTTGACCGCCCCCCGCTTATGCCGAGTTCATGGGGTCTGTGATACCAGGGCCTAGTTGCGCATGTAGGCGCCGGCGGCCACGTTGAGGATTTCGCCGGTGATGTAGGCGGCCCGGTCCGAGGCGAGGAAGGCCACCGCCTCGGCGATGTCGGCCGGGCCGGGCAGGTCGCCGAGGGGCCCGACAGTGCCTGGCATCCGGGCCAGCAACTCCGCGTTGTCTTCGGCGAACTTGGTGCCCTTGACCACGCCCATGGACAGGTAGACGGCGCGGATCCGGTGCGGGCCGCCCTCGTGGGCGAGCCCCCGGGTGAGCGCGGACAGGCCGCCCTTGGACGCCGCGTACGGCGCCTCGATGCCGCCGCCGCCGACGTCGGGCGCGTAGCTGCCCACGTTCACGATCACGCCGCCGCCCGCGTCGCGCATCAGCGGCATCGTGCGGCGGCACAGGTACCACGGGCCGGTGAGGTTGACCCGGACCACCCGGTCCCAGTCGGCCGGGTCGTAGCCGAAGATGCTGCCGACGACGTTCACCGCCGCGTTGTTGACCAGGATCTGCACCGGGCCCAGCGATATGGTGACGGCGTTCACGACGGCGTCGATCTGGTCCCGGTCACCGGCGTCCAGCGGGTAGCCGACCACGGTGGCCGCCGGGTAGTCGGCGGCGATCGCCGCGGTCACCTTCTCGGTGCGGCCCGGGTGGATGTCGGTCACCACCACGCGCGCGCCGCCCGCGGCCAGCCGCCGCGCGACCGCCTGCCCGATGCCCTGACCGGCGGCCGCCGTCACCAGCGCGACCCGGCCGCCGAACTCCCCCGGATCAAGCATGCTCTGCCTCTTTCTGGCGTCGCTCCCTAGGCAGGCCGAGTACCGTCTCGGCGAGGATGTTGCGCTGCACCTCGGAGGTGCCGGCGTAGATCGTGCCGGCCCGGGCGTTCAGGAAGGCGCCCAGCCAGGAGCCGGAGGAGTTGGGAGCGCCGGGATCGTCGGTGCGCACCGCGCGCAGCGGACCGCGGCCCGCCGGCACCAGCCCGGCCAGGCCCTGAATGTCCAGGGCCAGTTCGGTCGCGGCCACGTGGTACTCACTCCAGTACAGCTTCGCGATCGAGGCCGCCGCGCCGAGCTCGGTTCCGCCCAGCTCGGTTCCGCCCAGCTCGGTTTGGCCCAGCTGGGTTTGGCGCTGTACCTGGGTGAGGATCCGGTAACCGAGGTAACGCATGATCTCCACCCGGGCGTAGCACCAGGCCAGGCGCTGCCGGATGAGGGGGTCGTGAGCCCGGCCGCGTTCGGTGGCCAGCGCGAGCAGCCGGTCCAGTTCGGCGCGGAACAAGATCGGGTTGGTGGCCGCCTCCTCGCCGCGCTCGTGCCCGAGGAGCGTCATGGCCACCTGCCAGCCCTCGCCCGGGGCGCCCACGACCAGGTCAGCGGGGGTCCGGGCCCCGGTGAAGAACACCTCGTTGAAGTCGCTGTCCCCGGTGAGCGCTCTGATCGGCCTGATCTCGATGCCGGGCTGGTCGAGTGGGCAGAGCAGGAACGAGATACCGCGGTGGCCGCGGGCGCGGGAGTCGGTGCGGGCCAGCAGGAAGATCCAGTTGGCCCGGTGCGCCACCGAGGTCCACACCTTCTGCCCGTCGATCACCCACTCCCCCTTCTCCAGGGTGGCGCGGGTCGCCAGCGACGCGAGGTCCGAGCCCGCCCCGGGCTCGGAGAAGCCCTGGCACCACCGGTCCTGGCCGGACAGGATGCGCGGCAGGAACCGGCGCCGCTGCTCCGCCGTACCCCAGCGCAGCAGCGTGCTGCCGAGCATCTTGATGCCAAAAAGATCAGTATGTTCGCCGAACGGGGCTCCGGCCCGCGCCAGTTCCTCCATCAGCACCACCTGGTGCAGCCTGGATAGCCCGCGCCCGCCATATTCAGCGGGCCACGTGATGCCGAGCAGGCCGCGGCGGTACAGCGTCTGCCGCCACTGCGCGGCGAACCGCTCCGCGTCCTGGCGCTCCGAGACGGCCCCGATGCCCGGCCAGCCGGGCGGCAGTTCCCCGGCCAGGACGGCCCGGACCTCGGCACGGAACGATTCCGCCTCGGCAGGATAGCTGACGTCCACGCGGGCTCCCTGTGCTGGCTTACTGAGGGCTGGCTTACTGAAGGCGGGCTGAAGGGCTAGCTTCTAAATAGTATAACAGGTAATCTATTTTTACTCATCTAGCTAACTTGTGAGGCCAACTTATGAGCAGTGCCATGGGAGGGCTGGTCGGCTACGGCGCCTACATCCCGTATTACCAGTTGGAGCGCACCCGGATAGCGGGGGTGCTGGGCAGTGGCGGGGGTTTCGGCACTCGTTCGGTCGCTGCCTTTGACGAAGACACCACCTCCATGGCGGTTGCGGCGGGCCGCGCCGCCCTGGCCGGGATGACCGGCCCAGGCGGGCAGCCGGGCCGCGGGTGCGTGCGGCAGCTGTTCTTCGCCACCACCGTCCCCGCTTACGCGGACAAGACCAACGCCACGGCGGTGCACGCCGCGCTGCGGCTGCCGGCCGACGCGCTGGCCGTCGACATGGCGGGCGCGGTCCGGTCGGGCGTGGGCGCGCTGGTCACCGCCGCTCAGTCGGGAGTGCCTGCCATGGCGGTGCTCGCCGATATCCGTACCGGACTGCCGGGCAGCGCGGACGAGCGGGACGGCGGCGACGGCGCGGCCGCTTTCGTCTTCGGCCCAGCGGACGGCGGCGTCGACGGCCTGCCGGTGCTGGCCGAGGTCATCGGGCAGGGCAGCGCCACCGCCGAGTTCGGCGACCGGTGGCGGACGCCCGGCGCGGCCGCCTCGCGGGTGTGGGAGGAACGGTTCGGCGAGCAGGTGTACGGTCCGCTGGCCGAGGCGGCCATGGCCGACGCCCTGAAACAGGCCGGGCTCACCGCCGGGCAGGTGGATCATCTCATCGTGGCCGGGCTGCCGGCCCGCGCGGTGAGCCGCACCGTCCGCGCCGCCGGAGTGCCGGCCGAGGCGGTGACCGCCAACCACGCTCTAGCTCTTTCCGGCCGCATCGGCAATGCCGGCACCGCGCAGCCCGGCATCTTGCTGGCTGACGTCCTGGACCGGGCCGGGCCGGGCGAGACGGTGCTGCTGGTGGTGCTGGCCGACGGCGCGTTTGCCCTGGCGCTGCGTACCACGCAGGCGCTGGCCACCCGCCGGCCGCCGCAGTCGGTGGCCGCGCAGATCGCGGCGGGCAGCACCGCGCTGGACTACGCCACCTTCCTGTCCTGGCGCGGGTTCCTGGACCGGGAGCCGCCCCGCCGTCCGGACCCGGACCCGGTCGCGGCACCGCCCGCCCAGCGCCGAACGGACTGGAAGTTCGGGCTCGTCGCGGCGAAATGCACGCGCTGCGGGACGCGGAGCCTGCCGCCCGACCGGGTTCTGCCGGCAGTGCCACGCGGTGGACGAGATGACCCCCGAGCCGCTCGCCGACGTGCCCGCGACCGTGACCACTTACACCGTGGACCGGCTGGCCTACACGCCGAGCCCGCCGATGCTCATGGTGGTGCTCGACTTCGACGGCGGCGGCCGGATGCGCTGCCAGCTCACCGACGCCGCCGAGGACGAGGTCCGGGCCGGCCTGCGGGTCGAGATGACCTTCCGGCGGCTGGCCACCGCCGCCGGCGTGCACAACTACTTCTGGAAAGCGCGGCCGGTCCGATTCGCAGGGAAGGACGAGTAAATGGGGTCACACGGCATCAGGGACCAGGTCGCGATCGTAGGCATGGGCTGTACCGCGTTCGGCGAGCACTGGGACAAATCCACCGATGACCTGCTCATCGAGTCGGCCGCGGCGGCGGCCTCGTCGGCCGGCGTGTCGCTGGGCGACATCGACGCCTTCTGGCTCGGGACGATGGGTTCCGGCGTGTCCGGGCTCACCCTGTCTCGGCCCCTCCGGCTGCCCTACAAGCCGGTGACCAGGCTGGAGAACATGTGCGCGACCGGGTCCGAGTCGCTGCGCAACGCCTGCTACGCGGTGGCCAGCGGCGCCTACGACTGCGCCATGGCGATCGGCGTGGAGAAGCTGAAGGATTCCGGGTATTCCGGCCTAGTCGGCTCGGCCGTGCCCGGCGCGGGGGACGACGGGAAGGGCGACACCACCGCCCCGGCCAACTTCAGCCTGCTCGCCCCGGCCTACGCGGCGAAGTACGGCGTCGATCCGGCCGAGCTGAAGGACGTGCTGACCAGAATCGCCTGGAAGAACCACCAGAACGGCGCGAAGAACCCGCGGGCCCAGTTCCGCAAGGAAGTCTCGAAGGAGACGATTTCTCGATCGCCGCTGGTCGCCGGGATGCTGGGGATCTTCGACTGCTCGGGGGTGTCGGACGGTTCGGCGGCGGCCATCGTGGTCCGGGCCGAGGACGCGCACCGTTACACGTCGCGGCCGCTGTACGTGAAGGCGCTGTCCCTGGTGGCCGGGCCGGCCTCCGGGTTGTCCGACCCGGGCTACGACTTCACCACGTTCCCCGAGGTGGCGGCCTCCGCCCAGGACGCTTACCGGCAGGCGGGAATCACCGACCCGCGCGCTGAGCTGGCCCTGGCCGAAGTGCACGACTGTTTCACCCCGACCGAGCTGGTGCTGATGGAGGATCTCGGATTCGCCGAGCGCGGGCAAGGCTGGAAAGACGTGCTGTCCGGGCGCTTCGATCTCGACGGCGACCTGCCGGTGAACCCGGACGGCGGGCTGAAGGCCTTCGGGCACCCGATCGGCGCATCCGGGCTGCGGATGATGTTCGAAGCCTGGCTGCAACTGCGCGGCGAGGCGCCGTCGCCTCGTGTCGTGCGGACGGTGGCCGAAGGGCGCTCGCTGGCGCTCACCCACAACCTCGGCGGCGGCCCGGGCGAGTGCGTGTCGTTCGTGTCCGTGGTCGGTACCGAACGGGAGGCCTGAGGATGGTCGCGCGACGGTTTCCGGTCGAGGCCGGGCACGTGCTGGCCTTTGCCCGTTCGCTGGGTTTTGCCGGGGAACTGCCCAGCGTGGGCGACGTGGCGCCACCCACCTTCGCCATCGCGAGCGCGCAGTTCGACCCGGACTACCCGCTGCGGCCGCGGCCGGGCGTGCCGTGGCACGGCTCGGGCGGCGACGCCGGGCTGGTTACCGAAGGGGCGGGCGGGCTGCACGCGGAGCAGCACTTCGTCTACCACCGGCCGGTCCGGGTCGGCGACGTCCTGGTCGGCGCCACCCAGCCGGGTCAGGAGTGGGAGAAGCACGGGCGTTCGGGGCGGCTGCGGTTCCGGGAGCAGATCACCGAGTTCCGCGACGAGGCGGGCGAGCTCGTGGTGACCGCCCGCAGCGTGAGCGTGTTGCGGGAGGCATTGTGACGGTGTTGCGCGCGGGCCAGGTGGCGGTCGGCCAGACGTTCGAGACGGTCGTGGTGACCGACCTCAAGCGGACCCAGATCGTGCAGTACGCGGGCACCTCCGGCGACTACAACCCGCTGCACACGGACGAGATCTACGCCACGAAGATCGCGGGGTACCCGTCCGTGTTCGCGCACGGCATGCTGACCATGGGCCTGACCGGGCAGGCGATCGCCGGGCTGGTCGGGGCGGAGAACCTGCTGCGGTTCGGGGTGCGGTTCACCGCGCAGGTGTGGCCGGGCGACACCCTGACGGTCCGTAGTTCGGTGGTGCGGATCGAGGACGGTGACGGCGGCCCGGTGGCCGAGTTCTCGGTGTCGACGGTGACCGCCTCGGGCACCGAAGTCGTGTCCGGATACGCTCACGCCCAGTTCGCCGGCTGACGTGGACTTCGCGTTCGGCCCCGAGCAGGAGGAACTGCGGCGCACGGTGCGCCAGTTCCTGGACAAGACGTCACCGGAAAGCGAAGTCCGCCGGCTGATGGCCACCGAACGCGGCTACGACGCCGATACCTGGCACCGGATGGCCGATGAGCTGGGGCTGGTCGGCCTGGCGATCCCGGAGGCGTACGGCGGTGCCGGGGCTGGCTGCACCGAACTCGGCATCGTGGCCCAGGAGATGGGCCGGGCCTTGTTCTGCGGGCCCTTCCTCGGTACCGCGGTGCTCGCGGTCGCGGCGCTGCTCGAATCGGCGGATGAGGCCGCGCAGCGTCGCTGGCTCCCGGCCATCGCGGCTGGTGAGCTGATCGCTACCGTGGCCATCCCGGGAACGTTGCCCAGCGGTGACGGGGCCGACGGTCACCGGGCCGGACCGCCTGCCTGGGAGGTGACGGCACGGCCGCACCTGGATTCGGGCGGTGGCTGGGTCCTGGATGGCACCGCCGGGTTCGTCCTGGACGGCCACGTCGCGGACCTCGTCCTGGTGCCCGCTTTGACCCCGGCGGGCACGTCCCTGTTCGCGGTCCGCAGCACCGCGCCGGGGTTGGACCGGACGCTGCTGCCTGCGTTCGACGCGACCCGCAAGCATGCGCGGCTGCGTTTCGCGGCCACCCCGGCGAGGCTGATCGGCCCGGACCCGGAAACGGGCGGTGCTGAGGCCGCGCTCGCGCGCGTCTACGACCTGGGGTGCGTGGCGCTGGCCTGCGAGCAGGTCGGCGTGGCCGAGCGGGCGCTGGACATGGCTCGCGACTACGCCTTGCTGCGGACCCAGTTCGGCCGCCCGATCGGGTCATTCCAGGCGGTCAAGCACAAGCTGGCGGACGTGCTGCTGGAGGTGGAAGCGGCACGTTCGGCCGGATGGTTCGGGCTGTGGGCCGCGGACTGTTGCCGGGATCAGCTGCCTGTCGTGGCGAGCATCGCCCAGGCGACCTGCTCCGCGGCCGCCTACCTGGCCGCCGCGGAGAACGTGCAGGTCCACGGGGGTATCGGCTACACCTGGGAGCACCCGGCCCACCTGTACTTCCGGCGCGCCACCACCTCGCGGATGTGGCTGGGCGACCCGGCCGGTCACTACGAGCGGCTGCTGAGTCAGCTCGGGTACTGAGCCAGCCCGGGTACTGAGCCAGCCCGGGTACTGAGCCTGGAGAGGAGTGGCTGCCGATGACGAAGCCGACATCGCTGGACTGGGTGTCCATGGTGGGCTTGGCGCAGGGCACTGCGGCGCCCGCGGTGGTCACCGCCGCTCAGACGTGGTCCGGGGAAGAGTTGCTGGGCCACGCCGCCGGCGCGGCCTGCTGGCTGTCCGGGGCCGGGCTGCCCGAGGGCGTTCCGGTGCCGGCCTTGCTGGAGACGAGTCCCGAGGCGGTAGCGCTGGTGCTGGCGGGCGCCGCCACCCGGCGGCCGATCGCGCCGCTCGGCCCGAGGCTGACCGTGCGCGAACTGGCCGGCTGCATCGAGCGCCTGGCCGCGCCGTGCCTGGTCACCCAGCCGGCCTTCGCCGACATGGCCGAAGCGGTGGCCGCGGATCTGGGCCTCAAGGTGCTGACGCTGGGTGAGCGGCCCGGCCACGCCGAGCTGACCGGCCGGGTCCCTGGGTTCTGCGGGTCGCTGCCCGTACCCAGCCCGGGCGATACGGCCGTCGTATTGCATACCTCCGGGACCACCGGTCATCCCAAGGCAGTGTGCTACCGGCACGACCGGCTCGCCCGCCGGTGCCGGCTCAACGCCAGGCTGCAACAGCTCAGGCCCGGCAGCGTCTTCGCCACCGCCTCGCCGTTCCACCACATCGCCGGCCTGGGCAACATCATGGTCGCCCTGGCCGCGGGCGCCACCACCGTCGCGGTGCCCCGGTTCACCGTGGCGGCGTGGCGGGAACTCGAGCCACTGGGCGTCACCCACGCGCTCGCGGTGCCCACCATGGTGGAGATGCTGCTCCGGCAGGACGCGCTCCCGCTGCGCACGCTGCGCGTCATGCAGTACGGGGCCTCGCCCATCCACCCGGACACGCTGCGCACGGCCATGGGGCAGCTGCCCGGCGCCGGCTTCCTCACCCTTTACGGGCAGACCGAAGGCAGCCCGATCACCTGGCTGTCCCCCGCCGATCACCGGCTCGCCGCGGCCGGGCGAGAGGAACTGCTGGCTTCGGTGGGCCGTGCGGCGCCAGGCGTCGAGCTACGCGTCGCGGACCCGGACGGCTCCGGCGCCGGCGAGGTGATCGCCCGCGCGGATCACCTGTTCGCGACCGGCCCCGACGGCTGGCTGCACACCGGCGACCTGGGCCGGACCGACGACGACGGCTACCTCTACCTGGTCGGCCGGCGCGGCGACATGATCATCCGGGGGGGCGAGAACGTCTACCCGCAAGAGGTCGAAAACCGCCTGCTCGAGCACCCCCGGATAGCCGACGCGGCCGTGGTCGGGGTGCCCGACCGGCTGCTCGGCGAGATCATCAAGGCCTTCGTGGTGCCGGCCGATCCGGCCGATCCGCCCGCCCGCGAGGAACTGCGGGCCTTCGCGCGCGCCGCCCTGGCAGGCTTCAAGGTGCCGGCCCAGTGGGAGTTCGTGCCGTCCCTCCCCCGTAACGCCACCGGCAAGCTGCTGCGCCGCGAGTTGCGCACGGGAGGACTTCATGACTGAGATCCGGCACGACTTCCGGGTGGACGTGACGGCGGCGCTGCCACCGGGGAGGGGCGAAGGGCCGGTCGAGATCGCGGCCACGCTGATCACGGACCCGGAGGCCGTCGGCGACGCGCTGCGCAGCGCATAACCCCCGGTCGATGGACCGGTGGTTTCCGCGTCTCGCGCGATTGAGGCTCCCTAAATCAGCATATTTCGCCCATACCGGTCCCAGGCAGCATGGCGCGCCAAGACGCGAAATTCAATGAATGTGACATTCTCATGGATCTTTTAAGTAGAACGCCACACTCATTGAATCGCGGGGAGACCTTGGGCGGGGCTTGTCGGGCTTGCGGGAAGGCGGGGGCTGGGTGGGGCGGGGCTGGGTGGGGCGGGGCTGGGTGGGGCGGGGGCTGGGTGGGGCGGAGCTGGGCTGCGGGAACGCGGGTGCGGGGAGTGGGGCTGTGGGAATGCTGGGTGCTGGGTGCGGGCTGAGTTGACAAGCCCAGATTAGTCTGCGCAGATTAGTTGGCGCGGAACTTGAGTCGTCTTATGATCCTCGGATTGCTGGCCGAGCGGGGGCCGATGCATGGCCACCAGATCCGCCGGACCGCCGAGCTGACCAACGCCGAGGTGTGGGGCGGAATCACCGGCGGGGCGCTGTACGCGGAGTTGCGCAAGCTCCACGGCGAGGGGCTGATTCAAGCCGTCCGCGAGGAGCAGGTGGGCCGGCGCCCGGCCCGGACGGTGTACGAGATCACCGAGGAGGGGCGCCTGGAACTGGTCATCCAGCGGGACGCGGCCCTTGAGGTCGTGTTCGGGTCGGCTGACCCGCTGTCGGTTGTGCTGTTGTTCGCCGCCGGGTCGGACGCCTTGGAACTGAGCGAGCGGCTGGCGGTCCGGCGCTACCAGGTAGCGGGGCAACTGGAGGCGATGGCCGGAGAACGCGAGCGGCTGACCCAGCAGGGAGTCTTGCTGCCGCTGGCCGTGGCCACGTTCCGCCGGGGCGAGCTGCGGCTTAAGGCCGAGCTGCGCTGGCATGAGGAATTCGAGCGCCAGCTGGCGGCGGGCTCGCCCGGCAGGCTGGCGGCGGTGCGCGCGGTGGGCGGCCCGTCTGGCCACGGGGTGCGCGCCTCGGGTGATGCCTCCGCACCGGGGGGAGACGAGAGATGACCCAGCGGGTAGTGGTCGTCGGCGCCACCGGCCACATCGGCCGGCCGTTGTGCCGCCGGTCGACGAGACTCACCCGGCCGGGAGCGACTGGTGGGGCCGGGACAGCGCGGCGATCGAGCAGGCGGGGCTGGCCGCCCAGGCCCAGGGGTCCGCACCGTGCTGCTGCGGACCGGCTACGTGCTCACCCCGGACAGCCTGGCCGCGCAAGTGGCACAGTTCCGCCGTCACGTCGGCGGGTGGATCGGCACCGGCCGCGGCTGGACCCCGTGGATTCACATCGCCGACGAGGTGGGGATGATCATCTTCGCGCTGCAGCAGCCCAGCCTCGACGGGCCGGTCAACCTCACCGCGCCCGAGCCGGTCCGGGCCCGCGAGTTCGCCCGGGCCCTCGGGCGGGCCGTCGGCCGCCGGGCCTGGCTGCCGGTTCCCACCCCGTTCGCCCGGATGGGCCTGGGGATGATCACCGACATCCTGGTCAGGGGCAAGCGCGTCATCCCGGACCGGGCCAGCGCGATGGGCTACCAGTTCGGCTTCCCCGTCGTGGACGCGGCGCTGCGGGACCTGCTGGCCCGGCCGGACAACGACGTCATGGCGGTGCGGTGATGCCGGCTGGGGCCGTCACCGCGCAGCCCGGCCGGGCCAGCCCGGCGAGCTGGTTGCTCGCGGTCAACTTCGCTGCCTGCATATTGCTGCTGGTCCAGTACCTGCTCGGCATGGCCGTGAACCTGTACGTCACCCTCCCCGGGCGGCATCCCGGCGCCGGCGCCGGCAACTATTTCGGCGGCCTGGCCTCGGGCCTGGCCTGGGTGATCCCGGACGGCCCGGCCTGGGCCGCCGCCCACGCCGCCTTTGGGCTGGCGTTGGTGCTGGCGGCGTTCGCCGCCATCGTGCTGACCCGGCGGCAGGCCAGCCGCGTGGCCACCGGGACATCAGTGCTCGGCGCGCTGGCCATCGTCGGCGCCGGGTTCAACGGGGTGAGCTTCCTGAACTACGGGCACGCCTTCAGCTCGATGATCATGGCCGGATTGTGGGCGCTGGCGCTGGCCTGCTACATCACCGGCCTGTTCCTCGCCGCCCGCCGCCTGCTCCGGGGCTCAGCGTGACAGAATCGGCCGGGCCGACGTCGATGGGCGTGCTGTCGACCCGCGCCGGGTCCTATGATTCATATAGATACCTTATTGAACTGTATTAGAATCGGGGCTACCGTCGGTCCGCACTGGGATACGGGACGCTCGCTCGTCGAAGGGATTCTCATGGCCGCCTCCCCCTGGGCCGGGTCGGATTTCCAGCTACCGCCCCAGCCGGGTCCGGTCGCGCTGTGCGGCGCGTGCCGCCGCCTGGGGTCCTGCAGGCTCGGACTCGGCCGCGAGGAACTCCAGCCGGACGGTTCGGTGCACACCAACCTGGTCTGCGGGCCGGAGAACGAGGGCGGCCCGGACGTCGCCCACGGCGGCTGGACGGCCGGCGTATTCGACGAGGTGCTCGGGCATGTGCCGGTGCTGAACGGGGAACTCGCGGTTACCGGCCAGCTTTCGGTCACCTACGTCAAGCCGGTGCCGGTCGGGCGTCCGCTGCACGCGCGCGCCTGGACCGTACGGCGGGCGGGCCATCGCTGGTACGTCGCCGGCGAGCTGACCCTGGCCAGCACCGGCGCGGTGCTGGCCAGGGGCGAGGCGGTGATGGTGCTGCGCGACATCGGTCACTTCGCCCGGCACCAGGAATGGCTCGCCGGGCAGGACCAGGCGATGCAGCCTCAGGGAGGGCAGCCTCAGGGAGGGCAGCCTCAGGGAGGGCAGCCTCAGGGAGGGCAGCCCCAGCAGAGTTAGCGGCCCATCCGCAGCACGTTGCCGGGGCGGGCCCCGGTCAGCTCGCCGCCAGCCTGGACGACGGCGCCGGCCAGGACCGTGTAGCGGTAGCCGCCCGGCGGACGGCGCAGCCGCCGGGCGCCCTCGGGCAAGTCGGTGACGAAGACGTCGGCCGCCCAGTCGAGCTCATCCAGGCCGAACACGGCCAGGTCACCCGCCGCGCCCTGGGTGAGCCGACCCCGGCCGGTGAACCCGAACCGCTCCGCGAGCTGCCCCGTCATCCGGTACACGGCCTGCTCGATGGACAGGTCGCCGCGCTCCCGCACGTGCCTGGTCAGCATCAGCGTGGTGTCCCCGATGGCGCACATCATCTGCAGGTGCGCGCCCGCGTCGCTATTGGCCATCACCGAGGCCGGATGGGTCAGGGTCTCGGCCACGCCGCCGGCGTCGGAGTTGGCCACCCCGACGCCGACGATGCCGGCGTCGCCGTCATTGGCCAGCAGCCAGTCGGCCAGGACGTCGGACGGGTGGCCACCGCGGTCGGCGACCAGATCGGCCAGCGTCGCGCCGACCCAGCGCTCGTTCTCCGGGCGGGTGACGGAGACCAGCCGGATCCGGTCGGCATGCTTGTGCGGGATCATCGTCCGCGGCACCCGGTCCCATTCTTCCCGGGCGAGCGCCCGCCACCGCGGGTCGCGCAGCATCGGCTCCTTCTCCGGCCGGGGCGCCTGCACCATCTTGTGCCAGCTGTGCTCCAGGGCGAACCAGGACATGCCGCCGTCCCAGTTCACGTGGATGTCCAGGGTGCGCGGGCTGACCTGCGGATAGTTCGGCACCCCCTGGGCCTGGAGCTGTCCGGCGAAGTCGAGCATGCCCCGCGCCCAGTCGGGATGATCCTGATCGTGGAACACGCCGATCCAGGTGCTCACCACCCCGCGCGGCCCGGTCAGGTCGGCCATCCGCTGTACGTCCCTGCGCATCTGGCGGCCGGTGGCGGCCGGGATGAACTGCACGAACTTACGGTGCCTGGCCAGCACGTCGAGCAGCGCGCCCAGCTCGGCGTCATCGGCCTGGCGGCTGGGCACCGGGCGCTTATCCCTGTCCTCGTCGAAGCCGAGGGAAGTTGACATGGCGGCCGCACCGGCGGCCAGCGAGTCGTCGAGCAGCGCGGCGATCCGGGCCCGCTCCTGTTCGGTGGCCGGGCGATCCCAGGCCGCCTCGCCCATCACGTACGTGCGGAGCATGTTGTGCCCGACCATCCCGGCCAAATTGACCCCGAAGCCGCCGAGCTTTTCCACCGCGTCGAGGTACTCCCCGTAGCTCTCCCAGCCCCAGGGAATGGACACGTCGAGCACGTCGGCCGGCAGGTCCTCGATATAGCACAGCAGCTCCTGCAGGTCCTTGCGGTGCCCGGGGCGGACCGGGGCCAGCGAGAGCGAGCAGTTCCCGACCAGGACGGTCGTGACCCCGTGCTGGGGCATCGGATCGCACATCGGGTCCCAGAAGACCGTCGGGTCGAAATGCGTGTGGATGTCGATGAATCCGGGCGTGACATAAGCGCCCGACGCGTCGAGCACCCGCTCGCCGTCCGGCCGCAGGCCGGGCCCGATCTCCGCGATCCGGCCATCGCGGACCCTGACGTCCGCCGCGCGGGCCGCGGCACCCGTGCCGTCCACCACGAGGCCGCCGCGTACCAGCAGATCGTCCATAGCAAGGCTCCCAGCAGTCCGGTCGACAAAAACCTGAAACAGTTAAATAATAACACTAGGATGACTGAGATCGGGAGGCTGATGTGCCGGACATCATCACCGGGAATCGGCGGACGGACATCACCGTTGGGCTCCGGGTGCCGCACGAGCTGCCCGGCGGGGCGGCGGGCTTGCGCGATTTCGTGGTCCGGGTGGAAGCGACCGGGATCGACCGTCTGTTCACCGGCGACCACGTCACGTTCTCCGGCGGCCACGGTTTCGACGGGCTGCTCAACGCCACCGCGGTCGCCGTGGCGTCGCGGCGGCTCACTGTGCAGACGGCGGTGTACCTGCTGCCCTTGCGCCATCCGGTCCCGGTCGCCCGCCAGGTGGCCTCGCTCGCGGCGCTCGCGCCCGGGCGGCTGGTCTTCGGCGTGGGCCTGGGCGGCGAGGACCCGGCTGAGCTGCGCGCCTGCGGCATCGACCCGGCCACCCGGGGACGCCGGATGGACGAGGGGCTGGCCGTGCTCCGGCCGCTGCTGGCGGGCCACCAGGTCACCATGCGCGGCGCCTTCTTCCACCTGGACCAGGTGCGCATCCAGCCCGCACCGGAGCCGTGGGTGCCGATCGTGATCGGCGGGCGGTCCGACGCGGCGCTACGCCGGGTGGCCCGGTATGGCGACGGCTGGCTCGGGCTGTGGGTCTCCCCCGGCCGCTACGCCGACGCGGTCGGGCTGATCGGCAAGTACGCCGCGGACGAGGACCGTCCGGCCCCCAGGTGGCAGCACGGCATGCACGTGTGGTGCGGGCTTGACGGCTCGGCCAGGACCGCCCGGTCCAGGCTGGCCACGGTGATGGAGGCGTTTTACCGTACTCCGTTCGGCAAATTTGAACGGTATTGCCCGTGCGGGACGCCGGCGGAGATCGCGGCCGGCCTGCGGGCGTACCTGGACGCGGGCTGCCGGTCGTTCAACCTGATCCCGGTGGCGGACAGCGAGCAGGCGGCCATCGAGGGAGCGGACGCCGTACGAGAGGAGCTCAGATGACCGAACGCGTCGCCATCGTCACCGGCGGGACCCGCGGCATCGGCGCCGCCATCAGCGAGGTGCTGGCCGCCGACGGCACGCACGTGGCCGCGGTGTACGCCGGGAATCATGAGGCCGCCCGGGCGCTGGCCTGGCTCGACCGCGGCCGGCGGCTCGGTCAGCGTGCACCCCGGGGACGTCGGCGACCCGGAGTTCTGCCAGCGGCTGGTCGCGGGGCTGGTGGCGGACCGGGGACGGGTGGACTACCTGGTCAGCAACGCCGGCCTGCTGATCGAGAGCAGCGTGGGCAAGATGACGCGGGACCAGTGGGACGCGGCGCTGCGGGTGAACCTGTCCGCGCCGTTCCACCTGGCCCAGGCCGTCATCACGCCGATGACCGCACAGCGGCACGGCCGGATCGTGAACATCGGATCGGTGACCGCGGCCATGGGCAACCCGGTCGAGGCTGGTTACGGGGCGGCCAAGGCGGGGCTGCTCGGGCTGACCCGCTCGCTGGCCCGGGCGGTGGCCCGCAAGGGCATCACCGTCAACCTGGTCGTGCCAGGCGTGTTCGACACCGAGATGACTCAGTCGATGCGGCCCGAAGCGCAGGAGGCGATCCGCGCGATGATCCCGCTCGGCCGCCGCGGCGACCCGCGCGAACTGGCCTGCGCGGTGCGTTTCCTGCTGGCCGACGAGGCTAGCTACATCACCGGTTCGGTAGTAACCGTGGACGGCGGCCTGTCCATGGGCGCCTAACCGGGTCAGTCGGTGCCGAACAGCTTGGCCGCGTTGTCGCGCAGGACCTGTCGCTGCTGCTGGCCGGTCAGCCCGGCCAGCAGCCCGGCGAACTCGGCCGGCTCGGCCAGGCCCTCGGCGTGCGGGAAGTCCGAGCCCATCACCAGGCAGTCGACGTCAGGCAGGTCGCGGACGATGCGCGGGATGTCGTCCTCGGGATAGGGGACGACGCGGACATGCCGCCGGAAGACGCGGCTGGGCCGCTCGGTCAGCTTGCCGCCGATCCACGGGCCGTTGCGGCCCATGCCCCGGCTCTTGTCCATGTGCTCGATGAAGTGCGGCACCCAGGACGCGCCGAACTCAGCCACGAGCACGTTGAGGTCCGGGTAGCGCCCGAAGAGGTTGTCGAAGACCAGCGCGGACAGCGTGTCCTCGATCGGCCGCTCGCCGTACAGGTTGTGCCACTGCCAGGCGGACATGTGCCAGGAGCCGGGCCACGGGTCGTGTCCCCACGCCGCCGCGACGTTCTCGTTGTACCAGTTCTCCATGATGTGGAAGGCCACGGTGGCGCCGGCCTCGTTCATCCGGGCCCAGATCGGGTCGAAGTACGGGTCGCCCGGCGAGCGCCCGTAGGCAGGTCCGGTCGGCAGCAGGATGATCCGGGCGCCCTGGTTGAGCACGAAGTCGAGCTCGGCGACCGCGAGGTCGAGGTCGGCCAGGGAGAGCAGCGCGGGGGCGAAGATCTTCCCGTCCCGGCCGAACCCCCATTCCTCGTCGAACCACCGGTTGAACGAGTGGATGTTGGCGTAGACGGCGGGCACGTTCTTCACATAGTTCTCCACCGACAGCGCCATCGCCGAGGGGAACACCACCGCCCGCTCCACGCCCTGGACGTCCATGAGCTTGAGCCGGGCCTCCCGGTCGAGGTACTCCGGCCGCATCGGTTCGGGCTGGTAGGTCTCGTCCGGGTTACCGGACGACATCTGGCGGAGCATCTCCTTCAGGGAGCCCGGCCGGTAGGCGAGGTCGAAGCCGAGGCCCTGCTCGGAGTTGAAGACCGCGATCCGGTCGCCGGCCAGGATGCGCTCGGTGCCGTCGTGCAGCCGCACCGGCGCGATGGCGTGCTGCTGCCACTGTTTCGGCAGGTACCGGGTGAACGAGTCGCGCGTCTCGTAGCAGTGGGTGTCGCAGTCGAACAGCCCGTATTCCAACCCGGTCATCTGACTCCTCCAGCGGTAGCGTTAACAGAGCTTAATCGTATAACGTTTTTTACTGTTTAGCGACCCCCCCTGGCTGGTCCGTGCCCGGGCCGTCAAGATTCAACAGACAGAGGCCGAACGAGCGGGCTTTCTCGCCGCCAGAAAGCTGCACCCGTCACCGGCGAGGTCGCAGTTGGTGGCTGCGCGGGGCTAGGCCGGCCGGGCCGGTTTCCCTAGGATGGACTGGTGAGCGGGGATCGTGAGCTGGACGTGGTGGTGTTCGGTGCCACCGGGTTCGCGGGACGGCTGGTGGCCGGCTATCTGGCCGGTCATGCGCCCGGCGGCGTCCGCATCGGGCTGGCCGGCCGGTCGGCACAGCGGCTGGGCGACGTCCGGGCGGGGCTCGGCGCAGCCGCGTCGGCCTGGCCGCTGCTGGTCGCCGATTCGGCCGATCCGGCGTCGGTAGCGGCGCTAGCGCGGGCGGCCCGGGTCGTGGTGAGCACGGTGGGGCCCTACCGCGATCAGGGGCTGGCGCTGGTCGAAGCCTGCGCCGCCGCGGGCACCGACTACGCGGACCTGTCCGGCGAAGTGCTGTTCATCCGGGACAGCATCGACCACTGCCACGACGTAGCGGCCGACACCGGCGCGCGCATCGTGCACTGTTGCGGCTTCGACTCCATCCCATCCGACCTGGGTGTGCTGCTGCTGCATCACGCCGCCCGCGCCGATGACGCCGGCGACCTGCAGGACACGACGCTGGTCGTGACGGCGTTGAAGGGCGGTGTCAGTGGCGGGACGCTGGCGTCGATGATGGGCCAGCAGGACGAGGTGCGAGCCAGCGCTGAGCGCCGCCAGGTGGTCCAGGACCCCTATGCGCTCAGCCCCGATCGCCCGGCCGAACCCGACCTGGGCGGCCAGCCTGACCTGGAGTGGGTCAGCTACGACGGTGATCTGCGGATGTGGGTGGGCCCGTTTGCCATGGCCGGCATCAACACCCGCGTGGTGCGCCGCAGCAACGCCCTGCAGGGCTGGGCCTATGGCCGCCGGTTCCGCTACCGGGAGGTCACCGGCTTCGGTACCAGCCCGGCCGCGCCCGTGCTGGGCGCCGCGGCCGCCGCCGCGCTGAAGGCGCTGGCGGCCGGGCTCACGTTCGGGCCGTCTCAGGCGTTGCTCGGCCGGCTGTTGCCGGCGCCCGGCGAGGGCCCCAGTGAAAAGACCCGCCGCACGGGCTTGTTCCGGATCGAGATCCACACCCGCACCTCGGCCGGCGCGCGCTACGTCGCCAAGATCGAGGCCCGGGGCGACCCGGGCTACGCCGCCACGTCGGTGATGCTCGGCGAGAGCGCGCTGTGCCTCGCGCTGGACCGTGACCGCCTGCCCGCCCGTGCCGGTGTCCTGACCCCGGCCGCGGCGATGGGCACCGTGCTGGCCGAGCGTCTCAGATCGGCGGGGCACACCCTGACGGCGCAGCGGATCACTCAGTTACCAGCTGACGTCAGTCGCTAGCTGACGTCAGTCGCTAGCTGCGGAGAGCTGGGCCGCAGGGATCTGCACGGCGATCTCCCCGCCGAGCCGGGCCCCAGCGGACAGCCGGAGATCATCCCCGCTCCAGAACCGCCCAGCGTCATACCAGTTCGGCGGCCGCCTGGCCGACAGCAGGCCCATGGCCTGATAGGTGACGGCGACGATCTGCGCGCAGTAGGCGGTTTCCAGGTCGGCGTCCCGGTCAGCCCGCCTGACCGGCGGCAGCCGCCCGCGCAGCCACCCGGAGGCCAGCCGGGCCGAAGACGGAAACGGCGTGCCGTCCAGCCGCGCGATGGCGCGCAGCAGCGCGTCTTCCATCTCGCGGCCGACCGGAGGTTCCAGCTGCCGCAGCCAGGCCCGCTGGCCGTACCTGGCGGCCCAGAGGGTGACCGCCGCGCGCAGATCATGCAACTGCACACCACGGTGGCGGCCGCCCGACCACAGGTCGGGCAGCGACCGGCCCAGCTCGGCATGCCACATCAGCGCGGGCAGGTCTTCCAGGACTACGGACATGCCGACGTGGTTGACCGGGCTGTTGGTCGTCAGCTGGATAGCCCGGTCGGCTGCGGTATGCCCGCGGAACACCCACACGTCGCCCGTGCGAGTCAGGTCGAGGGCCTCATCCAGGCCGATGCTTACGCCAGGCACAGTCGTAGCCTAGGCAGATGCGCTGGTGGAAGATACTCGGCCTGGCAGCCTTCGCAAGCGTCGCGGCGACCGGGGTCGTGATCGCACGGGACCAGCGGCGCCGCCGCGCCTACACACCGGAGGAGATCCGGGCCCGGCTGCACGCCCGGCTCGCCGAGTCGTCCACGACCCCGCCGACAACACCCTGAAGCAGTCCGGCGGGAGATACTGGCCCTATGGTTGACGACACAGCACGAGACCGGGCCATCTACCACGCGCTGAAGGCGGCCGACGAAGTTGCCGCCGCCCTGCAGACCCACCTCATCGAAGAACACGGGGCTGATCCGGAGCGCGCCGCCCCCCAGGGCCCCTCCACCAACTCCCTCAAGCTGCTGCGTCAGGCGCGCGAGCGCCTGGGTCACGGACTGCGAGCCATCGAGGCCGGCCACATCGCCGAATCCGACGAGATTTCCCTGCGCAACAACCAGCCCCGGGCCAAAACGCACAAGTAAGCATCCCGCTCGCGGCAGAACCGGACGTTGGCCCGTAGCATCCAGCAGGGGCCGGCGGCGGACCCCGGACACGCGGACCCGGACACGCGGACCCGGGACCCGGGACACGCGGACCCGGACACGCGGACCCGGGACACGCGGACCCCGGACACAAAGGAAGGCACGGTTCTTGTGGCGGGAAGGCTGACAGCTACTGGGAAGCCGGGTCGAGCACTTCGGGATGGGCCCGGCGGTAGTGCTCGGTCAGCACCTCGCTGAGGTTGCCTGGCCGGTACGCGACGGTGCGGTGACAGATCTGGCAGCGCGTGACCGGAAGATGGGTAACGGTCACTGGGAAGCGGCGGGAACTTGATGGTGAACGAGCGTGGCCGCGATGTCCGCCGTGGCGAGAGAGGGCCGGTCACGATGTTCGGCCCGGACTTCCCGTTCGGGTTCGATGGCTGGATCACGCACCCGGCTGGCCTGGGGTCGATCCCGGCCGGACGTCATGGCGAAGAGGTCGCTGTCGTCGGCGCTGGCATCTCCGGGCTGGTCGCTGCGTACGAGCTGATGAGGCTCGGCCTCAAGCCGGTGGTCTACGAGGCTTCGCGGATGGGCGGGCGGTTGCGTTCGCAGGCGTTCGAGGGAGCCGAGGGCGTGGTCGCGGAACTGGGCGGGATGCGGTTCCCGGTGTCGTCGACGTCCTTCTACTATTACGTCGGCATGCTGGGCCTGCAGACCCGGCCGTTCCCCAACCCGCTGACCGAGGCGGCCGGAAGTACGGTCATCGACCTTGAGGGCGTCACGCATTATGCGCGCACGCTGCAGGATCTGCCCCCGCTGTTCACCGAAGTGGCTGAGGCATGGGCGCGGGCTCTGGAGGATGTGCGCTTCACCGACATCCAGGACGCGATCCGGGCCCGCGATGTCGGGACGCTGAAGTCTTTGTGGAACGATCTGGTGCCCCGCTGGGACGACCGCACGTTCTACAACTTCGTCGCGAGCTCGAAGGCGTTCTCCTCGCTGTCGTTTCACCACCGCGAAGTCTTCGGCCATGTCGGGTTCGGCACCGGCGGCTGGGACTCGGACTATCCGAACTCCATGCTGGAGATCTTCCGGGTCGTGATGACCAACTGCGACGAGAACCAGCGCCTGGTGGTCGGCGGCGCCGAGCAGGTTCCCCGCGGGATCTGGCGCTACCGTGCGCCCCGGCTCGCCCACTGGCCTGCCGGTACCTCGCTGGCCTCGCTGCACTCCGGCGCGCCCAAGGCCGGCGTCGCGCAGATCGCACGCGAGGGCGATGGCCAGCTCGCGGTCACTGACGCCTGGGGCGACACCCGGCGGTACGCGGCGGTGCTGATTACCTGCCAGAGTTGGCTGCTCACCACGCAGATCGAATGTGAGGAGTCCTTGTTCTCCCACAAGATATGGGCGGCCCTGGACCGTACGCGATACATGCAGTCATCCAAGACCTTCGTGATGGTCGACCGGCCGTTCTGGAAGGACACAGACCCGCGCACTGGCCGCGACGTCATGAGCATGACGCTGACCGACCGGCTGACCCGCGGCACCTACCTATTCGATAACGGTCCCGGCCAGCCGGGCGTGATCTGCCTGACGTACTCCTGGATGAGCGACGCGCTGAAGATGCTGCCCGAGCCGGTCGACCGCCGTGTCCGGCTCGCGCTCAACGCCCTGAGCAAGATCTACCCCGATGTCGACATCGCCAGCCACATCGTCGGTGACCCGATCACCGTGTCCTGGGAGGCCGACCGGCACTTCCTGGGGGCGTTCAAGGGAGCGCTGCCTGGGCACTACCGGTACAACCAGCGCATGTACGCCCATTTCCGGCAAGATCGCATGCCGCCAGAGCAGCGGGGCATCTTCATCGCCGGAGACGACGTCTCCTGGACACCCGCGTGGGCCGAGGGGGCGGTCCAGACCTCGCTGAACGCGGTCTGGGGAATCATGCATCACCTAGGCGGCCGAACCCACCCCGACAACCCCGGACCCGGCGACGTGTTCGCCGACATCGGGCCGATCGAGTTGCCCGACTGAGCCGGAAGCGCCGTGTTCTGCGGAGGTTAGTGCCAACGACTGCTCGCCAAGCCTGGCGCGCTGCCCGGGGTGACCGCGCTGGAGCAGGCCCGCGCCGCCGGGAATTTCGCCCCCCGTGCACGAAGCGGCGTAGGGCGGCTACCTGCGCAGCCGGGAGCACGGGATGGTGATCGTCTTGTGATACCACGTCCAGGTAGTGATCTTGCCGTTGGCACTGTGCTCGCAGGCGGCCAGCATCCGCTCCGCCGCGGGCTTCCAGTGACCCCAGAAGTTGTGCTCGGTGACGTACCGGTAGTCGGAGAGCCAGCCGAGCGCCAGCACGAGGGCTAGAGCGGCGACGGCGGCGAGCGCCCCGGGCGATTGGCGGACGAGCGGGATCCTATCGCTGCCCTCGGCATTGGCCCGGCGGCGCAGGCAAGCATCGACCGCGACCACGGCGGCGGCCGTCATCGCCATGATCGGCATGGTCGAGTACCGCGAGCCGCCCTCGAAGTTATAGGAGTAGTGCTGGTCGATCACGTACCGAACCACGGTGGCGGCGAAGACCGTCTGCACGAACCCCATGATCAGCGCGACGGCGACGAACACCCGAACCTGCCGGCTGCCCGTGACCAGCGCCCAGCCGAACACGGCCACCAGGATGGCGCAGACGATGACCGTCGCGCCGTTGAGGCCGGCGATCTCGACGAGGCGCAGGGACACCCGCCAGCCGAAGGCGCGCAGCGCGACGTTGTGGAAGTAGAACCCGAGCGCCCGGACGGGATCCGCCAGGTGGGTTACGCGCTGGGTGTGCTGGGCGTAGCTATCTAGCACCACGGGCACCTGCACCAGCAGGCCCGCCAGCCAGCCGACTGTCACCGCCTGCTCGCGCCACCGGGGCAGCGCGACCACCCGGAGGAGCACCAGCGGCGCGTAGATGAGGGCGAGGATCTCCGAGGAGGTGGCGGCGAACGCGATGAGGGCCGCGGCCGTCATCCCGGCCCGGCTCTTCGGCCGCCACAGCAGGCCGAAGAACAGCGCGGTCAGCATGTACCAGGGACTACCGACGGTGCTGCCGGCGATCTCGATCGGTGCCAGCGGCAGCAGTATCAGGGCCGCGCCGACCAGCGCCCGCAGCCAGGGGGACCGGATCCACCCGTCCATGGCGTGGTAGATGAACAGCGCGCACAGCGCGGCGATGCCGGCCCCGGCCAGCGCGAACGGCACCGCGACGTCCGCCAGCGGCAGGTAGGAGACCAACTGGCCGACGAGGCGGGGCACGAACTCCTCGTAGCCGCCGTAGGGCACGATCAGGTGCCACGGGTGCGCCAATGCGTCGAACAGGTACACGCCCTGGTCTTCGGCGTAGAGAGAGTCCCAGGCCGGGACGCCGGCGATGCGCAGCAGCAGTACGACGGTCCCGACGCACACGGCGGCCACCTGGATCGCGGCGTAGACAGCCCGCCGCCCTCCGGACCTGGCAGCGTCCGCGTGCCCCGGCTCGGGCTGCGGCGCGGGCTGGCGGGTCCCGCGTTCGGGCGTCTCGGGGAAGAGCACGACCAGGGCCGCGCGCACCCTGCGCAACCTGCCATCGGCCGGCTGGGGCGCCGGACCCGGCTGCGCGGATCCCGGCTGCGCGGATCCCGGCTGCGCGGACCTGTAGGTCAATATGGCCTCCTCGCCGGGTCGTCGCGGGCTGGCCGCAGCCTCCCAAGGACCAGCAGAAACCAGCCCCGACAAGGGTAATGGTAGTCAGCAGCGAGCGCGGCCATGTCGGTGTCGATGAAGCCGGCGTGCACGGCGACTACCATCTCCAGCCGGGCCGCGTCTAGGCTCGGCGCGGCAGATTTATATCGAATATTGATATAGTGCCTGAGTGGCAGCCTCACCTGCGGATCGTGCCCTGGACATCGACGAGCTGACAACCGTCATCGAGGACTTCAACACGATCTTCATCCGGCTGCCTTCGGTCCGCAGGTTCAACTTCTCGACCCTGTCCGTACTGCATACCTTGTCGCGGAACGGGCCGATGCGGCTGACCGATCTGACCGCAACGGAGCAGCTGAAGCAGCCCGCGCTCACGAGCCTGGTCGCCAAGCTCGAGCGAGACGGGCTGGTGTCACGCCGCCGCGACCCACACGACGGCCGCGCTGTCCTGCTCTCCCTGACCCCGGAAGGCAGTCAGGCGGTCCGGTCTCGGCACGCGAACCGGATGGCGAAGCTGTCGCGTCTGGTGGACCGGCTGACCGATCAAGAGCGCGAAGTGCTCGCCGGTTCAGCGCGCGTCCTGGTCCGCCTGATCGAGGTCGCAGCGGCCGATGACGACACAGGCAACTAGATAAGGGGCAGTTCCATGCCGACCAGATCGTTCCCTCTCGAGCCGGCGCCGATCCATGTCTGCGACGAGGTGCTCGACGACCTGCGTCGCAGGCTGACGGCGACCGAGTGGCCGCTGGACACTGGTACGACCACGTCAACATCACCGCTCACGACCGCGGCGGGCATTTCATCCCGTGGGAGATCCCTACCGAGTGGGTCGAGGACCTACGGCGTACCTTCCGCGGACGACGCTGAAACCGACGCCGAGCACTGACAACAAGCTCACAGAAGAGAGGCGACGTCGGTCGCCATGGTCTTCAGCGCCTGCTCATGGTTGCCGCCGCCGAAGGAGGCGTAGACGATCGCGAAAGCGGTGTTCCCTTTTCGCGCGATGATGGCATCTGACCCGGCGTAGGCCTGGTCACCGACGCCAGACACGGGCGTCAGGTGGTATTTGGTCACGAGATTTCCGAGTCCGGGGATGTCAGAGCTCAGGCCAGCCGCCGGTGTAGTCGTGACCGAGAGCACCACGGCGAAGCCGGAAATTGAACCGAACGTGCAGCTTGAGACCGGCCCTGCGTTGGCCTGCTTGGCGAAGGCGATGCTGCCGCCGGTCGCCTGAGCGACCTCAGCCTTGGTGAGCAGCGTGCATGCGTTCTTTACGGCATCCGTCCCGGCGGTCGTCGCTGTGCCCGTCCCGGCGGTGGTAGTCGAAGAGGCGCTGCTGCTGCCAGATTGTGAGCAAGCGGCGAGCACAAGGACGCACAGCGCGCCCGTCACGGCCAGATGCAGCCTCGCGCGGGTACCTGATGAGAGCATCCGCCTATGCTAGTGGTCGAGTTCCACCAGGAAAGACCGGGGAGGATACTTCGTTGCCGCGGGCACGACTTCCCGGGAGGTTCCGCCGCCAGGGCGCCGGTCACGAAGCCGAGGTGGAGGACGGGGCCGGCGCCGATGACGTCGGCGACGCGGCCGGGCGGGGACGCCAGGACGTGACCAGCAGCAGTGTGGCGCCGCCCGCGCCTGCGAGCGCCGCGATGGCGAGTCCGGCCCACCCGTGCGCGCTGAACCCGACCACCCGGTCGACCGACCAGCCGCCCGCGCCGAGCGCGCCGATTGCGCAGGACACGAGCGTGATCATCAGCACGTACTCGTAGCCTTCCCCGGGCCGGAAGATGAAGAAGCCGTTCTTGGCGTGGTTAGCGACCAGGGCCACGACCATCGTCCCGACTACGGCCGCCGCGGCCAGCGGGGTGAGCAGGCCGAGCACGAGGAGAGCACCCGCGCCGAGTTCGGTGACCGTGGCAAACAGCGCGTGCATCCGGCCGGGCCGGATGCCGATGGATTCGAACCAGCGCGCTGTCCCGGGCAGCTTGCCGCCGCCGAAGGCGTGGTTCCAGCCGTGCGCGATCATGGTGCCGCCCACCGCGAGGCGGAGCATGAGCGCCGCGATGTTCACACTGTTCATTCGCCCTGCCTCAGATAGTCGCTAGCAAGTACATTAATATAACTTAATCGACTAATTCTCAAGAGGAGGGCGGGCAGGCGGCGGTACGAGAGCCGGCCGCGACGAAGCGCCGCCCCATCCGGAACACCGGGCACCATGAGATGATCGGTCAGCGGTGCACTGGCAAGAGGGGCGGATATGGCGGCGCTAGCGTGGCCCGGGCGCAGGATCATCGTGCTGGGCGGGACGGGCAGCCTGGGGCAGGCGGTCGTCGAGCGGTTCCGCTCGGATGGCGCGTCGGTGCTGGTGGCCGACGGCAGGCTGCCGGCCGAGGCGGACCGGCCGGAGGGTGTGGACTACGTCAGCGTGGACGCGCTCGACGAGTCCAGCGTCTCCGCGGCGTTCGCCGGGACGCCGCCGCCTCAGGCGGTGGTCAACCTCATCGGCGGCTATGCTCCGCCGCAGCCGTTGCCCGAGCTTGATATCGCGGTGCTCAGGAAACAGCTCGAACTGAACCTGGTGACTGCGGCGATCGTCACCAAGCACGCCATGCCGGTGCTCGCCGCGCAGGCCGGCGGCGCGATCGTGCACGTCTCGAGCCGGATCGCCACCGAAAAGGGCGAGAACAGCTTCGCCTACAGCGTCAGCAAGCTCGGCGTCCTGCGCCTAGTGGAGGCCGCCGCCGCGGAGGGCCGCCAGCTCGGGGTGCGGGTCAACTGCATCATGCCGAGCATCATCGATACGCCGGCCAACCGCGCGGCGCTGCCCCGCGCGCACCACGACCGATGGCCCCAACCATCCGAACTGGCCGCCGTCCTCGCCTTCCTCGTCTCCGACGACGCCGCCCTCATCTCCGGCGCCGCCATCCCCGTCTACGGCCGCGCCTGACCAACGTCATCGTGGATCGGTACCCCCGCGATAAGGGGAGTACCGATCCACGATCCTTGGCGGGCCTGACGCGGGCCTGACGCGGGCCAGGCCCGCGCCCCCGAGTTCAGTAGTCCGCGGACTCGATGGCCTCGCGGAGCTCGGCGGTCCGGCGCCACGCCTGGATCATCCGGCGCTCCGCCCGATGCTCTTGCCGCCGGGCCCGGCGGAGCAACCGCAGCCTGCGTGAGTACCGCAGATGCTCCGCCTCTGCCAAATTGCTGCGAGTTCGCTCCCTCGCCAGCTGTTCGGTGAAAGCCATGACTGACCACTCCATTGTGTGCATTGTGTGCTGTGCGCGGCCGCGCGGCTCATGTTCGCCGCGCGGCCGCAGCTGGCTGGCGTGGCCTGAAACTAAGCGGCCACTTCGGTCTTGCGTGGACGCCCGCGAGGGCGCTTGCGGGGTACGATCGCGCCGCGCATGAGCAATTCGCCGCCCCAGACACCCCAGGGCTCCCTGCGCTCGAGCGCACCGGTCAGGCAGGCCAGCCTGGCCTTGCATCCCCGGCACATCGCCTTGGCCGTCTCCACGTCTTCGGGAGACTCGGCGAAGAACAGCTCGGGGTCCTCCGTGCACGGAAGATCCAGGCCCACCGGGAGCGCGGTCGCCGAACCGGCCACCGCCAGCTGACTCGTCTCGCTGACCGCCGACTCGTCCACCTGCCGAACCTGGCTGGCCGACGCGACGAAGCCGACCTGATCGAATACCTGCCTGACGTCTGGCTCCTGCCGCGCCGTCACAGAGCTGGGCGCCTGGAACCCCGTTGCGCCCGTCCCGCTGACGGTGGCATCGCGCCACTGCATCGGTGCCATCCCCTCTCGCTTGCCGGTCCTAGTTGTCGTCACGACGATTTCTCGTCCGTCTGGGGACCTAGGCCTGGCAAATAACTAGGCCGCGGACCCTGTGTGCGGGTCCGCGGCCTCGAGGGGAGTTCTGGCCGGTCTGGCTAGACCGGTTCTCTATCTCGAGGTGGACCCGATTCGCCCTCACCCTTGGCGGAGGCGCCGGTCATGTAGTTGTGGATATTCGTCTGGCCGAGCAGCGTCGCGACGGCATCCTGCTGCTGCGTCGGGGCGACGAACGCGACCCTGGCCCGGACACGCGGAACGGCGTGAACGACCAGAGTGGACGGCCCAGTGCCGCAGCCGGCGGCGGGCAGACCTGTCCCCGGGAGGCTGAGCGGACGCGGGGCGGAAGCACCCAAGCGCGAAGCCCCGTTCAGCTCGGGCAGAGCATCTGATTTGATGTAGATCACGTCGGGCACCTCCCTCCGGAGTGGTCGACAACTAGCCCACGGACATGTAGAGAGCCTAAGTGTTGCCCCCTTAAAGGGGCAACACTTTTTTGACCTGCGATTTTAGGTTTTGTTGAGCCGTGTGATACCAGCCCCGGCTGACCTGGGCCATTCAGGGAGCAGAGTCGGGTAGCCGGGTCAGGCCCCGGGCGGAGGGCCGGGTGGCGGGATGGCCCGGATCAGTCCCTCTTGCATGACCGACACCACGAGCTCGCCCTCGGCGGTGAACACCTCGCCGTGCGCCAGGCCCCGGGCACCGTAGGAAACCGGTGAGTCCTGCGCGTACAGCAGCCACCGGTCGGCCCGGAACGGCCGGTGGAACCACATGGCGTGGTCCAGGCTGGCGCCCGACGTGCGGCCATCCGCCCAGGACAGCCCGTGCCCGAGCAGCACCGAATCGAGCAAGGTCATGTCGGAGGCGTAGGTCATCAGGCACACGTGCAGCAGCGGGTCGTGGGGCAGTTCCCCGTCCACCCGCAGCCAGACGAGGTTCCTCGTGGTCCGCAGGAGGGGATCCCGCTCCGCCTCCACCGAAAGCGGGCCCACCGACCGCAGGTCGATCGGATTGTCGAACAGGTGGGGCGGGACCTCGCCGAACAACCGGGCCAGCCGGTCCGACGTCCGCTCGACCATCTCCGGCGGCGGCACGTCGGGCATCGGGTCGGCGTGCTCGAGTCCGGGTTCCGGGTGGTGGAAGGACGCGGACAAGGTGAAGATCGTCTTGCCGTGCTGGATCGCCGAGACCCGGCGGGTGGTGAAGGATCGCCCGTCTCGCACCCGGTCGACCGTATACACGATCGGCACGGCCGGATCGCCCGGCCGGATGAAGTACGCGTGCAGGGAGTGCACCGGACGGTCCGCGGGCACGGTCCGGCCGGCCGCGACCAGCGCCTGCCCGGCCACCTGGCCGCCGAACACCCGCTGCCGCCGCTCATCCGGGCTGCGGCCGCGGAAGATGTTCGCCTCGATCTGTTCCAGGTCGAGGAGCTCGAGGAGCCGGTCGAGCGCTTTAGTCATGACCTCACATCTTTACCGGCCGAGGCGGATTTCGTCGAGGAAACGCGAACGGGGCCGCGACGCACCGCGGGTCCGGGCCCCGGGTGCCCGGGCCGGCGACCAGGACAGGTACAGGTGCTCCCGCGCCCTGGTCACCGCCACATACAGTAGCCGCCTTTCCTCCTCGATCGCGTCCGGCGTCCGGGCGTGCACGATGGGCATGAGCCCCTCGACCAAACCGGGCAGCAGCACCGCGTCCCACTCAAGACCCTTGGCCGCGTGCATGGACGCGAGCGTCACGCCGTCGACGGCCGGAGCGTGCCCCAGCTCGGCCCGCTGGGTCAGCTCGGCCGAGAATTCGGTCAGCGTCGCTTCCGGCCGCACGGCGTACATGTCGTCCGCGAGCTGGGCGATCGCGGCGAGGGACTCCCAGCGCTCGCGCGCCGCCGCGCCGACCCCAGGACCCCGGAGAACCCCGACATCCCCGGAAGGCCGGGCGCCCAGGCCGATCCCGGTCAGCACGTGCCGGACCGAGGACGGCAGCGAGTCCCCGGTGCCGGGGACCGCGACGCTGGTCACCTCACCCCGCGCGGCGCCGCGCAGCAGCACCAGCGCCTGGCGCACCACGGGCCGTTCGTAGAACCGCTCGGCACCGCGGACCACGAAGGGCACACCGCCTTCGGCCAGCGCCAGCTCGAACCGCTCGGTGTCCGCGTTCACCCGGACCAGCACCGCGATCTCCCGGACCGGAACCCCCGCCGCCATCAGCGCCTGGACCTGGACGGCCAGCCCGGCCGCCTCCTGCGTGTCGTCGGGGTACTCGGTGAGCACCGGCCGGGGTCCCGGCGGCCGCTGCGCGACCAGCGGTGCGGCCGAGGTGGCCAGCTGGTTGGCCACCGCGACCACCTGCGGCGTGGACCGGTAGTCACGGACCAGCCGGACCACGGTCGCGCCGGGGAACTCCGCGGTGAAACCGGTCAGGTAGGACGGGGTGGCCCCGGTGAAGGAGTAGATCACCTGGTGCGGGTCGCCGACCACGCACAGGTCGTCGCGATCGCCGAGCCAGGCGTCGAGCAGCAGTTTCTGCAGCGGGTTCACGTCCTGGTACTCGTCCACCACGAAGTGCCGGAACGTGTCGCGCACCTGGTCCGCCGCGGCCCGGTTGTCGATCAGGATGGCCGCGGTCAGCTCCAGGACGGACTCGAAGTCGATCAGGTGCCGTTCGCGCCTGAGCTCCTCGTAGGCGGCGTAGACCGAGGCCAGCTGGTCCGCCCCGGCCGCGGGCGAGCGGCCCGCGGCGGCCGCGGCGGCCGCGTACCCGTCCGGACGGACCTGGCTGACCTTGGCCCACTCGATCTCAGCGGCGGCGTCGGCCAGTGCTCCGCCGCCCCCGGGCCCGCCTGCGCCCGAACCGTCCAGCCGGACGCCGGCCCGCTTGGCCGCCTCGCGGACCAGGCTGGCCTTGGAGTCGATCAGCTGCGGCGGGCGTCCGCCGATGACCCGCGGCCAGAAGTACTTGAGCTGGCGCAGCGCGGCCGCGTGGAACGTAGACGCCCGCACCAGCCCGGTCCCCAGCCCGCCGGTCCCCAGCCCGCCGGAACCAGGGCCGCCGGAACCAGGGCCGCCGGAACCAGGGCCAGCGCCCAGCTGCCTGAGCCGGCCCCGCAGTTCCCCGGCCGCGCGCACGGTGAAGGTGAGCGCCAGCACGTGCGCCGGGTTGATCACGCCGACCGCGGCCGCGTAGGCGATCCGGTAGGTGATGGCCCGGGTCTTGCCGGTGCCCGCGCCGGCCAGCACGCACACCGCGCCGCGGGTGGCGAGGGCCACCTCGCGCTGTTCCGGGTCGAGCGCGGCCAGCAGCGTCTCGGAGGTGTCAAGCACCGCGTCCGTCACCCCCGCCCACCTCCCCTCCCCCTTCCATGGCCTCATCCTGCCGCATCCGGGCCGTGCACGGGTCTCTCAGGGAACGCAACCGGCCCCGCTGGTGTTACACGTCTCAGTAATTTTCTCACCGACTTCAAGGAGGCAGCGGGTGTCCGGCCAGCTGACGATGTACACCACCCCCTGGTGCGGCTTCTGCCGGAACCTCAAGAGCCAGCTCGCCCGGTCCGGGATCGAGATGGTCGAGGTCGACATCGAGCGCGACGAGGCCGCGGCGGCGTTCGTCATGTCGGTGAACGGCGGCAACCAGACCGTGCCCACGGTGGTGTTCCCCGACGGCACCGCGCTGACCAATCCTTCGGCGGCGCAGGTCAAGGCCCAGCTTGCCGCCAGTGCCGGGTAAAACCGTGCGGCTAGGCTGATAACCAGGTCCGTTCGGGATATAGATCTTTAGGCCGAACGGGCCGGGTGCACGCCACGAGATCAGGTGAAAGATTTGAGCGGGGAAACGACGCCAGCACGCCTCGCGCCGCCAGCTGACGTCGCGCGGGCCCGAATGTCGGGGGGCGGCGCTAGAGTCCTGGCAGATGGTTCACGGGGGACCCAGCAGGCAACTTCCGACACGTTTTGACGACTTGACCGCGCCTTCCGCCCGGCGGTGGCCGGGCTGCGGGAAGATGGTTCGGCGATGGAGAGCTTAAGGAGGCCTACGTGGCAGATCTTGACGTCGTCGAGATCTGTGCTGGGGCGGGCGGGCAGGCTCTCGGGCTGGAGCGAGCCGGCTTCGAGCACGCCCTGGCCGTCGAACTCGACGCGGCGGCGTGCGCCACGCTGCGGGCCAACCGGCCCGGCTGGAAGGTCGCCGAGGGCGACGTGGCCGACCAGGCGCTGTGGCGGCCGCGGGACTACCGGGGCGTGGCGCTGCTGGCCGGCGGGGTGCCCTGCCCGCCGTTCACGGTGGCGGGCCGGCAGCTCGGCGCCACCGACGAGCGCGACCTGTTCGCGTGGTCGGTGGAGCTGTGCGAGGTCGTCCGGCCGCGGGCCCTGCTGCTGGAGAACGTCAGGGGGCTGAGCAACAGCCGGTTCAGCGCGTACCGGCAGCACGTCCTGGACCGGCTGACCGACCTCGGGTACGTCTCGGGCTGGCGGCTGCTGCAGGCGGCGGACTTCGGCGTGCCGCAACTGCGGCCGCGGACCGTGCTCGTCGCCCTGCAGCAGGCCGACGCGCCCTGGTTCCGCTGGCCGTCGCCGTCACCCCGGCCGCCCGCGACCGTGGGCGAGACGCTGGGCGACCTGATGGCCGCGCGGGGCTGGCCCGGGGCCGCCGCCTGGGCCCGCCGGGCCGACCGGATCGCGCCGACGATCGTCGGCGGCTCCAAGAAGCACGGCGGCGCCGACCTAGGCCCGACCCGCGCCAAGCGGGCCTGGGCCGAGCTCGGCGTGGACGGCATCGGGGTCGCGGACTCGGCGCCGGACGCCGACGCCGACCCGGCCCTGTCGCCCCGGCTGACCTGCGAGATGGTGACCAGGCTGCAGGGCTGGCAAGACGACTGGGGCTGGCGGTTCAGCGGCCGCAAGACCGCGCGCTACCGGCAGATCGGCAACGCGTTCCCGCCTCCGGTCGCGGAGGCGGTCGGGACGGCCATCCGCCGCGCGCTCGAGCACGCGGGCGCGCCGGACGCCGCCGCGGTGGCTGAGCGAACGCACGTGCACGATCCGGTGTTCCGCGTGCTCCGCTCCCGGGCCGACTTCCTGACCGCCCGGCAGATCGCCGACCTGGCCGCGGGCTCGCCCGGGTCGACGGGTCTGAGCCTGGCCGCCGTGCTCGGCCGCCTGCGCCACCTCGGCCAGGACTTCGAACTCGAGGTGGCCGACTCGCGCGACGGGCCGGCCTACCGGCTGGGCAGCTTCAAGGCCTTCCTCGGCCAGCCCGAGCACGCCCGCCACCAGCGTTTCGCCGCCCGCCGGGCCACCATCAGCTGACCCTGGCCCTCCGGAGCCTGCTGTCAGGGTGGCCAGCTCGGCTGGCCGGGTGATCGTTTGTTTACTCCACGTAACTATCCACATGCTGTGGATAACAATGGGATAACGTTGAGCGCGACCCGGTAGGCGGGTGGCAGTAGAAGCGGTAATTACTGCGTTACAGCGACATTCTCAGCCTCGCTGCGGACCCAGTTAACCTGCAGGTCGGCGTTCGGCTACCGGAACGCCGCAGACGCTGCGATAATGCGTGAATGACAGGGCTGAGCATCGCCCTGGCCAACCTGAAGCCGGGCACGGGAAAGACCACATCAGCGGTCTGGCTGGCCCACGTTTTCGCACAGGCCGGGAACCGCGTGCTTCTGGTGGACGCGGATCCTTCGGGCAGTGCCCTGGAGTGGTCCGATCTCGCGGCCATGGACCCGCACCTCTCGGCACCCGAGGCGGCTTTCCCGTTCCGGATCGTGGCCCTGCCCTCGCGCGAACTGCACCGCCGCGTGCCCGAGATCGCCCAGGCGGACGACGTGGTGATCATCGACACGCCGCAGCTCGAGGACCACATCGGCATCGCCAGGTCCGCGCTGCGGTACGCCGACGAGATCCTCGTCCCGTGCGCGCCGAGCCCGATCGAGATCAACCGCACCACGCCGGTGCGCGACGAGATCGCCGAGATCGCGGCGATCCGCGACCAGCCCGTCCGCTCGGCCGTACTGCTGAACCGGTGCATCGCGCGGGCGCACTCCACCGTCGACGCCCGCGAGGCGCTCGAGCACCTCGGCTACGACGTGCTGGGCACGGTGGTGCCGCGGCGCGAGGTCTACGCCCAGAGCTTCGGCCTGCCGATCAAGCAGACCGGCTGCGACGTCTGGCGCCAGGTGGCCCGGGACCTCATCGACCGGTGCGCTCCCCTATGCTCGGTTCGATCATGACGAGTCAGCGAGAACAGCGGAAAGCGCAGATGGCGGCCGCGGCGGCCAGGCGCGCGGAACCCGACGCAGGCCCGGCGGGCCGCACCGCGATCCGGTCCAAGCCGGTCAGGATCACCCTGGACCTGAGCCCGGAGCTCTACCGGCAGCTGACGGCCTGGGCGGATTCGGCCGCGGTGACGCTCGACGTGCCGCGGGTGTCGCTGGCCGACGCGGTCCGGGCGATGATCCGGGTCGCGGCGGACAATCCCGGCGACGTCCTGGACCGGCTCCGCCGCGACCGGGACCAGTAAGGCGCGAGATAGAGCCCACGGCGGCCGGGCGGGCCAGGGCGGCTGTCTTAGATCTCGTCGGCCCGTACGAACCTGAACCTGAGGTTTCGCCGACCCTGAGCTAGTCTGAATCCGGCGAAGAATCGGCTGGGCTTGATACGGCCTGAGAGGAAACCTTGGGATTTCGCAGGCTGTGGCGTAGACGGGCCAGGCCGGCGGCCGCCGTAGGTGCCCTCCCAGACATCTACTCGCTGGCCAGCGATGAGACTAACCGCGGCGGCTACCTGATCACAGAAGAGCCGGACTCCCCGGCGATGGTCCTAACCGTGCCGCTGCAGAAGAACGATCGGACTAAGGCTGTACGGCACCTGCCCGTATCGGTCAGCCAGAAACACTACAGGAGGGCTAGTTATATCTCATTGGCGGCCACGGGGAGGAGTCATGCGAGGTGATAAGGGTAGAGGCAGAGGTAGTTCCTGGTCAGCCGCGCCGCATCCGCCGGCATCTGTACCGTATCTTAGGAAAAGTCAGCTACTAGGCTGGAACGTGGGTGCGCCGGGTGACCGTAGAACGCGTATTCGACTGGGCACAATGGGAAGCCGGACGGCGCGCGGAGCCGTCAGATCACGGACAGACGGATACGGCCGGGACGGAGACCGGGCCGCCAGGCCACCCGGATCTGACATGAGGACTGGCCGCCCCGGATCTCGGTCGCGTTGGCGGTGGCTGCGCCGGCATGCTGACGGCGGATGGTCAGCCGCGCTGCCCGCAAGGCCGAGATCACCGAGCTGGCACGCGCGGATGGCCTGATGCCGGCTCGCTGCCGGACTGCTGTAGCGCCGTCGCGCCGAGATGTCGCAGCCTTCGAGCAAAGAGCCGCCCGATACGAAGAAGGCTGCCTTGGACACATACAACACCAGATCGAAAACAAGACGGATATGCTCGAAATAGCCGTCAACCCCGATCAAAGACGAGTGCTCGACATAGGCTGCGGCACCGGATAACTGATAAGGCAGTTGGCTCGGAAGTGTCTCCAAGCGACGGAGCTGTCGGGCAACGATCGCGCAACAACCATGAACGACGTCGCCGTCGCGCGGGGCGACGCCGTGCGACTGCGGTTATCGGCCTGTGTCGCTGAACGGCTGCCCTTCACCACGGGGCCTGGGAGCGCGACGTGAGCAGGACCGCGATCGTCCACTGGCCAGACCAGCACGCAGGCCTAGCGCATTCGCGAGAGTACTGGCGCCAAGAGATCTTCACGGACTTGCCGACCTAAAAAAGAAATGAATAAAAAAAAAGATGAAAGGAGAAAGTAGCTAAAAGGAGAGAAAAAGAAAAAAGGATAGTAAGCTGATAAGCGAGACTGGCTACACGTAGATCACCTGGAACGACCTCTACGCCATCATCATCAAGGCCGTGACAGCAACGACCTGACCCGGAGTCGGAGTCGGATAAAGTAGCGATATTTATCACTGAAACGAAGATGGGTGTAAAACAGGCGATCATACTGTCCTAGTACTAGGAATCGTAGACGGGAGATTGACAGATCGGCTGTGATGTAGAGTAGTAAGCGTGAAGGAAAAAGAGAAACAGGAGAAATGGAAAAAGAGAGCGCTAGAAAACGAGAGAATAGAGAGAGAGAGATGGAACGTCGGGAGACGGGTGGATGTGAGCACGAGGACTGTAAAGGCTGTGTAAGGATACCAGAGCTGTCTGCTAGTGCGGTGTACTCCGGGCCGATGTTTTAAGCCGCGTTTTTCTGTCGCCGTCAGGAGGGGCGGTTGAGGTGCGCGTCCGGGCGCGGGACCGTGGCAGAGTCTGTGGGTGGATCCGACTAACTAGAGAGTGACCTGACCGATCGCGCGCCATTAGAGTTGAGGCTGTTACAGGGAAATGGTTACGAAACCGGAGTGAAGATCAGTTTTTGAGTTTGAATATCATCGGAGATGTTCAGTCGTGCGGTTTTTTTTCTAGGTGGTAGACTTGGTTGGGCTTATTTCCGGGCGAAATATGTTTTTTTTTAGTATCTTGTCGTGATGCTCCGGTCACCGTGTGTATGCTGATCCGTTCTGTATCCGATCTTCATTTTATGCACCGTAGACTTCTCACGGAGCGGCCAAGATGATATACCAGGCCGCCCGGCCTGTCCAGATTGCGCCGCCGGGCTCGAAGATCTTGTGCGCAAGGACGTTTCCGTGTCGCGTGTTCTCCTGTTTCGTGTACTGATTATGACAGAGAACTTCAGGCTGACGCTGAGGAACGGACCAGATCCGCGCACCGCGCTATCGAGATCCGCGTGTAGCGGAGCGAGTTTTCTCGTGACGTCCTGCTCTAGTCGTGTCAGTCCGTTATTGTGGAATTTTAGGCCGTGGGCAGTCAGATGGCGCGGGAGGCGCGGCCGCGGGCGCGGCCGCGCTCCTTGGCGTCGAGGATGGTCTTGCGCAGGCGGACCGCGACGGCGGTCACCTCCACGCACTCGTCGTCGGCGCAGAACTCCAGCGCCTGCTCCAGGCTGAGCAGCCGCGGCGGCACCAGCCGCTCGAGTTCCTCCCCGGTGGACTGGCGGACGTTGGTGACCTTGCGCTCGCGGGTGATGTTGACGTCCATGTCGTCGGGCCTTGAGTTCTCCCCGACGATCATCCCCTCGTACACCTCGGTGCCCGGGGTGACGAACAACGAGCCGCGCTCCTGCAGGTTGAACATGGCGTACGCGGACGCGCTGCCGGCCCGGTCCGCGACCAGGGAACCGGTCGCGCGGCCCCGCATGGCCCCCAGCCACGGCTCGTAGCCCTCGAAGACGTGGTGCATGATTCCGGTGCCGCGGGTCTCGGTGAGGAACTGGGTGCGGAAGCCGATCAGGCCGCGCGCGGGCACGATGAACTCGAGCCTGACCCAGCCGGTGCCGTGGTTGGTCATCGACTCCATCCGGCCTCGCCGCACCGAGATCAGCGAGGTCACCGTGCCCAGGTACTCCTCGGGCACGTCCACCGAGAGCCGCTCCACCGGCTCGAAGACGGCGCCGTCCACCTCGCGCGTGACGGCGGCGGGCCGCCCCACGGTCAGCTCGTAGCCCTCCCGCCGCATCGTCTCCACCAGCACGGCCAGCGCGAGCTCACCGCGGCCGCGGACCTCCCAGGTGTCTGGCCGTTCGGTCGGCAGCACGGCCAGCGACACGTTGCCGACAAGCTCGCGGTTCAGCCGGTCCCTGACCAGCCGGGCGGTGACCTTGGAGCCCGACTCCCGGCCGGCCAGCAGTGAGGTGTTCACGCCGATCGTCATCGAGATGGCCGGCTCGTCCACGGTGATCAGCGGCAGCGGCCGCGGGTCGTCCACGTCGGCCAGCGTCTCCCCGATCATGATGTCCGGGATGCCGGCGATGGCCACGATGTCCCCGGGCCGGCCGAGTCGGCCTGCACCCGCTCGAGCGCGTCGGTCAGGTAAAGCTCGGAGATCTTGACCCTCTCGATGGAGGCGTCCCGGCGGCACCAGGCGGCCTGCTGGCCGCGCGAGATCGTGCCGTTGCGGATCCGGCACAGCGCGATGCGCCCCAGGTAGGACGAGGCGTCCAGGTTGGTCACGTGCGCCTGCAGCGGCGCGCCGACCTCGTACGCGGGCGCCGGGACGGTCGCCTTCAGCATCGTGAACAGCGGCTCCAGGTCCGGCGAATCGGGCATCTCGCCGTCGGCGGGCCGCGTCAGCGAGGCCCGTCCGGCCCGCGCCGAGGCGTACACGATGGGAAACTCGATCTGCTCCTCGCTCGCGTCCAGATCGATGAACAGCTCGTAGCAGGCGTCCACCACCTCGGCGATCCGCGCGTCGGGCCGGTCCACCTTGTTCACCACGAGGATCACCGGCAGCCCGGCTTCCAACGTCTTGCGCAGCACGAACCTGGTCTGCGGCAGTGGTCCCTCGCTGGCGTCCACGAGCAACAGCACGCCGTCGACCATGGACAGGCCGCGCTCCACCTCGCCGCCGAAATCCGCGTGCCCGGGCGTGTCCACGATGTTGATGGTCAGCCCGGCGTGGTGCACCGCGGTGTTCTTGGCCAGGATCGTGATGCCCTTCTCCCGCTCCAGGTCACCGGAGTCCATGACCCGCTCGGCCACGTTCGCGTTCGCGCGGAACGCGCCTGACTGCCACAGCATCGCGTCGACCAGCGTGGTCTTACCATGGTCGACGTGCGCGACGATGGCGACGTTGCGCAGATCGTCCCTGGTCGCGATGGCGGCCGGGGTCGTGGAGTCACGGGGCGTCTGCGTTACGGGCATGCGTGAGTTCTCGTTCGTTAGGGGTCTGGAGAGCGTCACCGGATCAGGTGACCACTTCTAGTGTATTGAACGCACGATCCTACCCATCATTCCCGAACGGGCCGTAGTGCGTGCCCTGGGCTCCGCTCTCACGTCACGAGACCGGACGGGTGTTCCAGTGCTCGGCTTGTGCCGTGTTCGCGATGCTCATCTATCGTGTCCTCGCCGGTGGATCGTGCCTGCCGAGTCCGTGATCGCACCCACCCTTACCTCCTCGAGCGCGGCCTGGAGCCGGCCGTCGTCGCCAGCGGAACCGGCGCGCTCGGCCAGTGCCGCGCCGAGCCGGTCTGCCAGCGTGCTAGCTACGCCTTGGAGCAGCAGGGGCCGGCCGCGCCTGAGCAGGTCGGGCAACTCTCCGGCGCGGCTGGTGGCCGAGACCGGCGCCCAGATCCGGTCGATGATCAGGCTGGCTAGCGCGCCCGCCAGCGCGCCGAGGTCATCAGCGAGTACCTCGATCAGGTCAAGCGCCTCGCCGACCGGGACGCCTGCCCGCACCCAGTTGGCCACTAGGCCGAGCAGCGCGGGGCTGCGCACCACGAAGTGGTCCTCGCCGTGCGGGCGCACGAGCCCGATCTGGCTAGCGCGGCTGAGCGTGGCCGGGTCCAGCGCCGGCAGCCGCTGGAGCAGCTCCGCCCGGGTCAGCCGTAGCGGCGTCTCGTCCAGCGCCGCCTGGCTCTGCTCGACGCCGAGCAAGGTAACCAGGTCCGTTCCGCTCTCCCACGCCCCGAGCAGGTCGCGGATCCCGGCCAGCGAGTAACCGCGGCGCTGCAGGCGGGCGATGAGCTGCAGGCGCTGGACATGCCGGTCGCCGTACAAGCCCAGGCGTCCCCGTCGTTCGGGCGGTGGCAGCAGGCGCATCGTGTGGTACTCGCGGATGGTACGGACCGGCAGCTGGACCCGCCGGGCCAGGTCGTCGATGGTCAGCGGTTGGCCCGTCTTCGCCGCGGCTGTCATAGCTAGACAGTATCAGAAAACACTGTTACAGTAAATACCGTGACGGTTGACGACTGGCATGGCCGGGCGGCTGATTGGGGTGCTGCGGAGCGCCACCGGCACGCCGGGCCTTGAGTACGAGCGCCGGCCCGAGCCGATGCAGGGCGGCTTCTGGGCCGAGCTCCTGTCGTTCTCGCTCGTGAATCCGCCGGATGGCTGGCCGGCCGAGCTTGTCGCCCGGCTGATGCCCGACCCGGGGCGGCGCGCAAGGAGACAATGTGCAGCGCGCGGCGGCCGCCGCGGGTTTCCCGACGCCGTTCGTGCGGGCGGCCGGCGGTCTGGAGTGACGGCCTCGGCCGGGCGTTCATGGTCATGGACCGGGCTGCTGGCGGGTCGGCGCTGTCCGGTCTGGACGGCGGGCTGACCCCGGCCGCCGTGCCGCGCCTGCTGCGCCGGGTCCCAGAGCTGCTGGCCGGGTCGATGGCGCGGCTGCACGCGCTCGACCTGGACCTGCGTGCGCGGTGAGCTGGAGCAGGTTCGCGAGGTGCCGGTCACGGTGCCGGGCCTGCTCGGCGCGCTGGCGCGGTTCGCCGATGAGTTCGGGCGTCCGGACCTGGCCGACGCGGCCCGCTGGCTGGCGGATCACCGGCCTGCGCCGGCTCCGGACGTCATCTGCCACGGTGATCTGCATCCGTTCAACCTGCTCGCCGACGGCGCCCGGGTGACCGTGCTCGACTGGAGCACAGCGCTGCTCGCGCCGCGAGCGCACGACGTCGCGTTCACCTCGCTGCTGCTCAGCGAGCCGCCGCTGCACGTGCCGGGCTGGCAGCGGCGCTCGTCCGGATGTTCGGCAGGCTGCTGGCCCGGCGGTTCGTCCGCGGCTACCAGCGCCAGGCGGCTACCACGGTCGGGTCCGCCGAGCTGAGATGGCACCAGGCCGTTGTCTGCCTGCGCGCGCTCGTCGAGGTGGCCGGATGGGAACATGAGGGCGTAGCCGACACGCGCGCCGGGCATCCGTGGCTGGTGTCCGGGCCGGTCTTCGCCTGGCGGCTCACGACCCTGACCGGGGCTCCGGTACGGGCACGTTGAGCCGTGCGAGGCGCTGGCCGCCGAGCTGACCGAAGCCGGCGCATGGCCGCGAACCCGCCGAGGTAACTACGGCGGGGCTAGTGACGGTCAGTCATCGCAGCGTGACAGGCGTTCCCGCGGAAACGCCTGTCGCTCGCAACGGCGCGCCGCAGCCCCACGACGCTCGTCAGCGCAACCTGGGAACTAGCCGTTACCTGCAGCTTGGCCGGGTCAAGGGTCAGGGCGCACTTTCCAGGCCGCCGTGTTTCGCCAGGTACTGGCGGATCTGCTCTAGGTTGTAGGCGGACGATTCGCGGGCTCGTTCCTCCCAGGCGAAGACGCAGACGCATGCGATGCCGTCGAAGTCCACTTCGGTGAGGGTGCGGAAGAACAGGTCCCAGTCCACGTCGCCCTGGCCGATGTCGAGATGCTGGTGCACGCGGGCGGACGAGCCGGGCGGGTTCACGATGTAGCGCAGGCCGGACGAGGCGCGGTGGTCGAACGAGTCCGCGATGTGCACGTGCGTCAGGAGCGGCCCGGCGTACTTGATGATTCCCTCGATGTCACCGCCCTGATGGAAGGTGTGCGGCGCGCAGTACAGGAACGACACCCAGTCCTTGTCGATGCCGCGGACGAGATCGACGCCCGCCCGGCCGTCCTCGACGAAGTCGTCCGGGTGCGGTTCGAGCACCAGCCGGATGCCTTCGCGCTCGAAGACGGGCAGCAGTTCCTCCAGCGAGCGCCAGAACTGGGCCTCGCTGACCGAGGGCGCCTCGGGCCGGCCGTTGAACTCGGAGTTCATCACGTTCACGCCGAGGTCGACGGCGATCTGGATGGCCCGCTTCCAGTAGCGCACCGCCGCCTGGCGCTCGTCCTCGTCCGGGCCGGACCACCGGTACAGCGGCAGCACCGAGGAGATCTGCACGCCGGCCGCGGACAGCGCCTTGGAGAACGCCGCGATCTGTGCCTTGTCCGCCCGCGGGTGCAAGAAGAACGGCAGGAAGTCCTCGCGCGGCGAGAGCTCGATGTAGGAATAGCCGAGGTCCGCGACCAAGCCGGGCAGGTCGGTCAGCGGGACCCGGCGGAACATGTAGGGGTCGAGCGCGATCTTCAAATTACTGGGCCTTCGCGTAGAAATCGGGGCGTTCGGGCATGGTCACCGCGGTGCGCTGGCCGGTGCGCAGCGCCTCCAGGGCGCTGTCGGTGACCGCGGCGGCGGCGTAGCCGTCCCACGAGCTCGGGCCGGTCGACGTCCCGGCGGCCACCGCCGTGAGCCAGTCCTGGAGTTCCGCGTCGTAGGCCCGGACGAACCGGTCACGCCAGTCGACGGGGACCCGGCCGCCGTGCCGTCCGGCCGCCCGCAGCGTCACCTCGCTGACGTCGGCCAGGGCCACCGTGCCGGTCTCGCCGACGACCTCGCCGCGGACGTCGTAGCCGTACCGGGCGTTGAGGAACAGCTCGTCGTCGACGAGTACGCCGCTGGCCATCTCGAGCACCAGGATCAGCGGATCCTGCAGGTCGGCGGCGGCTTGGCCGCTCCGGCGCGGCTTCAGCACGCTGGCCGCCACGATCTCCTCCCCGAACAGCCACCGGACCAGGTCGATCTCGTGTACGGCCGAGTCGCTGATGATCATCTCCGTGGTGAAGCCGTACGGCGGCACGGACGGGTTGCGGTGCGCGCAGTGCATCAGCAGCGGCGCGCCGATGCTGCCGTCCTCCACGGCGGCCTTCATGGCTAGGTAGCCCACGTCGTAGCGGCGCATGAAGCCGACCTGGACCAGCCGACGGCCGGCGGCCATCTCGGCATCCATGATCCGCAGGCAGGCGTCGCTGGTCGGCGCGAGCGGCTTCTCGCAGAACACCGGCTTGCCGGCGCCGATCGCCGCGACGACCTGCTCCTCGTGGGCCGGGCCCCAGGACGCGACGAGGACCGCGTCCACGCCAGCGTCCGCGATGAGATCGGCGGCCGTCGCGTGTACTGCCGCGCCGGGCAGGCCCGCCGCGGCCTGCCCGGCGCGGGCTGTGTCGACGTCGTTGACGGCCGTGACGGATCCGCCGGTGAGGACCTGCGAGATCCTGCGGATGTGGTCCTGGCCGATCATGCCGACGCCGATGACGCCAACCCCGACTGTCATGGTTGGTCCTCCCCGATGCCGACGCTGCGCAGGTAGTCGTACGTGCGCTGGGCGATCGGCTTCGGCTTGTCGAAGTCCGTCGGGTACATGTCCTGCTCGACGACCACGAACAGGTCTCGGTCGAGTTCGAGCAGCGCCTTGGCCACGTCCTCGACGACGGGTTCCCCGCCGGGTGGCTCGCAGCTGGCGCCCATGGCCACGGCCTGCCCAAAGGCGAGACCCTCGCGGTCGGCGGTCGCGACGATGGCCGGGTCCATCTGCTTGATGTGCACGTACCCGATGCGATCGGGATGGCGTTCGATGATGGCCACGTTGTCCGCGTGCCGGTAGGCCAGGTGGCCGGTGTCCAGGCAGAGCGACACGTAGCGGGGATCGGTCTCCTCCAGGAACCGCTCCGTCTGCGCCTGGGTCTCCACGTGGCTGTCCGCGTGCGGGTGAAATTCCAGCCGCAGGCCGTACTCCGCCAAGACCATCTGGCCCAGCTCGTCGGTGGCCCGGATCATGGTCTGCCACTGGCCGGCGTCGAGTTCGGCGGGCTCGAGGAAGGCGCCGGTCTTGTCGTCGCGGTAGCCGGGCACCGGCACGAAGATCACGTGTCGCCCGCCCACCGCCGCGGTCAGCTCGGCGACCTGGCGGGTGATCCGGGTTATGTCCGGCCAGTCGTCCGGCCGGTGCAGTCCGCTGAACCCGTGGACGGTGCCGCCGGCCACCTTGAGCCCGCGCCGGCCGAGCTCCTCGGTCAGCCGCGCCGGGTCCGTGGGCAGGTAGCCGAACGGTCCTAGCTCCAGCCACTCGTAACCCACCTCGGCAACCTCGTCGAGGAAGCGCGGCCACGGTGTCTGGAGCGGGTCATCGGCGAACCACACCCCCCAGGAATCCGGGCAGGTGCCGAGCCGGAGGCGCGCGTGACCGCGCGCCTCCGTTCCGGCACTCGTGCCGATCGCGTTCATCGGGGAGATGTTCCCTCCTGTCGGGTCGCGGCCGGCTTCGGTGTCCGGGCCGCCGTCGGGCTGGTGCGCGATGCCGAGTTCTTCGACATCTGCCTCCATGGCGTGGCCGATGTCGGCGGCGGCGCCGCCTTCGCTTTCCAGCTCGTGGGACAGCTGCTCCAGTTCGGCGCCGCCGGCCATCAGGCCGGTCAGCTCGTCCCTGGTGATCTGGCTCTTCTCGAAGTAGCCGAGGGACTTACCCCTATTGAGCAGCAGGAACCGGTCCCCGACGGGGTAGGCGTGGTGCGGGTTGTGAGTAATGAAGATGACGCCCAGGCCGCGTTCGCGGGCCTGGATGATGTACTTCAGCACCACCCCGGACTGCTTGACCCCGAGCGCGGCGGTCGGCTCGTCCAGGATCAGGACCTTGGCGCCGAAGTGGACCGCGCGGGAGATCGCCACGCACTGGCGTTCCCCGCCGGACAGCGTGCCGATGGCCTGGTCGACGTCCCGCAGGTCGATGCCCATGGCCAGCAGTTCGTCCTTGCAGGTTTTCTTCATGAACGCGATGTTCATCCCAAGGCCCTTGCGGACCTCGTTGCCCAGGAAGAAGTTCCGCCAGACCGGCATCAGCGGCACCACGGCCAGGTCCTGGTAGACGGTGGCGATGCCGTGCTCCAGCGCCTCGCGGGGGGAATTGAAGGCCACCGGGGTGCCCTCCACCTCGTAGGTGCCGGTAGACGGCTGGTGCAGCCCGGCGATGATCTTGATCAGGGTGGACTTCCCGGCACCGTTGTCACCCAGCACGCAGGTGACCTCGCCGGCCCCGACCTCCATCGTGATATCGGAGAGCGCGATGACCGCGCCGTAGCGTTTCCCAGCGTTGACCAGCCGGACCAGCGGCACGCCGCCCTTGCCGTTGCCGTTGCCGGCCGGGGTGCCCTCCTGGGCGCGGTGCTTGCCGACCGGGGTGTTCTGTGGAGTAGTCATGCCGCTGCCTCCGCACGACGCCGGATAAAGGTGTTGAGCAGGATCGCGCCCAGCAGCAGCAGGCCCACGAAGGTCTGGAACCAGTCGGGGTTCCACCCGGCGTAGACGATGCCCTGGTTGACCATGCCGAAGATCAGCGCGCCGATCGCGGCGCCGACCGCGGACCCGTAGCCGCCGGTCAGCAGGCACCCGCCGACCACCGCCGCGATGATGTAGACGAATTCGTTGCCCACGCCCTGGCTGGTCTGGATGGTGTTGAACAGGAACAGCGTGTGCATGCCGGTGAACCAGGCCATCAGGCCCACCGCCATGAACAGGCCGATCTTCACCCTGCCCACCGGCACGCCCACCGCCCGGGCGGACACCGGCGAGCCGCCGGCCGAGAAGATCCAGTTACCGATGCGGGTCCGCAGCAGGATCCAGGTCGCGATCGCGACGAAGACGAGCCAGTAGATCACGCTGGTCCTGATGTTCACCCCCCCGACGGTGAAGCTGCCCGAGAACACGACCCGTGCGGAGCTGAAGCCCTGCAGGGTCGAGATGTCCGGGCTGGCCACCTGGTTGGTGATGGTCTGGGTCAGGGCAATATTCAGCCCCTGGAGCACGAAGAACGTACCCAAGGTGACCAGGAAGCTCGGGATCCCGGTCTTGACCACGATCCAGCCGTTCAGGAACCCGATCAGCAGGGACAGGCCCAGCGCGACCAGCACCCCGACCCAGGCGTTGGTGGTGAACTCGTAGCTGAACAACGAGGCGCACAGCGCCGAGCTGGTGACCGCGACGCCCGCGGACAGGTCGAACTCGCCGCCGATCATCAGCAGCGCGATCGGCGTGACCATCAGGCCGTAGGTCGAGGTGACGTACAGCACGCTCGAGAACGAGGACGCGTTGCGGAACGGCGGCGCGACGATGAAGAAGAAGACGTAGATGACGATGGCACCGGCCACCGCGCCGGCCTCGGGACGGGCCAGCAGCCGGGCCATGCCCGACTTCCGGCCGAACCGCTCATCGCGGATCGGCGGCGGGGTGACAGGAGCTTCCGCTGTCGCAGTCATGAAAACCTCTCTTTCTGCGTGCGGGGTCACCTGAAGGGGGTGACCCCGCACGACAATCTCTTAGCGGGTGCCCCGCGCTGCGTAGGCAGCCACCTGGGCGACATTGCTGGCGTCGATGAAGGCCGGGCCGGTCAGCACGGTCACGCCGCCGCCCAGGACGTCGCCGTTGGTCAGGTACAGCCACAGCGAGTCGACCGACACATAGCCCTGCAGGTACGGCTGCTGGTCCACGGCCCACTGCACTTGCCCGGACTTGATCTTGGCGATCTCGGCGGCGTTGGTGTCGAAGGTGTAGAGCTTGGTGGTGCTGTGCGCCGCGGCGATGGCCTGGATGGCCACGAGCGCGACCGGCGCGCCGAGGGTGATGACGGCGTCGATGCTCTTGTTCCTGGTGAGCTCGGCGGTCATCGAGGACAGCATGGCCGAGTTGTCCTCGCCGTTCACGTAGAGCTTGCTCATCGTGCCCTCGGAGCCGAGGCCCGCTTCACGCCCGCGCACCGGGCCTCGAGCTGGACCTGGCCCTGGGCCTGCAGCACGCAGAGCACGTTCTTGGCGCCTTCCGACGCGAGCCGCTTGCCCGCCGCGACGCCCGCGATGGATTCGTCCTGTCCGAAGAACGATCATCCCGCCGCACTGCTGCCAGTTGTTGACGCCCGCGTTGAACATGACCACGGGGATCCCGGCCGCCCTGGCCGCCTTGACCGTCGGGCAGATGGCCGCCGGGGCGGGGTCGGTGACCGCGATGCCGTTGACCTTGCTGTTGATCGCGTCCGTGATCAGCTGGGCCTGCTTGGTGGGGTCGGGGTCACTGGAGTACTTCAGCGTGATGTTGTCCTTGGCGGCCGCGGCGGTCGCGCCGGCCCGGATGATGTCCCAGAAGGTGTCACCGGGCGCGGCGTGGGTGATCATCGCGATCGTGTAGTGCGGCGTGTTGGCGTGGCCGGCCGCCACGCTCGTTTGGCCCGCCGCGGCGGCCTCCGCGGCCCTCTTGCCGCCGGTGGAGGAGCAGGCGGCCAGGACGAGGGCGAGAATCGCCATCACCGCGATGCCTACTGCTCGCTTTCTTGATCTGAACATCTGATACCTCCGTGTGCGGACGATCTGTCTGGTTTGCGGGGTGGACCTGGCCGTTCCGGTCAGGTGGCGGTCGGGAAATGCATGTGCGTACGGTGGTGCTCTTGGTAGGCGCTGTCTGGCCAGCGACTGGTGATGGCCTTGGCGTGGGTGTAGAAGCGGATGCCTTCGGGGCCGTGCACGTGGGTGTCGCCGAACAGCGAGTCCTTCCACCCGCCGAAGGAGTAGAAGGCCATCGGCACCGGGATCGGGACGTTGATGCCGATCATCCCGACCTGGACCTCACGCTGGAATTTCTTCGCCGCCTGCCCGCTGGAGGTGAAGATCGCGGTGCCGTTGCCGTAGGGGTTGGCGTTGACGACGTCGATGGCCTCGCCAAACGTCTCGGCCCGGAGGATGACCAGCACCGGGCCGAAGATCTCGTCGGTGTAGATGTCCATGTCGGTGGTGACGTGGTCGAACAGGCACGGGCCGACGAAGAAGCCGTTCTCGTGGCCGGCCACGTTCAGGCCGCGGCCGTCGACGACGAGGGTGGCGCCGGCCTGCTCGCCGCGGCCGACGTAGCCGACGATGCGGTCCCTGGCCTCCGGCGTGACCACCGGGCCCATGTCGGACGCCCGGTCGCGGCCCGGACCGACCTTGGTGTCCTCGGCCTTTTGCTTCAGCTTCGCGACCAGGGCGTCACCCGCGTCGCCCACGGCGACGACCGCGGAGATGGCCATGCACCGCTGGCCGGCCGATCCGTAGCCCGCCGCGGTGATGTGGTTGGCGGCGAACTCCATGTCCGCGTCGGGCAGCACGACGGCGTGGTTCTTCGCGCCGCCGAGGGCCTGCACGCGCTTGCCGTTGGCCGTGGCCCGCTGGTGCACGTACCTGGCGATCGGGGTCGAGCCGACGAACGACACCGCCGCGATGCCGGGGTGGTCCAGGATCGCGTCGACGGCGACCTTGTCCCCGTGCACGACGTTGAAGACCCCCTCGGGCAGCCCGGCCTCGGCGTAGAGGCGGGCGATGAAGTTCGACACGGACGGGTCGCGTTCGCTCGGCTTGAGGACGAAGGTGTTCCCGGCGGCGATCGCGATGGGATGCATCCACATGGGCACCATGACGGGGAAGTTGAAGGGGGTGATCCCGGCGCAGACGCCGAGCGGCTGCCGGAACGAGTAGGCGTCCACGTCGGTGGAGACCTGCTCGGAGTACTCGCCCTTGAGCAGGGTCGGGATGCCGCACGCGTACTCCACCACCTCCAGGCCGCGGATGACCTCGCCCTTGGCGTCGGAGACGACCTTGCCGTGCTCGTCGGCGACGAGCTCGGACAGTTCGTCGGTGTGCCGCTCCATGAGGTCACGCAGCGCGAACATGACGCGCGCCCGGCGGATGAGCGAGACGTCGCGCCACTCCGCCGAACGCCTTGCTGGCCGCCGCCACGGCGGCGTCGACGTCGGCGGTTTCGGCCAGCGCGACCTGGGCCTGCGCCGCCCCGGTCGCGGGGTTCCAGACTGTGCCGAACCTCGTCGAGGCTCCGGTCGTCTCCGAGCCGGCAATCCAGTGTTGAATAGTGCGCTCCCTGCTGGATAGTACGCATCCGTAATTTCAGCCCTTCTACAGGTAAAGCCGCTGATCGCGCTGGGCTGCCTCGTACGCGGCGCGGGCCTGCTGGGTGCTCTCCAGGGCGGCGACCTCGGAGACGGGCACGTCCCACCAGCTCTCCGAGGACGGGACGGGGGCGAGCGGGTCGGTTTCTATGTAGACCACCGTCGTCCGGTCCGACGCCCTGGCCTGCTCGAGCGCGGCCACGAACTCCTTGACGGTCCGGGTCCTGAGCACGTCCGCGCCGAGGCTGGCCGCGTTGGCCGCGAGGTCGACGGGCAGGACGCCACCGTCGAGCAGCCCGGTCTCCGGGTTGCGGTAGCGGTAGCTGGTGCCGAACCGCTGGGAGCCCAGTGACTCCGAGAGCGAGCCGATGGAGCCGAACCCCTGGTTCTGGACCAAGATGATGTTCAGCTTGATCCCCTCGGACACCGCCGTGACGATCTCGCTCGCCATCATCAGGTAGGACCCGTCGCCGACGAGCACGAAGACCTCGCGCCCCGGATCGGCCAGCTTGGCGCCCAGGCCGCCGGCGATCTCATAACCCATGCACGAGTAGCCGTACTCGACGTGGTACTGCTTGGGGTCGCGGGCGCGCCACAGCATCTGCAGGTCCCCGGGCATGCTCCCGGCGGCCTGCACGACCACGTCCCGCTCGGCCATGAACTCGTTCAGCGCGCCGAGGATCTCGGTCTGCGCAGGAAGCGGCTGGTGGCCCAGGTGGTACGCCTGGTCCACCTCCTGCTGCCACCTGACGTCCTTGCTCGCGGAACCCGGTGGTGTACGCCGCCTCGACGTGGTAGCCGCTCAGCGCTTCGGTCAGGGCCTCGAGTCCGGCCCGCGCGTCGGCCACCAGCGAGACGCCCGCGTGCTTGCCGGCGTCGAACGCCGCGATGTTGAGGTTCACGAACCGCAGGTCCGGGTGGCCGAACGCGGTGCGCGAGGCGGTGGTGAAGTCGCTGTAGCGGGTGCCGATGCCGAGCACGACGTCGGCCTCGCGGGCCAGCGCGTTGGCGACCGGTGAGCCGGTCGCGCCGACGCCGCCGACGGCACCGGGGTGATCCCAGGCCAGCGCGCCCTTGCCCGCCTGGGTGTCGGCCACCGGGATGCCCGTCGCCTCGGCGAAGCGGAGCAGCGCCGCGCTGGCCTGGGAGTAGATGACGCCGCCGCCCGCGATGATGAGCGGCGTGCGCGCGGATCGAAGCACCGCGACGGCCCGGTCCAGGGCGGCGGGCTCGGGGAGTGGGCGAGGCACGTACCAGGTCCGTTCGGCGAAAAGATCTTCTGGCCAGTCGTGGGCCTCGGCCTGCACGTCCTGCGGCAGCGCGAGCGTCACCGCGCCGGTTTCGGCCGGATCGGTGAGCACCCGCATCGCGGCCAGCAGCGCCGAAGGCAGCTGCTCCGGGCGGTTGATCCGGTCCCAGAACCTGGACACCGGCCGGAACGCGTCGTTGACGCTGACGTCGTAGGATCGCGGGTCCTCGAGCTCCTGCAGCACCGGGCTGGCGGCCCGGGTGGCGAAGAAGTCGCTGGGCAGCAGCAGGACCGGGATGCGGTTGATGGTGGCGAGCGCGGCTCCGGTCACCATGTTGGTCGAGCCCGGGCCGATCGAGGCGGTGCAGGCGAAGGCCTGCAGCCGGTTCCGCATCCGGGCGAAGCCGACCGACGCGTGCACCATCGCCTGCTCGTTGCGGGCCAGGTAGTACTTCAGGTCCGCCTCGCCGGTCTCGTGCGCCTGGAGTAGGGCCTGGCCGACGCCCGCCACGTTGCCGTGCCCGAAGATGCCGAAGCAGCCGGCGATGAGCCGCTGCCGCACGCCGTCGCGCTCGCTGTGCTGGTTGGCGAGGAAGCGCACCAGGGCCTGGGCCACGGTAAGGCGGACGGTACGCATGTCTATCTCTCCCTGTGCCGACGTCATCGGTAGCCGGGGGTCGATGGCCTGGCCGGCCCAGGTGCCGCGGATCCAGGCGTGGGCCGGGTCGTCGCAGAAGCGCCAGGCGCGCATCGCCGCCGGGCCCGCCATGACGTTGAGGTAGTACAGGTCGTAGCCGGGGCCGGCGATCGACGGTCCGTGCCAGCCGTGCGGGATGAGCACCACGTCGCCCGAGCTGACCTCGGCCAGCACGTCGATGGGGCGGCCGGGAGTGCCGTAGACCCGCTGGTAGGCGAGCCCCGGGGTTTCGAAGTAGTAGATCTCTTCGAGTTCGGCCTCGTCCTCGCGCGTCTCGTCGTGCTTGTGCGGCGGGTAGGACGACCAGTTCCCGCCCGGCGTGAGGACCTCGACGGCGATGAGCTTGTCGCACTCGAACGCCTCGGGGGAGCAGAAGTTGTTGACCTGCCGGCTGGCCTGGCCGGCCCCGCGCAGTTCCACCGGCACGTCTTCGGCCGGACCGTAGCGGGGCGGCAGCCGTCGTCGGCAGCGGGCCGAGGGGATGGCGAACACGCCGCCGCCCGCGGACGTCACGGTGACCGTGGCGTCGCGCGGCGCGTAGCAGAAGTCGCTGACGCGGGAGAACACGCTCCGGCGGCCTTGGAGTTCAAAGGTCTGGCCCTCGGCGGTCACCGTCGGCGGAGCCGGCCAGCGGCAGGACGAGCAGCTCATCCTCGCCGGTGGCCCAGGTGTGCGTGCCGCCGGGCGGCAGGTGCAGCACGCGCAGGCCGCAGTAGGTCCAGCCGGCCTGTTCGGGCGTCACGACGAGGGAAAAGGTGTCGTCGCCGCTGGTGCCCGGGCGCAGGTAGAGCTTGTCGTCCATTGTGTTAGCCCCCATCTCTTTAGCCCCGCATCAGGCTGACGGCGGTGTCGACCGCGCCGGCCACGTCGTCGTCGGGCGGGAAGAGCAGCGTCCGGCCCACCACCAGCCCGTGCACGGACGGCATCTGCAGCGCCTTGTGCCAGCGGTCGAAGGCGGCGTTCTGGTCGGCGCTGACCTCACCGCCGAGCAGCAGGGCGGGCAACGTGGAAGCGGCCAGCACCCGTTCCATGTCGTCCACGACCGGCACCTTGAGCCAGGTGTAGGCCGAGGTGTTGCCCAGGCCCGAGGCGACCACGATGGACCGGATCACCGCCTCGGGCGACAGGTCGTTGCGCACCCGGCCGTCGACCTGATGCGAGATGAACGGCTCGACCATCGCCATCAGGGCGTGCGAGGCCAGGTCGCTGACCGCCCGGGCGCAGGCCTCCATGGTGGGGGCGGTGGCGGGATCGCCGGGGTCGATGCGGAACAGCATCTTGCCGCCGTCGAACCCCATCGCCGCGATCGCCGCCGCGTCGTACCCGGTGAACCGGTCGTCGATCTCGAAGACGGTCCCGGCCAGGCCGCCGCGGTTCATCGAGCCGATGACCACCTTGTCATCCAGCGCGCCGAGCAGCAGCAGGTCCTCGATGATGTCCGCGGTGCCGAGCACGCCGTCCACGCCGGGCCGGGACAGCGCCAGCGACATCCGCTCGAGCAGGTCCGCCCGGTCGGACATCGCCATCGGCCGGTCCCCCACCCGCAGCGCGCCGCGCGCCGGGTGGTCGGCGGCGATGATGAACAGCTGGTTGTCCTCCCCCAGCAGCGAGGCCCGGCGTCGGCGCCGCGCGGCCGCCTCGGCGATGGCCTGCGGGCGGCGCGTGCGCGCGTCGAGGATGGCCTGGAGCTGATCATGCACTGGTTGCCTCCCGTGGTCCGTCGGCCAGCATCCCGGTGACCTCGGCCACCGTCGGCATGGCGTCCGAGCAGGCCAGCCGCGACGCCACGATGGCCCCGGCCGCGTTCGCGAAGCGCATCACGCGCTCGATGTCCCAGTCGGCCAGCAGCCCGTGGCACAGCGCCCCGCCGAACGCGTCACCGGCGCCGAGGCCGTTCAGGACCTTGACCGGCACCGGCGGCACCTCAGTGGCGGTTTTGCCGTCATGGGCCAGCACGCCCTTGGGGCCTTGCTTGACGACGGCCAGGTTCACGCCGAAGTCGTGCAGGGCCTGCGCCGCGGCCAAGGGCTCCCGCTCCCCCACCGCCGTCTCGCACTCATCCAGGTTGCCCACCGCGACGGTCACGTGCGGCAGCGCCTGCTGGACCCAGCGCCGGGCCTCCTCCCGCGACGGCCAGAACATCGGCCGGTAATCCAGGTCCAGGACCGTGATGTCCTTTTTGGCTCGTGCTTCCAGGGCGGCCAGCGTCGCGGTGCGGCTGGGCTCCTGCGACAGCCCGGTGACGGTCACCCAGAAGACCCCCGCCTCGCCGATGGCGTCGGTGTCCAGCTCGTCGGCGCGGATCTCCAGGTCCGGCGCCTTCGGCCAGCGGTAGAAGTACAGCGGGAAGTCATCGGGCGGGAAGATCTCGCAGAACGTCACCGGCGTGGGCAGCCCCTCGACCGCGGTGACGTAGCGGTCGTCGACGCCGTAGCCGCGCAGCGCCGTGTGGATGAAGGTGCCGAACGGGTCCTGGCCGGTGCGGGTGATGACCGCGGTGCGCCGTCCGTACCTGGCCGCCGCGACCGCGACGTTGGTCGCGCTGCCGCCGAGATACTTGCCGAAGCTCTCCACCTCATCCAGCCCCACGCCGACCTGCTGCGGGTACAGGTCCACGCCGATGCGTCCCATGGTGAGCACTTCGAAGGCGGTCACGCGGATGCCCAGAACCGTTCGGCCCCACGGGGTGTTTCCGGCCTTTCGGAACGTCTCACCTGCATCGAGGCTGCCTCCCTGGGGCTTCGCCTGGAAATACTTCTGAGTTGCTAACTTTTTTACGCCTGTGTTTCAGTCAGGTCAAGAGTATGTCTAGACATATTTACGTCTTGATTTGCTATCAACCTGATGACCTGGTGACATAATGGGGTCATCATCGAAATTGACCGCCGCGAGAGAGCGTCCGTGAACCCTGCCGCCATGCCTATCCGGGTCGACCGAAGCAGCCCGGTCCCCCTCTACTTCCAGGTCGCGCAGCACCTAGAGCAGATGATCGAGTCCGGTGAACTCCCGATGGGCACGCGGCTCGAGAACGAGACCGACCTGGCCGACCAGCTTGGCTTGTCCCGGCCGACCATGCGCCGCGCGATCGAGTACCTCGTAGGCCGCGGGCTGCTGGTCCGCAAGCGCGGGATAGGGACGCAGGTCGTCGACACGAAGGTCACTCGCGAGGTGGAGCTGACCAGCCTCTATGACGACCTGGCCAAGACCGGCCGCGACCCGTCCACCCGGGTGGTCAGCTTCGGGACCGAGGCGGTGCCCGATGCCATCGCGGTCAAGCTCGGCATCCCCGCCGGAACGCCGGTGTACGTCTTCGAGCGGCTGCGGTACGCCGACGCCGAGCCGCTCGCGCTGATGCGCAACTACGTTCCGGTGCACCTGCTGCGGCTGGCCCCGGCGGATCTGGAGGCGCAGGGGCTGTACAACCTGCTCCGCGCGAACGGCATCACCATGCGGATCGCCAAGCAGGCGATCGGGGCGCGGGCCGCGACCGCGGCCGAGGCCCGCGCGCTCGGCGAGCGCAAGGGAGCGCCGCTGCTGACCATGGAACGTTCGGCCTACGACGACCACGGGCTCGCGGTGGAACACGGCCACCACCTGTACCGCGCTTCGCGCTACAGCTTCGATCTCACCCTGACCGGCTGGTGAGCCAGGTCACTGCTCTCCGCGCCGAGTCCCGCAAGGTGGCGACGGCATTCAATGGATGTGGCTCTCTACCCGGTCTGTCGGGCAGAGTGCCGGCTCCAGCCGGCCCGGTGGAACATGTGACCATGGCTCGCCTCACCGCCAGGACCGGTGTGGGACTTAGACAACACCCCTCTACCGGGTCCGGTGTCACGTTCACGGGTTACCGGGCGTGGTGGGGACCGGGGTCAGTTCCCCTGGCGCGGGCCGGCCGAGCGGGGTGCAGGCCGCGCCGAGCGCGCTCATGATCAGCCCGATGACAGGGAACCAGATCAGCATGAAGAGGTATACGTTCGTGTCCGCGCCGGCACTGATCTCGTAGCGGTATGCGGCGATCGCGGTCAGGTGAGGGCCGTGGTTGAGCCAGTGCAGCAGCCATGCGGACCTGAGCATCAGCGCGGTCGTGCCGAAGCCGAGCGCGGAGACGAACAGCGCGGCGGTCCCGTTCGCCAGCACCCCGGCGGCGATGCCCTGGCCGATCCTGACGTTGCGGGGCAGCGCGGCGCCGCCGGGACCGCGGCCGCGCCACGCGGCCAGCGCGGCGGCCGCGGCCGGCCCGCCGAACAGCAGGATCCAGGCCAGCGCCACCAGCGGATCGGCCGTCGATCCCGGCAGCCACGGGTCGGTGGCGTCGTTACTGAGCCCGAGGGGTGCCACCACGTACATGACCACGCCGAACAGCAGGCCCGTGCCGGCGCCGATGGCCAGCGTGCCCCGGGTCACCTGAGACCGCCGCGAGGTCAGGAACAAGATGACGCCCAGGTACGCGATGGTCATCAGTATGAGCGCGATCTCGCCCGCCCAGGGCGGCCCCCCGGTCGACCTGCCGGGCACCCCGTTGCAGCCCTGGACGTTGCTCCAGCCCTGGGCGATACAGAAGATGTACCGGTACGCGGGCTGCGCCGGCGTCAGGTTGGCGAACGTCTCGACGATGGCCAGGGCCGGCATGCAGGGCCAGGATCGCCGCGCAGCAGAAGACGCGCAGGGACCGGCCGGCCCGGCTGGGGCTGGGCGGCCCGAAGAACCGCCGGGCCAGCAGCGGCAGCCCGGCCAGCAGCAGCACCGTGGCGATCACGTGGAACTGGCTGACCGCTGCGTGGCCGACCGCCGGCTGCGGCCAGGCCGCCCAGGCCGCGGCTCCGGCGGCCGCCGCGAACACCGCCGCGCGGCCGAGCCGGCGCGGCATCAGCGCCTCCCGCGCGAGCACCCAGGCCCCGCCGGCCCGCCAGGCCAGCCGCGCCAGCCCCGGCGGCACCTCGTGCGCCTCGGCCCAGACCGCCGCGACCCACTCCCGCCGCCCGGCGGGCAGCAGCCACGCCGCGGCGCGCCTGCCCGCGGCGGCCGCCCGGTTCAGCGTGTTCATGGCACCACCCCCACGACCGCGCCCCGGACGGCCGGCGTCCGCGCCGCCTTGGTGGCCGCCGGCCTGGCCGGGCTGGCCAGCGCCCCCGTGGTCCTGGCCAGCCCGGCGGCCGTCAGCCGGTACAGGTGCCGCCGCGGCCGGCCCGGCTGCGGCTCGTCCTGCCAGCAGGCCTCCACCAGGCCCCGGTCGGCCAGCCGGATCAGGATCGGGTACAGCGTGCCGGACTTCAGGCCGGTCTGCCTCGCCAGCGCGTACCCGTGCTGCCACTGCGACGGCTGATCACACAGCGCGGCCAGCACGGACAGGGTTTGCGCGGAGAACTCAGGACGCGACGCCACGCGGCTCACTCTCCATAGGTCATAGGTAGGCCCGACCCGGATGCCCGGGGATGCGGTAGGCGGGAACAATACAGCGGGATAACACCAGGACAGTGACGCGGTCCGAGTCCGCGCGCCGGCCACCGCCTGGCGCCCCAGGCTCGGGCTCCGGCCCGGGGCCTGGCGGCCCGCCGCCGTTACCTGGCGGACTACTGGACTGGCGGGGCGCGGGGTTGGCGATGGCCGCGGCCAGGGAGCTCATGATCAGCCCGATGACCGGGAAGGAGATCAGCATGAGGACATACGCGCCCACGCCGTTGCCGGCATAGAGCTCATACCTGTAGGTGGCGACCGCGGTCAGCCGCTGACCGTGGTTGAGCCAGTGCAGCAGCGATGGGGACTTGAGCATCAGCATGGTCGTGCCGGTGCCGAGAGCGGTGGTGAACAGCGCGGCGGTCCCGTTCGCCAGCACCCCGGCGGCGATGCCCTGGCCGATCCTGACGTTGTGGGGCGGCCTGGCGCCGTCGGGACCGCGGCACCGCCGCGCGGCCAGCACGGCGGCCGCGGCCGGCCCGCCGATCAGCAGGATCCAGGCCAGCGCCACCAGCGGGTCGGCCGTCGATCCTGGCAGCCACGGATCGGTGGCCCACTTCTGGAGTCCGAGGGGGTCCACCGCGAACATGACCACGCCGAACAGCAGGCCTCCGGTAACGCCTATGGCCAGCGTGCTCCGGGTGACCTGGGACCGCCGCGAGGTCAGGAACAAGGTGACGCCCACGTATCCGATGACCAGCAGCATGACCAGGATCTCGCCCTCCCAGGTCGGACCCCCGGTCGACTTGCCGGGCACCCCGCCGCAGCCCTGGATGCTGCTCCAGCCCTGGGCGATACAGAAGATGCGCCGGTACGCGGGCTGCGCCGGCGTCAGGTCGGTGAACACTACGAGGAAGGCGAAGGCCGGCAGCAAGGCCAGGATCGCCGCGCAGCAGAAGACGCGCAGGGACCGGGAGACCCGGCTGGGACTGGCCTGCCCGAAGAACCGCCGGGCCAGCAGCAGCAGCCCGGCCAGCAGCAGCACCGGGGCGATCGCGTTGAACCGGCCGTCCGCGACGTGGCCGACCCCCGGCTGCGGCCAGGCCGCCCACGCCGCAAAAGAGGCAGCCACGGCGAACAGCGCCGCGCGGACGAGCCGGCGCGGCAGCAGCGCCTCCCGCGCGAGCACCCAGGCCCCGCCTGCGCGCCAGGCCAGCCGGGCCAGTCCCGGCGGCACCTCGTGCGCCTCGGCCCAGACCGCCTCGGCCCAGTCCCGCCGCCCGGCGGGCAGCAGCCACGCCAAAGCACGTGCGACCGCGGCCATCACCCGGGTCAGCTTGCCCATGGAACCACCCCCCACCGCACCGCGTCCGGCCGCTGCCGGGACGCGGCGCCACGCGGGCAACTCTACATAGATAGAGGCCGGGCGTCTACATAGGTTGACTCGATACCACCCACATGGAGAAGAACTGGGAGCCGCCACCGTGGGCGTGGCCCAGCGCCGGCCCGGTAAAGGCCTGGCGTCAGAGCGGGTACACAGCCTCGATCACGAGACGGCGTACTGAACTGGCCAGATGGTTGGGGGATTTATCCGCGTCCATGTAGCCGAGGTCCCCGGTGTGCAGCCACCCGTCCGCGTCGACGGTCGCCGCCGTGGCCCGGGCGCCTCAGGCCCGCGGGCCGCTCGCCAGGTACTCACCGGGCGTGTCCAGGACGCCGAGGACGACGGTATGGGCTTCGTGCGTCAGGCTGTGCCTGGCGCCGGCCGCACGCCGCGGGCTGCCCGGTCTGCTCGGGCGGCGGAATGTGCCGCCGACGCGAACGGCCGTGACTTGTGAACCCGCAGGTCGGCGCGGGTCTGGTCGGTGCGGGGGGCGGGGAGAATGGGATCCTGGCCGGTGCCGCCGCGCCGTTCGCCGTCTAGGTCGTGGCCGCCTGGCCCCGGCCCGGGCGGCAGGCACGGAGCGGGTGCGCGGCGCGGCGCGGCCGGTCACCGGGTGCTCCGGGTTGCCGGATGCCCGGGCGGCCGGGCTATGATTCCACCGTGCTGCTGGCTCGTTTGCTGCGCTGCCGCCCGGGCAGGCTGCTGGCTCGCCTGCCGCCCCGCTCCCCGGACAGGCGGCCGGGCGCGGCGGGGGCGGCGGCGTGCTTGTGCGCCGCCGCTGTGGTGCTGGCAGGCTGCTACAGCCGGCCCGGCCGGTAAGCAGACCGGGGACTGGACGAAGCGCGCCGGTCACGGGCTCTGTCCCAGGCGGGCTCCGGCACGTGGCGAGCGGAAAACAGCGGCACGCGGCACCGTCTGTACGACGTGGCCTGCCTGAGCGCGCTGCGGTGCGAGGCAGTGGGGCGGCGGGCACCATCGTGTCTACCGCCAACGGCGGCAGGACATGGCGGCAACAGGCCAATCCGCTACGCGGGTCGTCGACGACGCTGTACCAGATCGCCTGCGTCGCGCCGAGTTCCTGCTATGTCATCGCGCGGCCGGACATCATCCTCGTGACGCACAACGGCGGCGCCGCCTGGAGCCGCCATGTCCTCCCCGTCGGTGTGTCCGGCACGAACCTGACCGACAAGCGTGCCTCACCGCCTACACCCCCGGGCTCATCGGGCGGTACGCGCTGTGCCGCCTGGGCCTGCTGGACATCGCCTGCGTGAGCGCCCGCGTCTGCTACGCGGTCTCCACCGCGCCGCAGGCGTACGCCGCCATCCCGGTACCGCGCAAGCCGCATGCGCCGCCGAGCTCGATCTGGCTGACCCGCGACGGGGGAACGAGCTGGACCCGGCAGTCCGTCCCGGCGGGGGTGGCCTGCAACGGTGACTGCGCCCCCGGGCTCCTCTATCCCTATCCGCTGGAGTGGGTCACCTGCCTGAGCAGCGGGCTGTGCCGGGCAGGCGGCGGGCACCTCCTCGGCTGCGGGCACTGTGGGTTCGCCAGGCCGTCCTTGTGACGCACGGTCCGGGCAGGCCCTGGGCATGCGCGCAGTCCGCAGCCACATGCACCGGCCGGCACCCGACACGGCCGACTGCCCCGCCAGCACCCGCTGCTACGGCATCGACAGCACCAACCCATTCAACGAACCCGACATCTTCGTGTACCGGTCGGCCGATGGCGGAGCCAGCTGGCAGCAGGCCGGGCCGAACTGGGCACGCAGCGTGCTCAACGACATCGCCTGTCCCGCCGCGCTGACCTGCTACCTGGCTGGAACCCATGGAACGATCGCCCGGATCACGAACGGGACCACCTTGCCGCGCAGCGCACCCCGACTGCCCGCGACCTATACGGCATCGGCTGCGCCGAGCCCGTGCCACCTGCTACGCCGTGGGAGACAGCGGCACCATCCTCGCCCTCCGCTGATCCGCTGAGCTGGAGTGTTACGGGGCGGCCAAGCCGTCGAGCGTGGCCTGGAACGCCAGGGACCAGCGGCGGTCCGCGGACGCCTGCGATGTCGCGAGCCAGCCCGCGGTCTCCTGGGCGGCCAGGCCCTGGGCGAGCCCGAGCAGGACGTGGGCGATATCGGTCTCGTCGCCGGCCAGGACTCCGGCGTCGAGACAGCGCCTGACGTGCCCGGTGATGAACCGCCGGACCGAACCGGTGGCGGCGGCGTCGTCGGGTCCGGGATCGAAATCGCCGAACGGGCGGGAGTACATCACCTGTGTCAGCACCGGATTCTCACGGACGAAGGCGCGGAACACCTCGAACAGGCGAACCAGGTCGGCTCGTGGATCGTCGGTGTCTTCGAGTTCGTCGAACCGGCGCCGCAGCTGACGAAACCCCTCGAAGAAGATCTCCCGGACGAGCCCGGCCTTGTCGCCGAAGAGCTCGTAGACGGCCGGGACGGAGGTAGCCGCTCCCTGCGCGACCTTCCGGGTGGTGAACCCGCCGAACCCTTCGTCGGCCAGCATGCTCACCGCGACTTGCAGGACCCGGTCCCGCAGTTCCGGTGTCCGCTGTTTCGCCCTCGGCACGAGCGGAGCTTATCGGAACGCCGTTCCGTTCTCCGCCGCCGGCGGCGGTGTCACACCCGGGCCAGGAATTCGGCGTAGTCGGCGTCGATCGCTGCCCGGAGCGCGTTCAGCGTGGGCTGCCTGGCGCGCAGTTTGGTCGCCAGGTGGGCATCCAGGTTCAGGGTGGCCGCCGCCGCCGCGGCGCCGCGGGCCACGTCGTGAAGGTCCGCCGCACTGACCACGCGGTCCAGGAAGCCGGCCTCGACGGCGTGGTCCGGCGAGAAGGGCTCGGCGAGCGTCGCCGCCCGGTTGAAGTGCGCCGGCGCCAGGCGCTGACGGAGAATCTCGACCGCGGCGCGCGGCATCGTGAGCCCGATCGCCACCTCGTTCGCGGCGATCTTGTAGGGGCCGGCCGCGCCCACCCGGTAGTCACCGGACAGCAGGATGAAGACGCCCATGGCCACCGCATGGCCAGTGCACGCGATCACCACCGGCGTCGGGAACGAGAGCAGCCGCTCGGCCAGAGTCGAACCCCGCCCGTAGCATCGCGACCGACGCGGCGCCGCCGGCGTTGAGCACCGGCAGGTCGAACCCGGCGGAGAAGACGCCGGGCCGGCCAGCGAGCAGGACCACCGCCCGGTCGGCCATCGCCCGATCGAGGGCGGCGTCCAGTTCGCCGAGCATCGGCCGAGGACAGCACGTTCACCTTGCCGTCGTCCAGGGTGATCGTGGCGATCGAGTCCTTGAGCTGATAGCTGACCGCTGTTGGCATGACGGCTCCCGTTTGTCCCGGCTCGGGTTGGTCCCGGCTCGGGTTGGTCCCGGCTCGGGTTGGTCCGGCTCGGGTTGGTCCCGGCTCGGGTTGGTCCCGGCTTGAGGTTTTGTCCCGGCTGAGGCTCATCTCGCACCGATGGGCCCAGTTTAATCGGAACAACGTTACGAAATCAAGTTCCGATTAGACGGCGATCCTGTGCGGAGTTCGCGTAGATCCCCTGACCTGGGCTAAGACGGCTTAGGCCGACGGCGCCCTGGCTTAGGCGGGCTTAGGTCTTTGGTGGCGCGGAAGATAAGGCATTCGCCCGATGCGGGGGGTGGGGCCTTACGGCGAATCTTGAGGATGTGGGGAGCCAGACGAGGTTCCCCGGGCCGAGGAGGAACCATGCATCCCGAGATTCTCCGTGAACTGACCGCCCAGCGCGGCCGCGAGATGCGGGCGCGGGCGCACCAGGGCGTGCTCGCCCGGATGGCGATCCGGGCCCGCCGTCGCGGGCGCTCCCGGCCGGACGAGGCCGACAGGTTCGTCCTGCCCGTCATCCCCGACTACGTGGACGGGTCGTTCCGCACCGGGCCGGCCGAGGAGGAGGCGGGCCGGACGCCCGCCACCCATCACGCCGCCTGAGGCGACCATGGACGTCCCATCCGCCGGCGACCTTTCCGGAATGTCAGACCCTCGTGGGATGCTGACTGCAGAGATGAGCGGGCGAGCGTCCAGTCCCGTCCTGGTCGGGCGGGACGAGCAGATGGCCGCCCTGGATGCCGCTTTTGCCAGCGTGCGCCAGGGCGGTCCGTCTGCCGTGCTGCTGGGCGGGGAAGCGGGCGTCGGCAAGTCCAGGCTGGTCAGCGAGTTCGCCCGCACCGCAGGGGCGGCGGGCGCCCGGGTACTGGCCGGCGGCTGCCTGGAACTGGGCACCGACGGGCTGCCGTTCGCCCCGTTCACTGCTGTGCTACGGGACCTGGTACACGAGATGGGCGCGGACGCGGTGGCCGCGATGCTGCCCGGCCGGACCACGCGGGGGCTGGCCCGGCTGCTGCCCGAGCTCGGCGAGCCGGATACCAGCGGCGATCCCGCCGAGGCCCGGGCGCGGCTGTTCGAGGAGGTGCTCCGCGCGCTTGAGTACCTGACCAGGCATTCGCCGGTGGTCCTGGTGATCGAGGACGCGCACTGGGCCGACCGGTCGAGCCGGGATCTGCTGACGTTCCTGATCGGCAACCAGCGGGCCCTCAGCGGGCTGCTCATCGTCGTCACGTTCCGCTCCGACGAACTGCACCGCACTCATCCGCTGCGCCCGCTGCTGGCCTCGCTGGACCGGATCGCCTGGGTGGAGCGGATCGAACTGCCCCGGCTGACCAGGTACGACACCGGTGAGCTGATCGTCGGCATCCTCGGCCACCAGCCGGCCAGCAACCTGACCGACGCGCTGTACCACCGTTCGGAGGGCAACCCGCTGTTTGTCGAGGCCCTGCTCTGCTGTGACGGGGAGCTGAGCCCGGAGCTGCCGGAATCCCTTCGCGACCTGCTGCTCGACAGCGTGCGCAGGCTGCCCGAGGACACCCAGGAGGTGCTGCGGGTCGCCAGCGCCGGCGGCGAGACGACCGGGCACGCGCTGCTCGGAACCGTGACCGGCCTGGATGACGCGGCGCTGATTCGCGCGGTACGGCCCGCGGTGATCGCCAACGTGCTGCACGCGCGGGGCGACGGCTACGCGTTCCGGCACGAGCTGATCCGCGAGGCGGTGCACGAGGACCTGCTGCCCGGTGAGCACGGACGGCTGCACAGCCGTTTCGCCGAGGCCATCGACGCCGACCCCACGCTGGTTCCTCCCGGCCGGGCCGCCATCGAGATGGCTCATCACTGGCACTCGGCACACGACTCCGCCTGGGCGCTGATCGCCGCCTGGCAGGCGGCGGCGCAGGCGGGCCGGGCGGTCGCGGCCGCCGAGCGGCTTTCGCTGCTGGCCCGCGTGCTCGAACTGTGGGATCAGGTGCCGGACGCCGCCGAGCGGATCGGCGCGGATCACACCCAGGTCCTGGAGGAGGCCATCGCCGCGGCCCACGACGCCGGAGAGTTCGAACGCGGGATCGCGCTGGCCACCTCGGCCCTGCGGGAGCTAGATCCCGCCACCGAGCCGGTACGGGTCGCGAAGCTGCTCGGGGACCGCGGCAACTTCAAGACGAAGCTCGGCCGCAAGGACTACGCCCGGGACCTGGAAGAAGCCCTGGATTACGTGCCCGCCGACGTGTCGCCGGCCACCCGGGTGGACATCCTGCTCGCGCTGGCCCACTGCCCGCCCAAGGTGACCAACGAGCGGTCCTACGCCGAGGAGGCGCTGGCGCTCGCCCGGCAGGCCGGCGACGAGGCGAAAGAGGCGAACGCACTGCTGACGCTGGCCATGTTCAACGCCGACCCCGGCCAGCAGGCGCCCTCGGACAGCGGTCCCCTCGACCTGATCGCGCAGGCCCGCGCCATGGCCGAGCGCAGAGGCGCCGACGAGGTGCTGCTGAACGCGGCGGTCAACGAGTCCCACCTGCTCGAGGGGGCCGGGGAGCACGAACGCGCCGCCGAGGCGGCCCGCCGCGCCACCGTGAGCGCGGACCCCCAGCTGCTCTCCCGCACCTCGGGCAGCGTGCTCGCGATCAACCAGGCCGAGCCGCTGTACGCGCTGGGCCGCTGGGACGAGGCCCTGAAGATAACCAGCGGGGCCATGGACCTCTACCTCTCCCCCGGGCCGATGCACCGGGCGTTGCTGCAGGTCATCACCGGCTCCATCACCCTGGCCCGGGGCGATCGGGCCGCGGCGGCCCGGGCGGTGCTGACGGCCCGCGACGCGCTGCGCTCGGCGCGCTACGAGGACCAGCACCAGCTTCCGCTGGCCCGGCTGGAGATCCTGTTCGCGCTCGGTAAAGACGGCCCGGCCGCGGCGCTCGCGGCCGCGGCGGGGATCATGGACCGCTTCGAGCTGTCCGGCAGCAGCCCGAGGTACGCCTGGCCCGTCGTGGCCGCCGGGGCCAGCGCCGTGCTGGCCGCCGCGGTGCCGGGCTGGCCGGGGTGGCGCACGACGAGCGGCTCCGCGACGAGGCGGCCGCCCTGGCCGAACGGCTGCGGACGGTCGCGGAGAAACTAGCGACGTTCGGCCCGGCCCAGCGTGCCTTCCAGCTGACCTTTGCCGCGGCCGACGCGCACGGGGCCCGCCTGCTCGCCGCCCTCCCCGACGCCGCCGTCGGCGCCGGCCAGGCGGGCGGCGCCGGCCGGCGAGTGGTGGGCGGCTACGGCGAGCCCGGGGAACTGGTCAGCGCCTGGGACGCCGCCGCCGCCGCGTGGGCGGGCCTCGGCGAGCCTTATCCGCTCGGCCAGACGTTGCTGCACGCGGCCGAGACCGCGCTGGCCTGCGGCGACCGCGACGGCGCGGCGGAACGGCTGCGGCGCGCGGCCCCGCTGGCCGACGAACTGGGCGCGCACCCGCTTGCCGAGCAGATCGCGATCCTCGCCCGGCGCGCCAGGATCCGGCTGACCGGCGACGACGCGGCCGAGGGTCAGGGGCCCGGCGACCCGGGGGCCGAGCTCGGCCTCACCGAACGCGAACTCGAGGTGCTCCGCCTGGTCGCGGCCGGGCGCAGCAACCGGGAGATAGCCGCCGAGCTGTTCATCTCGCCCAAGACGGCCAGCGTCCACGTGTCCAACATCCTCGGCAAGCTGAGCGTCGCCAGCCGCGGCGAGGCCGCCGCCAGGGCGCACACCCTCCGCCTCTTCGACCCCGCCAGCACCAGCTAGCCGCCTGCTGGCTCCATGCCGACCATGATCGTGGGCCGCTACTGCCCGGGGCCGCTCGGGTGCCCCGCGGAGGCGGGTGGGCCACGGCGCGCCGTGGGCTAGCAGTTCCTCCAGCGATGCCACCGGGGTGGGCGTGGCCTTCCAGGAGGCGTCGATGTACCAGCGGTCGCGCGACGGGCCGGACGGGTGCGGGCAGCGGGTGATGTCGTAGCGGACGGCGCCGGTGGACGCCTGTGCCGCGACCTCGTCGCCCCGGTAGCCGAACTCGACCGTGCCCGAGAGCCGGTAGCGGCCGTGCGGCTGGTTCGCCAGGCGGGCGAGCGGGGCGGGCAGCTTGACCTCCAGCCGCCGGGTATCGGGGTTCCAGCGGATCGTCTCGTTGCCCCAGGCCTTGTCCTTCTCCCCGTCCGCGGTCAGGAACAGCCGGGACGATTCCCATTCCCGGCGCCACTGGCTCTCGGTGAGCCCGGCGCCGCCGAGGTTGTTCCTCTTGCGCAGCAAGGCTTTCCCGCCGCGGGCCACCGACACGACGCCACTATCCAACTGCCGCTGCACCTGGCCGAGCCGGGCCTTCAGCGCCTGGAGGCGGATCGTCTTGGAGTGCCGTTCGGCGGTGGTCGCGTAACCGCGGGCCTTGCCTGCCTTCCCGCCGACCGGGACCGCCAGCCGCGCCTCGATACTGCGGATGCGGGCCGTCAGGCTGGACCGCCCGGCCCGCAGGTTCTGCCCGGCCAGCCGGTACTGGTCCTCGCTGGTGCGGGTGATCGCCCCGGCCCACCGGGATGACGAGGCCGCGGTCAGCGCCCGCTTCCGCACCGCCCGGGACCGCGCCCGGCCCTGCGCGTCCAGCCGCCCCTCCGCGCACCGGGAGGCCAGGTCGCGCCCGGCCAGCGACCCCAGGTGCGCGCCCACCGCCTGCAGCACCGCCTCGTCCCCCGGCGACAGGCGCAGCCGGGTCCGCACCCGCGCGCCTGCCGGGGCGGCCGCCACGAACGGCACGGCAACCGGGCGCAGGGAACCAGTCACGAGCCCGCCAACCCTGCCCCCCGGGGTGGCCCGCGGGCGGAGCGGGCGCCAGCAGCCGGCCGGTGACCGGCCAGCTCGTTATGTTGGCCCGGCACCGGCCTAGCGCCGCAGGTCGCCGCGGCGCCGTCGGCGGCGCCCGGACTCGCATCGCGCCTCCCACCGCGGCGCGAGTTCGGTGACAAGCTCGCCAAGGTATCCCGTGACAGCCCGCAGAAGGCGGAATGGGACATGGCCGCGCGGGCACTGGCCAAGGCTCGCACCCCGGCTACCTAGCCGGCCGCCAGCACGTCACCGCCTGCGTGAAGACGCGGTCAGGCGGGCTGCCACAGCTCGATCCGGTTGCCCTCAGGATCGGTGACCCAGCCGAATCGACCGACACCCTCCATGTCCTGCGCCTCTTCAGCCACGTCCGCTCCCTTGGCGCGCAACTGGGCGAGCATCGCATCCAGGTCGCGGACCCGGAAGTTGAGCATGGTTTGCTGGGCGCGGGACCCGAAGTAGTCGGTCTCGGACTCGAACGTCGCGAACACCGTCGGCCCGGCTTCCTGACTCCACAGGCCGTTCTCATCGGCGTCCAGGCCCAGGCAATCGCGATACCACGCGCTCAGAGCCGCCGGGTCGGCGGCCCGCATGAAATACCCACCGATTCCAAGCACACGTTCCATGCCGCTATCTTGCCAGGACTGCGACCGAGCTGGCTGGCACCACACCGTCGCCCGCTTCACACCCCCGTCTCAATCGCGGGGGAACTCGTAAGCCTCGATCCGCCCGCGCTGCTACCGTGCCGCCATGGGAATCCCGCTCAGCGAAGCGGCGCTCCGGCTGGTCGACGGGAAGAACTACGCGGTCCTGGCCACGGTGAATCCAGACGGCAGCCCGCAGACCTCCGTGGTGTGGGTCGGCCGTGACGGCGGCGACCTGCTGTTCTCCACTGTCGAGGGACGCGTTAAGCACCGCAACATGCTGCGTGACCCGCGCGTCAGCGTCACCGTGATCGACTCGGCCGACCCCGAGAACTATGTCGAGTTGCGCGGCCGGGTATCGATGACGCCAGATGTCGGCCGAAGGGTCGATACCCAGCTGTCCTGGAAGTACGACGGCAGGGACCCTGGTGAGGACCGGCCCGGCGCGGTCCGCGTGGTCATCCGGATGGTAGTGGAAAAGGCCACCGGGCACGCGGCCTGAGCCTGGTCCGGTATGCAGTCCGGCATTAGGAAGAGAGGGGTGAGGGGGGGGGGCGTTTCCGCGGAACGCTACGCTTGCACTGCTGAGTTCGCGGATCCGGCTGGCTATGAAGGACCGGGTGGCCGGGGCCGGGTCGAGTTCGAGCGCCGAGGCGTAGACATCAATGGCTTCGCCGTTTCGTCCGAGGCGTTTCAGCAGTTCAGCCCGGGCGATGCGAAGCTGGGCCCAGCGCTGGAGCTGCGGGTGATAGGCCAGGACATCGAGGATGACCAGCCCGGCGGCTGGGCCCTCGGCCATGGCGAGGGCAACCGCCCGGTTGGCCTCCACGACGGGGGTGGGCTCGTAGCGGATCAGTTCGGCGTAGAGCAACGCGATCTGCCGCCAGTCGGTACGGTCGGCGCTGGATGCGGTCGAATGGCAGGCGGCGATGGCGGCATGCAGCTGGTAGGAGCCGGGCCGGCCTTTACGCAGGGCCGCCTCGAGGATCGCCTCGCCTTCGGCGATCATGCCCGCGTTCCACTGGCGGCGATCCTGGTCCTCGAGCAGCACCAGCTCTCCGAGATCGTCGCTGCGCGCCGCTCGGCGGGCGTCGGTCAGCAGCAGCAGCGCGAGCAGCCCCATCGCCTCGGGCTCCCCGGGGAGCAGGCCGACGACGCCGCGGGCCAGGGAGATGGCGGTGTCGCATAGGTCACCACGGACGAGGGCATCGCCGCGGCTAGCCATGTGACCCTCGGTGAAGGTGAGGTAGACGACCCGCAGCACGGCGCCCAGCCGACCGGGCAGCTCGGCCTCGCCCGGGACCCGGAAGGGGATGCGGGCCTCGCGGATCTTGGCCTTGGCGCGCACGAGGCGTTTGGCCATGGTCGCCTCGGAGACCAGGAAGGCCGCCGCGATCTGTCCGGTCGAAAGGCCACAGACCGACCGCAGGGTCAGGGCGACGCGGGCGGAGACGTCCAGTGCCGGATGGCAGCACAAGAACATGAGGCTGAGGGTGTCGGCGGCTCGCGGCGAAGCGTCCTCCGATCCGCCGGACTCGTGGGCCTCTCGCATCGAGGCGGCCTCCTTGGTGCCGCGGATGGCCTCGCGCCGGAGGCGGTCCAGGGCCTTGTGGCGGGCTACGCCGATGAGCCAGCCCAGGGCGTTGTCTGGCACTCCCGCCGATGGCCACTGCTCAAGCGCGACCACGCATGCCTCTTGCACGGCGTCCTCGGCCGCCCCCAGATCACCGGTCAGGCGGCACAAGGTGGCGACCGCCGCCCACCAGCGGCTGCGGATCAGCTGGTCGAGTTGAGCACTCAAGCCGGTGCCTGCACCGCCACGATCGGGCGGACCTCCACCGAGGCGTCCCTGGCCGCGGGCATGATGGCGGCCCACTTGAGCGCCTCGTCCAGATCGGCGCACTCGACGATGGTGTACCCGCCGAGCTGCTCCTTGATCTCCGCCGAGGGACCGTCAGTCAGGATCGTCTCGCCGTCCCGGATCCGCACCGTCGTCGAGGAGGATCCGGCCGCTAGCGGGGCGCAATCGACGAGCACCCCCGCTCGGCCCAGCGTCTCCAGGGCGGTGCCGTACTCCTGCATCGCCTGGTCGAACTCGGCCGTCCCAGGTTCCGGGAGCGCATCCGTCGTGCGGTTGAGCAAGAACATGTACTTCACGGTCCGTACCTCCTGTAGTTACGAACGCTACTGGCCTACTCCCCAATATCGAACGGGCCCAGCCCAGATGGACACTCACAACGGAGCTGACACCCTTTCGCCCGCCAGGACGGATGCCCGGCTGGGGGGGGGGGGGGGGGGGGGGGGGGGGGGGGGGGGTGGTTTGGTTGTTGGGTAGTTTTGTGGGGTGTTTTGTTGGGTGTGTTGTGTTTGTGTTGGTTTTGGTATTGTGTTGTTGTTTTTTTTTGTTTTTTTGTCGTTTTTTTTTATGTTTTTTGTTTTGTGGGTGTAGGTGAACATGCGGGAGCTAGTTCACCCAGGGTTTTTGTTATTGTCCGCCTGCCTGCTCCAGTAGGCGAGGTTGTGCGCGGGCGGTCAGGGTGTCCGGGTGCTCGGGGCCGAGGACCCGCTCGCGGACGGGCAGCAGCGCGGCGTACTGGTCGCGGGCCCCGGCCGCATCCCCCGCCTCCCCGGTCCAGCGGGCGAGGTTGTGCGCGGGCGGCCAGGGTGTCCGGGTGCTCGGGGCCGAGGACCCGCTCGCGGATGGGCAGCAGCGCGGCGAACTGGTCGCGGGCGGCGGCCGCATCCCCCGCCTCCCCGGTCCAGGGCGAGGTTGGCGCGGGTGGCCAGGGTGACCGGGTGCTCGGGGCCCAGGCACCCGCTCGCGGACGGGCAGCAGCGCGGCGAACTGGTCGCGGGCCCCGGCCGCATCCCCCGCCTCCCCGGTCCAGCGGGCGAGGTTGGCGCGGGCGGTCAGGGTGTCCGGGTGCTCGGGGCCCAGGACCCGCTCCTGGATGGGCAGCAGCGCGGCGTACTGGTCGCGGGCCCCGGCCGCATCCCCCGCCTCCCCGGTCCAGCGGGCGAGGTTGGCGCGGGCGGCCAGGGTGTCCGGGTGCTCGGGGCCGAGGACCCGCTCGTGGATGGGCAGCAGCGCGGCGTACTGGTCGCGGGCCGCGGCCGCATCCCCCGCCTCCCCGGTCCAGCGGGCGAGGTTGCCGCGGGCGGCCAGGGTGTCCGGGTGCTCGGGCCCGTAGGCGTCATCGTCCCTGTGCGCGTCGGCGATCAGCTGGAACAGGTCCCGGGCCGCCGGGTAGCTGCCGCTATGGCCGAGGTACTGCGCGATCCGCCACATGCCGCCGCTGGTCAGGTCAAGGACAGCCCGGGCGTGCGGCAGCAGCACCGCGCACACCGGCCAGGCCGCGGGCAGCTACGGTGTCGGCGGGGATCGCGGCCTCGACCAGGGCCGCGGCGGCCTGCTCCCACTGCCCGGCCACCTCCGCGGGTACCTGGGCGAGGGTGATGGCCTGGACCAGGCGGTGCACCAGCACCAGGCCGTCCCCGGCCGGGGTGACCAGCGAGTAGCGGCGCAGCGCGGCGATCGCATCCCCCGCCGCGACCGGATCACCCAGCAACGGCCCGACCATGGCCGCCACGCCCGGGGCAAGCTCACCGGCGACCTGCGCATCGGAGAGCAGCAGGGCCAGCGGCACCGGCTCGGGGGCCAGGCACGCCAGCAGCCGCAGCAGCCCCGCCGCGGCCGGGGCTTCTTCCTCCAGCCGGGACAACGCCAGCCCCAAGGTGGCCGCCACGTCCGCCGGGTGCCCGGCGGCTTCGCCGCGGGCCAGCAGGTCCGCCCGGCGGTCCCGGAACACCGACAGGTACCCGGCCAGGGTGGTCCCGGTGGCCTGGATGTAGGCGGCGGCCTGCTCCAGCGCCAGCGGCAGCCCGCCCAGCTCCCCGGCCAGCTCCTCGGCGGCCTGCTCGTCCGGGTCACCGGTCCGGTTCACCAAGAACCCCGCCGCGACCTCGGTGTCGAGCACCGGGACCTCCACCGCCTGGCCCGGCGGCCACACCGCGCTCTGGCTGGTGATCAGCACCCGGCCCCGCCCGGCCGGCGGCAGGAACGCGCTGCACCGCCGCCTGGTCCGGGGGCGTTGTCGAACACCAGCAGCCAGTCCGCCGGGAACGCGGCCAGCACCGCGTGCACCGACGCCACCGGATCCCGGGCATCGACCACCTCCCGGGCGCCGAGCTGGGCCGCCAGCTCGGCGAACCCGGCCGCCAGCACCGCCGGGTCCTCGGCGGGGAACTGCCACGCCAGCCCCACCTCGGCCAGGTGCCGGTGCGCGTACTCCACCGCCACACTCGTCTTCCCCGCACCCCCCAGCCCGTACAGCGCCACCACCCGCGGCCCCGTGCCCTCGCCGGCGGTCAGCCGGGCATCCAGGTCGGCCAGCAGCTCCTCCCGCCCGGCCAGAGAACGCCGGCCGGGGCGCCAGCCGCAACACCGGGCCCCCCGTTGCCCGGGGCCCGAGGACGTCAGGCCGCTTATCCCGCTGCCCAGGACGGCCAGGACCCGGTGGTCAACCTGGATCAAGCCTCTGCAGATCACTGGAACTCCGCGGGCGCACCTCGCGGGCGACCTCATCCCGGAACGCCAACACCAGCGCAGCCCGCTGCAGGATCGCCATGTCGGAAAGCGCTCACGTCGGGGATGCTGGTGCGCACCAACGCGATCCGCGGGATGCCGGATTGCCCGGCCCGGCGGAACTCTAGGCTGGGTGATCGACAACCCCTCCGGATTGTTATCGGCGGGCTGGAAGCCATACCGGTGCCCAAGATCAGCACGTACAAGTCACAGGTGTCCACATCGTCCAGGCAGCTGTCCGCACCGTTCGCTGTCGGCAGGTAACTGTCGACGGCCTGATGCCGCGCCGCCAGCAGCCATCCAGGACCGCCTGGCGTTCCTGCTTCAGGTCGGCATGTGGACGACACATAGACCTTGGCCATCACCCACCGCACCAGGCCAGCCTCGCTCGTGACCTAACTATCGCACGGGCAGCCCGCCATACATGCACACAGATCAGTGAATATGGGGAGGCTGTTTACGCGGCGCGAGCGGACACAGCGTTCGGGCGCGTCTCAGCAGCGTAGGCGGACCCGGCTAGCGGCGTAGTACCGGATATGCACACGCTCTAAGGCAGACGGTGACGTTCCGTCACGTAGTTCGTAGTCCTCTCGGGACGCCCACTTCGTTGCGCCCGGAGGCATTCTCATTGATATGCCGCCAGGTCCAATCCATGACGCCCGCACCTCCGGGTCGGCGCGCTTGCCCGGCGCCTTGACATCAACGACCGTCACGCCGCCATTAGCACCGGCCAGAAACACGTCGGGCACATGACGGCGCACACGCGAGCCATCCCGGCCGATGAGCCGGAACGCCTACGCAGCGACCGCGGTGACCGCCGGGTCGAAGTCAGCCAGCATGATCCGGGCCAGCACCAGACGGCTCTCGTAAACAACCAGGCGCTGCCCGGTCGCGCACCAATACCAGCCCGAATGATGGCGCCGGCCCTTATATCAGCGGAACTCGCGCACCGGCAGCCCCGCGACCACCTCGTCCGCGCACAGCCGATCCAAGGTCGTATCCACCACGGCGCCGCTGCCGACCCGATAGGTCACCCCGATGCCACCAGCACGCTGCCCAGCGTTAAGGGCCACCGGTGATCATGTCACCGCAGAACACCACAACAGGGCACCACGCCGACGGGCTTCTCACCGGAATGTCCGAAAGGACAAGTCAAGGACATCTTTTCTGCGAATAGGACGCCCTCGACGAGAACCTACAAGACGCTACGCGTCTGCCTTCACCTGGGCGGCGAACCGGCGCCAGGTCTGCGGGCTGAAAGCCAGCACAGGGCCGTGCGGATCCTTGCTGTCACGGACAGCGATCAGCGTGGGCGGCGGCGCCTACTTCGACGCAATTGCCGCCGTTGTTTCCGGAATAGCTCGACTTGCGCCAGGTTACGGCGCGGTTGCCTTCCATCGTTCCTCAGCCACTCTCGCAATCAGCTCTCGCGAGGCCCCCTTGGGCAGGGCCTCACTCTGGAGGGACTTGTAGCGCAGCGTCACCCGGGACACCGCGCCGGGGTCCTCGAAGACGCGCCCATCGGCTATGTCCTCCACGTACACGATACCCGGAGAGCCGTCAAGATCAGCGATCGACGAACGCGCCGAGCAGCCCGGTATGGCCGCCCGCGCTGTACGGCACCACCTGGATGGTGATGTTCGGCCGCCGCGACATCTCCACTAGGTACATGAGCTGGTCGTGCATGACCTCGGCAGGGGCGACCGGGCGGTGCAGGACGCCCTCATCGATCAGCGCCCACAGCAGCGGCGCGGGCGGGTCCTCCCGGGTCAGGATGGCCTGCCGCGCCAGCCGCGCGGCGACCAGGTTGTCGATCTCGTCCTCGGCGGTGTTCGGCCGGGTGGCCAGTACCGCGCGGGCATACCCCGGTGTCTGGAGCAGGCCCGGGACCAGGCTGTGCTCGAAGACGTACAGCGCGGTGGCCTCGGTCTCGTACGCGGCGAACGGCCGGAACGAGGCCGGGAACGGCAGGTCCCGCAGCCGGGCCTCCAGCCGGGCGAAGGTCCCCGGGGTGCCGAACGCCTTGTCCAGGTGCACGGCCAGGTCCCGGGTCGGGACCCGGTGCAGCGCCTCGACCATGCTGATCGTGGACAGGCTGTAGGGGATCTGGTCGGCCAGGTCGGCCTGGGACCAGCCGCGCTGCTCGCGGGCCGCCTTCATCTCATCGGCGAACAGCGACAGCGCCGCCGTGTCGCGCTCACGGACCGGTGACACGTGCTCACGTCCCCTCACACCGAGAGCCGGGCTCTTACGGACACGCCGGGGCGCTTACGAACGCGCGTGACTTACAGCGCACGGTACGCCACCGCGTGATGCTTGTCATGCGCGCCCGGGGACTTGGGAACATTACCCCCGGGCGCGCCCCGAAGGGAGGAAGACCCATGCCTGATATCGCCGAGATGGACAGCTACGCCATGCTGTGCGAGGACTGGGGCAGCGCCTACCAGATCACCCGCACCCCCGGCGCGGCCCACCCCTACCGGGCCGAACGGCGCGATGATCCCGCCGTCATCCTGACCGCCGCCAGCCCCGCCGCGCTGCGCGAGCTGATCCGCGCGGACTACCTGGGCCCGCCCCGTCCCCCGGGAGGTGGCCCCGTGACCAGCCCCCGCCAGCGGAGCCAGCCAGGCCGCCGGCCCGGACCGTGAGCCGCGCCAAGCACCCGGTGTACGCGCTGACCACGTACGAGCTGCGTGACTACCGCCGCGATCTGGAGCGCGCCATCAAGGGGATCGCCCCCGATGCCCCGGTCCAGGCTGACCTGCGGCGCAAGCTGGACGCGGTGATCGCCGAGCAGGAAGACCGGGCCAGGATGGCCGCCGATGCGCGAGCACGACGTGACCGGGCTGACAGCCCGCCAGCTGGAGCGGGCCAGGCGCGAACTGGCAGGCCAACCTGGCCCTGACCAGACCGGACTCCCGGCCCGGGTGCCGATCCTGGCCCAGATGAACGCCATCGACACCGAACTGGCCGGGCGAACCGGCGAGCGCCCCGAGGACTTACCGGACTCCCCGTTGCCCCGGTGATCCTGGCGGACCTCGCACGCAGCGGGTTGAGGATGGCGCCCCGGTATCGCTAGGTGCCGGGGCGTCGTCATGCCGTGGCGAGGTCTTCACGCCCAAGATGAGCCCCTCGACGACAGACCGGCCTCGGATAGCCGTGTCCAGGTAAGCGTCCCTGGGGCCGCCAGCCCCCGGGACACATGCACGCGCGTCGTGGGTTAGCCCCTGAGCCCGCTGACGGCGGCCAGGAACACAGCTGCTGCCACTCCGGCACACAGCAGCAAGAGAAGCGCGGTCCGGTGCCAGCTTCGGACACGGACCGCTGGCCCGGCCTCTTGCGGCGTTGTCATCGGATGACGGCTCGCCTCACCGGCTGGGCTGGCCGCCGTGAACGGCACGGAAACCACGCTGGCGGTCAGGTGCGGGCGGATGCGGGCGGTGGCTGCGGCGGCGGCCCATCCGATCGCCGCGGTCATCAGCGGGAGAACCACCAGCTTGTGGATCATGTTGCTGCCGAGCCGGTCGCTGATGATGTAACTGACGGTCCAGCCCGTGTCCTCTGGCGGTCCGCCGGCGCCGACCACCGCGACCGCGATGGTCCCGTACAGGTACAGGAGCAGGCCGGCGCTGATGGCGGCCAGCCGGGCGATGCGCTGCCCGGCTGCGGCGCTGCCGCCCCACAGCGCGCCGGCCACCCCCACCAGCAGCGGCACCCCGATCATCGGCACCAGCGGCGTCCATGGCGCGGTCACCGGGGCGATGGCCCCGTAGAAGGTGAACCCCTGCACCGCCAGCCAGGCCAGGGCGACGAACAGGCCGCCCAGCAGTCCGGGAACGGCGACACCGGGGCGGCGCAGCAGGGTAGCCGCGGCGAGGCTGAAGCTGACCAGGAAGACCAGCACGATCACCGCCCATACCCAGTCAGCGGCGCCCAGCCCGTGCCGGACGGCCACCCAGCCGTACAGGCCGGCGGCGCCGACCGCGACCGCGGCCACCGCCCACACCGCCGCACCGGCCCGCCCCCAGGGCGGCAGCAGCAGCGCGGTGCCCGCGCAGCCGACGGCGAAGCGCCACCGCCGGCCCTGGCCCTCGATGTGGTCCAGCTCGCCGAGCATCGCCTGGCCCCACTCGGCTCTCTGGGCGGACAGCAGGCCGGCCGACCACCGCAGCAGCCGCACGGGCACGTCATCGTGCACCGCCGGGCCGGCCGGGACAGCCCGGGCGTAGCGCCTGAGCAGTGCCACCGCGATGCCCACCAGGCACATCATGAAAACAAACGCCTTGGCCATTACGCCTCACTCCAGCGGGTGCGCGAGCGCGGGTCGCCCGGCCGGCCCGGGCTGGGGCCAGCGCCGCCACGTACTCCCGGCCGGCCAGCGTCAGCCGGTACAGGTGGCGGGGCGGCCGGCTTCCCTGGCCGGGCTCCCAGGATGTCTCCAGCAGGCCGCGGTCGGCGAGCCGGACCAGGATCGGATACAACGAGCCGGACTTCAGGTGCACCTCGGTGGCCAGGTCATAGCCGTAGCGCCAGCGCGCCGGATCGGCCGCCAGCGCCCGCAGGACGCTGACCGCCTGCGCGGACAGGGGGACGGTTACGCTGCACGAGCGCTAACTCTACTCATATAGCCGTAGCAGTCAATAACCCGGGGGCCAGATCCCCGCCAAGTCTGGAGCGGTAGAAGCTGCAGCGCCCGGTTCCGAAGATGAGCCGCACCCGTTCCCGCCTTCCCGGTCCCTCGGCTGGCCGCAAATAGAATACAGGTTCGATTATCTGAGGTATGATGGTCCCATGGCCACATATACGCCGCCGGGATGGCCCGCCGGGGTGCACCCGCCCGGCAGCGACGACTTCGAGTCCACCGCCGTCGGCTGGCTGCTCGAGGTCGTACCGCCCGACTACCGCCTGCACGGCGTCCTGCGACGCTACCCGGTCGCGTTGGCCACCATGGCCAGGTATCACTCCAGGGCATGCGTGGAGGGCGCGCGCGAGGGGTACCGTACGGCACGAACCGAGCTCGCGGGCGCGCTGCCGCCGCACGCCATCGACACCGTGCTGGCCGCCTACCGCAAGGAGGGCGCCCGGCTCGCCGCCACCGCGCGCGCGGTCGGCCTGGTCGAGCGCGCGCTGCGCGGCGAGGTCTTCACGCCCAAGATGAGCCCCTCGACGACAGACCGGCCCCGGACAGCCCCGCCGCAGACGGCGGAGCCGCAGACAGGCCAGCCGGAGACGGCGGAGCCGCGGACGGCCCGTGCGCAGACAGCAGATCCGCAGGTAGCTAACCCACAGGACTGGCGGAGAATTAGCCCGCCGCGGGTGAGGAGCGACCTGACCAGGACGTGAGAAGATGGCATCAAGCCAGCCGGGGGTGGTCTGCTAGATCTGCGGGCAGCAAGAGGTGGTGAGCCGTGTCACGGCAGGCCCGGATCCTTCTGGTCGACGACCGGAGCGAGAACCTGATCGCGCTGGACGCCATCTTGTCCTCGCTGAACCAGATCCTGGTGCCCGTCCAGTCCGGCGAGGAGGCGCTAGAGGCGCTGCTCGCCGACGAGTTCGCCGTCGTGCTGCTCGACATCGTGATGCCGGGGATGAGCGGCCTCGAGACCGCCGCCCGGATCAAGCAGAACGCCAAGACCCGCGACGTGCCCATCATCTTCCTCACCGCCGCGATCGCCCAGCCCTACCAGCCCTTCCTCGGCTATGCCGCCGGGGCGGTCGACTACCTGGCCAAGCCGTTCGACCCCGGGGTGCTCATGGCCAAGGTGTCGGTCTTCGTCGACTTGTACCTGAAGGCCAGCCAGCTGCGTGACCAGGCCGAACTGCTGGGCGAGGGGCTGGAGGCCGTCGAGGAGACGGTGGCCACGCTGCGCCAGCTGCCCGCGGTGAGCCAGGACGCCGAGGCCAGGGAGGTGGCCGCCCGGCTAGCCGGACGGGTCGGCTGGCTGCGCGAGGCGCTCGACGCGATCGGCGGGCGCGGACCCCACTAGCCGGGGTCCTGCGGGCCCGGAAAGGGCCGACCAGCCGTCGCCCGGCGCGTAGGTCCTGACCACCCGGGCCGGGACGCCCGCTGCCACGCACCGGTCGGGCACCGTGCCCCGGACCACCGAACCGGCCGCGATCACCACGTTGCGGCCGATGCACGCGCCCGGCAGCACGACCGCGCCAGCCCCGAGCCAGCTTCCTGAGCCGATGCGGACGGCGGCGTTCACCGGCATCTGCCTGCCGATCGGGACGTCCGGGTCGGCGTAGGAGTGGTTCTGGTCGGTGATGTAGACGTACGGGCCGGTGAACACGTCGTCCCCGATCACCAGCGAGTGGTGCGCGACGACGTGACTGCCCCGGCCGATCACGCACCGGTCCCCGATCCGCAGCACCGGCACCGGGCCGAGGTCCTGGCCGGGCACCATCCCGGCGGACAGGGTCACGAAGGCGGCGATGAGGGTGTCCTCGCCGACCGTGATCCAGCGTTCCCCGAAGACCGAACCGGGCGGGAAGGCCGCCATTGAGCCGCGGCCGAACGCGGCGAACCGCTGCCCGGCTGGGGTATCGGCGGTCACCGCCCCGGCCCGCTGGGCCGCCTCCCACCCCCAGTGCGCGGCCCGCCACCGCAACTGGCGGAGCCAGGCCGCCTTCACCGGCCGGCCGAGGCCGAAGCGGCCAGCTGACCGCAGGCCCCGTCGATCTCGCGGCCGCGGGTGTCCCGCACCGTAACCGGGACGCCGTGTGCCTCCAGGCGGCGAACGAACTCGCGCTGCGCGGCAGGCCGCAACGCGGTCCACTTGGACCCGGGGGTGGGGTTGAGCGGGATCAGGTTGACGTGCGCGAGCCGCCCGGCCAGCAGCGAGCCCAGCCGGTCGGCCCGCCAGGCCTGGTCGTTGATGTCCCTGATCAGGGCGTACTCGATCGAGACGCGGCGGCCGGTGACCGCGGCGTAGTTCCACGCCGCATCCAGCACCTCGGCGACCTTCCACCGCCGGTTTACCGGGACGAGCGTGTCGCGCAACTCGTCGTCCGGGGCGTGCAGGGACACGGCCAGGGTTACCGACAGACGTTCGGCGGCGAGCCGGGCGATAGCCGGCACCAGGCCCACCGTGGAGACGGTGATCGAGCGCTGGGAGATCCCCATGCCCTCGGGCACCGGCTCGGTCAGCCTGCGGACCGCGCCCACCGTGCTCGCGTAGTTGGCCAGCGGCTCCCCCATGCCCATGAACACCACGTTGGAGACCCGGCCGGGACCCCCGGGGACCTGGCCGGCCGCGAGCAGCCGCGCGCCCGCCACCACCTGGGCGACGATCTCGGCCGTGGACAGGTTACGGGTCAGGCCCGCCTGGCCGGTCGCGCAGAACGGGCAGGCCATCCCGCAGCCCGCCTGCGACGACACGCACATCGTGACCCGGTCCGGGTAGCGCATCAGCACCGACTCGACCAGCGCCCCGTCGAACGTGCGCCACAACGTCTTACGCGTGGTCCCGGCGTCGCAGTCGAACTCCCGCTCGGCGGTCAGCAGCCGGGGCAGCAAGGCCTGCGCCAGCGGGCCGCGGGCGGCCAGCGGCAGGTCGGTCATCTCGCCGGTCTGGTCGGTGTACCGGCCGAAGAAGTGCCTGGACAACTGGCTGGCCCGGAACGGCGGCTGGCCGAGCCCGGCGACCACGGCCCGCCGCTCGGCCAGTGGCAGGTCAGCCAGGTGACGCGGCGGGCGGCCGGCCGGCCGGCGACCACGGGCCAGGGTAAGCGGCACCGGGTGGGCTGGTTCTGGTGAACCCACCGGGTCTGGTGCCGTCGAGGAAGGAGGTGACACCTAACTCCGTTCGGCATAAAAAAGAATTTTCCTGCTGCCACCCCAGGATAGGGCGCAGAATACGCAGCTACGGCTCTCTTTCGGGGCGAACGGTTTGTGCGGCGCAGCGGAGTCAGTACATTCCTGTCATGGGCACGTCGCAAGCAGAATCCGCCGGGCCGGGACAGCCGCGGCCGCCGATCACGCTGCTCGAGAGTTTCAGCCCCTACGGGAGCCGCAAGGTGACCGTCGAATACGACGGCCTGACCACGGCCGCCTATCTACACGACGACACCGCCGCGATATCAGCCACCTGGATCGCCAACCACCGGCCCGCTCCGCCGTCCACCGACCAGGCCAGGCTGGACGCCGGGCGCGCGCCGCTGATGCCCGCCGCGCGAACCAAGCACCCGGGCGGCCGGCCGCCGCTGCAGGCCGGCACGCTGGAAGCGCTGTGGTTCGAGGAAGGGGACGGGGTCGCGATCCTGGAGAACGGGCGGCCGCTCGCGGTCATCGCGGGCTGGTCCGACTCCGGCCGCGGCATGCCTGGCTACAGCAGCGACGTGATCGGCCAGACGCCGTTCGGCTGGTCGCTCGACGACGCGATGGAAGGGCTCGCGCCCCGGCTGGAACGGTCCCGGGCCTACTGGCGCTGGCAGCAGTCGGGCAGCGGGTGGGGGCAGTTCCAGCAGGCGCTGCTCGGCCACCTGCAGCCAAGGCTCGGGCCGGGCGGGCACTACTGGGACGCGTCCGCGGGTCACCAGCCACAAACCGGAGTGACCGAACGACCTCCGGGTCCGCATCGGCCCTACACGATCCTGTCTACGGTGGGCATGAGCTGCCAGCGGATGCCCGTGGTCGAGCAGGTGCTCGACGACCCTAGCGGATACGCCAGGATCGAGCTCGCGATCGCCACCACGCTGCCGAGCGCGCAGGCGGCCCGGGTCTTCCTGTGGCTCGCGACCTACCCCTGGCGCGCGGTGACCTGGTTCGGGCCTGGCCATAGCGTCCGCTGGTACCACGAGCCCGCGACGTTCCCGCTGGGCGAGGGCTACGGGTCGGTGCTGCTGCTCGACTCCCCCGGCTCGCTGCCCGGCCCCGAGCCGCCGGACCTGTCGGGTTTCACCTTCGGCGGAGACCCGGTCCGGTGGCTGTGGATCGTCCCGATCTCGGAACGGGACCGCCAGCTGGCCAAGGAACGCGGTTCAACCACCTTGGTCAGCCGGCTCGCCGCGGAGCAGCGGAGCTGGATCGTCGGCCGGGGCACGGGGGGCCGCGGGGGCACGGCTCCTCTCCAAACCGATCCAAGACCCCGGCCGGGCAACTCCCCACGCAGCGGCGAGTAAAACTAGCGAACGGGAATGAAAAGGAACAGAAGCAGCCATATCACGGGGGCGACGACCAAGAGCGAGTCGAGCCGGTCCAAGATGCCGCCGTGACCCGGCAGCAGCGTGCCCATGTCCTTGATCTCTAGATCCCGCTTGATCATGGATTCAACCAGGTCGCCGACGGTCGCCGCGATCACCGCCGCCGCCCCGGCGAGCAGCCCCTGCCAGAGGTGGCCGTGCAGCAGCAGCGTCAGCGTCAGCGCGCCGGCGACGAGGCAGGCGGCGGCCGAGCCCGCGAAGCCCTCCCAGGTCTTCTTCGGGCTGATGACCGGAGCCATCGGATGACGGCCGAGCGTGATCCCGGCGAAATAACCGCCGATGTCGCTGGCGATCGTCAGGATGACGAAGGTCAGCACGCGCCGCGGGCCGTCGGCGGGAGAGAGCATGGCGACCACGAACGAAGCGAGGAACGGCAGGTAGATCATGGCGAAGACGCCGGCGGTCACGTCCTTGACGTAGCCGTCGGGGCCGCCGGGCAGCCGCCAGGCGAAGATCACGACCACGGTCAGCGCCAGCGCGGCCAGCGCGGCCCGGGATCCCAGCCAGTACATGCAGGTCAGCACCGCGGCCCCGCCGGCCGCCACCGGGATCACCGGGATGTTGATCTTGTACTTGCAGTTGGCGAAGGCCGTGGCTAGTTCGGCCAGGGCCACCGCGATGGCCGCCCCTACGTAGAGCAGGAACGTCGCCTTGACGGTGAGCAAGGTGAGCAGCACCAAGCCGCCGAGGCCCGCGCCTACGCCGATCGCGACGGGAAGGTTCCGCCCAGTCCGCGATACCCGGATCGGGACCTCGGGCCCGGGGAGCGCGTCGACGGTCTCGGGGTCCTTGTGGACCACGGGGTCCCTGGGTTCTGCGGGGTCCCTGGGTCCTGGTCCGGCTGGGTCGGTGGCCAACTAGACCTCGAGGAGCTCGGCTTCCTTGTGCTTGAGCAACTCGTCCACCTGGGCCTCGTAGGTGTGGGTAAGCTCGTCGAGCTCACGCTCGGCCCGGCGCACGTCGTCCTCGCCCGCGTCCCCGCTCTTGATCATCTTGCTCAGGGTGTCCTTGGCGTGCCGCCTGATGTTCCTGATGGCGACGCGGCCGTCCTCGGCCTTGTGCCGGGCGGTCTTGATGTACTCGCGCCTGCGCTCCTCGGTCAGCTCGGGCAGGATGATCCTGATGATGGTGCCGTCGTTCGCCGGGTTGACGCCCAGGTCGCTGTTCCTGATGGCCCGCTCGATGGCCCCCAGCGAGTTCTTGTCGAACGGCTGGATGACCACCATCCTCGGCTCGGGCACGTGGAACGAGGCCAGCTGGTTCACCGGGGTCTGCGAGCCGTAGTAATCGACCGTGATCTTGCTGAACATGCCTGGATGCGCGCGACCGGTGCGGATGATGCTGAAATCTTCCTTGGCGACCGTGACCGCCTTGTCCATCTTCTCCTCGGCTTCGAGGAGGGTGTCATCGATCATTGTTCGGCTCCGTTGTGCTCGCCATGCCTAAGCGAGCTTAGCTGTCCGGCGGCCTTAGTCCGCATGATCCTCGCGGTATTCGCGATCTTCGGCCTCGCTGTCCGCGTCCTGGCTCTCCTGTCCGTCCTGGCTCTCCTGTCCGTCCTGATGGCAGATCAGCGTGCCGACCTGCTCACCGCGGATGGCCCGGACCACGTTCCCCTCCCCCATCAGGGCGAACACCACGATCGGCAGGCCGTTGTCCATACATAGGCTGACCGCCGTGGTGTCCATCACCTTCAGGCCACGGCTGAGGTACTCGCTGTAGTCCAGCCGGTTAAAGCGCGCGGCGTCCGGCGTGGTGTGGGGATCGGCGTCGTAGACCCCGTCGACCTTAGTTCCCTTGAGGACCGCGTCGGCGCCGATCTCCAGCGCTCGCTGCGCCGCGGCGGTGTCGGTCGAGAAGTAGGGCGCGCCGAGCCCGGCGCCGAAGATCACCACCCGGCCCTTTTCCAGGTGCCTGATGGCCCGGCGCGGAATATAGGGCTCCGCCACCTGACCCATCGTGATGGCGGTCTGCACCCGCGTTTCCACGCCCATCTTCTCCAGCACATCCTGCAGGGCCAGGCAGTTGATGACCGTGCTGAGCATGCCCATGTAGTCGGCGCGGGCCCGGTCGATACCCCGTTCGGCCAGGGCCGCGCCGCGAAACATATTGCCGCCGCCGACCACCGCGGCGACCTGCACGCCGTCCTTCACCGCGGCGATGATCTCCGCCGCCAGGTGGGCCACCACGTCCGGCGAGATGCCCAGGGGCTCTTTACCCGCGAACAGCCCGCCGGACAACTTCAGCACGACCCGGCGCCAGCTCGGATGAAGCACCCCCGCGAGTCCGGAATCCGGCATCAGGCGAGGCCTCAGGCCTGGCCGACCTGGAACCTGGCGAAGCCGGTCACGCTGACACCAGCGCCTGCTAGGACCTGCTTGATCGCGGTCTTCGGGTCCTTCACGAACGCCTGCTCGGTGAGCACGACGTCCTTGAAGTAGGCGTTCAGCCTGCCCTCCACGATCTTGCCAATGGCCTGCTCCGGCTTGCCCTCGTCGCGCGTGATCTGCTCGGCGATCCGGCGCTCCTTCTCCACGACGTCCGCCGGAACGTCCTCGCGGACGATGTACAACGGCCGCATGGCGGCGATCTGCTGGGCCAGGTCCTTGGCGACCTCGGCGTTGTCCTGGTCCAGCTGGACCAGGACGCCGAGCGTCGGCGGCAGGGCCGCGTCACTGCGGTGCAGGTAGCTCGCCACGTATCCACCCTCGAACCGGGCGAACCGGCCGAGCTCGAGCTTCTCCTTCAGGCTCGCGCCCGCTTCCTCGATGAGCTGCTGGACGGTGGTACCCGGCCGGGCCTCGGTGGTCAGCAGGGATGGCCGGTCGGTGGCCTCAGCCTTGAGGGCGGCGGCCGCGATCTCGGCGGCCACCTGCTGGAACCGGTCCGTCTTGGCGACGAAGTCCGTCTCGCAGTTCAGCTCGACGAGCACGCCGGCCCGGGTCCCGTCGAGTTCGGCCGCCACCAGGCCGTTGGCCGCGGTACGGGTGGCCCGCTTGTTCACGTCCTTGGCGCCCTTGAGGCGGAGCAGCTCAACCGCGGCCTCCAGGTCGCCGCTGGCCTCCTGGAGCGCGTTCTTGCAATCCATCATGCCGGCGCCGGTCTGCTCGCGCAGCCGCTTCACGTCGGCGGCGGTGAAATTCGCCATGTCCTCGTCTCTCACTCAGATACTTCGTCGGTGCCCGCGATTGCTTCGTCGGTGCCCGCGGCTACTTCGTCGGTGCCCGCGGCCTGCTCGTCAGCGACGCCCGCCAGGTCGTCGGCCTCGTCGGCAGTGGCGGCGGCCTCGCTGGTGATCGCGGATCCGGCATTGATCTCGCCCTCGGCGGCACCTTCGGCCGCAGCCGCGGCCACGGTCTGCGAGTCGGCCGGGATCACCGCGTCCGCTGCGTGGGCGGGTGTTTCCTCGGAAGCTGCCACCTCGTCGGCGGCTTCGAGGGTGGCGGCGGTGGCCGTCGGGTTCCCGGAGCCCACAAGCAGCTCGCGCTCCCACTCGGCCAGCGGCTCCTCGGCGCCCGGCACGCCGCCGGCGGGCTTCTCGTCGCCGCCAGCCGCGCCCGCGCGGGCGATCAGGCCTTCGGCGACCGCGTCGGCCACCACCCTGGTCAGCAGCGCGACGCTGCGGATCGCGTCGTCGTTACCCGGGATCGGGAAGTTGACCTCGTCCGGGTCGCAGTTGGTGTCGAGGATGGCAACCACCGGGATGCCCAGCTTGCGGGCCTCGTTGACGGCGATGTGCTCCTTCTTGGTGTCCACCACCCAGATCGCGCTCGGCACCCGGGCCATGTCCCTGATCCCGCCCAGCGTCCGGTCCAGCTTGTCATGCTCGCGGCGCAGCTGCAGGAGCTCCTTCTTGGTCATGCCGGAAGCGGCCACGTCACCGAAGTCGATCTCCTCGAGCTCCTTGAGCCGCTGGAGCCGCTTGTACACGGTGGAGAAGTTGGTCAGCATGCCGCCCAGCCAGCGCTGGTTCACGAACGGCATCCCGACCCGGCGCGCCTGCTCGGCGATCGCCTCCTGCGCCTGCTTCTTCGTACCGACGTACAAGATGGTCCCGCCGTGCGCGACGGTCTCCTTGATGAACTCATACGCGCGGTCGATGTAGTCCAGCGACTGCTGCAAGTCGATGATGTAGATGCCGTTGCGCTCGGTGAAGATGTAGCGCTTCATCTTCGGGTTCCAGCGCCTGGTCTGGTGACCGAAATGGACACCGCTCTCCAGGAGCTGCTTCATGGTGACGACCTGAGCCATTGGCCCGGCCCCTTTCCTTCGTGCGCCGCGCGTGTTTTCGCGTCGCGACGCTGCTCGGTTGGTTCCTGGTGCCCGTGACCTGACGCGCCTGCGGCCGGCCTGGTGGCCGACGGACCGAGCGGCGCGTCCCGCCGGAAGCTTGTCGCCCCGGTGAGCAAAGCGGGCACGCGATTTAGCCGCCGGGCACGCACCATGGTGGTTTGGCTTCGGCGACCGTCATTAAGGATACTTGACGCTGTCGCCGGGCCATGCATTCCCCGGCGGTCTTCCGGCGTGACCGGCTGTTAGGCCCGAGGACTGGGCCTGCTGCTAGGCCCGGGGATGGGCCTGACGATAGCTGGACTTGAGGCGCTCGATCGACACGTGGGTGTAGATCTGGGTGGTGGCGGGCGAGGAATGACCGAGGATCTCCTGGACGCTGCGCAGGTCGGCGCCACCCTCGAGCAGGTGGGTCGCCGCGCTGTGGCGGATGCCGTGCGGGCCGGTATCCCTGGTCGCTCCCGCCTGGCGCAGCCGCTCGTGCACGATCCGGCGGGCCGTGCGCGGGTCCAGGCGACCGCCGCGGACCCCGAGGAACAGAGCCGGCCCGCTGGCCGCAGTGGCCAGCGCGGGGCGGCCCGCGCCCAGCCAGCGGTCCACTGCGGCCAGCGCGGGCACGCCGACCGGGACGGTGCGTTCCTTGTCGCCCTTGCCCCTGACCCGGACGGTTCGGCGGCCATGATCGAGGTGGACCGGGTCCAGCCCGCACAGTTCGCTGACCCGGATCCCGGTCGCGTAGAACAGCTCGAGCACGGCGGCGTCGCGCAGGGCTACCGCGGCTTCGGTTCGCTGCCCCGCCAGGCCCGCCGCGTCCACCGGGTGGCTCGCCACCTCGGTCGCGGCGCCCTGGGCGGTCTCGGTCGCGACGGCCTGGGTCGCCTCGGCCTGGGTCGCCTCGGCCTGGCGCCCGGTCTTGTCCAGGCCAGCCAGCACGGCCGCCATCTCGTCCTGGCGCAGTACGTGCGGAAGGGCGCGACGGGTCTTCAGCGTCCCCAGCCGGGGGCCAGGGTCGGTGGCCAGCCAGCCGCGCCGGTAGGCGAAGGCGGTGAACGCCCTGGCCGCCGCGCCCCGCCTGGCCAGCGTGGCGCGCGCCGCGCCCGACTCGTGCTGGATCGCCAGCCAGCCGCGCAGTTCGGTCACGCCCAGGCCTTCCGGCGCGTCTACGCCCTGGCGGCTGGCGTATTCAAGCAGCGAGGAGACGTCACCGGCATAGGCGCGAACGGTGTGCGGCGACAGCGAGCGCTCCGACCGGAGGTGACGCTCGAAGGCAGCCAGTGCCGCCGCCAGCGCGGGCGGCAGCGGGCCACGCGGTTCGGCAAGTTCCCCGGCATCCTTCATCTACCCAGTGTGCACCTGCGATCGCCGGTAGAGGAGGAAAGGCCAGGTGACACGGTAATCGTGAGTAATTTCGTATACGGACACGCCGATCGAACTGAAGTTTGACACGTGAGGATCCTTGCGGCAAGGTGATCCATGCGTTCACCTACCAGGGCTCCCGCATCGCAACGGCAATGCGACGAGGCCGCCGAACGCGCTCGCACCAGCGCATTAGAGAGGGATCGAGCATGGGTCAGAAGACTGTCCGGTTCAGCGACCTGAGCGGCCAGCTCATCATGCATGACGACGCACTGGCACGCATCGTGGTGCACGAGCACCCCGAGCTCGGCGATGGCCCGGTCGAAATCGAGGCACTCACCGAGGAGGCCGAGGCCATGGAGCAAGCCGCCCTGCGGGTAGCGGTCATCGACCTGTACCTGCCGGACGACATCGAGCCGCGCCGCATCGTCATGGAGGCTGACGCCTTCGACAAGCTGGCCACGCAGAATCCGATGGACGAACTGCTCACCGCGGCCCGGCCGGCCAGGCGCAGCACGAGGTCATCGGCCAGCGCCGGCTCACGCGGGGACCGCCTGGACTACGCCACCCGCGAGCACGCGGGCAAGCCGCACAAGGGCAAGATCACCGACACCGAGAAGCAACTGGTCCGCGACCATCTCGACGAGATCAACGAGCGGCTCGCCGGCCAGGGGCTGCGGACCATCAGCCTGACCGACCCGGAGCATGTCGAGCGTTACGGCCTGCAGCAGCTGGCCAGGGAGCGCAACGTCGAGCTCGAGTTTGAATTCGACGACGCGGCCGAGGGCAAGGCCGGCGCCCAGAAAAAGGCGGGCCGGGTGAGCGAGATCAACTTCGAGGACGAGATGGAGGCCGAGGTCGCCTAACGACCAAGGTCGCCTTTCGGCCCAGGCCGCGGTTCGACCGAGGTCGTGTAATGACCGAGGTCGTGTCACGGCCCAGGGCACGCGCGGCCGCCAGGTCAGCCGCGTCTGCGCAGGCGCCAGCCGCTATCGCCACGTTCGATGAAGCCGTATCCGGCTAGCCGTCCCAGGCAGCGCAGCACGGTATCGAGGTCCACTCCCGCGTCGACCGCGATCGTCGAGGTCCCGGCGCCGCCCCGCGTCGGCAGCGCGTCAAGCACCCTGGCGCTATCGGTGTCAAGGTCGTCGCGGGAAGGCACCGAGTCCGGACCCGGCGGCCCGGAGACCGGCCCAGCGACCGGCACGGACGCCGGCTCCAGGCCGCCACCAGGCGCGAGCGCGTCCGGGACGCCCAACGGCGAGAGCAGCTCGATGATGTCGGCGGCACGAGTGACGCAGGAGGCACCCCATTCCCTGATGATCCGGTGGCATCCGGCGGACTGGGCCGAGGTCACCGGGCCGGGCACGGCCATCAGCGGCTTACCGAGGTTGGCGGCGTGCTGTGCGGTGTTCAGGGCGCCGCTGCGCTCACCCGCCTCCACGATCACGGTGCCGCAGGCGAGTGCGGCGATAGACCGGTTGCGTACCAGGAACCGCATCCTGGCCGGATGACGTCCTGGCGGCCATTCGCTGACCACGAGACCCTCGGCGACGATCGCCGCGAACAGGTCCGCGTGGCCGGCCGGGTAAGGGTAATCGACGCCGCAGGCCAGCACCGCGATCGTGGTTCCCGCCGCGGCCAGCGCGCCGCGATGGGCTGCGGCATCGATGCCGTAGGCCCCGCCCGAGACAATCGCCCAGCCCCGTTCGGCAAGGTCAGCGGCGATTTCGCCGGCCACGTGCCCGCCGTACCCGGTCGCGGCCCGCGACCCCACTATCGACACCGAACGCACGCAGGCCAGGCGCAGGTCCGCGCGGCCCCGCAGCCACAGCGCGTACGGGCGGGCCCGGCCGAGCTGGTCAAGCGTCCCAGGCCATTCGGCGTCCCCGGGGCAGATCAGCCTGATGCCGTCGCGGCAGGCGCCCGCGATGGCCGCGTCGTCCGGCATCCCGGGCAGCCGGACCCGCCAGCGGCGGAGCGCGCGCTCGAGCGCTGCCCTGCTCGCCGGGCTGTCGCCGCAGCCAGGACCGGTCCCGGGCAGCATGTCCGCCTTGACCGCGGCCAGCACCTCGGCAGGCTCGCAGATCCCGAGCAGGGCGCCGAGCGCGGGATCGCCGGGCTCGGCCAGGTAGGTGAGCGCGGCCCGGGCCAGCTTTTCCTCGCTGAGCGTGACCGGCGAGGTCGCCTGGCTCACCGCCGCACCCCGAGCCACAGGCCGAGGGCGGATTCGCAGTCGTCGCTGGTCGGGCGCGGGCGGCCGGCCAGGTCGGCGATGGTCCAGGCGACGCGGATGACCTTGACGACGCCGCGCGCGGTGATCAGGCCCCGCTCCAGGGAGCGCTCGAGCACGGTCAGCGAACCGGGCGCGGGCGGCCAGGTCCGGCGCAGTTCCGATCCGGGAACCTCGCCGTTGAGCCGCCAGGGTGTGCCCCGCAGCCGGTGAGCGGCGCGTTCCCTGGCCAGGATCACCCGGAGCGCCACGGTCTGGCTCGACTCGGAGAAAGTCCTGTCGCTCAGCAGTTCCTTACGGCTCACCGGCTCTAGCTCGACCTTCACATCGACTCGGTCGAGCAGCGGGCCCGAGATCCGTCCCAGGTACCTGCGGCGTGTGGACGGGCTGCAGCTACAACCCTCGGCCGGGCCGGCCACCCTTGCGCACGGGCACGGGTTCGCGGCCAGGACGAGGGTGAACCTAGCCGGGAATCTGGTCGTGACACCCGATCGGGCCACCACCACCTCGCCGGCTTCCAGCGGCTGCCGCAGCGCGTCGAGCACGTCCCTGGCGAACTCCGGAGCTTCGTCGAGGAACAGCACCCCCCGGTGCGCCAGTGACGCGGATCCCGGGCGGATGACGCCACTGCCGCCGCCGACGATCGCTGCCTTGGTCGCAGTGTGGTGCGGAGCGAGAAATGGCGGGTCAGTCAGCAGCGGGACCTTGGCGGGCAAGGTCCCGGCCACCGAGTGAATGGCCGTGACCTCGAGCGCCGCGGCCGTGTCGAGCCTGGGCAAGATGGTGGGGATGCGCTCGGCCAGCATGGTCTTGCCCGCCCCGGGCGGGCCCAGCAAGGACAGGTGATGGCCGCCCGCCGCGCACACCTCGGCGGCTCGCCGCGCCAACGACTGGCCGAGCATCTCGGCGAGGTCGGGGGTCATCGCCGGGCCCCGGCCGGGCGCCCGGGCATCCCCGCCAGGAAAAGGCCCGCGGCTGCCTGCGCTGCCGCTAGCGTCGTCGCCGACGCCGTTAGGCGCACGCCGGCCCGGCGGCTCCTGGCCGCCCTCGAACTCGGCCGCGGCCGGACCGCCATCGGGGCCCGGCAGGCCGCGTAGCCAGTCGGCCGCCATGGCCAGGCTGCTAGCTGCGATCACGCGCACGCCGGGTATCAGGACAGCTTCGGCCGCGTTCTGCTCGGCCACCATGACCTTGCCGAACCCGGCCTCGGACGCGGCGACCACGGCGGGAAGGACGCCACGGACCGGGCGCAACCGCCCGTCGAGGCCCAGCTCACCGAAGAACATCACCCCGGCGGCCGGCTCCTCGGCACCTTGCCGGCCGCGGCGAGCACGCCGATGGCTATAGCCAGGTCGAACCAGCTGCCCCGCTTGGGCAAACTGGCCGGGGAGAGCCCGACCGTGATCTTCCGCTGCGGCCATTCCTCGCCGCTGTTGACGATCGCGGCCCGGATCCGGTCCCGCGCCTCACGCAGCGCGGTATCGGGCAGGCCAACCAAGATCATCCCGACCAGCCCGTTCGCGATGTCCGCTTCGACCTCGACCACCTGCCCGTTCACCCCGATCAGGGCCACGGAGTACGTGCGGGCCAGCGGCACGGCTACCCCACCCCCCGGATGTGCTCGATCGTGAACCCGCCGGTGCCGTCGTACACCAGGCCGACCACGTCGATCCGGACGTGATCGAACCGGACCCCGTGGGCGTTCAGCCACTGAACCGCGAGCCTGCGCAACCGGGCCCGCTTGGCCCGGCTGACGGCCTCGAGCGGGCTGCCGTAAGCCATCCCGGTTCTGGACTTGACCTCGACGACCACCAGCGCATATCGCTCCACGGCCACGATGTCGATCTCACCCGCGGCGCAGCGCCAGTTGCGGTCCAGGATCCGCAGGCCGCACGACTCCAGGAATTCGGCCGCCGCCTGCTCACCAGACCTGCCCAGCACGTCCTTGGCGCGCATCGCCATCACCTCCGGCTCCGACGATCGCCGTAACCAGGGCCGGCCCGCAGGACGTCGTCTCCGGCCTGTGGAAAGCCGGGAAGACGCTTCGCGCTGGTGGAAACCACACCGGGAATGTCAGTACCCGGTGGTCTAATCCAGCGGGGGCACCTAGGAACCCGCGCAGTGTCGCCGCACCGGCGGGCCGCCGCGAAACAGCGGAAAAGCGAAAACCGGAAAAGCGGCGGGAGGAGCTGAAGGCGGCCGGAAGAATGGGTCAGTTACCGA
>CAVYNE010000006.1:0-412857 GCA_963769715.1 uncultured Actinomycetes bacterium
GGCGGCTGTACGGGGCGCGGCCTGGTGGCTGCTCGGGACGCGGCCCGGCCGTCACCGGCGGGATCGAGTGTTCCGCGGCCTTCGTGCCGAGCTGGAACTCCTTGCCGTGATGGACCACGGGCAGCGGATCGCCGTCGAGCAACTCGTACTTGGCCCGGCTGGAGCCGATCGTGACGCGCAACCTCCGGCCCCGGTAGCGCAGCCGGAACCTCAGCTCGGAGATGCCGCCGGGCAGGCGCGGGCTGAAGGTTAGCGAGCCGGCTCCCGCGCGCATCCCGCCGAACCCTGCCACCAGCGCTATCCACGCCCCGGCCAGCGATGCCATGTGCACGCCGTCCGAGGTGTTGTGCTCGACGTCCCTCAGGTCCATGAGCGCGGCCTCGGCCAGGTAGTCATGGGCGAGCTCGAGCTGGCCGACCTCGGCGGCCATCGCGGACTGCGTACAGGCCGACAAGGAGGAGTCGCGCACGGTGAGCGGCTCGTAGTAGGCGAAGTTCCTGGCCTTCTGCTCGACGGTGAACATTTCCGACCGCATGTACATGGCCAGGACCAGGTCCGCCTGCTTGACGACCTGCTTGCGGTACAGCTGGAAATAGGGGAAATGCAGCAGCAGCGGATAGTGGTCCTCGGGGGTGTTCTTGAAGTCCCACCGGGCGTAGTCGGTGAACCCCTCGTGCTGGGGGTGGACGCCGAGACGCTCGTCGAACGGGATGTAGATCGCGGCCGCCGCGTCACGCCAGGACGCGGCCTCCTCGGTCGTCACGCCCAGCGCCTCGGCCGCGTCCGGCAGTTTCACCGCCAAGTCGGCGGCGGAGGCCATGTTCCGCTGCGCCATCAGGTTGGTGTAGACGTTGTTGTCCTTGATCGCGCTGTACTCATCCGGCCCGGTCACGCCCTCGATCCTGAACCGGCCCAGGGCATCGTGCTGCCCCAGCGACCGCCACAACCGCGCGGTCTCGACCAGCAGCTCAAGGCCGACTTCCTGCTCGAACTTGACGTCCTCGGTGGCGTCCAGGTAGCGGCAGAACGGCGTCGGCGATGTCGGCATTGATGTGGAAGGCGGCGGTCCCGGCGGGCCAGTAGCCGGAGCACTCCTGGCCCCGGATCGTCCGCCACGGGAACGCCGCCCCGGCCAGGCCGAGATCGGCCGCGTGCTGTTTGGCCTGCGGCAGCACCAGGTGCCGCCAGCGCAGCGCGTCGGCCGCGGCCGAAGGCTGGGTGTACATGAGCACCGGCAGCACGAAACTCTCGGTGTCCCAGAACGTGTGCCCGTCGTAGCCGGTCCCGGTCAGGCCCTTGGCCGCGATCGGCCGGTACTCGGCCCGCGCCCCGGCCTGCAGGATGTGGAACAACCCGAAACGCACCGCCTGCTGGATCTCGGCGTCACCGTCCAGCTCGACGTCGGCGCCTTCCCAGAACTCGTCCAGGTAGGCTCGCTGCTCGGCCAGCAGGCCGTCCCAGCCGGTCAGCTGGGCGGCCGCCAGCGCGCCGACCACCTGGTCGATGAGGGCGGGCCTGGACCGCTCGCTCGACCAGCCGTAGCCGAGGTATTTGACGATGTGCAGGTGCTGGCCGGGGGAAACCTGGGACGCCAGGGTCACCCGGCCGAGGTCGGGATACGACTCGGCCCGGCGCGACATCTTCTCCGGCCCGGTGATCTCGTGGGACATCCCGGCCGCGATCCGCAGCCCGCTGACGCGCGTCTTGTGCACCAGCACGGCCCGGGCCGGCGCACTGTCGTTAGTACACTGGTGCTCCTCGCTGACCAGCGGATTCTCCAGGATGGCGGCCAGGCGGGGATCCTTACCCCGCTGCGGTAGTTCCTCGTTCGTGACAAGCTCGGACTGCAGCACGAGCCGCAGTTTCTGATCGGCAGGCTCGACCGTGTAGCTGATCGCCGCGATCGCGCGCTGGGTCAGCGACACCATCCGCACCGACGTCACCTTGATCCTGGCCCCGGCCGGGGACGACCAGTCCACCTCGCGGGTCAGCGTGCCGGCCCGCAGGTCGAGGACGCGCTCGTGCGAGTGCAGCGTGCCGTACCTGATGTCGAAAGGCTCGTCGTCCACGAGCAGCCGGATGATCTTGCCGTTGGTGACGTTGATGACGGTCTGCCCGGCATCGGGATAGCCGTAGCCCGCCTCCGCGTACGGCAGCGGCCGGACCTCGTACACCGAGTTCAGGTAGCTGCCGGGCAGCCCGTGCGGATCCCCCTCATCGAGGTTGCCGCGCAGCCCGATGTGCCCGTTCGACAGGGCGAAGACCGACTCGCTCTGCGCCAGGAGGTCCAGGTCGAGGCTCTTTTCGACGAGCCGCCAGGGCTCCGTGCCGTACGCGGACTGCTTGATCATCGGACACCCGCATCCGGCTGTCCGCCGGCGTCGAGGAGTTCGGCTAGGTCCCGGACAACGATGTCGGCTCCGTGCTTCCTGAGCTCCTCCGCCTGGCCAACCCGGTCCACGCCGACCACGAGCGCGAAATGGCCAGCCTGACCCGCCTCGACGTTGGCCAGCGCGTCCTCGAACACCGCCGCGCGGCTGGGCGGCACCTTGAGTTCGGTGGCCGCGGCCAGGAACGTGTCGGGCGCGGGCTTACCGCGCAGGCCGCGCTCTTTGGCGATTACCCCGAGGAACTCATCGGACATTTCCTTCCACGCCGCCGCATGCACGACCGCGGTCTTGGTTACCACGCCGTCCATGTCGAATAGGCAGTCCGTAACCCCGTCAGGAAGCCCGAACATTTCCCCTCCGCGCAAGCTAGGCCGGGAAGTCCGGCTTGTCCTGGAGTACCTCGAGGTCAGCCTTGGCCAGTTCCTCGATGTTGACGTCCTTGAAGGTGACTACGCGTACGTTCTTGACGAACCTGGCCGGGCGGTACATGTCCCAGACCCAGGCATCCCGCATCGTAACCTCGAAGAAGACCTCACCGTTGTCACTTGACCGGACGTTCAGCTCGACATCGTTCGTGAGATAGAACCGGCGCTCGGTCTCGACCACGTGCGTGAACAACCCGACCACATCGCGGTATTCGCGATAGAGCTGCAGCTCCATCTCCGCCTCGTATTTCTCAAGGTCCTCCGCACTCATGAGTTCATTCTCCTCTCGTTCTCCACCGATGCACCCGCCGGGCTGATCCCCGAGGCCACCAGGGTCTCGGCCGGGCCAGCGGCAGGCGAATCGGGCCTGCCCGTCGGCTCCGCCGGGTCCCTGAGCTCCGCCGGGTCCCTGAGCTCCGCGGCGTCCATGAGCTCCGCGGCGTCCACGGGCGCCAGCGGGTCGACGGGATTCACCAGGCCCGATGCCCTGGTCACGTTCACGAACGAGTACCGGTGCACCGGGCTGGGCCCGTGCTCAGCCAGGGCCCGTATGTGCTCATCGGTGACATATCCCTTGTGCCGGTCGAAACCGTATGGGGGATAACGTTCGTGCAGGTCCCGCATCATCCGGTCCCGGCTGACCTTGGCCACGACCGAAGCCGCCGCCACCGACGCGGTAACCCGGTCGCCCTTCCAGACCGCGAGCCCGGGTACGCCGAGGCCGCGAACCGGGAAGCCATCGGTGAGCACGTATCCCGGCGCGGCGCGCAGGCCCGCGAAGGCGCGGCGCATGCCGGAGACGTTGCACACGTGCAGCCCGATGGCATCGATCTGGTCGGCGCCGATGACGACGACGTGCCAATCAATGGCGCGGCGGAGCACATCGGCATAAGCCTCCTCCCTCGCCTGAGGGGTCAGCAGCTTGGAGTCGGCCAGGCCGGGCATCCGCCGGATGCTGGCGGGATCGAGCACCACGGCCGCCACCACGAGCGGGCCCGCGCACGCTCCGCGTCCGGCCTCGTCGATACCGGCCACAGGGGCGAACCCGGCCCGGGCGAGTACGGTTTCGTACGCGCCGAGCCCGCCGTCACGCCGCGGCGTAAACCCCGGGTATCTGGGATACATATTTCGGAACGAGGCCTGAGAGCCCGAAGGGGCGACAGGGCTTAGTGTGGCCGGCGAGGCCAGGTTGCTGGCGGCCGGAGCACCAGAATCGCGGGTCATGACAATGCGAAGGGTACGCCAGTTGCCAGGGTCACGAGGCCCAGGTGATCAGGCCGGGCCGTGCTAGCGACCTCACCCGGATCGCGCTGGTAAGCACTGTGACCGGGCCGCGCAGGTGACCAAGCCGGGGCCGCGCTACTGACCGGGCCTGCGGCGCGCCGCGCGGCGCCGGGCGACCCGCACCCGGATCCGGCGCTGCAGCCAGGTGACCGGGACGGCCGCGGCGAAGCCGAGGGTCAGCGGCAGAGCCGGGCTGGAGGGCTCGAGCCGGGCCGACAGCAGGCCGGCGGTGTCCTGGGCTGCGGCTGGCGGGGCTCCTGAAACCGCTGCCGAGGCGTTCAGCTTCGGCTGCTGGAACGTGGCGGGAATCGGCAGGAAGCGCCACCGGCTCAGCGGCCAGATGATGACGAAGGCCCGGCCGATCACCGCGTTTTCCGGGACCGTGCCGCCGCCGGGATAGCCGAGGTGATCCCGGGAGTCGTCGGAGATGAGCCGGTGGTCTCCCATCACCCACAGCCGGCCCTGCGGCACGATGATGTTGAACCTGACCTCGGAGGGGGCATCGTCGGGGTACAGGTACGACTGCTCGGTCAGCGGAACGCCGTTGACCGTGACCCGGCCCTGCGCGTCGCAGCAGGCTACGGTGTCGCCGGGCAGCCCGATCACCCGCTTGATGAGGATGTCTCCCGGGTGTCCGAAGCCGAACATGCTCGCAAAGCCGTCGACGAACTTCTCGGCGAAATTGGTGTTGCCGGGCGGCGCCCCCGGGTCCCATGAGCCATCCCCGTTGAAGACCACGATATCGCCGCGGTGAATGCCGCGAACGTCGTAGACGAGCTTATTGACCAGGACCCGGTCATTAATCTCGAGCGTATTCTCCATCGACCCCGACGGGATGAAGAACGCCTGGATCGCGTACGTCTTGATGACGACCGCGAGCACCAGCGCGACGACGACCAGGATCGGGAACTCGCGCCAGAACGACCGCTTCTTACGCGGGCGCCGACCCGTCGACCCCTTCATGCCCGTCGACCCCTTCGTGCCCGCCGCCCCGCGGCCGCCGGACGGCGACCCGGCCTGCTCCGAACTCACCGACGCCGCCTCGTTATCCGGCGCTGCCCCAGCCGCACCAGCACTAGCTGCACCGGCACTAGCTGCACCGGCACTAGCTGCACCGGCACTAGCGCTGGCGTCGCTGTCGGCCTTGGCCTCCGGTACCGGGCCTTGCCCGCTTCCGGCGGCCCCAGACGTCCCGGACCCACCATCCGCGTCAACCGGCTGGCCCTGCTCAGGCACCGGTGGGGTAGCGCTTGCGCCCGAACCGGCCTCTGGCTCAGCCCCCGGCGTCACGCCACGGCCAGCGCCGCTCATGTCCGCCCCTTCCGATCGCGTGCACCGTGTACCTGGGCCACGCGCCCGGTTCGGCAGGCCGAACGTCGCGGGCACCGGGACCTGGACGGCTCACGCAGACCCACGCCCCTCGTCGGGGGTTCACCGTCATCGAATCGAGCTTAGCGCCATTTCCGGGCCACCGGACCGGCAGCCGGGCGCCAGCACGGACCGATGAGCCAAGCCGGGCAATTGCCCGCGGAAACTACATTTCCGCACAAGAGGCGGACTTTGGCGGGTCTGCGGTAAAGCCAGCGGGCTAGGACCGCGGCCCTGATGGCCTCTGGTCCCGGTCACGGCGACGACGGCGCAGCAGGAGCAGCGGGGCTCCGATGACACCAGCGGCACCGGCCGCTCCCGCTACCGGGACGGCCGCCACGGCGCTCAGTGCGGTCCCGCCGGCCGTGACTGCGGCCCCGCTGACGCCGAGCACGGCCGCACCCGCCGCGCCCGCGTGCAGCGCGGCCTGGCCGAAGGTCGACGGAATGGGCAGATCGCGGATCTGCGACAGCGGCCAGATGATCAGGAACGCGCGCCCCACGACCTGGTTCTCGGGTATCGCGCCACCTCCCGGATCATCGGTGTTAAAGCGCGAATCCTCGGAGTCGCTGCGGTGGTCCCCCATGACCCACAGGTGGCCAGCCGGAACCTTCTCGTTGAACTTGACAATGGAAGGCGGGTTGCCGGGATACAGGTACGAGCCCTCGCTCAGCGGAACGCCGTTGACCGTCACCTGGCCGTTGGTGCAGCACGCCACGTGATCGCCGGGCAGGCCGATCACCCGCTTGATGTAGTAGGTCTGGTTGTTCTGCAGCCCGATGCCAGACAGCACGTCGTCGAAGATCCGGACCACCGGATCGCTGGAGGGCGGCGGGGCGTCCGGACCCCACGAGTCCTGCCCGCTGAACACGATGACGTCGCCGCGGGCGATGCTGCGGAAGTGATAGACGACCTTGTTCACCAGGACCCGGTCGCCGACCTGGAGCGTGTTCTCCATCGACGCCGAAGGGATCCGGTACACCTGGACGATGAACGCCTTCACCAGCAGGGTGAGGACGGCGGCGGCCACCACGATGGTCAGCAGCTCGCGCCAGAAGTTCTTCTTCTTCTTGGCCTTGGCCGCCGGAGCGCTCTGGCCCGGTTCTACTTCCGGCTTCGAGGTACGCTCCGACGCGAGAGCGCCAGGATCGGTCTGATCGTCCATCGGCTGCCCGCCGGACACGTCAGCTGCCGGTGTGGTCGCGGCGCTCCTTGATGCGGGCTGCCTTGCCGCGCAGGTCCCTCAAGTAGTACAGCTTGGCGCGGCGCACCTTGCCCCGGGTGACCGGCTCGATCTTTTCGATCGACGGGCTGTGCACCGGGAAGGTCCGCTCGACGCCCACGCCGTAGCTGACCTTGCGGACGGTGAAGGTCTCCCGAGCCCCGCTGCCCTGGCGCCGGATCACCACGCCCTGGAACACCTGGATCCGTGAGCGGTTCCCCTCCGTGACCCGGACGTGGACTTTGAGCGTGTCCCCGGGCCGGAAGTCCGGGACATCGGACCGGGTCTGGGCCTGCTCGATTTCGGCAATCGCGGTATGCATGACAGCGGTTTCCTCGGTGGTGGTCGTTGCGGGCACCCGGTAGCATCCGGCTCGCGCCAGTAGGCCTACGGGGTCCCCGGGCCAGGTGCCTGAAAAAGACAGCGGACTTCAGTGTGCCATATCTTCGCCACTAACCGGAAAGCCAGCAGCAGAAGGACCCTCCCCGGCGGCCGCAAACCCCGCCTCGGCCAGCACCTGCCGGTCACGCCGGTCCAGGTCGCGCAGGGCCTCGATGAGGTCCGGCCGGTGGACCGCGGTTCGGCGCAACGCCATGTCACGACGCCAGCGCGCGATCGCGGCATGGTTACCCGACAGCAGCACCTCGGGCACCTCGCGCTCACGCCAGGCCCGCGGCCGGGTGTAGACGGGGCCCTCAAGTAGCCCGCGCATGGCGCCCGCAGGGTCTCCGTCACCGCCGAACGAGTCGTCCCCGGCGGAGGACGCGTTGCCCAGGACGCCGGGCAGCAGCCGCCCTACCGCCTCGAGCATGACCAGCGCGGCGACCTCCCCGCCGGGCAGCACGTAGTCGCCGATGCTGACCTCGTCTACCGGCATCCGCGCCCGCATCGCGTCGGCGACCCGTCCGTCGATGCCCTCGTACCGCCCGCAGGCGAACACCAGCCGCGGTTCGGTCGCGTACCTGGCCGCCATGTCCTGGGTGAACGGCACCCCGCTTGGCGTCGGCACGACCAGCCGGGCCGGCTCGGCGTCGCCGGCGGGAATGATCTCGTCCAGCGCGTCGCCCCAGACGTCGGGCTTCATCACCATGCCCGGCCCGCCGCCGAACGGCAGGTCGTCCACGGTGTGATGCACGTCCTTCGCCCAGCGACGCAAGTCGTGCACGCGGAACTCGATGTCGCCCCGCGCCGCCGCCTTCCCGATCAGCGAGACCCCGAGCGGGCTGCCGAAGTACTCCGGGAAGATCGTCACAATGTCAATGCAAAGCCCCACGCCTGCCTGCCTTTTATTATCCCGAACGGGCTTGTGGGGCGCTACGGCGCCGGCGCGTCGATCAGTCCGGGGGGCGGGTCGATGACGAGAACCCCGCCCGGTACGTCGACCTCGGGCACGATCGCCTTCACGAACGGCACCAGGCACTCGCCGCTCTGGCCGTCCGCGCGACGCACCACCAGGAGGTCCTGGCCGTGGTGGAGCACGTCGGTGACCACGCCCACCGGCTCGCCGGCGCAGGTCCGCACGGCCAGGCCGATCAGCTCGTGGTCGCGGAACTCGTCCGGGTCACCGATCTCCGGCAGCTGGCTGGAATCCACGCTCAGCCAGCTGCCGGTCAGTTCGGCGGCCGCGGTCCGGTCGGTGACCCCGGCGAACCCGACGAGAAGCTGTCCCGAGTGCCAGCGCACCGAGGCGACCGTCAGGTGCTCGCCACCTGCGGTCTCCTCGTCGTGCTCGGCGACCTCCAGAGTGGCGCCCACGGCGAACCGGAGGTCAGGCTCATCGGTCCTGACCCCGATCACGACCTCGCCGCGAATCCCGTGCGGACGGCCGATGCGGCCGACAATTACCCGCATCGGGTCAGCGGATCTCGTTGGCGTCCAGCAGGTCGATCCGGACGTAGCGGCCCGCCGCCAGGGCGCCGATCACCGTACGCAGCGCCCGGGCGGTGCGCCCGCCCCGGCCGATGACCTTGCCGAGGTCGTCGGGATGCACCCGTACCTCCAGCACGCTGCCCCGGCGCAGCGTCCTGCTGGCTACCTGGACGTCGTCCGGATACTGGACGATGCCCCGGACCAGGTGCTCGAGGGCTTCCTCAAGCACGTCAGGCTCCGCTCCCCGGCTGGTCAGCCGCGGCCTTGGCGTCAGCAGCAACCTCGCTCACCGCGTCAGCGCCGCCCGCTTCGGCCGCCGGAGCCTCAGCCGCCGGGACCTCAGCCGCCGGGACCTCAGCCGCCGGGACCTCAGCCGCCGGGACCTCAGCCGCCGGGACCTCAGCCGCCGGGACCTCAGCCGCCGGGACCTCAGCGGCCGGGACCTCAGCCTTGGTCCGGCCCTTGGGAGCGCTGTCCTTGGGCGGGGTGTCCTTGGCGGGCTTGGCCGCCCGGGACTGCGTCCCCGTCCTGCTCTCCTTGGCTTCCTTGGCTTCCTTGCTGGCCTGGCTCGCCTTGGCGGCGGCCGTGAAGGCCTCCTTCTTATCCGCGCGCGGCTCGGCCGTCCGGAGCGTGCCTTCCGCACCCGGCTCCCCGGTGAACTTCTGCCAGTCCCCGGTGATCTTGAGCAGGACCCGGACCGGGTCGGTGGGCTGCGCGCCCACCGAGAGCCAGTGCTGCGCCCGCTCGGAGTTCACTTCGATGAGCGAGGGCTCGGCCTTCGGGTAGTACGTGCCGATCTCCTCGATAGCGCGCCCGTCGCGCTTGGTGCGCGAATCTGCGACGACGATCCGGTAATGGGGCTCCCGGATTTTGCCCAGGCGCTTCAGCTTGATCTTGACAGCCACGACTGTGGTCTTCTCCCAGCGATAGATGCGAAGCGGCGGACCCGCGCCGACCGGGGAACAGCCGACGGGACCGCACAGATGAGCTAGGCCGGGCGAACGAGGAGAGGGCGTCGCTTGGCCTAGCGGTCAGCATCACATTGTGCCAGACAACCGTCGCTGACTAGTAATCGCCGCCCAACCCTGGCGAGCCAAAGGGGCGCGGCGCCGCCCGGTCCCGGTTTCAGGGGAGTGCTGCGGCCGGTGCCCGTGTGGTGTATGAGTCACATGAGAAAGCAGCGCGCGGGCCCGCGAGCGTGAGTAGCCGGGCGGGAGGGCTGTCGTGATCAGGTGTACAGCACGATGCGGATGAGGCGCATGCCGGACAGCGGGGACGTCTCCGACCTCGACGTCTCACGCTTTGAAACAGTTACATAACGTGCGTTGACTATCGTCAAACGGGCATCCTAGCGTTGCCATACTGTTCTATATATGTACGTTCGTTCGCAGAGCGCACACCGCAGCGGTACGGCGGCCGGACGCACTCTCACGAAGTGATAGGAGCCCGCATATTAGGCATCCACGCCGAGGCCCCCGCAAGCCAATGAGCCCGAGCGCATGCTGCTTTCACTCCCAGCGCCCCCTCATTGGGATTTAGGTGATGTTAGCCTCATGACGCCGCAGCACCCTGAGCCCAGTCCCGCAGGGGTCGCGCGGTGTCACCTCAGAACGCGGTCCCGCGCCCTCGGCGCGACCTCAAAGGAGATCGATTGCACATGAGTGACCAGACTGCGCAGCCCGATAGCACAGCCAGGGGGGCCTGGGCCAGGGGGGCCTGGGCCAGGGGGGCCTGGGCCAGGGGGGCCTGGGCCAGGGGGGCCTGGGGGGATGGCATCCCCCCAGGAACGGGGGGGTCTGGGGGGGTCGCGCCCCCGGCTAACAGAGCACCTATTAGCCGACGCGGCCTGCTGCGGATGGCCGGTATCAGTGCGGCCGTCGTGGGGGGCGGCGGACTGCTCGAGGCCTGCAGCTCCAGCATCAAGGGCGCCAGCGGGGGGGCCGGAACCTCGTCCGCGTCCGGATCCGGCGCCAGCGGGGAAATCACGATCGGCTGGATCCACCCGCTAACCGGCGCGTTGGCCGGGTTCGGCGCGGCGGACAACTTCGTGATTTCGAAGGTCCAGCAGACCACCCCGTACAAGAGCGGCTTCAAGATCGGCGGCAAGACGTACAACGTCACCATTAAGTCCTACGACACTCAGTCCAGCCCGACCCGGGCCGGGCAGCTGGCCCAGCAGGCCATCAACGCCGACCGGGTGGACATGCTGCTGGCGTCGAGCACGCCGGAAACGGTGAACGCGGTCGCCAGCACCGCCGAAACCCTCGGCACACCGCTGGTCTGCGCCAACATCCCGTGGGAGTCGTGGTATCTCAACCTGTTCCCGAAGGGCAACCCGCAGCAGGCGACGGACAAAGCCACGTACGTCGTGATGTACTTCTTCGGCGCCGAGCACCTGGTCGAGTGCTTCATCCCAATGTGGAACAAGATCCACAGCCAGCTCGGCACCAACAAGGTGGTCGCCGCCGCGTTCCCGAACGACTCCGACGGCAACGCCTTCCGCGCCGTGTTCCCGCCCATCGCCAAGGCGGCCGGCTACACCATGGAGCTGTCGTCGCCCTACACCGACGGGACGACGAACTACTCCTCGATGATCTCCGCCTTCAAGGCGGCCAACGCCGACTTCTTCACCAACGTGCCGCTGCCGCCGGACTTCGCCACGATGTGGAAGCAGTCCGTGCAGCAGGGCTTCCGGCCGAAGCTGGCCACCGTGGCCAAGGTGCTGCTCTTCCCGACCGACGCCTACGCCCTCGGCTCGCTGGTCAACAACGTCGCCACCGACACCTGGTGGGTGCCGACCATGCCGTGGACCTCCTCGTTCACCGGCGAGACGTGCCAGCAGTTCGCCAACGACTACGAGGCGGCCGGTGGCGGGCAGTGGAACGCGAACCTGAGCAACTACAGCCTCTTCGAGGTCGCGCACGCGGCGTTCACGTCCGTGAACAACCCGCACGATAAGACCGAGGTCGCCGCCGCCATTCACAACGTGAACATCAACGCGCTCGCCGGGCCGCTGAACTTCGCGTCGAGCAAGGCGCCCGCACCCGGCGTGGCGATCACGCCGCCGGTCGGCGTGCAGTGGCAGAAGGGAACCAAGTACCCGCTGGAGATGAAGGTCGTCGACAACACGCTGTTGCCGACTGTGCAGACCACTGGCGACCTGAAGCCGACCAACCAGTGACCGGATGACCAGTCCGCTGCTCGAGCTCGACCAGGTGACGAAACGCTTCGGCCGGGTCGTCATCGCTGAGAAGCTTTCCTTCAGCATCGGAGCTGGGGACACGGTCGGAATCGTGGGGCCGAACGGAGCTGGCAAAACCAGCCTGTTCGGCCTCATTTCCGGCGACCTGTCTCCAGACGCCGGGGAAATCTCCTTTGCCGCGCGTACGGTCACCAAGCTGAACTCGGCCGCGCGGTGCAGGCTCGGCATCGGGCGCACTTATCAGGTGCCACGCCCGTTCGCGGACATGACCGTGTTCGAGAATCTGCTCGTCGCCGCTCAGCAAGGTGCCGGGCTACGGCGCCGGGCCAGTTACGCGGCGGCCGCAGAGGCGCTCGACCGGACCGGCATGACCGGCGAGGCGAACGTGCCCGCCGCGCGGCTCGGCCTGCTGCAGCGCAAGCGGCTGGAACTGGCCCGCGCGCTCGCGTCGCGGCCCAGCCTGCTGCTGCTAGACGAGGTGGCCGGGGGCCTCACCGACCCGGAGGTCGCCCAGTTGGTCGAGATCGTCCGCGGCGTCAACGCCGAGGGCATCGCGGTGATCTGGATCGAGCACGTGGTGCGCGCGCTCACGCCCGTCGTGAGCCGGCTGATCTGCCTGGCCGGCGGAGCGTTCGTCGGCGACGGCACGCCCGCCGAGGTGCTAGCCACCCCGGCCGTCCGCGAGGTCTTCCTCGGCTCGGAGGTCACCGCCTCGCTCAGCGGCGGCACCCTGACCGAGGACCTCAGCCTGGGAGACCCCCAATGAGCGAGCCAAAGGGCCTAAAAGGCGGTCCGGAGGCGAGCGGAAAACAGAGCACACCACTGCTCGAGGTCCGCGACCTCACCGTGCACCATGGCCAGCTCCGGGCCCTCGATCGCATCTCGCTGCGGGTGTTTCCCGGCGAGGTGTACGCGATTATCGGCGCCAACGGCGCGGGCAAGTCGACGCTGCTGCGCACGATCGCCGGGCTGCACCAGCCCACCGAGGGCGCGATCCGCTATGACGGCAAGGACATGACCAAGGTCCGGCCGGAGCGCCGGGCCACCCAGGGAATCGTCATGGTGCCGGAGGGCCGGCGACTGTTCGGATCGCTCACGGTCGAAGAGAACCTGCAGGTCGGTGCCACCTACGCGCGGAAAGGGCCGTGGACGATCGAGCGTGTCTACGAGCTGTTCGGCTGGATGGCCGAACGCAGGACCCAGCGCACGGCGCAGCTGTCGGGCGGCGAGCAGCAGTCGGTTGCTATCGGCCGGGCGCTGGTGGCCAACCCGCGTGTGCTGCTGCTCGACGAGTTGTCCCTCGGCCTGGCCCCGGTGGTCGTCCAGCGCATCTACGCCATGATGCCCCAGATCCTGGCCAGCGGGCTCACCGTGCTGCTGGTGGAACAAGACGTAAGCCAGGCCCTGCGGGTAGCGTCACATCTCCAGTGCCTGCTCGAGGGACACACCACCTTGGAAGGCCGGCCGTCTGACGTCACGCCAGCGCAAGTCGAGGCGGCGTACTTCGGCCTAGCCCCCGCGCGGCACGGAGGGCCGGCCAGCAGGGGGGGTCTGGGGGGGATCGTTCCCCCCGAGGAAACGGAGCCGTTATGGTCTGGGTCAACGACATCATCCAGGGGATCTTGACGGGCGGCCTCTACGCGCTGTTCGCCTGCGGGCTGTCGCTCATGTTCGGGGTCATGAAGGTCGTCAACCTCGCGCACGGCGACCTCGCGGTAGTCGGCGCCTACGTCGCGCTCGGCGTTATCACCGTCACCCACATCCCGGTGCTCTGGTCGTTCGTGATCGTGGTGCCGATCATGGCGGTGCTCGGCTACGTGCTCCAGCGGACCTTGATCCAGGGCGCACTGGACCGCAGTGTGCTCACCACGCTGCTGGTCACGTTCGGGTTGTCGGTGGTGATCGAGAACGCGCTGCTTCAGTTCATCAACGCCGACAGCCATTCGCTCGGGGTCGGCAACGCCATCATCACCGGCTCGTTCTCGCTCGGCTCGCAGATCCAGATCGCCTACCTGCTGCTGCTGATCTTCGCGGTGGCCGTGGTGGTCCTGCTCGGCCTGCAGTACTTCCTCTCCGCCTCCCGGTACGGCCGGATGATCCGGGCCGTGGCCGACGACCGGGAGGCGGCCCAGCTGTCCGGGATCGACTACCGGCACGTGTTCGGCATCGCGGGGGCGATCGCGTTCGGCACGGTGGCGCTGGCCGGCATCGCGTACGGCATGTACTCGCAGTTCGCGCCGACCACGGGCACCGACACGATCCTGCTGTTCGCGTTCGCCGCGGTGGTCATCGGCGGGCTCGGCTCGCTGTGGGGCACGCTGCTCGGCGGCGTCGTGCTCGGCGTGGCTCAGCAGATCGGCGCCCAGATCAACATCTCCGACGAGGTCCTGGCCGGGTACATCGTGTTCCTGGCGGTACTCGTGATCCGGCCCCAGGGCCTGACCTCGCGGAAGGCGCAATCATGAGCGTGGCCACTGAAACCACCGCCCGTTCGGAAGAAAATATCCGGGTGACCCGGTCACGGCGGAACGTGGCCTGGACCGGCGTCGGTGCGCTCGTCGTCGTGGTCGTGCTGGCGCTGTTTCCGTACATCGTGTACGCCGGCACCACGACCATCATGGTCCAGGGGTTCATCGTCCTCACGCTGGCCACCATGTGGAACCTGCTCGCGGGCTACGCGGGCCTGGTGTCGGTGGGGCAGCAGGCGTTCGTGGGCCTCGGCGCCTATTTCGTGCTGATCCTGGCCATCCACGGCACCTCGCCGTTCGCCGCGCTTCCGGTCGCGGCGATCGGCTGCGGCGTCGCCGCGCTTCCCATGTGGTGGCTGGTCTCCCGGCTGCGCACCGGGTACTTCGCGATCGCCACCTGGGTCCTCGCCGCGACCGTCATGCTCATCATCGAGAAGTTCTCCTCGATCGGCGGCGGGACCGGCATGCCGCTGCCCGGCCTGTCCGGCTACGACCCGACCCTGCTCACCGCGTACACCTACTGGATCGGGCTGGCCGTCACGGTCCTCGCGCTGGCCACCGCCTACCTGCTGCTGCGCGGCCGGCTGGGGCTGGTGCTCACCGCCATCCGGGACGACGAGGTCGCGGCGGGCAGTTCGGGAGCGCGAGTGGGCGTGGCCCGGATGCTCGTCTTCCTCGTGGCCGGGATCGGCTGCGGCGCCGCCGGCGGTGTGCTCGCGATCAGCCAGCTTCAGGTTCAGCCCAGTGCGGTGTTCAGCGTGCAGTGGACCGCCGAGATGGCGTTCGCGGTGATCATCGGCGGGCTGGGCACGATCGAGGGGCCGATCCTCGGCACCATCGTGTACATCGTCCTGCAGCAGACGCTGGCCTCCTACAACGCCTGGTACCTGATCATCCTCGGGCTGGTGGCGATAGCCATCGCGCTGTTCGCGCGCCGTGGGCTGTGGGGGCTCGTCGATGACCACCTGCACATCCGGCTGTTCCCGGTCGGGTACTGGCTATGGGCGCCGGGGAGCGGCGGGCGCCGTGGGTCACGGGGTCTCGGCCGGCGCGGGAGCAGGGGGCGCGGTGTTGGCCGGCGCGGGGGAGGCCGGCACAGCTGATCCGGGCAGAATGTTCGTGTGCTGCTTACTGAGATCGCTGAGGTGTCGCGGGCCGTGGCTGCCACTGGCGCGCGGCTCGCGAAGATCGAGACGCTGGCCGACGCCCTACGCCAGGCCGGGCCGCTCGAAGTGCCGATCGCCGTGGCCTACCTGTCCGGTGAACTGCCGCAGCGGCAGATCGGCGTCGGGTGGGCGACGCTGCGGGACGGGTTCCCGCCCGCCAAAACGCCCACGCTCACCCTCAGCGAGGTGGACACGGGCTTCTCCGCGATCGGGGCAGTCTCCGGGAAGGGCTCGGCGGCCGCGCGCAAAGCGCTGGTTAGCGAGCTGTTCGGCCGGGCCACGCAGGACGAGCAGCGGTTCCTTTACGGCCTGCTCTCCGGCGAACTGCGCCAGGGGGCGCTGGAAGGAGTCATGACCGAGGCCGTGGCGCGGGCGGCTTCGGTGCCGGTGGCGGAGGTCCGCCGGGCCATGATGCTGCGCGGCTCGCTGGGCGCGGTGGCCGCCGCGGCCCTGGCCGGCGGAAGCGACGCGCTGGCCACGTTCGGTCTGGAGGTGGGCCGTCCGGTGCGGCCGATGCTCGCCTCCAGCGCGGCGAGCATCAACGAAGCCCTGGCCAAGATCGGCGGCGCGGCCCCAATGGAGTGCGCCGTGGAGTGCGCCGTGGAGTGGAAGCTCGACGGCATCAGGATCCAGGCGCACCTGTCCGAGGGGAACGTGCGCCTGTTCACCCGGACGCTCGATGACATCACGGCCCGGCTGCCGGAGGTGGCGGCGGAGCTGGGCAAGCTCCCGCTGTCCGCCGCAGTCCTGGACGGCGAGCTGATCGCGCTGCGTGAGGACGGCAGGCCGCTGCCGTTCCAGGACACGGCGGCCCGCACCGCCAGCCTGGAGGGCGGGGGTCCTTCGGTCCCGCTATCGGTGTTCCTGTTCGACGCCCTCCACCTGGAGGGCACCGACCTGATCGATTCCGAAGACCAGCATCGGCGCGCCGCGCTGGCCCGGGTCGTCCCGTCCGACCTGCTCATGCCGCGCCTGGTCACCTCCTCGGCTGAAGAGGCCGCCGCCTTCTTCTCCGACGCGATCGCGCACGGCCATGAAGGCGTCGTGGTCAAGTCGCTCACCGCCCCGTACGCGGCCGGCCGCCGGGGCGCCGGATGGATCAAGGTCAAGCCGCGGCACACGCTCGACCTGGTGGTGCTGGCAGTTGAGTGGGGACACGGGCGGCGCCGCGGCTGGTTGTCTAACCTGCACCTGGGCGCACGCGATCCTTCGGGCGGCGGTTTTGTCATGCTCGGCAAGACGTTCAAGGGGCTGACCGACGAGCTGCTGACCTGGCAGACCGAACGGCTGCTTGCGCTGGAAGACCGCCGTGACTCCCATACCGTCTACGTCCGGCCCGAACTGGTGGTGGAGATCGCCTTCGACGGCGTGCAGCGCAGCACCCGCTACCCGGGCGGCCTGGCGCTGCGCTTCGCCCGCGTGCTGCGCTACCGCGAGGACAAGAGCGCCGCCGAGGCCGACACCATCGACACCGTTCGCACGCTGCGCCCCGAGTAAAGGCGGGCTACTTCTTCTTGCGCTTGTTGCCGCCGCGGAACGCGGCCGGGATGTTGCCCTGCCCCGGGGGTGGGAAGTTCAGCCCGGGCGGCAGGTTGGCCAGCCCTTCGGCCAGGTTCTCGGGGAAGCCTTCAGGCAGGCCGCCTCCCGGCAGGCCAGCGCCGAGCCCGCCCAGGCCGCCCGGACCCGGGGCCGCACCGCCCTGGCCGTCACCGCCCCGCGCGATCTCGGCGGCACGGCGCGGGTCGCCGCTGCGCGGCGCCTTCCTCTTGGCCTTCTTGCGCGCCTTCTGGCTCGCCGCCCGGCGGGCCCCGCCGAGGCCGGGCATTGGCGGCATGCCGGGGATGCCGCCGCTGAACATCGCCTTCATCTGCTTCTGGCCCTCGAAGAAGTTCGTGACCAGCTGGGAGACCTCGCCGACGGCGACCCCGGAGCCCTTGGCGATGCGCGCCCGGCGGGAGCCGTTGATCATCTTCGGGTTGCGGCGTTCCTCCGGCGTCATGGACCGGACGATGGCCTCGGCCCGGTCCAGGTCCTTGTCGTTGACCTGCTCGAGCAGTTCCCGGTCCGGCCCGCGCCGGGCAGCATGCCGAGCAGGTTCCCGATCGGCCCCAGCTTGCGCACCATGGACAGCTGCTCGACGAAATCCTCGAGGGTGAAGCCCTCGCCGGAGGCGAGCCGCCCGGCCAGGCCCGCGGTCTGCTCGGCATCGAACGTCTTCTCGGCCTGCTCGATCAGGGTGAGAAGGTCACCGAGGTCGAGGATCCGCGACGCCATCCGGTCCGGATGGAACATGTCGAAGTCCTCGAGCTTCTCGCCCGAGGACGCGAACATGATCGGGCGCCCGGTCAGCTCCACGATGGACAGCGCGGCGCCGCCGCGCGCGTCACCGTCGAGCTTGGTCAGCACCACGCCGTCGTAGCCGACCCCGTCCAGGAACGCCTGCGCGGTGGCCACCGCGTCCTGGCCGATCATCGCGTCGACCACGAACAAGATCTCGTCCGGCTGGGTGGCGTCCCTGATCGCGATGGCCTGCGCCATCATCTCCGCGTCGACGCCTGTGCGGCCTGCGGTGTCGATGATGACCATGTTCTGCTGGCGGCGCCTGGCCTCTTCCAGCGAGTCCCGCGCGGCGGCCACCGGGTCGCCGACGCCGTTGCCGGGGAACGGCGCGTAGACCGGAACGCCCGCCCGCTCGCCCACCACCTGAAGCTGCTGCACCGCGTTGGGGCGCTGCAGGTCGGCCGCGACGAGCATCGGGGTGTTGCCCTGCCCCTTCAGCCACAAGGCGAGCTTGGCCGCCAGCGTGGTCTTACCCGAACCCTGCAGGCCGGCCAGCATGATCACGGTCGGCGGCACCTTGGCGAACCGCAGCCGCCGATCCTCGCCGCCGAGGATGCCGATGAGTTCCTCGTTGACGATCTTGATGACCTGCTGGGCCGGGTTCAGCGCGGCGGAGACTTCCTCACCGCTGGCCCGTTCCTTGACCCGGGCAATGAACTGCCTGACGACCGGGAGCGCGACGTCCGCTTCAAGCAGGGCAATGCGGATCTCCCGGGCCGTCGCGTCAATGTCCGCGGCGGACAGCCGTCCGCGACCGCGCAGGGAGGAAAAAACCTGCGTCAGCCGGTCAGAAAGGGTCTCAAACACAACACCCAGGTTACCGAACGGTCAGCGGTACCCGGGTCCTGTCGGTGGCTAAGCTCGATGGCCCTTGGCTAGTCGCCCGCAGCCGGCCGTCGAGCACGGTGGCTGGTCACCGAGCGCGCTGGTTAGTCGCCCAGCGCCGCCAGGACCGAGTGCACGATCGTGCGGCGCAGGTCCTCCCCGGCTATCGGCTTGCCGTCACCGTCGGTCACGTAGAACACGTCGACGACCTCGGCCCCGAGCGTCTCCACCCGGGCCGCGCGCACGTCGAGGCCGCACTCACCCAGCGCCCGGCCGACCCGCCAGAGCAGCCCGGGCGCGTCGTGGGCTCGTACTTCTACCACGGTCGCGGTATCAGAGGCCTCATCAATCAAGCTGACCCTGGGCGCGGGAATCGTTGCGGCACGCGGCCGGACCGCACGCGCGCGGCGGTCGAGCCGGTCCTCGACGTCCAGCCGCCCCTGCAGCATCCGGCGCAGGTCCGCGGCCACCAGCGTAGCGTCGGGCGGGTCCCCGAACTCCGATTCCACGTCGAACACGGTGACGGCCGTGTTCGAGACCGATGATGCGTTCGCGCTCCGCACCGCTAGGCGGTGCGAGGCCAGCACTCCCGCGGCGCGCCACAGCAGGCCGGGCCGGTCCGGAGCGACCACGGTCACCTCTGATCCGCGCACAATCGTCGCCGGGCCGCCATCGGCGGCCAGCGCCAGCTGGTCGTCACGCAGCGGCGCGGGCCCGGGCATCGGATCGCCGTCGAGCACGGTCTCCACCCTCCGCACCAGGTCCGCGACCAGGGTGGCCTTCCAGTCGTTCCACGCGGCGGGCCCGGTGGCCAGCCCGTCCGCGATGGCCAGGGCGTGCAGCAGTTCGAGCAGGGCGCGGCTGCGCACAGTCGTCGCGACCTGCTTGACGGTAACCGGATCGTCCAGGTCGCGCCGGGTCGCGATCATGGGCAGCAGCAGGTGGAGCCGGACCGCCGAGGCGACAAGCTCCACATCCGGGGCTGGCAGGCCCATCCGCCGCCCTACGTCCCGCGCCACCACCTCGCCGGTGACGCTGTGATCCCCAGGCCAGCCCTTGCCGACGTCGTGCAGCAGCGCGGCGAGCAGCAGCAGGTCGGGCCGGGCCACCTCACGGGTCAGCGCGGCGGCGTGCGCCGCCGCCTCGGCCAGGTGGCGGTCGACGGTGAAGGTGTGCAGCGGGTTGCGCTGCGGCCGGTTCCTGACCCGCTCCCAGTCCGGGATCAGCGCGGTCACCAGGCCCTCGGTGTCCAGTGCCTCCCACACGCTGACCGCGGCCGAGCCGGCCCCGAGCAGCGCTAGCAGCGAGTCCCGGGCGGCCGCGGGCCAGGGGACGGGCAGCGGCGGGCATTCGGTCAGCCGGTCCAGGGTCCGCGGCGCCAGCGGCATCCCGGCCTGGGCGGCCGCGGCGGCGGCGCGCAGCACCAGGCACGGGTCGTTGGCCGGGTCAGCCGCCCGGGCCAGCACCACCTCGCCGTCCTGTTCCACAATCCCGTCCGCCAGCGGGCGGCGTTCGGCCTGGCGGCGGCGCAGTCGGCGGCCGCGGAGCCGGTCGGCCTGGCGGAAGGCGTGATCGACCGCGTACGCGACGGTCCGCGCAGCGCCCGCCAGCATCCGGAGCAGCACGTCCCCGTCGAGCAGTCCGAGCGCCCTGGCCACCTCGTCCTGCTCCTCGAGCACGAGACGGTCCAGGCGCCGCCCGGTGACCTCGTGCAGGGCATGCCGCGCGTCGAGTATCTGCTCGTACGCCGTGCGCACCTTGGGTCCGGGCGCGGGCGCCACCCAGGCGGCCGCCACCGCCTGGATCGCGTGCACGTCCCGCAGGCCGCCCCTGGCCTCCTTCAGGTCGGGCTCGAGCAGGAAGGCAAGCTCCCCGCTGGTCCGGGTCCGTTCGTCGTGGGCGGCGTGCAACTCGGCCAGCCGCGCGGGCGCGGCTGACCGCCAGTCCTCTAGCGCACCCGCCCGGAGCCGTTCGGTCAGGTCGGGGTCGCCGGCCACGTGCCGGGCGGACAGCAGCCCGAGCGCGACCTTCAGGTCGGCGCGCGCCACCCTCCTGGCCTGCGGCACGGTGCGCACCGCGTGGTCAAGCTCGGCACCGGAGTCCCAGACCGGATACCAGATCCGGTCCGCGATGCTCGCGATGTCGTCCCGGCCGCCGTGCAGCAGCAGCACGTCCAGGTCGCTGCGAGGTAGCAGTTCCCGTCGCCCGTACCCGCCGACCGCCACCAGGGCCACGCCAGCCTCGGCACCGAGGAGTTCCGCCAGCCATCTATCGACTTGCGTAGTCCGGCGAGCACGATCTGCAGCAAACGAGGTCATTGCTTCCACGCGTCCCCCGGACTACTCATAAGATGCCCGTCAGATCGCGTCCGGCCCGCGCTCTCCGGTGCGCACGCGGACGACTGTCTCAACTGGAACCGACCAGACTTTCCCGTCGCCGATCCGGCCGGTCTGGGCCGCCTTGACCACGACTCCGATCAGGTCTTCGGCGTCCTCGTCGTCGCACAAGATCTCGACGCGGACCTTCGGCACCAGGTCGACCTGGTACTCAGCCCCGCGGTACACCTCCGTGTGCCCGCGCTGCCTGCCGTATCCGCTTGCTTCCGTGATCGTCAGGCCATGCACGCCGAACGCCTGAAGCGCGGCCTTGACGTCGTCCAGCTTGAAAGGCTTGATGACAGCGGTGATGAGCTTCATCTGAGGTGTCCCTTCGGAGTCCTGTACTGACGATCCGATGCCGACGTTTCACCGGCTCTGTCGGCGTGTGTCGGCCGCGTGAAACACCCGGGGTCCTTGTTACAAGAATGTTTCGGTTCTCACCAGCCAGGAGCCTTCAGCCGAAGATGGGAGCCTTCAGCCGAGGATGGGAGCCTTCAGCCGAGGATGGCGTCCACGAAGGCACCCGGGTCGAACGGGGCGAGGTCGTCCGGTCCCTCGCCGAGGCCGACCAGCTTGACCGGCACGCCCAGCTCACGCTGGACGGCGATGACGATCCCGCCCTTGGCCGTCCCGTCCAGCTTGGTCAGCACGATGCCGGTAACGTCGACCACCTCAGCGAACACCCGGGCCTGGCGGAGCCCGTTCTGTCCCGTGGTCGCGTCGAGCACCAGCAGCACCTCATCGACCGTGGCCTTCTTCTCCACCACGCGCTTGACCTTGCCGAGCTCGTCCATCAGCCCGACCTTGGTGTGCAGCCGGCCGGCGGTGTCGACGATCACCACGTCGACGCCTTTCTCGATGCCCTGGCTGACCGCCTCGAACGCGACGCTGGCCGGATCGGCCTCATCCCGGTCGGCCCGCACCGTCTCGGCGCCCACCCGCTCGCCCCAGGTCTGCAGCTGGTCGGCCGCCGCCGCGCGGAAGGTGTCGGCCGCCCCGAGCAGCACGGTGTGCCCGTCCCCGATCAGAGCCCGGGCCAGCTTCCCGGCGGTGGTCGTCTTACCGGTACCGTTCACGCCCACCATGAGGACCACGGCAGGCACGCCGCTGTGCGGCGAAACGTGCAGCGTCCGGTCGGTGTCCTCGCCAAGCTGGGCGAGCAGTTCGGCTCGCAGCAGCGCACGTACCTCGTCGGGCCCGCGCGCCCCGAGCACCTTGACCTTGGTGCGCAGGTCGTCGACCATCAGCCGGGCGGGCGCCACGCCGACGTCGGCGGTGATCAGCACCTCTTCGATCTCGTCCCAGGTCTCGTCGTCGAGCCGGTCCCTGGACAGCAGGCTCAGCAGCGCCGACCCCACCGAACTCTGGGACCTGGCCAGCCGGGCCCGCAGCCGCACCAGCCGTCCCGCCGACGGCGGGGGTCGCTCGAGATCGAGCACTCCGGTCGCGGCCGCCGGAGTTTCCGGCGCGGCGGCCGTCTCCTCGGCGGTACCGCCCCCCGGCCCGCCGCCGGGCGCTGCCGGGGCCGGGGGTACCTCCGGCGCCCGGCCCGCCCCGGAGACGTGCCGGCCCCGGCCCGGCCGGACGAATAGCAGCCAGCCGCCGGTGGCAACCGCCAGGACGGCGATGACAATGATCAGGATCACGTATTCCATCAGGCTCACAGTCTCCCAGACCCCGCGAAGCGTCGCATCTGGCGGGGTCGAGCGAGGTTGGTTCGGTTGGCGGCGTCGCTGGCGCTCAGGTCGTCCGCCAACCTACCCCCGCTCCATCGCCCGCCCGTGACTGAAGATACCCATGAGCTTGCAGAGCCTCTCACTGCCCGGTAAACGCGAAAAGATCTTGGAATTCCGGGTTAGCGAAATATCCGGTGGACGATAGAGGCTGTCGCGTACCTTTTCTGGCTTCCGCGACAGGCCCGCCGCAGGCGGCCGGGGGCACGGCCCTGGCCCCCGGGCCTGACAACCACGATGGCCCTTGGCCGGGCGATCACGATGGCCCTTGGCCGGGCGATCACGATGGCCCTTGGCCGGGCGATCATGGCACCAGTACCCACCGTAGCCATTCCCGCTCCCTCGCCCGGCCCCAGCCTCACCGCCCCGCCCTCACCAACCAGCACATTCCACCCATACCGGTCCCCAGCCAGGTGGCGTGCACGCGCCGCGGAAATCAATGAACGTGACGTTCTAATGATTCTTTGAGGTAGAACGCCACGTTCATTGACTCGGGGAGGTGCATGCGACGGTGCGGGCGGGGACAGGGGGATGGGTGGGAATGCAGTGGCGAGCGCGGGCTGGGGCGGGCTCGGTTCGGGTGGTGGAGGCGGGGACCGGCCGGGGATCGGTTGTGTGACAGGCTCGATAGACCCCCGATGTTCCGCCGAGCCCAGATCTTCCGCGATGACTGCGACGAAACAAGGCTCATGAGGCTTGAAGGTTGGAAAGTGACCCTGTGACAAGCGGGCTTGGGGTGCGGGGCGGGCTGGGGTGGCAAGCCGGGGTCAGGCGGGGCTGTCGGCCTCAGGCGGGGCTGTCGGCCTCAGGCGGGGCTGGCGGCCTCAGGCGGGCTGGCGGGGTCAGGCGGGCTGGCGGGGTCAGGCGGGCTGGCGGTCCCAGGCGGGCCCCGTAGGGCTAGGCGGGCTGACGGGTGGCTAGCTGCTGGCTGATGACGGTGGAGACGCCGTCGCCGCGCATGGTGATGCCGTAGAGGGCGTCGGCGGCTTCCATCGTCCGGCGCTGGTGCGTGATCACGATGAGCTGCGAGCTCTCCCGCAGCTCATCGAAGACGCCGAGTAGGCGCTGCAGGTTCGTGTCGTCCAGGGCCGCTTCCACCTCGTCGAGCACGTAGAACGGCGAGGGCCGGGCCTTGAAGATCGCGAACAAGTACGCGATGGCGGTCAGCGACCGCTCCCCGCCGGACAGCAGTGACAGCCGCTTGACTTTTTTGCCCGGCGGCCTGGCCTCGATCTCGATGCCGGTGGCCAGCATGTCGTCCGGCTCGGTGAGCACCAGGTTGCCCTGCCCGCCGGGGAAGAGCCGACCGAAGAGCTGCTCGAACTCGCGGGCGGTGTCGGCGTACGCGGACGCGAACACCTCCTGCACCCGGTCGTCGACCTCCTTGACCACGGTGAGCAGGTCACGCCGGGTCTTGCGCAGGTCGTCGAGCTGAGTGGCCAGGAACGTGTGCCGCTCGGTGAGCGCGGCGTACTCCTCCAGAGCCAGCGGGTTCACCTTGCCGAGCCGGTCGAGCTGGCGCTGTGCGTCGGCAGCCCGGCGCTCGGCCGCGACCCGCTCGTAGCGCGACGGCAGGGCCGCGTCGTCGCCGATCACCGGCACGGACACCTCGGGCCCGTACTCGGCCACCAGTGCGTCCGCCTCGACCCCGAACTCCTCCAGCGCGTGCTCAGCGAGCTGATGCAGCCGGAGCCGGTGCTCGGCCCGGGCGATCTCGGTGCCGTGCGCGGTGTTCACCACCATGTCCAGGTCGGTGGCCAGCTCACGGACGCGGGCCCGGACCGCCTTCAGCTCGGCGGCGCCGCCGGTGCTCGCCGCCTCGGCCTCGGCCCGCCGGGCCAGGGCCTGACCCACCGACTGCTCAGCCGCCTCGACCGCGTACCGCGCGCCGAGCGCGACGGCGCGGGCCACGGCGGCCTGGGCGGTCCGCTGCCTGCGGCGCTGCGCGGCCCGCTGGCGCGTGGCGCGCTCGGCGACCGCGGCGGCGGCGAGTGAGTCGGCGCGGCCGCCGATCGCGCGCAGCCGCTCCTCCGCGGTCCTGACCTCGAGCCTGGCCTCCATCTCGGCGTTCCGCGCCGCGGCGCAGCGGTCGGCGAGATCCTCCCGGCCCGCCTCGTCCTGCGGCTCATCCGGCTCCTCGGCCTCAGCCTCGGCCTCGGCGAGCTCGCCCTGGAGCTGCTCCAGCTTGGCCAGGTCCTTCTCGGCCGCCAACTGGGCCGAGGTGATGGCGGCATCCAGCCGGTCGGCTTCTTCCCGCGCGGCCCGGGTTGCGCCCGCCAGCCGGCCGAGTCGCCCGGAGATCTCCGCCGCCGCCGCGTCGGCCTTGTGCCTGCGGGCCAGCGTCTCCGCCACCGACTGCCGGGCGGCCTCCTCGGCCTGCGCCGCGACGGCCAGCGCGCGGGCCGCCTCGTCGCACCGTTGCTCGGCCTCGGCCAGCCCCGCCGCCGCCTCGTCCGCCGCGGCCCGCAGCTCCAGCAGGCTCTGCGGCCGCGCGCCGCCGCCCTGGGCCCAGTGCGACCCGAGCAGGTCACCGGCCCGGGTCACGGCCTTAAGATCAGGATTTTCCCGAACGATCCGGCGTGCCTCCTCCAGGTTAGCGACCACCACCACGTCGCGCAGAAGCTCGGCTGCGGCCTCCGTCAGTCCGTCAGGCGCGCGCACCAGCTCGGTGGCGCGGACAAGACCGGAGCCCTGTGGGACGGATGGGGCGGTGGAGTCGGCTGGGAGTGGAGAGACTGGTGAGGCGTCGGGGGTGGCGGGATTCTGTGGGGCGGCATTGGCTCCGGGGTCGGCCGGAGCTGTGCCTTCGGCGGCGATGACCAGGGCGGCGCCGCCGGCGTCCTCCCGGCGCAGGGTGGCCAGGATCTCGGCGGCCGCGTCGAGGCCGGCCACGGCCACCGCGTCGGCGGCGGCGCCCAGGGCCGCGGCGATGGCCACCTCGTACCCCTCGGCCACTCGCAGGCCCGCGGCGAACGAGCCGACCACGCCGCCGAAGCGGGCCGGGTCGGCGAGTACGGCCGCCGAGGCGTCCGCGCCGCGCCGCGCGGCCTCGGCCAATGTCTCCGCGCGGGCCCGCCGGGCGGCCAGCTCACGGGCTGATTCACGTTCCGCCGTGCGGAGTACCGAGGTCCGTTCGGCATATTCAGCCAGGGTGCCGGCGGCCTGCTCGTGCGCAGCGGCCAGCTCGCTGCGGTCTTCGTCCCGCCCGCCTGCGTCCCGCACCTGCTCGTACTCGTCGGCCGCCAGGGCCGCCCGCTCCCTGGCCTCGGCCGCCGAGATGGCCAGCCGGTCCATTTCCTCCTGGGCCGCCACGCTGCGGCTGTCGGCCGCGCCGACCTGCCCGCGGAGCCTGGCCACGCGTTCGGCCCGGGCGGCGGCGGTCCTGGCGCCGGCCGCCAGCCGGCGCTCGGTCGCGCTGAGCTCGGCCTCGGCTGCGGCACGCTCGGCCACCGCGACGGACATGACCTCGCGGCCCGCCGCCAGCCGCGTGGTCAGCGCGTCCTCTTCTTCGCGCAGCTCTTCGGCCTGGCGGTCAAGCTCGTCGGGGTCACGGCCTCGATCGGGCTCGGCTGCGGAAGTCGTCTCGGTCAGCAGGCGGTTTCGCTGCGCGGCCAGGTTCTGTGTGCTGCGCAGCCGTTCGGTCAGTGAAGATAGGGCGAACCAGGTCTCCTGCGCTTGAGCCAGCACGGTCGAGGCCTGCTGCGCGGCGTGGTCGAGCTCGGTCTCCTTCGCCCTGGCCTGGGCCACTTCCCGCTCCAGGACGGCGCGCCTGGCCAGCACGGCGGCCTCGTCCGCCTCGTCCCGCTGCAGGTCGGCGGCCAGCGTCACGTAGTCGTCGGCGAGCAGCCTGAGCCGGGCGTCCCGCAGCTCGGCCTGGATGACGGCGGCCTTCCTGGCCAGCTCGGCCTGCCGGCCCAGCGGCTTGAGCTGGCGGCTCAGCTCGGCGGTGAGGTCGACCAGCCGGGTCAGGTTGGCCTGCATCGCCTCCAGCTTGCGCAGCGCCTTTTCCTTGCGCTTGCGGTGCTTGAGCACGCCGGCGGCTTCCTCGATCAGGGCGCGCCTGGCCTCGGGGCCGGCGTGCAGGATGTCGTCGAGCTGCCCCTGGCCGACGATCACGTGCATCTCCCGGCCCAGGCCGGAGTCGGACAGCAGTTCCTGCACGTCGAGGAGGCGGCAGTGGTCGCCGTTGATGGCGTACTCGCTCTGCCCGGACCTGAACATCAGCCGGCTGATGGTGACCTCGGCGTACTCGATCGGCAGGGCGCCGTCGCTGTTGTCGATGGTGAGCGTCACCTCGGCCCGGCCGAGCGGCGGCCGCGAGGTGGTGCCCGCGAAGACGACGTCCTCCATCTTGCCGCCGCGCAGCGACTTGGCTCCCTGCTCGCCCATCACCCAGGACAGGGCGTCGACGATGTTGGACTTGCCCGCGCCGTTGGGGCCGACGACGCAGGTGATGCCGGGCTCGAGGCGGAGCGAGGTGGCGGAGGCGAAGGACTTGAAGCCGCGCAGGGTGAGGCTCTTGAGGTACAAGAGCTGCCCCCTCCTCCCTGCTGACTGGGCTGGGCTGACTGGGCCGGCCTGACTGGGGCCGACCTGGCTGGGCCGGCCTGACTGGGCCGGGCTAGCTAGCCGGGGCTGGCGGGGCCAGCCTGGCTAGGCCGGGCTGCGCCGGCCCACTTAGCTCTCCGCACCCTATCGCCCCGCGGCGCGCGATACGGCGAACTGCAGCTAGGATCGCGCGTCGGGTTCCGGAGCGGGCACGCCAGAATGGCCGGATGTCCCTGACCGGACGCCCGGCGTCAGTGCCGTCTGCGGGTCGACTCGTTGAGTCGCGCCTTTGATGCCCGTGTGACTAGTGACATATAACGGGCAGATATACAACGAAGAGGGGCGCCGCCATAGGCGCCCCTGATCCGTTGTTTGCCGTTTTGGTCGCGTCCTGCCAGCGTTCGTCAGACGTACGCGGGCTCGCGATCCGGAACCAGCACGTCCTCGTGGCCTGCCTCAACCGTGAGCGCGTCATTCTCTTCCTGAAGCCGCACGAGCTCGGCTTCCAGGTCGCGTACTCGCTGCTGGAGGCGGCGCATCTCGGAAACGATGCGGGGATCCGGACCGCCGACGTGGCCGAATAGAGCCTTCGCCATTGTAAAAGGTCCTCCACGCTGAGTGACCAGAGTGGGCACATTACTTAACACGCGCGAATCCGCGCGCGCAACCAACGACAACTAGTTTCCCACCCAGGCCTTTGCTGGTCAAGTTGAGTGCTCACCAGATGCCTGTTATTTACCTTATCAGCCGTAACAAGCCGTTTTGGCAACGTGAGGCTAACGTGGCGTAACGGAACGGGCTGGTCAGCGGGGGGCAGCTGGGACCCTCTGCGCTACCAGCGGGCGCGGCGGGGACGGGGCTGGCAGTGCGGGCAGCTGTAGGCGGACCGGTTCATGAAGGCATCGCGCCGGACCGGCGTGCCGCACCGCAGGCAGGGAAAGCCTTCCCGCCCGTACACCGCGAGCGACCGCTCGAAGTAGCCGCTCTCCCCGTTGACGTTGACGTACATGTCGTCGAACGAGGTCCCGCCGACGGCCAGCGCCTCGCCGAGCACCTCGCGGACCGCGGCGAGCAGGCGGCTCACCTCGGGGCCGTTCAGCGTCTCGGTCGGCCGGGCCCAGTGCAGCCTGGCCCGCCACAGCGCCTCGTCGGCGTAGATGTTGCCGACCCCGCTGACCAGTGACTGGTCCAGCAGCGCGCGCTTGACCCCGGTGCGTCGGCCGCGCAGCCGCACGGCCAGCGCGGCGGGGTCGAAGGCCGCCTCGAACGGATCGGGCGCGATGTGCGCGATCGGCGCGGGAAGTTCGGCGCCGTCCCGCACCACGCACATGTGACCGAACGTCCGCTGGTCGGTGAAGCGCAGGTCGGGCCCGGCGTCGGAGAACGTGAACCAGATCCTGACGTGCGGCGACAGGGGCCGGTCCGGCTCGACCACGAGCAGCTGCCCGCTCATCCCCAGGTGCGCGAGCAGAGCGTCCTCGCCCACCGACATCCACAGGTACTTGCCCCGCCGCCTGACGCTGTCGAGGCTGCGCCCGGCCAGGGCGGATTCGAATTCGGCCGGGCCGGCCGGCTGCCTGCGCACGGCGCGCGGGTGCAGGACGCGGACGGTCTCGATGGTCCGGCCCACGACGTGATGTTCGAGGCCACGGCGGACCGTTTCGACCTCAGGAAGCTCAGGCACGCCTCACGGCTCCCTTTGCCTCCTCATTGCTGCGGGGCGGGCCCTTCCCCGTCATCTTCGTTGTCGGAGTCCTTGACGGGCCCCAGGTCGCCGTTGCCCTCGGCGGTGATGGCCCGCCAGGCGGCCTCGGCCGCCTGCTGTTCGGCCGCCTTCTTGGTGCGCCCCTCGCCGGAACCGAGCACCCGGCCGCCGACCTTGACCACGGCGCGGAACGACTTCTGGTGGTCGGGCCCGCTCTCCTCGACCTGGTAGTCGGGCACCCCGAGCATCTTGACCGCGGTGAGCTCCTGCAGCGAGGTCTTCCAGTCCAGGCCCGCGCCCAGCCGGGCCGATCTGGCGATGACCGGGTCGAACAGCCGGTGCACCAGCGCACTCGCCTCGGCCAGGCCGCAGTCGATGTACACCGCGCCGATCACTGCCTCGAGCGTGTCGGCCAGGATCGAGGGCTTGTTCCGGCCGCCGGTGACCTGCTCGCCCCGGCCGAGCCGGACGTAGTCGCCTAGGCTGAGCTCGCGCGCCACGTCGGCGAGCGCGCTCATCTGGACCACCGCGGCGCGGAGCTTGGCCAGCTGACCCTCGGGCAGGTTTGGGTAGCCGCGGAACAGGTTGTCGGTCACGACCAGGCCGAGGACCGAGTCGCCCAGGAACTCAAGCCGCTCGTTGGTGGGCGGATTGTCGTTCTCGTAGGCGTAGGAGCGGTGCGTCAGCGCGCGCTCGAGTGATTTGGGCATGATCGGCACGCCGAGAGCGTGCCGGAGCTCAGCGGGATCTTTTCCGGCGTTCACACCGCCATCCCAGGACCGGCTCACGATGCCCAATGCGTCCTCCTCCTAGCACTGGCTGATCATGCCCGGCCGGACGCGATGTATAACCCGTCTCATCTGGCCCGGGACCGGTCAGCTTCCTCAGGATGGTGTCAGGACCTGGCGCCGCCGGTAGGTGCCGCAGGTCGGGCAGGCCACGTGCGGCAGCTTCGGCTCGTGGCACTGCGGGCAGCTCACCAGCGTGGGCGCGGTGGTCTTCCAGTTCGAACGTCGGGATCGGGTGTTACTGCGGGACATCCTCCGCTTGGGAACCGCCACGTCAGCCCTCCTGTAGGTCGATGGCGCCGGCGTGCCGGTCCATTTGGTCAGTTGCCTGGTCGTCGAGTTGCTTCAGGGCCGCCCACCTCGGGTCGGTCGCCGCGTCGTGCCGGTGGCCGAGGCCCGCGTCGGCGAGCGGGACGCCGCACTCGGCGCACAGCCCGGGACAGTCCTCCCGGCACAGCGGTGACATCGGCAGCGCGAGCACTACCGCGTCACGGAAAGCCGGCTCTAGGTCGAGCAGGTCGCCGTTGAGATAGCGCTCGTCGTCGTCCTGCTCTTCGTGCTTGTCGTGCCGGTCAGGCTTGTCGTGCCGGTCAGGCTTGTCGTGCCGGTCAGGCTTGTCGTGCCGGTCATGCTTGTCGTGCTTGTCGTGGCGCTCGTCGGCATACAGGTAAAGCTCCTGGAAGCCGACGGTGACCAACGACGTCACCGGGCCAAGGCACCGGGCGCATTCGCCCGCGAGCGGTGCGACCGCGGTCCCGGTGGCGAGAACGCCTTCGGAAACCGCCTCGAACCTGACCTCGAGGGCGACATCGGCCCCCTCTGGGACGCCGATGAGCTCGAGGCGCAGGTTGTCGGGCGCGGGAACGGTCCGCTTCTGGGTCAGCGCGGACCCCGCCCCACGGCCGAGCAGGCGCGTGTCGAAGACAAGCGCCCCACGGGGGGTGTGTGTACGTGTGTTGGGCATGACAGTGCACTCGTGTCGAGCTGATGGAGACCGAGCGCATAGCCTACCGGCGACGCGCGGTATTCCCAACTTGACGGCATCCCACCGGTATTCCGCCCGGCCTAATTTCCCGGGCCTACTCTTCATTTCCTGGCCTACTCTTCCCGGCCTACTCCTCGGCCAGGCGCTCCCGCAGCCGGGACAAGACGATCTCGGGCACCAGCCCGCTGACGTCCCCACCGTACCTGGCGATCTCCTTCACCAGGCTGGAGCTCAGGAAGGAGTAGAGCGGGTTGGTGGTCATGAACAGCGTCTCGACCTTGGCCATCCGGTAGTTCATCTGCGCCATCTGCATCTCGTACTCGAAGTCGCTGACGGCCCGCAGTCCCTTGATCACGGCGGCGATCCCGTTGGCGGCGCAGAAGTCCACCAGCAGGCCATGGAACCGCTCGATCCTGACGTTGCCGTAGCGGCTGGTGACCTGGCCCAGCATCTCGACGCGCTCGTCGACCGTGAACAGGCTGCGCTTGGTCACGTTGATCAGCACCGCGACGATCACCTCGTCGTAGAGCCCGGCGGCGCGGCCGATGATGTCGAGGTGACCGTTGGTGACAGGATCAAAAGAACCCGGACAGACTACGCGTCGCACGCGGTGCCACCCCTTCTGCTCTCGGCGAGCACTCGAGGACATGGTCCAGGCCGGTCATCGGGCACGTTCCCCAGCGGTTCCCGGGACGAGACCGTACCAGAAGGTTGCTTCCCCGTACCGACGCGCCCGGTCCGGCACGAAGCCGTCCGGCCAGCTCAGCGAGCCGGACCTGGTGGCACGCTCTACGATGACCAGCGCCCCCGGCGCCAGCCAGCCCTGCTCCGCGAGCAGCGAGAGGACCTGCGTCACCCCGGCGTCGGCCAGCGCATACGGCGGATCCGCGAACACCACGTCGTACCGGCCCTCGGCGGTGCCGCCCTGGCCCCCTGCGGGGGCGCTGCCGCCCTGGCCCCCTGCGGGGGCGCTGCCGCCCTGGCCCCCTGCGGGGGCGGGCCCGCGGGCCAGCACCCGTTCCACCCGGTCGGCGCTGACCACGGCGCCGGGCAGCCCGATCGCCTCGATGTTCGCCCTGATGACGCGCGCGGCGCGGGCGCCGTGCTCCACCAGCAGCACGTGCTCCGCGCCGCGGGACAGGGCCTCGAGGCCGACCGCGCCCGACCCCGCGTACAGGTCGAGGACCCGCGCTCCGGCCAGCGGTCCCATGATCGAGGAGATGGTGGCGAACAGGCCTTCCCTGGCCCGGTCACTGGTCGGCCTGGTATCGCGTCCGTCTGGGACCGCCAGCCGGCGGCCGCCCGCCTCGCCAGCGATCACGCGTGCCACCCCTTAAGTGTGCACGCCCGCCGTTCTGCGCAAAACAGCGCATCAGGCGATGTCCCTGCGCGCCGAGGTGCCGGCCGCCATCACGGTGAGCACCACGGCCAGGTTGGCCAGCAGGGCCGTGGGGCCCGCTTCCTACGTTTTGTCGAGGTATTCGGCCTGGACGCCGAGGAGTTCGTCGATCGCCTCGCGCAGGGCGGGGTGCCCCGTGAGCTGGGGGTCGGCCGAGACGACCGCGGTGGCGTCTTCCCTGGCCTGCCGGATCAGGTCCTCGTCGGGGAGCAGCCGGAGCAGCTTCAGGCTCGACTGGCGGCCGGCCTGCGCGGCGCCGAGGACATCGCCTTCCCGGCGCTGCTCGAGGTCGAGCCGGGACAGCTTGAACCCGTCGAGGGTGGCGGCCACCGCGTCGAGCCGGTCCCGCGCCGGACTTGCCGGCGGCGCCTCGCTGACCAGCAGGCACAGGCCAGCCGCGGTCCCGCGTCCAACCCGGCCGCGGAGCTGGTGCAGCTGGGACACGCCGAACCGCTCGGCGTCCATGATGACCATCACGGTGGCGTTCGGCACGTCGACGCCGACCTCGATCACCGTGGTCGCGACCAGGACGTCGATCTGGCCCGCGGAGAACTCCCGCATCACCCGGTCCTTCTCCTCCGGGTGCAGCCGGCCGTGCAAGATGCCGAGCCGCAGCCCGGCCAGTTGGCCCGCGTCCAGCGTCGCGGCCACATCGAGGACCGCCAGCGGCTGGCGCCGGCCCCCGGCGGCCACCCCGCGGGGAATGGCCCCCTCCATGTCCACGTTGCCGAAGTCGTCCTCGCCCGGGTATTCCGCCTCGTCAGAATCTGGGCCTCCTGGGACGTCGCCGATGCGCGGGCATACCACGTAGGCCTGCTGGCCTCGGCTGACCTCCTCCCGGACGCGCTCCCAGGCCCGCTCTAGGTACCGGGGCTTGTCGGCCGCGGGTACCACATGGGTGGCGATGGGCGAACGACCGGCGGGCAGCTCGGTCAGCGTGGAGGTCTCCAGGTCGCCGTAGACGGTCATAGCCACCGTCCTGGGGATCGGCGTCGCCGTCATGACCAGGACGTGCGGCCGGTTGTCCGCGGCCTTGGCGCGCAGCGCATCGCGCTGTTCCACGCCGAACCTGTGCTGCTCGTCGATGACCACCAGGCCAAGGTCGGCGAACTGGACCTGCTCCTCGAGCAGGGCGTGCGTGCCGATCACGATCCCGGCGTCGCCAGTGAAGACGTCCGCCAGCGCCGCGCGCCGGGCGGCTGCCCCGACCGACCCAGTGAGCAGGGCAACGCCGGTCGCGTGCTCGGCCCCGCCGAGCTGGCCCCGCTGGGCCAGCGGTCCGAGCATGTCGGTGATCGACCGGTAGTGCTGCTGCGCGAGCACCTCGGTCGGCGCGAGCAGGGCCGCCTGGCCGCCCGCATCCACGACCTGGAGCATGGCCCGGATCGCGATCACCGTCTTGCCCGAGCCGACCTCGCCTTGCAGCAGCCGGTGCATCGGGGAGGCGCAGCTCAGCTCGGTGGCGAGGGTCTCGCCCACCTCGACCTGGCCCTTGGTGAGCGTGAACGGCAGCCGGGCGTCGAACTCATCGGCGATACCGCCCGCGATGCGCGGCCGCGGCATGGCCGGCATGGCGGCGGCCGCCAGCCGCCGCTGCGCCAGTGCCGCCTGCAGCATGAACGCCTCGTCCCACTTGAGCCGCTCCTTCGCCCGGTTCAGGTCCGCCGCATCCAGCGGCCGGTGGATGGCCCGGATCGCCTCGGCCCGGCCGTACAGCCCCTCTCGTTCTCTAAGCTCGGCCGGCAGCGGGTCCTCCCCCGCGTCGAGCGGATCGAGCACGGCCTTGACCGACCGGGAGATCGCCCACGAGCTGAACTTGGCGCTGGCCGGGTACACCGGGATCATTTCGGCGGCGAACTCGGCGGCCAGCTCGGGGGAAATTGGGTTCAGGTCGGCGTTGGGCGGCGCCCCGGGCAGCATCTCGCACTCCGGGTGAACCAGCTGGCGGCGGCCGCGGAAGCTGGACACCGTGCCCGCGAACATGCCGACCACGTGTGGCTTGAGCACCCGGCGGTACCGACCCAGCCCTGAGAAGAAGGTCAGGATCAGCTTGGCCCGGTCGTCGGTAACCACCACCTCGAGCCGACTGCGGCGTCCCTTGCCCGGCTGCGGGGGCAGCGGGATCTCGGCCACCGTAACCACCCGCGCCAGCACCGTGACGTGGTCGCCTTCGCGCAGCGAGGACAGGTCGGTGAGCTCACCGCGGGTGTAATAGCGGCGCGGATAGTGCCGAAGCAGCTCGCCGACCGTGCGCAGGCCGAAGATGGCATCGAGCGGCTTGGCCGTCCGGGGGCCCAGCGCCCGGGTCAGCGATTCGCTGAGCGTGGTCACATCTGGCAGCATAGAAGGGTCCGCCGACATTGAGGTTCGGACCGTTCGGTTCGCACCACGGCCAGGACATCGGGTAGGCTTCGACGGCTGCCTGATCCGCTCAGAGCGGACCCGGCATCACCGTAAAGTCCCGTAACCCTAATTAATGGAGCGAACCGTGGCTTCCGTCTGCGACATATGCGGCAAGGGGCCGGGCTTCGGCAACAACGTCTCATTCTCGCACCGCCGTACCCGCCGTCGCTGGAACCCGAACATCCAGCGCCGCCGCACCACGGTCGGGCGCACCCCCAAGCGGGTTAACGTGTGCACCTCCTGCCTCAAGGCAGGCAAGATCACTCGCTAGGGCCGTGCTGGCCAGCCGCCAGGGCGGCAGGCCTGGGCCCCTGGGCGGCAGGGCTGGGCCTCCTGGGCGGCAGGGCTACGCCGTCAGGCGAAGTGGTCCCAGCCGGGGGCTTGCGTGCACGGCTGGCCGTCGATGACGACGCCGTGACCCGGGCGCACCGCGCCTATCACCCGCCACCGCGGCGGCAGCCGCGTGCCCGGCGGGAACGTGGCGGCGAGTGAGTGATCCTCGCCGCCAGACAAAACCCACCGCTGGGCTTCAAACTGCTGGGCTTCGATCTGCTGGGCTTCAAACTGCTGGGCTTCCACCTGCGGGGCCTCCGCCGAGGGAGGCGGGGCAGCGGGGTCGGGGCGTGCGCCGGGGCCCGTTCGGCTCAAAGAAGCGTGACGGGCAGCATCGCGTACGGCGCGGGCCGCGGTCAGCAGAGCCCCACCTGGCCGCAGTGCGTCCAGCGCGAGGTCGATGCGAACGCCGCTCGCGGCCGCGACGTGGCCCAGGTCGGCCAGCAGGCCGTCGCTGATGTCGATCATGGCCGTGGCGCCCAGGCCGGCGGCCTCCGGGCCGGCCTCGTACGGCGGCGCGGGCCGCAGGTGCGCGGCTACCAGATCGTCGTGAGGCAGACCGGCCGACAGCAGGGCCAGGCCAGCCGCGGCAGGCCCGAGCGGGCCCGCCACCGCCACCAGGTCGCCGGGCACCGCGCCCGACCGGAGCACCGGGGCCCGGCCGGCCAGGTCGCCCAGGCCGGTCACGGCCAGGATGACCGAACCGGCGCGGGCGGTGTCCCCGCCGATCACGCTGGCCCCGCCCCTTGAACCCCTTGAACCCCTTGAAGCCCGGGCGCACTCGGCCGCCAGCCCTTCGGCCAGTTCACGGGCCCAGCTGACCGGCAGGTCGGCCGGGGCCGCCAGCGCCACGAGCAGGGCGGACGGTTCGGCGCCCATGGCCGCGAGGTCGGCCAGGCTCCTGGCCGCGGCCTTGTGGCCGACGTCGGCCGCGCTCGACCAGTCCCGGCGGAAGTGCCTGCCCTCGAGCAGGAAATCCGTGGTCGCCACCACCCGGCCGTCGGGCACGGCCAGTACGGCCGCGTCGTCGCCGATGCCGACCAGCGTCCGCTCTCCCGGCGGCAGCCACGCCGACAACGCCTTGATGAGGCCGAACTCCCCGAGCGAGGCCAGCGTCTGCGAGTCTTCCCCAGCGATAATTGACCTCCGGCCGCAAGGAACATATGTGTTACAGGTCTGGACCTCTACGGTAACGTGAGGCCACTAGGGGCGCCTGTCCCGAAATGCCCTGGGAGGACCTCATGGTGGAGGCTTACATCCTCGTCCAGACAGAAGTCGGCAAGGCCGCCGACGTGGCCACGCTTATCAGGAAGATCAGCGGAGTCACCCAAGCGGAGGACGTCACCGGCCCCTACGACGTCATCGTGCGCGCCCAGGCGGACAACGTCGACGAACTCGGCCGGCTGGTCGCCGCGCACATCCAGTCCGTGCCCGGGATCACCAGGACGCTCACCTGCCCCGTGGTGCACATCTGAGCAGTTCGGCCGCAAGCGGCGCGCTGTGCGGTCCCAGCCCGAGCGTGGTCGCGCCGCGCAGGTCAGACGGCGTGTCCACGTCCCGGCGTAGTCCTGGCAGGCCATCCAGGCCGAGTTCGACAGCGCCGCCCGCGGCGTGCCGCGCCCGTGACGCCAGGCCGAACGCTGGGCGGAACGCCGCCCCCGGCGTCGCCGTGTACAGCGTGGTGCCGTCGCCGGCCGCGTCGGCCACGAAGGCGGTCGGCCAGGCCTGCGCGGCGCGCAGCGCCCGGCCGAGTTCGGCGGGCCGCAGCGCGGGCAGGTCGGCGGACAGCGCAGCCGTCCCGGAGCGCGGCCACCGGGCGCCGGCGTACGCGGCGCCGTGCCGCAGCGCCGCGTTGAGGCCGTCGCGCGGCTCGTCAGGCACGACCAGCGCGCCAAGATCTCCCAGCGTCACCGCTGCGACCTGGTCATCTGTGATAACAATCACGCGTGCGGCCGCGTCGCACTCCAGCGCCGCCGTCACCGTGTCGCAGGCCAGGGCGAGGGCGAGCTCGCCCCGGCGCGGCCCGGCGAGCCCGGCGAGCCGGGACTTGGCCTGGGTGAGCACCTTAACGGGCATCACCACTGACCAGGTAGTCAGGGCATTATCGGTCATGACTTTGATCCTGCCTCGACACCGGACCACCCGAACCTGGAGACTAACTTCATGAGCGACCGCGCTGACCAGCGTACGGCCAGTTACAGCTACTCCAAGGGCTGGCGGCTGGTCTCGGTGATCATCCTGCGCCCCGGGCTGCGGTTGCTGATGAAGCACCGGTGGCAGGGGAAGGAGAACTTCCCGCGGACCGGCGGCGTGATCCTGGCCCCGAACCACCTGTCCTACGCCGACTGGCCCACCGTCGCGCTCTTCTGCGACTCCTACGGGAAGCGGTACCCGGTCTTCATGATCAAGTCGGCGGTCTTCGAGGTCAAGGTGCTCGGACCGCTCATGCGCAAGCTCGGCCAGCTGCCCGTGTACCGGGGCCGCGGCGACGCCGGCCTGGTGCTGAAGCAGGCCGAGCAGGCGCTGCGGGCCGGCGCCGCCGTGATCGTCTACCCGGAGGGGACCGCGAGCCGCGACCCGGACCTGTGGCCGATGGTCGGCAAGACGGGCGCCGCGCGGCTCGCGCTCACCACCGGGGCGCCGGTGATCCCGATCGCGCACTGGGGCGCACAGGAGATCCTCCCCTACGGGTCGAAGAAGCCCCACCTGTTCCCGCGCAAGACCGTGCGGATGGCGGCCGGGCCGCCGGTGGATCTGTCCGCCTACGCCGGCCAGCGGCTCGGCGCGAGCACGCTGCGCGCGGCCACCGCCGACATCATGGCCGACATCACCGCCTTGCTGGCCGCGATCAGGCTCCAGACGCCGCCCGCCGTGCCCTACGATCCGGCCATCCCAGGTGGCCGTCTTCCTGCGGGCCGAACGGAGGATGGTTCCTCTTCCGGCTCCACGGCCAGCCAGGGCGGGGCGGCGCAGGAGTCCGGCCCTGGACCGTCATGAAGGCTGCAGTGATGGGGGCCGGGTCCTGGGGCACCACGTTCGCCCAGGTGTTCTGCGACGCCGGGACGCCCACGATGCTGTACGCCCGCAATCCGCAGCTGGCCAAGGCGCTGGCCGAGCTGCACGAGAACCCGGACTACCTGCCGGGGATCACGCTGACTCCGACGCTCGACGCGACGCCGGATCCCGCCGAGGCGCTGGCCGGCGCGGACCTGGTCGCTTTCGCCGTGCCCGCGCAGTCGCTGCGGGCGAACCTGGCGGCCTGGGCGGCGCTGATCCCGCCCGGCGCGCTGCTGGTCAGCCTGATCAAGGGCATCGAGCTCGGCACCTGCCGGCGGATGAGCGAGGTCATCATCGAGGTGCTGGGTGCGGACGCCGCGCGGGTCGCCGTGGTCGCCGGCCCGAACCTGGCCGCCGAGATCGTCCGGCGCCAGTTCACCGCCACCGTGGTGGCCTGCGCCGCGCCGGACGGCGCGCTGGTCCTGCAGGGCGCGTGCCACACCCAGTATTTCCGCCCGTACACCAACACCGACGTGACCGGCTGCGAGCTCGGCGGCACGGTGAAGAACGTCATCGCGATCGCGGTGGGCATCGCGGTCGCGATGGGGCTCGGGGACAACACCAAGGCCACCCTGATCACCCGCGGGCTGGCCGAGATCGCCCGGCTCGGTTCGGCGCTCGGCGCGGACCCGCAGACGTTCGCCGGCCTGGCCGGGATGGGCGACCTGGTGGCCACCTGCAGCTCACCGCTGTCACGTAACCGGACGTTCGGGGAAAACCTGGGGCGTGGCATGACGGTGGCGCAGGCCGCCGCGGTGATGAACGGGATCGCGGAGGGCGTAGCATCATGCGGACCGGTGCTCGAGCTGGCCCGAGCGCATCACGTCGAGATGCCGATCACCGAGGTCGTCGAGGCCGTCATGCGTGACGGGCTGCCCGTCACCGAGGCCGCGTCGATGCTAGCGTCACGTTCAGCCAAGCCCGAGTGGTACGGCCCCTGATGCGGGTGCCCAGATCAGTGGGAATGATTTCGTGGAAATAGTGCGCAAGCAGACCGGCGAGAACACCCGCGCGGTGCACCTGCCGGCCCCGCCGACGCCTTCTCAGCAGCCGCTCGGCACGCCGGTGTTCCGGACCGCGGCGTTCTCGTTCGGCACGGCCGAGGAGTACCGGGCCGTGCTGAACGACGAGAGGCCCGGCTACACCTACAGCCGGATCGACAACCCCACCGTGGACGCGTTCGCCCGCGCGGTCGCGGCCCTGGAAGGGGTGAACCTGCCGCGCTGGCCCGCGGCGCAGGCGTTCGCCTCGGGGATGGCCGCGATCAGCGGTGTGTTCTGGACCTTCGCCCGGACGGGCGCGCACGTGGTGGCGTCGTCCGCGGTCTACGGCGGGACCTACGGGTTCCTGCGCAACGTCGCGTCCCGGTTCGGCGTGGAGACCGATTTCGTCGACATCACCGACCTGGACCAGGTCCAGGCGGCCATGCGGCCGACCACGAGGATCGTGTACGCGGAGACGATCGCGAACCCGACCACGGCCGTCGCCGACCTGCGCCAGCTGTCCGAGATCGCGCACGACGCCGGGGCGCTGCTGGTAGTCGACTCGACGCTGGCCCCGCCGGTGATCTGCCGGCCGCTCGAGCACGGCGCCGACCTGGTCGTGCACTCGGCGACCAAGTACATCGGCGGCCATTCCGACGTCACCGGCGGCGTGGTCACCGGGCGCATCGAGCTGATCAGCAACATCCGCAGCGTCCGGGTCGACACCGGCGGCTGCCTGGCGCCCGACGAGGCGTTCCTTTTGAGGCGGGGCTTGGAGACGCTGCCGCTGCGGGTCCGGCGGGCCTGCTCGACGGCGTCGGTGTTCGCCGCCGCGCTGTCCCGGCACCCGGCCGTGCTGCGCATCGACTACCCCGGGCTGCCCGATCACGCCGGCCACCAGGTGGCCAGGCGGATGTTCGACGCGGGGCCGGAAGGAGTGCGGTTCGGTGCGATCGTGACGGTGACGCCGCACGGCGGGCGCGAGGCGGGCATGGCGTTCGCCGACAAGCTGCGGCTGGCTCAGAACGCGACATCGCTAGGCGGAACCCACACGGTGGTTAGCCACGTGGCCTCCACCACGCACCGGCAGCTCGATGACCGCGCGCTGGCGGCCGGGGGCATCGACCCGGCCGCGGTACGCTTCTCCATCGGCCTGGAGGACGCGGAAGATCTTATCTCTGACGCCTACGTGGCCCTGGAGTCCTTGGGCAGGCCGTAGGGTCGGGAGCTTGGGTTCGACAGCGGGAGCTTGGTTCGACAGCGGGAGCTTGGTTCGACAGCGGGAGCTTGGTTCGACAGCGGGAGCTTGGTTCGACAGGAGGACGCGTGCTGGGGCAGCGCAAGATCCGGGTCGCCGTGGTGTTCGGCGGCCGCAGCAGTGAGCACGCCGTGTCCTGCGCGAGCGCGGGCCTGATCTTGTCGGCCATCGACCCGGACCGGTACGAGGTACTGCCCATCGGCATCGCCACGGACGGGCGGTGGGTGCTGACCTCGGGTGACCCGGCCCGGCTGGCGCTTTCACCAGGGTCGGTGCCCTCGGTCGAGTCGGTGGCCGTTACCGGGGCGGAGATCACGCCGCGGACCGGGTCAGGCTTTGGTGTGTTTCAGGTGACGAGCCCTGGTTCGGTACCACGGGACCTCGGCGAGGTGGACGTGGTGCTGCCGCTGCTGCACGGCACCTACGGCGAGGACGGCACGCTGCAGGGCCTGCTCGAGATGACCGGCACGAGGTACGCGGGCGCGGGTGTGTTCGCCAGCGCGGCCGGCCTGGACAAGGAGTACATGAAGCTGCTCATGTCCGCGCGCGGCCTGCCGGTCGGCCGGTACGTGGTGGTGCGCGACCGCGACTGGCGCCCGGGTGAGCTCGGTGAGCGCAAGCGCGTGCTTGACGAGATCGCCGAGCTCGGCTGGCCTGTGTTCGTCAAGCCCGCCCGCGGCGGCTCGAGCATCGGCATCTCGTTCGTGACCGGTTTCGATGACCTGGAGTCGGCCATCGATGCCGCTCGCGCGCACGACCCGAAGGTGCTGGTCGAGGCGGCGGTGGACGGGATCGAGGTCGAATGCGCGGTGCTCGAGGGCCTCGACGGCGGGCCGCCCGAGGCGAGCGTGCCCGGCCAGGTCGTGGTGGACCCTGGGTCAGCGTTTTATGACTTCGAGGCGAAGTACCTGGCCTCGGCGACCACGATGCGGATCCCGGCGCCGGTGCCCGCCGACGCGGCGGCGGAGATCAGGCGGCTGGCCTGCGCGGCCTTCGACGCGATCTCCTGCGAGGGCCTGGCCCGGGTCGATTTCTTCTACACCCCGGCGGGGAAGGTCTTGGTCAACGAGATCAACACGATGCCGGGGATGACCCCCGCGTCGGGGTTCCCGATGATGTGGGCCGCCTCGGGGCTGCCGCTGCCGCAACTCGTCGACCGGATCATCCAGACCGCGCTGCGTAAGCGCCCCGGCCTGCGGTTAGCCCCGCCACACGGCGGCGGGCGGCGTCCAGGGGTGCTCCCGGATGCCGCCCGTGGCCGTTGGCGTGGCCAGGCTACTTCTTGGGCTTCTCGCCGTTGACGAGCGCCTTGAAGTCCGCGCCGGGGCGGAACTTGGGCACCGCGGACGCCGGCACCTGGATGGTCTCCCTGGTGGCCGGGTTGCGGGCCGTGCGCGCGGGGCGCTCGCTCTTCTCGAAGACGCCGAACCCGGTGATGGCCACCTTGTCACCGCTGGCGACAGCGGACTGGATGGTCTCGAGCACCGCGTTCAGGGCTTCGGCCGCGGATTTCTTGTCCCCCAACCGGTCCGAGATCGCGTCGATCAGATCACGCTTGTTCATTTGCTCACTCCTGCGCTTCCCCCACAGGTCGCGTGGGCTCCGATACGAGATCGCGACCTCTGACCTGCCCGAAAGTAGGCGATCCAACGCCGTTGCACAATGACCCTGGCCACATTGGCCGGCGTGTCGGCCAATATCACACGCCAAGCACCCAGCAGATATACGCAAAGTACCGGAAAATGCCCGGTTTATGCCGCTTTGCGCGGGGCCCCGCTCGGCTCTGGCATGCCCTGACGCACCACACCGCCCTCAGCGCCCGCCCGGGGCGCTGGCATGCCCTGACGCACCACACCGCCCTCAGCGCCCGCCCGGGGCGCTGGCATGCCCTGACGCACCACACCGCCCTCAGCGCCCGCCCGGGTAAATCAATGAATGTGGCGCTCTACCCGAAAGAATCACTAGAGTGCCGCATTCATTGAATTCCGCGCGGGGATGGGTGGGTCAGGCGGTGACGGGGAGCCAGGCGGGGCGGTTGTACTCGAAGGCGGTGATCTCATCGACGTGGCGGAGCGTCAGGCCGATGTCATCGAGGCCCTCTATCAGCCGCCAGCGGGTGTAGTCGTCGATCTCGAAGGGCGCCTTGATCCCCGCGGCTTCGGCCAGCACGACGCGGTTGTCCAGGTCCACGACGACCTCGGTGCCGGGGTCGGCCTCGATGGCGTCCTGCAGGGCGGTCACGGCGGCCTCGGTCAGCGTGACCGGCAGCAGGCCAGCCTTGGTCGCGTTCGTGCGGAAGATGTCGCCGAACCTGGGCGCGATCACGGCTCGGAAGCCGTAGTCGGTAAGCGCCCAGACGGCGTGCTCGCGTGACGAGCCGGTGCCGAAGTCGGTGCCCGCGACCAGGATCGTCGCGCCGTCGTACTGCGGCTGGTTGAGCACGAAGGACGGGTCCTCGCGCCAGGCGGCGAACAGGCCCTCGCCGAAGCCGACCCGGCTCACCCGCTTGAGGTACTCGGCCGGGATGATCTGGTCGGTGTCCACGTTGCTGCGGCGCAGCGGCAGCGCGCGGCCGACGTGCGTGACGAACGGTTCCATGCCAATCTCCTTTACAGGTCGGCCAGCTATAGGTCGGCAGGTGCGGCCAGGTGGCCGGTCACGGCGGTGGCGGCGGCGACCTCGGGCGAGACCAGGTGCGTGCGCCCGCCCTTGCCCTGGCGGCCCTCGAAGTTACGGTTGGAAGTGGACGCGCTGCGCTCACCCACGCTCAGCTTGTCCGGGTTCATGCCCAGGCACATCGAGCAGCCCGCCGAGCGCCACTGCGCGCCGGCCGCGGCGAAGACAGCGTCCAGCCCTTCTCGTTCGGCCTCGGCCCGCACCGCCATAGATCCGGGCACCACCAGCATCCGGACCGACGGCGCCACCTGCCGTCCCCGCAGCACCGAGGCGGCGGCCCGCAGGTCCTCGATCCGGCCGTTGGTGCAGGAGCCGACGAAGACGGTGTCCACGGCGATGTCGCGCAGCGCGGTGCCGGGCACCAGGTCCATATAGGCCAGCGCGCGCTCGGCGGCGGCGCGGGCGCCCGGGTCGGCGAACGAGTCCGGGTCCGGCACCGACGACCCGAGCGGCAGCGCCTGTCCCGGGTTGGTGCCCCAGGTCACGTACGGCGTCAGTGTCCCGGCGTCGAGGACGACCTCGTTGTCGAACGTCGCGTCCTCATCGCTCGGCAGCGTGCGCCAGTAGTCCAGCGCGGCCTGCCACGCCGCTCCCGACGGCGCGTGCGGCCGGCCCTCCAGGTAGGAGAACGTCACGTCGTCCGGGGCCACCAGGCCCGCCCGGGCGCCGGCCTCGATGGACATGTTGCAGACGGTCAGGCGGCCCGCCATGGACAGCGCGCGGACGGCCGGGCCGCGGTACTCCAGCACGTAGCCCTGCCCGCCGCCGGTGCCGATCTTCGCGATGATGGCCAGGATCAGGTCCTTGGCGGTCACGCCGTCGGGCAGCGCGCCGTTCACCGTGATCGCCATCGTCTTGGGCCGCAGCTGCGGCAGCGTCTGGGTGGCCAGCACGTGCTCGACCTCGCTGGTCCCGATGCCGAAGGCCAGCGCGCCCAGCGCACCGTGGGTGGAGGTATGCGAGTCGCCGCACACGATCGTCAGGCCCGGCTGGGTCAGCCCGAGCTGCGGGCCGATGACGTGCACGATGCCCTGGTCGGCGTCGCCCATCGGATGCAGCCGGATGCCGAACTCCGCGCAGTTCTTCCGCAGCGCCTCGACCTGGGTGCGAGACACCGGATCGGTGACCGGGCTGCCGGGGCCGGACAGGGGCACGCCGGGGCCGGTGATCCCGGTCGTCGGCACGTTGTGGTCTTCGGTGGCGATGCTCAGGTCGGGACGCCGCACCTTGCGACTGGCCGCCCGCAGCCCGTCGAACGCCTGCGGGCTGGTCACCTCGTGCAGTAGGTGAAGGTCGATATAGAGCAGGTCGGGCTCGCCCTCCGCGCTGCGCACCACGTGGGCGTCCCAGATTTTCCCGGCGAGCGTACGGTGCGCATTCCCGGCCATCACGCTCTCTCCCTTCGGTTTGCGTCTCGCATTCCGAGACGGCAGTATTCATAACATGAACAACTCTAGCGGAGTCGGCGTCCTGGACAAGACGGTTTCCGTGCTGTCGGCGCTGGAGAGCGGCCCGGCCTCACTAGCGCAACTGGTCAAGGCGACCGGCCTGGCGCGGCCGACCGCGCACCGGATCGCGGTGGCGCTGGAGAGCCACCGGATGCTGGCCCGCGACGCGCAGGGCCGGTTCGTGCTCGGCCCGAGAATCGGCGAGCTGGCCGCCGCGGCCGGCGAGGACCGGCTGCTCGCGATCGCGCAGCCCATCTTGACCCAGCTCAGGGACATCACCGGGGAAAGCGCCCAGCTGTACCGGCCGCACGCCGACACGCGCATCTGCGTGGCCGCGGCCGAGCGGGCGAGCGGGCTCCGGGATACCGTGCCGGTCGGCGCCGCGCTGCCGATGACGGCCGGCTCGGCCGCCCAGGTCCTGCTCGCCTGGGAGGAAGGCGGGCGCATGCACCGCGGGCTGCGCGGCGCCAAGTTCACCGCGACCACGCTGGCCCAGGTCCGCAGGCGCGGCTGGGCCGCCACCGCGGCCGAGCGCGAGCCCGGCGTCGCATCGGTGTCCGCCCCGGTGCGCGGGCCCGGGGGCCGGGTCCTGGCCGCCGTCTCGGTGTCCGGCCCGATCGAGCGGCTGACCAGGTCGCCGGGGCGGATGCACGCCACGGCCGTGGCGGCGGCCGGGGAGAAGATCAGCACGCTGTTGCGCGCCGAGACCTAGCCGTAGGCCGGTAACCTGCGGGTAGCTGGAGGTTGTAGTTTCCAGGCTGGGGCCCCGGCGGATACAAGGGACTTAAGGCCCGGCGGGTCTACGGCGCAAGACCCTTACCTGCCTGGCCACGATGGAGATGAATATAGTTAGATGATTCCGGCGGAACCCGCAGGACCAGGAAGGAATACGAGGTCGCGCGTATGAAGGCAGCTGTCGTCAAGGAAACCTCGCCGGGCGAGCGCCGCGTGGCCCTGGTGCCGGAGGCGATCAGCAGGCTGAGTCCGGCCGGGATCGACGTGCTGGTGGAGAGCGGGGCGGGCGACGCCGCCTGGCTGTCCGACGCGGCCTACGCCGACGCGGGCGCCTCGATCGTCAGCGCCGACGAGATCTACCGGACCGCCGACGTGATCCTGACGGTGACCAAGCCCACGGCCGCCGCGGTGAGCAAGCTCAGGCCGGGCCAGGCCGTGATCGGCATGCTGGCCCCGCTGACCGATCCCGAGCTGGCCGCTACGCTGGCCGCCCGGGGAGTGACCGCGATCAGCCTGGACGGGCTGCCGCGCACGCTGTCCCGGGCGCAGCCGATGGACGCGCTCAGCTCCCAGTCGAACGTGGCCGGCTACAAGGCCGCCCTGGTCGCCGCGGCCACGTTCGGCAGGTTCTTCCCGATGCTGATCACGGCGGCGGGGACCGCCCGGCCCGCCAAGGTGCTGGTGCTCGGCGCCGGCGTGGCCGGCTTGCAGGCGATCGGCACCGCGAGGCGCCTCGGCGCGGTGGTAAGCGGCTACGACGTCAGGCCCGCCTCGAAAGGCGAGGTGGAGTCGCTCGGGGCCACGTTCATCGAGCTGACCTCCGTCGAAGCGGGGGCCGGTGAGGGCGGTTACGCCCGCGAGTTGACCGCCGAAGAGCGCCAGGCTCAGCAGGAGGAGCTGACCGGCCATATCGCCAGGCACGACGTGGTGATCACGACCGCGCAGGTGCCCGGCCGCAGGCCGCCGCTGCTGGTGACCGAGGACGCGCTCAAGGCGATGTCCCCCGGGTCCGTCATCGTGGATATGGGCGCCAGTGCGCTCGGCGGCAACGTGACCGGATCCAGGCCCGGCGAGACGGTCGTCACCGGAAACGGGGTCACGATCGTGGGCGCGGACAACCTGCCCGCCACCGTGCCGACGGCGGCCTCGAACGCCTACTCGCGGAACATCTCCGCACTGCTCCTGCACATGACGAAGGACGGCGCGCTGGCCATCGATACCAGCGACGAAATCCAGGCCGGCGTGGTGATCACACATGACGGCAAGGTCGTGCACGAGGCGGTGGCCCGTCTGCTGCCCGCAGAAACGCTCACCAAGGGAGGCGTCACCGATGTCAGCGGCACTACTGACTGACCTGACCATCTTCATCCTCGCGCTGCTCGTCGGCATCGAGGTCATCGGGAAGGTCCCGGCCACACTGCACACGCCGCTGATGTCGGCGACCAACGCCATCCACGGCATTGTCCTGGTCGGCGCCCTGCTGATCGGGCTGACGGCGCATACCGCGGTCGGCTACATCCTCGGCTTCGTGGCCGCCGTCTTCGCCGGCGCGAACGTCGTGGGCGGGTACGTGGTGACCGGGCGGATGCTGAAGATGTTCCGTAAGAAGGCCCCGGCACCGGAGATCAGCCAGGAAAGCGTGGAAGCGCTGAATGGTCACAAGGGCATCCGGGGGCTGGCCGGCAAGATAGGCATAGGCCGGGCCCAGTCATGACCGGATTCACTGCCCACGTCGGATTCGCCGGATGGATCCAGCTCGTCTATGTGCTGGCGGCAGCGTTGTTCGTGGTCGGCCTGCACCAGATGAACAGCCCGGCCACGGCGCGGCGCGGCAACCAGGTGTCGATGGCCGGCATGATCATCGCGGGCATCGCCACGCTCGTCCTGCTGATCCACGAGGGCACGGTCACCACGACCGGCTGGATCGTGCTGCTCGCCGGGGCGCTGATCGGCTCCGCGGTAGGCCTGTACGCGGCGCGGACGATCCAGATGACGGCGATGCCGCAGCTGGTGTCGGCGTTCAACGCGGTCGGCGGCGGCGCCGCCGCGCTGGTGGCGATCTACGGCTACTACGACGCCGAGTCCAGGGGCGCCGTTCTGGGCACGACCTCGGTGTTCAGCGTGCTGGACGTGCTCATCGGCTCGGTCACGTTCTCCGGGTCGATCATCGCCGCCGGAAAGCTGCAGGGCTTCATCCCCGGACAGCCGATCACCTTCAAGGGCGGCCGCGTACTCAACATCGCGCTCGCCGTCGTGGCTCTTGGCTCCGGCGCGTACATGTTCAGTACTCCCAGCCTCCCGGCGCTGCTGATCCTGGTGCTCGCCTCGCTGGGCTTCGGGGTGATGATGGTGCTGCCGATCGGCGGCGCGGACATGCCGGTGGTGATCTCGCTGCTGAACGCGTTCACCGGCACCGCGGTCGCGATGGCCGGCTTCGTCATCCAGAACTGGGCCCTGATCGTGGCCGGCGCCCTGGTGGGCGCCTCAGGAAGCATCCTGACCAAGCTGATGGCCGACGCGATGAACCGGTCGCTGGTCAACATCATCATCGGCGGGTTCGGTACTGGGGACAGCGCCGTCGCCATCGGCGGGCCGGTAGATGCCCAGGTCCGCTCGATTGCCGCCGACGACGCGGCGATCCAGCTCGCGTACGCGTCTAAGGTAATCATCGTGCCCGGCTACGGCCTGGCGGCCGCCCAGGCCCAGCACGGCGTGGCCGAGCTGGGCAAGATCCTGGAGGAGCGCGGCATCGAGGTCAGCTACGCGATCCACCCGGTGGCGGGCCGGATGCCCGGCCACATGAACGTCCTGCTGGCCGAGGCGAACGTGCCGTACCCGCAGCTGGTGGAGATGGACGACATCAACTCGGAGTTCGCCCGCGCCGACGTGGCCCTGGTCATCGGCGCGAACGACGTGACCAACCCGGCGGCCCGCCGCCCGGGAAATGAGATCTCCGGTATGCCGATCCTGGACGTGGACCAGGCCAAGTCCATCATCGTGATCAAGCGCTCGATGGGACACGGCTACGCCGGCCTGGAAAACGAGCTGTACTTCGATCCCAAGACCAGCATGTACTTCGCCGACGCCAAAAAGGCGATGACCGAGCTGACCTCGGCCGTCAAGACCCTAGTCGCCTGACCCGCCGGAGAGTATGGGGCCAGCGGGTCTGGGGGGATGGAGGGCCAGGGGTACGGCTCGGCTGGCCCCGCCAGGTCAGGCTTCCCCCCGCCAGGGGGGCCAGGGGGTCCTGGGGATGGAGGGCCAGGGGTACGGCTCGGCTGACCCCCGCCAGGCCGGGCTTCCCCCCCGCCAGGGGGGCCAGGGGGGTCCTGGGGGGATGGAATCCCCCCAGTGGGGGGTCCGGGGGCGGATGAAATCCCCCCTGGAGCGGGGGGTTCCGGGGGGTCGTCCCCCCGACCAGCACTGTACTGTTCGGGAAAGATCGTTTCCTTGCAGATCGGAGGGCCTCGTGGCCGAGCGCACCAAGATCACCCTGGATGAGTCCGAGATCCCCCGCCAGTGGTACAACGTGATCCCCGACCTGCCCGCGCCGCCGCCCCCGCCGCTGCACCCGGGGACGCTCCAGCCGGTGGGCCCGCAGGACCTCGCGCCGCTGTTCCCGATGGAGCTCATCCGCCAGGAAGTCGCCACCGACTCCTACATCGACATCCCGGCCGACGTGCTCGACGTCTACCGGCTGTGGCGGCCCACGCCGCTGTACCGCGCGCACCGGCTGGAAAAGGCGCTGAACACCCCCGCGCGCATCTACTACAAGTACGAGGGCGTGTCCCCGGCCGGGTCGCACAAGCCGAACACCGCGGTCCCGCAGGCGTACTACAACGCGGCCGAGGGCACCAAGCGGCTCACCACCGAGACCGGCGCCGGCCAGTGGGGCAGCGCGCTGGCCTTCGCCTGCGCCCAGTACGGCATCGACTGCGAGATCTGGATGGTCCGCGCCTCCTACGACCAGAAGCCGTACCGCCGCACGATGATGGAGACCTGGGGCGCCACCGTGCACGCCAGCCCGTCCCGGGCCACCAAGGCCGGCGCGGACATACTCGCCGCCCACCCGGACTCGCCGGGCAGCCTGGGCATCGCGATCAGCGAGGCGGTCGAGGCGGCCGGGGGCGGTGCTGGCGGTCAAGGGGCCGACACCAGGTACGCGCTCGGCAGCGTGCTCAACCACGTGCTGATGCACCAGACCGTGATCGGCGAGGAGGCGCTCAAGCAGTTCGCCGCGTTCGGCGAGTCCATGCCGGACCTGATCGTCGGCTGCACCGGCGGCGGATCCAACTTCGCCGGCCTGTTCCTGCCGTTCCTGCGGGAGAAGCTGGCCGGCCGGGGCGATCCGGTCTTCCGCGCGGTCGAGCCGACGGCCGCCCCGTCGTTTACCCGCGGGCGGTACGCGTACGACTTCGGCGACACGGCCGGTTTCACCCCGCTGCTGAAGATGCACACGCTCGGTCACGACTTCATCCCGGACCCGGTGCACGCGGGCGGGCTGCGCTACCACGGCATGTCGCCGCTGCTCTCACACGTCTACGAACTCGGCCTGTTCGAGGCGGTCGCCAAGCCGCAGCGGGAGTGCTTCGCGGCCGCGGTGACCTTCGCCCGGGCGGAGGGGATCATCCCGGCCCCGGAACCGTCGCACGCGCTCGCGGCCGTCGTCGAGGAGGCCAAGCGCTGCACCCAGTCGGGCGAGTCCAAGGTGATCCTGACCGCGCTGTGCGGCCACGGCCACTTCGACATGGCCGCCTACGAGCGCTACCTATCCGGCGAGATGGTCGACTACGACCTATCCCAGCAGCGCATCGACGAGGCTCTGGCCAGTCTTCCCGCCGTGAGTTAACCCGCCGCGGCCATGATCATGTGCCGGAGGGCCCGGAAATCGGCAGGAAAATGGCACCCTTCGGCCCGCGATCATGGGAGACCGGGGCGAGACACCTGGTCCGTTCGGGATAAAAATTCTCGGCGGGAGCGGACAGCGGCGGCCAGGGTGTCGAGGACCGCGGCGGTGGTCTCGAAGTCCATGCACGCGTCGGTGACGCTCTGCCCGTAGGTGAGGGTCGCCGGGGGGCCGGGCTCCTGCCTGCCCTCGCGCAGGAAGCTCTCCAGCATCACACCGGTCAGGCCGTGCTCCCCGGCCGTCACCTGCTCCGCGATCGAGGCGGCCACCACCGGCTGGCGGCGGTGGTCCTTGCCGCTGTTGCCGTGGCTCGCGTCCACCATCAGCCGGCGCGGCAGCCCGGCCGCCTCGATCAGGTCCAGCGCCTTGGCGGTGTGGCTGGCCTCGTAGTTCGGTCCGGTCCGGCCGCCGCGCAGGATCACGTGGGTGTCCGGGTTGCCGGCCGTGGTCACCACCGCGGCGACGCCGTGCTCGGTCACGCCGAAGAACGTGTGCCCGGTGGCCGACGCCCGGCACGCGTCCACCGCCACCTGGACGTCGCCGTCCGTGCCGTTCTTGAACCCGACCGGCATCGACAGGCCGGAGGCGAGCTGGCGGTGGACCTGGCTCTCGGTGGTTCGCGCGCCGATGGCGCCCCAGGTCACCGTGTCCGCGATGTACTGCGGCGTGATCGGGTCCAGCCATTCGCAGCCCACCGGCAGGCCGAGCGAGACGATGTCGAGCAGCAACCGCCGGGCGATGCGCAGGCCGTGGTGCACCTTGTGGCCGCCGTCCATGTCCGGGTCGTTGATCAGGCCCTTCCAGCCGGTCACGGTCCGCGGCTTCTCGAAGTACACCCGCATCACGATCAGCAGGTCGCCATCGCTGCGCTCGCGGGCCTGAACCAGGCGGCCCGCGTACTCCAGCGCGGCCTCCGGATCGTGCACCGAGCAGGGCCCGGCGATCACCAGCAGACGGTCATCCGAACCGTCGAGCACGGCACGGATCTCGGTCCGGCTCTGCTCCACGGTGGCCGTGGCCTGCTCGCTCAGCGGCAGGTCATAGAGCAGGGCCGCGGGGGAAAACAGCGGCTCGTAGCCGGTGATTCGGGTGTCGCTGGTGCGCGTCATCGCGCGCCTCTCCCTCCCGGGCGGGCGGCTGCCCGGGCCCCGGGAGCCAGCGCACCCCATAGCGATACTGGGCTGTCCGTCGTGTTACTGGCTCCAGGCGGTGAATAAGCGCAGGCGCGAGCGCCTGGCTCCGCCTGGAGCCAGGGTAAAGCGCCAATACAGCTGTATCACGCGACAGATGCTACACCCTGCCGCCCCGCAGGCCACGCGGGCGGCCGCTAGGGGCCGCGGGCCGCGGGCCGCCGGCCGCGGGCGGGGTCATGCGGGCGCCAGCCAGCGAGTTCTGAGCGTAGACACACATTCCGCCTAACTAGTTCTCAGACTGAACGACCATCATGATCGTGCGCGTCAGCATCGCCGTTTTCGGCATGCGCGGAACGCAACGCCCGGGGCCAAGGCCGGGGCCATCCTTCGACACCAGGGGAGGCAGCTGCCTTGGCACGCCTGCTGATCACGCCGGGCACCACGGGCGCTGCCGCGCCGGGCAGCACGGGGCAGGCGCGAGCCGGCGCGCTGGCCGGGCGCATCGCGCCGGGGCGTGACCGGAGCACCGGGACCGCTGACGACAGGGGCGCGGGGAGGACCGGCGCGGGCCGGCGGTGGGTCGTCCTGCTGGTGGCAGGCTGGCTATGCCAGGCCGGGCTGCGCGCATGGTTCAGCCGTGTGCAGGTGATGCCGCTGGCCAATCCGGATGAGACCGCGTACCTGATCGCGGCGCGGGTGCTCGCGGGCGGGCCCGGCGCGGACCTGTCCGGCTCGACCCTGTACCCGGGCGGCTACCCGCTGCTGATCACGCCGGTGTACTGGTTCACCAGCAACCCCGCCACCGTCTACCACGCCGTGATGGTGGTCAACGCGGCGATCAGCGCCGCCATAATGCCGCTCGGCTACCTGGCCTGCCGCAGGCTCGGGCTCGACCGCCCCGTCGCGTACGGCGTGGCCGCGGTCGCCGCCCTGGTACCTGCCGCGTTCTTCTACAGCCAGTACGCGATGACCAACGCGGTCTTCCCGGTGATCACCCTGGCCTGGCTGCTGGTCACGCACAGCTGGCTGACCGCCTCCTCCGCCCGGGGCCGGTACGCGGCGGCGGCCGGTTCGGCGCTGCTGGCCGGATTCGCCTACATGGTCCACTCGCGGGGGCTGGTGATGCTGGTCGGCTACGCCGCCGTCGGGGCGTTCATGCTCTGGCGCCGTCCCGACCCGAAGACCGCCCGCCGCAGCGTGGCCGTGGCCGCCCTGATCGCGCTGGCCACCGTGGCCGCGGCCTGGAGCCTGAACCGGTACCTCGCCTCGGCCATCTATCCGGAGGGCGCCCGCAGCCTATCCGGTCAGCTGGCGACCCGCCTGCACAGCGTGCAGGGCACGATCCGCGTGTTCGAGATGGCGGCCGGCCAGTTGTGGCGGCTCGTGCTCGACAGCTGGGGCATCGCGGGGATCGGCCTGGTCGCCGCGCTGGTCGTCGTCGCGCACCGCGGCGTCCGGACCGACCTGCGGATCATGGCTGGGCTCACGGTGGCGGTCACCGCCGGCATCGCCTACACCGCGCCGGCCGCGCTCCCCTCCGACCAATCGCAGACCTGGGCGTCCGGGCGCTACCTGGACGGCATGATCATCACGTTCTTCCTGGCCGGCGCGGTGGTGCTGCTACGGGCTAGCCGGCGCCCCCTTCTCGGCGCCGCCGCCTGCACCACGGCCCTGTTCGTCCTGGCCGCCCTGATCGTGGCCGTCTACGCGGGACCGTCGCTGCCCACGTCCGGGTTCGGGTCAGCGTTCAACTTCGCCGAGCCCGCCGTGCTGACCCAGAACTGGACCCAGGCCAGCGTGCTGCTGGCCACGGCGGTGACGCTGGGCCTGCTGGCTTGCTGGCTGGCCTTGGCGTTTGCCGTGCGCCGCTGGCGGGTCGTCGTCCCGATCTTCGGGGCCTGCGTAGCCGCCGTGAGCCTGGTGGCCGTGACCCAGATGACCAGCCAAGTCTCGCGGGCCGCGACCGCGGCGGCGAAGGCGGTAAACGTACCGGTGAGCGCCAGCGGGGTGCTGCCGGGCGAGCAGGTCGCCGTCGCCTCCGACGTCGGCTGGCAAGCCTGGGTGCCGCTGGCGTTCCAGGTTTCCTGGATGGAGCTGGAGGTCTTCAACCCGGCCAGCCTGCCGCCGGCCGGCGTGACCGCGGTGGAGATGCCGTGGCCGGGCGGCCAGCCGGCGCAGGCCAGCTGGCCGCACGCCCCGGCGGGCTGGCGGGTGGTCGCCGCCAACTCGGCCGGCGGCTGGGTCCTCTGGCGTAAAGCCTGATTTTCCGGCCCGCTCACGGCGAGAACTAGCATGGCTAGGTAACAATCCGGATTCCGGGATCGGAGGTTGACCAGCGTGGTCGCTTCATGCGAGCACGGCGCCCAGTGCCACGACGGGACGGAGCCTTCGCTGGCTTCGGCACCCGAGGCGTCCCGGGCCTGGCTGCTGATCGAGCATCCGGGGCCGTGGCCGTATGAGGCCGCCGACGCCCAGCTGCCGGCGCCGCTTCGCGCCCTGGTCGTCTCCGCCGTGGAGCTGGGCATCCGGGTCCAGATGATCCGCAGGCCGGGCCGTCGCCAGGTCGGCGACGTGCGCCGCGTGTTCGCCGGCTGGACCGCGGGCCGTGAGCCCTGGCTGCGGTTCGGGTCGGTGTCGGCGACGTCACCTGCGCTAGCCGAACGCGACCTGAAGGAGCTGGCGGCCGGGATCACGCCGACGTTCGGGTCACCGGCCGGCGCTCCGGTCTTCCTCGTTTGCACGCACGGCCGGCACAGCACCTGCTGCGCGCGGTTCGGTGCGCCGCTCGCGCAGGCGCTGGCCGCCCGGCATCCCGGGCAGATCTGGGAGACGACGCACGTCGGCGGCCACCGGTTCGCCGCCAACCTGGTGATCTTGCCGCACGGCCTGTACTACGGCCCGGTGGGCCTCGACGCGGCCACCGCCGCGATCAGCGCCTACCAGCGCGGCGCGGTCGCGCCCGGACGCTACCGGGGCCGGGCCGGCCAGCCTAAGCCGGCCCAGGAAGCCGAGCACGCGCTGCTGACCCGGACGGGGTCCCTGCCGCTCGGGGCCCTGGGGTAGCGCCGCTGGCGTCCCTGGGGTAACTGGGCTCACGCTCCGAACGCTCCGAACGCTCCGAACGCTCCGAACGTGAAGCGGGGCCCGGCGGGCGTCAGGAGCGCGGCCGACGGGGTGACGGACCAGACGGCGCCGCTGTGCTGGAAGTACATCAATCCTTCCCTTCGCGGAAGCCGAACGCCAGGCCGGCCGCGACGACCGCGATGCCGGCCCACACCAGCGGCCTGGGCGCCGGGCCGCCGAGCAGGACGCCGGTGGCGGCTGCGGCGACGGGAGCCACGCCGGTCAGCAGGCCGGCCCGGCTGGCCCCCAGCCGCCGGACACTGGAATACCACAGGACGAAGGCCGCCGCCGTGACCGCGACGGCCAGGTAGCCGACGGCGAGCCAGTCCGGCCCGTTCAGCCGCGTCACGGCGACTGGTCCTTCCCGCGCCACCCCCAGCACGGCGAACATCACCGTGGCGAGCCAGGTAGCGTGCACCGACACCCCCCACGGGCCGTGCCGGCCCAGGACCGGTATGGCCAGCAGGGTGAATCCGGCTTCGCCACCGAAGACCACGGCGGCCCAGGCCACGCCGGTCGTGTCGGTACGGCCGAGACCTTGGACCAGACCGGCGCCGCAGGTCACCACCAGCGCGGCGGCCACCATTGTGGAGCGGGGCCGGGTTCCCTCGAGCAGCGGCCCGATCACGGCCAGCAGCGCGGGGACGCAGGCTACGGCCACGCCGAGAACGGCGGGTTCGGCATGCCGGGAGCCCTCTACCAGTGCCAGGTTGAACACCACCAGGCCGGTTACGGCGATGCCGGACAGCCACAGCCACTCCGCGCCGTGCGGCCGGCTCAACCGGTGGCCGGTGAGCCGGGCGAGCGCGACCAGCAGCAGGCAGGCCGCACCGTACCGCATCGCCTCGGCGGTGAAGACCGGCGTTCCGGCGAGCACCGAGGAGACTGCAACGCTGCCGCCCACGCAGACCATGGCCGTGGCCCCGGCGGCCACGCCGGCCGCCGTACCCTGCGCAGGAGCGTCGACGGGGACCTCGGCGAGCGGCGCGGGAACATCGGGAGCGCGGAGACCAGGCACGACGCTACGGTATGAACCGGATGGTCCGGTGAACAGGGCCAATGGAGCATCTTTATAGTAGACCAATGACAGTCACGGACAGCGGAGCGGACTTCCTGCAGCTGAGCCCGGCGGCGGCGCCGGTGCGCGGGCTGACCGGCTGGCTGGCCGACGCCATCCGGGTCGCCATCATCGACGGGCGCCTGCAGGCCGGGGCGCCGTTGCCCGCGACGCGGCTGCTGGCCGGCGACCTGGGCGTGTCGCGGGGTGTGATCGTCGAGGCCTACCAGCGGCTCGCCGACGAGGGGCTGGTCAGCGCGCGCTCCGGAGCCGGGACACGGGTCCTCGGGATCTCCCGGCAGGCGCCGGGGCTCTGGCCGGCACAGGCGCGGCCCGAGCCGACGGGTCCGCCGGCGGAGCAGCCCGATCTCGCGCTGCTGCCGCAGCGCTGGCGGGCGCGAGCCGAGATCGACCTGTCCCCCGGCGTGCCTGACCTGTCCGGGTTCCCGCGCGCCGCCTGGCTACGCGCCGAAAAGGTGGTGCTCGAGCAGGCCAGCGTGGCCGACCTCGGCTACGGCGATCCGCGCGGCAGCCGGTGGCTGCGGACGGAGCTCTCAGGCTGGCTCGCGCGCACCCGCGGGCTGCGCGCCGATCCGGACGACATCATCGTCGTCACCGGGGTGGCTCAGGCCCTGGCTCTGCTGGCGCGGGTGCTGCGGGACCTAGGCGAGATCGCGGTCGAGGATCCGGGCTCGCGCGGATCCCGCGTGGAGCTGGCCTACTGGGGCCTGCGCCCGGTGCCGGTCCCGGTGGACGAGCACGGGCTCCAGGTCGACGACCTGGCCCGCGGCGACCAGCGAGCGGTGCTACTCACGCCCGCGCACCAGTTCCCCACCGGAGTGGTGCTGTCCCCGCGACGCCGCCGCGACCTGCTGGACTGGGCCGCCGGGGCCGATGCCCTGATCGTCGAGGACGACTACGACGCGGAGTACCGCTACGACCGAGCACCGGTGCCGGCGCTGCAGGCCTCGGCGCCCGGCCTGGTCGCCTACGCCGGCAGCACCTCCAAGACGCTGGCCCCCGGCATGCGCCTGGGCTGGCTGATCCCGCCCGGCTGGCTGCACGCCAACGTGGTCGAGGCCAAGCACGCCAGCGACCTGGGCAGCCCCGCGCTGCCGCAGCTGGTGCTGGCCCGGCTGATCGCGAACGGCGAGCTCGAGCAGCACATCCGGGGTGTCCGCAAGCGGCAGCGGAGCCGGCGCGACGCCCTGCTCCGAGCGCTGCGCGAGCACCTGCCCGCCGCCCGCGTCCAGGGCATCGCGGCGGGACTTCACCTGCTCATCACGTTCCCGGGGCTGGCCGGGCCGGACACCGACCTGGCGGAGGCGATCCTGCGAGCCGGGGTGCTCGTCCACCCGCTGTCCTGGCACCGTCAGCGGCCGGGGGTACCCGGGATCGTTCTGGGATACGCCGCGCACCCCCCTGATCAGTTGCACGAGGCCACGCGGCGGATCGCGCAGGTCCTAAGCGGTCGCAGGTCCTTAGCGGGGGGTAGGGGCGACCGGTCCCCCGGCCGCCTGAGCCGCCATGACGCGCTTGGCGTCGGCGCGCCGATGCCGCCGGGCCACAGTCCGCAGCTGGCTGATGCGCGCCGCCCCGGCCAGGCCGACCAGAAGCACACCGCAGACGGCCGCAAGCAGCAGGGCCACGCCGAGCGGGAGATGCCCGTGCGCGCCCATGTAAGAGATGTCTACCTTGGTGCCGTTCTGCAGGATGAAGATCAGCAGGAGCAGCAGGACCACGGCGAAGAAGCCCACCGAGACCCACAGCCCGCTGATCCTGGTGCGCTTGATCCTGTGCTCAGGCAGTACCGGTGCGGTCTGGACCGGTGCGGTCTGGACCGGTGCGGTCTGCTCCGGTGCGGTCGGCGGCGGAACCGGCTCGCTGCCCGGGGGAAGTTCCCCGGTGCCAGGTCCCGTGGGCTGCGGTCCCGTGCTCGGTTTCGTGGGCTGCGGTTTCGTGGTCATCTAAAACCCCCTGATCTGCAGCTGAAATACCGCGCACCTTACTGCCCGGCCGGTGAGATCTTATGCATCCCAGGGCCGGGCGACGGGGGCAGGAAGATCCGTCTGCAGTTGCGGGTGTCATAGCGCCCGCGACTGCAGACAAACCGGCGGTTATCAGCCGCCGAGGTAGGCGAGGACGGCGAGGACCCGCCGGTTGTCGTCGTCGGAGGGCGGCCGTCGGCGTCACTGGCCACGTGGATCCGCATCGGGCTGTCCAGGGCCAGCGCCCGGATCGCTTCGGCCAGACCGCGGTCGGCCAGCACCGGCGGGTGGATGCCGCGGACCAGGTCGCGCAGTTCGGCCAGGGCCTTGACCGAGGCGTCCCGGGCCTCGATCAGCAGCGCCCGGGCCGCGACCGGATTGGTGTCGATGATCTGGCCCGCCGCGTCCAGGGTCATGCCCATGGCCACGAGCCTGGCCTGCGCTCCGTCGTGCAGGTCGCGCTCGATCCGGCGGATCTCGGCCGCCCCCGTATGGAGGGCCTCGGTGCGGGTCTGGTCCAGGTGACGGACCCGCAGGGCCAGCTCGGCCTGCCCGGTCGGCGCGAGCATGGACCGGGCGAAAAAGCCGTAGCCGCGCATCAGCGACGGGGCCGCCCAGAGCCCGAAGGCCGCGCCGGCGATGGCCAGCACGCGGACCTGCAACGAGGCGTAGGGCGCGATCACGCCGAGCCCGCCGAGCGCCAGCAGCCCGGCGGGCAGGACCGCCAGGATCCAGCCCACGCATCCGTCCACGGTCACCCACAGCAGGGCCGTCTGTCGTGACCGGACGGGTGGTCCTTACCGTAGCGAATGCCCTGCAGAACTGGCTGGCCCAGCAGCACTACACGCAGTGGACGTCGTACGAGCCGGCTAGCCGGTTCTGGCACTTCCAGATCATCGAGGGCGGCTGGCTGCTCGCGCTGTCCGCGGTCGCCATCGCGGCCGCGATCCGGCTGGTGCGCCGCCGCGCCGCCTGATCCAGGAGATCAAAATCATTTGGGCCGAACGAGCCTGGTACACGCCAGCCCATCAGCGCCCAGCGCCTGCGGCTTAGCTGACCTTGGCGGGGGTCAACGCCGGATGCATGGGTATGGTCGGTTTCATGGTGCTCCCACAGCGCAAGGTCCTTCTGCTGGCCGCCGATGACTTCGAGGACTCGGAATTGCTGTACCCGTTGTGGCGGCTGGCCGAGGAGGACGTCGAGGTGACCGTGGCCGGGCTGGATGACCACCCGGTGCGCGGCAAGAAGGGCCACGGGCCGGTGCCCGTGGACACCACCGTGGACCACGTGGCCGAAGGCGACTTCGACGCCCTGGTCATCCCGGGCGGCTACGCGCCGGACAAGCTGAGGCGCTCGGAAACCGTGCTGGACCTGGTGCGGGCGTTCGATGACGCGGACAAGCCGATCGCCTTCATCTGCCACGCGGGCTGGGTGCCGATCTCGGCCAAGATCATCAAGGGACGCCGGGCCACCAGCGTGGGAGCCATCCGCGACAACATGGTCAACGCGGGCGCCGACTGGGTGGACGAGGCCACCGTGGTCGACGGCAACCTCATCTCGGCCCGGACGCCAGCCGATCTTGGCCCGTGGATGAAGGCCCTGCTGAAGGCGCTGGGCTAAAGGGTGGAGCCCGGGAGTCAGGGGGACGTATGTGCCGCTTGTTCGGGCTGACCGCGGGCGAGGCTCAGGTCAAGGCGACATTCTGGCTGCTGGACGCGCCCGATTCGCTGCAGGTGCAGAGCCATCGCAACGCCGACGGCGCCGGCCTCGGCTTCTTCGGCCCCACGGGCGAACCCGTGCTCGACAAGCAGCCGGAGCCGGCGTTCGGCGACCAGAAGTTCACCCGCGAAGCCAGGCAGGCCGAGTCCTCGGCCTTCGTGGCGCACGTCCGGCTGGCGTCGACGGGCGGGCGGACGACGGAGAATACCCACCCGTTCGTCATGGACGGCCGCGTGATGGCGCACAACGGCGGCTTCGGTGACCTCGCTCAGCTGGAATCCGAGCTCGGCCCCTACGCCCGGCTGGTCCTCGGCGATACCGACTCCGAGCGCTACTTCGCGCTGATCACCAAGGAGACCGACGCGCACGGCGGTGACGTCGGGGCCGGTATCACCGCCGCGGCCAGCTGGATCGCCGAACGCCTGCCGGTCTCGGCGCTGAACGCCATCGTCGCGATGCCCGGCGAGCTGTGGGCGCTACGCTACCCGGGCCAGCACGCCCTGCACATCCTCGAGCGCCCGGCCGGCCCGGGCCCGGGGGAACCGGGCCTGCATGTCCGCAGCGCGACGTCATCCGTGCACGCACCCGATCTGGAGCGCACGGCCTCGGTGGTCATTGCATCCGAGCAGCTCGACGGCGAGAGCGGCTGGCGCATGCTCGCCCCCGGCGAGCTCGTGCACGTCCGGCCCGACCTGTCCGTCGACTCCCAGATCGCGATTCCGCAGCCGCCCGCGCACCTGGTCCCGCTCCCGGCTGACAACCCGAACATCGATACCTGACCCAGTCAAGGCCTATCCGCCGGGCCAGCACGGCACTACCTACCCGGGCATGACCCGCGAGAGCGTGTGCGTGCTCGCCGGCGTGCTGCTGATCTCGCGGGTGCGGCTACCGGGGCACGGCGAAGGCACGACCTGGGACCGGCCGGTCCGCGTAGATGACGAGGTGCTGCCGGCCGCTTTCGCCCATGTTCTACGATGCCTGGCATGCCTGCCAACGATCGTCTGGAACGCTTCGCCGACCTGGTCGTCCGTATCGGCGCCAATGTCCAGCCCGGCTCGGCTGTCCTGCTCCGGACCGAAATCGCCCACCTGGAGATCGCCCGGGCGGTGGTGGAGCGCGCCTACGTCGCTGGCGCCTCGTGGGTCGAGGTCGAGTGGTCGGACGGACCGATCCGGCGTTCGCGGCTCACCCACGCGGGCATCGAGACGCTGACCAGGACGCGGCCGTGGATGATGGAGCGGACCAGGGCATGGGCGGCCGAGCGGGGCGTCTCCATCACACTCGTCGGCGATCCTGACCCGCATCTGCTCGACGATATCGATCCGGCGAAGGCGGCCGCGTTCCCGATGGAAGAGGCAATAGCCTACCGGGAGGCGATCCTCGTGCACCGGTTGCGCTGGACTGTGGTCCCGGCGCCGAATCCGGGCTGGGCGCAAGAGGTCTTCGGCGAACCAGATGTCGAACGCCTCTGGGAAGCAGTCGCGACGGCGATGCGCCTCGACGAGGCCGATCCGGTGGCCAGCTGGCGGGAGCGCGCCGCGGAGCTAGCCGCGCGGGGCCGCGCGCTGAACGCGCTTGACCTGACCGAGATGCGCTACCGCAGCACCGGTACGGATCTCACGGTCGGGCTCGTACCGGACAGCCGGTGGACCGGTGGCTCCATGGATGACCCGGACGGCGTTACCTACATGCCGAACATCCCGACCGAGGAGGTCTTCACGAGTCCCGACCGGCGCCGCGCCGACGGCATGATCAGCCTGACCAAGCCTGTGATCATCGGCGGTCAGGTGGTCGAGGGGCTGAAGGTCACGTTCTCCAGCGGGCGCATCACCGACATCACCGCGACGTCGGGCGTCGAGGCGGTACGGGCTCAGCTCGATAGCGACGAGGGCGCCCGCAGCCTCGGCGAGATCTCGCTCGTTGATCGGGACTCGCGGATCGCGAAGGCCGGCATCCTGTTCCACAACATGCTGTTCGACGAGAACGCGGCCTGCCACGTCGCGTGGGGGCAGAGCTTCCCGTTCTCGGTGGCGGACGGTCTGGCGAAGAGCAACGAGGAGCGGTATGAGATCGGGCTCAACCGCTCGGCCGTCCACACCGATGTCGTGATCGGCGGCGAAGGCATGACCGTCACCGGTACGGGCCCGAAGGGCACAGTGGAGATCATCCGCGACGACGGGTGGGTCCTCAAGACCTGACATCCAGCATGGCGCCAAACTGCAGTACGGGCTCAGGCCGGGAGCGGGGCCGCGGCCGGGTGCTCTTCGGCGGACGCGGGGTGCTTGAGATACCGCCGATGCCCACCTAGGCGATGACCGCCGTCATCGTCGGCTGGTCGGTGATCGGCGCATGGAGAATGATGACCCGCGACGCGTGACCCAGCCGGGGTGTTACCCGGTGTTGGCGGGCGGGCTGTGACTGTGGAGGACCTTGGTTTTGTCGGGGTTCCAGGCGGTGGTGGTGCCGTCGGGGTTCAGGACCAGGGTCCAGCCCCACCGGTGGATCACCACCTGATGATGGAACCAGCACAGGAGCACGCAGTCTTTGACGCTGGTGTGGCCGCCGTTGGCCTTGTGCCTGACGTGGTGCACCTGGCACGCCGAGGCGGGCTGGTGGCACCGCCCGGCCCACTGGCAGTGCTGATCCCGCAAGATCACCGCGTTGCGGATGCCCGCGGGGATGGTCTCGGCGTAGCCGATGTCCAGCGGCAGGCTGGGCCCGCCGAGCCGGGCGCCGAGCTGCCGGCGCCGCAGGAACGACGCCAGCCCGCCCGGACCCGACACCAGGTCCACCGCCTTGCCGATGATCGCGCGTTCGAGCGCCTCCCAGGCCCGGGTGGTGTCCGGGCGGGACGCGGCCTGCGCCTGGCCGCCGTCGCCGCCTTCGCTGCCGGCGCCGCCGGCCTCAGCGCTGCCGCCGCCGGCCTCGGCGCCGCCGTCGCCGCGGTGACCGAGCCGGTCCAGCTGGACGCACAGCCGGACCAGGTCCTCCAGCGCGCCGGCGTTCACCTCACCGGTCACGAACGGGGCCATCGCGGCGTCGCACGCCACGGCCTGGGCGGCGTCGCCGTCCAGCCACGCGCCGCCGTCGCTGCCGCCGGCGGAGGCTTCCGCCCGGTGCGCCGCCCAGGCGGCCCGGACCCGGCTGGTCCACTCCTGCTGCAGCGCGGAACTGCCGTCCAGCATCATCAGGTCGGCCAGGGAGATGTGCACCCAGGCTTTGACGGGCTGCCCGGCCCGCTCCGGCAGCAGCCCCGCGGTGACCAGCCGCTGCAGCGCCTCGTGCAGCGCATCGTGGTACCGCTGGGCCTGGCTGCGGTCATCCTCGGCCCCGGCCGGGGCCGACAGCGCGTCCAGCACCGTGCCCACGATCGACGCGCACTCCGGGCTCAGGTCCCCGGTCAGCACGCCCGCGCCGTCGAACGTCGTCTCCAGGCGCACCGACCGGTCCTCGAACGCCTCGTCCTTACCGTCCTCGGGGTCCCCGGGGCGGGACCGGGCGTAGATCTCCCCGGCCAGCCCGGCCAGATCCGCCAGGCCCATCCCCGTCCGCGCGGCGCCGGCCAGGATCTCGTCCGCGTCCTGGCGGCAGTCCGCCGGGAGCTTATCGGTCCAGCCGCAGATCGTCCGCGCGTATGACTCCGACACCTCCCCCGCCGCCAGCGCCGCGGCGACCAGCCGGTGCGCCGCCGCCCGCCGCACCCAGGCGGTATGCGCCACCGCGGCGCCCCTGGTGATGCCGGTGCGGTTGACCAGCCACGCCCGCGGGCTGTAATCCGCGTCCGCGGAATAGCCCTGCCCGGCGGTGAACGCGGCCAGGATCGAGGCCCGCGCGGCGGTGCCCATCGAATGGGCCTGCTCGAGCATCTGCAGGCACCGGGCCTGGGTCTGGGCCGCCATCGCCGTGGCGTCCGCCGCGGCCAGGTAGCCCAGCCCGGCATGCACCATGTCCATCGCCTCGCTGGCGCTGGCGAAGGCCGGGACGGTACCCACCTGGGTCACACCTCCCTCCGGGATGCTCGCGGGCCGGTGTCGTCGCTGTTCCGGGGGTTCTCCTCCGCCCGGCCGGGATCGGAATACCAGCCGGGCATGTTTCTAGCTTCAGTGTTCGATTCTAGCGGATGGCTACGACATTTTCCGGGTCATACGCGGCGGGTCGCGAGATAGGTAGCCCTGGTTAACAAGCGTCCTGTGATACTGACGGGGAAAGACGGGGAACCAGCGCTGGGCGCGTCAGGGCGAGTCACCCATGATGAAGGGGCGCGGGTGACGGGGCGGGAACCGGGACCGTTCGGGATAAGGGTCTTATGTCTTCGAATCGGTCCAGCCAGCCGCGGGTGAGAGTCCGGAGGCGTGCGGCGTCGAGTTCGTAGACGCATTCGCGGCCGCGCAGGGCGGCGTGGATCAGGCCCGCTTCCTCGAGCACCCGCAGGTGCCTGCTGGTGGCCTGCCAGGTGCAGCTGAACCGGCCGGCGATCGCGCCCGAGGTCATCATCCCGCCGTTGGCGTGCAGCACCAGCAGGATGGCCCGGCGGGTCTGATGCCCGAGGGCCGCGAACACCCGGTCGAGTTCTTCGAGCTCGGCGACACCGCGCATCGGCGGCTGGCTCACCCGCGGAGCTCCACCGCCCTGGGGACCGGCAGTGGGGAATAGCTCGCCCGGACGCGCGTTGGTCAGTAGCAGAGGGTTTTGCTCTAGGCTAGAGCTATCCCCTGGATCCCGCCGCAAAACTAAACCCGGTAAGCAGCTCATGAAAGGTTTTCCCGTTCGTCCCGTGCCCGGCGAGAGCGTCGGCGAGGCTGCCATGGCCGTCGCCAGGCGCCAAGCCGAGCAGCTCACGCTGGTCCGGCGCCGGGCCCAGCCGACCGCGGCGTACGTCGCCCGGCTGACCGCCACGGCGGTGTTCGCGTACCTGCTCGCGCTGCAGTTGCCCGGCGGGTCGTCCCGCTCGGTGCTCGCCCCGCTGACCGCGCTGCTCGTGGTGCAGGCCACCTTGTTCCACACGATCGGCACCGCCTTCCGGCGGGTCGCGGCGGTCACCGCGGGCGTGCTCGCCGCCGTCGCGGTCGCTGCCTACGTCCCGTTCAGCTGGTGGGTGCTCGGCCTGCTCATCGCGGGTACGCTCGCGCTCGGCATCGTGCTCCGGCTCCGCGACGAGATCCTGGAAGTGCCGATCAGCGCCATGCTGATCTTCTCGGTCGACTCGCACGCGGCCGCCACCAGCCGGATCACGGAAACGCTCATCGGCGCCGCTGCGGGACTAGCCGCCGGCCTGGTGCTCGCTCCGCTGCGGGTGCAGCCCGCCAAGGAGGCCGTCGGGGACCTGAGCCGCCAGATGGCCGAGCTGCTCGGCCAGATGGCGGACGGGCTAGCCGAAGTGCCCGACCCGCGGCGCGCGGCGGAGTGGCTGGACCGGACCCGGGCGCTGCGCACCGAGATCGAGCGGGTGGACGACGCGCTGGCCCAGGCGGAGGAGAGCGTGCGGCTGAACCCCCGGCGGCTCAGGTTCGGTGACCCGGCGGCCGGCCTGCGCGACGGCGTGGACACGCTGGAGCGGGCCGCGACGGACATACGCGTGCTGGCTCGTTCGGTGGCCGACAGCGCGCGGATCGACAGCGAGCACACCCCGGTCAAGGAGGCTGAGACCCGCGCCCGGCTGGCCGCCGTCATCGCCGAGCTCTCCGCCGCGGTCCGCGCCTACGGCCAGCTTCTGGAGGCCGACCCGGCTTCCGCCGACTTCTCCGCCTTCGCGGCCGAGCCGATCACCGAAGCGCTGGAGGATCATCTCGAGGAGGCCCAGCGGCAACAGGACCAGCTCGCTGACCTGCTCTCCACCGATCCGGCCGACCGTCCGGAGGGATGGCAGCTGCGCGGCGAGATCCTGGCCCACGTGGACCGGCTACGCTCCGAACTCGAGCCCGCGCGGCTGCCGGACCCGGCCCGGGCGAAGCCGCCGCTGCGGGCCCTCCGCGACCGGCACTGGAGCGACATGCACCGGAGCGACCGGCACCGGGAGGACCGGCATCACGAACGGCACGACAGCGAGCGACACCGGGAGTCGGCGACCGGGCCGCGGCGGCAGCTGAACCGGGCTCCCCTGCGGGTCCGGGCCCGGCGCACGGCGTCGCGGGTCTCCCGGGCCAGGCGCGCCGGCCGCTAGGCACCGTCGGTGCGACCACCATCGCCAGAGCCCGGCCCAGGGTCGGCATCGCGCTGCCGGCATAGTGATGGATGAGCAGGGCCATTGAGCGGCTAGGGCCACGTGCCTTATTACAGGCTGAAACAGCAGCATACCCGGGCAAAATCATCGTGGCATACCCGGGCCAAATCGTGGCATACCCGGGCCAAATCATCGTGGCATACCGGGTCAACCTCAAGTATGGAAGGGGTGATTGAAATGGTGCGGTTCAATGGGCGTAAACGCCCCGCGCGGATAGGTGAGGTGTCGTGGCGGCGAGCCGCCGCGGCCGTGGCCGGGGGGGTGCTGGCCGCGGCGATGGCCGTTGCCGGCGCCGGGGTGGCGGCAGCTAGCACGCCCGCGCTGGCGTTCACGCCCTCCCCCTACGACTTCGGACCGGTCACTACCGGCCAGACGGCATCGCAGACGTTCACGCTGACCAACTCGGGCGGGTCGGCCAGCAGTGCGCTGACGATCACCTTGACGGGTGCGGCCGCCGGCGTGCCCCCGGCCCACCTCTACTGGACCAACAACCCCACCAACCAGGAAACGATCAACAGCGCCAACCTGGACGGCAGCAACCCGCAGACCATCATCACCGGCCAGAGCAGCCTGCTCGGGGTGGTCGGCCCGCAGTGAAGGACTCTCCCTACGCGGGCAGGAACGCCGTCAGGGCCGACGATTAACATCACAAGAAGGGGACTGGTCACCCATGCTCGTAGGCCCAGCGGTGCTTCTCGGTCCATGCGACGGTACACATCCAGTCCGTTAGCGACCGGCAGGCAGAAGGCCCCTTCCGCGATCGGAAGGGGCCTTCGACTTGGTAACGGGGCCAGGGATTTTTGTAACCGCCACTCCGTCGTCGCGGCATCGCGAATCTGTATGGTTGCCGGGACTGTGGGGTACTCGGTGCCGATGTAGTCATGACCGTCGGCCTCCGGGCCGACGCCGAGCCGCTGCAGCGCCTTGAGGCGCCTGTCGTGGCAAACTACCCACGTGACCGCCTTGAACCTGCCTGAGCTGCCGTTCGCGCTCGAGCCCGCGGGCAGCCCGCCGCCTGGCTGCCGGATCCGGCATGGGGTGCTGACGCTGACCGCCGCGGCGGGCACCGACCTGTTCGTCGACCCCGCCGGGACCGATCCCGGGCAGGTGCCCGACGCCGGCCGGTTCGCCGGGCTGCCGCCGGCGGGTGACTTCACGCTCGCGGCGCAGGTCAGCGTGGAGTTCGGCAGCATGTACGACGCGGGGGTCCTGCTGGTGCACGCGGCCGAGCGGCAGTGGGCGAAGCTCTGCTTCGAGTACTCGCCGCAGCTCCGGCCGACCGCGGTCACGGTCGTGACCAGGGGAACCTCGGACGACTGCAACTCCTTCGAGGTGGACGGCGATACCTTGTGGCTGCGGATCACGCGGTCCGGCGCGGCCTGGGCCTTCCACGCCTCCACCGACGGCGCGTGGTGGCGGTTGCTGCGTTACTTCGCCCTCTCCTCCGATCCGGCGGAAATGGTCCGGGTCGGCTTCCTGGCCCAGTCCCCGACCGGCGAGGGGTGCGCGGCCACGTTCGACCACATCGCGTTCTGGGCCGGCGCGCCGCAGAACCTGCGCGACGGCAGCTGACCTAGGGCGGCGGCAGGTCCGTCAGGCCGTCATAGGCGGCCGTCCCCTTTGGCGCCACAGGGCAAAGGCTAGTCGCAGCAAGGTGGTGACGGTCAGCTGGCTGACGGCTGATCGGCCATCCGCAGCGCCTGGGCAGCAGGGCTGGGCGTGCTCACGGTGATCTCCTCCAGGCTGCGCCCGGACGGCTCGGGCAGCACGAAGGTAAGCGCCAAGCCGAGCACGGACACCCCGGCGGTGAGCAGCAGCGTGCCGCGCAGGCCCAGCGAGGTCTGCAGCACCGGGAACAGGAAGACCCCGATAAAGGCGCCGAGCTTGCCGACGCCGGCCGAGATCCCGTGCCCGGTTGTCCGCATATTGACCGGGTACAGCTCGCTGGGCAGCACGAAGGTGGTCATGTTCGGGCCGAACTCGGTGAAGAAGTAACTCACCCCGTACACCAGCAGGAACGGGGCCACCATGGTGGTCATGCCCGGCACCAGCGCGATGACGGCGAAGCACAGCGCCATCATCGCGAACCCGGCCAGCTGCAGCCGCCGGTGCCCGATCCGGTCCAGCCGGGCGATCGCCAGCACGTAGCCCGGTACCGCGGCCACCACGAAGATCGCCAACTGCAGGGCGATCTTGGTCATGGTCGAGGCGTGCGGGGTGATCAGGCCGAGGATCTGCGGGGTGGAGATCGTGTTCCCGTAGTAGGCGTAGTCGAGCAGGAACCAGCAGCCTGCGGTCCCGGCCAGCGTGATCAGCCACCGGCGGCTGGTGAGGAAGGCCCGCAGCCCCAACTCGGGCCGCACGTCACCGGACCCATGGCCGTTGACCGGCCCGCCGGTCAAACCGGGTATCCGGCTCGCCGCCTGCTCGACTCGTCCCTGCACCTGGGCCTGGTAGCGCGGCGATTCTGGCATCCGGCAGCGCAGGTAGATCACGGCGGCTGCGGGCACCGCGCCGAGCGCCAGCAGGACCCGCCATGCCGTGTCATTACTGGCACCCGAGCCGAGCAAGGCCAGCGCGATCAGCGGCCCCACGATGAGCCCGAGCGCCTGGGTCCCGAACACCATCCCGACGAGCTTGCCGCGGTCCTTCCGGTTCGCGTACTCGCTCACCATGACCGCGCTGACCGGGTAGTCACCGCCGACGCCCAAGCCGAGCACGAAACGGAAACCGATCAGCACCCAGAACGACTGCGACAGCGCTGATCCCAGCGCCCCGGCGATCATGAGCACGGCGACCAGCCAGTAAACCCGCTTACGGCCGACCACGTCCGCGTAGCGCCCGAACACGAACGCACCCAGGCACGCGGCCGCCAGCATGGTGCTGTTGAGTACGGCCAGCTTGCCCGAGGTCAGGTGCCAGTCCTTGGTGATCAGCGCCGAGGCGATCCCGATGACGAACAAGTCGTAAGCGTCGGTGAAGAAGCCCATCCCCGATGCCACCACCGCCCGCAGGTGGAACCTACTCAGCGGCGCCTCATCCAGCGCCGCGACCAAGTCCCCGGACTGGATGTCAGCCACTGCATCACCCCGCTGCTCACGCCGCCTGACGCATTGCCTGCATCCGGCCGCTTTCCTGGTACTGCAGCGGAAACTACTTAGCCCAGACAACGCTGAGCCGACTTAAAGATGAACGCAAGATGAATGCATGATGTCTGAAATCCGAATAGAGCTGGCGAGCACTCCGTCAGGGAGTCGGCAGTTACGCGTAACATGGCCTCTGATGGCTGATACCAGGAACTGCGAGCAGTGCGGCACGTCGTTCGCACCGCGCCGTGAGCACGCCCGGTTTTGCTCCGCTCGCTGCCGGGTGGCGTGGAACCGCCACAACGCGAGCGATTCACCGGCCGAGACAGGCGCGCTGGAGTGGTCCATCGCCGCGATGCGAGAGACCACCGACCGGCTCCTGCGGGCCGGTGGCTTGGACCGCACAAACGGCTACGCCGTGATCAGCGAGGCCGTGTGGTGGGTCACCATGGTCGACGCCACGCTGATGCGCTACCACCCCGACATCTACGGCGGTGTCCTGGCAGGCCAGGACACCGCCGAGCGGCGGATAACCGAGGGCACCTTCGGCGGTCTGCGGTTCGTGCGGAACCGGATGGGCTACGACGCCGACCCCGCAGACTTCATCCGGCCGGTTGACAGCCGTCCCGGCAATGGCCGGATCGCGGCCTGGACCTGGAGGTCAGTACCCGAACCTGCGTTTGTATCGCTCACGCCGCGCGCGCGGGAATGGGAGATGACGCGATACCGGGCCTACCAGGCTCAGCTAGCGGGTCGCCCCATCGGGGAGACCTTCATCCAGACCGTGACCTTCCTCCGCCTAGCCGCTGAAAGCAGAAGCCTCAGCCGCACCTAGCCGGGCCGCGACTCGTGTCCATGCACTTTCCCGGGGCCCAGTTGCTCTCTGCGGCAGCTTCGCCGCATGGTCCGGGTTATCCGGTCACGAACTTAATCCATTCAGTTCCGTCATCTTGCGACAAGGCCGCACAGAAGAGTAGGAAGGGTGGGTGGCTGGGCTGGCCAAGCCCGCCTACTTGAGCTGGAGGTGAGCATGGTTTTCCGGACGAAACGGGCGAGGGTCCTCGCCGTCAGCGTGGTCACCGGCGTCGCCGCGTCGCTGACCGTGGGGCTGTCCGCGCCCAGCGGCGCGGCCACGGGCGACCGCCGCGGTGACGGCCAGGTACGCCTGGACCGCGTCTTCATCATCGTGCTGGAAAACCATTCTCAGCACAGCGTGATCGGCGACCCCAACACGCCGTACATCACGTCGCTGGCCCAGCAGTACGGCCAGGCCACGGATTACTACGGCGTGACGCATCCGAGCGAGCCGAACTACATCGCCATGATCGGCGGATCGAACTGGTTTACCAACACCGACAACCCAGCGAACAGGTTCGACCACACCAACCTGGTCGACGAACTGGACGCCAGCCACATCAGCTGGGGCGCCTACATGGAGGCCATGCCGGCCTCCGATCCGCTCACCGACTTCTGGCCGTCAAGCGCCAATCCGTTGTACGCCTCCAAGCACAACCCGTTCGCGCTGTTCACCGACATACGCGACAACCCGGCCCGGGTCGCTGACATCAAGCCCTACACCGCCCTGGCCGGCGACCTGAACAGCCCGCGCGCGCCCCGTTTCGTGTTCATCACCCCGGACCAGTGCAACGACATGCACGGCGGGGTGAACACCGCGGTCGCCGGGCACCCGGAGACCCCGTGCCCGTTCAACACCACCAACGACGACCCGAACGACGTGCGCCTGAAGCACAACGCCGACGCCTTCGTCAAGGGCGCGGTGACCACCATCATGTCCAGCCGGGCGTGGACGCGGCACAGCGCCATCTTCATCGTCTCCGACGAGGGCGACTTCACCGGCAACACAGTCAACGGCGGCTGGGACTCCCCGGCCGGCTGCTGTGACTCGCCCGTGCTACCGGCCGGCGACCCCGACATCAGCGCCAGCTGGCCCGGCGGCGTGTACGGCGGCGGGCTCGTGCCCGCGGTCGTGATCGACCCCAGCGGGCCGCACCACTTCGTCAGCAACATCCCCTACAACCATTACTCAATGCTGCGCACCATCGAGGACGCCTGGGGCCTGCCCGAACTCGTCTTCACCAGCGACCACGCCCAGGTCACCACGATGAACGAATTCCTGGCCCACTAGGGCCTCCCGCCTGGCGGCGGCCGAGGATGGCTGCCGCCAGGCGCCGCGCCGACGCTGCCTGCCGCCGGGCAGCGGCGCAGGATGGCTCAGGCTTCGCGTTCGATCGGGCAGCTCATGCAGCGCGGGCCGCCGCGGCCGCGGCCGAGTTCGCCGCCCGGCACACCGATCACCTCGATGCCGTTGTCCTGCAGGTAAGTGTTGGTGGTGACGTTCCGCTCGTAGGCCACGACCACGCCCGGCTCGACCGCCAGCACGTTGCAGCCGTCGTCCCATTGCTCCCGCAGTGCGGAATGGACGTCCTGCACGGCGGTCAGTACCGTGATCTCCCGCAGGTCGAGCGCGGCGGCCATGGCGCGGTGCATGTCCTGGGGCGGGTGATCGGTGAGCTTGAGCTCACTGGCCGTCGCGCCCGGCTCGACCGTGTACGACGGCAGCATGCCCATGCCCGCGTACTTGGTGAAGGCCCCGTGGTTGACCATGGTCAGCATCGTGTCCAGGTGCATGAACGCGCGGGTCTTCGGCATGTCGATCGCCACCAGGCGGCGGGCCGCCCCGGCGGCGAACAGGCGGCGGGCGAGCACCTCGACCGCCTGCGGCGTGGTCCGCTCGCTCATCCCGACCAGGACGGCCCCGTTGCCGATGACCAGGATGTCGCCGCCCTCGATGGTGGCCGGCGCGGCGTCGGCACCGTGATACCAGATGTCGAAGTCCGCCTGGGCGAACATCGGGTGCCAGCGGTAGATGGCCTCGTCGGTGACCGTCTCCCGGATCCGGCGGCCTGGCGCATCGCGTTGATGGATACGCCGTCGTAGATCCAGCACGACGTGTCGCGCTGGTAGAGCAGGTTGGGCAGCGGGGCGAGCACGAAGCCGTCGGGGTCAAGGGAATGGAAGGCGATGCTCTTGGGTTCCGGGCCGAGTTCGGCGATCTCGCGCTTGGTGATTCCGCCCGCCAGGAACTCCGCCAGGCGCGCCGAATCCAGCCCGTCCATCGCGGCGCGCAGGGTGGCGGCGGCCAGCGGCCCGTGCCAGCGCGGGTCGAACACCCGGTCCAGGATGTAGTCGCGCGCCTGGCGGATCTCCAGGGTCTGGGTGAGCAGATCGCCGAAGTAATGGACCACGACGCCCCTTGAGCGCAGTGCGTCGGCGAACGTGTCATGCTCCTCCTGGGCCCGGCTTACCCAGAGCACGTCGTCGAAGAGCAGGTCGGCGGCGTTGTCCGGGGTCAGGCGCTTGAGTTCCAGGTCGGGACGGTGCAGGATCACCTGCCGCAGGCGCCCGACCTCGGAGTCCACGTGAAACATGGGCGCCCCCGTTCTGATGGGTCCCGACCTAACGGCCGAGGTAGCGGGCGGTGTAGGCGTTGCGGAACTTGCCTGCGGAGTCGTAGTGACGCATGAGGCCAAGGAAGTCCGGCAGGCGGTCGTAGCGTGCGGCGAGGTCCTCCGCCGAGGCGGTGAAGATCTTGCCCCAGTGCGGCCGCGCGCCGAACGGGGCCAGCCGCTGCTCCATCAGCGTGACCACCGGCAGCACCGCGGCGGTGTCGGGGATCCAGGTGAAGTGGAACGCCACGCTGTCCCGGCGGTAGCAGGGGCTCAGCCAGAGATCGTCGGCGGCGATGACCCGGAACTCGCAGATCCGCACCACCGGGGCCAGGCGGTCGCTGATCCGGTTCAGCGCGTGCAGGGCGGGCACCGCGTGCTGATGAGGCAGCAGGTACTCCGACTGCAGTTCGTCGCCCGCGCTCGGGGTGAACTCGGGCCGGAAGTGGGGCAGCCGCTCGAACCACGGGCCGGGCACCCCGAGCTGCTGGGTGCAGGTGTCGGCCGACAGGCCAGGCACCGGGTTCCGCGCGGCCGGGGCGGGCTGCGCGGTAAACCACGGGGCTTCCGTAACCGGCGGGGCAAATGATTCTGCTGAGACGGGAGGTGTGGGGTGTGACGGGGCATCGTCGGTGCGTCGCTTGATCCAGAGCTGGGTCAGGCGGGGGGCACGCCAGTCGGTGAACATGCTCACGCTGTAACCGCTGGCCATGATGTCCGCGAAGTGATCGTCCAGGACCTCGAGGGGGAGGTTCTCGTAGACCCGCTGGCTGACTCCGAAGGTCGGCACGACCTCCAGGACCAGGCGGGTGACCACGCCCAGGGCGCCGAGGTGCACCACGGCGCCAGGAAAGGAGCCGTCGCCGGGGAAGGAGTCGTCGCCGCGGCGGAGTTCGGTGATGTCTCCGTCGGCGGTGACGAGCTCCAGGGCGGTGATGGCCGCGGCCAGGTTCTGGTTGTCCACCCCTGAGCCGTGGGTGGCGGTCGCGCAGGCGCCGGCCACCGAGATGTGCGGCAGCGAGGCCATGTTGCGCAGCGCGAAACCCTTCTCGTCCAGCCGCGAGGCCAGCCCGGCGTAGCTCAGGCCCGCCGCGACCCGGACGAGCGAGTTGGCCGAGTCGACCTCTACCTCCGGTGGCAGGCCGGCCAGGCTGACCTGGGCGCCAGGCGAGTCGGCCATGTCGTTGAAGGAATGGCCGGTGGCCAGCACCCGAACCTGGCGGGCCCGCGCGACGACGGTCTGCAGATCGCTGACCGCGGCCGGGCGGTAGAAGTCAGGCGCCGCGAAGGCGATGTTGCCCGCCCAGTTCGTTCGCGGTCGCACCGCAGAATTCACGTCCACGTTCGACACCATACGGGGTCCCCCATGTTTTCCCCCAGGCCCCCTTGCGGTTCCCCAGCTACTGGCCGCTCCGCCCCGGGCCGATCCCAGAATGCCCCGGGGCGGGGCGGCCAGCGCCACGTTAGCGACCAGGCGGGACCGGTCCTTGGGGCTCGGTCCAGGTCGACGGCAGCGGGCCGCCGTACCAGGACTCGATGATGTGCCTGGCGATCGACACCGGCGGCGGCAGCACGATCTCGCGGGCCTGGACGGCGGCGAGCAACTCGTCCCGGCTGTACCAGTGCGCCTCGGCGATCTCTTCGCGGTCCACGCCGATGGCCTGGCCCGCCGGCGCTTCGGCGCGGAAGCCGAGCATCAGGCTGCGCGGCATCGGCCAGGGCTGGCTGCCGACGTAGCGCACGTTCGTGACCTTGATCTGAGTTTCCTCGGCCACTTCGCGGATGACGGCCTGCTCGGCCGACTCGCCCGGCTCGACGAACCCGGCCAGGATCGACACCCGGCGGCCGGGCCAGGCGGCGTTCCTGGCCAGCAGGCACCGGTCATCGGGGTCGGTCACCAGCATGATCACGGCGGGATCGGTCCGCGGGAAGTGCTCGGTGCCATCCGCGGGACACCGGGTCGAGTGGCCGCCCGGGTCCGGGATCGTGGGCGTGCCGTCCAGCGGGCAGTGGGTATGCGTGTCGTGCCAGTTGGCCAGCGCCACCGCGTGCGTGAACAGCCCGGCGTCGCGGTCCCCGAGCAGCACGCCCACCTCCCGCAGCAAGGCCGCCCGGGTCCCGTCGGGCGGGGCGGGCAAAGGCGCCGAGACCCCGAAGTAGACCACGCCGTCGGCGTCCTGCCCGAGCAGGAACCGGGTCCCGGGAGGCGCCTGCGCGGGCGATACGAAGACCAGCTCGACATGTTCCTCGTCGTCGAACCGCACCAGCGCCCGCCCGTCGGAGACCACCAGGACCCGGGTGCGCGGATCGGCCCAGGCTGCATCCAGCCACTGCTTGTCGTTCCGCCGGTGGGTAACCCGGTCGACCGTCCCCCGGGACAGTGCGAGCGACTCCAGCGGCGTCACCCGAGGTCCGCGGCGGCTAGCTCGTCCCAGAGGTACGCCGAGACCTCGGCGCCGCGCAGCAGGAGGGAGAGGTCCACGCTCTCGTTCGGCGCGTGGATCTGGTCCGAATCCAGGCCGACCGCGACGAACACCAGCGGCGCGCCGAGGATCTCGGCCAGGTCCGCCTCCGGGCCGCTGCCGCCCTCTTTGGTGAACAGCACCTGCTGGCCGAACGCCCGCTGCATCGCGCGGCGCCCGGCCAGCACGGCCGGGGAGGTGATCGGCGAGTGGCAGGGCCGGACCCCCGGCTGGATGGTCACCGTGGCCGTCAGGCCGTCCGGCGTGTGGGCGGCCACGTACTCCCGGAAGGCCGCACCCACCTCGGCGGGGTCCTGGTCGGCAACCAGGCGGAAGGAGATCTTGGCGTGCGCGGCCCGGGGGATGATGGTCTTGGAGCCGGGGCCGGTGTGACCGCCCCACATGCCGTTGACCTCGGCGGTCGGCCGGGCCCAGATCCGCTCCAGCGTGCTGAAGCCCTGCTCGCCGTAGGCCGCGCCGCTCTCACCCGCCGCAGCGAGCCACTGCTTCTCGTCGAACGGCAGCCGGGCCAGCAGGTCCCGTTCCTCCTGCGACAGCGGCAGCGCCCGGTCGTAGAACCCGGGCAGGGTGACGCGGCCCTGCCCGTCGTGCAGGCCGGCCAGCAGGCTCGCCATCGCGTGCAGCGGGTTCGGCACCCCGCCGCCGAACGAGCCGGAGTGCAGGTCCCGGACCGGCCCGGTCAGCGTGACCTCGACCGGGATCAGCCCGCGCATGCCGGTGCACATGGACGGCACGTCGGCGGCCCACATGGTGGTGTCGCTGATCACGATCACGTCGCAGGCCAGCCGCGCCCGCTCGCGCCGGAGCAGGTCGGCGAAGTGCTCCGAGCCCGACTCCTCCTCGCCCTCGACAAGCAGCTTGATGGTGACCGGCGGCGCGGTCGCGGCCGGGTTCGCGGCCAGCCAGGCGCGTACGCCGAGGGCGTGGAACAGCACCTGCCCCTTGTCGTCGGAGGCGCCCCGGCCCAGCAGCAGGCCGTCGCGTTCGGCGGGCTCGAACGGCGGGCTGTGCCATTCCTCCAGCGGCTCGACCGGCTGGACATCGTGGTGCCCGTAGACCAGGACGGTGGGGGCGGTCGGGTCCGCGGCCGGCCATTCGGCGAAGATGGCGGGCAGCCCGCCGGACGGCGTCTGGAACACCTCGGCCACCGGGAAGCCCGCCGCGCGCAGGTGAACTGCCAACCATTCAGCCGAACGGCGCACATCGTCGTGTCGGTCAGGGTCGGCGGAGATCGAGGGTATCGCCAGCCACTGCTTCAGGTCATCGATGAACTCGCGCGCGTTCGCCTCAACATAGCCACGGACATCCATGCTTAGACGTTATCGCGCACCGTCTCGAAGGCATCGCCGTGGCCCAGCAATCCCGCCGAAGGTATCGACACGTACCGGCCGGGGCGCCCGGTGACCGAGCCCGCCACGATAGGTTTCTCGCCCGCATCGGTAAGCGCCTCGATCGCGGCCTGCTGCTCGGACGGGGAAACGAGCACGCAGAAGCCGGTGCCCATGTTGAAGGTGGCAAACATCGTGGCGGCTGGGATCTTCCCCGCCTCAGCGATCAGCGCGAAGACCGGCGGTGGCGGCGGCAGCGTATCGAGTGAGTACGACACGTCCGCGGCCAGCCGCGCCAGGTTGAGCAGGCCGCCGCCGGAGATGTGCACCAGGCCGCGGGGCGTGACGCCCGCCTCCCACAGCGCCTCCGCGGCCCGCACGTACACCCGGGTCGGCGCTAGCAGCGCGTCGTCGAGCCGCTGGCCGGTGCCGGGCAGCTGGCTGGCCAGGGTCAGCCCGCCCGTCTCGAACAGCGCCCGGCGGGCCAGCGAGAACCCGTTGCTGTGCAGGCCCGAGCTGGGCAGGGCCAGGATGACGTCGCCCTCGCTGACCCGCGACCCGTCCACCGGGTCGCGGCCCGGGGGCAGCGCGCCGACCGCGGTGCCGACCAGGTCGAGCATGGGCGGCCCGCCCGCCGAAGGAGCCAGCATGGCGCCGATCTGGGCGATCTCGCCGCCGGGGATGGCGATCCCGGCCTCGGTCGCGCCCAGGTACAGGCCGCGGGCGACCTCCTCGAGGACCTCCTCCTCGATCCGGTCGACGGCCAGGTAGTCCAGCAGCGCGAGCGGCACCGCCCCGGTGCAGATCACGTCGTTGACGTTGTTGGCCACGCAGTCGATCCCGATCGGCTCCCACCGGTTCGCCTCGCGGGCCAGCAGGATCTTGGTGCCGACCCCGTCGGTGGTCAGCGCGAGCGGCGGCCCGGGCGGGATGTGCATCATGGTGGCGAAGTAACCGCTGGCCAGGCCGGTGATCTGAGTCACCATGGGGGACCTGACCGTGGTCCGGGCCAGCCAGGGGCGCATCGCCCGGGCGAACACGTCCTGCTCGCGCTGCTCGTCCACACCCGCGCCCGCATAGGGATCCATGCCCGGAATGCTACCGAGGCCATGGTGACGAGCAGGCGGACCGGGGCACGCACCACGGCCCGTTCGGAATAATTGATATTTCAAGCACAGTTATGCTGGCATCTAAGCCGAGGAGGAAGCCATGCCAGCGATCACCGTAGACGACATACTCGTCCTGCCCCGGATCGGCGAGCCCGACGTCACGCAGGCCGAGCGGAAGGTCACTTCGGTCACCACCGCGCCGTCCGGCTACGAGGGCGAGGGGTTCCCGGTCCGGCGCGCCTTCGCGGGGGTGGACCTCGCGCGGCTCGACCCGTTCGTGCACATGGACCAGATGGGTGAGGTCGACTACGCCCCGGGTGAGCCCAAGGGCACCGCGTGGCACCCGCACCGCGGGTTCGAGACCGTCACCTACATCATCGACGGCACGTTCCGGCACCAGGACTCCAACGGCGGCGGCGGCCTGATCACCAACGGCGACACCCAGTGGATGACCGCCGGCGGCGGCATCCTGCACATCGAGGAGCCGCCGGAGGAACTCGTGGTCAGCGGCGGCCTGTTCCACGGCTTCCAGCTGTGGGTGAACCTGCCGTCAGCGCTGAAGATGACGCCGCCGCGCTACCAGGACATCCGGGCCGGGCAGGTCTGTTTGCTCTCGTCCGCGGACGGCGGGGCGCTGCTGCGGGTGATCGCCGGTTCTTTCGACGGGCATGCCGGGCCGGGGATAACGCACACGCCGATCTCCCTGGTGCACGCCACCGTCTCGGCCGGCGCCCAGGTGCGGCTGCCATGGCGGGCGGACTTCAACTCGCTCGGCTACGTGCTGGCCGGCAGCGGCACCGTGGGAACGGAGAAGCGTCCGGTGCGGATGGGGCAGCTGGCGGTGTTCGGGGCCGGTGACGCGATCACCTTCGCCGCGGACCCCAAGCAGGACATGGACATCCTGCTGCTCGGCGGGCAGCCCATCCGGGAGCCGGTCGCGGCCTACGGCCCGTTCGTCATGAACACCCGCGCCGAACTGGTCCAGGCCTTCGAGGACTACCAGGCCGGGCGCCTGGGCAGCATCCCGGCCGTCCCGATCGACCCGCACCCGGGCCACGATGTTATTTAGGAACTCCACGCGCTCGAGCTCAGGGGCCGCCAGGGCCGCCTCCTGATAAACTGGGCCGCCGGGCAATCGCGGGACAACCTATGGGCGGCGCGATGAGAACCATCCTTAACGTGATCTGGCTCGTGCTCTGCGGCATCTGGATGGCTATCCTCTACGCCCTGGCCGGGCTGCTCTGCTTTGTCCTGTTCTTCCTGGTTATCACGATCCCGTTCGGGATTGCAGCGTTCCGGATCTCGGGCTATGTGCTGTGGCCGTTCGGCCGGACCATCGCCCCGCGCGAGGGCGGGATGGGCGTCGGCGCCATTCTCGGCAACGTCATCTGGGTCATCCTGTTCGGCTGGGAGCTCGCGCTCGGCCACCTGGTGGCCGGGATCCTGCTGTGCCTGACGATCATCGGCATCCCGCTCGGGCTCGCCAGCTTCAAGATCATCCCCATCTCCCTCGTGCCGCTGGGGGTACGGATAGTTCCGACCGACGAGCCGTCACCCGCCTACCGCTGAACCAGGGCCAGCTCGCGGTTACCTTGCGGTTACGAAGAAGTCAGTTGCGCATCAGCTTGAGCGCCAGGGCGGGGCAGGCCGCCACCGCCCGGCGCGCCTCGCGGTCCAGGGCCGGGGGCACCGGGCGCGGATCGACGATGGGGTAGCCCCACTCGTCCACCGAGATGAGCTCGGGCAGGAGCTCGGCGCACACGCCGTGCCCGGTGCAGTCGATCGGGTTCACCTTGAGTGTGTCAGCCATTGGTCAGGTCCAGTCGTCTTCGCTTGTCGGCATGCCGTTCGGCAGCGGCAGGAACGGCTTGCGGTTGGTGGCCGAGCACTGGCCCCGCGCGTGCAGGCTGATTTCCGGCGCGAACACCGTCAGGGCGCTGCGGACGAACCGCACCGTGCCGTCGGGGTGGTTGCAGGCGCCGCGGCCGGTGACCAGGCCGGCCCAGCGTTCGACGTCGGCGCGGGTCTGCTTGCGGTGGCCGGGACCCGCCAGCTCGGCGAGCCCGGCCGCGATGCGCGGCAGGCCGTTCAGGCACGGGCCGCACTGCCCGGCCGACTCCGCGGCCAGGTAGCCGGTCACCCGGGCCGCCTCGGTCAGGCCGCACCGGTCGGCCGGCAGCGCCACGAGCACGCCGGCGCCGACCGACGCCTCGAACCTCTTCAGCGTGTCGTTGGCCAGGGTGAGGCCGGCCGCCTGCGGCATCGGCAGCCAGGTGCCGTGGTAGCCGCCGACCAGCCAGGCCTGAGTCTCGGCGCCGCTGCTCAGCAGGGTCCGCAGCGGTGCGCCGATCTCCGTTTCCACTACTCGGGTCTTTCCGTCCGTTTGGTAGACCGTGGTGAGCATGCTGCCGGGCTCGGCGTCGGTGCCGACCGCACGGAACCAGCGCGGGCCGTACCGCGCGATGAGCGCCAGGTGGGCCAGGGTCTCCACGTTCTGCACCAGGGTCGGCGCGCCACCCAGGCCGCGCTCGCTCACCCGCGGGGGCTGGAACGTGGGCAGCGCGGGGCCGCCGCCGAGCCGGTTCACCAGCGCCGTTTCCTGGCCGGCCAGGAACCGCGGCGGGGCCTGCGTGATCGTCACGCTGAGGCCGTCCAGGCCGCGCGCGGCCCGTTCGGCCAGCGCCCGCAAGATCTCGGGCGTGGGCCCGTAGTGCAGGTACAGGTGCGCCTCGGTGGCGCCGACCGCCTCGGCGGCCAGCTGCAGCCCGTCGAGCACGAGGTTCGGCGCGAGCCGCAGCAGCAGCTCGTCCTTGCGGCTGGCCGGCTCGCTCTCCGAGCCGTTGGCGACGACCGCCTTACGGCCGCGGCCCCGGGCCACGACGGCCATCTTCCGGTACACCGGGAAGGCCGCGCCGCCCCGGCCGGTCAGGCCGGAGGCCTCGATGTCACCGATCAGCACGCCGGCCCGGCCCCGGTACGGCGCGGCGCCGTACCGGGCGAGGTGGCCGCGCAGGTCTTCGGGGGTGGCCGGCAGCAGGCGGGGCAGCCCGGCAGCCTGCCGGGCTGCCCCGCCTGGTGCCGTTTCATTGACGGTGGTGGTCATCGCGTCACGCCCTCGCGGGTCCGGCGATTCTGACCCGAAGACCTACTCGACATCGCAGTGTGCTGGGCGAAGACCGCGGCGACCCGTCCGGCCCTGGGCACCTGGCGGGCCGCGTGAGCCAGCCGCCAGATTACCGCCGCCGCGACGATCAAGGCGCAGCCGATGGCCATATCGAGCATCCAGCCCTGCTGCAGGTCCTTGCTCGAGCCGATGCTGTGCGCGAACGCGACCGGCCAGCTGGCGTAGGCGAGCAGGTGGATGGCCCGCCACAGGATGCGGTTCATCCGGCCGCGGAGCAGGCTGGTCACGATCATCGCGATCATCATGTCCAGCGAGATCGCGCCCAGGCCCAGCCAGAACCGCTCGTAGCCGGAAGCGAACGGGATGACCGCGGAGAGCAGCGGGATGTGGACGTAGGTATCGAGCACCGCGGTGAACACATGCACCGCGATGAACGCTACCGCGAGCAGGGAGAGGTTCTTGTGCAGGTCCGTCACCGCGAACCGCGGCAGGCCGGGCAGGCGGCCCTGCCGGTTGACCAGGATGCCGAGCACCAGCACGGCCGTCAGCAACAGCAGGGCGACGATCCCGGTCGCGCGGCTGGCGTACCAGAAGGCGGTACTCCCGCTCATGTCAGTGGTTCCCGTCCGTCTTGTTGGTTCTCGTTCACGTCATCCATCTTCGGCGACCGCTATATGCGGCGCCTGTACGTTACTTCTGCACAGCCTCTGACTGTTCCCGGTCGTCGGGCTCGAGATCGTGGGAGTGGGGCTCGTCGGGGTGAGGCTCGTCGGGGTGGGGCTCGTCGGGCCAGCCGGCCACGGTGAACACCACGCCGGTCGTGTCGACCAGCCGGGCCGGGAGGCCGAGCTGGGCCAGCCAGCCCAGCGCCCGGCGGCCGCGGATGACCGCGGCCGTGCTGGCCGCGTTGGCGTCGGCGCAGGTCTTCGCGGCGACCGAGACGGTCCGCCAGACGGCTTCGGCGGGCAGACCGGTGCGCGGGTCGAGGATGTGGTGCAGCACGTCGCCGCCGCGTTGCCAGCGGCGCGCGGCCGTGCTCGAGGTGGCCAGGCCGCCGTCGCGAATGGCGATCAGCGCGTACGGGCCGGCCGGCGGATCGGCAGGCGAGCCGGTCACGTCCTGGACCCGGATCCGCCACCCGTCCTGCGGGGCGGGGCCGGCCACCGCGATGTCGCCGCCCAGGCTGACCAGTACGCCGCAGCCGAGCCGGGACGCGATCCGCGCGGCGGACCGGTCCGCGGCCCACGCCTTCGCGGTCGCCCCAAGGTCGAGCTGGACTCCGGCCGGCATGGTCAGGGACTGGCCTTCCAGGTGGACTTGGCGCCAGCCGGGCACCGTCCTGACGGTGAGTGCGAGAGCCGGCCCGGTGCGCTTGATCTGTTCGAAATCACGATCGTATCCTATCGCGGACATGGCCGCGCCCACCGTCGGGTCCACGTCACCGTCGGTCAGGCTGGCCGCCCGCAGCGCCACCGCGATGGCCTCGGCCAGCAGCGGGCTGATCCGCGCCGGGCGGCCGTTGACGATCCGCAGGCTGCAGATTTCCGAGTCGGCGCGGAACCGGCTGCAGGCCAGGTCCACCTCGGCGAGGTCGGCCGTCAGCAGGCGCCGGGCCTCGGCCAGGCATCGAGGGTCGGTCACCACGAGCTGGACCAGCGTCCCGAGGGCCCGCCAGCTGGCCGAGGCATCGGCCTGTCCGGAGGACGCGTCGGCGTCGGCAGCCGTATCCCCGCAGGGGCGCGGCATCACGAGCCGCCGGAGGTGACCTGGCTGCCGCCGGAACTTGAGATCGGCGAGGAGCCAGAGCCGAGGCCGCTCGAGCCCGAGTTGCTGGAGTTGCCCGAGTTGGAGGATGACGAGCCCGAGCTGGTTGAGCCGGAGCCTGAAGAGCCGGAATTCGAGTTCGATGATCCCGAATTCGTCGAGGTGGAGCCCGTTGAGGACGAGCCGGTCGACGTCGAGGTGGACGTGGTGCTATGGTGCGTGGACCCCGGCAGGGCCAGGGCCAGCGCACCAGCCGTCACCACGCTGGCCATGGTGACCGCGGTGGTGGTGGACCGGACCTTGTCCCGGCCCAGTTCCCTGGCGGCAATGGCCCGGCGGATCCCGTCTCGGTGTGCGCTGCTCATGTTACCCATTCTGCGGTCACGGACTCGGAAATGGCTGCACGAACCCTCTCGGTAACCTATGAGTCGTGCGGCTCGTGCCCTTCATCGTGTGGAGAGGCTACCCAGCCAACATGAAAATGAGCTGAAGCCCTCGAACGCGTCCGCCAGACGGGACTATCCGCTGGTACCGGGCGCCGCCGGGGCCGGGCCATCAGCGCGGCATGTTCCGCCCCATCCGCCTGCGGCTGGGCGGTGATCACCTCCAGCGGCACCTCGTCCATCCAGTCCGGCGTCGCCGAGCCAGGCCAGTCATAGTCCAGGTCGGGATCATCATCCCGACCCGGGCCGCAGGTCGTGTGCGAGGGCCGAGAGACAATTGACCAATGGTCAACCGAGAAGCGGCACATGGCGACCGCGCGTGAGGTACTACTGGCCGAGCGGGAGCGCGCCCGGCAGCGGGTGGCGGTGCTCCAGCGGGAGTTCGCCTGGCTGGCGGAGGCGGCTAGTTCGGCCGGGACCGACGACGAGCATGACCCGGAGGGCGCCACGCTGGCGTTCGAGCGCCAGCACGCCGCCGCCCTGCTCGAGGCGGCCTGCGAGCAGGTGGCGGCGTTCGACGCCGCGCTGGAGCGGCTGGCGGAGGGCCGGTACGGCCTGTGCGACCAGTGCGGGCGGCCCATCGGCGAAGACCGGCTGGCCGCCCGCCCGGCCGCACGGACCTGCATCGAGTGTGCCGGGGGCCGGCGCCGCTAAGGGGCTACTCGGCGCGCAGCGCGAACGCGGTGCGGGTCCGGGCTGCCCAGCTCGCCGGGGCCAGCGCCCCGGCCACCGCGATGGCCAGGCCGGCCAGCGCGAGCAGGACCAGCTCCCAGGGGCGGTACACGTTCAGCACCAAGGCCGGCACCGCGGTCTGCGCGGCGTGGCCCATGACCGGCAGCACGTAGTGGTGCAGCGCGATCCCGGCCGGGATCGCGATCAGCCCGGCGACCAGCCCGATGCCGGCCACCGAGCACACCACCATGACCGTCGTCTGCCGTGGCGTCATGCCAACCGCCTTGAACACGCCGATGTCGTGCACGCGCTCCCTGATCTGCAGCACGACGGTGTTGAGCACGCCGAGCCCGGCCACCGCCGCCAGCAGCAGCGTCAGCGTCGCGACCAGGCCGAGGATGGCCAGCAGCTCCGGTGAGCTGTTCGAGGCAGTGTTGACCGAATAGTCCAGCCCGAGCACCCGGCCGACCGCGCTCGCGTAGGCCGTGGCATCAGTGCCCGGCTTCAGCGCCACGTCGTACTGGCCCACCGCCAGGCCGGGATCAAGGCCGGCCAGGGTGGGCAGCCCGGCGATGATCTCCGGGCGGCCGCCGGCTGGGTCGAAGATCTCGCCGGCGATCCGCACCGTAACGTGCCGGCCGCCGGAGGTCAGCGGGTAGGTGTCCCCCACCGCGGTGCCGGTCGCGGTGAGGAAGGCCGTGTTCACGTCGGCTTGGCCCCCAATACCGGCCCCGGCGTACCAGCGCCCGGTGATCAGCGCGTACCCGGTCCAGCTCGCGTCGCCGCCGAAGGCGGTCAGTGACAGGCGGTCGGCCAGGCCGAGGACGCTGATCTGGTCGTCGGCTTCGGCCACGTAGTGCAGCGTGCCGGGCTGGGCGCGCAGCACGGCCTGCACCGCGCGCTCCTGGGCGGCCAGGCTGAGCATGGGCGGCGGCGCGCCGGAGCCTGGCGTTTTCGTGATGCCCGGGCCGGCGCCGGGGCCGGTGCCCGGCAGGGACACCTGCACGGGCTGGGCCGACGCGTGCGACAGGTCGGCCTCGACCCGGTCCAGCGACGTGCCCAGGCCTGCCGCGAACGTCACCGCGATCACGCCGAACACGATGGCGGCCAGCGTGACCAGGGTGCGAGCCGGCCGCGCGAACGGGCCGGCCAGCCCGATCGTCACCGGCCGGGGCAGCCACCGGGCCAGGGGGTCCCGGCCGAGCAGCCGGTGCGCCGCGTACCCGCCGGACGGGCGCGGCGCCCGGCCGGTCGCGATGGCCTGCACCGCGCTCAGCCGCGCGGCGCGCAGGGCCGGCGCCAGCGCCGCCGCGCCGGTCAGCGCCAGCATGGCCAGCGGCACGGCCAGGTCGACCCAGACCGGCACGGCCAGCGCCCCCACGCCGTACACCTGCGCGGTCTGGCCGAGCAAGGGCACCGACAGCAGGTTGCCGACGCCCACGCCCGCCACGCAGCCGGCCACCGCGGGCACCGCCACCTGGATCAGGTACGCCGCCACCACCTGCCCGGGCGAGAACCCGATGGACTTCAGCACGCCGATCCGCCGCGTGCCCGCCGCCACCGCCCCGCTGACCACGTTGGCCACGATCAGCACCGACATCACCAGCCCGATCAGCCCGAACGCCACGATGAACGGCACCCACGGCGCGATCGAGCCGGTCGCCTGCAGCTTGACGGTCAGGTAGGACTGCGCGCCCAGCAGCGAGCCGGGCGGCAGCGCGGCGCGGATCGCCGCGATGTCCGCGTTCACCTGGGCGTTCGTTCCTGCGCTGGTGAAGCGGTAGAGCATCTGCGCCACGTCAGGCGTCCCCGGTGCGCGCAGCGTCGCCATCTGGGCGGGCACCACCCAGGCCTGCGCGGTCCTGGTGGCCGACGAGGCGAAGCCGACCACCGTGAGCCGGGGCGACCCGGGCACCCCGCTCACCGTGACCTGCGACCCGAGCAGCGCCTGCGCGCCGGCCCGGTCGCGCTCGAGCACCACCTCCCCCGGCTGGCGGGCCCAGCGGCCGGAGGTCAGCGTCACGTCGTCGACCGGGCCGCCGGGTGAGGCCCGGCCGACCACGGTCAGCTGGCCCTCGAACACGCCGGACGGTCCGCCACCTGGGCCGCCCGCCTGCGGGATAGTCATGGTGACCGTCGTCTCGGCGAACGGCCCGGCCGCCGCGGTCACTCCGGGCAGCCTGGTGGTGGCGGCCAGCTGGGCGGACGGGGTGACGGTGGCCATCACGTGCGCGCCGTGCTGCGCGGCGAACGCGTGGTCGAAGGGGGCGTTGGAGTCGACGAGCAGGCCGAGCGCCAGCGTGCTGGCCGCGGTGGAGACCAGTACCACCAGCCCGATCACCATGGCCTGCACGCGGCGCCCGGCCAGCCCGCCCCGCGCGGCCCGGACCACCGGGCCGGCGCTGCGGGGCGAGGTCGCCCTCATCGCTGTGCCCCGGCAACAGCGTCGCTGGCGATCTGGCCGTCGACGAGCTGGATCACGCGGCGCGCGTACCTGGCCGCCAGCACGGGGTTGTGCGTCACCAGGACCAGGGTCTGCCCGGAGGAGTTGAGGTCGAGCAGCAGCTCGCCGATTTCCTCCCCGGTCGCGGTGTCCAGCGCCCCGGTCGGCTCGTCGGCGAGCAGCAGCGCGGGCCGGTTCACCAGGGCCCGGGCGATCGCCACCCGCTGGCGCTCCCCGCCGGACAACCGGGCCGGGTACGCGTCCCGGTGCGGCCCGATCCGCAGCGCCGTCAGCAGCTCGTCCACCCGGGCCCGCGTCTTGCTGGCCGGCAGGCCGGCCAGCTGGGCCGGCAGGGCGATGTTGTCCGCGACGGTCATGTCGTCGAGCAGGTTGAAGAACTGGAAGATCATGCCCACCTGCCGGCGCCGGAACCGGGCCAGGCCGGTCTCGCTGAGCTTGTCCACCCGGTCCCCGCCCACCCGGACCTCGCCGCTGGTCGGGCGGTCGAGCCCGGCGATCACGTTGAGCAGCGTCGACTTGCCGCTCCCGGATGGCCCCATCACGGCGAGCGCCTCGCCGGGCGCCACCTCCAGGCTGACGTGGGCCACCGCCGGGGCCCCGTCGTGGTCATAAAGTTTGGTCACATCGCTGAGCTGTACGAGAGTATCCATGCCAGGACGGTACGAACGTGGCCGCCGCGGCCGCGTCCCCCGCCAGGGCCAACTTCCGTACCGTAAAAGGAAAGGCCGTCATCCGCAGGATGTACATAATTACGCCGAACGGGCGACGGTTCCCGCCCCGGACCAGGTGACAATGAGATGGTGACGGCGGACAGACGGTCGGATGCAGTGGTCGACACCGCTATCGCCGTGGTGGCCACGCTGGCGGCTCTGGTGGGGGCGATCGAGCGGGCCCGGTCAGGCAGCTTCGGGAGGACCCTTTACGTGGTGCCCGGGATGGCGCCCCGGGTCGTGCTGGGCACCGGGCCACTGGGGCCGGCGCCATTTTTCGTCGTGCTCGGTATCGCGCTGACCACGGCGCCACTTGCACTCCGGCGTCGCTATCCAGCCACCTCGTTCGGCGTAATCATGGCCGCGGTGATCGCCAGCCACAACTATGTCACGACGGTCAGCTTCGCGGCCGTGATCTTCGCCGCCTACAGCGCGGTCGCCTACGGTAAGTACCGGCAGGCGGCCCTGGCCAGCGTGACCGTCGCGGCGATCATCGTCACCGCGGCCTTCGCGAACACCACGCCGCCGGTACCCGCCCGCTTTACCGCGTTCCTGGTCCTGCTGCCGACGGTGGCGGTCGCGCTCGCGGTGCGCACCTGGCGGCAGCGGGCCGGCGACTCGGCCGCGCGGCTGCTTGCGGCCGAGGCCTCACACGAGGCCGAGACCCGCCGCGCGGTCGAGGCGGAGCGGGCCCGGATCGCGAGCGAGCTGCACGACGTGGTGACGCACAACGTGAGCGTGATGGTGGTGCAGGCGGGCGCCGCGCGCCGGGTGCTCGGCAGCTCGCCCGGCCAGGCCCGCGAGGCCCAGACCGCCATCGAGGCCCAGATCGCTATAGAGGCACTGCTCGCGGTCGAGGCCAGCGGCCGGACCGCGATGGGCGAACTGCGCCACCTGCTCGGCTTGCTGGCCCCGTCCGGCGAGGCGCCCGACGGGGGCGACGTGGTGCTGGTCCCGCAGCCCGATGTGGGGCAGGTTCGGTCGCTGGTGGAGCGGGTTCGCGCCGCCGGGCTGCCGGTCGAGCTGACCATCACCGGGTCGCGCGCCCTGCCGCCCGGCGTGGACCTGACCGCCTACCGCGTGGTCCAGGAAGCGCTGACCAACGTGATCAAGCACGCGAACCAGGCCCGCACGGTCGTCCGCATCGAGTACCGCCCGCGCGATCTGCTGATCGACGTGGCGGATGACGGCCGGCCGGCAGATGCGCTGGCGGGCTTGACGGGCTTGACGGGCTTGACGGGCTTGACGGGCTTGACGGGGCCGGGCCGGTCCCAGCCGCCGGGGGCGGGCGGGCGCGGGCTGATCGGGCTGCGGGAGCGGATCGCCATCTACGGCGGTGACCTGGACGCGGGGCCGCGTCCGGGCGGCGGCTGGCGCGTCCAGGCCAGGATCCCGCTGGAACCCGCGGGCGCAGGCGGCCTCGGCGGCCCGCCCGGGTCCGTCTGGCCGGAATTCCAGGCCACGTGACACCGGAGGCTCCCCGCGTGGTCATCGCCGACGACCAGACGCTGGTGCGCGGCGGCTTCCGGCTGATCCTGCGCTCCGCGGGCATCGATGTGGTGGCGGAGGCCGCGGACGGCCGGGAGGCCGTCGCGGCCACGCTCAAGTACCGGCCGGACGTCGTGCTGATGGACATCCGGATGCCCGAGATGGACGGGCTCGAGGCGACCAGGCGCATCCTGGCGGCCCAAGGGGTCCGGTCCGACGTGCGGATCATCATCCTCACCACGTTCGACCTGGACCAGTACGTCTACGCCGCGCTGTCCGCCGGGGCCAGCGGCTTCCTGCTCAAGGACGTCTCCCCCGAGCACCTGATCGCCGCCGTCCGCCTGGTGCGCTGCGGCGACGCGCTGCTCGCCCCGTCCATCACCCGCCGCCTGGTCGAGCGGTTCGCCCCGCGCGAGGCGTCCGGGTCGGCGTCCGGGCGGGCCAACGGGGACCTGTCCGCCCTCACGCCACGCGAGCTCGAGGTTCTCGGCCTGGTCGCGCGCGGCCTGAGCAACGCCGAACTCGCGGCCGCGCTGACGCTGAGCGAGGCGACGGTCAAGACCCACGTGGCCCGGATCCTGGCCAAGCTGCAGCTGCGTGACCGGGTCCAGGCGGTCGTGCTGGCCTACGAGACGGGCCTGGTCAGCCCGGGCGCCGACGGCTGACCGGCTGTCTTTCGTAATGCACCCGGTAGCTGCCACCATAGGGCTATGACCGACGCTGCCTCACCGACCGCTGCCTCGCCGACGGGCACCTCGCCGACGGGCGCGTTCCGCGCGGCGCGGGACCTGCTGCTTGGCTACCGGGACGACTACGAATCCGCCTGGCGCGAGTTCGCCTGGCCCGAACTCGGCGAGTTCAACTGGGCGCTCGACTGGTTCGACGTGATCGCGGGCGAGCATCCGGACCGGCCCGCGCTGCGGATCGTCGCCGACGACGGGCTTGATGTCAGCCTGTCCTACGCGGAGCTGGCCACCCGATCCGGGCAGGTCGCCAACTGGCTGCGCGGCCTCGGCGTCCGGCGCGGCGACCGAGTGCTGCTGATGCTCGGCAACGTGGTGCCGCTGTGGGAGGTCATTCTGGCCGCGATGAAGCTCGGGGCCGTGATCATCCCGGCGTCCACGCTGCTGCAGTCGGCCGATCTGGTGGACCGGGGCGCCCGGGGCCAGGTCCGGCACGTCATCACCGACACGTCGCAGCTGGCGAAGTTTGGCCAGGTGCCGGGCGAGTGGACGCGGATCGCGGTGGGTGACCCCCTGGGCGAGCCGGCGGAGGGCTGGCACGCCTATGCCGACGCGTTCACCGAGCCACCCGGGTTCACGCCCGATGGCATCACCCGGGCCGGTGACCCGCTGCTGCTCTACTTCACCTCGGGCACCACGGCCCTGCCCAAGCTCGTCGGGCACACGCAGGTCAGCTACCCGGTGGGGCACCTGTCCACGATGTACTGGATCGGCATCCAGCCGGGCGACGTGCACCTGAACCTGTCCTCGCCCGGCTGGGCCAAGCACGCCTGGAGCAATGTGTTCGCGCCGTGGAACGCGGGCGCCACCGTCCTGGTCCTGGGATATCAGCGGTTCTCGGCTGCTTCGTTGCTGGCCGCGCTGGGTGACTGCCAGGTGAGCACGTTCTGCGCCCCGCCCACCGTGTGGCGGATGCTCATCCAGGCCGACCTGGCCGCGGCCGACACCTCCGCGCTGCGCGAGTGCGTGGCCGCGGGCGAGCCGCTGAACCCTGAGGTGATCGAGCAGGTGCGCAAGGCCTGGGGGATCACGGTCCGGGACGGCTTCGGTCAGACCGAGACCACCGCGCTGGTGGGTAACACTCCTGGGCAGGTGGTGCGGGCGGGGTCCATGGGGAGGCCGCTGCCCGGGTACCGGGTCACGCTGGTGGATCCGCTGACCGGCGAGCCGGCCCGCGACGGGGAGATCTGCCTGGAGCTTTCCCGACGGCCGCTCGGGTTGATGACCGGCTACCTGGACGATTCGGCGTTGAATGACGAGGCCATGCGGGGCGGCTACTACCACACCGGTGACGTGGCGACCTCCGACGATGACGGCTACATCACCTATGTGGGCCGGACCGACGACGTCTTCAAGGCCTCGGACTACCGCATCTCGCCGTTCGAGCTGGAGAGCATCCTGATCGAGCACGAGGCGGTGGCCGAGGCCGCGGTGGTGCCGTCGCCGGACCCCGTCCGGCTGGCCGTGCCGAAGGCCTACATCCTGCTCGCTGTGGGCCGCTCGCCGTCGGGCGAGCTGGCGCAGTCCATCATGGCGTTCTGCCGCGAGCGGGTGGCGCCTTACAAGCGGATCCGCCGGGTCGAGTTCGGCGAGCTGCCCAAGACGATCTCCGGCAAGATCCGCCGGGTCGAGCTCCGCGCCCAGGAAACCACCCGTCCGCCGTCGCCCACCGGCACCACACCCCCCACCGGCACCACCGGCACCACCGGCACCACCGGCACCAGTGGCACCAGTGGCACCACCATTTCCAGCGGCACCACACCCCCCACCGGCACCACCTCCCCCCGCGGCACCACTGAATTCTGGGAAGAAGACTTCACCTGGTAACACCCTGCACCTTGGTAACAGCCCGCACCGGTTCCCGCGCAGCCCGATTCAATCAACGTGACGTTCTAATGATTCTTCTGGGTAGAGTGCCACATTCATTGAATGTCCACGCTGCGGCGTTGGGCCGGGGCGCAAAAGCTGGGGGGGCGCAGGGGGCGGGAGTGGCTAATCTGGCGTGTCGGCCGTGACCGGGTGTCCGGTATCCCATTTCTGCTCGATGCGGCCGAAGTGCCAGACGGACAAGGCGATGATCCAGGTCACCACGAACACCCCGACGATGACGAAGCCGGCCGTGTTGATGTTGAAGTTCGCCAGGAACGACCAGAACGACCCGTTCAGGTTCGAGTTCTGGGCAACCAGGCCCAGCAGCTCGATCGCGCCGATGAACACCGCGACGAACACCGACAGGCCCGTGATGGTCATGTTGTAGTACACCTTGCGGACCGGCTTGGCGAACGCCCAGTCATAGGCGAAGTTCATGAAGCAGCCGTCCGCGGTGTCGAACAGGCTCATCCCGGCCGCGAACAGGATCGGCAGCGACAAGATCGCGTAGAACGGCAGGCCGCCGGCCACCGCCGTGCCCGCCAGCACCAGCAGCGCGATCTCGGTGGCGGTATCGAATCCCAGGCCGAACAGGAACCCGATCGGGTAGATCTTCCACGGCGTGTCGACCTTGCGGGCCAGCGGGCCGAGGAACCGGTTCATCAGGCCGCGCTTGTTCAGCTGCTCCTCCAGCTGCTCGTCGTCATACGCGCCGCGGCGCATCTCGCGGAACACCCGGATGATCCCGGCCAGGATGACGATGTTGAACGCGGCGATCAGGAACAGGAAGAACCCGGACACGCAGGTCCCCACGACGGTGGTGATGCTGTGCAGCCCGGAATTGCCGTTCCGGACCTGGTTATCCAGGCCCCGGATGCCGAAGTTCAGCAGGATGGCCAGCGCGAACACCACGCTGGAGTGGCCGAGGGAGAAGAAGAACCCCACCGAGAGCGGCCGCTTGCCCTCGCTGACCAGCTTGCGGGTGGTGTTGTCGATCGCCGCGATGTGGTCGGCGTCGAACGCGTGCCGCATGCCCAGGGTGTAGGCCAGCGCCCCCGTCCCCACCCCGAACACCATCGTCTTGCTGATGTGGTAGTGGCCGCTGAGCGCGGCGGCCAGCATGACCCAGCCGAGCACATGCAGCCCGATGACCGCCACGACCATGCCGCCGAACCGGGCCCACTCGGCTGGGCTCAGGCTGCGGCGGATCTTGGCCAGACGGGCACGCGGATCGGGCATTGGGTCGCCTTCCTGCGAGAATGTCACCTCAGCTCAGTTTAGAAGTACTTGCAAAGTAGTTGCAATAACACATAGGACGCATCTGCTATGCGCACGGAATCAGGGAGGCGCCGATCAGCGCGGGGCGCCGGGAGCGCTGTAGCGCCGATCAGCGCGGGGCGCCGGGAGCGCTGTAGCGCCGATCAGCGCGGGGCGCCGGGAGCGCTGTGGCCCCGGGAGCGCCTGCCAGCGCGGGGCGCCGGGAGCGCTGTGGCGCCGGGAGCGCCTGCCAGCGCGGGGTCAGCTGGTGACGTCGGCCGAGGTGAAGCGGGCCCAGGCGATGGAGCAGAAGAGCAGCGCGTAGACCGCGAACGACAGCAGCCCCCGGAGCAGGGTGGAGGTATCGACCGGCGCGCGCAGCAGGGCGTCGAAGGAGAGCCACCAGTGGGTGGGCAGGTACGGGCCGACCGCCGCGAGCTGCGGCACGTTGTCGACCACCTCGCTGGCCACCACGAGGATCATCACGGTGGCGATGGCCCCGATCGCGTGCTCGGTCATCGTCGAGATGGCCAGCCCGATGGCGCCGAGCGCGGCCATCGCGGCCGCGACGTACAAGGTGACGAACAGCAGCCGCACGAGCCCGTCCGGCAGCGAGACCGTCGTCCCGGACAACAGGGTCACCGGTCCGACCGGGAACAGCGCGGCGCCGGCGACCAGCGCCACCGCCGAGACGATGAACGTCGCGGCCAGACCGAACGTCACGATCGCGCCGTACTTGACCGCGAGCAGCCTGGTCCGCCCAGCGGGCACGGCAAGCAGGTAACGCAGCGTGCCGTAGCCGGCCTCGCCGGCCACCGAGTCCCCCGCCACCACCGCGACCACGACCGGCAGGATGAGAACGAGCAGGGTGCTGAGCGCGATGAAGGTGAGGAATACGCCGTTGCCCGCCAGCTGGTTGAAGAACGCCACCCCGGCCCCGTTGCCGCCCTGCGGATGAGGCGAGGCCAGGCGCAGGGCAATGCCGATGACGAGCGGGAAGATGGCGGTCACGGCGAGCAGCAGCAGGTTCCTGCGGCGCAGGAAAACCAGCCGGAGCTCGGCCATGAAAAATCTCAGATAGGACCGAACGGGCCGAACTGCGTGCCCAGCCGGAACCGCTACGTCAGCCGCCGACATCGAAGCCTTCCCCGGTGAGCCCGACGAACAGGTCTTCCAGGCTCGGTGAGGTGACCGCGAAGCCGCGGACTCCGATCCCGGCGTGGACGAGCTCGGCGCAGACCTGCTCCGGCGACGCGTCGCCGAGCAGCGCCGACACCTCGGGCGTGGCCCCGGGCGACACCTCGGGCGTGGCCCCGGGCGACACCTCGGGCGTGGCCCCGGACGACACTTCGGGCATGGCCCCGGGTGACGTCTCGGCCAGGGGCTGGCCGGTGGCCGACTCGGAAACCTCAGCCGCGGTCGCGCGCGCGTCGGCCAGACCCAGCCCGGTCAGCACCTTGGCCGCCGCTTCCGGGTCGGCGGTCTGGACGGTGACCCTGGCGGCTCCGGTCCGCCGCAGCTCGGGCAGCGATCCGGAGAAGACCAGCCGGCCGGTCCGCATCACTCCCACGTGCGTGCAGATCTGCTCCACCTCGGCCAGCAGGTGCGAGGAGACGAACACGGTGGTGCCGTCGGCGGCGATCTGCCTGATCAGCGCGCGTACCTCCCGCGTCCCCTGGGGGTCGAGCCCGTTCGTCGGCTCGTCCAGGATGATCAGCTCACGGGGCCGCAGCAGGCCCGCGGCGATGGCCAGCCGCTGCTTCATGCCGAGGGAGTAGTTGCGGTACCGCTTCTTCGCCGCCCCGAGCAGGCCCACCCGGTCCAGGGCCGCCTCGATCCTGGCCCGCGCCGTCCGCGGGTCGGCGGTCCGGTCAGCGGCATCGTACCTGGCCAGGTTGTCACGGCCGGTCAGGAATGGGTAGAAGGCCGGGCCTTCGACCAGCGAGCCGACCCGGTGCAGCACCTGGGTGGCGCCGTCGGGCATCGGCACCTCGAGCAGCGCGGCCTGGCCCGCGGTCGGGAAGGCCAGGCCGAGCAGCATCCTGATCGTGGTGGTCTTGCCCGATCCGTTCGGGCCGAGGAAGCCGTAGACCGAGCTGTCCGGCACGGCCAGGTCGATATGGTCGACGGCGAGCTGACCGCCGCGGAACCGCTTGGTCAGCCCGCTGGTCGAGATCGCGGTCAAGGTGTCCCTGCGGCCTGGTGGGCGGTCGCCGCCGCGTAGAGGACGCTTGGCTCCACCGCGCCCACGAACGTGCTGCCCTGGTCGGTCATCAGCACCGAGACCAGGCTGGTCCGCAGCAGCCGACCGGTGCCCCAGGCGCCGTGCACCGGGGTGGCCGACGCGAGCAGGGCGCGCAGTACGGCGGAGCTGTCACCGGCGCCGCTGGCACCGCCGGGGCCGGCCGAGGACCCCTTGGCGGGGACGCTCGGGGTCAGCGCGGAGGACGGCAGCTTGAGCACGGTCAGCCAGCCGGATCCGATCGTCGAACCGCCGGAGCTCGCGTTACCCGTGGTTCCCTTGACGCCGCCGGCCATGTTGACCTGGGTGACCGTCGATCCCGGCGGCGGGGTGAAGCTGAGGTCGGCGGGGGCCGGGGTCACGAACTGGATCGCAGTGTAACCCACACCGAAGGCCGGGCTGCTCGCGCCGCGGGCGAAGACCTGCAGCCGGAGCGGCACGCCGTTGCGGCCGTCGACGTCGATCTGGATCTGGCCCACCAGCGACCTGGCGTCTTTGGGCGCGAGCACCAGGCCATAGGCCGCCTGCCCGGCCACCGTGACGTTGCTGGCCACGCTGACCGTGGTGGTCGGTCCGACCGCGGCCAGCACCTGCTGGGCCGCCTGCTGCGGCGTCAGCGGCTGCTTCGGTACGGCCGTCGCCGAATGCGGCGCGAGGGTGAACTTGGTGACCTTATTCAGGGTGCTCTGCCACAGCCAGGCGGTGCTGCCGTCCCTGATCACGTCGCTCTCGCTCAGCGACTGCGGCGCGGCCAGCCGGAAGTGATCGGGGCTTGAGTACCATATCCGGACCGTGTGCGACCCGGTGAGCAGCGACGACAGCGACGTGGGGTTCTCGGTGGCGGGCAGGGCGGGCAAACCGAACGAGGCGGTCTCGACCACCGTCCCGGTCAGCGGCGGGGTCGTGGAGTCCGCCACCTTGACGAGGAGCTGAGCCGGGGTCTGCGCAGGCAGCCCGGGAGCGGCCTGGGCTACGGAAATCAGTGACCCGGCTATGACCCCGCCCGTGATGACCAGCCCACCAGCCGGAACCACCCATCTGGCCCGCCTGGACAACCTCGGTATTCCAACCATGACACCTCACCCGTTTTCGGAGCCTACCCGTTGACGCGGTACGCCGCTGTCAAGGCCCGCCCCCGTGGTGCCGGCCCTGACCGCGCTCCTCCACAGTGCCGGGCTGCCGCTGTGAGCACCCTGAGAGCCCGGCGACGGCACCGGCAATAGTGGGTCAAACTGGGACCGTGCGGGTGCTAGTGGTAGAAGACGAACGGCGGCTCGCCTCCGCGGTGCGCCGCGGCCTGACCGCCGAGGGGTTCGTCGTCGACGTCGCCCACGACGGCGTGGACGGCCTGCACCTGGCCCGGGAGGGCGAGTATGACGCCGTGGTGCTCGACCTGATGCTGCCCGGCTTGTCCGGTTACCAGGTATGCGAGCGGCTCCGGGCCGATCGGAACTGGGTGCCAGTGCTCATCCTGTCCGCCAAGGACGGCGAGTACGACCAGGCCGACGGGCTCGATCTGGGCGCTGACGACTACATGACCAAGCCCTTCTCCTACGTGGTGCTCGCGGCCCGGCTGCGCGCGCTGCTGCGCCGGGGCGCTAGGCCACGCCCGGCGGTGCTGGCGGCCGGTGACCTGTACCTCGACCCGGGGGCCCGGACCGTCCGCCGCGCGGACGCGGACATCGAGCTGACCGCCAGGGAGTTCGCGCTGCTCGAGTACCTGATGCGGCGGGCGGGGCAGGTGGTGCCGAAGGCAGAACTGCTGGACCATGTTCTGGGATCCGGATTCGGTCACCGACATGAACGTCGTCGAGGTCTACGCGGGATACCTGCGGCGCAAGATCGATGTGCCGTTCGGGAAGAACGCCCTGCAGACCGTGCGCGGGGCCGGGTACCGGCTGGCCGCTGACGGTGGCTGACCGTGAGGGGCTGACCGTGAGCGGCGAGCGGCACGGGCCCGCCCGGTGGTGGCGGCGGCGGAGCCTGCGGGCCCGGCTGACGCTCGTCACCTCGGTCGGGCTGGCGCTCGCCCTGGTGGCTGCGGCGGTGCTCCTGGTCAATGCCCTGCGGGTCACCCTGATCCGCGGGCTCGACGACTCAGCCAGGCAAAGCGCGGTCGAGGTGGCCGCGCTTATCGATCAGAACCGGCTGCCCAACCCGGTTCCCGTCGCCCCCGGGACGATCACCATCCAGGTGCTCGACGCCCGCGGCCGGATCACCGACGTGTCGCCGGGCGCGGACCAGCTGGTGCCGATGCTGTCGCCCGCGCAGGCGCAGGCGGCCGCCCGGACCGGCCAGGCCAGCATGCTCACCGGGCCGCCCCTGGGCCTGCCGTCGCTGCTGCGGGTCGTGGCCGTCGGCGCCAGCGGCCACCAGGTCGTCATCGCCGCGGTCTCCTACGCCCAGGCCAGCGACAGCCTGGCCACGCTGGCCAGGGCCCTGATCATCGGAACCCCGCTGCTGTTCGGCTTGCTGGCCCTGGCTACCTGGCTGGTCACCGGGTACACCCTGCGGCCGATCGCCGAACTGCGCCGTGGCGCCGCCGAGGTGACCGAGACCGGCGTACCACGTGACCTGCCGGTGCCGTCTGCCCGCGACGAGGTACGGTCGCTCGCCGTCACCCTGAACGACATGCTCTCCAGGCTCGCCGACGCGCAGCAGCGCCAGCGAGACCTGGTATCGGATACGGCGCACGAGCTGCGCAGCCCGATCGCCAGCATCCGCGCTCAGCTCGAGGTCGCCCTGGATCACCCCGACGGCCTGGACTGGCTGGAGACGGCGCGCGACGTGCACGCCGACACCTTGCGGCTGGCCCGGCTGACCGAGGACCTGCTGTTGCTCGCCCGGCTCGACGGACAGTACCTGCGCCGCAAGCCCACCGACCTGTCCGCGCTGTGCGGATCGGTCGCGGCGCGCTACACCGCGGCCCGGGTACCGGTGCGGGCCGACGTGACGGCGCCGATACCCGGGCCGTGCGTGGTGGCGGGCGATCCGGACGCGCTGCGCCGGCTGCTGGTGAACCTGCTGGACAACGCGGTCCGGCACGCGGCCAGCCAGGTGTGCGTGTCGGTCCATGACCAGGACGGCTGGGCCGTCCTGGTCGTGTCCGACGACGGGCCGGGTATCCCGGCCGCAGATGCCGAGCGGGCCTTCGGCCGGTTCTCGCGCCTGGAGGGCGCGCGGAGCCGGACCGGGGAGGCCGGGAATAAGCAGGGCGTGGAAGGAGCCGGCCTCGGCCTCGCCATCGTGCGGTCCACCGCCGAAGCCCACGGCGGCTCGGTGTCGCTCAGCGACAACGGGCCCGGCCTGCGCGCCGAGGTCCGCCTCCGGCTGGCCCTGACCCTCCCCTTATCGGCCTTATCGGCAGATCGCGGATGCTGCCGGGCTCACCCGGCAGCATCCGAGCGGTGGCGTGGGATGGTTCAGCTGGCGCCGCCAAGGTCGTGGGCTAGTTCCTTCTCGTCCTCCTCAGACAGCGAGGTCTTGAGCACCTGGCCGCCGTACGGCTTCATCGCGTCGGCGAACTTGTCCTCTGTGACCTTGTCAGCCATGATCACAACTGCGCTGCTGCCCGGCTTGAGCAGGTCCTGCACCTGGGACCTGAACTGGTCGTTGATCCCGGTCTTGCCCAGCTTGCCGAACAGCGCGCCCATGGCGCCCCCGAGCAGGAGTCCCACGCCCGGAACGAAGAACAACAGGCCGATCAGCATTCCCCACAAAGCCCCAGAGGCCGCCGACACGCCGACGATCTTCTGCGGGGTTTCTACGTGGCTCTTGCCCTCCGCGTCGACGGTGACAATGGCCAGCCCGGTGAGCTTGACCACGAAGTCCTTGTTCAGCCCGATGACCTGGTCATAAGCCTGGGTGGCAGTGGCCTGGTCGTTGTAGCCGATCACTATCAGTTCAGACACAGATACTCCTTTGTTGTCAGGAAGCCTTCCGCCGCCGCGGACCTTCTACATCGAACGTCACGCGGCACGCGTGCCCGTTCATCCTCGCAACGTCCTTTCCGCCGGGCGTCACCCGACACGGGTGAACCTGGTGGACGGTAAGGGTGGTGGGGTGGGTATCAGCCGCGCTAGGCGCCGTCGTATGACCCGCGCTGGGCGCCGTCGCCGTGAAGGTTGCTGGCCGTCAGGCGCGGGGTGGCCGTCCGGTGCGGCTGGGAATGCCGCCAGGACACGGACATGAGCGCCCCGCCTAGGGGCGAGTCGCCGATGTGCCAGCGGCCGCCGGTCGAGCGCACGATCGAATCGCCGATGGCCAGCCCGAGGCCGGCACCCGAGCCCTGCTCGGTGGCCCGGTGGAACCGGTCGAACAGGCGCGGCCGGTCGGCTTCATCGATGCCGGGACCGCTGTCCTCCACGGTCAGGCTGACCCGGCTGCCCTGGGCGCGGACCTGGATCCGGACCTGCCCGTCCGGGCCGGCGTGACGGCAGGCGTTGTCGACCAGGACGCCGGCCAGCCGGTCGATCCACTCCGGCGGCGCGCTGATCAGCACGGCGCCGTTCGGAGTCTCCGCGCTGACGGCGGGACCGACGGCACGGAACCGGTCCGCGCAAGCCTGCGCCAGCGTGGCCAGGTCGACGGGCTCGTCGCTGGGCGGTGGCGGCCGGGAGTCGAACCTGGCCAGCCACAGCATGTCATCCACGAGTTGGCGCAGCCGCTGGCTCTCGCCCTGGATCCTGGTCAGTGCGTCGCGGTACTCACCCGCCTCCCGCGGGGCGGACAGGGCTACGTCGGCTTCCGCCCTGATCACGCTGAGCGGGGTACGCAGCTCATGTGAGGCGTCGGCGGTGAACTCGAGCTGGCGGCGCCGCGACTGTTCGACGGGGGCCAGCGCGCGCAGGCCCACCACCAGCGAGCCGAAGAACATCGCCAGCAGCAGGAACGGCCCGGCGATGATCTCGGCGTTCAGCAGCAGGCGCCGGGTGTGCGCGTCGCCAGCCTGGCTCTGGCCCGCGATCAGCCAGCCGCCGTCGTACCCCGTCATCTTCAGCCGGAACGAACCCACCGGGCCCAGGTTCGCGGTGAGCGCGAGCCCGTTGCGGGGGGCCTGCGCGGTGAGCAGGCCCGCGGGCAGCGCGGGCGCGCCGGAGCTGTGCCCGGTGACCGCTCCCCGCGCGTTCGCGGACCAGAGAAATACCGGCGCGCCGTCGGCGTCGATGTCGCTGCCCACCTCGCCGGGCGAGCCAACCCGGGCCACTCGCTGACTGAACGCCGCCGGATCCTGCCGGGCCACGGTGAGGCGGCCGGCCAGCCGCTCGTCATTCTGCTCGGTCAGGTGCCTGGCGACCACCAGGTTGAGCACGATCACGCCGATGATGTAGACGCCCGCGATGACCGCCGTCGCGACGGCGGCGACCTTGGCTGCGGGGCTGGCTCTCATACCGGGCTGGCTCTCATACCGGGGTGATGCGGTAGCCGACGCCGCGGACGGTCTCGATCCGCACTCCGGCGCCTGCGAGCTTGGAGCGCAGCCGGGCCAGGTGGACGTCGATGGTATTCGAGCCGAACGCGTCGGCCTCGTTATCCCAGACATGCTGGGCGATCGAGCGACGGTCGGCGACACCCGGGGAACGTCGCATGAGGATCTCCAGGATGCCGAGTTCGGTGCCGGTCAGCGCGGGCCGCTCCCCGCGGATCTCCACCTCCCGCGCGGCCGGGTCGAACTCGACTTCGCCGATCTTGATCCGGGGCGAATGGCTGACCGGCGGCCGACGCTGCAGCGCCCGGAGCCGGGCCAGCAACTCGCCGAAGTCGAACGGCTTGACCAGGTAGTCATCCGCGCCCGCGTCCAAGCCGGCGATCCGGTCCGCCGGGGTGTCCCGGGCGGTCAGCATCAGCACCGGCGTGGCGGTGCCGCCGCGGCGGAGCCTTTGCACCAGGTCCAGGCCGGACAGCTTGGGCATGCGCCAGTCCAGCACGGCCACCTCGTACTGGTAGAAGCGCAGGTAGGAGGCGGCGGTCTCACCGTCGGGCACGAGGTCCACCACGTAGCCCTGCTCCCGCAGCCCCCGCGCCAGGACCTCGCCCAGGCTTTCGTCGTCTTCCGCGATCAGCACTCTCACATTTTCTGAATGTACCCGTCCGGGGGGGCCAGGGGGGCCTTTGGGTTCGTCCCCCCGTGGATGTACTGCTGGGGCGGGCTTAGCGCGAAACACGACGCCAGGCGGGCCGCGGGATGAGGCGGAGGGCCATGGCGAGCAGGCCCAGGGGCTTCGGGATCCACACGGCCGTTTTCCGGCGGCGCAACGCGGCCGCGGTGGCCGCGCCCACCTGCTCGGGCGTCGTGGCCATCGGCGCCGGGTCCATGCCCGCCGTCATCCGGCCGGTGACGAAGCCGGGCCGGACCAGGAGCACGCGTACCCCGGTGCCGTGCAGCGAGTCGGTCAGCCCGCGGGCGAAGGCGTCCAGGCCGGCCTTGGCCGCCCCGTAGACGAAGTTGGCCTTGCGCGGGCGGACCGCGGCGACCGAGGAGAGCACGACGATGGTGCCCTGCCCCTGGGCGCGCATCCGGGCCGCGATGGCCAGCAGGCTGGTGACGTGGCCGGTGAAATTGGTTTCGATCATCTCGGCGGCGCGCTGGACGGCGCGTTCGACGTCCTCCTGCGGGGTCAGGATGCCGGCCGCCGAGATGACCATGTCCAGGGGTCCCTCGGCGAAGATGGCGTCCACGAACTCCTGGTGGTGCTCGGTCGCGATCGCGTCGTAGGGCACGGTCTGCACCTGGTAGGGCAGTTCCTTGCCCGCGGCGGCCAGTCGCTGCTCATCACGTCCGGCCAGGATGACCTCGGTGTCCGCGGGAGCGCGGAGGGCGGCGAGGATGGCCAGGCCGATCTCGCTGGTGCCGCCAAGCAGCATAATCCGAGGCGGGTGCCCAGACCCGTTCGGGAAAATTTTCATTCATCCACCAAGTCCTCGGGCCGGCCCTTACAGGCCCGCCACAAACAGCGCCAGCCAGCTTATTTCGCAGATCAGCATCGGAACGTCCCGCATCAGCAGATCTTCCACCGGCGCGGACGTCCGGCGGCCGGTGAGGAAGCCGAACCGGACCAGGGCCACGGCGAGCGGCACGGCGCTGGCCAGGTGCCAGGGCCTGGCACTAGGGTGCTCCCCGGCCGCCCAGGCCAGGTACGCCGCGATCATCAGGGCGCCCACGATGATCTGGCTGAACCGCAGGGCCGCGGGCCGGTAGAAGCGCATGACCGGCCGGTGCCTGATGGCCTCGGCGCCAAGATTTGTCAGCTCGGTGTAGCGCTTGGCGATGGCCACGCCGAACGCGCCCAGGCTGCACACCAGCAGGAACCAGCCCGACGGCCGCACGTGCGTGGCCGCGGCCCCGCCGAGCACGCGGAGCAGGAAACCGGACGCCACGAAGAGCACCTCGACCACCGGGATGTGCTTGAGCACCCAGGAGTAGAGGAACGACAGGGTCAGGTAGGCGCCCACGCACGCGGTCAGCAGCGGCTCGGAGATCAGCACGCCGGCGGCCAGGCCGACGGCGGCGCAGACCACACCCAGCACGACCGCGTCCCGCTTGGGCAGGTCGCCGGCCGCCACCGGCCGGTACCGCTTGCGCGGGTGGCTACGATCTCGCTCGGCGTCGGCCACGTCGTTGATGAAGTACACCGCGACCGAGGCGAAGCCGAAGGCGGCCGCGGCCACAAAGGCATAAATCAGCCAGTCCCGCCGGCCGAGCCCGATGCCGGCCAGCGGCGCCGCGAACACCAGCAGGTTCTTCGGCCACTGGCGGGGCCGGGCGGTGCGCAGTACCGCCACTGGCCAGCTCGGGCGGCGGGCATGCCTGGGCCGCGCGGCCACCTTGGTGTTGGTGGCGCTCGTCTCGGCGGTCACCGTGCGTAGACTACCGTGAAATCGCGGCTATAGATGGAGTAGTACCGGTACGCGCTCCCCTGCTGGGAGGGCAGCAGGGGACGCGGGGTCGGGTCCGACGGATGGCCCTTAGCCTGGTAGTAGTCGAAGGACATCCATTCCGGGTTGATGTCCAGCTGCATCCCTACCACCGCGCCCGCCCGCTTCAGCAGGTTGGCGAGGTCCTGGACGTTGAGCGCCGGGCCGTAGACGAAGATGATCCGGCCGCCCTCGGTGATGCCGATCCCGGAACGCCACACGTAGTACCCGCCGCCGAGGGTGGCGCCCCAGGCCCCGAGCACGTTGTTGTTCACCGAGGCCGGGATCTTCCCGTGGTCGATGAGGAGCTTGAGGTTCTGCCGGACGCCGACCACGTTCGGGGTCATCCGCACGTCGGTGCCCCAGGCGCCGATCTTGATGGTGCCGTTGCGGTAGTAGACCACCGACGCCGCCCCGTTCACCAGGGATCCCTTGCTCGCGCCGTTGAGGTAGAAGCCGCCGCCCGCCGAGTCCAGCTTGAACCCGCCGTTGAACGTGGCCAGCAGGCCCGTGCGGGTGCCCGGCAGGACGTACGACGCCGCTTTCCAGTTACCCGGGCCCGGATCCTCGACGCCGGGCCGCAGCTGGAAGCTGACGAGCCGCTGATCCAGCGAGACGATCCCGGCCACGTAGGAGGTGTGCACGGCGTCCGGCCGCAGGAAGGTGCCGAATATGGCAGGCTCGCCCTTGACCGCCTCGAGCACGCGCCAGGTGCCCTCACCGGCCAGCGGCGGGCTGGCGAACGGGGTCAGCTTCTCCGGGATGTTCGGCTGGAACGCGCGGGTGGCCTTGTACTTCTTGGCGGGCGCGGCGCCTGGCGCGGTCAGGGAGAAGCCGGGCGTGCCGCCCACCTTGGGCGGCTGGTAGCTGATCCACTCGCCGAAGGTCACCACCGGGCCCAGGTAATGGTCCCTGGCCCATTCGGCCAGCTTCGAGGAGACCGACCCGCCGCCGGGCGCGGCCAGCGCCTGCCCGACGGAAAAGCCGACCCAGACCAGGAACACGACGATGAGCGCCAGGATGACCCGGACCGTACGCAGCCGGAAGAACCTGCGGAACCGCTTGCGGCCACGCTTGCGCCGCCCCCCGCTCCGCCGCCCGTTTCCTGACCAGGACGGGTCGCCGTCGCCGTCGTGTCCGGGGTCCTCGTCCGGGTCGTACTGCCCGGATCCGTAGGGCTCTTGGGATCCGTAAGGCGCCTGGGATCCGTAGGGAGGCTCAGGTCCGTAAGGCGCCTGGGATCCGTAGGGAGGCTCAGGTCCGTAAGACGCCTGGGATCCGTAGGGCGCTTCAGACCCGTAGGGAGACTCGGACTCATAGGGAGCCTGCGATCCGTGCGGCGGTTGCGATCCGTACGGCGCCTGGCCATACGGCGCCTGCTCGTACGGCTCTGAGCGGTACGGGCCGGGCTCGTGCTGCGCAGAGCCGTACGGCTCAGGTTCGTACGACTGCGACCCGGACGGCGAGGCTGAACCAGACGGCGAGGCATTTCGCCGGCCAGGGCGACGGGATGCCGGTCGTAGCACTCGCCTTACCTCCTCGATGTACCTGCGAAGTCCCCGCAGATGGTCTACCGGCTCAACATGAAGGAATGGTTACACGGCCGAGTTGCCCAGATCCCCCGACAAACATCCTGACACAGCCGGGTGAGGAGTATTGACATCTGGGGTCAAGATGGGCATTCCGCCGGGACGTGGCGAACGCCCGGCCGCGGGGCCCAGGGGTCCCGGCGGGCGCTGAGCCTGGGCCTACCAGTGCCCCCACGGTAGCAGGGCGGTGACGGCGACCGTCGCGAAAAGCAACGTCAGGTACGCGATCGAGAGGTGGAACAGGCGCATCGAAGCCGGAGAGGAGCTTGCCTGCCCGTCGGCGTCCGCCGCGGCCACCCGGGCCTTCAACTGGTGCGCCTCGACCAGGAACCAGACGCCGAGCGCGGCGGCGAAGACGCCGTAGATCCAGCCCGCGTACGGGACTAGGGCCAGCGTGGCCGCCACCATGGCGTAGGAATACCACAGGATCTTCCGCGCGACCGTGGCGGGCGACGCGACCACCGGCAGCATCGGCACGTTCGCCGCCGCGTAGTCCTTGCGGAACTTCATCGCCAGCGCCCAGAAATGCGGCGGCGTCCACAGGAAGATGACCGCGAACAGCACGACGGCGGGCAGGCTCACCGTGCCGGTCACGGCGGCCCAGCCGACCAGCACGGGGAAGCAGCCCGCCGCGCCGCCGATCACGATGTTGGCCGGGCTGCGGCGCTTGAGCAGCAGCGTGTACACGAAGATGTAGAACAAGATGGCCGCGTCGGCGAGCGCCGCCGACAGCCAGTTGGCCATCAGGCCGAGCAGCAGCGTGGCTCCGGCGCCGAGCACGATGCCCCAGGCCAGGGCCTCCCACGGCTTGATGGTGCCGTGGCCGTTGACCACCAGCGGGCGCCGTGAGGTCCGCTTCATCACCGCGTCGATGTCGCGGTCGATGTAGCAGTTGATCGTGTTGGCGCTGCCCGCGGCCAGCGTGCCGCCGACGAGCGTGACCAGGACCAGCCGGATGGACGGCACGCCGCGCTGGGCGAGCAGCATGGCCGGGACCGTGGTGACCAGAAGCAGCTCGATGATGCGCGGCTTGGTCAGCGCGACCAGCGCGCGAACCACCACTCCCGCCTGACGGCGGCCGCCGTCAGAGCGTCCCGCCGAGCCGTGATCGAGCCTCCCCGGAGTACCCCCGGAGACCGCTGCCGTAGAGGTCACTCGCCACCCTCGGTCTTGGCCTTGTTCTCGCGGTCAGCGGCGTTCTCGCGGTCAGCGGCGGGCGGCGGCCCGGGGACCTGCGTGTAGATCACCGGGCGCTGCACCGGAGTAGGACGCCCGGGCACTAGTTGCGGCTTGGTGTACGTCACGTACAACCAGGCGGCCACGACCACGAACAAGGCCATCGGGAACGCGAAGGACAGTATCGACCCGCCGAAACTCCACCCACCGTCCACTCTGGATCCCTTCTTTCTCTTCGGCCGACAGCACTCAGAGAGCGTAGAACAGCAACCAGAACACCGCCGCCATCAGGGCCATGTAGTTCCAGACGGTGGAGAAGGCGCTCAGCGACGCCTGGAACCGCTGCACGAGGCGCGTCTCAGTGTACGTGGGCGGCTGCTCGACGAACGACAGGGCCGGGATGAACCTGGACCTGGCGAGCAGCATTTCCAGCCACAGCAATATGCAGAGCTGCACGACCAGGAAGACCGGGTAGAAGCCGACGAAAAGGCTCGAGTACCCCGAGCTGCCCGGGGGAAACGGCAGGTCCGTCAGCTGGTAGATCTGCATCGCGACCGCCGCCAGGCCCAGGGCCATGGCGACGAGCGCGTCGATCTGCCAGATCTCCTTGTGCCCGGCCTTGATCCGCTGCAACCCGAAGTAGTGCACGCCGGCGCTTACCACCGCCAGCAGCATGATCGTGGTGCCCATCCACAGCGACGGGTGCACGAAGCCCGACCCCTGCCATCGCCCACTCGAATTGAGCGAACGCAGGTAGAAGTAGGCGAACGCGAAGGAGCCGCACAGGAACGTCAGCCCGCCGATCGCCAGCCGGGACCCGGTCCAGACCGCGTTGAGCGCGGACTCGTGGTAGTAACCCTCATCCTCGGCCGCGAGCGCGGCCTCCTGGGACGCCGGTGACGACGATGCCGCCATGTCCGTCATGGTTACGCCTCCACTCCGCTCGTTTCCGCGTAAGCGGCGCCGATGACGCCTGGCGGCGGATTCAGGTCAGCCACGGGGAGCGCGTTCGGGACGCCATAGTCATACGGGCCGGACAGGATCACCGGCACCCGCTTGAAGTTCTCCGGCGGCGGCGGCGTCGACACCTGCCATTCCAGGCTGCGCGCCCGCCACGGGTTGCCGACCTCGCGTTCCCGCCAGAAGAGCGTGGACATGACGAAGTTGATCAGGAAGATGAGGATCGAGCCGCCCAGGAGAAACGCGGAGATCGATACCCAGTCGTTGAGCGTCTGCAGGTTGCGCGCGTACTCGAACACGCGGCGCGGCATGCCCATCAGGCCGAGCGCGAACAACGGCAGGAAGGTGGTGTTGAAGAAGATGAACATGGTCCAGAAGTGGATCTTGCCCAGCGTCTCGTTCAGCTTGATCCCGGTCATCTTCGGCAGCCAGTAGTAGATGCCGGACATGAACGCGAAGATCAGCCCGCCCATGATCGTGTAGTGGAAGTGCGCCATGACGAAGAAGGAGCCGTGCTCGGTGGTGTCGGCGGGCACGTCGGACAGGAACACGCCGCTGATGCCGCCGATCAGGAAGTTGAAGTAGAAGGCCAGCGCGAACAGCATCGGAATGGAGAACCGGATCTTCGCCTTCCAGAACGTCCCCATGCCGACCAGGAAGATGAAACCGGTCGGGATCGAGATGAGCTCCGTGGTCAGCATGAACAGCGGCCGCATGTCCGCGTTGATGCCGCTCATGAACAGGTGGTGCTGCCAGACGAAGAAGCTGAGAATACCCACGCCGATCATCCCGGCGGCGGCGATCCGGTAGCCGAACAGCGGCTTGCGGCAGAACACCGAGACCACCTCGGAGATGACGCCGAAGCCGGGCAGCGCCAGGATGTACACCTCCGGATGGCCGAAGAACCAGAACAGGTCCTGGTACAGGTAGCTGGAACCGCCGAGGGTGTTGGTGAAGAACGCGGTCTGGAACGTCCGGTCCATAAGCCCCATGTAGCACGCGCCCACGAGCACCGGCACCGCCAGGACCTGAAGGAACGAGACCGTGAACATCGACCACACGAACATGGGGAGCCGGCTCCACCGCATGCCGGGGGCCCGGTAGTTGATGACGGTGACGATCATGTTGAAGCCGGCCAGGATCATCGAGATGCCCATCAGGCCGAACGCGAAGAAGTACGCGTCCATGCCCTGCCCCGCCTGGGTGGCCAGCGGTTCGTAGCCGGTCCAGCCGGTCGGGAACCCGCCGAACAAGATGGCGGACAGCAGGATCACGTAGGCGGCCGGGGTGAGCCAGAAGCCGAGCGCCTCGAGCCGCGGGAACGCGACATGCTTCGACCCGATCAGCAGCGGGCCGAAGTACTGGCCGAACGGCCCGAGGATGACCGAGGACATCATCATCATCATCATCGTGCCGTGCTCGCCCACCACCATCAGGTACTGACCGGGCCCGAGGAGGTGATAGGTCGGCGACAGCAGCTCGCTTCTGATCGCCATCGCGAACAGGCCGCCGGTCAGGAAGTAGCCGATCATGCCGAACAGGTACTGGATGCCGACGACCTTGTGGTCGAGCGTGTACCTGAAGTACTTGCCCAGGCCGGGCTGCTCCCTGCCGTGCAGCCTGCGCTCTTCGGGCAGCGGCTTGCCGATTATCAGCTGGCCCAGGTCGTTGAACACGCCGAGCCCGGCCAGCCAGCCGATGACGCCGAAGGCGTAGCCGAGCACGATCGGCACGTCGTTGGTGTCGGACAGCGCATTCTGGGCGTATCCGCTGGACAGGAAGTTGCCGAGCAAGTGGCCGAGAACGTAGCCGATCGCGGCTCCGATCACGCCGAAATGCGGTCCCGGGCGCAGCCACCATGGCCGCCCCCCACCGGCGACCCCAGGATCACGGCCCGTAGGCTCGGCTCGCTCCGGCTGTGTCTCGATGGCCATCCCGTCACTCCTTCACCGAGGTCATGGCGGACATTACCGACGCCGCTATCCACGGCGAGAAGCGCATCATGGCTGCGCCGGGTCAGTGGGCGGGTAGTAGTACCCCGGCGCTCCGGTCACCCCGACCACCTTGACCAGGTTCTTACCGAGCTGCGCGATCACGGTGGGATCGTAGGTGAGCGCAAACGGCGGCAGCGCGGCGAGCAGGCCGTCTGCCTGCTCCGTCGCTTGCACGCCGCTGGCCCAGGACTGGAACGCCGACTGAGTCACCACGTGGCCGTAGTTGAACATGGCGCCGTGCCAGAGGCCGCACAGCTCGTTGCAGCGGACGGTGACGCTGCCGAGCGACAGCGGCGTCGCGAACGCCACGTTGTCCACCTGCGGGTTGGCGTCGGCCTTCACGCCGAGCTGGTAAGCCCAGAAGCTGTGGATCACATCCAGTGAGGTCACGTGGAACGTCACCTCGGTATTCACCGGCAGCATCAGCTCGGTGCTTTCCATCCCGCCGAACTGCGGGTACCGAAACGTAAAGGTCCACTGCTGGCCGATCACCTGGACCTGCAGAACATTGTTGCCGCCGGGAGTCCAGATGGCCGCCGTCACGCCGGCCGGCGTCCAGATGGGCGACGGCCCCTCTCCGGCGCCCGCGCCATTGGGCACGACCAGCTCGACGGTGCCGAAGACGAACAGCCACAGCACGATCAGCGTCGTGCCGACGATCCAGGTCGCCTGGACCTTGGTGTTGCCGTAGATCGGCGCGCCGTCGCCGTCGTCGCCGGGCCGGGCCCGCCAGACCACGATCGAGTAGATGAAATACAGCAGGACGGCGATGATGACCGGCGCGGCGCTGATCGCCAGCACGGTGATGTCGAACTGCTGGTGCTTGGCCGCGTTGGACATGCGGCCGGGCGGCATGTGCGGATACCAGAAGAACCAGATGAGCCAGGGTCGCGGCGAGCGACAAGATGAGCCAGATCAGGAAGAGCCGAAGGCCGTGCCGCGGCTCGGACCCGGATGCCGCGGTTGGCGTCGTTGTCATGAGCTCACCACGTCCATGTTGCCCGCCATGAAGCCGAGAGTCGCCATGGGACCGCCGTTACCGTAGAGGAACCCGCCGCCGCAGGGGACGAAGCACTGCCAGCGGAACACGCCTGCATGGGCCGGGCTCACGAAGCTGAACGTTTCCTTGGCGTACGCGCCGCCGGAAGTCGGGGTGCACGGCGACGAGCTGCAGAGGTTCTCATCCGAGTTATTCGCGTTGGGCGAGGCGACCGGCACGAACAGGCCCATGGCCGGGATCGCGAACGTGTGCCCCACGTTGCAATCGGCCCACGAATTGATGAGCGACACGGTCTGCGGCCCGCCTAGGGCTTTGTTGTTCTTGTCGAACTGCTGGACGGTCACGGTGCCGCCGATGGTGCCGCGCACCCCGCTCCAGAGGTTGTTCCGCAGCGGCGTACAGCCGTCGTAGCCGTAGATGGTCATGTTGACCTTCGTGTTGGCCGGGACGGAGAACAACGTGGTGTGGACCCACTGGCTGGTCGCCGGGTCCTGCACGAAGTAGCTCACCCAGTCGGGCTTGCTCGAGGAGTTGTTCTGCGGGTCTTCCTGCAGCATCACGTTGACCTGGCCGCCGGAGGCCGAGTAGTGGATGGTCGGCAGGGAACTTGCCCCTCCGATGTAATACAGGGCCACGAAGACTCCCAGCCCCACCACCACCACGAAGGCAACGGCCAACGACACTGCCCGGGCTGTCACGGACACCGGATCACCACCTCGCTTCTTAACCCGCAGTACGCACGCGTTGTACGCGATCATGTAGTGCATATCCAGCCGTGCGGACAGATGCAGGCCGGTACCTACGGGGTAGATACTCCAGTCACACGTGCCGCAAGGCAACACTTTGCGTCGCGAATGACGAAATTGTCATTGTGAGGCCGGTCCCGCAGCGCGGGCGGAACGGCCTGACCAGCCTCGATTTGTTTACGCTGGCCAAACCGCTGGGCGGCGGAGCCGGTCCGCCGAAGGTCAGGTCCCTGGAACAATCGTTTGCGGTGCGTGCGCAGCCATCACGCACCGTGGTGATGGCGCCGTGGACGACCACGCGCTATGAAATGACTCGTATGATGACGCCGGATCGGTGTCCCGCGGCCGAGATCCTGGAGGAACGCGGCCGAGATCCTGGAGGAGCCATGACGATGCGAGGGCCCGGTGGCACGCGGCCTTCTGGCTGGCCCGTGTTGCGCACCCCCAAGTGGATGTTGGCCGGCGGCGCCGTGCTCGTGGCCGGGCTGACGCTCGCCGCGATCCCGCACCGGCCGTCCACCGCCGAGCGGGCCGCGGACCTGCGCGGGATGGTTCACGACCTGAACGTCGACATCGAGTCATGCGCAGGCGGCGTCAACGATTCGATCACCGCGCTGCGGGCCATTCAGTCCGGCGCGAGTCACGACGTCAAGACCGCTGTCGTGATCGCCAACACGGCCGCGGCGAACTGCGCGCCGGGCAACAGCATGCCGATGGAGGACCTGGTCCAGTACCAGGCCCCGGGGTCGCTGGCCTCCTTCCATCTCCAGCCGGCGATCGACGACTTGGTAACCTGGGGATTTCCTCTGGCGCAACGGGTCCAGATCGATGTCGCGACCATCGTGACCGCCAAGACGCCGGCTGCGGCCCAGCGCGCGTCCGCGCAGTTGCGCCATGACCAGCAGGTGCTCGACGCCGAGCGTGCCGTGATAGACCGGCTGATCACCTCAGCGAGCAACTCGCTTTCCGCTCATGTGTCACCACCGAGCCTGCCCAGCTGATCCCGCCGCGGCACCGTCAGCGCGGCACCTTCAGGGCAGATGACCGGCTACGCTCACGCGGCGGACGCCCCCACCCCCGGACACCGGAGGTGGCCGGTTTCTCGCCGGGATCGGCGCCGTCCCTTAGCCAGGTGAGCAGCGAGACAAAGATGACGGGAACGAAACAGCAAGCGGCCGCCAGCCACAGCACGAACGCCGTGATCTCCTGGTCGACCACCGTCGGCAGCGAACTGCCAGCGCCGTCATAGCCGTGCACCACGGACCCGCGGGCGAAGCCGAGAACGTACGCGATCACCCAGATGGACCACATCGCCAGCGCCGCGATGGCGGCGCGTCGCGGGCGCGTGAGCCGCGGCGCCAGCGGCCGTGAATTCACGAGCTCGAGCCAGAGGCCGACTCCGGCGAGCACCAGCATGGCCAGTTCGGCGAGGCACAACGCGGGGTACCGCGCCAGGGCATCAAGAACCGACGGCAGCCGCCAGCACAGGCAACAGGCGGCCCACCAGGCCAGGAAGCCCGCGGCCCGGGCGAACGACGGCCGACGCCGCCGGCGGGCGGCCAACCGGTCGGCGAGGCCAGGACGCTCTCCGGGTTGGCCAGGCTCCCCGACCGGTCCTCCCGGCTCCCCGACCGGTTCTCCCGGCTCCCCTACCGGTCCGGCCGGCTCTCCGTGCCCGCGAGACAGGCGGAGCAGGCTCCACGGCGCGCCGAGCACGATAAGCGCGGGACCGGCCAGCGAGAACAGGCAAAACTGAATGGCCTGCACGAACAGGTACCGCCGCGCGAGCGTCTCCACGGGTGGCAGGACGGCCACCGCTATCAGTGCCACGCCGGCCACCGCCAGCGCCGGATGGCCCGCCGCGCGCCAGCGCGGCGGGCCATCCGCGCGCCAGCGCGGCGGATTCTGCAGGCCCGGATTGTCGCTCGGTTCAGCGTCCACGAGACGAATCTAGTGGTGACGCTGCGCGTAGGCCAGCCCAGGCCCGCGGAGGCAGGGAGGCAGGGTCACTGATCTACTAGATGATTCACAGGGTGGGCACACGTGGAATGACAGCGTGGTGCCCCGCGAAGGCCAGCAGCAAGGATTGCAATCGATTGTGTGACGGAGCCGTAACAATCTAGATGATCGCAATGGGTGACTTGACCGGCTTCATGGTTCACGAGGAGCATCACTCCCAAGGGCGTCATGCGGCCTTACGCGAAGCTGGGCAGATAGCGGGCAGTCCTGCCGCCGCAGGACGCATGAACTCACGGCCGCGTGATAAGGACCGAGGTAGCGAACATGATGTCGCACCAGGGTGCGGCTCAGGTAACCCTGACTGAGCCGAACTTGACCGAGCCGGCACTGACTCATGCGACGTTGACCGAGGGCGCCGACCCAGCCGCCAAGCGAATTCTCATCGCCGATGACGAGCCCAATATCCGTTCCTTCATCGGCCGCGCGCTGGCGGGGGCCGGTTACCTGACCGGCTTCGCCGGAAGCGGCACCGAAGCGCTGCGCCGCGCCCTGGACAGCCACTACGACCTGATCATCCTGGACCTGGTGATGCCGGACATGGACGGCTGCAGCGTCCTGGACCAGCTGCTGCGCGCCCGCCCCGACCAGACGGTGATGGTGCTGTCCTGCGTGGCCGACGTCGCCACGAAGGTCGACTGCCTGGAACGCGGCGCGCGGGACTACCTGACCAAACCGTTCTCGCTGGCCGAGTTGCTGGTCCGGATCCGGGTCCGGCTGCGCGAGGACACCCACCTGCACGGCGATGCGGGCAAGCCCGGCGAGGCCGCCGGGGAGGTCATCCGGGCCGGGAACCTGACCCTGGACGTGGCCCGCCTGGTCGCCGACATCGGTCAGGGGCCGGTGCCCCTGACCCGGCTGGAGTTCTTGCTCCTGCGCGAGCTAGCGGAGCACTTCGGCCGGTCGGTACCCAAGGGCAGGCTGCTGGCCAGCGTCTGGGGATACGACTTCGACCCGGGCTCAAACGTGGTCGACGTGTGCGTACGACGCCTGCGGTCGAAGCTCGGCTTCAGCCTGATCAAGACGGTTCGCGGTGAAGGTTACCAACTCGCCGACCACTGACGGCGGCCTCGCCGGCCGCATCTCCGGGCTCGGCCGGTTCGCCATCATGCTCAGCTGGCCCTTCAGGCCGGCGTTGCTCGATGCCGTGTGGGCGGCCTTTTCCGTCATCAACCTGATCGCGATCTTCGCGTTCGCCGGCTGGGAAACCGTCCCCTTCCACTTCATCTGGATCAGCTTCACGCTGCTGTACGGGTTCCGCACCTGGGCGCTCCGCCCTACGCTGTGGGTCCTCGGGGTGGTCATGGCGGCGACCGCCGCCGCCATCGGCCAGGATGTGGTGCGCGGCGCCGAGCCAGCGGCCGGGCTGACCGAGGTTCCGCTCATGGCCGCCATGTTCCTGGCGATGGCGTGGCACGCCAGGCGCAAGCTTTCCGCGGAGCAAGAGTCGCGCCTGGTCAGTGAGGAGAACGCCCGGCTGCTGGCCACCCAGCGCCGGTTCCTGCAGGACGCGTCGCATCAGCTCCGCACGCCGATCACCATCGCGCTGGGTCACGCCGAACTGCTCGCCAGCGGCCTGACCGGCCGCCAGGAGGGGCACGACATCCAGGTGGTGCTCGGCGAGCTGAACCGGCTACGGCGAATCGCCGAGCGCCTGCTGGTCATCGCGGCCGCCGAGGGTCCGGAGTTCTTGCATCCCGAGCCAGTCGCCCTGGACAGCTTCACCATGGAGATCCTGCGCAAATGGCGGCCCACCGCAGACCGCCGCTGGCAGCTGGGCCAGCTGGACAAGGTCACGGTGCGGGCCGACCGGGAACGGCTCGGCCTGGCCGTCGACGCGCTGCTCGAGAACGCCGTTCGGCACACCGCCAGCGGGGATGTCATAAAGTTGTCGGTCGTGGCGGTCGGGTACGGCCAGCCGGTCCGCATGATCGTCACAGACACGGGCCAGGGCATCCCGGCCGAGTTGCTGCGGCATGTCTTCGACAGGTTCCGCAGCAGCGACAGCGGGCCGGGCCGGGGAACCGGACTCGGGCTCGCGCTGGTGCGCGCGGTCGCCCGGGCGCACGGCGGGGACGTGCGGGTGCACAGCCGCCCGGGGCAGGGCAGCGAGTTCGAGGTGCTGCTCCCCGCACCCTCCGGACCGCTGGCGCTGCCGCCAGCGCCCGCGGTGGCGAAGCCCGCCGGGGCGGACGCCGCTAGTGGCAGAGACGCCGCTAGTGGCAGACTGGCGCGAAAGACCTGACCGCGCCGTCACCCGGAGAATGTTGAGCGGAGCGGGGAGCGGCGGGCAGGTGGAAGGAACAGGTGGTTAGCGCGGAGCGGCGCGAGACGGACAGGGCGAAGCGGAGCAGGTGAAGGAGAACATGGGCCAGCAGACCTGGGCGGGCGCGATCGGCGAGGTCTGGCGGACGGCGGTCAGGCACAAGGTCATCTCCAGCCTCATCGCCCTCTGCGTCGCCGGGTCCCTGGCCGGGATTACCCTGGCCGGCTCGGCTTCGGGGGCTTCTGGTAAGCCAGCCCGGCCCGCCGACGTCGCGGCGCCCGCGTTCAGCCTCCCGGTCCTCGGCCATTCCGGCCAGCAGGTCTCGCTCGGCCAGTACCCGGGCCGGCCGCTCATCGTGAACTTCTTCGCATCCTGGTGCGATCCCTGCAAGACGGAGACCCCGCTGCTGGCCAAGTTCTACCGCGCCGAGAAGGGCCAGGTAGCGCTCGTCGGGCTGGACGAGAACGACGTCCTCGGCAATGCGATGTCGTTCACCCGCGCCGACGGCGTCAGCTACCCGGTGGGGTGGGATCCTCAGCTGGGCGTCGCGTCCGCCTACGGCGTGGACGGGCTGCCGCAGACGTTCTTCCTCGACGCCCGGCACCGCATCGTGGATCGCATCTTCGGCGCGGTGACGCTCGCGGACCTGCAGAAGGGGATCGCGCTCGCCACCGGCAAAGGCTAGCGGCGCTGCGGGCTAGGCGGCCTGCTTCCTCGACTTGCGGACGGCGCCGGCCGCGCCGGTCAGGCCGTACACCAGGCCGCCGTGCCACAGGCCGCTCAGCACGGGGTCGATGATGCCACCCCCGGTGACCACGGAAAGCACCAGCGCGATGGCGGCGCAGGCGAGCGCGGGCAGCACGGCGAAGCGCCATGGATTGCTCCTGGCCCAGCGGATGGCCCGGCTGGGCCGGGCTCGCCACAGGGCGCCGGCCGCGGCCACGACGAAGAAGGCCACCGCGCCCATGGCCACCGAACCGCTCAGTGCGGCCAGGCCATGCCCGGTGCCGATGAGGTGCAGGCCCAGGTCGCCGATGGCGACGACCCCGCCGGTCACCACGGCGGCGCCCCACGGCGCGGCCGACATGGCTTCGCTTGAAACCGTCATCTCCTCGCGCCGGGAGAGGTCCTGGTCACTTTGAGTCGACGCGGACATCCGAATCCCTGCCCTTCGAGTCCTAGCAGCGATATTCACGTCATATCGCGTGTCGACGCAGAGTATCACGACATTACGCATAGATCGTCCTGACGCGGCCGGCGGCCCGGTGCGGGATACGGGGGACGCGGGGCGGCAAGGGAACCGTGTTCTCCAGGTGAAGTCAGTGTTTTGCCCGCCTCGACAGGCTTGATCTACCCGCCGGGCGGGAAATCTACTGGCGAGGGTCGATTCCGGGCAAAAGGGCAGTGGCATGCACGAGGACGACAGCGCGGGCGGGGAATCCCTGATTCCTCCGGCGGGACCCTCGGATGACGCCACGACTGACTCCACGACACCAGCCGGGCCTTTGGGCACCGTCACGGCCTCCGCCCGGCAGCGGGCTCGTTCGCCCAGCTGGGCCAGGGGCCTGCTGGCCAGGGGCCTGCTGGTCTACCTGCTGGTGGCGGCCCTGGCCGCCGCGGCGGGCGTTACCACTACGCTGGTCGTGCAGCACGCCAGTTCCGCCCGCCCGGGCGCCGCCCGGGCGCCGCGCGACGCCGGGGCGGGCCAACTGGGAGCGATGAACGACGAGGCCGTCTACAACGAGGTCGAGCCGGGCATCGTGGACGTAACCTCCAACCTGCGATACCTCCAGGAGACGGCGGAGGGCACGGGCTTCGTCATCGACGCCGCGGCCGGCCTGGTACTGACCAACAATCACGTCATCAACGGCGCCACCAGCGTCACGGTCACGCCGGTAACGTCGGGCAGAAGCTATCCGGCGCGGGTTCTCGGCTACGACCTGACCGATGACCTCGCCCTGCTGCAACTGCAGGGGGTGACCGGGCTCAAGGCGGTCCCGCTCGGCGACTCCTCGCGGTTGCGGGTGGGCACGGCCGTCCTGGCCATCGGCAACGAAGCCGGGCAAGGAGGCTCGCCGACGGTCGCGCCCGGGGTGATCAGCAGCCTCGACCGCACCATCGTGGCTACCGACCAGAGCTCCAGCCTGACCGAGACCCTGCACGGCATGATGCAGACCAACGCCGACATCCGGCCGGGTGACTCAGGCGGCCCGCTGGCCGACGCCGCGGGCCGGGTGATCGGGATCGACACGGCGGCCGGCGGGAACACCGTCTATTCCGGCTACGCCATCCCCATCAACCAGGCACTGCCCATCGCCAAGCGGATCGCGGCCGGGAAGCCCGGCGCACGCATCCAGATCGGCCTGCCGGCCTTCCTCGGCGTGCTCCTGCCCGACAGCACCAGCGTCGATCCTCGGCGGCAGGCCAGCCAGGAACTGCGGCAGACCGGCGCCATCAGCAGCAGCGGCAGCCACTGCACCAGCGGCGACACGACGGCGATCCCGGCCAGCATCGCGCCGGCCAGGTCCGGCGCGCTGGTCGACGGGGTGCTGTGCGGGACGGTGGCGGCCACGGCCGGCATATTCGCCGGGGACGTCATCACCTCCGTCGGGGGGCGGGCCGTCACCTCGCCCGGCTCGCTGACCGCCATCGTCAGCCGCTATCGCCCGGGCAGCAGAGCCGCGCTGGCCTGGGTCAGCCCGGGGGGCAGCCTGCACACCGCGGTGGTGACGCTCGACGCGGGCCCGGCGGGATAGCCCGGTACGGCAATCATCAGGAGACGTTCAGCCAATGCACAGGTTCACCGGGCTCACTAGAAAATGCCTGCCGCTAGAGGACCTACAGCCGGCATGACCGGTCGCGACGTACCCTGGTCTGGTCGAGGGCGAGGATGATGCGAGAGAACGAGAGCGACGGCGAGGGCGGCTGGCCGCGGCCGGACGAGTACGTCAGTCCGTGGGCGCCACGCGACGAGGGCCGCGAGGAGGGCGACGACGCGAGGACCCGCTGGCACGGGGCGGACGAGGCTCCCCCGCCGGGGGACGGCTATCAGGACACCATCGCCTTCGGCTCGCCGCCCAGCTCATCCGGCCGCGACGGCCAGGGCTCCTCCGCGCAGCCCGGCTACGGGAGCCAGGACGGCTACGGAAACCAGGCCGGGGACGGAAGCCAAGCTGGGGACGAGAACCAGGACCGGTACGGCCAGACCTGGTACGCGAGCCAGGGCTACGGGAGCCAGGGCCAAGGGAGCCAGGGCTACGGGAGCCAGGGCTACGGGAGCCAAGGCCAAGGCAGCCAGGGCTACGGCCCAGGGGATTACCAGGGCCGGGGAGACGGTGAGGATCCTACGGGCCACCAGGTCGGCGGCTACGGTGCGCCCGGATGGGGTCAGCCCGATCCCCCGCCGGGACGACCGGGCCGCGGCGGGCGCTTCCTGGTCTACCTCACCGTGGCGGCGCTCGCGGCCGGCATCGCCGCCGGGGTCACCGTCGCGCTGGGCCACCACGGGGCGGCCCCGTCGGCCGGGATCTCCTCGAACGACGTGCCCGGACCGCACAACAACGCGGCGGGCAGTGGGTCCTCTTCGGCTCCGCTCAACGCAGCGGCGGTGGCGAAAAGGGTGAGACCCGGCCTGGTCGACATCATCTCGACGCTCAAGTACAACAGCGAGACGGCCGAGGGCACCGGGATGATCATTTCGCCGTCGGGACTCGTGCTGACCAACAACCACGTGATCGACGGGGCCACGGTCGTGCAGGCCAAACTGGTCGGCACGGGCCATACCTATCCGGCCCAGGTCGTCGGCTACGACGCCACCGATGACGTGGCGCTGCTCAAGCTGCAGGGCGCCTCCGGCCTGCCCATCGAGACCTTCGGTGACTCCTCGCAGGTCAGCCTGGGCACCCCGGTGCTCGCGCTCGGTAACGCCGAAGGGCAGGGCGGGGCCAAGGCCGCCCCGGGCATCATCAACGCGCTCAACCGCTCGATCCAAGCCAGCGACCAAGGCTCCAACAGCACCGAAGACCTGAACCACATGCTGCAGACCAACGCCCCGATCAAGCAGGGCGACTCCGGCGGCGCGCTGGCGAACAACGCGGGCCAGGTCATCGGCATGATCACCGCCGCGAACACCTCCACGTCCGGCCAGGTCGGGTCGTCCGGCGGCACGCTCGGCTACGCCATCCCCATCAACAGCGCCCTGGCCATCGCCAAGCAGATCTCATTGGGCCATCAGAGCGCTACCGTATACATCGGGCTGCCAGGCTTCCTCGGCGTGGAGGTCGCGATGAGCAGCAGCCCGAGCCCGCAGCAACAGGCCGCCGACGAGGCACAGGGGCCGGCGGCGGCCAGGCGCCCCCAGGCGACGGCTCGTCCTGCCAGAGCATCAACCAGCAGGCTGGCGGGCCGGCGCACATCGCGCCGGTCAGCTCGGGTGCGCTCGTCCTCGGCGTCCTGTGCGGCACGCCGGCCAGTTCACAGGGCCTGGGACCCGGCGACGTGATCCTCTCGGTCGAGGGTCGGGCGATCACCACACCCGACTCGCTGACCAACATCACCGCCCTCTACCACCCCGGTGACGTGGTCTCGGTCGTCTGGGAGAGCGTCGGCGGCACCCGCCACACGAGCTCGATGGTGCTGGGCATCGGCCCGGCCCGCTAGGGACACCGCGCCGGTCAGGAGGCGTTCAGCCAGGCCACGAGGCGGGACTCGCACTCGGCGATCTTGCCGGTCTCCACGTATTCGCCGGGCGTGTGCGCGATCTCCGAGATGCCCGGCCCGTAATTAACCGCCGGGATGCCGAGGGCGGAGAACCTGGCCACGTCGGTCCAGCCGAGCTTGGCCCGCGGCGTCCCGCCGACCACCGCGACGAACTCGGCCGCGGCCGGCTGCCCCAGGCCGGGACGGGCGCCGTCCGCGACGTCGAGCACCTGCACCGGCCAGGCGGAGAATACGGACCGAACGAAATCCGCGGCCTGCTCGCCGGTAAGGTCCGGCGCGAACCGGTAGTTGACCGTGATCGCGCACTCGTCGGGGACGACGTTGCCCGCCACGCCGCCCCGGATGCCGACCGCGTTCAGGCCCTCGTGATAGCGCAGGCCGTCCACCTCCGGCTCCCGGGGCGTGTACGCGCGCAGCACGTCAAGGACGGCGCCGGCCTCGTGGATGGCGTTGCGGCCCATCCAGGAGCGCGCCGTGTGCGCCCGCTGACCCGTCACGGTAACCTCGGCGCGCAGCGTGCCCTGGCACCCGCCTTCGATTTCACCGGAACTGGGCTCCATCAGCACGGCGAAGTCACCGGCCAGAAGTTCCGGGGTATGGCGGCTCAGCCGCAGCAGCCCGTTGCGGTCGGCCGCGACCTCCTCGCAGTCGTAGAAGACGTACGTGACGTCCCGGGCGGGCGAGGTCAGTTCGGCCGCGAGCCGGAGCTGGACCGCCAGCCCCGATTTCATGTCCGTGGTCCCGCAGCCGTACAGGCGGGAGCCTGCTACGCGAGAGGGCAGGTTGCCCGCGATCGGCACGGTGTCGATGTGCCCGGCCAGGATCACCCGCTCCGGCCGCCCGAGCGTGGTGCGGGCCACGATCGCGTTGCCGTCCCGGTGCACGGTCAGGTGCGGCAGCGCGCGGAGCGCGCCCTCGATGGCGTCGGTGAGCGGCCCCTCCTCGCCGCTGACCGACGGGGTGTCCACGAGCTGAGCGGTCAGCGCCGCGCCGTCGAGCTGAAGATCCACCCGGTCAGCCTAGTCACCGGCCGGGGGTCCTTGGGGTCCTTGGGGTTCTCGGGTCGGCATCGCCTTGGCCGCCGCGCGCAGCGCGGTCACGATCACCCCCACCGAGGGACGGCGCACGCTCGCGGTGCGGGCCACGGCGTGAATGTCCCTGGCCAGGTCGAGACCGTGCGGCAGGTCCCGGACCGCGACCCGGCGCTCCGCCGCGGCCACGGCCAGCCGCGGCAAGATGGCAATGCCGATGCCGCGCGCGACCAGGCTGGTGATCGTGGACATGCCCTCGAACTCCGACAGCACCGGCGGCGCCACGCCGACCGCGGCCAGCAGCCGGTCCACGGCCTGCCGGGACGGCTCCCCGGCCGGCGCGGCCAGCCAGGGCTCGTGCCGCAGCGCCCGCAGGTCGACGGGCGCGCCGGGGTCGGCGGCCGGATGCGCGCGCGGCAGCACGAGCACGAGCTGATCCCTGATCAGCTGGTAGCAGGTCAGGATGGATCCGCCCTGCTCGATCTCCTCGGCCAGGCGGCTGGTCCAGTCGTCCACGATGGCCACGTCCACCTCACCGGAACGGACCTGCCGCAGTCCCTCCCGGGCCGGCGTCTGCCGCAGCACCAGCGTCAGCCGGGGGTGAGTGCGCAGGCTGCGGGCGAGCGCGGGCGCGAACGCCACGGCCGCGGACGGGAACGCGGTGACCACCACCCGCCCGGCCGGCTCCTGGGCCCGCGTGGACAGATCGGTCTCCGCCTCCTCGACCATGGCCAGGATGCGTTCGGCGTGGCCGGCCAGGCGCCTGCCCGCGTCGGTCAGCTCGGCCCGGCGGGCGGACCGGTCCAGGAGCGCGGTACCTGCCTCGCGCTCGAGCGCGGCGAGTTGCTGCGACACCGCGGACGGCGTGTAGCCGAGGACCGCGGCCGTCCGGGCGATGCTGCCGCGAGCAGCGAACTCCTGGAGCAGGCGGAGCCTGTGCAAGTCGAGCATAAGAGAATCTTAGTCTCTGCAATAGAAATCGGCGCTTGTGCTTATGGTTTGGGCAAGCGCAAACTGACCAGGTGCGCAAGGTTGCCACAGTAAGTGGGGCCTGTTCCCGTTCGGTCCCTTCGCCGCGATGATGACCACCTAATTCGCCGATCCCGCAGCCTTATCCGCCGATCCCGCAGCTAGGAAGAGCCAGCCCCAGTGGCTATCACCGTCACGCCCTCGCCTCCCCTGCCCTCCTCCCCGCGCCTGGGCGCGGCGACGGTCCCGGTCTCGGCGACGCTCGCGGCCAACGAGACCATGGACGCCCGGCGTCGCCGCGGCGAGCCCGTGCTGCGCTTGGCCTTCGGCGAGGCGGGCCTGCCCGCTCACCCGATGCTGCGCGCCGCGCTGGCCCGGGCGGCGGGATTCAACTCCTACGGTCCCGTCGCCGGTCACGCCGCGCTGCGCGAGGCAGCCGCCTGCTACTGGGCCAGGCGAGGACTGCCCACCGACGCCGAGGCGGTGGTCTGCGGGCCGGGCAGCAAGGCCCTGCTGTTCGGCCTGACGGCGGCCATCGGCGGCGACGTCGCCGTTACCCGGCCCAGCTGGGTCAGCTACGCCGCGCAGGCCAGCCTGGCCGGGCGGCGGGCGCACTTCGTTCCCGGTTCAGGTGGCGTGCCCGACGCAGAGCAGCTTGCCCGCACCGTGTCCGCGGCGCGGGCCGCAGGCCGCGAGGTCCGCACGGTCATCATCACCTTGCCCGACAACCCGACGGGAATCCTGGCCTCTCCCGCGGCCGTGCGCTCCTTGTGCTCGGTCGCGCAGACGCACGATCTGATCATCATCTCGGACGAGATCTACCGTGACCTGGTCCACGACCTTGACGCGCCGTTCCTCGGTCCCGCCGTAATTTCTCCCGAACGGACTGTGATCACCACTGGCCTAAGCAAGAACCTCGCGCTGGGAGGCTGGCGCCTTGGCGTGGCCCGGCTGCCCGAGGGAGGGTTCGGGCGCGAGCTGCGGGCCCGGCTGCTCGGCATCGGCAGCGAGATCTGGTCCGCTCCGGCCGGGCCGGTGCAGCAAGCCGCCGCGCTGGCGTTCAGCGAACCGCCGGCGCTGACGGAGCGGGTCGCGCTCAGCCGTCGCCTGCACGCGTCCGTCGCCCGCGCGGTCGCGGTCAGGTTCGCCGCCTGCGGCGCCGCCGTACCCGCACCCCAGGCGGCGTTCTACCTCTACCCGGACTTCTCGCCGCTCGCGGACGTGCTGCTCGAGCGGCACGGCATCATCAGCGACGAGAGCATGGCGGCCGTGCTCCTGCACAAGTACGGCGTCGGGGTCCTGCCGGGCAGCGCGTTCGGCGAGGAGAGCGGCCGGCTCCGGCTGCGGGTGGCCACCTCCATGCTCTACGGCGATGCCAGCAGCGAGCGCACCGCCGCGCTGAACTCGGCCGACCCGTGCTCGCTCCCCTGGATCGCCGCGTCGCTGGCGCGCCTGGAAGAGGTCCTGGCCGATCTCACTGGCTGACGGCGCGGTCCGGGCCGGCGTACTGGACGGGGAGCAGGTCGGGGCGCTTGGGCGGCACGCCGTCGCCGCTGGATGTGCCGCCGAACCTCCGGCGCACCCACGGGGCCGCGTATTCGCGCGCCCAGCGGGCGTCCTGGCGGCGGGCGGCCAGCCACTGGGCCCGGTTCGACTCCGGCGACAGGGGCGCCCGCCAGTCCTCGGCGACCGGAACGCCCAGGACCTCGCAGGTACGCAGGGCCACCCGCCGGTGGCCTTCGGTGGTGAGGTGCAGCCGATCGGGGCTCCAGGCGCGGGTGTCCTTCAGCACCCGCATGGACCACAGGTCGACGAGGTCGCAGCCGTATTCGTCGGCGATGCCACGCAGGTGCATGTTGTACGCGGCGATCCGGCCGCGCAGCAGCCGGATCACCGGGAACATGCGCGGATCGAAGCCGGTGAAGATGAGCACGCGGCAGCCTGCTGCCTGCAGCTTGGCCACGGCCGGCTCGAACTCCGCAGCGAGCGCGTCCACGTCCGCCCCGCTCAGGATGTCGTTGCCGCCCGCGGCCAGGCTGACCAGGTCGGGTGCCAGCTCGACGGCGCGCGGCACCTGCTCCCCGACCACCTCGCCGAGCCGCTTCCCCCGGATGGCCAGGTTGGCGTACCGGAATCCGGGCTGCCGCGCGGACAGGACGCCGGCCACCCGGTCGGCCCAGCCCCGGTACCCGCCGCCGGGGTCGGGGTCGTGGAGCCCTTCGGTGAAGCTGTCACCGATCGCCACGAACGCATCGATTCCGGGCACCACGTCACTATCAGGCATCTCTTCCATGATGCCATCCCGAACCTGCAGTAAGGGCCGAAGGAGCGGCGGGAACGGGGGAAACTGATGGGATGCGGATGAGACTCCGGCGCACGGTCAAGCGCACGGCCAGGCTCGCGATGGTGGCGGTCGCGGGCGGCGTCCTGGCGGCCGCGGCCGGCTGTGCTGGTTCAGCTGGGGACAGTTCCGCCGGAGGCGGGACGGCCACCGGCGCGGCGCCGCCGGCCAGGACGCTGGCTCCGGCCAGCGGCAGCGGCGCCCATCCCGGCGCGGCCTGGCCCGCTTACGGGCGCGACTTCGCCCGTACGGGCGTCGCCGCCGACGTGGCCACGGTAAACGGGTCCGGCCCGCTCCGGGTCAGCTGGCGGGCGAACCTCGACGGCGCGGTCTACGGCCAGCCGCTCCTGGTCGGCGCGCTGGTGATCGCGGCGACCGAGAACGACTCGATCTACGCGCTCGACCAGTCAACCGGCAAGGTCGTCTGGCGGAGCCATGTCGGCACCCCGGTGCCGCTGGCCGACCTGCCGTGCGGCGACATCGATCCGCTCGGCATCACCGGCACGCCCGCCTACGACGCGGGCAACGGGCTCGTCTACGCGGTGGCCGAGACCTCCGGATACCATCACGTGCTGGTTGGCGTCTCGGTCGCCAACGGCGCCGTCCAGGTGGAACGTGACATCCCGGCTCCGGACGGCCAGCCGCGGTATGACCAGCAGCGGCCGGGCCTCGCGATCGAGGACGGGCGGGTCTACGTGGCGTTCGGCGGGCTGTACGGGGACTGCGGGCCGTACCGGGGATCGGTGGTGGGCATCCCGCTCACCGGCAGCGGATCCCTGCTGTCCTACCTGGTGCCGACGGCGCGCGAAGGCGCCATCTGGGGCACGGCGGGCCCGGTCATCGGCCCGGATGGCACCCTGTACGTCAGCGTGGGCAACGGCTCGGTGACCAGCACCAGCTTCGACGGCACCGACTCGGTGACCGCCCTGTCCCCCGCCCTGCGGCAGGTCGGCATCTTCGCGCCGTCCAGCTGGTACGCCGACAGCCAGGACGACCTCGACCTCGGCTCCACGCAGCCCGCGCTGCTGGCCAGCGGGATGCTGCTCGCGCTGGGCAAGAGCGGCACCGCGTACCTGGTCAGCGCGGCCCACCTCGGCGGCGTCGGCGGGCAGGTCGCGCAGGCGGACGTCTGCCCGGCCTACGGCGCGGCCGCGGTCGCGGACAGCACCGTGTACGAGCCGTGCGAGCAGGGCGGGATGGCCGCGATCAGCACCGCGGGCAACCAGATCCGCGTGCTGTGGCGCGGCCCGGCTAGCGCCTGGGGCTCCCCGGTCGTCGGCGGCGGGGCGGTATGGGTCACCGACTGGTCCGCGGGGACGCTGTACGAGCTCGATCCGGCGACCGGCGCGACCCGGTACTCGGTGAGCCTGGGCACCCCGCTCCCGCACTTCGCCTCGCTGTCGATGACGGGCAGCCACGCCTACCTGGGCACCAACCAGGGCGTGGTGGCGGTGGCGGGCGCCTGAATCAGACGGGCGCTGAACCGGGCGGGCGCCTGACCCAGGTGGGCGGGATAGCGTGGCGGGGACTGGCACCAGGATCGTTCGGCATAAAAATCGGCGTGCGGCGGGGTGCGGGGCTACGTCGCGGGGAGGTACGGGCAGACTTGGGCCATGGCCGCTGCGACCTACATCGAATCACCGGTTCCCTCGTTCCTGTTCGACCTGGACGGGACGCTGATCGACAGCGTCTACCAGCACGTCATCGCCTGGCGGACGGCGCTGTCGCGGATCGGCATCGAGCTGTCCGTGTGGCGCATCCACCGGCGCATCGGGATGAGCGGCGGCCTGTTCGTGTCCGCGCTGCTGCGAGAAACCGGACGATCGCTGTCCAGCCAGGACATCGACCGGCTGCAGCAGGCGCACGCGGCGGAGTACCGTGCGCAGATGGATTCGGTCACGGCCCTGCCCGGGGCGCGTGAGCTGCTCGCCACGCTCACCGACGCGGGCGTGCAATGGGCCATCGCGACCAGCGGGTACGCGGCCACGGCGCGGCCCGCGCTGGCCCTGCTCGGACTGCCGCAGGACACCCCGATGGTCACCCGCGACCTGGTGCGGCACGCCAAGCCGGACCCCGACCTGTTCCTGGCCGCGGCGGCTGAGCTCGGCGTGGACCCCAGGTACGCGATGGTCGTCGGCGACAGCGTGTGGGACCTGCTCGCGGCCCGGCGGGCCGGGGCCCTCGGGGTCGGGCTGATGTCCGGCGGGTACGGCCGGGAGGAACTCGAGCGGGCCGGGGCCTACCGGGTCTACGCCGACCCGGCCGAGATGCTCGACCGCATCGACGAGCTCGGCGTGCGCACCGGGGGGAATTGACGAAAATGGACCGCCGGCTGGCCTGGCCCGGAGGCGACAGCGGCTGGTGGCTGGTGGCGGTGGGCGTGGCCTTCACCGCCGCGGAGCTGCTGTTCGTCTCGCCGCGGATGGGGCTGAGCTGGGACGAGGCCGTCTACGTCAGCCAGGTGAGCGGGCACGCGCCGGCCGCCTGGTTCGACCCGGCGCGGGCTCGCGGCGTACCGCTGCTGGTCGCGCCGGTGGCCGCGCTGACCAGCTCGGTGGCGGCGCTGCGGGTCTACCTGTCGGTGGCCTGCGGGCTGGGCCTGACGGTCGCGCTGTGGACGTGGCGGCGGCTGCGCCCGGCGTGGGTGCTGGGGCTGGCCGGAGTCTTGTTCGGCGGTCTGTGGGTGGCGCAGTACTACGGCTCGCAGGCCATGCCGGACATGTGGTCCGCACTCGGGTGCCTGGCCGCCGTGGGGTGCTTCCTGCGGGGCGGCAAGGCGGCGCTGGCTGGGCTGGGCGCGAGCGTCGCGTTCGTGACCCTGGTCCGACCCGGAGACGCCGGGTACCTGGCGGCGCCGCTGGTCGGCGCGGCGGTCCTGGTCTGGCGGAGCTGGCCGCGGGCCGCCGTGGTCGTGGCTGGCCTGGTGGCGGGCGGTGCCGAGTGGGTCGCCGAGGCGTACGCGCGCTTCGGCGGCATCGCCAGCCGGCTGCACGCGGCCGGCGCGGAGCAGGGCGGCTTCGGTCTGCACTTCGCGCTGCCCGACGAGCTGCGGGCGCTGAACGGGCCGACGCTCTGCCGTCCGTGCACTATCGGCGTCCGGTATCCCGAACTGGACCTGTGGTGGTTCCTGCTGCCCGTACTGGTAGGGCTCGCTATCCTGGCCGCGCGCCGAGCCGGCGGGGCGTCGGGTCCCAGCCTGAGCAGCGTACTGCTGCCCGTCGTGTGCGGTCTGTGCGTCGCCGCGCAGTACCTGTTCATGATCAACTATGCGGCGCCGCGGTTCCTGCTGCCCGCCTACGCGCTGCTCGCCGTGCCGGCCGCCGACGGGCTCGCCTTCCTCATCACCGGGCTGGGCCATGAGCTGCGGCCGGCCATGACCGCGGCCGTGACGTGCTTCCTCGTCGTCCAGCTCGTGGGCCAGCACCTCGTCCTCGATCACGAGGCAGGCGGGACCGTGACCTTCCACGACGACTACACGCGGATCGCCACCGCGCTAGCCGCCCGCGGCGTCCGGCCGCCGTGCCTGATCTCCGGGGTGCAGTACATCCCGATCGCCTTCTACGCCGGCTGCGCGTCCGCCGGGACCGCGGCGCCGGGCGAGCATGTCGCCGTGCTCGTTCAGTCCGGTCGGCGGCCGCCGCCGTACGCCAGGAACTGGCGCGTCTATCGCATCACCGGCACCAGCGTTCTCAAGGTCAGCGCCTATATCCGGCGGTGACAGCATGACACATGCTTTTCCCGGCCCCGCCGTTAGAAGGCCGTGAGGAATGGCACTTTACCGCGCGGATGGAGGTTATATGGATGGGTACGCGGTCACGGGGCGCCGCGTAGGACGTCGGCGACCCGTAAGACTCAGTGTGAGTCAGGAGGCGAGTTGCTGTGCCCACGGTGCGTCGGATCATTGTTGGCGTGCATGGGTCTCTAGGGAGCCTGCAAGCGCTGCGGTACGCAGCGGACGAGGCCAGGCAGCGGAACGTCCCGCTGCTGGCCGTCATCGCCTGGGTTCCGCCCGGGGGCGACCTCGCGGAACGGCGCCATTCCTCGCCCTACTTGCGCAAGATCTGGCGTGAGGCCGCCTGGGAGCGGCTGTGGGCCGCGTTCGACGTCGGACTGGGCGGGGTGCCCGCCGACCTGCACGTCGAGCCGCAGGTGGCCCGCGGCGAGACCGGCCCGGTGCTGGTCGACGCCGCCAACCGGCCGGACGACCTGCTCGTCATCGGGACCGGACGCCGGGCCGGGGTCGGCCGGGTGCTGCACCGTTCGGTCAGCCGCTACTGCCTGGCGCACGCGCGGTGCCCGGTGCTGGCCGTACCGCCTTCGGCGCTGATGGACGAGATGAGCCACGGCCTGCGCTCCTGGCAGCTCCGGCGGCACGCGCTCATTCCCGACACCCCCGAGGCGTAGCCGCACCCGGGGCCTCACCTGCGCTGGTCCCCAGCCGTTTGCGCGCTTCGCTCGGCCAGCTCGGTGTCGATGGCACTCATGTGCGCCAGGATCGGCACGCGCGCCGGTGAGTTAGGTCTGACCAGTGCGAGGCTTGCCCGTAGCTCGCGCCTGGTGCGCTCAAGCCCGCCAGCCGTCAGCCCTCTGACATCGTGGTCACGCATTGGCCGCTATCCTCGCGCGGTCTGTTTGTTCGGCCACCACCTCGTCAAGCCGGCGGCGGAGGTAAGCTCGCACCGGGGCGTCGGGAGCAATGCCCTTGATGCTTCGTTCAAGCTCGCGGCGGTAGTCGCGCCTACGGCGACGCCAAGTACGCCCGCCTGGTAGCCCTCAAGGACACCTACGACCCGGCCAACCTGTTCCGCCTTAACCAGAACATCCGGCCCAGCCAGCCCGCTGTGGAGCCCGTGCTCGCCTAGCCCTCGCTCACTCGCCCAGGATCAGCAGCTGCAGGACAGCTTCCAGTCCCCGATCCGTTGCGGCCTGGCGCCCGGCGCCTTCCGGCCAGCCGGCTGATTTGTAACAGGTGCTGACTTGCCAGGACTATGTCCTGGCAAGCGGGTTATCTGGACCAGGAGGGGAAGCATCTGATGGCGAGCACGAGTCCGCGTTATGACGATCTGAATGCGCTGTTCATCAACTGCACGCTGAAGCGGTCGCCTGAGCTCAGCCATACCCAGGGGCTGATAGAGGTCAGCGCCGGGATCATGCGCAAGCAGGGCGCGCGCACCGAGACGATCCGCGCCGTCGATCATGACATCGCGACCGGGGTGTGGCCGGATATGACCGAGCACGGCGCGGCTGCCGATGCCTGGCCGCAGCTGTATCCCAAGGTGCTGGCCGCTGACATCCTGGTGATCGCGGGCCCGATCTGGCTAGGCGATAACAGCTCGGTCACCAAGCAGGTGATCGAGCGGCTCTACGGCTGCTCCCACCTGCTCAACGACGCCGGCCAGTACGCCTATTACGGCCGGGTGGGAGGCTGCCTGATCACGGGCAACGAGGACGGCATCAAGCACTGCGCGATGAACATCCTGTACAGCCTCCAGCACCTCGGGTACGCCATCCCGCCGCAGGCCGACGCCGGCTGGATCGGCGAGGCCGGGCCGGGGCCGTCATACCTCGATCCAGACTCCGGCGGCCCGGACAACGACTTCACCAACCGCAACACCACGTTCATGACGTGGAACCTGCTGCACCTGGCCCGGATGCTCAAGGACGCGGGCGGGATCCCGGCCCACGGCAACCAGCGCTCAGAATGGGACGCCGGATGCCGCTTCGACTTCGATAACCCCGACTACCGGTAACCAGTCGCAGGCTGCACATGCCGTCAGTATATGACCAGGCCACCTCTCCTGCGCACCCGCGCGCAGGTCGCCGCGTTCTTCGAGGGCTGGGACCAAGTTCTCGCGATCGAGCGGAGCCGGGGCGTGACGGAGAAAGCGGCGTCCCCCCGCCTGCGGCGCCCGCCGTGTTACGCCGGGCGGCGCAACCGGGCAAGACCCGCCGCGGTCAGCAGGGCCCCGGCCGCGATCATCACCAGCCATGGCGCGGGATTCGCGGGCGGGTGTGGTGCGGTCCCGCCGAACCCCGCGGAGACCGCGGCCTTCGGCATGATCCGGCTGCCCGCCGCATCGGTCACCGCGTCGACCTTCAGGCCGGAGGAGTCGTCAAGCACCACGATGGTGTGCACGCTGCCTGCGGCCAGCGTGACCGGCATGGCGGTGCGCTCGCCCGGCGCAGTGAACCGCACGACCTGCGCGCCCGGCGAGACGGCCGTGTACGACGTGGCGGACCCGAAGCCAAGCTGCCGCGCGAGAACGTCCGGCCCGTACCTGACCGTCACCAGATGCTGCTTGAGCGAGGCCTGCAGGACCCGGATGACGGCCTTGCCCGCCGGCGTGGTCATCTGGTCCTTCAGCACCTCCGTCCGCAGGCCGGGATCGGGGCCGAGGGCAGCCAGCGTGTAGGCGGCCCCCGCGGTCACCATGAAGCTCGTGGTCAGCGCCGGCTTGCTGGAGGCCGGCGCGCCGAAGCCCCGCATCGCCACCGTGTACTGACCCGGGCTGACCGCCATGTAGGCAGAGACGCCGCCGTAGCTGACATCCCTCAGCACGATGGGGCGCCCGGGGTCGCCGAACGGATACAGGTACATGTCCATAGCCGGCGCCTCAGGAGACAGATGGGCGATCCGGATCCATCCCACCGGCCCGGCCGCAGGTGCCGCAGACGCGGCCGGTGATATGGCCGCCACCAGGGCAGCCGTGCTCCCGAGCATGGTTGTGATCATCGCCAGCCGGGCAAGACGCCGGAGCAGTCGCATGGTTACTTACCTCTCATCTGAATAGTGCCCACCCCAGAGGAAATGCGCCGCCGGCCGAGGCCGGGCGCGGCGAGCCAGCATCAAGGACCGGCGAAAGCAGCCCCAGCGGGCTGGGCGCAGCGAACTCGACGCTCAACCCGGTCTGGCCGGCGGCGGCAGCCTGAGCGGGCAGGTACGGCGGATTCTGCGCGCGCACCATGGCCAGAGCCGCCGCCGGGCCGCGGCCGACGCCGGTGATGCTCACCTCCCGGAACAGCACCGGGGCACCGGGAGAGGCATCGCCGAACCCGGTCACCCGGAACGAGTACTGCGACGCCAGCGCCGCCAGCGTGGCCAGCAGGCGTGTATCCACCTCACCCGCCCGCAGCTGTGCGGCGCCCGGCCCGGTGAACCGGATGCGCGGGTTCCGGAGCAGCTGAGATCCCGCCGCCCTGCGCGCGGCCAGGTCGGCCCGCAGCGCGGCGCGGTAGGCGGACGCCCCGCCGGGCTCGACCGCGCGGACCTCGACCCGGGTACGCTGCCCGAACCGAAGCTCGCGATCAGCGCGGGCGCGTACCGGCCGGCCAGCTGGCCGCCGGCCGGCGGGGAGATCGCCAGCACGCTGGCGCCGAGCGGGCTGGCCGCCGCGGACCGCAGCGGCATCAGCCGTCCCGCGGCGACGCCCCGTTCCTGCAGCGCCGCGCACATGCCGGGATAGCACGCGATGATCGCGTCGCCGCTCACCTGACCGGCGATCCAGGCGGCCGCCTGGCCTTGTGCCCCGGCCGCCAGGGATGGCGGGCCAGCACCGACCGCCGGCGCCCGCGCGGCCCGGGAAGGGGTGCCGGTAAGGCCACCGGTAAGCCAGAGGACGATCACCGCGGCGCCCGCCAGGACCAGGACGAGGGTAGCAAAGCGCCAGCGCCGACCGGTATGCCAGGGCCGGGAACCGCTCGCGCGCCGCAGCCGCAGACCGGCCGCCCGCAGCCGCCGCAACACCGCCAGCTTGACGGTGTTGACCAGCACCCGGCCCCACGACGGCTCCGCCTGCCCGGCCGGGCTCCGCACGGGCCCGGCCGGCTTCGTCAGGGCTCCGGCGTTGAGCGGGACATTGGGGGATGGCGCGGGATCGAGGTCTTCGCGGCCCATACTTACCACCCCCCGGCGGCTCATGGTGCTGCCGTTATCTGGATAAGCAGAGCACGCGAGATAGCCGGGCTCAACCGAAATGGCCAATTGGTTACAGTTTACGCGTCCTGTGGCTTTCTGGTACTACAGCAGCGTGTTGTGATGCCGGCATGGCTGCGTGATTCCGGCCGCCGTGACCCAGCCTGGTGTGTGCTGCCGGGTGTCGTGGATGAACGGCCGGGTGCCGGCAGACGCCAGGCATGCCGCGTGGCCGGAGTCGCTCAATGAGCTGTTTGCGCAGGTGGCCAGAGCGCTCGGCGGCGGGAGCCCCGCGCGGGCCAGCATAACCCGCACATCGTGGATCCCGCCGGCTTCTGCGCGAGCGGGCCGCTAATCGCAGTGGGTGAGCTCCGGCCGAGCGCATCCGCGGCGTCCGCGACCGGATCCCTCCTGACCTGGACACAAACCCTGTGTCATCTCGCGCGCAGACCTTAGGTGCAGTAGCTGATAGAGTCATCATGCAATCATTGCAGCAAGCAAGTAAAATGGGGTGCATCAGGCGTGGCGGAGCAGGTGGCGGACGAGGCTGCGGTGGACGCGGTGCTGACCGCGAGCCGGACCCTGGTCGCGGTGGCGACCCAGTCGCTGGGCGCCGCGGCGGAGGACACCACCATCGCCCAGTACCGGGCGCTGGTGGTGCTCGCTTCCCGGGGGCCGCAGCGGATGACCGACCTGGCGGCGGCGCTGGATGTCGCGCCGTCCACCGCGGGCCGGATGTGCGACCGGCTGCTGCGCAAGGGCCTGATCCGCCGGCACCGCGCCCGCGCCGACCGCCGCGCGGTGCAGGTCTCGCTCACCGCCGCCGGGCGGGAGGTGGTCGACCAGGCCACCAGCCGCCGGCGGGCGCTGATCGCCGGCATCTTGGGCAGGCTCCCGGCCCGGCAGCAGTCGGCCGTGGCCAGCGCGCTGGCGGCGTTCGCGGCGGCGGCCGGGGAGATCCCCGACAGCCAGTGGCCCGCCGATCCCCCGCCCGCGCCGCCGCCGGCGGCGGCCAGGGTGAAACGGGAGCCAGCGCGCTCCGGCAGCACCCAGGGACGATCATGACCGGCGGGCGGCGGCGGGCAGGCCGGCGGGAGCGGTGCGGTGGGCCGGCCGGGCGGGCGGGTGGCTGCGGGCCTCCCGGGGCGGGCTGTTCGCGGTCGCGCTGGTGGTAGGCGCCGGGTCGGGGCTGGGCGCGGTCGCGTTCCGGTACCTGATCTACTTCTTCACCTGGCTGGCCACCGGCCATGTCGAGTTCGGCCAGCAGGGCCGCGTTCCCAGCGCTCACCTGCCGTGGCTCGGCCTGGGGTTCTTCGTGGTGATCCCGGTGATCGGCGGGCTGATCTACGGGCCGCTGATCTACCGGTACGCCCGGGAGGCCCGCGGCCATGGGGTGCCCGAGGTGATGATCGCGGTGGCCGAGGGCGGCGGCCGGATCCGGCCGCAGGTCGCCGCGGTCAAGTCGGTCGCCTCCGCGCTGTGCATCGGGACCGGCGGGTCGGTCGGCCGGGAGGGCCCGATCGTGCAGATCGGCTCCGCGCTGGCCTCCAGCCTGGGCCAGTGGGTGAAGATGCCGGAGAGCCGGCTGCGGATCCTGGTCGCCTGCGGCGCGGCCGGCGGGATCTCCGCCACGTTCAACGCGCCGCTCACCGGGGTGTTCTTCGGGGTCGAGATCATCTTGCGGGAGTTCTCCGTCGAGGCGATTTTCACCGTGATGCTGTCCGCGATGATCGCCGACCTGGTCAGCCGCCAGTCCGCAGGCAGCGGCCCGTTCCTGTCCGGGCTGCCGCCGGGGATCGCTCTGCACCATCTGAGCAGCTACCTGCTCATCGCGGCCCTGGCGGTGATCGCGGCGCTGCTCGGGCTGGCGTTCGCGAAGATCCTGTACGCGACCGAGGACCTGTGCGACAAGGTGTGGGGGAACCGCCCGGAATGGGCCCGGCCCGCAGCCGGCGGGATCGCGCTCGGGCTGCTGCTGCTCGCCCTCCCGCAGATGTACGGCGTCGGCTACCCGGTCATGTACAAGGCGGTCGGCGGCAGCTACGCCCTGTGGTTCCTGATCGTGCTGGCGGCCGGGAAGATCATCGCGTGCAGCCTGACTATCGGCATCGGCGGATCGGGCGGCGTGTTCGCCCCGTCGCTGTTCATCGGCGCCACCTCCGGCATGGCCTTCGGCGAGATCGCCGGCCACCTGCTCGGCCCGGCCGCCGGGCAGCCCGCCCTGTACGCCGTCGTCGCCATGGGCGCGGTGTTCGCCGCCGCGGCGCGGGCACCGCTCACCTCGGTGGCCAGCGTGGTGGAGATGACCGGCGACTACACCCTCACCCTGCCGGTCCTGCTCGCCGTCGCCATCGCTACCGCCGCCTCCCGGGCGCTGAGCTACGGCACGATCTACACCACCAAGCTGCTGCGCCGCGGCACCGACATCGACCACCCACGGTCGGCTGACCCGTTCGCGGACCTCACCGCCGCCGACGCCATGCACCCCTTCGCGGCACCGCTCACCATCGCACCCCAGCCACCCGGCCTGCCGGGCCCGGAGCGCGCGACGCTGCCCGGGCCGGTCACCCATCAGCACTACCCCCAGGTGCTGTTCGCCAGCGAGTCCCTCACCCAGGCCCTGCGCCAGCTCGAACTCGACGGGCGCGACGGGCTGCCGGTCATCGCCGATGACGGCCAGCACATCCAGGGCTGGATCACCACCCAGAACGTGCTCCAAGCCGTCGCCCGCCACATCCGCACCGCCCAGGCCGGCACCGCGCAGCCACAGCCCGCCGCCGAACCGGCCCCCCACGGCCCGCACGATGATCTCCACCAGGCGCCGACTCCGCTGGGCGGCTACCAGGTCCTGGAGATCACCATCGCGGCCGGCTCGCCGGCCGCCGGCCAGGCACTCGGCGACATCGCCTGGCCGCCCGGCTGGATCCCGGTCTCGGTCCTGGACAACCGCACCCTGCGGGACCCCGACCCCGCCATCACCCTCGTCTCCGGCGACCGCGTCAGCCTGCTCGCCCGCACCCAGCAGAACCCGGGGCCATCACCTCCCCGCGGCGAACCGGGCAGCCAGCCAGGCGACCAGGCCACAGATGCCCGGCCAGCTGGGCGGGCGCCGGGGCCCGAAGACCATGACCAGCGCCCGCAGCCGGCGCAGTGATGCCGGACGCTCTGCGTGCCCGTTGCGGTCCCGATGTCCCGTGCGCACTTCGCTTCGGAGCGCCCTGGCCATGAGCGGACGGGTCGGAGCAGGCAAGACGGTCACTCTGGCGGCAACATATCCGCCTGATGGCGCGTCCGGGCGACTCGCCAAGATTCCATGACAGCCAGCATCAGCCCGCGGCGACCCTAGAGCGCCCCTGGGTGCGCCAGCTGTCAGCCAGCGGCGCTCCGGCATCCGGCGCCCGTCCTGAGCCGTGCCCGCCGTGGTGTCCTGGGCAGGCACCCGCGGGGTCGTGCCGCTGGCGGCGGCCCTGTCGATTCCGCTGACGACAGCCAGCGGGGCACCGCTCGCACGGCGTGATCTCGTCCTGGTGCTCGCCACCGCGGTCATCGTAGTCTCGCTCATCGTGCAGGGCCTCACCCTGGAACCGCTAGCCCGGTTCGCCGGGATCGCCCGGACGGCCACCGCACAACACGAGGAAACCATCGTCCGCCTGCAAAACCCACGGAACCCTGCACGCCTGCCCGTATGAAACGAACGCCTCCCGCCTCCCGAGAAGCCGGCCATGCTGGGCTGCGAACGCTGCAAGCCATTCAGGAGACAAGTTCGGGTACGGCAGCTGACCGCATGGGCAGGCAGCCGCTGCGCGGCGCTGCGACCTCGCCACCGGGCCCATCCATGCCGGCGAGCAGCCGCGCGGCCGACCGGGCACCCGAGCCCGCGGCGCCGCGACCGGCCTGCAGCTCGATCGCCTCCGCCAGATCGCCGGCGATGCCCGCGATCACCCGGGGCAGCCGGATCTGCGTCGTGATGTAGTCCAGGAAGTAGCAGCCGCAGATGCACCTCCGCCGGGCCGGGATAGGTTCGCAGCATGTCCTAAATCCGCTCGACGACCGGCACAGCACGACTGTGATCCTGGTCGGACCTGACGAGACGTACGAGCGGGCCGACGGCCTTCTTGAGCAGCACGTGGCCCAGCGGCCGAATGCCGTCGCTCCGACGGCACGCGCTCATTCCCGACCCCCCCGGGGCGTAGTTCCACCTGCGGTCTTACATCGTGGCTGCTCCATGCCCGGCTGTGACTGGGTGATGAGGCGCCCGCATGGGTTTCGTTAGGAACCAGATAGCGGGCGCATGGGTCATGCAAGCGGCCTTTATCCGGGGGAAATCCGGAGCTTTTACTGAGATTTGCCTAAGGGCTGCGCATGCCCGGGCGAGCTCTTCCACTAGCGGCACACCACTAGGAGTCACCGTGTGGTACCTGACGGACTGGTTCTATGTCGGCCTGACGATCGTCGTCTTCGCCGTACTCCTCCTCATCTTGAAGGGGATCGAGACCTTTGAGCGCTGAGAACTGGATCGGCCTGATAGGTGGCGTCCTGCTGACGATCTACCTGTTCGTGGCCCTGATACTGCCCGAGAGGTTCTGATGAATAGCACAGCCGCAGGCTGGCTGCAGTTCCTGCTGCTCTTCGTGGCGCTCGCGGCATGCTACGTGCCGCTCGGCAACTACATCGCGCACATCTTCACCGACAAGAAGCACTGGCGGATCGAGCGCGGCATCTACAAGCTGACCGGGATCGACCCGGACGCGGACATGCGCTGGACCGTCTACGTACGCTCCATCCTGGCCTTCTCGCTCGTCGCCGTGTTGTTCGTGTACCTGATCGAGCGGACCCAGCACTGGCTGTTCTGGTCGGTCGGGATGGCGAACGTCCCGACGGACACCGCGTGGAACACCGCGGTCTCGTTCACCACGAACACCAACTGGCAGAACTACGCCGGCGAAGCGACCATGAGCTACCTCACGCAGCAGTCCGCGCTCATGGTGCAGCAGTTCTTTTCGGCCGCGGTCGGCCTGGCCGTCGCGATCGCGATGATCCGCGGCTTCACCCGGTCCCGGACCGACCGGCTGGGCAACTTCTGGGTCGACGTGACCCGCGGGATTATCCGGCTGCTGATTCCGCTGGCGGTCATCGGCTGCCTGGTCCTGGTGGCCAGCGGGGGGATCGAGAACCTGGCCAACTACCACACGATCACCACCCTGTCCGGTGCCCACCAGACCATCCCCGGCGGCACGGTGGCCTCGCAGGAGGCCATCAAGGACCTGGGCAACAACGGCGGTGGCTGGTTCAACACCAACGCGGCCCACTCGTTCGAGAGCCCGAACCCGTTCACGAACATCTTCATCGTCTTCATGCTGCTGCTGATCCCGTTCGCCACGCCGCGCGCGTTCGGCAAGATGGTCGGCGACAACAAGCAGGGCTACGCGCTGGTCGCGGTCATGGTGATCATCTGGGCGGCCGCCGTCGGCGGGGTCAGCTTCTTCGAGGCCCACGTGGGCACCGCCGGAATCGCGGCGCAGACCGCGCACGGGGCGATGGAAGGAGTGGAGGTGCGGACCGGCACGCCGGGCTGCTCGGTGTTCGCGGCGTCCACCACGGTGACCTCGACCGGCTCGGTGAGCTGTTTCCACGACTCGCTGACGCCGTTCGGCGGCGGCATCGCGCTGTTCGACATCGCGCTGGGCGAGGTCGCGCCGGGCGGGATCGGGGCCGGGATGTACGGCATCCTGGTCCTGGCCATCGTCACGGTGTTCGTGGCCGGGCTGATGGTCGGCCGGACGCCGGAGTACATCGGCAAGAAGATCCGGCCCACCGAGATGAAGTACGCGTCGCTGTACTTCCTGACCTTGCCGGTGGTGATCCTGACCATGTCGGCGATCGCGATCGGCACGCACTGGGGCCAGAGCGCGATCTTCAATCCCGGGCCGCACGGGCTGAGCGAGATCGTGTACGCGTACGCCTCCCAGGCCAACAACAACGGGTCGGCCTTCGCGGGCCTGGGCACGGCAGCTCCGTTCTACCAGATCACCGGCGGCATCACGATGCTGCTCGGCCGGTTCGCGCCCGAGATCTTCGCCCTGGGCCTGGCCGGGTCGCTGGCCAGACAGGCGCCCACGCCGGCCAGCGCCGGGACGCTGGATACGAGGACGCCGCTGTTCGTCGGCATGCTCGTCGGCGTGATCCTCATCCTCGTCGGCCTGACCTACTTCCCCGCGCTCGCGCTGGGAGTGTTCGCAGAAGGACTGCACTGATGTCTGTGACAACTGAGAGCCCGGGTACCCCGGCCGCCCCGCCCGCCCGCAAGCAGGCCGGGACCGAGCCGCGCCGGGTCGGCGGCGGCTTCCTCGACCCGAAGATGCTGTGGAGGTCGACCCCGGACGCGTTCAAGAAGCTGGACCCCCGGGTCCAGATCAAGAACCCGGTCATGTTCGTGGTCGAGGTCGGCGCCCTGCTGACCCTGTACACCGCGATCCGCACCCCGTCGGCGTTCAACTGGACCATCGTGGTCTGGCTGTGGCTGACCGTGGTGTTCGCCAACCTGGCCGAGGCGGTAGCCGAGGGACGCGGCAAGGCGCAGGCCGAGACGCTGCGGCGGGCCAAGCGCGAGACGATGGCGCGGCGGCTGACCAACTGGCAGCCCGGCGCCGCTCCGGCCACGCTGCACGAGGAGTCCGTGCCAGGAACGGGTCTGACCCTCGGCGACTACGTGGTGGTCGAGGCGGGCCAGGCCATCCCCGGTGACGGGGATGTGGTCGAGGGCGTGGCGTCGGTGGACGAGTCGGCGATCACCGGCGAGTCCGCGCCGGTCATTCGCGAGTCCGGCGGCGACCGGTCCGCGGTGACCGGCGGCACCACCGTGCTGTCGGACCGGATCGTGGTCAAGATCACCTCCAAGCCGGGTGAGACGTTCATCGACCGGATGATCGCCCTGGTCGAAGGGGCCACCCGGCAGAAGACGCCGAACGAGATCGCGCTGAACATCCTGCTGGCCTCGCTGACCATCATCTTCATGCTGGCGGTGATCTCGCTGCAGCCGATGGCCTACTACTCCGGAGCGCCGCAGACCCTGGTGATCCTGGTGGCCCTGCTGGTGGCGCTGATCCCGACCACGATCGGCGCGCTGCTGTCCGCGATCGGCATCGCCGGCATGGACCGGCTGGTCCAGCGCAACGTGCTGGCCATGTCCGGCCGCGCGGTGGAGGCGGCCGGCGACGTGAACACGCTGCTGCTCGACAAGACCGGCACGATCACCATCGGGAACCGGCAAGCCACCGAGTTCCTGCCGGTCGGCGGGGCTACCGCGGCCGAGCTGGCCGACGCGGCCCAGCTGTCGTCGATGGCCGACTACACGCCGGAAGGCCGCTCGATCGTGGTGCTGGCCAAGAACGAGTACGGGCTGCGGGAGCGGGCCGAGGGCGAGCTGGCCGGGGCCGAGTTCGTCGAGTTCACCGCGCAGACCCGGATGAGCGGCATCGACCTGGCCGACGGCCGTGAGATCCGCAAGGGCGCCGCCGCGTCGGTGGCGCAGTGGATCCAGGACGGCGGCGGAACCGTACCGGCTGATCTCGGTTCGCTGGTGGACGGCATCTCGGCGGCGGGCGGCACCCCGCTGGTGGTGGCCGAGCGGGCCAACGGCAGCGCCAAGGCTCTCGGCGTGATCCAGCTCAAGGACATCGTCAAGGAGGGCATCGCCGAGCGATTCGCCGAGATGCGCACGATGGGCATCCGCACCGTCATGATCACCGGCGACAACCCGCTGACGGCCAAGGCCATCGCGGACGAGTCCGGCGTGGACGACTTCCTCGCCGAGGCGACGCCGGAAGACAAGATGGCGCTGATCCGCAAGGAGCAGGCGGGCGGCAAGCTGGTCGCGATGACCGGCGACGGGACCAACGACGCCCCCGCGCTGGCGCAGGCCGACGTCGGCGTGGCCATGAATACCGGCACCTCGGCCGCCAAGGAGGCCGGGAACATGGTGGACCTGGACTCCAACCCGACCAAGCTCATCGAGATCGTGGAGATCGGCAAGCAGTTGCTGATCACCCGGGGCGCGCTGACCACGTTCTCCATCACCAACGACGTGGCGAAGTACTTCGCGATCATCCCGGCCATGTTCTCGTCCGTGATCCCGGACCTGGGCAAGCTCAATATCTTGCACCTGGCCACCCCGGAGTCGGCGATCACCTCGGCGATCATCTTCAACGCACTGATCATCGTCGCGCTGATCCCGCTGGCGCTGCGCGGCGTGCGGTACAGGCCGGCCTCCTCGCAGTCGATGCTGCGGAGGAACCTGGTGATCTACGGCATCGGCGGGCTGATCATCCCGTTCATCGGCATCTGGGCGATCGACCTGGTCGTCCAGCACATTCCCGGATTCGGAGGGTGAGCGGGCATGAACCGCCTTCCCGTCATCGTCAGGCAGCATATCGCGGGGTTCCGCATCCTGCTGGTGTTCACCGTGATCTGCGGGTTCGTCTACCCGCTGGTCATGCTGGGCGTCTCTCAGGCGGCCTTCCACAACCAGGCCAACGGCTCGATGGTGAGTTACAACGGTCACGTGGTGGGATCGAGCCTGCTGTGCCAGGAGTTCGTGGACGCCAAGGGCAACCCGCTGCCGCAGTACTTCCAGCCGCGGCCGTCCTATGCGATCCCCTCTCCCGCCCCCAAGGGCGACTACGGCTGCGACCCCACGTACTCGTCGGCATCTAACCTGGGGCCCACCAACCCGACTCTGGTTCAGGCGATCAAGCAGCGGCAGCAGCAGATCGCGGCGTTCGACCACGTCGCGGTCTCGCAGATCCCGGCGGACGCGGTGACCGCGTCCGGATCCGGGCTTGACCCGGACATCTCGCCGGCCTACGCGGCCATCCAGGTCGACCGGGTGGCCGCGGCGAGGCACCTGCCGGTGTCCGAGGTCCAGGCGCTGGTGGCCGAGCACACCCAGGGCCGGCAGCTCGGCTTCCTGGGCGAGCCGACGGTGAACGTGCTCGAGCTGAACATCGCCCTCGATCAGCTGTCCGCAAAGTCAGGCAGCTGAGCCATCCATGGCTGAGCTTGCCTCGGGGCCCCGGCCGGAAGATTCCCGGCCGGGGCCCGAGGGCCTGCTGCACCCGAACGGCATTCTCATCGTCGAGGACGAGGCCGACCTGGTCCGCGCGCTGCGGATCAACCTGCGGGCCAGGCAGTACGAAGTGCGATGCGCGGGCACCGGCCGGGAGGCGCTGGCCCTGGCCGCCAGCCACCCGCCGGACGCGATCATCCTCGACCTCGGCCTGCCCGACATCGACGGCACCGAGGTGATCGTCGAACTGCGCCGGTGGTACCACGCGCCGATCATCGTGCTGTCCGGCCGGACCAGCCCCGGCGACAAGATCGGCGCGCTGGACGTCGGCGCCGACGACTACGTGACCAAGCCATTCGCGATGGCCGAACTGCTTGCCCGGCTGCGCGCCGTGCTGCGCCGCGACGAACGCGAGGCCAACCACAACCAGCCGCGCCAGGCCCTGGTCGGCCAGTGGCTGGTCGATCTCACCACGCACCAGGTCAGCCGCGCGTCCGGCGCCGGGGCCGGCCTCGAGGAAGAGGAGACGCTCCGGCTCACCCCCACCGAGTGGCGGATCCTGGAGATCCTGCTGCGTCGCCCGGGTCAGCTCGTCGGGTCGGCGCAGATCCTGACCGGAGTCTGGGGTCCCGGTTACCAGCAGCGCACCAACTATCTCCGCTTTCACATGGCTCGTCTGCGCCGCAAGCTGGAAGACAACCCGGCGCGTCCCCGCCATCTGCGCACCGAGCCGGGCATGGGCTATCGCTACCAGCCGTGATCGTCAGATCACGAATGCCTACAGGTTTCTTCAACGGTTACCAACATTCCCCCTCATCGGCGGTACGCGGTTCGCCGAGTATGCCGCAAAATGTGAAGCGCGGGACTACCCCAGGGGGAGCTGTCATGAAGGCACTGGCCGCGGACGATCCGCGCGTGATCGGCGAATACCGGTTGCGCGCGCAGCTCGGCGCGGGCGGGATGGGCCGGGTCTACCTCGGGCTCTCCCCGGCCGGCCGGGCGGTGGCCATCAAGGTCGTGCATCCGGACCTGGCCAGCGACGCCGAGTTCCTGCGCAGGTTCGGCCAGGAGGTTGCCGCAGCCCGGGCCGTCAGCGGGATCTACACCGCGCCGGTCGTCGCCAGCGGGCTGAACGAGCGCCCGCCGTGGCTGGCTACCGCGTTTGTGCCAGGGCCCCCTTTGGATCAGGTCGTGGGGGAAAACGGGCCTTTGCCTGAGCAGGCGCTGTGGCCGCTGCTCGCCGGGCTGGTCGAGGCGCTGCAGGCGATACATGCCTGTGGGGTGGTGCACCGCGACCTCAAGCCCGCCAACGTGCTGCTGGCCACCGACGGGCCGCGGGTGATCGACTTCGGCATCTCCCGCGCCGCCGACGGAACCGCGCTGACGGCGGCCGGAGTGGTGTTCGGCACGCCGGGCTTCATGTCACCCGAGCAGGCCGAGGGACGGGGCGCCGGCCCGGCGAGCGACGTGTTCGCGCTCGGGTGCGTGATCGCTTATGCGGCGGCTGGCGCGGGTCCGTTCGGCACCGGCACGGCCGCCGCCATCTTGTACCGCGTGGTGCACTCCGATCCCGTCCTGACCGGGATACCGTCGCAGCTGCGGGAGGTGATCGCCGCCTGCCTGGCCAAGGACCCGGCCGCGCGCCCCACGCTGCGGACGCTCTCCGGCACTATCTCCGGCACTATCTCCGGCGGCATGGACGCGACCGGGCCGTCCGCGGTGGCGTTCTGGCCATCGTCGGTGACCGGCCTGATCGGCGCCTATCAGGCCAGGCTCGAGCAGGAAACGCGAGGCGGCAGCAGGCCCGCGGAAGCCGGGGGGTTCTCCTGGGCCACCTCCGTACACCCGCCCACCACGCCGTCCGATCCGGGGAACAACCGGGCCCAGCCGCCGCCCGGACCTGGACCCGGCGCCGGGTCCCGCTGGCCGTACCCCGGGCCGGGATCGCAGGCCGTGCCGGGGCCGCAGGGCAACGGGGTCCTGCAGGGATACCCTCGGTCTCAGGGTTATTCTCAGCCCCAGGGCTATCCTCCGCCTCAGGGATACGGCGGCGGGCAGGCGTCACAGCCGCCCTACGCCCCGCCGCGCGGGTACCTGCCCGCCAGCGGCGGCCCGGCTAGCCCGGGACCGCCGCCCAGCGCTGGGTATCCGCCGAACGGCGGGCCGGCCGGTTACCCGTCGCCCTACCGGATGGGATCACGGGGGCCGATTGCCCCGCTGCCCGCCAGCATGGCCACCGCGGTCCGGCTGATGTACGCCGGGGCGGCCTACACGCTGGTGTGGGCGATCGGATTCATCGTGGTTTCGGCCAGCATCGTCAAGAACCATCCGGAGATCACTGCCACGGGCGACCACCGCCTGGCCGGGGCGGTGACCCTGGCCGTATTCACGTCCGTTGTCGATATCGCGCTCTGGCTCGGGATCGCGAGGGCCTGCCGGAGGGGGAGGAACTGGGCCAGGGTGGCCGGGACGGCGCTGTTCGCCCTCCACACGATCGGCGTGCTCGGCGTGGCCGTCAGCTCGCAGACGGGCCTCGGCCCGGCGAAGGTGCTGACCCTGATCGGCTGGCTGATCGGCTGCGGCGCGGTGGTGTTCTTGTGGCAGCACCCGTCCAGCGCCTTCTTCGCCCGGACGTCACCGAACCGCTAGCCGCACGCGCCGCATGGATCGCGTATGCGCGGCGCATGGATCTCGTTAGGGTGCCCCTGGCCGCCTGACAGGCGGAATTCCCGGCCTGAGGGCCGTGCTTCACAATGGAGGTCAGCGGCGGCGAGCAGGAGCTGGCGAGATACACGAAGAAGGACGCGGGCCGTACATGGCTGACAGTAACGGCCGGCTAGGCGCCGGCGGCGGGACAAACCAGGCAGGCCCGGCGGGACCGGCTGACCGTGGCCGCCCGGCGGCTTCCAGCGCTCGCGGTACCTCTGACGCCGCTGCGCCCCGGCCCGGACGTGGTCATCTGCGGATTTACCTGGGATCCGCGGCCGGCGTGGGCAAGACCTACGCCATGCTCGGCGAGGGACACCGCCGCGCCGAGCGCGGTGCCGACGTCGTCGTGGGGTTCGCCGAGGCGCACGGGCGTCCGCAGACCAGTGCGTTGCTCGACGGCCTGGAAACCGTCGCCCGGGCCAGGCTGGAGTACCGCGGGGTGGCCTTCGAAGAGATGGACCTGGACGCGGTGCTCGCGCGGCGGCCGGAAATCGCCCTGGTGGACGAGTTGGCGCACACCAATGTCCCCGGCTCTCGCAACGAGAAGCGCTGGCAGGACATCGAGGAGATGCTCGACGCCGGGATCGACGTGATCTCCGCCGTTAACATCCAGCACCTGGAATCCCTCAACGACGTGGTCGAGAAGATCACTGGCGTGCCACAGCGGGAAACCGTCCCGGACGCCATCGTCCGCGCGGCCGACCAGGTCGAGATGGTCGACATGACGCCCGAGGCGCTGCGCCGCCGGATGGCGCACGGGAACATCTACCCGCCGGAGAAAATCGACGCGGCCCTGACCAACTATTTCCGCTCCGGGAACCTCGCCGCCCTGCGCGAGCTGGCCCTGCTCTGGCTGGCCGACAAGGTGGACGAGGGCCTGCAGCGCTACCGCACCGAGCACAAGATCGAGGGCGCCTGGGAGGCCAGGGAGCGGGTGGTGGTGGCGCTCACCGGCGGCCCGGAAGGCAAGACGCTGATCAGGCGGGCCGCCCGGATCGCCGCCCGGTCCTCGGGCGGCGACCTGCTGGCCGTGCACGTCACCAAGTCCGACGGCCTGACCGGCGCCGATCCGGCCACCCTGGCCAGCCAGCGACGGCTGGTCGAATCAGTGGGCGGCACCTATCACCAAGTCGTCGGTGACAACATCCCCGACGCCCTGCTGACCTTCGCCCGCGCGGAGAACGCGACCCAGCTCGTGCTCGGCGCCAGTCGCCGGTCGTGGCTGGCTGCGATGCTCACCGGCCCTGGCATCGGTTCCCGGACCATCCGCGGGTCCGGCGACATCGATGTGCACATCGTCACCCACGGGCATATGGGCCGGGGCCGCGGCCTGCCGCGGCCCCGGGGTGCGATCACGCCGCGCCGGAAGGTGGCCGGGTACGTGCTGGCCGCCGTGCTGTCGCTGGCGCTGACCGTCGTCCTGGCCAGCCTGCGGAGCGGTCTCAACCTCACCAGCGACGTGCTGATGTTCCTCGTGGCGGTGATCCTGGTCGCCCTGGTCGGCGGGTTCGCCCCGGCCGTGCTCGGTGCCATCGCCGGCTCTTTGCTGCTCAACTACTACTTCACCCCGCCCATTCACCAGTGGACGATCTCGCAGGCGAATAACGCCCTTGCGCTCGGCGTGTTCGTCGTGGTCGCGCTCCTGGTCAGCAGGGTGGTTGACATCGCAGCCCGGCGCACCACGCAGGCGGCGCGGGCCAACGCCGAATCGGAGCTGCTGGCCACCACGGCGGGCAGCGTGCTACGCGGCCAGCAGGGTCTGCCCGCGCTGCTCAACCGGGTCCGGGAAGCATTCGGCATGGACTCGGTCACGCTGCTCGAGTGCACGTCACCCGACGGCCAGCAGTCCGCCGACGCCTCCGCGGGCCGGGTCCGGAGCGCGGCCGGCGGCTGGCACGTCGTGGCCAGCCGCGGTGAACCCGCCGTCACCCGGCCAGAGGAAGCGGATGTCGAGGTACCGGTCGCCGATTCCCTCTCGCTGGCCCTGCGGGGCAGGCCGCTGCCGGCCGCGGACCGGCGCGTGCTCGGCGCGTTCGCCTCCTACGCGGCCGTCGCGCTCGATCAGCAGCGGCTGGCCGCCGAGGCCCAGGCGGCCAAGCCGATCGCGGCCGCCGACCGGATGCGGACCGCGCTGCTCGCGGCCGTCAGCCACGACCTGCGCACGCCGCTGGCGTCCGCGAAGGCGGCCGTGACCAGCCTGCGGTCGCCGGAGGTGAACTGGGCGGCCGAAGACCACGACGAACTGCTCGCCACGGCGGACGAGTCGCTGGACCGGCTGAGTCATCTGGTCGACAACCTGCTGGACATGAGCAGGCTGCAGGCCGGCGCACTGTCCCTGTTCCCGCGCCCGGCCGGCCTGGAAGAGATCGTTTCCACCGCTCTGGATAACCTGGACCCCGCGGGCCGGGGCATCACCGTCGATATCCCGGAATCCCTGCCCGAGATCAACGTCGACCCGTCCATACTCGAACGCGTCATCGTGAACCTGACGGAGAACGCGTTGCGCTACTCACCGGCCGGCAAGTCGCCGCTGCTGACCGCCAGCGCGCTCGGCGACCGGGTGGAGCTGCGCGTAGTCGACCGTGGCCCGGGCATACCTGAGGAAGACAGGGACCGGATGTTCGTGCCGTTCCAGCGGCTCGGTGACACCGACAACACGACCGGAGTAGGGCTCGGCCTGGCGTTGTCGCGAGGGCTGACCGAGGCGATGGGCGGGACACTCACCGCCGAGGACACACCCGGCGGCGGGCTGACCATGACGGTGTCGCTACCGGCCGTCACCGAGTCAGGCTACGAGTGCGAGCCGGGCCACCGGGAGCGTGCGGCAGAAGACTCAGCGGCGGGGGAAGCGCCAGTGACACGGGGGAAGCGCCAGTGACACGGGGAACGAGCCAGTGACACGGGTGCTGGTCGTCGACGACGAGCCGCAGATCCTGCGGGCGCTGCGGATCAACCTGCGGGTACGCGACTACGACGTGCATGTCGCGGCGACCGGAGCCGAGGCGCTCGAAGTGGCCGGCCGATATCCGCCCGACCTGGTGATCCTCGACCTGGGCCTGCCCGACCTGGACGGCGTGGAGGTGATCCAGGGCCTGCGCGGCTGGACCAAGGCGCCGATCATCGTGCTGTCCGGTCGAGCCGACAGCGTGGACAAGGTGGAGGCGCTTGACGCCGGCGCCGATGACTACATCACCAAACCGTTCGGGGTAGAGGAACTGCTCGCCCGCATGCGTGCCGCCGTCCGGCGCACCGGAACCGTCGAGGACCTGCCCAGGATCCAGCTCGGCCACCTAGTCGTCGACCTGGCCGCCAAGCGCGTCACCCGGCAGGCGGCGGTGCCTGCGGGCGGGGGCGACCAGGCCGCAGGCGGCCCGGCAGGAACCGCAGGCGGCCCGGCGGGAGCCGACGGCGCTCCGGCCCATGCAGATGACATCAGGCTCACCCCGACCGAATGGCACCTGCTCGAGGTGCTGCTCAGGAACCCCGGCAAGCTGCTCAGCCGCAACCAGCTGCTGACCGAGGTGTGGGGACCCGGGTATGCCGACGCCACGGGCAACCTGCGGCTGTACATGGCTCAGCTGCGCCGCAAACTCGAGCCGGACCCCGCCCGGCCCCGCTGGCTGATCACCGAGCCGGGCATGGGCTATCGCTACCAGCCGAGCCCGGAACCGGACCCGGCGGCCCGGTAATACTGGCCCACCCGGAACTGGCTCACCAGGGGAAGGGCTGGCCGTCCCGGGTCAGAGTGCCGGTGGGGCCACCATTGGGGATGGTGACCGCCCAGATGACGCTGGCCGCAGCCTGGGCGAGCGAGCGACCCTCCGGGTTACGCTCGCTGGCCGGCCAGCCCGGGCAGACCGCGTTGACCAGGATGCCGTCCCTGGCCAGCTCCGCGGCGAGCAGCCGGGTGAGGGCGTTGAGCCCGGCCTTGGAAACGCCGTACGCGGGCGAGCCGCCGGTCATCACGGCGATCGAGCCGCCCTCGCTGCTCACGTTGACGATCCTCGGCCGCGTGCTCGACCGCAGCATCGGCAGCAGCGAGTGGATCACCCGCCAGGGGCCGAACAGGTTGACGTCGATCGCCTCGGCGACCGTGCCCAGATCGGCATTGCTCGCTGTCGCCCACCGGTCGTACATGGTCGACGCGTTGTTCACGAGCACATCGGCGCGGCCGAACCTCCCCTTCACCCACTCAGCCATCGCGGCGACGCTGATGGAGTTGTCCACCTCGAGCTGGCAGGCGACGATCCGGGTTCCCTCAGGATCGAGTTCCTTGGCGGCCAGTTCCCCCTTCCGCAGGTCACGAGAGCCGAGCACGACCGCGAAGCCGAGCAGGGCCAACTGCCGGCACACTTCACGGCCCACACCGCGGTTTCCGCCAGTCACCACAGCCACCGGCAGGTCAGCGTACACGCGCATCACCAGCGCTAGCCACGACCGCGACGTTTGTCATGGCTGTCATCTTGCCATCCGCCGATCACCGTCCTGACCCCCAATAAGCCAAATCGTCATCTAACCGCTAGGCCAGACGACGGACGCCTGGCGGACCGGAGCCAGCGCTCGCTTGGCGGGCGGATCGGGCGGGTCTATGCTCATAGACAGGTGAGCCGGGAAGCCTGGTCGGCACGTTCGCAACCGTCGAACGTATCCATCAGGAGGTGGCACCGATGCCTGATTACCTGACTCGGGACCGGCTGGCGGTGCTGGGCGCGCTCGCAGCACCCCTCGGGCTGGCCGCGATCCTGGTGCCATTCCGGACCAGCTTCCCGAACACCGATGCCGCGCTGGCCCTGCTGCTGGTGGTGGTGGCGGTGGCCGCGAACGGGTACCGGCTGGCCGGGGTCCTCGCGGCCACCTCGACGGCGGTATGGTTCGATTTCTTCCTCACCCAGCCCTACGAACGGTTTAGCATCACCCACCGGACCGACATCGAGACCACCGTGCTGCTGCTGGTGATCGGCGTCGCGGTCACCGAGATCGCCGTCTGGGGACGCCGCCAGTACGTGACGGCGAGCAGGCGGGCCGGTTATCTCGACGGAATCAACAGCGCCGCGCAGGCCGTGGCGGCCGGCGGTTCCGCGTCGGCGCTGACCGAACAGGTCACCCGCCAGCTCATCCAGTTGCTTTCGCTGCGATCGTGCACCTTCCAGTACGGTGTCGCCGGGCTCGGCCGGCCCGCGCGGATGCTGCACGACGGTTCGATCACTTCGGGACTCCGAGCATTGGACGTCGACGCCGAGGGTTTCCCCGGCACCGACATAGAGCTGCTGGTGGAAAGCGGCGGCCTGTTCCAGGGCCGGTTCCTGATGACCCCGGTCCCGGGCGCACGCCCCTCGCTGGAACAGCGGCTGCTGGCGGTCGCGTTCGCCGACCAGGCTGGCGCCGCGCTGGCCACGAGCCACCCGGTCGACCAGGGCTGACTGGAAACCTCACCGCTGAATGCCGGGAGTGCTGCTGTTTGCCGCCGGGGTAGCACTGAGCCTGGCCGCGAGCTGGCTGCTGGTCTCACGGCTGGAGCGGCTCGGGGAGCGAGCCGGGTTTTCCGAGGCGTGGCTGGGGCTGGTCGCGGCGCTGGCCGCCGATGCCCCGGAGATCACCGCCGCGGTGACCGCACTGACGCGCGGTCAGGCCAGCGTTGGGGCGGGAGTGGTGATCGGGTCGAATGTGTTCAACCTGGCCGCGCTACTGGGACTGGCCGCGGTGGTCGCCGGGGGGATCGCCTTTCACCGGCGGGTCGTGCTGCTGGCCGGCCTGCCCGGGATCTGGGTAGCGGTGGTGTGCCTGCTGACGGTGACCGCGGTGCTGGCCCCGGCGGCCGGGCTGGCGCTCACGGTGGCGGTGATGGTGCCGTATGCGGCGGTGCTGGGGATGCGGCGGGCCCGGATGGAGAGCCTGCGGCTGCCGTCCGGGTGGGTCCGCTGGCTGACCGCGGCGATCCATGAGGAGGAGACCGAACTGGCCGAGGCGATCAGGCCACGCCGGGGGACCTGGCGCGATGGGCTCGCCGCGGCCGGAGCGCTGATCGTGGTGGTCGGGGCCAGCACCGCGATGGAGGTGACGGCCACGGCTCTGGGACGCCGCTACGCGGTCGCGGACATCATCACCGGCGGGCTGGTGCTGGCGGTCGTAACCAGCTTGCCGAACGCGGTGACCGCGGTGTACCTGGCCCGGCGGGGCCGCGGTGCCGCCGTGCTCAGCACCGCCCTGAACAGCAACGCGATCAACGTCGTGGCCGGGCTGCTGATCCCGGCGAGCCTGGCCGGGCTCGGGTCGCGCTCCGGGCAGAGCACGCTGGTGGCAGCGTGGTACGCGGGCCTGACCGTGCTCGCGCTCGCGTTCGCCTACCGCGGCCGCGGCCTGGACCGCGTGTCCGGCGCGGTCATCATCGCGGGGTACCTGGCGTTCGTGACCGCCCTGGTCGTCTCGGTGGCGCAGGGAGGCGTCCGCCCGGCCACGGCGGTCATCCCCGCCGCCTTCATCGGTGCGGCCGGCGCCCTGCTGCTGACCTGGCCGGCCCGCTGGCGGCCAGGCGGGCGCACGCCAACCGGCGCCCGGGGCGGCCGGTGGCGCGAGGAATCCCTGCTGCCCGGCTGGAGCATCGGCCGCCTGTGGCGGCTCAGCCTCATCCTGATCACCGTGATAGCGGCCTGCGACGCGGCCAGCGGGCCGCACCTCATCCTGATCGGCGTGCTCATCGCCGGCCCGTGCTGCGCGCTGCTGACCGCCCGGTGGGCGCTGACCGCCACGATCACCTGCTTCGCCCTAGCGCTCGGGGTGCTGCTCGGCTTCCCCGACCAGATCTTCGCGACCCTCACCCAGTACGCGTCCCTGAGCGCCGTCGCGGCCGTCGGCGTGGCTGCCACCGTCAGCGCCGCGGTCTTGCAACGCCGCCATCCCTGAATCTGGCCGCCGGCCCGAGGCCGTGGTAGCGGGGACTTCCTGGCTGGGCGCGATCTGCTCCAGGCGGTAGCGGAGCCGACAGAGCACCACGTTCGCCGTACCCCGCCTGATCGCCCGGCCCAGGATGACGCCGCGCTGGTTGAACAGCAGCCACCGAGGAGAGCGCGTCGAGGGAGAGCGCGGCCAGCCCCTGCGCCGCGGTCAGCCGATGCTGCTCCTCATGGTCTACGACGCTGGCACTCGCGGGCGCAGTCGTCATAGCCACAGGATGTCATCAGCAGCTGAACCGACGCGCGACGCCAGGCTACTTCCAGGTGACGACCAGGCCGTCCTTCTCACCGAAACGCTCCAGGTGCCTGCCGGTCACGTCCTTCACCCGGTCCAGTGTCTCGGTGTCATCGGCGTCGGCCCGCATGACCAGGGCATCGGTCTCGACGGCAAGCGTCGTGGTCCCGCCGAACCCCCACTTGAGCACCGTGCCCGCAGGCTCCTCGACGACCTCGACCTTGTTCCCGAAATGGCTGGCGAGCTGCTTGCGGTAGCGTTCGCCGCGTTCCGTCGCGACACGCGACGTGGAGGTGACAGTCATCTCCCTAGGCTAGGGCCACGATGACGATGATGATCGCGATGATCAGCACCCCCGCGACGATCAGCAGGGCGGGCGAGGTCGGCGAGCGCCGCGAACGCGGAGCGTCCTGGTCGCCGCGTTCGACAAAGGCCCGGAACCGCCCGGTATTGGCACTCGGATCTTGCTCAAACTCCGACATGGGCACGACTTTAGCCGGTCAACCACCGCTCATATATCCGATTCAGCGCAACGGCGCCAGCGCATCGGCTCGGTCGACCAGCCGGGAAAGCACGATCACGCTCTTGGTCCTGACCACGAACGACTCGGCCCGGATACGCTCCATCACGTCCTCGAAGTGCCTGACGTCGGCCGCCCTGATGTGGACCAGGGCATCCGCCTCGCCGGTGACCGTGCACGCGTCGACCACCTCGGGGTACCGCCGGACCGCCGTGGCGATCTCCTCGGGCGAGGTACGCCCGCCGCAGAACAACTCCACGTACGCCTCGGTCGTCCAGCCCATGGCCAGCGGATCCACCCGGGCCGAGAAGCCGGTGATCGCGCCCGCGGCCCGGAGCCGGTCCACCCGCCGCTTGACCGCGGGAGCGGACAGCCCGACCTCGCTGCCGACCAGGGCATAGCTGGCCCGGGCGTCCCTGATCAGGGCGGCCACGATGCGCGCGTCGATATCATCCACGGTCCTGGCCGCCCCCTCAGAGTCAGTCGATGCCGTCGTACAGGGCCGGGATGCTCGGCGGCTTCACCTGGGCGAGGTTGCCCTGCGCCGGATGCGTGCGCCCGGCGGGGCCTGCCGCGAAGGCCCGGAGCAGGTTCTGCGTGGCCCGGTCGACGAACCGTTCGGCGGCCCGGTTCAGGCCGTGCCCGCAAGACGGCCCGCGCATCGCACACACCCAGCGCATCGTTCCCGAGGCAAACACCCCAGCCCCGCTGGCGACCGTGTAGTACACCGAGTCGGAGTAGGTGGAGAAGCCGTCGCAGGTCAGCGGGGAATGCGCGAGCACCTGCATCGGCCGGGGGAACGGGACGGCCGGGTTGAGCCGGTCATACTCGGGTCCCACCATGCCAGGGAAACGCTCCCCCTTATAGGCGCCGGTGCCGGCGAAGATCCAGTTCGACGGGTCGTAGACGACCCAGGGCGCGCTCACCGGATTGCACTCGTAGAGCACCCCGGTGATGACGCTCTCCGGCCGCGGGTCGGGCGGGTCACGCCACTGCTGGGTGGTCTCCGCGTCATCCTTGCCGAACAGCGGGTCGATGGCGGCGACCTTGTAGCAGATGACAACGCGGTCCCCATCGGCGAACCTGATGTGCCGGTAGATGGCGTTCGCGCCGAGGAAAGCCAGGTTCGTCCCGGCGTTGCGGGCGGTCAGCAGCGCGTTCCGCATCGCCTGGGAGTAGTACTCGTCGTGGCCGAGCGAGATGACCGCGCGGGCGCCGGCCAGGATGCCCGGGTGCTGGTCGATGTCGACATCGGTCTCGTAGGCGAGCTTGACCCCGGCGTGTTCGGCCAGTGCGGTGGCGGCCTCGTCGAAGGCGAGGAACCGCACCGCGCCGTCGCCGTCGTAGGGCCGGTCGAAGCTGACCGCGTAGCCGCGGTCGGACGGCTGGCCGTCCGGGCCCTGATAGAGGCTGTAGCCGCCCCAGGCGTTGTACGCCTGCCAGGTGGCGTTGTCGTCGAGGATCACCACCGCCCCGGCCGTGCTCGCCGACCGGACCGTGATCGGCACGTACCGCTCGGCCCCGCTGGACGCGTCCAGGCGCAGCAGGTAAGAGCCGGGCGGCCAGTTCGTGGTGTCTACGGTCATAGAAGGTCGCCACGGGGCGGTCACCATGTGGGTGCCGGCCGCGATGTCCACCGCGGTCTGCCGCTGCCCGCGGACCCGCGCCGACGCCCACACCAGGCGGGCCTGGTGGCCGGAGTACCAGCCGAAGCGGAACGCGTCTACCCGGAACGACCTCGCCGTGGTCGACACGTACAAGCGGAAGCTCTGGCCCGGTAGCACGCTCTGCTGATCCGCGTACCCGTCGATGGCATCGTCAGGCCCGAGGTCGGTGATCCGCCAGGCCGACGTGCCCGGCCGCATATTCTCCGCCACCGGGAACGGCTGCGCCGCCGCCACGGCAGAAGGCGCCGAAGTGACCGAACGGTGTGGGCTCGTTGCGGGCCCTCCGCTGCACGCCGCGGCCGGCAGCGCCACCGCGAAGGCCACAGCGACGCCGATCGCGCGGCGCCGCCGTATCCGATTCATCATGATCAGGCCCACGGAACCCCATCATCGCACCACCGCCGCCCGCCCAGTTATGACGGTTCGCGAACAGCGGCCCGTTCGACACCGCGACCCGCCAGTACCTCGACAACATCGTCGTGTACACCCACCTGGCCGGCTGACGGACCGGCGGCAGGACCCGGGCAGCAAACGAGGCTCGACGTCCCGCTTTCGCCGAGCCTCACTAGGTGAGACGCGAAGCCTGCCGTCCAGGTTGACGCGATCGACATAAACACCACAATTCGATCCATGAGTTCTCCGCTCCCCGATCACGCCGAACTTCGCGCCGCCCACGTCCGGGGCCACTCGCGCCCCACCGGGCAGCCGACGGAGCATGGCCGGGGGGTTCCTGACCAGCCGCGCCGCCGCAGGATCTGCGCTTGCAGCACGGCCGTCTCGCAGGCGTGACCGTAGACGTCGCGCCAGCCGTAGCGGGTCGTCTGGATGCCCTGAGCGCCTGCCTTGTTGTCCCGCCGGCTATCGCGCCAGCGCTCCTCGTCCGGATGCGCCAGTCGGCCGTCAAGCTCGACGGCGAGCCGGTACTCCTCGTAGTAGGCGTCCCGGTACGCAGCCCGGCCGTCAATGACGACGCGCACCTGGTGCCTGGATCGCGGCAGGCCATGGGCGCGCTCGACGTCACGCAGATACCGGTATTCGAGCACCGAGTGGATCCCGTCGCCGGCTGCCGCGAGAACATCATCGAGCTCGGCCCGCCAGCGCATTTTCTTGCGTACCGCCATCGCGGCCCTAAGCTTTACCTCGGTGGTGAGCCGCCGGCCGCAGGCCCGGGTAATCCAGCCGCAGGCATCGTCGAACGTTAGGGCAAGCTCAACCAGGTCGAGCACGGTTTCCTCGACGCTCGTCCGGGGTGGCTCGCGACCAGGCTGCCTGGCCTGGCCGATGCGACTAGAAGTACGGGCGACAATGCCTCGCGTTGTGATCCGCCGACTTGAGGGGACCGTCACAAAGATCGCTTCCGCCGGAGAGTCAATGAGTCCATGCAGCTCAGCGGCAGTCAGGTAGCTGAGCACCGCGCCGTGACCTGCGCGCAGCACCGCCGCCCAGAGCCACGAATCTCGGCCGGGCGGGCCACTGAAAACCGCATAGACGCCCCGGTAAAGCTGCTGCCAGCGCCCGCGAAGCAGGCGCCTCTCGATCAGCTTGGTGCTTAAACCCGCGTCAAGTAGTTGCCGCCGGGAAATCGCTCCCGCTTGCCAGTGCGCTATCTCCGCCGCCGTGGCGGGAATGTCGTAACCCATCGCGCCACTGTGCCTCGCGAGTCTGACATTCCCATGATCGCGAAGACTTTTACCCCGCGGGCGGGGGTAAACCCTTCGCGATAATGCAATACGCGGGGGCGCACACGAATGGGGCGTGCTTCCTGGCGCCCTCCTTCTCCCCCATCGTCGCGGCCATGATCGGCCTGGGCGTCGGCGTGGACTACGCGCTGTTCATCGTGACCAGGTTCCGGACCGAGCTGCACGAGGGGCAGCGTCCCCAGGACGCGGTGGTCACCGCGATGCGGACCGCGGGCCGGGCCGTGCTGACCGCCGGCATCACCGTGGTCATCGGCATGCTGGGGCTGCTCGTGCTGCGCCAGGCGCTGCTGAACGGGGTCGCGATCGCGGCGGCGGCCACCGTCGCCATGACCGTGATGACCTCGCTCACGCTGCTCCCCGCGCTGCTTGGCTTCACCGGGTACCGGCTGGCCCGGCCGTCGCGGCTGAACACCTTCCTCGGGGGCAAGGTGTCCGGCCGCGCCCGGACCGTGCGGCAGGCGGCCGACACCGGGGCGGGAAACCCGGTCCGTTCGGGAAAAAATGCGGGGCCGGCCGGGCCGGCGGGTGGCGTGCCCGCGGCGCAGCGGTGGGCGGGGGTCGTGCAGCAGCACCCGATTCTCGCGACCGTCCTGGCCGCGGCGTTCATCGTGATCCTGGCCGCGCCCGCGCTGGTCATGAAGCTGTCCATGCCCGATGAGCCCGCGCAGGCGCGGGGCACCATGGGGTACGCCAGCTACGCGACCATGGCCCAGGGGTTCGGGCCGGGCTTCGACGCGCCGCTCATCGTGGCGGCCAAGGTGACGCCCTCGGACCAGGCCGGGCTCGAAGCGCTGCGCAACGCGATCGCGGGCACGCCGGGGGTCGCGGACGTGACGGCACCGGTCGTCAGCCGCGACGGGCAGGCCTGCTCATCGCCTCCCCCACCACCGGCGAGCAGGACGCGGCCACCGACGCGCTGGTCAACCGGCTGCACGACACGGTGCTGCCCCGGTTTGAGCGGGCAGAGCCCGGGCTGACGGTCTACGTGACCGGGCCGAACGCGGCCAACGTCAGCTTCACCAACCTGGTCCGCGAGGAATACGACCGGACCGGCGACAATACGCTCGCCGTCGGGCGCGGGCTGGCCGCTACCGCACGGGTGATCTCGGCCGCTGCCGCGATCATGGTGGTGGTGTTCGGTTCCTTCGTGCTCACCCCGGATGTCTCGGTCAAGCAGATCGGGCTCGGGCTCGCCGCCGCCGTCCTGGTCGACGCGACCGTCGTGCGGCTGCTGCCGGCCCGGCGGGAGGACTCTGTCCGCGCGCACGAGCCCGCGGCCTATCCGGCCGAAGTCCGCTGACGGAAGAACCGGCGCCGGGAAGCCAGCACTGCCGTCGCGGGGGTACCGGGGGGCTTTACGGGTTCGTCCCCCGGAGCCAGCAGAGCCTGGCCCGGTATGGTGCGAGGCAGCGGCCGGTTCGCGGTCTACACAGGAGGGAACGGCATGACGGGCGATGCTGAGGATTCGCAGACCATGATCCGCGGGATGTACGGGCCGGACGTCACCTTCCTCGGGGTACCGCGGGCCGGACTCGACTCGCTCGACGGCCTCGATGTCGTCTTCCTCGGCGCGCCCTTCGACAGCGGTACGTCGTATCGGTCCGGGGCCAGGTTCGGTCCGCAGGCGATCCGGGCCACCGATTACCTGCCCCACGACGCGTCCCGGCCGCACCTCGCGCTCGGCGTGGACCCGCTAGCCGAACTGCGCGTCGCCGACGCCGGCGACGTGCTCATGCCGCCGGGCGAGACCGAGGAATCGCTGCGGCGGCTGGAGGCCGCCGTGCAGGCCGTGGCGTCGGCCGGCGCGATACCGGTGATCCTGGGCGGCGACCACACCGTCACCCTGCCCGACGCCACCGGGGTGGCCAGGCACGTGGGCTGGGGCCGGGTGTCGCTGATCCACTTCGACGCGCACGCCGACACCGGGGACACTCAGTTCGGGTCGCTGTACGGGCACGGCACGCCGATGCGGCGGCTGATCGAGTCGGGCGCGGTGCGCGGCGACAGGTTCCTGCAGATCGGGCTGCGCGGGTACTGGCCGGAGCCGCCCACGCTGGCCTGGATGGCCGAGCAGCGGATGCGCTCGTTCGAGATGAGCGAGATCGTCACCCGCGGGCTCGACGAATGCCTGACCGAGGCGTTTACCATCGCCGTCGACGAGTGCGACGGTGTCTTCTTGTCCGTGGACGTCAACGTGGTCGACCCGGGCATGGCTCCGGGCACAGGGACGCCAGAGCCGGGCGGACTCACCGGACGGCAGCTTTTGGACGCGGTGCGGCGGATCGCCATGTCGGTGCCGCTGGCCGGGATCGACGTGGTGGAGGTGTCGCCGCCGTACGATCACGCCGAGGTGACCGCGTTCCTCGCCAACCGGGTGGTGCTCGAGGCGCTGTCCGGCATCGCCTGGCGGCGCCGGGAGCTGGCCGGCGAGCGGCCCCGCCAGCCCGACGCCCCGCTGCTCGAAGGCCGCTAGCGCCCCGGCCTGGGCCGATTGGCCCGTAATAGTCCCGGCTTAGCACTCTGGGCGGACCGATCGGCAGGATCTATAGTCGGTGCATGCTCGACGTAACCAGGCTGCGCGTGCTGGTCGCCGTGGCCCGGTACGGTTCGGTCACGGCCGCGGCACGGGCCCTCAACTACGCGCAGCCTTCGGTGAGCCACCACCTGGCCCGGCTGGAGGCCGAGACCGGGACCAAGCTGATCCAGCGGGCGGGCCGGGGCATCAGGCTCACCGACGCCGGCCTGCTCCTCGCCGAGCGTGCCGCCGAGGTGATCGGCAGGCTGGACGCCGCCGAGAACGAACTGGCCGCCTACACCGGACTGCGCGCCGGGCGGCTCCGGCTGGCGGCGTTCCCGTCCGCGCTCGGCACGATCGTCCCGGCCGCGGCGGCGATGCTACGGGAGCACCAACCCGGCGTGGACCTGCGGCTGACCGAGGCGGAACCCCCCGAGGCGCTGCGCATGCTACGCGCCGGGTACGTCGACGTGGCCCTGGTGTTCCGGTACTCCGCGGACGCGCCCGCCGCCGACGGCCCGGACGCTAAGGACCACGAAGCCCTGCTGGCTGCGGGGAATCCCGTGACCAGGCCCGGCATGAGCCTGCCCGACGAGGACGGTGGCATCGACATTACCGAGGGCCTGCGCGAACGGCTTCTCCTCGACGAGCAGGTGCACCTGGTGACCTCGGCCCAGGCCACCGCGGAACCATCGGCCGGCCTGGCCGATTACGCCCGGCACCGCTGGATCGCGGGCTGCGACCGCTGCCGGGCCAACCTGCTCCGGCAGTGCGCGCTCGCCGGGTTCACCCCCAAGATCGCGTTCACCACCGACGACTACATCGCCGTCCAGGCGCTGGTGGCGGCCGACCTGGGGGTTTCGACCCTGCCGGCGCTCGCCCTGCGCGCCGCGCGACATCCCGGTATCAGGACCGTGCCGCTCCCGGGCGCCCGCAGGTACGTGTTCGCGGTGCGGTACGGCGACCCGCCCGACCCGCCGACGGTGAACCTGCTCCTGGAGGTGCTCGGCACGGCCGCCGTGACGCTGCGCGCCGCCGACAGCACCGCTCAGCTACAGTCGCCTGCGTGAATCCGGGCCAGCCGCCGTCCGCCGAGCCCGGCCGCCAGCAGATCCGCGGTGAGCCCGAACCCATCCCCGGTCAGCTCACCCTGCCGGGCATGCCGTCGCCCGGCGAGGCCGGCGGGGCCGGCGGCAGGCAGGCCACGCTGCCCGGCCTGGAGTTCCTCGCGGCGGACGACCCAGCCGCCGACGGTTTCGCCGGCGACGGGGCCGCCGGCGACGGTGCTGTCCGCGACGGGGCTGTCCGCGACGGGGACCTGGCCGCGGTGACCGCGGAGCTGCGCGCGCTCGACGGCGACGGTTCACGGATGGCCGCCGCCATCCGGGGCGCGCTGGACATGCTGCTGGACGGCCAGCACACCGGGCGTTACCGCTGGGACCAGCTGCACAAGACCGAGAAGACGCACGCCGGAACCCTGGTGGAGATCGCCCTGGCCCGGACGCTGCGGCTGGCCGACGGCGTGACGCTGGACTACACGATCGCGGGCGCGGACGTGGACTGCAAGTTCTCGTACCGGCTGGGCGGCTGGATGATCCCGCCCGAGGCCGACGGGAAGCTCCTGCTCCTGGTCCAGGCCAGTGACGAGGACGGCACCTGGTCGGCCGGGCTGGTCCGCGCCACTGAGGAGAACCTGAGCTCGGCCGGCAACCGGGACGGCAAGCATGCCCTCAACGAGCGCGGCCGCATGGCGGTGCGCTGGCTGCACGCGCGGGCCCCGCTACAGGAGAACGCGCTGATCAGGTTGCCCGGACGGGAGGTGGCGGCCATCTTCGCGCTACCCTCGGGCCAGCAGCGGGTGAACGAGCTGTTCCGGCGCGCACAGCGGATGAGGGTCAGCCGCACCGTGGTGGCCACGGTGGCGATGCAGGACGACTACATGAAGCGGGTCCGCGGCGGCGGCGGGGCACGCGACCAGCTGCGCGCCGAGGGCATCGTGATCTTCGGGGACTACGCCGGGGATCAGGTACTCGCCTCGGCGCTCGGCCTGCCCCGCCCGGGCCCCGGCGAGTTCGTCAGCGCCCGGCTCGTCCCGCTAACCCGGCGCCAGGGCGGCCTCGACGGCCGCGAGCGCGGGGATTATGCCCGTTCCATCCGCCTGGCGGGCGCTGACTGGCTGCTCGCCTCGGCCGCCGATCCGCCGTCACCCGCGCCCGTGCTGCCCCGCTGATCCCAGGCCCCATCACCACGGTACCTAGCGCGGCCCGGGGAGGTGGCCACCGCGGGCATGCGCAGGTCAAGCCACGCCCGACTCGGCGGAAACACTTGCATCGCCAACCGCAAGCCGGAATCCTATGGCATGTCCGTTAACCGAGAGGCAAATGAGCAAAGGAGATACTGGCGGGGACACCGGGGCGGCGGTCAGGCGCCGCGACCGGCCAGGAACGCAGAGTTCGCGAATCGGAGAAGAATATGAGGGGCTTCAAGAATTTCCTTTTGCGCGGTGACGTGATCGTCATCGCGGTCGGGCTGGTCGTGGCCCTCGCGTTCAGCATGCTTATCACCGCGTTCACCACATACATCATCAACCCGATCATTCAGAGCTTCCAGAGTGGCAAGAACGGGCTGGGCGTGGAAATCCGCGCCGGCAATCCTAAGACGCTCGTAGATTTCGGCTCGTTCATTTCCGCGGTCATCTATTTCATCATCTTCATCGCGGTGGTCTACTTCCTTATCGTCGTGCCTTACAAGCACGTCCAGGCGCGGCGCGGGCAAGTGGTGTTCGGCGACCCGCCGGCGGTCAAGACCTGCCCGGCGTGCCTGTCCAGTGATCTGCCGGCCGCCGCGTCCAAGTGCAAGTACTGCGGCACGGACCAGCCCACCACCACTGCGGCCTGATGGCCCGAGGCCCGGGTCAACGCCGTCGCGCCAGGCGGGATCGCTGGCGAGTGATGCAGCGGACCCTCGGACGATCGTCATCGACGGCGGCTACGCGGCTATGAACTAAGGTCGGCCGGGCCGATGTCGCCGGTCAGGTAGCGCTGCATGGTGGGGCCGATCGCCGCCACCAGGTCCTCGGCGGTCGCCGAAGCCAGGGGCTCCAGGCCGAGCACGTACCTGGCGAAACCGAGACCGATGACCTGGCTGGCGACCAGCGTGGCCCGGTAACGGCTCTCGGCGTCGTCACCGAGCCCGGCCACCTGGATCAAGCTGGCCAGGATGGTGCTGGTCACGAACTCGCGCAGCATGGCGACCCCCTGCTCGCTGGTCGCGGCGGACCGGAGCAGCGCGAGGAACGACGTCCTGATGTCGGCCACGTCCCAGGCCCGCAGCATCGCCGCGATCAGGACCTCGCCGATGCGCGGCTGGAATTCATCACCAAGCCGGTCCCGCTCCGCGCCCAGAGCGAACGTTATGATCTCGCTTGGCACTACCGGCAGCCGCATCGCGGCGGCGAACAGCCGCTCCTTGGTCCCGTAGAAGTGGTGCACCAGCGCCGGGTTGACCCCGGCGTCGGCCGCGATGCCGCGGATCGTCGCCCCGTCGTACCCCTGCTCGCCGAAACGCCGCCGCGCGGCGTCGAGGATGGCCTCGCGGGTCCGGCTCTCCCCGGCCCGCCGGCCCGGCCCGCGTCTGGGTTCGTCGGCTGCCACCCGATAGACGCTATCCACCCGCCGCGAGCTCGAAAAAACACTCCTCCAGCGTGGCGGGTTCCGTGGTGACGATGGCGGGCAAGTCCCCGAGCGCCCCGGCGACCTCGGCGGCCGGGCGGCCCGGCACCCGCAGCGCTGTACCTGCCGATCCCGCGCCTGCCTCCGCCGCGCCCGCCAGCACCGCGCCCGCCAGCACCGCGCGCAGGCCGGCCGCCTCGAGCCGCCGGAGCGCCGCGGCCCAGTCCGCGGCGCGTACCATCGCCGTCCGCGCCGGGCCGATGATCTGCGCGGCCGTCCCGGCGGCCACCACGCGTCCGCCGGCCAGCACCACCAGCCGCGTGCACTCCTCCGCTTCCTCCATATTGTGCGTGGTCACGATGACGCCCGCGCCGTCGGCGGCCGCCTGCGAGATCGTCTCCCACAGCCGGGCCCGGGCCAGCGGATCGACGCCCGAGGTCGGCTCGTCGAGCAGCAGGAGATCGGGGGCGTGCGCGAGCACCTGGGCGAACGCCGCGCGCCGCGTCACTCCGAGCGGCAGGTCCCGGACGGCGACCGCCGCGTACCGGCGCAGCGGATCCGGTAGGTCCGGGCCGGTCCCGGCACCGGCGAACACCGCACGGGAAAACGCCAGGTTCTCCGCGATCGTCAGGTCGTCATAAAGGCCGAGGCCTTGCGGCAGGTACCCGACCCGCCGCCGGGTCGCTCTCGACGGGGGCTGCCCGAACAGCCGGACCGACCCGGCGGAGACCGGCAGCAGTCCGAGCAGCATGCGGATCAGGGTGGTCTTGCCCGCACCGTTGGCGCCGAGCAGCCCGACCACCTCGCCGGAGCCGACCGCGAGGTCCACCCCGTCGACCGCGGTGAACCGGCCGAAGACCCTGCTCACTCCGGCACATTCGGCGAGTATCTCAGCGTCGACTTTCTCAGCGTCGACTGTCTCAGGCATCGGCACCGTCCAGCTCTGCTCGCAATTCCGCCACGCACACCGCGTCTTGCAGGTCAGGCGTCACCAGCCCCCGAGCGGGGACGCCAGCGGCCCCCTGCTCAGCGGGTGGCCCGGCGGCCTGCCCGGCGGCCTTCTCAGTGGCCTGGCCGACGGGCTGCCATACCCGCCAGGTGCCGGCCCGCCGCCAGGCCCGGCGCCGCTCATCCTCGCCATCGGGACGGCTGGGCACGACCGCGATGGTCCCCGGCACGGACGCGACGATCTCGGCCGGGGTACCCTCGGCGAGGGTTCGCCCCGCGTCGAGGACGAGCACGTGCGCCGCCCGCGCGGCCTCGTCCAGGTAGGTGGTGGACATCAGGATGGCCGCCCCGCCCGCGGCGGCCCGCGCGATGAGCCACCACAGGTCGGCCCGGCTCACCGGGTCCACGCCTGTGGTCGGCTCGTCCAGGACGAGCAGTTCCGGCTCCGGCAGCATCGCCGCGATCACCCCCAGCTTGCGCCGCATCCCGCCGGACAGCTGTCCGGCGAGCCGCTCCCGCGCCGCAGCGAGCCCGGTCCGCTCCAGGTACTCACCGACCTGACGGCCGACCGCCGCGCCGGTCATGCCGAAGACGGCCGAACGGAACTCAAGGTTCTCCGCCACCGAGAGGTCGTCGTACACTCCGGTGCCTGGCGGCAGGTACCCGATCCGCTGCGCGCCCGGCCTGTGAACCGTGCCCTCAGCCGCGGCCAGTGCACCCGCGACGCAGCGCAGCAGCGTGGTCTTGCCCGCGCCGTCGCCGCCGACCACGGCGGTGACCTGGCCCGGCCAGACGGCTACGCTGACCTGGTCCAAGGCCCGCCCGCCGCCGAAGCTGACCGAGACCGCCTCGGCACCCCACTGGATGGCCGGCCGGTCCCCGCCGACGGGCCCGGTCACCGGGCCGACCCCGGCGCCAGGAAGGCACGGAAGCGCCATATCGCCAGCCCGGTCACGGCCGCCCCGAGCAGCGCCAGGTAGACGAACGGAGGCCAGAGCGAGCTGATCGGCTCGGCCCGGAGCATCACCCCGCGCGAGATCTCGGTGAAGTAGGTGAGCGGCAGCAGGTAGGCGATCCACCGCACGCCGATCACGATCGAGGTCAGCGGGAAGATCAGGCCGGAAAGCAGCACCTGCGGCAGCAAGGTCATGACCGCGAGCTGGATGGCCTGCCCCTGCGTCTGCGACACGCTGGAGATCAGCACGCCCAGGCCGAGGGTGACGAAGACGAAGAGCAGCGCGCCGAGCCCGAACACCGCGAACGACCCGCGGAACGGCACGCCGAACACGGCCACCCCGACGGCGAGCACGATCACCAGGTCGGCGACGGCGACCGCGAAATACGGGACGATCTTGCCGAGAAAGACGTCGGCGGGCCGCAGCGGCATCACCGCGAGCTGCTCCAGCGTCCCCGCCTGCCGCTCCCGCACCACGCCGAGGCTGGTGATCACGGTCCCGACGAACACCAGGATGACGCCCGCCAGGCCGGGGATCATGATGTACGAGGTCTTCAACTGGGGGTTGTAGAGGACCTTGATTGTGGCATTGGCCACCGCCGCGGCTCCGCGACCGGGATCCGCGGTGCTCGCGGCGGTGCTCGCCCCCCTTGGCTGAGCGGCGAACTGACGCAAGGCAGCCTGCGCGGTGAACAGCTGGCTGCCGTCGATGAGAATCAGCGGGCCGCCGCCAGCGCCGGCGGTGACGATCGCGACCGCCGCGTGCCCATCCCGCAGCTCATCCTGGGCCCACGCCGTGGCCGTTCCGATCTGCGCGGCCGTCGCGGTATACGTCCCTGCCACCTGGAAAGACTTCGGCAGTGCCGTCGCGGCCACGTCCGCGCCTGGTCCGGCCACCACCGTCGGGATGTCAGCCACGTCGAAGCTGGCCGCATAGCCCAGGATCACCAGCAGCAGGATCGGCATCACGATCATCATGGCCAGGGTCCGGCGGTCCCGCCGGAGCTGGCGGAACTCCTTGATGATCATCGCCCGCATGCGATCCTCCTCCGGCCGGTGCCAACTAAATTATACGGATGGTTAATTTAGTTGGCCAGGACGGCCTGATCTGGTCAGATGGCTGGCATGGCGAACAGGTCGCGGCGCACCGGGCGGTGGACGCTCGAGGACCGCTTCGCGTCCCCCTGGCACTACCTGCCGGTGGAGGTGCCGGCCGGAACGGCGGGGCTACGGATCGAGCTGGATTACGAGCGCGCCGACGGAACGGTGCTCGACCTCGGCTGTCTTGGCCCCCACGGGTTCCGCGGCTGGTCGGGCAGCGCCCGCGAGTCGTTCGTCATCACCAGCGAGGCGGCCACGCCCGGGTACCTGCCCGGTGAGATCGAGGCCGGGACGTGGCAGGTGATGATCGGCGTGCACCGCGTCCCTCCGGACGGCGTGCGCTACCGGCTGACGGCCGAGACCACGCCGCTCAGCGCGGGCCTGCGGCTGCCGCCGGCCCCGCCCGCGCCGCCGGCGCCCCGGGACCGGCCGCCGCGCCGGGCCCTGCCGGCCGCCGACGGCCGCCGCTGGCTGGCCGGTGACCTGCACACGCACACCGTGCATTCGGACGGCGTGCTGACCGTCGCCGAACTGGCCGCGCTCGCGGCCGGACGCGGCCTGGACTTCATCGCGGTCACCGACCACAACACGGTCAGCCACCACGCCGAACTGGCCGCCGCGGCCCGGCGGTACGGGATCACGCTGCTGCCCGGCCAGGAGGTGACGACCGACAGCGGGCACGCCGGAGCGCTCGGCCAGATCGGCTGGATCGACTTCCGCCGGGAGCCGGACGACTGGCTGGACGCCACCGAAGCAGCGGGCGGCCTGTTGTCGGTCAACCACCCGTTCGCCGGGCCGGTCAGCTGGGCCCGCCCCATGCGCCGCCGCCCGCCGCTGATCGAGGTCTGGCACTGGAGCTGGCTCGACCTGCGCTGGACCACTCCGCTGTCCTGGTGGCTGGCCTGGGACGCCGCGGCGATCCCGGTGGGCGGCAGCGACTGGCACCAGCCGGGGTCCGACGCTCCGCCCGGGCGCCCGACCACCTGGGTCGAGTGCGCCGGGGACGGGCCGGGCGACGTACTCCAGGGCCTGCGGGCGGGCCGGGTGGCCATTTCGGCCGAACGGGATGGGCCGGTGCTGATGCGCCACGAGGACGATCTCCTCGCGATCGACGCGGACGGCCTGACGCTGGCCGGACCGCAGGGGCCATGCGCCCGGGTCCGGGGCGACCAGGCCAGGCTGCCCGGCCGACCCGGCCCGCATCGCCTGCTCGACGCCACCGGGGCGACGCTCGCGCTCACGGCCTGATGGAAATCCGCTGGCCGACTTCCTCGGCTGAGTCAGCCCGGCACGGTCAGCCCGGCACCAGTTAGCACGGGTCAGTCAGCGTGCGCGGCCAGCAGGTCGAGGCGGGCGCGGAGCAGCGCCCGGTGCGCCACCACGTCGTCGACCTGATCGGGCTGCTCGGGACACTCGCCCGCGCTGATCGCGCGCTCGAGACGGCGCCGGGCGTCGGCGGCGGCGATCATCTCGAACACCACCAGCGGGTCCCGGCCGGCCGCGCGCTCGGTATCGGCACGCAACTCGGCCCCCTTGGCGACCCAGGTGTCCCTGATCTTGCCACCGCGGCTGTGGTCGATCAGCACGCAGACGGCGTGCTGCCTGTCACCGTAGGCGAAGGTCATGGTCAGCGACTCCTGGCGGCCGCCCACGTCGGCATAGTGCCAGCAGTCACCGACCTGCGGGGCGCCGATCGGGCCGGCCCACGGGGGATCAGCCACATCATGCGCGCGGACCCGTGCGGCCGCCTGGCCGGCGGCGGCGCGCAGGGCAGGCGGGCCGACGGCAGCGAAGACGCGCAGCAGGGCGAGAGCCTCCGGGGTGGACGCCGCCTCGGCGGCGGGCACCAGCGACCCGGTGAGGGTGCCCATCAGGGAAGCCTGGCCCGCGGCCGACGAGGCCAGCGCGCCGATCAGGTCGGATCCCCAGAGCTCGGCGTCCACGGGGTCATCGAGCTGGCCCAGGACCTGGCGGGCCTCGGTCAGCACCCCGGCGAAGGTTTCCTCGACGGCGATAGGCGCGAAGAGGCTGGCGACGTCGGGCTCCCGGGGGTCGTCGGCATCCATGACGTGCAGGATAAGCCAAGGACCCCGCCGGGGACGGGGTCCTTGGCTTCTCGGTGCCCATTACCTTGTCAGAGTGTGTCGGCCCAGCGGGCTGACGGCTCGACCCGCACCGCATCAAGCAGGCGCTCGTAAGCGGCCAGGTCCACCTGATCCCGGTCTTCCGGGGCACCGGGCGTCCGAGTCCAGGCCCCGGCGCCTCCCGCGGCCAGGGCCAGAGCGTGCCTCAGCCGGTCCGGCCAGGACCAGCCGAGCAGTTGGCCGGGCACCAGGCCCGCCACCAGCGCGCCCCGGGCCGGCGGATAGGCCGGGTTCGCCCCAGTGATCCCGGAGACATCCGTGGCTTCAATGCGCGCTGTCCACTCGCCGGTGGCGGTAACCGCGCGGACCAGGCCGCCGGCGGCGACGGCCGCCGCGCCCGCGCCCAGCCGGATCAGGTCGGCGCCGAGCACTTCGGGTCCGGGCTCGTACGAGCTCGTTTCCGCGACCACCAGGTCGGGACCGTGGCCGATGGCGTGCTTCAGCTCCTCGCCACCCGCGTCGAGGATCACCGGCACGCCCGCCTCGGCGGCGTAGGTCACCAGCGAGCCGTAGGTATCTGCGGGCAGGCCGTCGGGCAGGCTGCCGCAGAGCACCACGGCCGCGGCGCTCGCCATCAGCCGCCGGTAGTCCGCCGCGAACCGGCCGAGTTCCTCGGTGGTGATGTACGGGCCCGGCTCCGCGAACCGCATGACCGGCCCGGCCGGGTCCGGGTCCGGGCCCGCGAAGCGGAAGAAGCGCCGCGAATCGCCGCGAATCAGCGTGAACGCCGTCGGCACCCCCGACTTGGCCAGATCCTCCCTGATCAGCTCGCCGGACGCGCCGCCCGCCAGCCCGGCGGCGAGCACGTCGTGCCCGAAGGCGCGCAGCACCCGGGCCACCGTCACGCCGCGACCTCCGGCCCGGTAGCTGGGCCGGGAGATCGGATTGATGCCCTCGGCGGCCAGTTCGCCGGTCGTATAGTCCACGTGCAGCGCGGCGTGGAGCGTGACCGTGACGATCACGTCGCCGCTCATGGCTGCCCGCCTTCCCGGTGACCTCCCTGTTGGCACCGTTCGGCCTATTATGCGGGCTCAGCCGCCTGGCACGGTCCGTACCAGCCCAAGCCAGGCCTACGTAGGCTTTTGCCCATGCGCAACGGATTCGAGGACCTGGACCTGGACCGGCTGCGGCGCCGGCGCAGTGAGAAGTGGCAGCGTTACCCGCCTGAGGTGTTGCCCGCGTTCGTCGCGGAGATGGACTACGACCTCGCGGAACCGGTGCTCGCGGCGCTGCGCGCGGCCATCGACCTCAGCGACTGCGGGTACGCCACGCCGTCCGGCCTCGGCGAGACGTTCGCCAGGTTCGCTGCGGCCAGGCACAGCTGGACGGTCGACCCCGGCCGGGTACATCTGGTGCCTGACGTCATGGCGGGCGTCGACGCCATCCTCCAGCTCGCCACCACGCCCGGCGACGGCGTCGTGATCAACACGCCGGTGTACCCGCCGTTCTTCGAGCACATCACCGGCGCGCACCGCCGGGTGGTGGAAGTGCCGCTGGCCCGGGTGGACGGCCGGTGGGAACTCGACTTCGCCGGGCTCGAGGCGGCGTTCGCCGCGGGCGCCCGCGGCTACCTGCTCTGCAACCCGCACAACCCGACTGGGCGGGTGTTCAGCGCGGCGGACCTCGGCCGTATCGCGTCGTTGGCGGAGCAGTACGGCGTCTTCGTGCTGTCCGACGAGATTCACGCCTCGCTCACCTTGCCCGGCGCGCATCACACGCCGTTCGTCTCACTAGGCGGCGTGGCGGCCGAGCAGGGGGTGACGCTGGCCTCGGCGTCCAAGGCGTTCAACATCGCCGGCCTCAAGGGCGCGGTCGCGGTGGCCGGCTCGGCGTCCGGTCAGCGCTTGCTCAACCGGCTGCCGTCCTCGTGCCAGTTCGGGGCCGGGCTGTTCGGCGTGCTCGCCTCGCTGGCCGCGTGGAGCGCGGGCGACGAGTGGCTGGACGCGCTGGTCGCGCAGCTCGACCACGCCCGGACGGAGTTCGGCAGGCTGCTCAGGCAGCGGCTGCCCGAAGCCGGTTACGTCCCGCCCGAGGCGAGCTACCTGGCCTGGGTCGACTGCTCGCGGCTAAGCCTGGGCCCGGAGCCAGCCGGGGCGTTCCTAGACCGCGGCCGGGTGGCCCTCGGCCGGGGACTCGACTTCGGCCCGCCGGGCGACGGCTTCGTCCGGGTGACGATCGGCACCAGCAGCGCCCTGCTGGCCGACATCGTGGACCGGATGGCCGCCGCCGTCGGCTGACTGGGGTGCGCGCCCAGGGGTCAGGACTTCATCAGGCAGGGGCGGGCTTTCCAGGCCGCAGCGTTCGAAGTGGCGCCGGCCAGTTAGCTATCGCGGCAGAAACAGGCGGCCAGGTGGTCGTTGACGATGCCGCAGGCCTGCATGGTGGCATAGGCGGTCACCGGGCCGGTGAACGTGAAACCATGCCGCCTGAGCTCGGCGCTGAGCGCCTTGGACGCCGGCGTCGCGGCCGGCACCTCGGCCAGCGTCCGTGGCGCCCGGCCCGGCTCGCCTGCGTACTTCCACACCAGCGCGGTCAGGCCGTCCGGCAGGTCCAGCGCGGCCCGCGCGTTGGTGATCACCGCGTTGATCTTCGCGCGGTTCCTGACGATGCCCGGGTCGGCCATGAGCCGGGCGACATCCTCCGCGCCGAAGGCCGCGACCGCCGAGGCGTCGAATCCGGCGAAGGCAGCACGGAAGTTCTCCCGTTTGCGCAAGATGGTCAGCCAGGACAGCCCGGACTGGAAGCCCTCGAGGCAGAGCCGCTCGAAGATCGCCACCTCGCCGCGCACCGGGCGGCCCCACTCCTCGTCGTGGTAGGCGAGATACTCCGGAGCGCTCAGGCCCCAGGGACAGCGCAACTTGCCGTCCGGACCCTCGGCTGGGCCCTTATCTGGGCCCTTCTCTGGGCCCTTCTCCGGCGCGGGCGCCGGGGCATTGCCGGGCGGTAGCTGATCGCTCACCAGCCCTGCTCCTCGGCCGGGGCCAGGGAGTCGTCTTCGGCCACGCCGGACGGTCCGGCGGCCTGAGGCCGGGCCACCTCGTCGCGCGCGGCTTTCTCCTGCTCGGCCCACCAGTCGTGCGTGTCGAAGGACCCCTGCGGACCTTGCGTCTCGTGCGGGGCCAGGGTCTGGGAAGGCTGAGTCGTGCCGTGGCCTTCCGGGTCTTGGAGGATCTCGGAGGGCTGCGTCGCCTCGTGAGGTTCGGGAGCCGGAGGAGCCTTGGCCGGAGAGGCCTTGAGGATCAGCGGGGTCTGAGGAGGCCGGGGGGGCTGTGGGGTCTCCGGAGTCTCGGGGGGGTGAGAAGGCTGGTGTGTCGCGGGGGACTCGGGAGCCTGGGGCTCATCCGCGACCTCGGCTGTGTCGTGAACCTGGGGAGACTCCAGGGCCTCGGGAGTCTCCGCGGCGTCCGCGGCCTCGGGAATCTCGGAAAATCTCAGGGCTTCGAGATCCTGGGTCGCCTCGAGATCCTGGGTCGCCCCGGGAAACCCCAGGGCCTCGAGATCCTGGGTCGCCTCGAGATCCTGGGCAGCCTCCGGGCTGACGGCGGCATCGGAGATCTCGCTGGCTTCGAGGAATGGCGAGACTACCGGCCCCAGCGGGCCCTGGAGGTCCTGGCGGGCGTGCGCGTCCCTCGGCTCGGCGTAGGAGCCGTTGCCCGCCTGGGTCGCGAGCTGGTCCTGCAGGTAGGCGATGGTGACGTCGCGTTCGCGCATCGCGCGGGCGATGCGGTCCAGGGCCTCGTCGGTTACCTGCATGTTGTAGCCCCACATGGCGGTCGGCGGGCGGAGCAGCGCGATGTCCGCGGCGGATACCGGGCCGAGGTCGAGCGGAGCGTGGTCCGCGTGCTCATAGGCCAGTTCCCCGCCTCGTCCGGTCGCGGCGAAGTAGATGCCGACGAGCACGGCGGCGATCGTGATCAGGAAGACAACAGGCACATACGAATCGTGCCATGCTCGGTCCGCGATGTCGCTTCGGCGGCGAGACTGCGGCCGAATCGCGCTGATTCGCGCCGATAGGCTCCCGCCTCGATGGCGCCGCGGTTCGCCTAAACGCCCAGGCCGTGCCCGGCGTGCGCATCCAGGATGGTGGCGACCACCTCATCGGGGTCATCGGCCACCTTGATCAACGAGAACTCGGTGGGGCCGATGTTGCCCTGGGCCAGCATGGTGTCCTGCATCCAGGCGAGCAGCCCGGACCAGTAGTCGCGGCCGACCAGCACGATCGGGAACTGGGTGATCTTTCCGGTGGCGACCAGGGTCAGCGCCTCGAACAGCTCGTCCATGGTGCCGAACCCGCCGGGCAGCACCACGAACGCCTGCGAGTACTTGATGAAGCACGTCTTCCTGACGAAGAAGTACCGGAACTCCAGCCCGACCTCGACGTAGTCGTTCAGGCCCATTTCCCTGGGCAGTTCGATGCCCAGGCCCACCGAGACGCCGCCGGCTCCGACGGCGCCTTTGTTGGCCGCCTCCATGATCCCGGGGCCGCCGCCGGTGATCACGGCGTACCCCGCCCTGACCAGGCCGGACGCGATGGCCTCGGCGGTCCGGTATTCGACGTTGTCGCGCGCGGTCCGCGCCGAGCCGAAGATCGAGACCGCCGGACCAAGCTCGGCTAGCAGGCCGAACCCCTCCACGAACTCAGCTTGGATCCGCAGCACGCGCCACGGGTCGGTGTGTACCCAGTCGGATGGCCCGCGCCGGTCGAGCAGCCGCTGGTCAGTGGTGGTAGCCGGTATCTGCCTGCCGCGCAGCGTGACGGGTCCCTGGCGACGGATCCGCCGGTGCGGCTCTGAGTTAACGCTCATCGTGCAACTAACGGTAGTCACACCAGGCGAGTGCTGCGTAACCTGACATGGCGCGGCCGGATGTCCGCCGGGTCAGGCGTCGACGCCGTGGTCACGCAGGATGGCGTTCAGGGCCGACTTGTCGTGCCGGGAGCCTTCGGGCAGGCGCTTGAGCACCAGCAGGCACGGCAGGCCGAACTCGCCACCCGGGAAGGTCCGCGGCCGGGTGCCGCCCACGCAGACCGACCAGGCCGGCGCCTCGCCCCGGGGCAGTTCGGCGCCGGTCTCGACGTCGATGACGTGCGTCGTCGGGGTCAGGATGGCCCCCGCCCCGAGGGTGGCGCCGCGGCGCACCCGGGCGCCTCCGACGACCATGCAGCGGGACCCGATCATCGCCTCGTCCTCGACCACGACCGGTACCGCGTTCGGCGGCTCGAGCACGCCGCCGATCCCCACGCCGCCGGATAGGTGGACGTTCTTCCCGATCTGGGCGCCCGACCCGACCGTGGCCCAGGTGTCGACCATCGTGCCCTCGTCCACGTAGGCCCCGATGTTGACGAACGAGGGCATCAGCACCGTCCCCGGCGCGACGTAGGAGCCCCACCGCGCGATCGCGCCCGGGAGCACGCGCACGCCGTCCAGGCGGGTCTTCAGCGGCACCCGGTCGTCGTACCTGAAGTCGCCCACCTGAGACTTGGCCATCGGCAGCACCCGGAAGGCCAGCAGGATGGCCCGCTTGGCCCGCTCGTCCACCACCACCTCGTCGGTCACGGGATCGACGTACGCCACCCTGGCCTGCCCGGCGTCGACCGCGTCCACGGCGGCGACGACCGCCGCCCGCGCCTGCGTGTCGGCAGGCGACAGCTCGGCCCGCCGCTCCCACAACTCGTCGATCACGTCCGCCAGCACCGACTCGCTCATGCTGCGCGAGCTTAGCGGTACGGTCTGATGGTGTGCTGACCCTCCGGGGCAGAGCCGTCATCGGGACCGTGCTGGCGTTGGTGCTGGCCGTAGCCGGCTACGCCATCTACCACAGCTTCGGCAACGTCACCTCTGCCCTCCCCCCGCCCGGCTGCCAGGCGGGCACCGGCGGGCAGGCCATCACGCTCGACACCGACCAGGCGGCCATCGCGGCCACCATCGCGGGCGTCGCGGCCCGGCGCCGGCTGCCCAGGCAGGCGGTCACGATCGCTCTCGCCGCCGCGCTGCAGGAATCGAAGCTGCACAACCTGGACTACGGCGACCGTGACTCGGTCGGGATCTTCCAGCAGCGTCCCTCGGAAGGCTGGGGCCCCGCCACCAAGCTCGAGGACCCCGTCTACGCCACGACCAAGTTCTTCGCCGCGCTCATCCAGGTACGCGGCTACGCCACGATGCCCGTCTACCAGGCCGCGCAGGACGTCCAGCACAGCGCGGACGGGTCCGCCTACGAGCAGTGGGCCTGGGTGGCCGGGCAGCTGTCCGGCTACTTCACTGGTCAGCCGCCGCACGGGGTGTCCTGCTGGTACGCCCCGGCCGGGTCGGGCGATCTGGCGGCCGCGGTGCGGCGGATGGCCCAGACGTTCGGGCCGCCGGGGCGGCAAGCCGTGGTGATCCGTGTCACTACGGATCGTTCGGTCCAAAAAAACAAGGGAAGCGCCGCGGTGCTGCACGTCCAGCGGAGCGCGGCCTGGACGGTGGCCGGCTGGCTGGTAGCGCACGCGCAGGCCTACGGCCTCAGCGAAGTACGGTACGCCGGTTATGAGTGGAAAGCTGCGAATGGCAGTATGGGCTGGCAGCCTGATCCCGGGCCGAACGCTTCGCCGCGCGGAAGTATTGTCGCAGGCTGAGGCGACGCCGGCCGGGAGACGCCATACTGTGATAGCAGCAGGGACCTAGAAGACGACAGGAGTTCACCCGTGACCTACATCATCGCGCAGACCTGCGTTGATGTGCTTGACAAGGCATGCATTGAGGAATGCCCCGTTGACTGCATCTACGAGGGCGAGCGCATGCTGTATATCCACCCCGACGAGTGCGTGGACTGCGGCGCTTGCGAGCCCGTCTGCCCGGTTGAGGCGATCTACTACGAGGACGACGTTCCTGACCAGTGGAAGGAGTACTACAAGGTCAACGTCGACTTCTTCGCAGACCTCGGCTCCCCCGGCGGCGCCTCGAAGACCGGCAAGATCGGCAAGGACCACCCGCTGGTAGCGGCGCTGCCGCCGCAAGCCACGGAGGAATGACGCTCGCGGGCCGGCTTCCCGCTTTCACCTGGGACCGGATCGCGCCGCTGCGCGAGAAAGCCGGGCTCCATCCGGGCGGCCCCGTGGACCTGTCCATGGGCACCCCCGTCGATCCGGTGCCCGACCTGATCCGCGGCGCCCTGGCCGAGGCCTCGAACTCGCCCGGGTACCCGGCGACGTGGGGAACGCCGCGGTTGCGTTCCGCGGCGGCCGGGTGGCTGGCGCGCGCACACGGGGTTTCCGTTTCGCCGGATGACGTGCTGCCCGTCGTCGGCACCAAGGAGTTCATCGCGTGGCTTCCAGTCATGCTCGGGCTCGGACCTGGCGATGTGGTGGTGCACCCCGCCTTGGCGTATCCCACCTACGACATCGGTGCGCGGCTCGCCGGGGCCACGGCGGTGGCGTCGGACGACCTGCCGTCCGGCGGCCCGGCGCGAGTCAGGCTGGTCTGGGTGAACTCGCCGTCCAACCCCACCGGGCGGGTGCTGTCCGCCGGGCACCTGCGCACGCTGGTCGAATGGGCCAGGGAGCGCGGGGCGGTGGTGGCGTCCGACGAGTGCTACATCTGTTTGGGCTGGGAAACCTCGCCCGTCTCCGTGCTGCACCCGGACGTGTGCGGCTCGTCGCGGGACGGCGTGCTGGCGGTTCATTCACTGTCCAAGCGCTCTAACCTGGCCGGCTACCGGGCCGGGTTCGTGACCGGTGACCCCGCGCTGGTCGCGGACCTGCTCGCGATCCGCAAGCAAGCCGGGATGATCATGCCCGGCCCGGTGCAGGCCGCGATGGCGGCCGCGCTCGACGACGACGCGCACGCCTTTGAGCAGCGGGAACGTTATGCCGGTCGGCGAACCGTGCTGCGGGCCGCCTTCACCGAGGCGGGCTGGACCATCGACCACTCCGAGGCCGGGCTGTACCTGTGGGCCGCGCACCCGGCGCACGACTGCTGGTCGGCGGCCGAGTGGCTGGCCGCCGAGGGCGGCATCCTGGTCGCCCCCGGCGAGCTCTACGGGCCCGCGGGGGGTCGGCACGTCCGGGTGGCGCTGACCGCCACCGACGAGCGAATCGCCGCCGCCGCGGAGCGGATAGCCACGCTGCGTCCCTGAGCCGGCCGGTCGCGGCGCCAAATGTATCGCCTTTGTGTCCGTTTCTGATCGGTTCCGATAACATTCCTGCCCTTAGCGCTCGCGCCAGATATAGGGTCGGGGCAGGCCAGCCGGGGGGATCCATCATGGCCGCCATAAACCGAGGAGAAGCACATGCGCTATACGCTCGGGCGTCCCCCGATTACGGCGTCGCGCGGGCTGTCCGCGCGGACGAGAGCCGGAATAGCGGGGCTCGCGATCTTGGGGGCATCCGTGGCCGGCCTGGCCCTGCCGGGCACGGCCAACGCGGTCACCAACGCCAGCGCGACGACCACGTTCAAGGCCCACCCTGATTCCGGCAATCACGGGAACTGGGCCGTCGACGACTTCACCCGGGTCGCCACCGTCACGTACGTGAGCGCCGACTCCACCCTGACGGACTGCGGCAGCGCGGCGACGACGTGTTTCGTGTACGCGGGGACGATCGCCGACGCCGGGAGCTTCTCCGGTATCAGCGGGGCGCTGTCGCCGCAGGCGGGGGTCACGTTGACCGGAAACCCGTCGGGCCCCTTCAAGGGGGGCTCGGCCGTGAAGTTCTTCTCCAGCTCCGATACGGCGAGCGCGACCGGGGTCCCGGCGACCGTCACCGGGGCCGGCGCGGTCAGCACGACCGACTGGGTGGAGCAGTTCTTCCCCAAGGGCACCACGTTCGGGACCGGGCCCGCCCTCACCAACTGGAGCTGGGCGTACAGCAGCCCGGGCAGCTGCGAGAACTGGGTGGACGCCTTCGACAACAGCAGCGGGTCCCTGCCCGCCGACGGCGACATCACCGGCGTGAGCCACTGCCGGAGCGCGACCGGTCCCATCTCCACCTTCGTGAACCACAGCGCGTCCTGCGTAGACAACAGCGGCTTCATCTGGGCTAACGGCAACCGGCAGCAAATCTGGAAGTGCGGCGCGGCCGGCGGCGTCGACCAGAACTTCAGGCTCGCCACCTACAACGGCTCCCAAGTTCTCCAGGCTGTCGCCCCGGTCAATGTGTCTGACGCTCCGTGGTGCGTCACCGCCCCCGGCGCCATCGGCCAGCTGACCATCGAGGCCTGCACGGGCACCGGCAACCAGGTGGTCAGCAAGCAGGGGCCGTACTACGTGTTCACCGCCACGGGCGACGCGATGGACCTGCGCGCCTTCAGCACCACCAACGGGAACGCGGTCATCGCCTATCCGCAGAACCGCGGCAAGAACCAGCAGTGGTCGCTGCCGTAACCTGACGAAGCGGCCGAACGGGCCCGGCCGGCGCCGGGCCCGTTCGGAGAATGCCGAACGGGTGGGCGTACGAGCCACGCCCAATCCCTTTCGCCCCACCCCCCGGAAGCGGCTCTTCTCAAAATCCCGCATTCGGGACTAAAATCGCCCCTGAAACCCGTGGGGGGTGGGGCAAATGGCAAAAATTGCCGCATACAGAATTAAACGGACACCGTGGAAGGTGGATGTCCTGGATCGCCTGGTCCGGGTGGAGCAGGACATCGAGCGGGCGATCGGCGTCAAGGGATGGTCTCTCGACAAGCAAGGCCGGGAGTGCACGATCTCGCCGGTAAAGGGCAAAAAGCCCACCCGGGAACTGAAACAGGCCGAAGCCGTCGTAACAGCCACCTTCGGCTACATACGTATGACCAAGAAATGCCTGCGGCCGCAAGACAAGAACGGGCAGCGGATCCGGGAGTGGTTGACCGGGGAACTGCTGATGTCTGTCTATACGAATTTGCACGCCGCGGAGACAAACCGCGTGCTCCTGCTCAGCAGTGAGCAGCTCAGGGCCATCCTGCCGACCATTCGCCAGCGCGCGAGCGCCTACCTGCCCGCCGACAACGCGTGCCTGGCCGCGCTCAACGACCTGCCGGATCCCGCCGCGCCAGCGCATCAGGCCCTCGCGCGTCGCGTCCAGGCGGCCATCATCAAGAACCCGCCGCACGCCCCGGCCCGGGATGTCACCCCGCCGGGACCGGATAAGACGCAGAACGGCAGCGCTGGACCGAAACGGCTAGCCGCAGTCGCAGGTGCCGCCACCGCCGGCCAGGACAGCAGCGTCGCTTCGCACCTGGCGACGCCGGACACCATCGTTCCGGGCCCTCCGGCTTCGGACCCTACTGCCCCGGACTCCCCTGCCTCCCCTGCTCCGGGGACGACTGCTCCGGGGACGGCTGCTCCGGGGACGGCTGGCTCCGCCGCGGACGCCACCGAAGCGAACGCCAGCGCCGGAACGGACGCCAGCGCCGGCCTGGGCGCCGCCGGTCAGCCAGGCGCGCCAAAACCGCCCGGGGGATCTGCGGCCCCGCGGCCACCGGCAACCGAGCAGGACCCGGATCTCGTACAGTTCACCGAAATGCTGGGCCGGGACCAGCAGATCGCCGCGATGGCGATGGGCGAGGTATGCCGGGCCGAGGACCTGCAGCAGTCAGAGGTACGCCGCTTTCGTAACGTGCTGCTTGGTACGTTCACCGGCCTGTTCATCCTGGTGGTGGTGCTGGCGATCCTGGGAGCCACGCACCCTAAGTATTTCCCGCTCTGCCTGCAGAGCACGCGGGCGAGTAGCATGATCTGCCCGACCGGGGGCAGCACAGCGAGCAGCGCGGACATCGTGCTCGTCATGGGACTGGGCGGAGTCGGGGCCACGCTTGCGGTGGCTCGGAATCTGGCCGGCCTGAAGCCCGCCGGAGTGCGCTATTCCCTGTCTGTCGCGCAAGGGCTGCTGAAGATCGCGTTCGGTGCCATCACGGCCATGCTCGGCATCATCATCTTGAGCACGCAGACGACCGTCCCCGGAATCTTGGGTACGCAGGCGGGCCTGCTGACCACGGCCGTAGTCTTCGGCTACTCGCAGCAGCTATTCACCAAGCTTATTGACCAGCAGGCCAACGAGCTGAATAACGCCGCCTCCAGCACCACCAAAGCGAGCAGCCCTAGCGGAGCAGGTTGAGCACGGCGTCCTCGATCGCACCCTGGGTGGCTAGGGCACCCGATTCGGTCTCGCCGAGCTATCGAGGTAGCGGAAGCCGGAAACGGCACCACTCACTTGCGGCCGTCGGGCAAGATTTGAAAGATGTTCCGCAGCCGCGCTTCCGAAGACAAGACCGAGGCCGCCGTCCCTGACGGCGGTCAGCAAGCCGGCTCGGCCGGCCCCGATGCCCCGGAGAGCCCGGGTCCACGCCCGGCCGAGCCGGACGTCGGTGACCCTGCCCGTGACTCCGATGAGCCGTGGGGCCCGCCTCCGGCCGGGCTCGACGTGAGCACGCCGCACCCGGCCCGGGTGTGGAATTACTGGCTCGGCGGCCGGGACTTCTTCGCCGCCGACCGGGCCGCGGGCGAGGAGATCAGCCGGGAGTTCCCGCACCTCGCGCAGACCGCGCGGGCCGAGCGCGCCTTCCTGGTCCGCGCGGTGCGCTTCCTGGTCGGCCCGGCCCGGATCCGGCAGTTCCTCGACGTCGGCGCCGGCCTGCCCGCCGGCGGGAACACTCACGAGATCGCGCAGCGCATCGTGCCGGACACCGGGATCGTCTACGCCGACAACGACCCGGTGGTCGTCATGCACGCCAAGGCCCTGCTCGGCAGCCCGATGCTGGCGAGCACGCCGGGCGGGACGGTCTGCTACACCGACGCCGACCTGCGTGACGTGGCCGCGGTGCTGGCCGGCGCGGCCAGCACCCTGGAGATGTCACGGCCGATCGCGCTCATCATGCTGGGCATCCTCGGCCACCTCGAGGACTACGGCGCGGCGCGCTCGATCACGAGCCAGCTGATGGACGCGCTGCCTGCGGGCAGCTACCTCGTGATCGCCGACGGGGTGGCCGCGAACCCGGTCATCCGCAGCGCGCAGCGGCGGTATGACCAAAGCGCGCGGCCGCGCTACGGCGCGAGCGCGCCCGCGCCGTACCTGCTGCGCAGGCCAGACGAACTGGCCAGCTTCTTCGACGGGCTTGACCTGATCGAGCCGGGCGTGGTGCCGTGCCCGAGCTGGCGGCCGGACGGGCACGCCGACGCACCCGGGGCGGACGGCGCTCCGGATGACCAGGCGGTCGCCTACTGCGGGGTAGCCAGGAAGCCGTGAAGCTGGAAAGCACCCGAGGACAATAAATCACCGTTTTGGTCCGCAATTACGCAATGATTCTTCGCTGATACGCATGACCAGCGCATGTTTTCCGGCCCGGCTTACCCCTACCCTTGCCTCATGATCACTAGGGAGCGCAGCGCAGACGGCCCGCGTCGGCGACGGTCTTCTGCACGCGGATACCTGATGTGCCCACCGGAGCATTTCGCCGTCACGTACGCCATCAACCCGTGGATGGAACCGGAGAAGCCAACCGACGCCGCCAACGCCATGCGGCAGTGGGCCCGGCTCCGCCAGGTTTACCTCGACCTCGGTCACGACGTGCGGACGATCGAGCCGGTGGCCGGCCTGCCCGACATGGTGTTCGCCGCCAACGGCGCCACCGTGGTCGACGGGAAGGTGCTCGGCGCGCGGTTCCGCTACCCGCAGCGGACCAGGGAAGCCGACGCGTACATGGACTGGTTCTGCGCCAGCGGCTATACCGAGGTGCGGACGCCCGAGCATGTCAACGAGGGCGAGGGCGACATCTTGTGCACCGGGAGCACGCTGCTGGCCGGGCACGGTTTCCGCAGCGACCCGGCCGTCGCCGCCGAACTGGAGGACCTGTTCGGGCGGCCGGTGCTGAGCCTGCGCCTGGTCGACCCGCGCTTCTACCACCTGGACACCGCGCTGTGCGTGCTCGACGCGGACACCGCCATGTACTACCCGGCCGCGTTCGACGACGCCGGGCGGGCGGCCATCGCCGAGCAGTTCACCGAACTGATCGAGGCGAAGGACGAGGACGCCGAGGTGCTCGGCCTGAACGCGGTCAGCGACGGCCTGCACGTCGTCCTGCCGGTCCAGGCGAACGGCCTGGCCGCCCAGCTCCGCGAGCGTGGGTTCGAGCCAGTGGGAGTCGACCTGTCCGAGCTGCTCAAGGGCGGCGGCGGACCCAAGTGCTGCACGCTTGAACTGCGCTAACCAGGCCTGCCAGGCCCGGCCTGGCCTGGCGAGAGGGGAACATGTTGACCGAGACCGTGACTGGCCTACTCAAGCTGGGCAGCGAGTACGGCGCGCATAACTACCATCCGCTGCCGGTCGTCGCGGCCGAGGCCGAGGGCGCCTGGGTGACCGACGTGGAGGGCCGCCGCTACCTCGACATGCTCGCCGCGTACTCGGCGCTGAACTTCGGCCACCGGCACCCGCGGCTGATCGCGGCGGCGCAGCGGCAGCTCGAGCACCTCACGCTGGTCAGCCGGGCGTTCGAGCACGACCAGTTCGGGCCGTTCTGCGCCGAGCTGGCCGACCTGGCCGGCCTGGACGTGGTGCTGCCGATGAACACCGGCGCGGAGGCGGTCGAGACCGCGATCAAGGTCGCGCGCAAGTGGGGGTACACGGTCAAGGGCGTCCCCGCCGACCAGGCGGTGATCATCGCGTTCGCCGGGAACTTCCACGGCCGCACCACCACGATCATCAGCTTCTCCACCGATCACGACGCGCGGGCCGACTTCGGGCCGTACACGCCCGGTTTCCGCGTCGTGCCCTACGGCGACCTGGACGCGCTGACCGCGGCCGTCGGCGAGCTCGGGGAACGTGTGGTCGCCGTGCTCGTCGAGCCGATCCAGGGCGAGGCCGGGGTGGTCGTGCCGCCGCCCGGCTTCCTCGCCGGGATCCGGGAGTTGTGCACCGCGCACGGCATCTTGATGATCGCGGACGAGATCCAGTCCGGCCTCGGCCGCACCGGGTTCACGTTCGCCTGCCAGGCAGAGGACGTGATGCCCGACGCCTACCTGCTTGGCAAGGCCCTCGGCGGCGGCATCGTACCGGTCTCCGCGATGGTGTCGACGTGGCCGGTGCTCGGCGTGCTGCACCCGGGACAGCACGGGTCCACGTTCGGCGGCAACCCGCTGGCCTGCGCCGTCGCCCGGGAAGTCATCGCGATGCTGCGCACCGGCGAGTACCAGGCACGGGCGAGGGTGCTCGGGGAGCGGATGCACGCGCGGCTGTCGGCGCTGCCGCGCACGACGGTGAGCGAGGTGCGCGGCCGCGGGCTGTGGGCCGGCCTGGAGTTCGCGTCGCTGCCGGGGCGCGAGGTGTGCGAGCGGCTCGCTGCTCGCGGCGTGCTCGCCAAGGAAACCCACGGGAACGTGATCAGGCTCGCGCCGCCCCTGGTCATCAGCGAGGAAGACCTCGACTGGGGCCTAGACCGCATCGAAGAGGTGGTCCAGCCCTAGTCGGCCCCTTGGGTCGCTAGCGGGGGCGTCAGTCTTCCACGGGGCGCAGGCGGCGGTAGCGGCCCGCGTGGTGCACTAGGGGACCGCGGCCCGGCGGGCCCGGCGGGCCGTCCACGGCGACGACCTCGCCGACGATGATGCTGTGATCGCCGCCGTCGTATACCGCGGCGGTCCGGCATTCCAGCGTGGCCAGCGCGCTGTCGAGCAGCGGCGCGCCGGTGACGGGGCCCCCGTGATGGGCCACCCCGTCTAGCTGCCCGTCCAGCGGGCGGCCCCGGGCGGCCAGCCACCGCGCGGTCTTCTCGGCGTCCTCGGCCAGGATGGACACCCCCCAGGACCCGGCCTCGAGGACGGCGTCGTGGAAACGGGCGATCTTCTCCGCGCAGAACAGCACGAGCGGCGGCTCGAGCGATACCGACGTGAACGCGCTGACGGTCATCGCGTGGCCGGCGCTGGTCGTCACGACGACGATGCCGACGGGAAACTGGCCCGTGGCCCGCCGGAAAGCGGCCTGGTCGGCGTCGCTCACGTGTCTCCCGCTCGCCTCGGCGGCGTCCCAGATGGCCCGGTTCCCCCGGATCGCCCAGTCCCCCCGGATGGCCCGGTTCCCCCAGATCGCCCGGTGCCCCGGCCGGCCCTCCCGGTTCCCCAGGCCGCCATGCCCGCGAACGACAGGACCATCGCGGCCGCCACGCTGAGCGTGCCGCCGTACAGGTACCACCTGCCCGGCGCCGTGTTGGTGATGATGACGCTGCCGTTCGAGACCGGCTTGGACAGCACGAACGCCGCGATGACCCAGCCCACCCCGGGCAGTACCGCGCCGCTGACCGAGCGCATGCCCCAGGCCGCCAGCAGGCACGTAGCCAGGATGATGGCGCAGCACGCGAGCGCGGCCGCCGGTACCGAGCCGACCGTCCGGGCGTACTGGAAGCTGCCGAGCGTCCCTTCCACCAGGCCGAGCAGGAACAGCGCGGAGTAAGCGCCAACGGAAACGAGCGACCACGTCCCGCGCTTGCCGGTCGTGACGTTCATGACAGCAGGCTACTGGGCAAATAGGTCTGCCTCACGGCCACCACGGCCGGACGGCGGACCGAGCGGCCCGGCCAGCAGGGTGTAGTACTCCACGCCGCGCGCCTGGTGCTTGACCTGATTGGACAGCGCGAAGAACGGGGCCGACACGGAGATCTGCGTGGCGTGCGCGCGCATCGCCGCCAGTTTCTCATCGAGATAGGCGGTGGCGTCGATCTCGGTGGTGATCCCGTCGGATTCGGGCCCGGCGGTGGCGTAGAACTTGGCCAGCCCGAGGTCGCCAGCCTGCTGGAACGCGCGGCAGGCGACCCGGTGGGCCTGGATGTGATCGGGGTGCCCGTAGAAGCCGTTGGCGTCGTAGGTCACCAGCACCTGCGGCCTGACCTCGCGGATGACGTCGAGGAGGCCGCGGGCGGCCTGGTTCACGTCGGCCCGCCAGAAGCAGCGCGGGTCGTCGTTGGCCTCGGTGCCCATCATGCCCGAGTCGCGCCACCGGCCGGCGCCGCCGAGGAATCTGTGGTCGGTCACGCCGAGCTCGGCGCAGGCGGCGGCCAGCTCGCCGATGCGGTACTCCCCCAGCCGGTCTTGCGACTCCGCGGCCAGGTGCGCCAGCGACGGCGGGATGATCTCCCCGTGCTCGCCGAGCGTGCAGGTGACGAGCGTGACCCGCGCGCCCTCGGCGGCGTACTTGGCCATCGTCGCCCCGGTGCCGATCGACTCGTCATCCGGGTGCGCGTGCACGAGCAGCAACCGTCGCCCAGCTTCGGGGCCAAAAGCCCCGGGGGCAACAGCGCCGACCGGATCCATGCTTGCGAGCCTACCGGCCACGCCCGGATCGACAGGAACTGGCAAGATGCTGAGCCATGACCGAGAGTTTCCCGCGCCAGGAGGCCAGGACCAGACGGTTCACGCTCGGCGTACCGCGGGCGTTCCGCATCTCACCCGACGGTACCCGGGTGGCCTACCTGCGAACTCAGGGCGGCAGCGACCCGGTGACGTGCCTGTGGGTGCTGGACATCGGCCGCGGGCCGGAGCGGCTGGTCGGGGACCCGCGAACGCTCGGCGGCGACGAGCAGGACCTGCCGCCGCAGGAGCGCGCCCGCCGGGAACGGGTCAGGGAACAGGCCGGCGGCATCGTAGCCTACGCCACGGACGCGGACCTCACGGTGGCGGTCTTCTCCTGGTCGGGGCGGGTCTACGCGGTGGACCTGACCCACGCCGAAGCCTTTCCGCACGAGGTGGCGGTGCCCGCCCCGGCACTTGATCCGCGCCCCGACCCGACGGGGAAGCGGCTGGCCTACGTCTGCGCCGGGGCGATGCGGGTGGCCAGCCTGGCCGACCCGTCCGAAGACCAGGTCCTGGCGGACCCGCGGGGCGCCCCGCACGTGACGTTCGGACTGGCGGAGTTCATCGCGGCCGAGGAGATGGACCGCCACCGCGGCTACTGGTGGTCCCCGGACGGCTCGGCGCTGCTGGTCGCGCGGGTGGACGAGACACCGGTCAACCGGTGGCACATCGCCGACCCCGCCAACCCGGAGCGACCGCCCGCCGAGGTAGCCTATCCAGCCGCTGGCACCCCGAACGCCGAGGTGTCCTTCCTGCTGGCCAGGCTGGACGGCACCACCGTGGAGGTCGGGATCGACTACGCCGCGTTCCCTTACCTGGTGACCGCCTGCTGGGAGGGCGGGCACGACCCGCTAGTGGTGGTGCAAAGCCGCGACCAGCGGACGATGCGGCTGCTGACCGTCGACGCCGGCACCGGCCAGGCCGGGGTGCTGCGCGAGGACACCGACCCGCGCTGGCTGGAGATCGTTCCCGGCGTCCCCGCCTGGACCGCGGGCGGCGCGCTGGTGTGGACCGCTGACACCGACGACACCCGCCGCCTGCTGGTCAGCCCACCAGGGGCGCCCGGGGAAGAGCTCGTCCCGGTCACCCCGCCGGGCCTGCAGGTGCGCGGCGTCCTCGGCGTCGACGGCGACACCGTGCTGTTCCAGGCGTCGGCCGAACCGACCCAGATCGAGCTGTGGACCTACGGGCCCGGCGGGCTGAGCCGGGTCGGCGCGGACGCCGAGACGGGCGCCGACATCGAGGCAGCCGCCGGCGCCGAAGCGGGTGCCGATGTCGAGGCGCGCGAGGGCGTCGAGGCAGGTGTCCGCGCGGGCGGGACCACGGTGGTCTCCAGCCGCGGGCTCGACGACGACGGCGTGACCGTCCGGGTGTACCGCGACCGCAGGGTGATCGCCGACCTCGCCTCGCTGGCCGAACGCCCGGCGCTGCCCGCTCCCCGGCCGATCCTGTTCGGCGCCGGGCCGCGGGAGATCCGCACCGCTGTGCTGTTCCCGTCCTGGCACCAGCCCGGGCAGCGGAAGCTGCCGGTGCTGCTCGACCCCTACGGCGGCCCGCACGCGCAGCGGGTACTGAAGGCCCGCGCGGCCTACCTGACTTCGCAGTGGTTCGCCGAGCAGGGCTTCGCGGTCGTCATCGCGGACGGCCGCGGCACCCCGGGCCGGGGCCCGGAGTGGGAGCGCGCCGTGGCCGGCGACCTGGCCGGGCCGGTTCTCGAGGACCAGGTCGACGCGCTGCGCGACGCCGCGGCCCGCTTCGCCGACCTGGACACCGGCCGGGTCGCGATCCGCGGCTGGTCGTTCGGCGGCTACCTGGCCGCGCTGGCGGTGCTGCGCCGCCCGGACGTGTTCCACGCGGCGATCGCGGGCGCGCCGGTCACCGACTGGCACCTGTACGACACCCACTACACCGAGCGCTACCTGGGTTTCCCGGACCGGGACGAGGAAAACTACGAGCGGTCCTCGTTGATTTCTGTGCTGGCCCAGGGGGACGACCCCCCGGAACCCCCCGCGCACGGGGGGGCTGCCCGCCCCCCCGTACCCCCCTGGCCCCGACCCATCATGCTGATCCACGGGCTGGCGGACGACAACGTGGTGGTGGCCCACACGCTGCGCCTGTCCGGGGCGCTGCTGGCGGCCGGCTACCCGCATACGGTGCTGCCGCTGTCCGGCATCACGCACATGGCGTCCCAGGAAACGGTGGCGGAGAACCTGCTCCTCCTCCAGCTCGACTTCCTCCGCGGCGCGCTCGGCCCCTTTTCATGATCATGGCCAGAAATAGGCGCTATTTACCTGAAACTGGCCACGATCATGGCGTGCGGGGCGGCCCCGCCGAGCCGGGGAAGGCGAACAGACCGCCGGAGCCTAGGGGGAACGGGCGGGCCTCGACTACCGCGTCGGTGTTGAGCGGGCCGTAGATGTGGGGGTAGGGCGCATCCCGCCCGGGCACGGGCTCGTACCGGATCTCCGGACCCACCCGTTCGGTGTCAATCACCAGTAGCAGCAGGTCAGGCACGTCCCGGTAGAACGCGTTGGCCACCAGGGCGACCTGCCCGGCCGTCGAGGCGTGGATGAAGCCCTGCTCGGCCAGGGTCAGGCCGCGCGTCGACATCGTGTACTGCCCCTCGCGCACCGCCCGCTCCCAGTCGGCCGTGGCGGCGATGTGGTAAATGAACGTCACCTGACTGGAGTGTAGCCAGGGTCACATACCACGATGAGGTCTCGGTCACTGCATTACCCCGCCGACTGGAATAGGTTCGTGGTCATCACGCGTTAAAGTCGGCCTGTTCTCGCGGGCGGCGCGTGGCGTTACGCTTACCATCGAAAGCAGCGAGGACGCTGAGAATGACACAGTCGCCTGAAACACGGGCACCGGAAGCGCCGGCCAGAACCCGGGCGCAGATTTCCGTACGCACGTTCCGCACGGACCAGTGGCTGAAGTCGCCGCGCATCGTAGCGGCCGGGCTCACGATCTGGGTCGCTTACGCCACGGTGCGCGTGTTCACCGGCCACTGGTATTACGTGCCCCAGTACCACTACCTGACCCCGTTCTACTCGCCGTGCGTCAGCGGCGAGTGCGTGCCCGGCTCGAGCGCCCTGGGCCACTGGTGGCCGGCCATCCCGCCGATCATCCCGTACGCGATCGTGTCGCTGGTGTTCGTGCTGGGCTTCCGGTTCACGTGCTACTACTACCGGGGGGCGTACTACCGGGCGTTCTGGCGCGCGCCATCGGCGTGCGCGGTGCGCGAGCCGCACGCGAAGTACACCGGCGAGACCAGGGTGCCGCTGATCGCGCAGAACCTGCACCGCTACTTCTTCTACATGGCCGTGATCGTCGGGATCCTGCTCACCTACGACGTGACGCAGGCGTTCCGCGGGCCGCACGGGAACTTCGGGTTCGGCCTCGGCTCGCTGATCATGCTGGCCAACGTGATCCTGCTCTGGGGATACGCGCTGGGCTGCCACTCGTGCCGGCACATCACCGGCGGGCGGCTGAAGAACTTCTCCTCCCACCCGGTCCGGTACTGGGCCTGGACGAAGATCTCCTGGCTGAACGCGCGGCACCTGCAGTTCGCCTGGATCACGCTCGGCACGCTGATGCTGACCGACCTGTACATCATGCTGGTGGCCAGCGGGGCCTTCTCAGATCCAAGAATCTTCAATTGACCGAACGGGCATGGTTATGAGCGACGCAGAAACTACCAGCGACGCAGGGTCGGCCGCCGAGGTGGCGGCGAGCGATATCGACCGCCTCTCTTATGACGTGGTTGTCGTCGGCGCGGGCGGCTCGGGGTTGCGCGCGGCGATCGAGGCGCGGCTGCACGGTAAGAAGACCGCGATCATCTCGAAGTCGCTGTTCGGCAAGGCGCACACGGTCATGGCCGAAGGCGGCTGCGCGGCCGCCATGGGCAACGTCAACCCGAACGACAACTGGAAGGTGCACTTCCGCGACACCATGCGGGGCGGCAAGTTCCTGAACAACTGGCGGATGGCCGAACTGCACGCCCAGGAGGCCCCGGACCGGGTCTGGGAGCTCGAGGCGTGGGGCGCGCTGTTCGACCGGACCAAGGACGGCAAGATCAGCCAGCGGAACTTCGGCGGGCACGAGTACCCGCGGCTGGCGCACGTCGGCGACCGGACCGGCCTGGAGATGATCCGGACCTTGCAGCAGAAGATCGTCGCCTTGCAGCAGGAAGACGCGGTCAACCTGGGCGACCCAGAGGCGATGATCAAGGTCTACGCCGAGACCACGATCATCCGCCTGATGAAGGACGGCGGTGCTGGCCCGGGGGGACGACCCCCCCAGCCCCCCCCGCCAGGGCATGGCCCGGGGGGACGACCCCCCCAGCCCCCCCCGCGAGGGCATGGCGACGGGGGGCGTATCGCCGGGGCATTCGGATACTTCCGTGACACGGGACGGTTTGTCCTGTTCGAGGCGCCGGCGGTCGTGCTCGCCACCGGGGGCATCGGGAAGACGTTCAAGATCACGTCCAACTCCTGGGAGTACACCGGGGACGGGCACGCGCTCGCCCTGCTGGCCGGGGCGACGCTGCTGAACATGGAGTTCGTGCAGTTCCACCCGACGCATATGGTCTGGCCGCTGTCGGTGGCCGGCCTGCTGGTCACCGAGTCGGTGCGCGGTGACGGCGGGGTGCTGCGGAACTCCGAGGGCAAGCGGTTCATGTTCAACTACGTGCCTGACGTGTTCCGGCCGATGTACGCGGAGACCGAGGAGGAGGCCGACCGCTGGTACGCCGACCAGGCCAATAACCGGCGACCGCCCGAACTGCTGCCCCGGGATGAGGTGGCCCGGTCGATCAGGGCCGAGGTCAAGGCGGGCCGCGGGTCACCGCACGGCGGCGTGTTCCTCGATATCGCGTCCAGGCTCCCGGCCGAGGAGATCCTGCGCCGGCTGCCGTCCATGTACCACCAGTTCAAGGAACTGGCCGATGTCGACATCACCAAGGAGCCGATGGAGGTCGGCCCGGCCCAGCACTACGTGATGGGCGGGGTCGAGGTGGACCCGGACTCCGGCGCGGCGCTCGTGCCCGGGCTGTTCGCGGCCGGTGAGGTCTCCGGCGGCATGCACGGCTCCAACCGGCTGGGCGGCAACTCACTGTCGGACCTGCTGGTGTTCGGCCGCCGGGCCGGCGCCGGGGCGGTGGATTACCTCGCCGCCCAGAGCACGCGGCCGACGGTCTCGGAGGCAGCGCTGGCTGAGGCGCAGGCCGAGGCGCTCGCCCCGCTCCAGCGCGTCGGCGGCGAGAACCCGTACACGGTCCACGCCGAGGTCCAGCAGACGATGAGCGACCTGGTCGGCATCATCCGCCGCGAGGACGAGATCAAGACTGCCCTCGCGGAACTGGAGAAACTGCACGAGCGCGCCGCGAAGGTCAGCGCACCGGGCGGCAGCGCCTACAACCCGGGGTGGCACCTGGCGCTCGACCTGCGCAACATCTTGGTGATCGCGCAGTGCGTGGCGCAGGCCGCGCTGGAACGGCAGGAGTCACGTGGCGGGCACACCAGGGACGACTACCCGGGCATGTCGCCGGAATGGCGGCAGGTGAACCTGATCTGCTCGCTGAACGCCGGCGGCGGCGTGACGCTGCGGCAGCAGCCGATGGAGCCCATGCGGACGGACCTGCTCGAGCTGTTCGACATCGCCGAGCTGAAGAAGTACATGACCGAGGAAGAGCTGGCTGGCCTGCCTGGTGCGGCTGAGACCGCCGCGGAGGAGACACCGCCTTCCGCTCCGCCCGACGGCGCGCCTCCGGCACGACCAAGCGAAGCGCCCGCGAGGAAGGCAGGGAAATAGAGCGATGAGCTACCAGGCTGCGCTGCGGGTATGGCGCGGGGACGCGGGCGCCGGGGCGCTCGAGGACTTCTCGGTCGAGGTCAACGAGGGCGAAGTCGTGCTCGACGTGCTGCACCGGCTGCAGGCGACCCAGGCCAGCGACCTGGCCATCCGGTGGAACTGCAAAGCCGGTAAGTGCGGGTCGTGCTCGATGGAGATCAACGGCCGGCCGCGGCTGGCCTGCATGACCCGGATGTCGGTCTTCACGCCGGAAGAGACGCTGACGATCACGCCGATGCGGACCTTCCCGGTAATCAGGGACCTGGTCACGGACGTGTCCTTCAACTACGCCAAGGCGCGGGAGATCCCGTCGTTCACCCCGCCGCCGTCGGTCAAGCCCGGCGAGTTCCGGATGCAGCAGGTCGACGTGAACCGGTCGCAGGAGTTCCGCAAGTGCATTGAGTGCTTCCTGTGCCAGAACACCTGCCACGTGATCCGCGACCACCCCGAAAACGAGCGTCCCTTCGCCGGGCCCCGGTTCCTGATGCGGATCGCCGAGCTCGAGATGCACCCGGCCGACACCGCCGACCGGCGCGAGATCGCCCAGGACGACTTCGGCCTCGGCTACTGCAACATCACCAAATGCTGCACCGAGGTATGCCCGGAACACATCAAGATCACCGACAACGCGCTGATCCCGCTGAAGGAACGGGTGGCCGGCCGCAAGTACGACCCGCTGGTCTGGCTCGGCTCCAAGATCGGCCGCCGGACCGCCAAAGATACTCCCCCAGGGGGGTCTGGGGGGATGGGTTCCCCCCAGACTCGGAAGGTCCCGGACAAGACCTGACGTCAGGTCCCCTGGTTCTGTATCAAACGTCGGTTCTCCTGCTCATGTGTCAAAGGGCGTCATTTCCGGAGCCTTCCGGCTCATGATCATGCCGGATGCCGGGCGTGGCGCTCCGCACATGAAGACAGCATGAAACCGGGCGGAACGGGCCGGGCGCCGGGCTACGATGACTGGTGGCCTGGCCGGTGTTTACCCGCTGCGCTTGCCTGGGTGGGCGCGAGCGTGCCCGTGGCTCGCACCACGGTCGTTCGGTAGTAATGATCTTTGAGCTGGGTTGCGGAGCGGGGAGCGAAGGGCTGGCATGTCGCATCTGACCTACGTGGCGTCTATGGCGCATCTGACGAATACGGCGCCCGCGGTGCATCCGACGCACCTGACCTACGCCGAAGCCGGGCTTGTCGGGCTTCTGCAGGGAATTACCGAACTGTTTCCGGTGTCCAGCCTGGGTCACGCCGTGCTCATCCCGGCGATCATCGGCGGGCAGTGGGCCACGGACCTGAACGTTTCGAAGGCCGAGTCGCCATATCTGGCGTTCATCGTCGGGCTGCACGTCGCGACGGCCGCCGCCATGATCCTCTTCTTCTGGCGGGACTGGGCGCGGATCATCCGGGCCTTCTTCGCCTCGGTCTGGCACGCCATCGCGCCCGCACCGGGCACCCGGCGATGGGAGCTCCAGGACACCGACCAGAAGCTCGCCTGGATGATCATCCTGGCCACCATCCCGGTCGGCATCGCCGGGCTGCTGCTCGAGCACACGTTCCGTACCGTGTTCAGCAGGCCGCTGCTCACCGCGTCGTTCCTGTTCGTGAACGGGCTGATCCTGCTGGCCGGCGAGAGAGCGCGGCGGCGCGGCGCCGATGCCGAGGCGCAGCAGGTGGCCTTCGATGTCCAGATGGCGGCCGAGCGGCAGACGGCCAGCGTCGCGGCCGGCGGGCAGGGTCCGGTCGGAGGCGGCCGGCACTCGTCCGGGCAGCGGGCGTTCAAGCAGGAGCAGGCGAGCCTCGCGGTGCAGGCTGATCGCAGACTGACCGGCATCGGCTTCCTGAACGCCCTCGGCCTTGGCGCGATGCAGATCCTGGCGCTGCTGCCCGGCATCAGCCGGGACGGCATCGTCATGGTCAGCGGCATGTTCCGGGGGCTGTCCCGGCAGGACGCGGCCCGGTTCTCGTTCCTGCTGTCGGCTCCGGTCATCCTGGCGGCCGGCGTGCTGAAGATCGGCGACCTGACCGGGCCGTTGGGGGCCGGGATCCGGGGACAGGTGATCTTCGGCAGCGCGCTGTCCTTCATCGGCGCCTACCTCGCGCTCAGGTTCTTGGTCCGCTACTTCAGCAACCCCGCGCGCACGCTGACGCCGTTCGCGATCTACTGCCTGGTGGCAGGCCTGGGTGCCTTCATCATCCTGTCCGTGCGGTAAGGCCTTACGACCGGAGGGCGGCGAGCACGCGGGCGGCCATGACCTGTTCACCGCGGCGGTTCGGGTGGAACGGGTAGGCCAGCGAGGTCGGGATCAGCCCTTCGACGTCCTTGACCGCCGGGGGTTGGCAGGCGTCGTGGCCGGTGGTCGCCGGGTAGGTGTCGATGAACGTCGCGCCGTTCGCGGCCGCGGTGCGCGCCAGCACCTGGTTGAGGCTGGTCTCGACGCCGCGCAGGTAGGGCAGGTCACCGAAGGCGAAAGGCACCTCGGGCCAGCAGCCGTCGCCCCGGCTGGGCAGGATGTCCGGGTAGCCGACCAGCAGCACCCGGGCGAGCGGCGCCCGGGCGTGGATTCCCCGCAGGACCGCGGCCACCTTCGGCGCTGTCGCGTTGATCGCGGCGGCGAGGCGGTCGGTGCCGCCCGCCGTGTAGTGCCGCTGGCACGGATCGCCGAACAGGTCAGTCAGGCTCAGCGCGGCACAGGTCTCCATGACGCCGACGAACCCCACGTCGTCGCCGCCGATCGTCAGCGTGACCACCGAGTCATCGGCCGCCAGGGACCTGAACTGCGGCGGATTGGTGCCGCCCAGGACCGGCTCCGGCTGGGTCATGCTCTTGGTGGTGGCGCTGGTGCAGGTGGCGTCGATGTACCTGGTGGCATGCAGGGCGGCGGCGACGTCAGCACCGTAGTCATGACTGGATCGCAGGCACCCGGCCGGGGTGCCCGACGGGCTGGCCGGGATCAGGTTCCCCGCGGCGAAGGAATCGCCGAGCGCCACGAACGGCCCGCCGAGGGATCCCCCGGCCGTCGAGCCCGGCCGTAGCTGGGCGGCCAGCGCCGGGACTGCCGTTCCCAGGGCCGCAGCGACGATTAGAGCGGTGCCCGCCAGGCGCAGGCGCCTGAAGCCGTTCCGCATGCAAGGACTCCTTCTCGCGCCGGTGGCTACCTTAGGTGGGTCACTCCTTGCGAACGGTATATCACCAACGGCACATCCGGGTTGAGAACCCACCAAACCGGTCAACCAGAGGCTCGTGAGGACGGAGAGACGGCGGTGCCCGGGGTAGGCATGCCGCCCGCCGAAGGCGCGGTCGACGCGACCGGAGAGGCTGGGTTGGCTGGGCTGGCTGGGCTGGCTGGGTTGGCTCCGGCCTGAGCCCAGGGCTGGGTGAAACCGATCGCCCCGCGGCCGGTGTAGCTGGCGATGCGGACCGGGAAGCCCGTCGCGTAGGCCTCGATCATCTTCCCGTTCCCGATGACCAGGCCGACGTGCCCCGGAGACGTGGGGGTACCGTCTGCGCCGGCGAAGAACACCAGGTCCCCCGGCCGCACCGAAGAGGCAGGCACGCGCTGCTCGGTCGCCCACTGCGCCTGCGAGGTCCGCGCGATGCTGATTCCGGCCGCCCGGTAGGCCATCATGACCAGGCCGGAGCAGTCGAAGGCGTCCGGCCCGGTGCCACCCCACAGGTACGGCTTGCCGAGCTGCTGCGCCGCGAACGTGATGGCGGTGGCTACCGCCTGGGTCGGCGCCTGGACGGCGGGAATGCCCCCGGTCGTGGTGGCGCAGCCGGCCACCGAACTGCCCGACGGCAGCTGCGCGGAGACCACGGAGAAGCTGCCGCCGGCGTACTGGCCCGCGTAGTACAGCACGCTCTGCACATAGGACTGCAGGTGGTTGTAGGCGAAGATCGCCCCCGACGGGTCGGTCTGGACCTGGAACTCGAGCAGGTACTTAGCCGCGCCCGCGATCGCGTCGGCGGGGTTGTAGACGTCCGCGTTCGGGCCGCCGTCCTCGTCGGTGGCCACGCCGTTGACCACCTGGCTGCCCGGGTGGACTGGCGCTCCGCCCCAGGTGTTGCCGGCCGCGCCGCCGATCCCGATCTGCATCGGCCCGGCCGCGCCGAAGCCGTTCTGCCCGCTGTGCACGCCGGGCAGGGTGGTCTGGCCGTTGTCGCTTTCCACCGTCCCGATGCCGGCCAGGATCGTCCACGGCACGCCGTACTGCTGCCCGACCTTCTTGTACCAGAACAGGTAGTTGGCCGGGATCGACTTGGCCTTGGCGCTGCCAGTCGGCTGGCCGGCCGTGCCGGTCTGCTGGCCTGAGCAGCCGGCGCCCGCCGCGAAGAACGCGTTGGTTCCGATCAGGATGGGCACGGCCAGCAGGCCGAGCCCGACGACACCCACGAGCCCGATGATGCCGAGCACGAGGACCCGCGGGGCCCGCTGCTCCCTGGTGCCCGGTTGCGTCTCGGTCCGGGTGAGGAGCCTGTCCGTCATGGCTGGCCCACGTTTGCGAGCTCGATGTCATTGACTTGCCAGCTGGTGCCCGAGCCGGTGACGGTGATCGCGTACTGTTCGCTGGCGTTGCTAGTGCCGTGCGAGGTGACCAGGTGCTGCCCCGCGGTGACGATGAACGTCAGGCTCGACGGGCCGAAGGTCCGCAGCGAGTCGATCACCGCGGTCCCGGTGGACACCTGTTTCTGGGCGGCCCTGACCTTGGCCACTCCCGGGGTCGCGTACAGGCCCCGCAGCGTGGTGGCCAGCTGCCCGGTGATCAGGCCGCTCATCGTGCCGACGTAGCCGGAAGGGCTCTCAGTGTAGGAGTAGGTGTTGTAGTCGGCGCCGAACTTCACCGTCACCGCGGCGGCCGCGGCCAGGCCCTGCTGGGTGAACGGCAGCCAAGAGTAGATGTTCACGGTCCCGCTCGCGGCGGGTGAAGGCGTCACCGTGGCGGGCGCGGCCCCTTGGGGTACTTGGGACGCCGGGACCGACCCGGGCCCCGACGACCCGGGCCCAGACGGCGCGAGCGAGGTGGCCGCCTGGGCGGCCCCGTGCGAGTGGCTGATCTTAGGCAGGATGAGCCAGTAGCCGAGCGCGGCCAGCACCACGACGACCAGGACGAAGACGGCCTTCTGCTGGCCGGGACTGAGATCCACGGTGCCCCGCCCGCTTACTTGTCCCGCCGTATCGGGCGCAGCCAGAACGGCGTGGCTGGCGGTTCGTCCTGGCCGTGGCCGTTGGACGACGGCTTGCCACCGGTGTCGGCGGGCTCGGCGGGGATTGGGGTCGGGGTCGGGGTCGGCCTCGGCCCGGCGCCTGACCGGCCTCGTACCGGCCGGGCGCCCGCGGCAGGCCATCCGCTGGCCGGCCAGGCCGGGCCAGAGCCGGCCAATCCGCTGCCCCGGCCCGAACCGCCGCCGGTGATGGGCGGCGCGGACCCTCGGTCACCCGAGCGCGCCTGGCTCCTGACCGGCCCGGAGGAGGCCGGGGAGGCGCTGGACGCGGCCCGGGGGCGCGCGCTCGGGCCCGCGCCCGCGGAGCGCCCGGCGCCGCGTGACCAGCCGGAGGCTGCGCCTGCCGACCCGTTTGACTCAGTGCCGTTCGGCCGGGGTGGCAGGTCGAGGGGCGGCGCGGCCCGTCCGCCGCCGCTGTCGGCCTCGGTCACGTTCCTGGCCCGCGCCGAGCCGGGGCCGCTGCCCCCGGCCACGACCCGGCGTGAGCCCGAGCTCACCTCGGCGTCGCCGTCGGCCGGAGGCGGCGCGTCCGGCCGGAGCCGCGAGGCGTAGGCATCGCCGGCCCCGGCCGCAGCCGCGCCGGCCGCCGCGGCGTCGGCGGGCGCCGCGGTGCTCGCGGCCACCCCGGCCGCCGAGTCGGCCGCGATCGCGGCCGCCTGACCGGGGTTCCTGCGCGCCCACCGGGCGGCCCGGTAGCCGGCCATCCCGGGGACGGCCGCGGTGGCGGCGTCCAGCGTCGACCTGCGGAAGGTGGCGCTCGCTTCGCGCAGGCTGTACTCGGCCCGCTCGGTCGAGCCGATCGTGCCGTAGCCGACGGCGGAGAACAGGTGGCTGAAGGGCTTGCGGTAGATGAACACGGCCACCGTGACCAGGGCGATCATCAGGATCTTCAGCGCCCAGGGCAGTACCGAGTCGGCCGTCCCCATGATCAGCGAGTAGCAGTAAAGCAGCACGCTGAGCACGATCGCGATCGCCACCTGTTTCATCAGGACGCCGACGAGCATCTCGAACCAGCGGATGGCGATGACCCGGCCGAACCCGGGATGGGTCCCGATGATCAAGAAGAACGGCCCGGCCACCAGCAGCAGCAGGAAGCCCAGCTTGAGCACGATCAGCGTCAGCGCGATCAGCAAGATGAGCAGGCCGGCCACCAGCGCGGCGAACATCGCGGCGAAGGCGATCTCGAGCCGGGTCGTCCACTGGTTGCCCTGGAACAGGGGATAGATGGCCGGGTCATTCTGCTGCATGGCGGTCGCGATGCCCGTGTAGGTGGCCTGCTTGGCCTGGATCAGCGAGGCGCTCGGGGTCTCGTTGGCCGCGATCGCCTGCGCCCACAGCAGCTGCCGGCCGTAGGTGTCCACCACGGTCTTGGCGCCGTTGCCGGTCGCGTACGCGGTGGTGCCGAGCTCCCCGTAGAGCCACGGCTTGCACACCAGAACCGACCACAGCTCGTTGGCGTTCTCGTCCACCAGCCCGTTACCCGAGGTGAAGGCGAAGTTGCCGGTCACGCTCTGCGGGTCGCCCGCCGCCACCGGCAGGCAGTTGCTTCCAGCCGGGGTGGGCAGCTTGGAGAACGCGGTGTTGAGCACCCCGGTGACGCCGTTGGAGACGGTGGTCCCGACCCCGGTGAAGTCGGCCGGCTTGCCGATCAGCGCGATGGCGGCCACGGTGGCCACCACCATCCACAGCGTGCCCTCGATGGTCCGGGTGGCGCGCTTACGGATCAGCCCCTGCCAGGCCAGCCAGATCGCACCGAGGATGACCACCGGCGCCAGGTAGGGGAAGTAGATGGCGTTGCCGAGCGCGCTGATCAGCCGGTCGACGGCGTTCTGCAGCCAGGTCAAGATGTTGTTCCCCGCCGCGGACTGGTAGACGGTGATGGTCACCCGGTCCACGGATTTGGCCGCGTCGAAGACCATCCCGGCGACGTTGTTACCGACCAGCGAGGTCATATCGGAACACTGCAGGCCGTGGGCGGCCCAGAACTGGCCGGCGATCCCGTAGTTGTCGTACAGCGTCTTTCCGCCTGCTGCCGAAGCTGGCGGTTCGATCATCGCGTCGATGCCGCCGGTGGCCTGCTCGGGCTGCGGGATCGACGGCGTGCAGATGTTGTTCAGGTCGCCGACGATCCCGCTCGAGCCCTGGGCGCACAGCCCGACCAGGCCGCCGATGTCCCCGATGCCCGGCACCTGGCACACCCCACTGGGTGCTTGGGGTGCGGCCGGGGTGAGGTTGACGGTCAGCCTGTCCGGGGAGGCGGTCGCGTGGGTCGCGTGGGTCGCGGTGGTCGCGTGGGTCGCGGTGGTAGCCGCCAGCGCGGGCGTGGAGATCGCGAGGCCGGCCACGGCGAGCAGCAGCGCCAGGATAAGCCAGCGTGGAATGTGGCGGCTGGACGACTGAGAGTCAGCACTGTCTCTCCCGGCAGGTTCGGGAGAGGCTGGCGAGGTAGCCATCTTTAGGGAGCTCCTGGTTCTGCGGTCACGACGACGCTTCCGCCGATCGCGTGCTGGCCACAGACGTGCTGACCGCCGTGCTTTCGCCTGGCGGGGGCAGCGCGTCCGCACTGGGTTCCCTGCGTGTAGTAGCCGGGTCAGGCTGGCTCCGCCTGGACCCGGAGACCCGGGTTGGGTTGGTGTCGATCCAGTCCCTCAGCTCGTCGGAGACCAGGTCGATCCCGATCCGCCCGGCCCGGTCATCCAGATCCCGGTAGATGCACTCGCCGTTACCGAGCGAGCGAAGGACCGCCTTGTGCTCGTCCGAGGGCGCGACCCCGAGCAGCGACATGACGTTCGCCACCTCCCCGCGCTCGGTCGAGCGGAACGCGAACACCCCGGACAGGCAGTTGGTCACCTGCTCGTTCAGCAGGTCGCCGGCATTCTGCGAGACCAGGATCAGCGCGGTGTTCCTGGACCGGCCCATCCGGGACACCTCGGGCACCAGCTTGGCGCCCTCCGGAGTGGACGTGATCGCCCACGCCTCGTCCAGGAAGATGGCCTTGGGCGCGGCCCGGTCGATGCCGTTGAGCAGCTTGCGGGCGAACTGGGACACCAGGTAGAGCAGCGCTACCGACAGCCGCTGCTCATAGGAGTAGTCATCCCGGCTGGTGTTGGTGTCCGGCAGCGTGAGACCGGCCAGCGTGAAGACCGTGGTCCAGCCCTCCGCGTCGATCTGCTGCCCCACCGACGGGGCGAAGCACAGCCGGGCCAGCCGCATCTCCGAGATCGACCGCATCACCGCGCCGGTGTTCTTCCACGCGGGATCCTCGGATTCCTCCAGGTGCTTGATGACCTTGCCCAGGCTGGGCCGCTCGGTTCCGGCCACCGCGCCGACCGCCTGGATCATCGCGGATTCCCGTTCCTCGCTCATCCGCGGCAGCAGCAGCCGCAACGTCTCGGTCGCCATGGTCCGCTTCTCCGACGGATCCATGCCGAACGAGAACGGATCGAGCAATCCCGGAGCCGCCGAGCCCAGCGGCAGGACGCGGGCCTTGCGACCCTGCCTGGTGAGGTATTCGACCAGGGACTCGGCGTCACCCTTCGGGTCGATCACCGCGACCGTCGCGCCGCGCAGCGCCAGCTGGTAGATCAGCAGCATGGCCAGCGTGGTCTTCCCCCCGCCCGGCTCACCGGTAATGGCCACCGCGGTCGGCCGGTTGCGGGCCGCCGCCAGCAGCGGGTCGAAATGCACGATAGAGCGGGCCCGGCCCAGGGTCTCGCCGATATATGGCCCGATCCAGCCCGCCCCGCCGGCGTCGACCCGGTCGCCCAAATCGACCGTCGCGGTCGGCATTCCGCCGGCGATCGTGTACAGCGGCTGCCGCTGTACATAAGAATTCAGCCGGATCCGCTCGCCGGGCAGCGCTTCGCACAACAGCGAGAACTGATCACCGGTGGAGTTCACCACGTCGATTCCGATATCACGGTAATGCTCGACGACCGCTTCCACCCGGCGGACGCACAGGTCTCTCGTCGGCGCCGCGACGATCAGCCGGTGCCAGCCATAGACAAACGGCAGCCGTTCCTTGGTAATGCCGTGCTCGAGCATTCTGGCCGCGGCGATCTGCTCGGCCAGCGCAATAGGCGCCTCCGCGCCCGCCTCCCGGATGTGGGCATCCATGTCGCGCGCGTGCGCCAGCCGGCGGCTGACGTCTTTGCTCGCCTTCGCCGGAGGAATGAGCTTCATCCGGGAGCTGATTTCGACCGGGAATGGCAGCGAATCGGCGAAATGCAGCCAGGGCTCCCCGTCCGGGAAGGACATCACATCGGGAAACCGGGCGAATGAGATGAAAGCGGCGTACGACTCTTCCGACATATGCTCCAGGTGCAGCAGGGTCCGCCCGTTGTGGATCTGCCCCTCGAAGAGGGTGTCGATCTCCCCGAAGCCCCATCTCCGGCGCTTGGCCGCGGACGGCAGCGGCTCCCCCGCCGTTTGCATCAGCGTGTGCCTGACCAGCCAGGCGATCTCACCGGACGTCGCGTGCCTGGCGGCCAGCGCGCTCGCGTTCAGCGCCCGGCCCAGCCGTTCGGCTGAATCCGTCCACTTGGTGACCTCCGCCGAGCCGACCGCCTCGTCGTCTAGGCCGAGCCCACGCTCACCATGCTGATACACGCCGCGGAACTGGGAAAACACGCCGCCCGACAATTGCGCTCGCACGCCGCGCTGGCCGAGCCGGACCCCGAGGTAGATCTCCTTGCCCCAGAAGTCCTTCGTCCAGACGTGCTGGTAGGTCTGCTCCAGGTACTCCCGCCAGCCCGGCCCTCCGTCCGAGGTCGCGTCCAGCCCGGTCGCCCACGCGTGCGCCGGGTAGGAACGGTGCGCGATGCGCAGGTGGACTTCGGCGTCGGCCATCCGGATCGCGGCCAGCGCCACGGTGATGTTGGTCGCCAGCGCCTCCCGCTCCTCCGCGGTGGTGAACTCATAGGACACCGAGGGAACCCGGTAGTAGGCCCAGGCGTGGGTGTCGGTGAGCAGGATCCGGTCGTCGAAGTACCGGATGCTGAGCCGGGTGCGCCCCCGGGATCCCTTAGCCCCTTTAGTCCGAGTGCTCACCAGGATTCCTTCCGGGAACGGGGCTGCTTGGGTCCGCGGACATGCCCGCGACGAGCACGCCGGCCAGGGCCGTGTAGGCCAGCCTGGTCTGCGGCTGCAGTGCCGTTTGGGCAGGCAGGGCCGTTTGGACGGGCGGGGTCGAGGATGAGCCGGGACGCGCGGACAGAAGATCATCCCATGGCACCCGGACGATGGCCCGGCAGCGGCCCCTGGCCACGGATTCGGCCCGGAGCACATCCTGCATCGTCCGCCTGCTCACTCCGTTGACGACCATCACGGCGCGGCCGACCAGCTCGCCGTAGCCGTGCGCGCCGAGCCACTGCTGGGTGTTGGCCAGCGAGGTCGCCGCGTCCGGACTCGCCGGGGCGACCAGCACCAGCTGGTCGGCCGCGATGAGCACCCGGGTCAGGCCGGAAGGCGCCGGATCGATCATGGTCAGCGGGTACCGTTCGGCTAGCAGATCGGCCAGCCGCTGGAAGTCAGGTCCGCCGAGGGCGTGGGCCGCGCCGGTTTCCGGCAGGTCAGCGATCACGTCGAGGCTGGCTCCCGAGCCGCGGCCGGCCTGCAGGCCCAGCCCTTGCCCGGCCAGTAGCGCCTGCACCGACGCGGCCGGCGTGCGGCGGGCAGCCAGCGAGGTCGCTCCCGGATTCAAGTCGAGCGCCGCCACGGCGGCCCCGCGCACCGCGGCCAGGATGTGGCCGGTCATCAGGGCGGTGATGGTCTGTCCGGCCCCCCTGGTGCAGCCGAGAACCGCAATCAGGCGCGGACCGGCTAGCGGCAGCCTGGCGCGGTCGCGATCCCGCGTCTCCGGGTCTCGCTGGCCCGGTCCCTGGCCGCCGGCGACCACCTTCACCTGGCGCCGCCAGCTCACCTCGTCGCGACTGCCCGGGCCGCTGAGCGCCCGCTCGATAGACAGCAGCGGCCGCTCCCGCTCCCTGCTGACGAACGTGGCCGCCACCGGCGCGGACGCGGGCGTCTGGGCGACGGGCACGTGCTCTGCTGGCGCGGGCGCGGGGTCTGCTGGCGCCGGCTCGGGAGACATAGCAGTAGCAGCCACAGCGAGCTCGGGTGCGGGTGACGCTGGCACCTCGAGCGCAGGCGCCGCCGGTTCAGGGACGGCTACCGCCGACGCGGGGGTAACAGCTGCGGCAGGCCTTTCGGTGTCGGCTGGCGCCGGAGCTGACGCGGACGGTGCGGGTGCCGGAGATGCGGCCGCCGATGGCGTCGGCGGGGCAGGCGGCAGGACAGGCGGCGGCTCGGTCGGCACGGGCCGGTCCAGTGCCGGGGCGGCGACCGGACGGGACTGAACGCGGAGCATCCAGCGCATCCGGGGCTTGGTCGGCGGCGCGGGCACCTGAGTCCAGCTGGGCGTTGCCTGGGGACCAGCCTCGGCTAGCGGCGAAGCCCCGGCTGGCCCGGCTGGCCCGGCTGGCCGGGCTGGCCCGGCTGGCCGGGCTGGCGCGGCGGTGCCAGGGACCCGGAAGGGCTTGCGACCTAGACCGGGAACCAGCCCAGAGCGACGCCTGCGTGCGGATCCGGTCGCGGGTTCCGAGCGCGGCCAGGTGTCGTCCTCCGTGCCGACCACGGGCTCGGTGCTGGCCGCAGGATCCGGTTCATGATCCGCGCCCGGCTGGGGCCCGGGACTGGCGTCCGGGAACGGGCCAGCGTCCGGGAACGGGCCAGCGTCCGGGAACGGGCCAGCGTCCGGGAACGGGACCGGCTCCGGGATCGGGCGAAGCAGCGGCAACAGGCTAGCGTCGGGTGACGGCCAGGACGTCGGGACCAACGGGGCGTGCGGTTCGCTCAGGCCGCGGACGCCGGGATCGGAATCGTGCGCGACCTCGAGTGCCCTGGCATCCTGCGCTCCCGAAGGATGCGGCAAGATCATCCACGCTGGACGCTGGCCCGGCTCGGGCCCCGGCTCGGGGGCGGAGCCATTCGTCGCGGTGTCCGGCTCAGATCCGCGGGGCCACGGGGACCACGAATGCTCGGCATCCGGTTGCGCCTTGGCCCGTCTCGGCGTCCGGCGAGCCGGCGCCCGTTCAGGTACCGGCACCTGCGCCAGCGGTGGTGGGGCGGCCGACCCAGATGACGCTGACGTGACCAGCGGCGAAGCCGTCTGCTGCGCTGATTCCAGCGGCATGGCCGCGGTCGGCTGGGGCTTAACCGGATGCACCTCCGCCTGGAGCAGCGACTCCTCCCCGGGCACCTGCAGGACGGGCGCACTCGACCGGGCCTTGGCTATGGACCTCTTCGCCTTCGCGGGCCGGGCCTTCGGCGGATGCCGGTGCCACACCCGGGCGGTCACCAAGATTTCATCCTTCTCCGCAAACGGCGCCATCCGACACCAGGTCCGCGGTTCCGCGACGTACCGGAGCTGCGAACTAACCAGCTCAGGCAACCGCTTGCTTTCAATGACCGGCCTCGTGCACAGCCAGGTGAGCACTCCGGGGGGAAGGACGTAAAGCCATACCAAGGTGTGGTTAAACGGCAATCCAACAGCAATGAGGAAAACAACGTAAGGAACAGTAATTGCGGTAAAAACGCCGATCCAGGTGATCGGCAAAGGTGCTGGCAACCGAAAATCGTAGAGCTTGTAGAGCCGCTTTTCGATCCGCCAGATATTCGTATAAGTGGGGAGATCCACTAGTAGCGCGCTCCTTCTTCCCGACTCGGGATCAGTGGACTCCGAGCGCGTTCGCTATGCCGGTGGCTAGCGTCTGCACGATACTTGGCGTGTAGAAAACGACCGCAATGGCCACGGCGAGTACCATGAACTGAACGAATCGGGTGATCTCACGAGTGAAGAGGAAGAAGATCGCTACGATCCCGACGATACCGAGGAACAATGGCCCGAACAGACCCTGCAGGTACGTGACCAGACCCTGTGTACTCAAGGCCACTGGAGCCGTCGCGGCGGCGAGATGAGTATACATAAAATGTCCCTTCCGGGATCAAATGACCATCCATAAACTGATGCGGCATGCCATCCGAGCAGGTACAAGTAAAGCGGATGCGTCAGCGCGGCCTGCCGCGGGTGCGAGGGGCGTACCGCCACGGCGCGCTGCGACCGTTGCGGCGGGCAGGCCGACCGGAACCGCCCAGATCGACCGGCTAGCCGGTGAATTGCAGGTTTACGAGAAGCCGAACCGGCGAACCCAACTCCGGCGAAGGCTGACTCACGGCAGCCAGCCCAGCCGGAGCCCGATTCGCCAGAGCCAGGCCAGGCGAGGACCGGCCTGCTAGTCGCGGTGCTATGGCATGCAGACATGCCGACGTCAGCAGGCCCTGTCCTGGTCATCGGGCACCCACCGTCTCAGTCGACACTCCAATCTCTTTTACATACCATTTGCCGCTTTGCAGGTCGACAACCGACATACCATATGTCACTCCGAGTTTCGATGCCATCCCTAGATTTCCAGCAGCCGATCCGGGCTGTTCAGGGAGCTGCCATATCACGCTTACCGTTATCTGCCTGGTCGCGCCGCCTGGCGGGACGTGCAGCGCGCTGATCGCGTCAAAGGTCACGGCGCCACCCAGCCCGGTCAGCGACACGCCGCGGACTGTGAACTTGTTCAGCGTGGCGCTGTCGCCGTTGGCGTAGGCCTGGAAAAAGGCTGGCAGCTCATTCATCAGCTGGCCTTGGGCCACCTGATCCGAACCGTGCGAGGCCGCCGGCGGTGGCGAAGTCTGCGGCGGCCCGGACAGCCAGGCGGGCTCGCCGGAGACCGCGACGCCGCTGCCCGAGGAGGCTACCGGCACGCCCAGTCGCATGAGCTGGCCGTTGACCAGGGCGAGCAGGGTCACCACGGCATGCCGCGGATCCTGCACGGTGATGCCCGCGACTTGCACTGCCTGCAGGTTGAGCTGACCGGTGCCATTCCAGCCCAGGTTCGGATCGGCCGCCAGGACGCTGGCCGGGACGAAGGCCGCCAGGGCCTGCTCCCGCTGGCCCTGATTCTGCGGGCTGAAGCTGAGGTACACCCGGCCGAATTCTGTCGCGTAGGCCTCGGCCAGGCTGACCGGAAACTGCCCGGTAGCGCTCTGCGGCCCGGTTCCGCCGCCGGCGGGGGCCGAAGCCTGGCTGAAGACAATCGCGGTGATGCCGCGGAACGCGATGATCAGCAGGACCGCCCATAGCACCACTCGCAGCGGCCACAGTAGCCATCGGCCACCAGCACCCTGCCAGCTGCCAATGCCCGGATTAACCGCCAGCGAGCCATCACAGGAGTCTGCGGCCAGCGGGTTCATCGTGCTGTACAGCGCCCGGGCCTGGGGCCGTGGCGGGACCAGCTCCGCCGAGTCCAGATAGTACACAGGCGACCCCGTTCCGTCACCGGACTTCGGCCCGCGAACCATTACACCTCCGCACGTTCCGGCACCGGGCAGAGCCCGGCGCGGCTGTCCCTTTCGTGCTGGCCTCGCGGTCCATTGTGCGTCATGAGTCTCGGTTTTGAACCGGAAACAACCAATCACCGGAACATTCTTCTGGACAAAACGGGCCAGCACCCCTGGAACGAAGCAGACACGCAAAGGGTTCACTCGACTTCATAACGTGTTCAGACGCGTCCAGCCAACACAGTCCGTTAGCACCCCTGCTCGTTAGTCAGTAAGTTCACCTGACCAGGATCAAACATTAGTACGATTATTGTCAATAGAAAGCAGGAAGATGTAGCCTTAACAGGACGCAGCGACGACGATTCAGCAGTCTGGATGCCTGACCGCGCTCCGTTGTACGGAGCACCCGAGATGGCGAACCGTCCAGGACTGACCAGCGGGTATGACAAGGAGGATGTCAACCGCCGATCCTCAGCAGTCCAGGCACGTCACGATGGCGAAGCAGTCGCGTTTCCGTGACCACCGCGACCGCGGTGAGCACCGCCAGCCCGGCGGCCGGCCCGGCGAGGGCCACCAGGTCAGGCGCTATCGGTACCGGTGCGCTAGAACCGGTGAACACCGACAGGTTGAGCGCCGTGGAGGTCAGCGTGGGCAACGCCACCGCGCAGGCCGCCGCCGCCGCGACGGCGGCGGCCACGGCGAGGAGCGTCTCCCCGAGGACGAGCCGGATGAGGCGTCCCTGTTCCAGGCCCATGGTGGTCAGCCGGGCCAGCGTCAGGTCACGGTCCGCCGACCCCAGAGCCAGCCCGAGCAGCAAGATGGCCAGCCCGAATCCGGCCGCTACCACGAGCGACAGCCGCATGATCAGATCGGCGGTGGCCTGCAGCGGAGAACTGACCAGCCCGTCAAGTACCGCCGAACGGAATCTGATCGTGGCGGCCGGCACATCTTTGCTCACCACAGCGGCCAGGGCGGAATGACTGAAGCCCGTCCCGGTGAGTAGCAGCAGGTTGGTCGCTGGCGGACCGGACTCGCCGACGATGCGCTGCAGCGGCATGATGACGAACAGCCCGGTGCCGGTGGCGGCGGGAGTGGTCGCGACGGTTCCTGCCACCCGTACCCGGAGCGGGCCCATACCGGACTGGGAGGTCAGTTCACCGATCCCTGAGCCGATGATCGCGGCCGCCGACGGGGACGCCAGCACAGTTGTGACGCCGGCCGAAGAGCCGAGTCTGGCCAGCGGAGCAGACGGATACGGGACGCTCGCGGTGTAAGCGGCGTAGCTGGCGGGGGCGACGGCCACGACCGTCAAGATCTGGCCACCGGGCGCCTGCCAGGCCATCAGCCAGGCGACGGCGGTGCGGTGCACGCCGGGCAAGGCGGCGACCGCCTGCTGCACGGCCGGGGTCACGATCGCGGGGGTCCCGCCCGCGTCGACCACCGCGTCACCGCCTGTCAACTGCCAGGATGCCGCGATCTCGCCGCGAGTCACGGCGTCCCGGACCATGCCGGCGAACGACGCCACGGTGAGCGCCAGGACCAGGGCGAAGGCCGGCGCGGTGCTGGCCAGCGAGGTCCGCGCCGCCCGGGTCAGCGCCAGGAACCCGGAAGCGCCCCTGCCGTTGGCAGACAACCGGAGCAGGCCGCGGATGATCAGCGGGTAGAGTCGGCCCACCACGATGACGGCCAGGATCGCGACCAGCGCCGGAGCCGCCGCGACATAAAGGTTCACGCTGCCCGGCGCCGGCGCCCCTTGATCGTGCAGCACGACCAGTCCGCCGATGGCGGCGGCGCAGGCGGTGACTTCGGCTACCGCCCGGCCCTTAGGGCGCCGGAGGCGCAGGGCCGGGTTTCGGGCCGGCGCCGGCTTCCGGTACCGCCATGCCGCGGTGACGGGCAGGCCGAGCAGCGCCGCCAGCGCCGTCAGGCCGCCAAGCCACCAGGCCAGGCTGGCCGCGGGTCCCGGCGTGAGGAGCAGCGCCAGGCCGGCGCCGGCCAGCGCCGCGGGAACGCAGGCAAGCGCGCTGCCGCGCAACGTCAGCGTGGTCAGCTGCCATAGCGAGGCGCCGCGGGAACGAACCGTCTCGAGCTCCACAGCGCGGCGCGCTGCGTCGCTCCGCACGGCCAGCAGCAGCACCGCCGCGCCGACCACCGTCAGGCTGACGAACAGCAGCGACAGCACTTGCTCCACCGCGGTGTCGGTGAGGGTGAACGCGGTGAGTTGGGTGAGCAGTTCGGCATGGACCGTCAGCGGCAGCGTCGTGCCAGCCAGATCACCGGACAGGGGCACGGCGGCGCCTGCGGCGTGGTTGAGCGAATCCTCCAGGGCCGGAACCTGGTCCGCCTGCAAGCCGCCGAGGCGGAGCGGGAACTCCCACTGGAGCTCCATGGGGAGGGGACCGAAGGTGGTCTGCATCGCCGCGAGCTCACCCGGATCGGCGAACACCGCGCCCGACCAGTAGGGTGGTGGGCCACCCGTCAGACCAGGCTCGAAATAGGACGGCGCCACGGCGGCAGCGTCGACGTTCCAGAACGTCGAGGCGGGCATCCGCGGGCGGACGATCGCGGTTACGATCACCGGCACGGTGACGCTGCCCACGGCCAGCCTGAGCACTGATCCAGGGTGCAGCTCGAAGCGCGCCGCGGTCGCCGTGGTCACCGTGATGTGCAACGTGCTGCCAAGGCTGCCGGGCGGCGGGAAGGAGCCGGCGACGAGCGTGACGTTGCTCGTCAGCGGGTCGCGGTAGATGACTTCGAGTCTAGGTGCGTCTCCGTTTGGTTCCACGCTCGGCGGCGCGCCGGCGGTCACGGTCAGCGGCCTGGTCGACAAGCCGGCCCACTGCCCTGTTCCGAGCGGCAGCGGCGTCGCCCTCAGGAACTGGGCCAGCTGACTCCGCGATTCGCTGAGCTGGCTGTCGTCCAGCATGGGCGGGGTGGAGCCGCTGACCTGGGTGGTGAACGAGTTCCAGTCGTCAGTTAGCTGGACCGCCTGCTCCACGGGGGCGAGGGCGGCAAGGTCCTGCTGGAGGGCCTGGGTCCGCGAATGCAGGCTGTACCTCGGGCCCGCCACGGCGACGAAGACGCAGCCGAGTACGAGCAGCGTGAGCGCCAGTGCGCTCACCGGCGCGCCGCCGAACTGCCTGTGCAGCCAGGAGAGCCTCATGCCGCCTCCGCAGTACGCAGCTCGGCGGCGGGGTCTGGCTTACGCGCTATGACGGCCGCCGCTACCAGCACCGGCAGTATGGCGACGGCCAGCGCAAGCGGCAGCGTCTGGGCCCAGTCGAACTGGATGATCACCGGCGGAACCGGCGAGCTGGCGGTGACGGTGAGGGTGACGGCGGGGACGAACAGCTCAGCGATGACCGCGCCGAGCGCCAGGCCGGCAAGCGCCGACGGCAGGCCGAGCATGAGCCGTTCCAGGCAAAGCTGGCGCGCCGCTCCACCGGGGGCCACGCCGAGCGCCGCCAGCAATGCGCTCTCCGCCCTGCGCTGACGAACGCCGACCGCGATGGCGACGCAGCAGCCGGTGATAGCCAGCACGGCCGCGGCGATGGCGATGGCGAGCAGCGCCTGCTGCGGCACGGCGGTCATCGGGTTGGCGGCGAGCCCGGCGGCCAGCTCGGCCGCGCTGGTGACGGCGGAACCCGGTGGCAGGACGCCCAGCATCCGCGGCGGGACCTGATGCGTGGCGGTGGACAGCCACCACTCGGTTACCGACAGCGGAGCCAGTGCCTGGCTGGCGAGGTAGTCCTGGACCGACGTGAGGTCGACGATGACCGCGCCGTCAGCGGCGGTCACCGTCGGGAACGTAGAGACCACTGCGACGACCGTCACCGACAGCGTGCCGCCGCCTACCGCCGCCGCAACCGTGTCGCCGACGCTGAGGCTGTTCGCGGCGAGAAACGCCTGGGTCGCGATTCCAGGAATGGAGGCGGTCAGGCGGGAGGGTACCGCGAGGTCGAGTTCGCCCTGGATGGGCGTTGTGGACGACTGCGGGCTGGATACCGCGCCCGCGCCGTATCCGGGGTCGATCGTGGTAGTCCACGCGGCGTCAGCGCCTAGCCGGGACGAGATGACCCCGGGGGGCGCGGAGGCGCCAGCGACTCCGCTGAACTCGCTGAGGGCGGTCAGCTCGGGGGACGAGGCGGTGGCCGTCCAGCCGGACACGGCCGTCCCGGTCGCGGAGTTGACTGACAGGACCCGGAACGTCGCCGGAACCTGAGCCCGGGTGGCTGGCAGTTCGTAGTCCACGGTGATCGCGGTCACCCGCAGCGGATAGAGGACGTGACTGCCAGCGGGCGTGACGCGGACGGTCAGGGTGTGCGCCCGGCCGTCGGCAGGCAACGGGCCCGCGGCGAGCTGATAGGCATCTCCGGCGGCATCGTCGATCGTGATGGTCACGGCGGCAGCCGCCAGGTTCAGCCGGGCCGGGCCGAAGGCGGCGGTGAACCGGATCTCGGCGGTCTGTCCCGTCAGCGAGACGCCGGGCCGGGCCCGGGCGGGCAGTATTTTCCGGAACAACGTCGCCGCGGGCAACGGCGACTGGCCCGGGCGCAGGAGTGCGACCTGCGCCGCCTGGCCGGGGTCGAGCGCGAGCAGTGGGCTGCCCGCGTTGGTGGCAGACGGCACCACGACCACGGGCATGGCCCTGCGCACCGCTGGCGCCCTGGCCAGCCGGCCTGCCTGCCCGGCCGACAGCGGCTGGGACAGGTCGGCGCGCAGGTCGGCGCCCGCAGTGAACGTCGCCTGGTCGCGGTTGGACCTCACCCAGCTCTGGTGCTGCGCTAGGGCCAGCGTGCTGGTGGCGACGGCGAGCACGATCAGCAGAACGGTGCCGCCCTGGCGGACCGGCTGGCGGCTGACCTGCCAGCTTGCCATGGCCGCGGTTAGCCGCTTGCCTCTCGCAGCCAGCCGGTCGCCGGCCTTGCCCACAGCGGGAAGGATCCGCAGCGCCGCGATCGTGCCGCCGGCCAGCGCGAGCGCGGGGGCCAGCGTCAGCACCGGATCGATGCCGGTACTGCTGTTCGGCCCGGCCGACGCGACGGAGTAGCGGCGAAGCTGCCACCCGGCGAGCACGGCGAGCGCCAGCACCGCGACGTCGGTTCCGGCCCGGCTGACCGTAGAGATGCCCGCCTGTCGGCCGCGCCGGATCCGAGCGGCGCCCGGCGTGGGCGCCAGGCCCGCAGGCGCCACCATGATCACGGCGGCGCCTGCCGCCACCACCGCCGCCGCCCACCACACCCCGGCCAGCGTGCCAGTTCCCCGGGCGGCAATCCGCCCCGCCAGCCAGACTCCGGCCGCCGCGCCGCCGGCCCCGGCCAGCAGGCAGACCGGGAAGGCTTCTGCCACCGCCATCCGGATCAGCTGCAGGCGGCTGGCGCCCCGGGCGGCCAGCATCGCGTACTCGCCTTCACGTTGCGCCGCGAGTAGCTGCGCGACCGTGACCAGGGCCGCTCCGGCGAGCAGCAACAATTCGACTGCGGAGACGGCCAGCAGAGAACGGGAAACGCCGAGGCTGGTCGCCGTTCCAGCCAGCACCGAATCCAGGCTCGTGGACAGTTCCAGGCCGGAGATCGCGGCCGAGTTGGACACCGTGTGCCGTAGCGCGGACACATTAGCGGCGATCGCGCCGAGCCTGCCGATCGGAATCGCCGGCATGTCCGGTTGATCGACCCAGGAACCCTCGAAGATGGTGAGCCGGCCAGCAAAGACCGCCGGGTTCACCAGCAGCGGTCCGTACGTGACGAAACTGCCTTGCGTGCTGGATCCGCTGGCGGCGATCTGGTTGAGGCTCCAGTACGCCGTCGACGTGGCCTGGAACAGGCCCGTGACCAGGAACGACACCTCGCGGTTGTTGACCCGGTCGCGGAGCCGCATCAGATCACCTGGCGAGACGTGCAGCAAGGCCGCGGCGGACGCGGGCAGCGCCGCGGGTATCGGCGCGCCGGGGCCGGCGCGGTCGGCCAGGTCCCGGCCAGCAAGTGCGCATGCGAGGCGACGTTGTCGAACGCGGCGGCCTCGGCGATCGGGATCACTTTCCCGCTCTTGACCGGCAGGCCCAGCGGATCTGACCAGAACGCGTAGTAAAACGCCGACGGTGCTCCGGCCAGTGCCACGGCCAGGTCCGTGCGCAGGGCCGCGGTATAACCAGCCGCGTTCGTGTTGGCGATGGGGCCGGCAACGATCATCGACGTGCCGGACGCCGCCGTCAGGCGCTGGCGCACGGTATGAGGCAGGGCCTGATCGGAAAGCACGACGAGGGTGGTCGCGAGCGCCGCCGCAACCAGCGCGGTGAGTGCTGCCGCTGCTAGCACCACCCGGTGGGCGTTCAGCCGGGGCAGCGTGAACGTTCCCAGATTAAGCATCAGGTTCGCAAGTTACCCAAATCGCCGACAATCTGGAAATTCCGTTTCGGTCTCATCTTTATCTCTGCCGCCGCCGCGCTACGCCTGCGTACATCGCGCTCGTAGGAGGCGCCGGAGCGCTAGACGTTGAAGCGGAACTCGACGGGATCACAGTTGCGGCACGGCGGCCATCCGCTTTCGCGGTCTTCGCGTCTTAATGAGGGAGGGAGCAGGAAATGACACCGGGCGTGGTGCTAATCGGTCTCGTCGTCGCGCTGGCCTGCGCCTTCGCAGGGCAGGCAATCGCGAAGCCGAAAGGCTACCCGGGCGCCGGCTTCGCGATAGGCCTGTTGCTGGGCGTCCTCGGCGTGGTGATCGTCGCCTTGATGCCGGAAACGGAGGCGGCGAAGGCCGCCAGGGCGCAGAGGCAGTACGAGGCACAGGTGGCCGCAGCGCAGAGGCATTACGAGATCCAGGCCGAGGCGGCGAGGAGAGCTGGCTACCCGTTCCCGCCCCAGCCTCCGCAAGGACCGTGGCAGCTGTATCAGAATTGGTCGCCTCCGAACCCTTGACCCATCGCGGGGCAGCACCACAAGAACCGAAGGAGCTGACCGCGCGGCCGAGGAAGCCGCGGGGCAGCTGGACCGTGAGCTGAGAAGCGCTCAGCGACGGCTTGCGCCCGCATGTCCGGCCGCAGGCCCGGGCGGCGGCCAGGCCCGCCACGGTCAGCTCGCGCTGGAACTGATCGAGCGCGCCGTGAATGTGACCCACCAGACGGCCGATTTCTCGCCGTTCAGCCTGACAAAGCCGCAGGTCAGCGGTCTGTATCGTGGTCGGAGACGGGCAGTCTCCTAAGCGGGCCGGGCGCTACCACCGTCTGTTCGGGGCCGCGTTGAGCACCGCGGCGAGCCGGTTCGCCGTAGCCTCATCGAGGGTTGCTCTCCATGCGTTGATCTGCTCGGGGGCGACGCGTGCGAAGAACGCGAGAAGGTTGAGGTAACGGTTGGTAGCATGCGGTCGGCTCTGGAACATCTGCGCCAGCCGCGGCAGCCACCGTTGCCGGACGATGGCCGCCTGGTCAAGGACGCCCCTGATGTCGAGCTGCGGCCCGAGTTCCTTGCCCACGAGCAACCGGTTCATCATTAGCGCCGTGGCCCGGATATCGCCGCAGCAAGCCGCGGCGATCTGGTCGCCGGACCTTGTCGTGGCCCGGAAGTAGGGGGCGAGGAAAATCTGGAGGAACTTCAGGCTGTCGACCACCGACAAAGTGATCAGGATTGGCTGCAGCCGCTGATGCTTGGCCTTCAGCTGGCCGATGTGCCGCGCGATCAGGTAGGTGAGCTCTGCATGGCGCCCTTCGCCGAGCAGTTCGGCCACGAGGCCGCCCTCGATCAGGATCAGCCTGGTACCCAGATAGCTCGTCATGAGGGAGCCACCGTCAACCTTGTCCACGACGTAGACGTCGATCTGCTGATCGTAGTCCAGCCGGGCGCGAACCTCGTCGAAGACCGACTGCAGCTCAGGCAGCGAGACGTCGCTGACCCGCACCGCCCCTCCCAGCAGGCGGGACCGGGCGACCTGCAGCGACAGCCAGATCAGGCCGCCAGTTGCGGCAATAGCCGCGGTAATTTCTACCAGGCGACCCACGCCCCCGGCTCCATACACAACGACCGCGTAGAGTCCGAAGACAACTGCGGAGGCCGATAGGGCGATCACCAGGCGAGAGAACTCAGTCGGATGCAAGAGAGCACGGATATCCAGCGTGCTCGCGGAGATCGCGCTGACCGGCGGACCGGCGCCGGGCGCCTGCGGCGGGACGACGAACGGCTCCCACCATCCCTGGGTCGCCGACGCAGGACCGGCAGGCGGCCAGGCAGGACCGGCAGGCGCAGCAGCGGCACGCGGCCAGGTAGGACCGGCAGGCGCTGGAGCGGCAGGCGGCCAGGCAGGACCGGCAGGCGCAGCAGCAGCTGGCGCCGACGCAGGAGCTGCAGGCGCATGAGCGGTAGGCGGAGCTGCCGGCGTCGGCGCCGGCGCGGCAGGCGCCTTTGGCCGACCTGCTGACCGCTCCCACCATGCCGGAGGCCCAGGCGAGGAAGAGGACTCCACGTTCATACCTTGCGGAGGAGGCGACACTGCGTCGTGATACGTCCAGGCCACGACTTTACGCCAAGACCCGCCGACTGGTGGTGTGGGGCAATGGAAGGGCGGCCCTGCACTATCCCTGTGATGTTGCGCTAAACGTTGAAGCGGAACTCGACCAGATTCCGTAGCTGGTCAACGTCAGGGCGCTCGATCGGATGGGGACAAAGTGGTGGCTAGCGGGTCAGTATGGCCGCCGTGCGATGAAGACCAGCTCACGACCGGGCCGGTCCGGCGCGTCCCGGATGTCGTCGAGGGGCGATGGGTCTGCTTACATGACCTGCGGATCGACGTCCACGGCTGTCCCGCCGGTCGTGCCTGCCGGCTTGCCGCTGCTCGTTGACTGGCCTGGGCGGACCAACTGATCGGTGTTCGCCAGCGATGTGCCGGCGGCCGTGTCACGGCGCCTGCCGACCAGTGCCGTTACGCCGAGAACCGCGGCGATCGGGATAAGCGAGAGTTGCGGCAGCTCGTATCGCCAGTCAAAGTTGGCGATGACGAACGGGGGCTCCACTGCGGCGATGGTGCCGAGCGTGAACAGCAGGCAGGGCGCGCGCAGCCCGCTGCGCCGCGCCCGGCCGATCCCTGCCATTCCGGCCGCGCCGAGGAGGAGACCGGCGGCGAGCAGCGGGCCCGGCACGTAGAAGTACCGACCGTAGCCGGACAGGAAATCGGCGAGCGCCGGTTCGACGGACGGTCCGGTGTGAGCGGCCGTCCGGAGTGTCGCGATCGCGCCCACGTTAACCGGGTAGTACGGGTGGAACTGGTGATACCAGATCGGGTACTGCTCGGGTCCGGCGCCACGGACCGGGGAGAAGCTGTAGAGGGCGTCGTCGGCCACCACCTTGAGGTAGGTCAGCGGCTGGTGCTCGATGATCCGCCGGTCGAAGTTGATGATGATGTCGTCCTTGCTCATCCCGGGCGGCGCCTTGAGGGTCACCTGTGGCGACTGCGGCGCCCACATGTAGAAGTCCGGGTTGCGCTGGGCCGGTGGTTGCGATGGGCACAGGTGTCGCTCATAAGCGGGCATCGGCACGCCGGTGCAGTCGATGAACTGCGCGATCCGGCCGTACATGAACTCGCCGTTGTAGCTGACGAAGTCGAACTGGCCGCGCGTCGCCTGGAACCACCCCAGGTAGCCAAGCACGGGGAGCAGAAAGCCGGCGAGCAGCAGCGACGCCCGCACCGCGAGGCGGCGCCAGGGCCGGACCGCGGCCACTAGGTAAACCGCGGCCGGGATGATCACGATCAGGTCGGATTGCCTGATGTCCGTGGCGACGGCCAGCAGCAGCCCGGCGACCACGGGCGCCGCCCAGCCGATCTCGCCGCGGTTCCACACCAGCACGACCAGCGCGGCGGCAAGCAGGAACGTCGCGCTGACGTCGGTGAGGACGTACTGCTCGATGTCGAGCTGGAGCGGATCGAAGAGCACTGGGACGGTCGCCAGCGCGGCAAGCCAACGCCGACTGCCGAAGTGGACGAGTACCGCGTAAATCAGCACGGCGGTGGCGAGCCCGAGCAGGTGCTGCGCCAGCGGAACCACGATGAGGTTATGGATCAACACCGCAGGGATGAGCAGCAGCGAGTAGCCGCTGGTGCGCAGCCAGTCCGGATACCAGTGCCCGGTGACGTAGAGCTGACTGTACTGCAGGTACCGCTCGCTGTCCGGGAAGATCAGCGCCGGCTTGTACGCCAGCAGCACCACGACGCGCAGCGCGGCGGCACACCCGGCCACGATGAGCAGCGGCCAATGCCGCCGCAGCACGCGCCAACAGGGTCCAGTGATCCCCGGCGCGACACGTCGGGACAGCGTGAGCGCCGGCCTAACCAGGCGGGACCCAGGCCACGGACCCATAGCCTCCAGCTAACCCCCATCCCATTACCCGATGTGCTTGTTACTCGCCACTCCAACCAGATGAGGGCGAGCCCCGCCAGAGCGGGAAGGGTGATGCGCTCGCCAAGCACGGGGATCCCGAGGGTCATGCCGACCGGCGACCACCGGCAGCAGGAACGTGACCGCGCTACTCTTCTAACTTACGGCCATAAGTAAGGATGAGGCGATGCGGCCTGGGCACCTTCGATGAAGCCGGACAGATATAGCTGCGCCGTGCCGCGTTCGGCTACGTGCTTAGCGTGGTCTGCGGAGGCAGAGGCGCGCTTCGGATGCGCTCGCGCGGGATGACGTGATGACCCAGACCCGGGGCACGGTCAGCACGGCGCAGGATCCCGCAGCGGCGCAGGACGCCACCGCGGCACCGGGCACGAAGCTCGCCGATCCGCCGATACCCGGCGGCCGGGTCGAGGCAGTGATGGGCGCGCTCATCCGGGTGCTCGCGCACAGCCCGTTGGCCCGGCCGCTGCCGGCGGTGTCGCTTTCCGCGCTCGGGCTCGGGCTGGTGGCCTTCACCGGGCTCTGTGCGACCGCGCCCGCCACGGGCGGGTCGACGCTGCCAGTGCTGCTGCCGCTCACCGCGCTGGCGCACCGGCTGGGCGCGCCGGCGCTCTCCCCCTGGCCCACCAACTTCATCATGAACGCCGGCATCATACTGTGCTGCCTAGGCCTGGCCTTGATGCTGTGGGCGAACAGCCGCGGCTGGCGCCCGAACCCCCGGCGGGTCTTCTGGACCGCGGCGGCGGTGGTCGCGGTGCTGGTGAACATCACCCCGGTCGGCTCATCGGACGTGGCGAGCTACGCCGCGTACGGGCGCATCGCGGCCTTCGGACATAATCCGTACGTGTACCTGCCGGCCGACCTGCCCGGCGGCCTCCGCAATCCGTATACCGCGCTGGTCGGCATCCAGTGGGTGCGGACCCCCTCGGTGTATGGGCCGGTGGCCACGTGGATGCACCTGGCCGCGGCACTCGTGGACGGCAGCAGGCCATGGCTGACCATCTGGGTCCTGATGATCGTGACCGGAATCGGGTTCCTCGCCGCGGGGTACGTGCTGCTGCGATCGGCGGCCAACCCGGTGCGCGCCGGCCTGCTCTGGGCCGCGAACCCGCTGCTGATCTATCTGTTTGTGATGAGCGGACACCTCGATACCTTCGTCGCGCTGGCCGGGATCGTGGCGATCCTGATCTCGCGCCGCGGCGCGACCGTCTGGCATGACCTCGCGGTTGGCCTGGTGATCGGCCTGGCCGACGGGATCAAGATAAACGCCGCTTTTGTCGGGCTGGGCATTGCCGTGCCGCTGATCCGCGAACGCGCCTGGGTGCGCCTGCTCCGCACCGGCGCAGTCGCGGCGGTAGTCACGTTCGGGCTGTACTACTTCAGCTACGGCCTGGATGCGGTCAAGCCCCTACCGAAGGCGTCGACGTGGGTGATCGCGCCGTCGTTCTGGCGGCTGGTTCAGATGACCAGCCACCATTTTCATCTGGCGAGCCCGTCGGCGACATCGACACTGATCGGCGTGCTGTGGCCGCTGCTGCTGCTCGCGCTGGCCTGGTATCTTTACAACCGGCTGTCCCCCGACGTGCCCGTCGTGCTCGCCGCCACCTGCGCGCTGACCTTCGCCTGGGTTCTGGTGGCCCCATGGTCGCTGCCCTGGTACACCGCGATAGCGTGGGTCACGCTCGCCTTGCTGCCGCGCAACTCGCTGACCCGCTGGCTCACGCTGGGCACCGGCGCGCTCGCGCTCCTGCACTTCAACGCCGGGCATCCGACGAACCAGCAGGCCGGTCCGACCCCGTAGCCATGCGGCCGGAGCCAGAGCAGTACCGGGCCTGGGCCGACGCGGCCGCCCGCGCGCTGCAGCGCTGGTACAACCCGAGGACCGGGTTGTGGAAGACCGCGGGCTGGTGGAACTGCGCGAACGCGCTGACCGCGCTGATCCAGCACAGCCAGCGAACCGGCAAGCGCAGATACCTGTCCGTCATCGAGACGACGTTCGGCAGAGCCCAGCGGGTCAATCCGGAGTTCAGCAACGAATATTACGACGACGACGGCTGGTGGGCGCTGGCCTGGATCGCGGCGTTCGACCTGATCGGTGACGAGAAGTACCTGGACCTGGCGCGCAATCTATTCGCGGGGATGGCAGCCGGCTGGGACGACACGTGCGGCGGCGGTTTGTGGTGGACGCGCGGGAAAACCTACAAGAACGCGATACCGAACGAGCTGTTCTTGCTCGCCGCAGGCCGCCTGCATCAGCGCACGACCGATCCCGGCCGCCGCGCCAGCGGTTATCTCGACCAGGCGTTGCGCGAGTGGCAGTGGTTCAACGGCAGCGGGCTGATCGGCCCGGCCGGCCTGGTCAACGACGGACTGACCGCCGACTGCGCCAACAACGGCGGCACGGCCTGGACTTACAACCAGGGCGTGATCATCGGCGGGCTCACCGTGCTGCACGAAATCACCGGCGACGGCGCCTACCTCGGACAGGCGGAAGCCATCGCGGCGGCGGCGCTGCGGGACCTGACGGTGCCGCCGGGCATCCTGGCCGAGCCGGGCGAGCGGCCAGGCGCGGGCCGCGACGGCGACCAGCCGCAATTCAAGGGCATCTTCATCAGGAACCTGTATGAGCTCTACCGGCACAGCCCGCGCGCCGAATACCGCGACTTCATCCTCACCAACGCGACCACGCTATGGCGCAACGCCAGGAACCGGCGGGACCAGGTGGGGCTGGCATGGACCGGGCCGTTCGACCGAGCCGACGCGGCCCGGCAGGGTTCGGCGCTCGACGCGCTCAACGCTGCGGTGGGTGTCACCGCGTCGATTACACGTTAAAGCGGAACTCCACCACGTCGCCGTCGCGCCGTGTGTGCTTCCTTATGAGAGCTGTGAGGTGGGCCGGACCAGACTGTCCCGCGAACACTTACGCGGTTCGCGCTAGCATCCGGTGCTCGGTAACCGAGCCGGGCTCGTCTTCCAGCTCGACATGCTTCACGTCCCCGGGCTCGGATAGGTAAAGACTGATCGCCTCGCTCAGGGCCTCGCGCAGTTCCTCCATGTCGGCACCGGCAGCGAAACAACCAGGCAGTTCAAGAACTTCGGCCCACAGCTCTTCGCCAGGCTCGTGGTGGACGCGAACGGTGTACACCTCTTCCGCCATCACTCGTCGCCTCCCTTGAGTCCGGCCTGCCGCAAGATCGCCATCGCCAGCCCGATCGGGTAACCGCCACCGCTCTTGTCGTGAGGCAGCGTGATGGGCCGGTGGCCGGGCTTGGTCATCTTCACGACGTGCTTGCCGCCTGCGGTCTCGGTCCAACCGTTGGCTTCGAGCAGCCGCTTCATCGACCGCTGGTTGTGCCGGGCTGGCTTCGTCACCTAGTTGATCCTGTCTCTCAGTGTACGTAGCAGCAGATGACTACGGCGAGATCTGGCTGGTCGCTACGGTAAGAGACACGTCTGACATTCAGCGGTGCAGGAAACCTCTTCGTCGAAGCTAGCCGTTACGTACGGAGAAGCGTGACGTTTAGCTGTGTCGGAACTCGACGGTATCGCCATCGGGCGGCATCCCGAGCGTGACCAGCCGCGACCGCGTCGCGCCGGGCGCCGCGCTCACTGATGGCAGAGGTCAAGTTCAGCCCGCAGGCCATACAGGCTTACGAGTCCCTGGAACGAGCAGGCGCCATCGACCTCCTTGATGCCATCGACGACGCTGGTGACATCCTGGAAGAGGACCCCGGAGATCGCCGGGCACGTCGACGGTCGTTCGGCGATGGACGCTGGGGCATCCCCCTGACCAGACCTCTAACCAGCCATCCCCACACCGGGCTAGCACCATCGGGAGCCAGGAGAGGTGAACCATCGGCACTCCGTGGGACGAAGACGCCGAGCTGCTCCGTGCTGCGGCGCGAGGTCGCCGTGCTGCGCCGTGCCAATCCCCGGCCCCGGCTCGACTGGGCCGACCGCGCAATCCTCGCCCCCGGCTCGCGCAGGACCGTGTTGTGCGTCACAGCCGGAGGCCTGGGTACGTTTCTGCGAGCCGGCGCGGCTCGAGGACAGTGGACCCCGTGGCGCTAGCGGCGTAGCCTCCCCCACTTTGTCCCGCTTTCCCGCCGCCCGCACACCGGGAGCCAGGCGACACGCAAGCGATGCTGCACCCTGCCCGTCCGCCCCTGGTCAGCCCGGCCTGCACACGCTCACCAGCGAGTTCTCAACCTAGGCACATGCTCCGCAAAACTAGTTCTCATACTGCACGGTCACGCTGATTCCACGCGTATCGACGGTGCCTGTCCCGCATGTGTGTCGTAGCGGGCAGCAACGCGACGCCCGGGGCCAAGGCCGGGTCCGATCTTTCGACCCCGGGAGGCAGCCGGCTTGGTGCGCATGATCAGGCCGGGGGCCAAGGCGCCGGCTCGTGTCACCGGGGCGCGGCCAGCCGACGCGGGAGACGCCGCACGCCGGTCACGGCGGCGGTGGGTGCTGCTGCTCATCGCGGGCTGGCTGTGCCAGGCCGGGCTGCGGGTATGGTTCAGCCGGATGCAGACCGTGCCGCTGGCCGACCCCGACGAGTCCGGCTACCTGATCGCGGCTCGGGTCCTGGCGGGCGGCCCGGCCACCGACTTCTCTGACTCGACCCTGTACCAGGGCGGCTATCCGCTGCTGATCACCCCGGTGTACTGGTTCACGTCCAACCCGGTCGCCGTGTACCGCGCGGTGCTGATGATCAACGCCGCGGTCAGCGCCGCGTTGATGCCGCTGGCCTGGCTGGCCGGCCGGCGGCTCGGGCTGAACCGCCCCGCCGCCTACGTCGTGGCGGCGGTCGCCGCCCTGCTCCCGGCCGCGTTCTTTTACGCCGAGTACGCGCTGGCCGACGCGATCTTCCCGGTCCTCGTGCTGGCCTGGCTGCTGGCCACCCACAGCTGGCTGACCGCCTCCTCCGCGCGGGGCCGGTACGCGGCCGCGGTCGGGTCCGCGCTGCTCGCCGGGTACGCCTACGCGGTTCACTCCAGGGGCGATGTTATCGTGCTCGGCTACGTGGCGGTGGGCCTGCTGGTGGCCTGGCGCCGCCTGGCGCCGCGCGGCACCGTCGCGGCGGCGGCGCTGGCCCTGGCCGCGTCGGCCGGCGCCGGGTGGCTGCTGGACCGTTATCTCACCTCCGCGATCTACCCCGAGGGGACCCGCAACCTGTCCGCCGAGATGGCGACGCGGCTGCGCAGCGTGCACGGCGCGATCAACGTATTCGAGATGGCGGCCGGCCAGCTGTGGCGGCTCGCGATCGACAGCTGGGGCGTGGCCGGGATCGGCCTGATCGCCGCCGCGGCCGTGATCCCCCGGCGCGGCACCCGGGCCGACGTGCGGATCATGGCCGCGCTCGCGGTCGCGGTCACCGCTGGCATCGCGTGTGCCGCGCCCGCCGCGCTGCCCCCCGGCTGGTCCCAGACCTGGGCGTCCGGGCGCTACCTGGACGGCATGATCGCCGTGTTCTTCGTCGTCGGCGCGGCGGTGCTGCTGCGGGCGCGCGCCCGGACGATCCTGGCCTGCGCGGCCTGCGCCGCGGGCCTGACCGTCCTGACCGGCGTGATCGTGGCCGTCTACGCGGGCTCGTCCCTGCCCACCGGGGGCTTCGCGAACGGGGCCAGCTTCGCCGGGCCGGCCGTGCTGACCCAGGACTGGGCCAGTGCCAGCGTCTGGGTGGCGACGGCGGCGGCGCTGGGACTGCTCGCGGCCTGGGTCCTGCTGGCGCTCGCCGCCCGGCGCTGGCCTGAGGCAGTCCTGGCGGTGCGGGTCCCGGTGCTGATGCGGGTCGCGGGGGCGGTCGGGATCGCGGCGGTGAGCCTGGTGGCCGTGGCCCAGATCACCAGCCATGTCTCCCAGGCCGTCGAGCCGTCACGGGAGGCGGGCACGACCGGGTTCGTGGCGGCCGGCGGCCTCAAGCCGGGCGACCAGATCGCCGTGGCCTCCAACGGGCCGGGCCAGCCGGTCGCCGCCACCGATGTCAGCTACGTGCTATGGGCGCCGCAGGCGTTCGAGGTGTGGTGGACGGAGCTGGAGTTCTTCAACCCCGCCCAGCCGCCGCCCGCCGGGATCAACGTCGTGGAGACGGGCTGGCCGGCCGGCCAGCCCGCGCAGGCCAGCTGGTCGCAGGCCCCGGCCGGGTGGCGGATCGTGGCCTCGAGCCGGGCCGGAGGCTGGGTCGTCTGGCGGAAGGCCTGACGCCGCCTGGTGACGGGCCCACAGAGGCGTAAGCTCCGCGTCTCGAAATGTTCACCAAGCTCTCGGTTCCGGCCCAGTGTCCGCCCAGTAATCACCAGCTTGACCCGCTAGGGTAAAGTCCCGCGCCTCAAGCCGCAGTTCACCCATCGCCACCCACCTGTACCACCCGCGTCTACCCCTTTGATGTTGCGCTGTGGCGGAACTCCACGACGTCGCCGTCGCGCCTTGAGCGATGCTCCTCTACCCATGGCCGGTGCGCGGTGGCCCGGGCCAGCCTGTCCCGCGAACCCGTTATGCGGTTCGCGCCAGCATCCGGTGCTCGGTAACCGAACCGGGCTCGTCTTCCAGCTCGACATGCTTCACGTCCCCCGGCTCCGACAGGTAAAGGCTGATCGCCTCGCTCAGGGCTTCGCGCAGCTCCACCATATTGGCACCGGCAGCGAAACAGCCAGGCAACTCGAGGACTTCGGCCCACAGCTCCTCGCCAGGCTCGTGATGGACGCGCACGGTGTACACCTCTTCGGCCATCACTCGTCGCCTCCCTTGAGTCCAGCCTGCCGCGTGATCGCCATCATTAGCCCGATCGGGTAGCCGCCACCGCCCTTGCGACCTGCCGTGTTACCTCAACGCCCAGGCCGAGCACCTGCTCGACTGGTTCCACCCGACGATGCGGATCACCGTCATGGCCAACATGGCTATGTCCCTGCAGCCGCCACCGCCGGACCCGCAGCGTCCCGACACACCGCCGGCCGGCCTCGCCGACCAGCTGCAGCGGTTGAAGTGGTTCTGCTGGCACGGCAACGTCTTCCGCGCCCTGCAAAATATCGACGACCTGAACTTCGATCTCGACATCACCGAGCCCTACCCGGAGCAGGCCCGGCTGCTCAAGGCGGTCCGCGAATTCGACAGCTACATCCGCGCCAACGCCGAGCGGATCCCCAACTACGGGGAACGCCACCGCGCGGGTGAGGCCATCTCCACCGCGTTCACCGAGTTCGCGGTCAACCAGGTCATCAGCAAGCGCATGGTAAAGAAACAGCAGATGCGCTGGACCCGCGCGGCGCGCACCTGCTACTGCAGATCCGCACCCGCGTCCTCAACGACCACCTCGCCGACGACTTCCGCCGCTGGTACCCCGGCTTCAACCAGGCCCCGGATCCCATGACGCTCGTAGCGTGGCCTCCCCAAATTGTCCTGCTCTCCTTGACCTGGCGTAGTTGCGCGATCAGCGTCCCGTACGCGGCGATCCGGCCCGCTGGGCATCGGTCAGGCCCGGGTCGGTTTTCCACCGGTCGGCCTGGTTCTGGAACAGCGTCAGGTCCCCGGCCTGGTCGCGGTGTACCCGGATGATGCGGGCCACGGTGGCGTCGTCCAGCACATAGGGCCGGGCCCGGGCGGGCTGGAGCAGCTCCAGCTGGCGGCGGGTCGCCTGGACGCCCTCACGGATATGGCCGGTGAACCAGCCGAGCTTGCTGATCGGGTACCAGTTCTGCTCACGCCCTGGCTCTCCGCTCATCCCCGAGCCTAGCTACAGCAGAGCCCTGACGACTCGCTCGTTATCGCCAGTGACCGTTCGGTTGTTCCCGATGGCCCGATCCTTCGGCGCGCCGTGTGTGGAAGGGCTCACAACCGGTTAATGTCAAACTGAGTCTGCAGAAGTCGCAACGGAACGGGACACGCAGATGCGGGGCGACGGCGATCGGCAGGGCGCGGGAAGTCTCCCGGTGTCACGGCGGGTATTGCTTGCCGCCGGCGGCGCTGTGCTGCTGACGAGCACGGCGGCAGCTATGACTGCGGAGTACGACGCGCGGGGGCACGGCGCGCGGACGCAACTCCGTCCCGCGGCGGACGGCGCGGCTGGCCGGACCAGCGCGCGGGCCACCCCCCCGTCCAGCACACGGGCCAGCGCCCCGTCCAAACCCAGCGAGGCCCGTCCCACCACCTCCCCCCCGGCCCGGCACCCACAGCTGACCCGGCACGCGACGCGCCCGCCACGCCATCAGCAGCCCAGACTGCCCTATGGCGAGCCCATGTACACCGTCGAGGACGGGCCGAAGGTCGTCGCCCTGACCATCGACGATGGCCCGAGCCCGGTTTACACGCCGCAGATCCTCCGGATTCTGCGCCAGTACGGGATCACCGCGTCGTTCTCGATGATCGGGCGGAACGCGGCCGCGTTCCCGGGGGTCGCGCGCGAGGTGGCAGCGGCCGGTCACATGATCGTCAACCACACCTGGAACCACTACAACCTCAGCTATATGCCGGCCGTGGCCGTACAGGACGAGATATCGCAGGCGACCGACGCGATCCACGCCGCCACCGGGGAACGTCCCAGCATGTTCCGCGCGCCCTACGGGGTGTGGCCGCCGGGCGTCTTCAGCTACTGCGCGCAGGCCGGGCTGACCCCACTGGCCTGGTCGGTCGACCCGCGCGACTGGTCGCGCCCCGGCGCCCGCGCGATCGTCCGCGACATCCTGTCCGACACCCGCACCGGCTCGATCATCCTGGAGCACGACGGCGGCGGAAACCGGTCGGAGACCGTGACGGCGCTGAAGATCTGGCTGCCCCGGCTGCTCGACGCGGGCTATCAGTTCACCACCCCGTGAGCCCGGCGCCGCTGACCCTCGGCGCTAGAGGCTGATCCGGATGCCAGGCGTTAGGCGGGCGGATCGTCCAGAGGCCCCGATTCCGTCGGCTAACGGCGCTATAGGTCGTCCCCCCGTGAGCCTCCCCCAAATTGTCCCGGTCTCGTCCAGCAGCCCGGCCACGGCGGACGGGTTGTCCAGGGCGGCGTGGGCGGCGGCGCGGCGGACGCCGGAGATGCCGACAGGCCGATGATCGCGCCGCACAGCATGCACGTGGCGACGATCATCTTCCCTGCCTTCACGGTAGCGTCCTTGACCTTCGAACTCTTGATGAACGCACGCACACACTTGCATTGCTCGCACAAACCCACAATCTAATTGTAGCGTCCTCCCTGTGCGGATAGAGGGTGGCAATGAGCTCATCGGCCCCCATCCATAGCCCGTTCTCCCTGGCTACGGGTGGTTTCGACGCTACCCTTTTTGATGTTGCGCTGTGGCGGAACTCCACGACGTCGCCGTCGCGCCTTGGATGAAGCTCCCCTGCTCTTTGCCTGGGTACGGTGGCCCAGAGCAGCCTGTCCCGCGAACCCGCTATGCGGTTCGCGCTAGCATCCGATGCTCGGTAATCGAACCAGGCTCATCTTCCAGCTCGACATGCTTCACGTCCCCCGGCTCGGAGAGGTAAAGACTGATTGCCTCGCTCAGGGCCTCGCGCAGTTCCTCCATGTCAGCACCGGCAGCGAAACAGCCAGACAATTCAAGAACTTCGGCCCACAGCTCTTCGCCAGGCTCGTGGTGGACGCGCACGGTGTACACTTGTTGGGCGATTACTCGTAGCCTCCCTTTAGACCGAAGTTACCGTCACTATGCGTAGATATCTGCGCCCTGAGCTGCGATAACGCCGAAGGGAGCAAGGATTTTCTGCACAGAAAATCCGCGACCACGACCGGCTACCATGATGGGAGTTTGCGCTGGTCAGACATGTAGCCAGAAGACATGGCCTTGGAGCTCGCGAAAGCCCAGGTCAGCGCCGCGAGTAGCGCGCCACCGCCAAGTAACTTCGGTTTAGAACTCGCTTCGTCGCAGTCAGCCACTGCGCACAGAGAGCGTGACGTTTGACTGTGGTTGAACTCGACGCCGAGATTTTCCTCGCAGGACACCTGGACACCAACCGCGGCGACGGCAGGATCGGCGAGAGCTCGCCGAAGACCCCTACGTTGGTCAGAGCGGTCTTGTCAGTCGCGGGCACGAAAGCCTCCAGATGAGTGGTGTGCAAGTAATCGCCGATCGGCTGCTCTCTCTGAGCCCGTTCGGGATGGGCAGCTTCATCCAGGCGTTGTGGTGATCCAGCCGCCAGATCGAGGCCAGCGGGCCTTCCCCGGGTGGCCGAGGATGATAGTGAGGCTGGGGTGTTCGTCGAACAGCCCCGATCCCATCAGCCGCATGGCGTGCACCGCGGTTTCCTGTGCGAACGCCCCGGCCGGCCTTGCCAGCCACGGGTGGCCGTTGTAGCAGCATGCGTCGGCAGGCAGCGGGTTGCGGGGGGTGGAGTTAGAACGGGAGGCCGAGGTCGGGGACGCTGGCCCAGAACGGCGCAGGGTCCGCTCGTCACCCGTTCACCCCTGCCCCTGCAGGTCCTGGGACGGCTCGCCGCTCAGGCGGGGGAAGGGCCGGCGTTGCGGGAGGTCAGGGCCCGCCAGGTGTCACCGTCGGGCTGGCCGGCGGCGTCGATGGAGGCGATCTGGCTGGCGGTTCCGGCCGCCGGGGTCCAGCAGTAGTCGCTGCCATAAAGCAGCTGTCCGGACCCGAACGCGGCGACCAGGGCGGGCACCTGGTGGGGGAACGGGGTGCCGGCCATGTCGAACCACAGGTCGCGGACCTGCTCCTGGACGGTCGGGTCGCCAGCGCCGCCGGGGAGGAGAGGTCGGAACAGTTCCATCCGGTCGGCGAGCAGCGGCAGGGTACCGGCCCCGTGGGTGAAGATCCACTGAATGTTCGGGTAGCGGCCGAGCAGGCCGGTAAAGACCAGGTCGCTGATGGTACGGGTGGAGTCGAAGATGAACTCCAGCATCGGGCGCGGCCGCCCGAGCGAGACTGCCGCATAGCCGGGCGGGGAGGTGGGGTGCACGAAGACGACGGCGTGACGGCGGTCGAGTTCGGCCCACACCGGGTCGAAACGCTGGTCGCCGAGGTAGTGGCCGTGCGCGTTGGTTTCGATGGCTACCCCATCGCTGCTGAGATCGCCCAGGGCGTACGCGATCTCGCGTAGGGCGCCGTCGACGTCAGGCAGCGGCAGGCTGGCGAACTGGCCGAACCGGCCAGGGTGGTCGCGGACCAGCCCCGCGCCGAACTCGTTGACCTCGCGGGTCAGGTCGCGGGCGGCCTGGTCGTCGCCGAAGTGCGTGCCGGGCGAGGAGACCGACAGCATTGCTGTCGCGATCCCGCCCTGGTCCATCAGCTGCAGGTGGCTTTCGACGTCCCAGGTGGGCCAGCCGCTCATGCCGTCGGGGTGCTCGTGCCCGGCGGTCTTGGCGACGCTGATGTAGTGATCGGTGACGAAGTGCGCGTGCACGTCGATGAGTAGGGTCCGGTGGCTCTGCGTGTTCACGAGCATCTCCTCCCTTGCTTCGGCAGCCGCACCGCAGCGTGGGACAGCAGAATCTGGCGCGCGCAACGCTGGCATGAGCGACGAGGGTGCGTGACCGGTTGCTGCCTCCCTCGCGGGCGCTTCGCTTGGCCGTGACGGATGCGCGCCCAATGGCACTGCGGGAGGTTCGTCCTCGGCTCCGGAACACCACCCGCGCGGTGTTGGGCCCCGGCGCCTGCGGCGTCACGGGTGAACCGTTGAGGTTGACAGGGAGAGTCTCATCGTGGTTACTGCTGTCCGTTCTGCTCGGGGGTCCGCCGGGCGGTGGGGTATCCGCCGCGCCGGCGCCCCGCGTAGGCGGTGAACTGGGCCAGGGCGTCGTAGTTGTCGACGGCGTCGCGGCTGGCAACCTGGTCGAGGGGGTGGCCCTGGATCAGCCGCTTGACCGGGACTTCGAGTTTCTTCCCGGTCCGCGTATGCGGGATGGCGGGGACGGCGATGATGTCGTCGGGGACGTGCCGGGGTGAGGCCTGCGCGGCGATGGCGGCCTTGATCGCCCTGGTTAGCTCGCCGGTGAGCACGGCCCCGTCGGCGAGGACGACGAATAGGACCAGCCAGTAGGCTCCGTCGCCGAGTTCGGCTCCGATCACCAGCGCCTCGCTGACTTGCGGGAGCTTGTCGACGACGTCATAGATATCGGCGCTGCCCAGCCGGACGCCGTGCCGGTTGAGGGTGGAGTCGGAGCGCCCGGAGATGATGACGCTGCCGCGTTCGGTGGTCAGCATCCAGTCGCCGTGCCGCCACACGCCGGGGTAGGTGGAGAAGTAGGCGTCCCGGTAGCGGGCACCATCCGGGTCGTTCCAGAAATACAGCGGCATCGAGGGCATCGGCTGAGTGACGACGAGCTCGCCGACCTCGCCGGTCACGGGCTGCCCGTCGGTGTTCCACGCCTCGAGAGCGACGCCGAGCAGTGGCGCGGAGATTTCGCCGGCCCACACCTCCGTGGTGGGGGCGCTGCCGGCGAAGCCGCTGACCACGTCGGTGCCGCCGCTGATCGAGGCGACCTGGACCCGGGACCCGACGTTGTCGTGCACCCACTGATACGACCGGGCCGGCAATGGGGCGCCGGTCGCGCCGAGGGTGCGCAGGGCGCGCAGGTCGAGATCGCGGCCCGGCGTGAGGCTGGCCCTGGCGCTGGCGAGCAGGTAACCGGGGCTCACGCCGAGCGCGGCGACACGGTGGTCGGCGGCGATCTGCCACAGCCGCAGCGGATCAGGGTGGGTGGGGCTTCCGTCGTACAGGACCACGGACGCTCCTGTGAGCAGGCCGGACGCCATGAGGTTCCACATCATCCAGTTGGTGGTGGTGTACCAGAACAGAGGCCTGTCCGGGCCGATGTCCAGATGTAGGCCGAGCAGTTTGTGGTGCTCGAGCACGACCCCGCCGTGACCGTGGACGATGCCTTTGGGCAGGCCGGTGGTGCCGGAGGAGAAAAGGACCCATAGCGGCGTGTCGAAGTCGACCCGGTCACAACGCAGCTCGGCTGGCGCCGCGGTCGCCTGCTGCCAGGTGACGTTCACGCCGCCGGTATCGCTGCGGAGATGGGCCGGACCGCCGGGGTCGTGCGGCCGCGGCGGGGCGGCCGGCAGGCCGAGGTTCGGGATGCGGACCGTGGCGCGCAGGGTGGGCAGCGACCGCTGCAGCGCTGTCACCTCGCCGCGGCGGTCGTAGGCTTTGCCGTTCCAGTGGTAGCCGTCGGCGGCGAACAAGATCACCGGGTCGAGCTGCGCGAACCGGGCGGCGGCTCCGTGTGCCCCGTAGTCCTGCGCGCAGGCTGACCAGATCGCGCCGACGCTGGCGGTGGCCAGGAACGCGATGAGCGTCGGCGTGGTGTTCGGCAGGTAGCCGACAACCCGGTCGCCGCGCTGCACCCCCGTGTCGCGCAGCCATCGGGCCAGCGCGGCGACCTGGGCACGCAGCTGCGCCCGCGTTGTCCTGGTCGTGGTCCCGTCCTCGCTGACGGCGGTGACCGCCACGGTGTCGTCGTCGCCATGACGCAGGGCGTGTTCGGCGTAGTTGAGCCGGGTTCCGGGGAACCAGCGGGCTCCGGGCATGGCGGCGTCGGCGAGCACCTCATCGTGGCTGCCGTCAGCGGCGATGTCGAAGAAGTCCCACACGGCGCCCCAGAACTGTTCGAGGTGGCCGGCGGACCATCTCTGCAAATCGAGGTAGGTGCCGAACTCGGCCCCGGTCCGCCCGGTCACGTAGCGGCCGAACCGGGCGATGGCCGAGCTGGCCGCCGCCTCCGGGTCGGGGCGCCAGATGGGTTCCCCGCCTGGCGTGGCTGGGTGCGTGGTCATGCCGGTCATCGGCCGCTGTGGGCGCCGGTCATCATGGCGGCCAGGTCGTCGGGGTGCAGGAATGACGGCGGCGGGGGCGGGCCCCAGGCGTACAGGCCTTGCGCGCCTTCGAGGTCTTCGGGTGTCCACAGCTGGTCGTCGATGATGCAGTCCATGTCGCTGTAGTACTCGCTGAAGTTGCCCGCCGGGTCTTTGAGGTACCAGAAGAAGTTCGAGCCGCCGTAGTGCCGCCCCAGCCCCCACACGTGCCGTTCGGGGTTACCCTCAAGCATCTTCTGGGCGCCTCGGCCAACCTCGTCGATGTCGTCGACCTGCCAGGAGGTGTGGTGCAGGAACGACACCGGGGCGGCGAGCACCAGGACGTTGTGGTGATCGATGGAGCAGCGCATGAAGGTGCCGGCGCCCTTGATGTGGTCGCTGACCTTGAAACCGAGACCGTCGACGAAGAAGGCCCGGGTGATCTGGTAGTCGGTGGAGCCGAGCACGGCGTGGCCGAGCTTGCGGGGCATGACCGGTTCGGTGCGCAGCACGCCCGGGGCGCGCTGCCCGGAGCGTTCATAGCGGCCGGGGCCGTTGTACCGGGTGGCGGGGAGGGCGGTCTGCTCCGCGCGGCCGGCGATCTCGAGCACGGCGCGGGTGCCGGTGGCCTTCTCGACCGCGCTGATGCGGGCCGGCTCCCGGCGCACGTCGACGCCCAGCCGGGCCAGGTTGGCGGCGGCGCGGGCCAGGTCGTCGGCGTCGTCCACGCCGACGTGCAGCTCGACGAGCCGCCGGGTGGGGGCGTGGACGATCCTCAGCTGGCGGCCGGCGTCGCGGGTGGTGAACCAGCCGTCGCCGTCGGGGGACAGCCCGAATTCGGCGTAGTAGGCGGCTGTGTCGGCGACGTTCGGCACGCCCATGGTGATCGAGGTCAAGCGGTGCAGAGCCATCGGAGGCGCCTTTCCTTCGCGGGGGTGGTCAGCGGGCGGCGACGAACCGGTGCCGGAGTTCGCCGATGCCCTCGATGCGGCTGACGAGCTCGTCGCCGGGGGCGAGCCAGCGCTGCGGGGTGCGGCCGAGCCCGACCCCGGCCGGGGTCCCGGTGAAGATGACGTCGCCGGGCAGCAGCGGCAGCGTGACGGACAGCCTGGCGACTAGGGCGGGGACGGAGAAGATCAGGTCGCTAGTCCGGCCGTGCTGCATCTGCTCGCCGTTGATCGCGCAGCTGAGTTCGAGGTCGTTGGGGTCGGCGAACTCATCCAGCGTGACCAGCCAGGGCCCGATCGGCCCGAAACCGGGCAGCGACTTGCCCAGGCTGAACTGCGGCGGGGTGGCCGCCGACTGCAGGATGCGTTCGGAGATGTCCTGCCCGGCCGCGAAGCCGGCCACGTAGGACAAGGCGTCGGCCTCGCTCACGTGCTCGGCGCGGCGGCCGATGACGGCGACCAGCTCGACTTCCCAGTCGGTGTGGCCGCCCTTGGGGAGGGTGATGTCGCCGCGGGGCCCGGTGATGCAGCTGGGGAACTTGGTGAACACGGGCGGCTCGCCGGCCGGGACGGCGAAGCCGGACTCGGCTGCGTGCTCGCGGTAGTTCAGGCCGATGGCCAGCACCTGCCGCGGCGCCGGGACGGGTGAGCCCAGCTCGCCGGGCACCACCGGCGTCCCGCCCTCCCATCGGGCGGCCGCCGCCCAGAGGGTGAACGCGTCCCAGTCGTCGTAGACGGCCTGCGGGCTGGGGCCGAACCGGCCGCTGCTGTTCTTCTCGACGTCGTGGGCGATCTCGTGCCCGGCGTCGCCGGTGAGGACGACGAGACGACCTGCCAGGTTGGCGATGCGCATGGGAAACTCCGGATTCGGTAAGCAGGACCGGCGCGACGCGGCCGCTGACGGGCGGCGGGGCAGCTCAGACCAGGGGGGTGATGTGGTCTTCGCGGCCGAGCAGCGCCTTGCCGTAGACCTCGTAGCCGACCACGGGCAGCACGACGGCGTGCCGGGCGGCCACCGAGGAGTCGCGCCAGATCCGCTGCAGCGGGCTGGCCTCGGCGAAGCTGGCGGCACCGTGCGCGGATAGCAGGATGCCGATGGCCTTGGTGATGTGGTCGATGACCCAGCCGGTGTCGGCCCGCACCCGCGCGCGGGCGAGGAAATCGGGGTAGACGCCTCGGGCCGCGGCCTGGTCGATGTCGTCGGCGGCGCGGTAGGCGTGCAGGTGGGCGGTGTCAATCAGCATCGCGGCCTTGGCCAGCTGCAGCTGGAACGCGACGGAGTCGGCCTGGGCGGTATAGAAGGTGTAGGAGATCGGTTTCTTGGCCGCCTTCTGCCTGACGATCTCGAGCACCGCGCGTCCCATGCCCAGCTGCGGGCCGGCCAGCACCAGCGCCAGGATCGGCACGAACGCGGACCGGTAGAAGACCTCGTTGGTGTGCTCGGTACCGTAGTTTCCCTCGATCGCGGCCGGCACGGAGACGATCCGGTGATCCGGGACGAAGACGTCCTTGGCGATCATGCAGTTGCTGCCGGTGGACTTCATCCCGGCGACGAACCAGGTTTCCTCGTACCCCAGGTCGCTGCGCGGGACCAGCGCCAGCCCCTGGTCGACGGTCTCGCCCTTCTCGTCGGTGATCGGGATGCCCAGCACCGCCCAGCTGGCATGCCAGGAGCCGGAGTTGTAATACCAGCGGCCGCTGACCCGGTGCCCGCCGTCGACCTTGCGGGTCTCGGCGGTCGGGGCGAGCACCCCGCAGACCAGCGCGTCGGGGTCCTTACCCCACACGTCGTCCTGGGCCTGCTGCGGGTACAGGCCGGTCATCCAGGCGCACACGTTCAGCAGCGTTGCCACCCAGGCGGTGCCGCCATCGGCCTCGCCGAGCGCGGCCGACACATCCAGCATGGTGCGCATCGAGGTCTCATAGCCCCCGTACCGCTTCGGCTGGGCGATCTTCAAGATGCCCGCCTCGCGCAGCGCCTGGATACTGTCCTCGGCCACGCGGCGGTCCTGCTCACCCCGGGCGGCGTTCTCGCGGATCAGCGGCTGCAGTTCCTTCACCCGGGCGACGAGCTCACTGGAGCTGGGGATCTCGGCCGGCTCGGTGGCAGACGGGCGGTCGGTCATGGCGGTCATATCAGGTCTCCTTAAACGGTCCGGACGCGTGCGCTCAGCTGGCGCAGGCGGCGATGAGGTCGGCGATGCTCGGGCGGGGCCGTTCGGCGAACCGCGAGTGGGTGCCGAAGGTCCGGTGGGCGTAGACGAGCGGCGCCAGGTCCTTGCGGCTGCTGGCCGCGCGGACCAGCCCGAACAGCAGCAGGTGGTCACCGGCTTCGACGGTCTGGTGCAGGTCGCAGACCATCCAGCTGGGCGCGTCCCCCAGCCGGGGCAGTCCGTGGTCGTCGAACCAGTCCGTCCCGGCGAACCGGTCCGCGCCGCGGCGGGCGAAGGTCATCGCCAGGTCATCCTGGGCGTGGCCGAGGATATTGACCCCGAAGCGCCCGGCCTCCCGGATCTGGCCCAGCAGCGCCGAGCCGCGGTCGAACGCCACGCTGACCAGCGGCGGGTTCAGCGACAGCGACGTGAAGGAACTGACGGTCGCGCCATACGGGCGGCCGTCCACGGTGGTGGTTACCACCGTCACGGGGGCGCAGACGCCAGCCATCAGATCGCGGAACTCTTGCGGCTCGATCATCACGGCTCCTAATTCTGTATGATGATTATGGCTATACTGCGCCAGGGATCTAGCCAAGTCAACGGTTATCATCATATTGTTTATAGAGAATTTTGGAGAACGGCGACGGAGGGCACGATGAGCGGCACCGGCGATGAGACGGGCTTCGACACGCCGGCGCTGCGGCCCCAGGAGTGGCGCCGGCCCCGTCCCGCGGACGTCCGGCCGGGCCCACGGCTGTCCCGCGGGGAATCCGCGGCCGCCCAGCTCATCGCCATCGCCGAGGCCGCCGCACCCGGCGACCGGCTCGGATCCAAGGAAGAGCTCCGGGCCCTCTGCGAGGTGTCGGTCGGCACCTTCAACGAGGCGGTCCGCATCGCCCAGTCACGGGGGATCATCTCGGTGCGGCCCGGCCCGGGCGGCGGGGTGTTCGCCGCCACCCAGTCGCCCATGGTCCGCCTGGGCAACTCCGTCCTCGCCCTCGACGCCGAGCAAACCCCCGTGGCCGAGGCGGTGCGGATCCGTGACGCGCTGGATCCGCTGCTGATCGAGGACGCGCTCTGGCACGCCTCCCCCGCCGACATCGCCGAACTGCGCGAGATCCTCGCCGACATGGCCTCGGCGGTGCAGCGGCTCGATCCCACCGCCTTCGTGCGCGCCAACTGGTCGCTGCACGCCCGCATCGCCGCCGTCAGCCCGCACGCCGTGCTGCGCTCGCTGTACGTCAACCTGCTCGACCAGATCGAGTCGCACACCCTCGCCGTGCTGCCCGGCAGCGAGCAGCCGCTGCCGGAGTACATCACGTCCCGTCACGCCCTGCACGTGGCTATCATCGACGCCCTTGAGCAACGCGACCACGACAAGGCACTGAGCCTCATCGGGCAGCACAACACCAGCAACGCCCTGCCGGCCTCGCTGGCACCGGCCGGGTCAAGCGCGTGACCCGCTCCTGACAGGAGCTCTGGGTAGCTTCCAGCGCAAAGCCGACGATTTGGCCCGGCGCCGGGTGACTGGTTACCGGGCCGACGTGCGGCGTCGGGCGGCTGGGTCGGTCGCAGCGACGTGGCGGGCGACGGCGTCGGGGACCGGGCGGGCATAGCGCTCCAGGGAGCGGACGGAGGCGTGCCGGCAGCAGGCGAGCAGGGTGGGGTTGTTGGTGCCGTTCTCGGCTTCGTGGGTGAGCATCGAGTGGCGGAGCTGGTGGCCTCCGGGTGGGCCAGGGGCCGGGTGGATAGCTCGAACAGCTCGGCGGCACGCTCCTGTCGTGTCCGGGACCCCGCGGCGGTGCATCGCAGGCGAAGTGCACCCATTGAGGTGGACCGGATGGAGCAGTCGCCCGGTGGCTAGCCAGACCGTGATGTTGCGCTGTGGCGGAACTCGACGACGTCGCCGTCACGCATGATGTAGTCCTTGCCCTCGATGCGGGCCTTGCCCGCGGCACGGGCCGCGGGCAGCGAGCCTGCCGCGATCAGGTCGTCGAACGAGACCACCTCGGCCTTGATGAAGCCGCGCTGGAAGTCGGTGTGGATGACGCCGGCCGCCTCCGGCGCGGTCGCCCCGGCCCGGATCTCCCAGGCCCGGGTCTCCTTCGGGCCCGCGGTGAGGAAGGTCTGCAAGCCGAGGGCGCGGAACCCGGCCCGCGCCAGCTGGGCCAGGCCCGGCTCGCCCATTCCGGCCTCGGCGAGCAGTTCCGCGGCCTCGTCCGCCGGCAGCTCGGCCAGGTCGGCTTCGGTCTTGGCGTCCAGGAAGATCGCCTCGGCCGGAGCCACCAGCGCGGACAAGCGCTTGCGCAGGTCTTCGTCGCCGAGTTCGGAGGTGTCCATGTTGAACACGTACAGGAACGGCTTGGCCGTCAGCAGCTGTAGCTCGCGCAGGGCGGCCAGATCGATGCCCGCGGCTGCGGCACCGGCCGACAACGCGGTCCCGGAGTCGAGAAGCTCGGCGGCGGCAGCCGCGGCCTGGGCCACGTGGACGCGCTCGGGATCCCGGGCGAACTTCGTTTCTTTGGCCAGCCGGGGCAGGGCCTTTTCCAGGGTTTGCAGGTCGGCCAGGATCAGTTCGGTGACGACCGTCTCGATGTCGCGTTCCGGCGACACATCGCCGTCCACGTGCGTCACGTCCGGGTCGGCGAAGACGCGTACCACCTGGCAGATCGCGTCGGTCTCGCGGATGTGGGCGAGGAACTGGTTGCCCAGCCCCTGGCCCTGCGAGGCGCCGCGGACCAGGCCGGCGATGTCGGTGAACCGCACGCTGGCCGGGACCACGCGCACGGAGTCGTACAGCTTGGCCAGCTCGGCCAGCCGCGGATCGGGGACGCCCACCACGCCGACGTTGGGCTCGATGGTGGCGAACGGGTAGTTGGACGCCAGCGCGCTGGCCCGGGTCAGCGCGTTGAACAGGGTGGACTTGCCGACATTAGGCAGGCCGACAATGCCGATAGACAAACTCACCCACGAAGTTTAGTAGCGCGGGGAGCCCGCGGATAACGAGGCGAACAATTAGAACTGGACCTCGTACTGGGCCGGGTCGATGCGCGCCTCGACGATCAGCGGGCGCGACCTGGCGCCGAAGCCCGCCAGGGCCTTCTCCAGGCCCGCCGGGCTGTCCACCCGCACGCCGTCGCAGTCCATCGCCCCGGCCAGCGCGACCAGGTCCATCCCGTCCATCCGGGTGGCGGTCGGCGGGTAGCCCATCAGCTGCTGCCGTAGCTCGATCCGGTTCAGGCTGCCGTCGGCGAACACCACCACGGTGATCGGCACGCCCAACGCCGAGGCGATCCGCATCTCGGTCGCGGCCATCGCGAACCCGCCGTCGCCGACCAGGGCGATCACCGGCTGGTCTGGCCGGGTGAGCTTCGCCGCGATCGCCGCGGGCACGCCGAACCCCATGGCCGAAAGCCCGTTGGTCATCAGCACCGAGCGCGGCCCGGCGGCCTGCCACGCCTGGCCCGCCATGATCTTGTGCGAGCCGACGTCGGTGGTCACGATCGTGTCGGCCGGGGCCGCCTCCCGGGCGATCGTCACCACATCGGAGGGGTTGAGCCTGCCCTCGGCCCGCCCGGCCAGCCACGCCGCGCGCAACCGGGCCCGGTGCGCTGCCACTTCGGTCTCGGCCCACCGGGGTTCACCCGACCACTGCGCCGCGATCCAGCCGAGGATGGCCGCCACGTGGCCGACGAGTTCGTACGCGCTGGCGTAGACCTGATCGGTGTTCGGGGTGGTGTCCAGGTGCAGGACCGGGGTGGCAACCGACCACGGGCTGATCAGCTCCACCGGGTCGAAACCGGCGGCCAGGATCAGGTCGGCGTCGGCCAGCAGGTCCCAGACGACCCGGTGACCCGCCATGTCGAGCACGCCGGCGAAGTACGGGTGGTCCTCGGGGAAGGTGCCCTTGGCCATCGGCGAGACCACCACCGGGACACCGGCCAGCTCCGCGAGGCGGAGCAGGTCCGGGCCCGCGGCGCAGCGGAGCGCGGCGATGCCCGCCAGGATCACCGGGCGGCGCGCGGCGTGCAGGACCCGCAGCGGGTCGCCGTCTCCGTACACGTCGACCGATCCCGCCGCCGCGGCCAGCGGAGGCAGGGCCAGCGGAGGCAGGCTGACCGCGGTGCCGCCCCCGTTCCCGGCGGCCACGGGGCCAGCGGGTACGGCCCAGGCGTCGGCGGTCACGGTCAGGTGAACGGCGCCGGGCCGCTCGGCGACGGCCGTCCGCAGCGCCTTGCGGATGACGGTGTGCGCCGAGGCCGGATCCAGGCGCAGCGCCAGCTTGGTGACTGGGGCGAACAAGCGGTCGTGATCGATGACCTGGTGCGTGAAGAACTGCTCGCGGGAGCTCTCGATCTGACCGGAGATCGCCAGCATCGGCACCCGGTCCAGGGTCGCCGAGGCCACGCCGTTCAGCACCGCCGTCGACCCCGGTCCCAGGGTGGACAGGCAGACTCCGGGCAGACCGGTCACCATCGCCGCCGCCTGGGCCATGAAAGCAGCCGTGCCCTCCCGGACCGCGGACACCACCTCGATGTCCCGGTGGCGGGCCGCCTCCATGAAGTCGATGACCGATTCACCGGGATAGCCGAAGACGTGCCGCACGCCGGTCGCGTGCACGTAGCCGGCCAGCAGGGCCGCGGTAGAACCTGGTGCCGGTGCAGAAACAGACCGCTGTGCCATCGTCCCATTGTTCACGCACCGTGGGCGGGGCAGCCACCAGGATCGTTCGGCATAAAGAAAGGCGGCGGCGGATCAGGCGGCCGCGGCGGCTGACCGGAGCGGGACCGGCGGCTCAATGCAGAGTTAATCCCCCGCGTTATCGTGAAGTTACGCCATGCGCTCCGGCCAGCCGGCCCGGGGGAACTTGTGTCGGATTTTCACGCCGCCTATCCGGATTACGCCACCACTTCCCGGCTCGACGAGCTGCGCGCCACCGAGTACTCCTACCTCGACGCGGGCGGCCACACGTACCTCGACTACACCGGAGCCGGGCTGGCGGCCGACGCGCAGCTGCGCGCGCAGGCCGAGCGGCTGCGGGGCGGCTGTTTCGGCAACCCGCACTCGGTCAACCCGACTTCGAGCGCCTCCACCCGGCTCATCGAAGAGGCCCGGGAGGCGGTGCTCGGTTACTTCAACGCCGACGCCGACGAGTACGCGGTCATCTTCACCCCGAACGCCACCGGCGCGTGCCGCCTGGTCGGCGAGTCGTATCAGTTCCGGCCATGTCCCGCCTCGTGCTCACCGCCGATAACCACAATTCCGTGAACGGCATCCGGGAGTTCGCCCGCGCACGCGGCGCCGCGACCAGGTACGTCGGCCTGTCGCCGGACGATCTGCGGGCCGACGGCGAGGACGTGGCCGCCGCGCTCGGGCCCGGCGGTGCGGCAGCCACGGGCGGGGCTTGTTCGCCTATCCGGCGCAGAGCAACTTCAGCGGCGTCCGGCATCCGCTGGCGTGGGTGGATCACGCCCAGGCCGCCGGCTACGACGTGCTGCTCGACGCGGCGGCCTTCGACGCCGACCAGCCGGCTCGACCTCGCCGCGGTCAGGCCCGAGTTCGTGACGGTGAGCTTCTACAAGATGTTCGGCTACCCGACCGGGGTCGGCTGCCTGCTGGCCCGGCGGGACGCGCTCGCCCGGCTGCGCCGCCCGTGGTTCTCCGGCGGCACGCTCGTGGGCGCGAGCGTGCAGGGCGGCTGGCACCGGCTGGCCGACGACGAGTCCGCGTTCGAGGACGGCACGCTCAACTTCCTCGCCATTCCCGACGTCACGACCGGTCTGGCCTGGGTCAGCGACATCGGCATCGACCTGATCCACCGGCGGGTCAGCTGACCTGACCAGCTGGCTGCTCGACGGCCTGGCGGTCCTGAAGCACGGCAGCGGCGCGCCGATGGTGCGCCTGTACGGGCCAGGACCTGGACAAGTCACGCGGCGGAACCGTGGCGTTCAACTTCCTCGATCCCCGCGGCGCGGTGGTGGACGAGCGGGCCGTGGCCCGGGACGCCAGCGCGGCGGGCATCTCGCTGCGGACCGGCTGTTTCTGTAACCCGGGCGCGGGCGAGACGGGCGTTCGGGCTGACCGGGCAGGACGTGGGCGGCGCGTGGTGGCGCGGGGGTCCGCGGCACGACCTGCGGACGATCGACGACTACCTGGAGCGGGCCGGGCTGCCCAGCGGCGGCGCCGTCCGCGTGTCGCTGGGGCTGGTGTCCAACCTCGGCGACGTCGAGCGCTTCCTCGACTTCGCCGAGCGGACCTACCGTGACACCCAGCCCGTCTGCCCCGGTTCGGTACTGCCGCCACGGCTTCGCTGCTGACCGCCTGGGGGGCGTGTCGCCGCGAGGTTTGCCGCCTACGGTGAGATCATCGCTGCATATGGGTGCAGTCTTGTTGCTTGCCGGACTGCTGCTCGGGATCGTTATCGGGGCAGCGATCGGATACCTATTCGCCCGCGGTCGGCTCGCCGCCGCGGCCGCGGACGCCTCTGGCCGAGCCCGCGCCGCCGACGAGCGGGCGCGCGCCGCCGACGAGCGTGCCAGGATGATCGAGCGCACCGCGGCCGACCGGGCCGCGCTCGTCGAGGGGCAGCTCGCGGAGCGGTTCCAGGCCCTCTCCGCGCAGGCGCTGGACGCGAGCACCTCGCGGTTCCTCGAGGTCGCCGAGGGCCGGCTGCAGGCGGCGAACGCCAACGCGTCCAGCGAACTGGAGATCCGCCGCGCGGCCGTCGAGCATCTCGTCGGGCCGTTGCGGGAAACCCTGGCCCGGGTCGAGGAGCAGCTGCGGGAGTCCGACGCGGCCCGGACCCGGTCGCACGCCGCGCTGGCCGAGCAGGTCGCCATCGCCCGGCAGAGCTCGGAACAGCTGCGTGCCCAGACCCAGGCGCTGGTCACCGCGCTGCGGCGGCCGGAGGCCAGGGGCCGCTGGGGTGAACTGCAGCTGCGCCGGGTGGTCGAGCTGGCCGGGATGAGCGCCCGCTGCGACTTCGACGAGCAGGTCGCCGTGGCCACGGCGGACGGCACGATACGCCCGGACATGGTGGTTCGGCTGGCCGGCGGCAAGAACATCGTGGTGGACTCCAAGGTCTCGCTCGCCGCGTACCTGGAGGCCGCAGAAACCGATGACGACGACGCGCGCGCGGCGCGGATGGACGCGCACGCACGGCATGTCCGGGAACATGTGGACCGGCTGGCGGGCAAGGCCTACTGGACGGCGCTGAGCCCGTCGCCGGAGTTCGTGATCCTGTTCATCCCGGGCGAGGCCTTCCTGGCCCCGGCGCTGGAGCGCGACCCCGGGCTGCTCGAGTACGCGCTCAGCCGCAAGGTGCACATCGCCACTCCCACCACGCTGGTCACGATGCTGCGCACCGCGCAGTACGCCTGGCAGCAGGCGGCGCTGGCCGATAACGCCCGCGCCGTCTTCGACCTCGGCCGCGTGCTCTATGAGCGGATCGCGGGCCTCGGGCGGCACGTGGACCGCCTGGGCCGCGCGCTGACGACGGCGGTGTCCACCTACAACCAGGCCGTCGGCTCGCTGGAGAGCCGGGTGCTGCCCAGCGCCCGGCGGCTGAACGAGCTTGGCGTGGTCGACGGGGAACTCACCGCGCCGGGGCTGGTGGAGGAGACGACCAGGGCGCTGTCCGCTCCCGAACTCATCGCCGACGACCCAGCCGAGGTCGGCCCGGCTGAGCTTGGCCCGGCTGAGCTTGGCCCGGCTGAGGTCAGCCTGGTGCGTGCCGTTCGATGACGCAGACCCAGGCCCAGGGCCAGAAAACAGGGACGCAGCGACCTGCGCGCCTTCAGCTCCCGGGATCCATCAAGCTGACCGGGCGCGGCGCGGTGGTCGCGCTGTTCACGGCCTGTTTCCTCAGCCTGCTGATCGCGGCCTGGACCGGCTGGAGCACATTCGCCGATGTGATGTTCGTCATGGCCTGCGGTGTGGTCACGTGCTACACGCGGGTCAGCGGACTGCGCGCGGTGGTGGTGTGCCCGCCGCTGGCCTTCTTCGCCGGAAGCGTGCTGGCTCAGGTGCTCACCGCGCCCGACACCTTCTCGGCCGCGGTGGGGATCCTGGTCACGCTGAGCAGCTCGGCGCTCTGGCTGTTCACCGGCACGGCGCTAGTCGCCGCGATCGCGCTCGGCCGTGGCTACCGGCCCAAGATGCCCGCAATACCGCAGCTCAGCAACCTGCGCGAGGCCCTGAAGGACATCTGGCCATCCCGGTCGGAGCGCGCTGACCGGTGGCTCCGACGGCGTTAGCCGTCCTGGCGCGGTCCGGCGGCTCCGGCGGTACGGAGCTCGCGCGGGAGCGCGAACGTCATGTGCTCCTCCACCGCCTCGACTTCTTCCACGGTGCCGAACCCGTGGCCGGCCAGCTTGTCCAGCACCGCGGTCACCAGTTCCTCGGGCACCGAGGCGCCGCTGGTCAGGCCGACCGTCGTTACGTCGTCTAGCCAGCGCTCGTCGACCTCGCCGGCGTCGTCGACCAGGTAAGCGGCCTGGGCGCCGTAGTCCTTGGCCACCTCGACCAACCGGACGGAGTTCGAGGAGTTCGGCGAGCCCACGACGAGCACCAGGTCGGCCTGGGGGGCGATGACCTTGACCGCGGCCTGCCGGTTCTGCGTGGCGTAGCAGATGTCGTCGCTCGGTGGATCGAGCAGGGCCGGGAAACGTTCGCGCAGGGCGTTGACGGTCTCAACGGTCTCGTCCACCGACAGCGTCGTCTGCGACAGCCAGACCACCTTCGACGGGTCCCTGACCTCGATGTCGGCGGCTCTCTCGGCGCCGTCCACCAGGCGGACCCGGGTCGGCGCTTCTCCGGCCGTCCCCACCACCTCTTCGTGTCCCTCGTGGCCGACCAGCAAGATGTCATAGTCCTTGGCCGCGAACCGCCGCGCCTCGTTGTGCACCTTGGTCACCAGCGGGCAGGTCGCGTCGATGGCGTGCAGCCCGCGGCGCTCCGCGTCGAGGCGGACCTCGGGGGCGATGCCGTGCGCGGAGAAGACCACGACCGCGCCGGGTGGAACCTCCTCGACCTCCGCCACGAAGATCGCGCCGCGCTGCTCCAGCGTGCTGACGACGTACGTGTTGTGTACGATCTGCCTGCGTACATACACCGGGGGACCGAACCTGTCCAGTGCCATCTCGACCGCTTGCACAGCCCGGTCAACCCCCGCGCAGTAGCCGCGTGGCTTAGCGAGCAGGACTCGTCGCTGGCTTGAAGACATAGCTCCATGGTAGGTGAGTATGTCCCGGAACAAGGCAGGCGTATCCGCCGGCCACAGTGCGGGTATTGCGACACGCAAGCCGGAGGCGCGAAGATTACCCGTCAGGGAAGACGCGCTGACTAACAGCGATGCACCGGCGCCGGGAAATACTGGGAAACTGCCCGAGCGCCAGGTGTGATATCCCGTCCTCGAGGAGAGTGTGACATGCGCGTTCCGCAGGTCAGCGAACGCATAAAGGAAGCCCCAGCTCAGGCCCTGCGCGGCGTCTTCGCCGGCATCGGCCAGCTACTGCTGATAACCGACAAGCTCAGGAACAAGACCCCCGCGGACACCGACGTTCCGCACGCCCGGACGCCCGAGGCGTCGGAGAAGGCCACCGTCACCAGCCCAGCGGGCCAGCGCGGCGGCCCCGCTGAGCCGGCCGCGGCCGCGCCAGTCGCGCCTGCTCCGGCCACAGCCGAGACGGTCGCGGCCAAACCGGCCACGCCCAGGCGGACCCCGGCCAAGCCGACGACCGCCAAGCCCGCCGCGAGGCCAGCGACCGCCAAGCCGGCCGCGGCCAGGCGCGCGGCCGCCAAGCCGGCATCGACCGGGCCCGCTGGCGCGGAGCCGCCGAAGCCGCCCAAGCGGCAGAGCCCTAGGGATTTCGACAAGACCGGCAACGTTCGGCTGCTCGGCGACCAGGGGGGCGACTCCTTCCTTAGCACCTCGACGCCCGCCAGCGCCACCGCGCCCGCCGGCGCCGCCGAGTCGGCCACCGCTCCCGACCCGGTCATCGTTCCCGACCCGGTCATCGTTCCCGACCCGGCCACCGTTCCCGACCCGGTCACCGTCCCTGACCCGGCCACCGTTCCCGACCCGGCCACCGTTCCCGACCCGGCCACCGCCGCCGAGCCTGTCAGCGCCGCCGAGCCCGTCAGCGGGCTGGCGGATTCCGCGCCACCGCTGCCCAACTACGACGAGCTGTCCGTGGCGTCGCTGCGCGCGCGCCTGCGCAACCTCGACGTCGCGCGGGTCAGGCAGCTCGCGGACTACGAGCGGGCGCACGCGGCCCGCGCCGACGTGCTGTCCATGTTCGAGCGCCGGATCGCCAAGCTGGAAACCGACGCCTAGTGGCGCTCGACACGTCGGCTGAGGCTCCTGTTCCCGTCCGCACGGTGCTGCAGCTGGTCGGCGGGTGGATCGGCCGGCTCGGCCGGGTCTGGGTCGAAGGGCAGATCGCCGAGCTGGCCGTGCGCGGCAACGCGGTGTTCCTGACCCTGCGCGACCCGATCGCGGCCGTGTCGGTGCGGGTCATCTGCTCCCGGCTGGTGTTCGACGCCGCCGAGCCGCCGCCCGCCGACGGGGCCACGGTGGTCATCTTCGCCCGGCCGGATTTCAACGCCAACCGGGGCTCGTTCGCACTGACCGCGCTGGAGATTCGCGCCGTGGGCGTGGGCGAACTGCTCGCCCGGCTCGAGAGGTTGCGCAGGCAACTGGCCTCGGAAGGGCTTTTTTCCGCCGAACGAAAGCGGGCAATTCCCTTCCTTCCCGGTGTCATCGGCCTGATCTGCGGACGCGATTCCGCGGCTCAGCGGGATGTCCAGCAGAACGCCGGGCGGCGCTGGCCTGCCGTTAGGTTCCGCGTCGAGCAGACAGCGGTGCAGGGGCCGTACGCGGTCGCCGAGGTCATCGACGCGCTGCGGCGCCTCGACGAGGACCCCGACGTCGACGTGATCGTAATCGCCCGGGGCGGCGGCTCCCTGGAGGACCTGCTCCCGTTCTCCGACGAGGAGCTGATCCGGGCGGTGGCGGCGTGCCGGACGCCGGTGGTGAGCGCGATCGGGCACGAGCAGGACACTCCCCTGCTCGACTACGTGGCCGACGTGCGCGCGTCCACGCCGACGGATGCGGCCAAGCGGGTGGTGCCCGACGTCGCCGAGCAGTTCGCGCTGGTCACGCAGTTGCGCGACCGGGCCCGCCGGTGCGTGACCGGCTGGCTCGACCGGGAGACGGCGTGGCTGGAGGCGATCAGGTCCAGGCCCGCGCTGGCCGACCCGGTGCGGGAGATCGAGCGCCAGGGCGAGCGCGTGGACGCCCTGCTCCAGCGGGCCAGGATGTCATTGCACGGGAGCCTGGCCCGGGCCGGCGACGACGTGACGCACACCCGGGCCCGCCTGCTCGCCCTGTCGCCCGCTTCCACGCTGGGACGCGGCTACGCGATCGTGCAGCACCGCAGCGACGGCGTGGTCCGCAGCGCGGCCGAGGTGAAGCCGGGCGAAATGCTGACCGTCCGGTTCGCGGCGGATCAGCTCACCGTGCAGGCAAGCGATGACGGTGCCGATCGAGGAGGGCGATGACGGATAGGATTGAGGCCGTGACAGACGGCGGTACGGACGCGGTCCCCAAAGAGACTCTCTCCTACGAGCAGGCCAGGGACAAGCTGGCCGCGGTGGTCAAGCGCCTGGAGGCGGGCGGCCTGACCCTGGAGCAGTCGCTCGAGCTGTGGGAACGCGGCGAAAGGCTGGCAGGAGTGTGCGGCGAGTGGCTGGACGGCGCGCGAGCCAGGCTGGCCGCCGCCATGGCCAAGCGCGACGACTCCGGTCAGGCCGAGGCAGAGGACACTGCGCCCTTCTGAGGCTGGGCCCTTCTGATCCTGCCATCGCGAGGCCGGGTGAGTTTGCTCTCCGGCTGGCTGGGCACGCGTACCAGCAGGCAAACAGCAGGGTGGGCGCGATGAATCCCGTCGAGCGGGCGATCAGGAAAGTAGACGCCACCCAGCAGCGGTCCACGCCCTTGGGGTTCGTCTTCGGGGTGATAAAGAAGTTCGGGGACGACAACGGCGGCGTCCTGGTCTCCAACCTGGCATATTCCGCATTCGTCTCCCTCTTCCCGCTGCTCCTGGTGCTGGTGACGATCCTGGGCTACGTCGCGTCGGTCGAACAGTCGGTCCGGACCGACGTGCTGAACGCGGTGGCCGGCCAGGTCCCGCTGATCGGCCACACGCTCACCGAGAACGTGCAGCAACTCCGGCGCGCGAGCCTCACCGGGCTGATCGTGGGCCTGCTCCTCCTGATCTGGGGCGCGACCGGCCTGGCGCAGGCCGGCCTGTTCACGATGGAGCAAGTGTGGAACCTGCCCGGACCCGCGAGGCCCGGCTACGTGCAGCGGCTCGGGCGGGCGGGGCTGTTCCTCTGCCTGCTCGGTGGCGGCGTGATCGTCACCACCGGGCTGGCCAGCCTCAGCACCTACCTGCCGAACGGGCTCGCGTTCAAGGTCCCGCTCGAGGTGGTGACGGCAGCCTTCAGCGCGGGCATGTACCTCGGCGCTTTCCGCGCGCTGACCCCGAAGGGCGTGCCGACTCGCAACCTGCTGCCCGGAGCCATCACGGGCGGCATCGCCTGGACGGTACTTCAGGTCCTCGGCACCTACCTGGTCCACCACTTCCTGCACAGCGACTCGGTCTACGGCGTATTCGCCACCGTGCTCGGCTTGCTGGCCTGGGTCTACCTGGCCACCGAGATCACCGTGTACAGCGCCGAGGTCAACGTGGTGCTGGAGCGGCGGCTGTGGCCGCGGTCCATCGTCCAGCCGCCGCTCACCGAGGCGGACCGGGCCAGCATGGCGCTGCAGGCCCTGCAGAACCAGCGGCGCCCCGAGCAGGACGTCACGGTGACGTTCAACGACCGCCAGCCCGATGATGAGGCACCGGCCACAACCCCGCAGACGCCAGCCGAGGTTACCCCGCCCGGGGATCCCCGGGTTCCTGAGCCGCGCGGCGCGGCCGACCCCAGCTCAGCCGGCGACCGGGCGCAGTGAGGCGGCCAGCTCACGCAACTGGGCCCAGGTCGCGTTGCCGGTGACGACGACGGTGAACCCCGCCGGGCCAGTGACGTACATCGACCGCTGCCCGCGGGCGGGAGTAGAGCTGAGGCTCCAGGTCCGGCCGTCCAGGCGGGCCGGCGCGAGCGGGATCCCGTCGTTGGTCATCCGCCTGACGAACGCGCCGGCGCTCGCGTTGGTCTCCTCGAGCGAGGCCAGCGAGCCGTCCGGGGTCATGTAGCCGAGCTGCCAGGTGACCGTGCCGGGGCCGTTGGCGCCGCCTACGGCCAGGCCGGAGCTGACCGGCTGCCAGGACGCGGGCAGGCCTACGGGGGCCACCGCCGGGTACGGCGCCAGCCGGGTCAGCTTGGCCAGGTCGCCGCGGTAGCTGACGGTGACGGGCTCGGCGGCGTGCGGCGCCGGGATCGCCACGACGACGACCGCGGCGGCCAGCAGGCAGCCCAGCGCGGAAACGCCGCCGCGCAGCACCCTGTTCACAACAGCCCAGGCTAGCCCGGCTCGCGGGGTGGACACGGCGCGCTTCGACGTAGCTGCATAGGATCAACACAGCGCCACCAACACGGGGCCAGCGGAAGGACACCCACGATGACCGCGGATCAGCAGGCACACGAGCCAGCCAGCCACGCCCCCGACCGCAACCTGGCCCTGGAGCTGGCCCGGGTGACCGAGGCCGCGTCGATGGCCGCCGCTCGGTGGGTGGGCCGGGGCGACAAGAACGGGGCCGACGGGGCCGCCGTGAGCGCGATGCGGATGCTGATCAACTCGGTGTCGATGCGCGGCGTAGTGGTCATCGGCGAAGGCGAGAAGGATCACGCGCCGATGCTGTTCAACGGCGAGGAGGTCGGCGACGGTACCGGCGCGGCCTGCGACGTCGCGGTCGACCCGATCGACGGCACCCGGCTGTGCGCCAACGGCATGCCGAACGCGATCTCGGTCCTGGCCGTGGCGGATCGCGGCTCGATGTACGACCCGTCCGCCGTGTTCTACATGTCCAAGCTGGCCACCGGCCCCGAGGCGGCCGGCATGGTGGACATCGACGCACCGCCAGCCGCCAACGTCGCCGCGGTGGCCAAGGGCAAGGGCTGCTCGGCCCAGGACGTCACCGTGGTCATCCTGGACCGTCCCCGCCACGCCGAGTTGATCTCCGAAGTCCGCGCCTCGGGGGCCCGGATCCACCTGATCACCGACGGAGACGTGGCCGGCGCCATCATGGCCGCCCGCGAGGGCACCGGGATCGACCTGATGCTCGGCATCGGGGGTACGCCGGAGGGCATCATCGCCGCGTGCGCACTGAAATGCCTCGGCGGGGTCATCCTGGGCAAGCTTGCGCCCAGGGACGCCGCCGAACGCCGCCGTGCGCTCGACGCGGGCCACGACCTGAACCGCGTGCTCACCACCGATGACCTGGTCACCTCCGATGACGTGTTCTTCGCGGCCACCGGGATCACGGACGGGGAACTGGTCGACGGCGTGCGCTACCTCCGCGGCCACGCGACAACTCACTCCCTGGTCATGCGCTCCCGCTCCGGGACGATCCGCAGCATCAAGAGCGAGCACCAGCTGTGGAAGCTTCGCGCCTACTCCTCAGTCAGCTACGGCTGAGCCGGGCAACTTCGACTGGCGTCAGTCCCGGCTGAACAGGCGGAAACGACGGTTCTTCCGCGGCGTGCGGACGTCCAGCTCACCGCCGAGGACCAGCGCCCTGACCTCGATCACCGGCGCATCAGGCCCGGCCGGCGGCGCCGTGCTCCCGCGCTTCCTGCCCAGGACCATGTGCCCGCTCACGATCACCGACACCCCGTCCGGCACGATCAGCCGCAGCCGGCCGCCGAACACCGTGGCGTAGAGCTGCACCCGGCTGACCTGAAGTATCGCCTGCGTGAAGTCGACCTCAACCTCGCCGAACATGGCGGTCACGGTCAGGTTCTCCGGCACCACCCAGCGGCCGTCCCTGCGGGCCGGCCCGAAGATCCCGGCGACCACCCGGCCGCCGTCCAGCCGCACCGGCTGCGCGGACGCCACGGCCAGATCCGCCGTCAGCTCGGCGAGCTCACCCAGCGTCCGGGCCGCGAAAGCACGCTGAACCCGTTCGGAATGCTCCTCCGCGGTGAGCCGCCCGTCGCTCATCGCCTCGCTGAGCATGGCCAGCACGCGGTCCCGGTCAGCATCGGAGGCGCGCAAGTCGCGAGGCGACGGCCGTGGGCTCATGGCCTGAAACTACCCCGTCCTGGCCGGTAGGGCATGTTCGGCATCGGCTGTACGAGACGAGGTTGAACGTGCTATCGATGTTGCATGACCGACGGAGCTATCGAAAGCGTGATGGGGCGGACCAGCCAGGAAAGGATTCGCCTGGTCCGCTTCCTGTACGCCGACCACGGCGGGATCATTCGCGGCAAGGCCGCGGGCACGGCGCGGCTGCAGGAACGGATGGCCAGCGGCATCGGGCACACGGTGGCGATGATGGCGATGTCCATGCTGGACCAGCTGCAGCCGGTGGCCGGGATGGGCCCGGTCGGCGAGGTCCGGATCGTGCCCGACCCGGATACGTTTGTCACGCTCCCCTACGCGCCAGGGGCCGGCGCGATGCTCTCGGATCTGGTCAAGCCGGACGGGTCGCCGTGGGAGGCCTGCCCGCGGACGTTCCTCAAGCAGGCCATCGCCGAGCTGGCCGGCCAGGGCTACGCGATGCAGGCCGCGTTCGAGCCCGAGTTCACCATCGGCCACCGCGAAACCTCGCCCGCGGCGCCCTCCATCCCGGACCGGCTCATCCCGCTTGACGACAGCCTGTGCTACTCCGCCACCGGCTTCCATCAGGGTCACGACTTCGCGATGGAACTCGTCGCCGCGATGGAGGCGCAGGGCCTGGAGGTCGAGCACTACTACCCCGAACTCGGCCACGGCCAGCACGAGCTCTCCATCCGGTACGCCGGCGCGCTGCGCGCCGCCGACAACCACGTGCTGTACCGGGAGACGGTCCGCGGCGTGGCGTTCCGGCACGGCCTGTGGGCGAGCCTGGCCCCCAAGCCCATCCCCGACCAGGCCGGCAACGGAACCCACCTGCACGCCTCGCTCACCGACCTGCTGCCGGACGGCGCTCCGGGCGGGCGCAACGCCTTCGCCGACCCCGCCGACCGCAACGGCCTGTCCCAGGTCGGCTACCACTTCATCGGCGGCCTGCTGGCCCACCTGCCCGCCCTGGTCGCGCTGAGCTGCGCCAGCGTGAACAGCTACCGCCGGCTCGCGCCGCAGATGTGGGCCAGCGCGTACACCTGCTACGGGATGGACAACCGCGAAGCGGCGATCAGGATCTGCTCCCCGCTGCTCGGCGACCCGGGCAGTTCGGTCAACCTGGAGCTGAAGCCGTCCGACTCCAGCGCCAATCCGTACTTGGCTCTCGGCGCGTTCATCTACGCCGGCCTGGACGGCATCCGCGGCAAGCTCGATCCGGGCGAGGCCGTGAACGTCGACCCGGCCACCCTCACCGACAGCGAGCGGGCCGCGGGCGGTACCCACCGGCTGCCCGCCTCGCTCAACGCGGCCCTGGACGCGCTGGCCGCCGACGAGATGCTGATGGACCTGCTCGGACCGCTGCGCAGCACCGCCTACCTGGCGGTCAAGCGCTCAGAAGCCTCTTACTTCGCCCACTCCACCGACCCCTACTACGAGTGCTTCCACCACTTCACCAAGCTCTGAGGCGGTCCAACTCGCGGACAGGCTAGTGGGATTGGGGGACGAAGGCGGGCGTCATGCGGCTGAGGGCAGCCGTCGGGATCAAGACCGGGTACACCGACGACGCCGGGCACTGCCTGCTGTTCGAGGCGGTCAGGAACGACCGGGCGCTGATCGGGGTCGTACTGGACAGCCGACCACCGGCCCGGCGGCCGGCGCGCCCAGTGCCTCGCGCAGAATTCAATGAGAGTGGCGTTCTATTGACTCTTTCGGGCAGAGTGTCACATTCATTGAATTAGGCGGGGGGCGGCGGGCGCGGTACGTGACGGCCCGAGACCAACTGTGCTGTCAGCAGTGGGTCGGCTGAGCGATAGGAGTGCTTGAGGGGCTGCTGGTCGGGGTCGGGGTGCTGGTGGGCATGGATGAGTAGGCGATCCGCCAGCCGAGCGTGGTCGAGATGCGGTTCGGGGCAACCAGCGTGACGATGGTGCCCAGGAACGCGCCGGCCCAGTAGGTCCCGTTGACGGCCAGGTCGACCCGGCCCCGGTATTTGGCCGGGATCATCTCATCGATCGCGGAGTTGATCGCGGCGTACTCCCCGCCGATGCCCATCCCGGCGATGACGCGGGTGCCGTACAAGAAGATGAACCAGTAGCCGCCCCGCGGGGTCAGCGCGGTCAGCCCGGACCCGATCAGGTACACCCCGAGGGTGATCATGAGCGCATTCTCAGATCAGGAGAGCGCGGGAACGGTAAGAGGGTACGGCGGCGGCGCCGCAGCTTAGCCGGACGCGGACGGGGGCACCGCGTGCTTAGCAAACATCGCGCGGACGGGGGCACCGCGCGGCGCGGCGCCGCCGCATAGCGTCACGATACAAGCTTTGCCGCTATATGTACAAGTCGTGACTAGTAAGACAGAGTGTTTGTTTCTGCCGAACACGACCCCGAACACCGTCGGATCCAGCCGGGTTTACGCCCGGAACCTTCGGAATCAGTGGGGACGCGGATCACCGGCGTCTCGGGCCAGCCTAAGCTAGACACCGGGCCCGAGGCGGGCCATCTGGACTCCCCGCGAGCCAAAGGCCGCGACGCCTCCTGGACTCTGCTTTTCCCTCGTACCCACCCGGGGCACGACGGAGGAGCGACGAGGGAAGGCGGCGTCTCAAGAGCGGCCCGAGGCGAGCGGGAAGAAAGAGAGGGCGAGGCGCGTGCCCGAGTTCACCTACGCAGACCTGCTGCCGCTGGGCCATGACGACACCAGCTACCGGCGGCTGACCAGTGACGGGGTGAGGAACCATAGTTCGTTCGGCCGTAATTTCCTCGAGATCGAGCCGCAGCTGCTCACCGAGCTGACCACCGCCGCCATGCACGACATCGCCCACCTGCTGCGGCCCGCCCACCTGCGCCAGCTACGGTCCATCCTGGACGACCCGCAGGCCTCTGCGAACGACCGGTACGTGGCCCGCGACCTGCTCAAGAACGCGTGCATCGCGGCCGGCGGCGTGCTGCCCATGTGCCAGGACACCGGCACCGCCATCGTGATGGGCAAGCGCGGCCAGCACGTGCTCACCGACGGGCGTGACGAGGAGCACATCTCGCGCGGCGTCTATGACGCCTACACCACGCTGAACCTGCGGTACTCCCAGCTCGCGCCGCTGACCATGTGGGAAGAGAAGAACACCGGCAGCAACCTGCCCGCCCAGGTGGAGATCTACGCCACCAGCGGGGAGGAGTACAAGTTCCTGTTCATGGCCAAGGGCGGCGGGTCGGCCAACAAGTCGTTCCTGTACCAGGAGACCAAGGCCGTGCTGAACCCGGCCCGGATGCTGGCGTTCCTGGAGGAGAAGATCCGCTCGCTCGGCACCGCCGCGTGCCCGCCGTACCACCTGGCCATCGTGGTCGGCGGGACCAGCGCCGAGTTCGCGCTGAAGACCGCCAAGTACGCGTCGGCCAAGTACCTGGACACGCTGCCCGGGCAGGGCTCGGCCGCCGGGCACGGGTTTCGCGACCGCGAGCTCGAGGAGCAAGTGCTTGGCATTACCCGGCGTATCGGCATCGGCGCCCAGTTCGGCGGCAAGTACTTCTGCCACGACGTGCGGGTGGTCCGGCTGCCCAGGCACGGGGCGTCCTGCCCGGTCGCGATCGCGGTGTCGTGCTCGGCCGACCGGCAGGCGCTGGGCAAGATCACCGCCGACGGGGTGTTCCTCGAGCAGCTCGAGACCGACCCGGCGCAGTACCTGCCGGATGTCGAGGCGGGCGAAGACGAGGGCAACGTGGTCGCCGTCGACCTGAACCGGCCGATGGCCGAGATCCGCGCCGAACTGAGCAGGTACCCGGTGCGCACCCGCGTGTCGCTGACCGGCCCGCTGGTCGTGGCCAGGGACATCGCCCACGCCAAGATCGCCGAGCGCCTGGACGCGGGCGAGCCCATGCCCGCCTACCTGCGCGACCACCCGGTCTACTACGCGGGGCCGGCCAAGACGCCGGACGGGTACGCGTCCGGGTCCTTCGGGCCGACGACGGCCGGCCGGATGGACTCCTACGTCGAGGCGTTCCAGGCGGCCGGCGGCTCGCTGGTCATGCTGGCCAAGGGGAACCGTTCGGCCGCGGTGACCGCGGCCTGCAAGCAGTACGGCGGCTTTTACCTCGGTTCGATCGGCGGCGCGGCGGCGCGGCTGGCCCGGGACTGCATCACCCGGGTCGACGTGCTCGAGTACCCCGAACTCGGCATGGAAGCCGTCTGGAAGATCGAGGTCCGCGACTTCCCGGCCTTCATCGTGGTCGACGACAAGGGAAACGACTTCTTCGCGGATCCGTCCGGACTGGTGCTCAGTATCGGCGCGCACCCGTGAGTTCCGCGGGTACCCGCACGGAACACGACTCGATGGGGGACGTGGAGGTGCCCGCCGAGGCGCTGTGGGGAGCGCAGACCCAGCGGGCGGTGGAGAACTTCCCGGTGTCCGGCGAGCGGATCGGACGGGACATGATCGGTGCCCTGGCCTCGCTCAAGGGCGCTTCGGCCACGGTGAACGGCGAACTCGGGGTGCTCGACGCCGACCTGGCGGACGCGATCGGTGACGCGGCTGCCTCGGTGGCACGAGGAGAGCACGACGAGGCGTTCCCGGTCGACGTGTTCCAGACTGGTTCCGGCACCTCGAGCAACATGAACGCCAATGAGGTCATCGCGTCCCTGGCCTCGCGCAAGCTCGGACCCGGAAACCGCCCCGTGCACCCGAACGACCACGTGAACGCGTCCCAGTCCTCCAACGACGTGTTCCCCTCGGCGATTCACCTGGCCGCCACCCGGCTGATCGCGGGAGAGCTGATCCCGGCGCTGAACCACCTCGCCGCGGCGTTCGAGGCGAAGGCCGAACAGTTCGCCGCGGTGGTCAAGGTCGGACGGACCCATCTGATGGACGCGGTGCCGGTGACCCTCGGCCAGGAGTTCGGCGGGTACGCGGCGGCCGTCCGTCATGATGCCGAACGGGCCGATGCCATCTTGCCCCGGCTCGGCGAGTTGCCCCTGGGCGGCACGGCCACGGGAACCGGCCTCAACGCGCCGCCCGGGTTCGCCCGGCAGGTGATCGAGCGCCTGGCGTCGACGACGAGACTCCCGCTGACCGAGGCGCGGAACCACTTCGAGGCGGCGGGCGGGCGGGACGCGCTGGTCGAAGCCAGCGGCGTGCTGCGGGTGATCGCCGTGAGCCTGTACAAGATCTGCAACGACCTGCGCTGGATGGGATCCGGGCCGCGGGCCGGGCTGGGCGAGATCTCCATCCCCGACCTGCAGCCGGGCTCCTCGATCATGCCGGGCAAGGTGAACCCGGTCATCTGCGAGGCGGTCTGCCAGGTGTGCACGCAGGTGATCGGGAACGATGCGGCGGTGGCGTTCGGGGGCGCGGCGGGGAACTTCGAGCTGAACGTGATGATGCCGGTGATCGGGCGCAACCTGCTCGCGTCGGCCCGCCTGCTGGCGGCGGTCGTGCCGTTGCTCGCCGACCGCTGCGTTTCCGGGATCACCGCGCACGCGGAGCACATGCGGCGGCTGGCTGAGTCGTCACCGGTCATCGTGACCGCGCTGAACTCCTCTATCGGCTACGAGGCGGCCGCGCAGATCGCCCACGAGGCGCTGGCGACCGGCCGGCCGATCCGCTCGATCGTGATCTCCCGCGGCTACGTCTCACGAGGCGAGATCACCGAGGCGCAGCTGGACGCCGCGCTCGACGTGCTGGCGATGACCGGCACTAAACAATCTGATCAAACTTAATCGATGCTTAGCCTTCCCCCAGAGACCTTTCAGCGATCACCGTGTATGGTCCGGCTATGCACCCATTGGCGGACACCGGGCGGGTTATCGCCGGGCGTTACCGTCTGCAGGCCCCCATCGGCCGAGGTGCCATGGGTGTCGTCTGGCGTGCCCGCGATCAGCTTCTCGACCGCGACGTCGCGGTCAAGGAAGTCCACATCGCGGAGACCCTCACCGACGCGGAGCGGGCCAACGCGTACCAGCGGACGCTGCGCGAGGCCAAGACCGCCGCCCGGCTCAACCACCCCGCGGTGGTCACCGTCTACGACGTGTGCGAGGACGAGGGCCGCCCGTGGATCGTCATGCAGCTGGTCCACGCGCAGTCCCTGGACCAGGTGCTGGCGACCTCGGGCCCGCTGTCGCCGCGCCGGGCCGCCGAGATGGCCCGGCAGCTGCTGTCCGCGCTGAGCGTGGCGCACGCCGCCGGGGTGATGCACCGGGACGTCAAGCCGAGCAACGTACTGCTCGGCAACGACGACCGGGCCGTGCTGACCGACTTCGGCATCGCCACCTTCCAGGGTGACCCCAAGCTCACCCAGACCGGCATGGTGATGGGCTCGCCCGGGTTCACCGCGCCCGAGCGGATCCGCGGCGAGGACGCGTCGCCCGCCTCCGACCTGTGGTCACTCGGCGCGACCCTGTTCGCGGCGGTGGAGGGGCACGGTCCCTTCGAGAAACGCGGCGGGGCGATCACCACCATGTCCGCCATCATCAACGAGGACGCGCCCGAGGCGCCCACGGCGGGCGCGCTCGGCCCCGTGATCGCCGCGCTGCTGCGGCGTGAGCCCGTGGACCGGCCCGATGCGAGCGCGGCCGCCCGGATGATCACCGACGTGCAGCCGCTGCTGCAAGACCGGCCGCCGGGCTCGCCCGCCGGCTACGAGCCCACCGCGCTTTCGGCCTCGTCCCATCCGGCCCCCCCCAGCCGGGCTGGTCTCAGCCGGGCTGGTCTCAGCCGGGCTGGGACCAGCCCGGACCGGTTCCGCCTCGGCTGCCTCAGCCGGGCGAGACCTCGCTGGACTTCGCTTCGGCCGAGCAGACGGTGGCGAAGGAGCTGCCGGGCGCTTCGGCCGCCGGCACGGACCCGCTGCTGGGCGGCCTGGCGTCGGCCGCGCAGACCGCTCCGACCACGCCGCAGCCGGTTCAGGGTGACCCGCCGCGGCCGGGCAGCAGCTGGGGGCAGGGCGCGGGCGCCGGCTACCCGGCAGGCCCCGGGTCCGCATCCCGGCCGGAGGGACCGCCGCCCGATTTCTCGTCCTGGTACGACCCGTCGCCGCGGTCCGGAGCGGCCGCCCAGCCGGGCTCCGGCTCGGCGCAGGCGCCCCAGCCCGGTTACGGCCCCGCACCACCGTCGGGCTCGGCGTCTGCGCAGCCGCCCGGTCCGGCGCCCTGGTCCGGCGCCGGGTACGAGCCGCCGCGCCGCCGGCGGTCGGGGGCGGGGTGGAAGATCGCCATCGCGGCGCTGGCGATAATCGGCGCCGGGGCGGGCGCCGCCACCGTCGTGCTCCTCCATCAGAATCATTCCGGCTCGCCACAGGGCGGGACGTCGGCTCCGGGGTCGGCGTCCGGATCGTCCACGGGCACGCTCCCGCCCCCGACGCTGCAGATCGTCGACGCGATCAACAAGCAGGCCACCGGGCCGCTGCCCAGCGGGTTCACGACGCACACCGCACAGCCGGCCGAGGCCAACGAGATCGCGGGCTTCAGTCTGGCCGCGCCGACCAGCTGGAAAGAGTCGACGAGCGGTTACCAGACGTATCTGAGGGATCCGGCGGCGACGAACACGAACATCCTGATCGATCTCACGCCGCACACCTACCCGGGCGACATGCTGAGGGAAGCGCAGTACATCGAGTCGCAGTCGAGACCCCGCTTCCCCGGCTACCAGCGGCTCGGCCTGGCGGCCATAAACATCCGGGGCACGCAGGGCTCCTACTGGAAGTTCACCTGGATGGACGCGGGGGTCCAGCAGGAGGCCATCGACCTGCTGTTCGTGTTGCAGACACCCACAGGCCAGCAGTCCTACGCGCTGTACATGACCGCGCCAGCGAGTACCTTCGCCCAGACCCGGCCGATCTTCGACGAAGAGGCGGAGACCTTCGCCATGGTGCCCAAGAGCTAGGCGCGGGCGATCTGCTTCACCCCTGATCGCCCCGGCCACCGCATCGGTGGCAGGCATCTGCGCGTGGGATTTGGCGCGGGTCAAGGCGCCGGGCTAACTCGAGGTCGCCATCGCACGGGCGGGGTGCTGTCAGCCTCTCACCTTGCCTGACCGCAATGCTCTCGGTGACCGAAATTGACATGAGCTAAATCACCATAGCCGGAGCATCATCCGGTAACCGGCCAGAAAGCACGCGTTTACCTACGCATTCATCGCTCAGCGAACGACCGGGAAAACCCTATGAGGGAACTCACACTGATTCCGAAACTTCCCATAAAGGGCGAGAACGGGCACGGCAGTGCGTGATCAGTAATAGCCGTTGGCTTCCTCGAAAGCCCACGCGCCGCACGGATTCCCGTAGATGGCCTTGATGTAGCCCAGGCCCCACTTGATCTGGGTGGCGGGGTTGGTCTGCCAGTCCGCCCCGGCGCTCGCCATCTTGCTGCCCGGCAGCGCCTGCGGGATGCCGTACGCGCCGCTCGCGTTCTCCGCGTCGTAGCGCCAGCCGCTCTCCCGGTTCCAGATGTCCTGCAGGCAGCCGAAATAGGTCGACGGGTTGAAGCCGAAGCTGGCCATCAGGTTGTAGGCGATGGACTGGGCGGTATTAGGGTCGGGCGGCGTGGACGTGACGTAGATGATTCCGCCGCCACCCGTGCCAGTGCCCGTGCCGGTGCCGGTGCCGGTGCTCGGGTTAGCGGCGGCGACCTCCGCGGGCGAGGCCAGCTTCGGCTTGGCCACCACGGTCAGCGTGCGCGCCGCGGCGGTCATCGCGATCAGTTGCGCGCGCTTGGCTTCGAGCGCGGCCATCGTGTGGCTTCCCGGCACCATCTCAATGGCCTGAACGGCACTGAAAGCGCCCGATTTCGGAGCGAAAACCTTGGCCCCGACCGCTACCACGATGACCGCTACCGTGGCGATAACGGCAGCCGGAAAGACAATGCCGAAACGTCGGATCAGACCCCGCTTGCGCCGACTGCTGCGAGCCCCCGTCCCGTGTCGCGACAAGGCAATCCTTTCGTCCGGCCATGCCCGCGAGATGCCAACCGCCGTCTGTAGTGAAAATCCCGGCTTTCCCGGCCGCGGGCCTACGCGGTAATCACTACGCGCTACCGACCCGCTGCACCTGACCTGGTGCGCCTGGCCCGCTTCGCGCAAGTACCGCTGCCGGTCAACAATGCCAGAAAGATCCCCGATACGTGCGGGACTTCGGCAAGAAATCCCGCGGCGGGTTTACCGAAACGGTCGTGACGCTAATCCTAAGGGCATAACACTCTTCGTAACCAATGCAGATCAGAAGTCATCAAGCGACCACGCGATGATGTGATCTCCGTCGCACGCGGCGGGGCCGGCCGCGAGCCCCGCCGCACCTGGCCGGACTCCCGGCCTGGGTGGGGCGCCGCGGGGGAACAGTGATCAATCCGGCCATACCTGACAAGCCCGCCGCGCGGCCGGCATGGCGGCCGGAAAATGTCGGTGCCCGCCGTTAGCCTCCCGGCATGGGTGTCGAGCTGAGTGATATGGATCGGAGTTCCCTCGAGGACATGATCGGGACCGACTGCTACGAGGCCGCGCTCGGCTACGTGCGGCGTAAGGCGGTCGTCCAGCAGATATGGATCGACGGGCAGAACGCGCTGTTCGGAGTGGTGCACGGCAGGTATGGGGAGTTCTACACGCCGACGGTCTTCTTCTCGCGCCAGGGACCTATGCTCGAAGTCCGCGGCGCCCAGTGCAGCTGCGACGCCCGTTACGCCTGCGAGCACGCCGCGGCGCTGCTCATTTCCGCCGTCGAGGGCGGGGCTGGCGCGACGGGGATGCCTGCCATCCCGGGTCAGGCCCGGCGCCCGCCCACCTGGGACTCCTCGCTCGAGTCATTGCTGGCCGGCGGGCACGATGCCGGACACCCTGGTGAGACGACACTGGCCATCGAGTTGACCCTGGCGGCTGAGGCGCCCCAGGGACGGCTTCAGCGCCAGCCAAGGCCTCTCGCACCCAGGTCCGAGCCCGCGCCGACCCGGCCGCCGGTGCGGCTGATGGCCCGTCTGGTTCAGCCTGGCAAGAACGGTGGCTGGATCGGCGGCACGCTGAGCTGGGGCAAGCTCGATAACTACGGCTACTTCGGCGGCTACCCGGCCACGCAGGTCCGGTTGCTGCGGGAGATGCTCGCCCTGTACCGGGCGCGGGACAGCCAGCCCCATTACTACTATTCCCAGGGCAACGAGCGGGCGATCGAGCTGTCCGCGTTCGAGTCGGGCCGGCTCTGGCCGCTGCTCGATGAGGCCGGACGAGCCGGCCTCCAACTGGTGTATGGACATAAGCTCGGCACGGTGGAGCGGTACCGCGAGGCACGGCTCTGCCTGGATGTCACCCAGGATGAGGCCAGCGGGGAACTTGTCATCGTCCCCGTGATCCTCCTCGACAGCCCTGAGGACGAAGGGGCTGTCCCGGTCCGGTTCATCGGCACCGAGGGCCACGGCGTCGTCTACCTCGACCGGGCCGAGGTACAGCGAAGCGCCGATCCCGGCAGCTGGCGTTTCCGCCTGGCCCGCCTCGACCGGGCGGTTCCCGCGCAGCTGCAGGAGATGGCGCTGGCCGGCCAGCGGCTCACGGTACCCGCCGCCGGGCACACCCAGTTCCGCGACCGGTTCTACCCGCGGCTGCGGCAGATGGCCACGGTGATCTCCTCGGACCGTTCGTTCACCCCGCCAGTGATCTCGGACCCGACCCTGGTAGTGCGCGCGTCGTATGGCGACGGCCACGACGTCCAGGTTGACTGGGAGTGGGCCTACCAGGTCGGCGACTCACAGGTGCGCGCGGAGCTGCATCAGGCACCCGGTGATACCGGGTACCGCGACTGCGACGCCGAGCAGGCGGTGCTGGACAGCCTGCGGCTCGGCGGGCTGCCCGGGGACCCGGCCCGGGTGCCGAGCTCCCAGCTCGGCGGCCTGGACACCATGCGCTTCACCACCGAACTGCTGCCGCTGCTGACCGGCCAGCCGGGGGTGGCGGTAGAGGTCACCGGGGAGCCCGCCGACTACCGCGAGGCCGGCGATTCGCTGCGCATCGGCGTGTCCACCGGCGAGGTAGCAGGCGAGGTCGACTGGTTCGACCTCGGGATCACGATCACGGTCGAGGGCCGCGAGGTCCCGTTCACCGATGTGTTCACCGCGCTCAGCCGCGGCGAGTCGCACCTGCTGCTCCCCGACGGCGCCTACTTCAGCCTGGACAAGCCCGAGCTGCGGCAGCTCGCCAGCCTGATCGAGGAGGCCCGGGCCCTGCAGGAGGTCGTCGGCGGACCGCTGCGGATCAGCCGATTCCAGGCCGGGCTGTGGGAAGAGCTGGCCGCGCTCGGCGTGGTCGGCCGCCAGGCCCGGGCGTGGCAGCTGCAGGTGCAGGGGCTGCTCGAGGCCAGCGAGGCCGACGGGATCTCCGGGTCCGGCCGCGGGCAGCCACCGGATACCCTGCGGGCCCGGCTGCGCCCCTACCAGCTGGCCGGGTTCCGGTGGCTGGCGTTCTTGTGGCAGCACCGCCTCGGCGGCATCCTCGCCGATGACATGGGCCTGGGCAAGACGCTCGAGGCGCTGGCGCTGATCTGCCACGCCCGGCAGGCGGACCCGGCCGGCGCGCCGTTCCTGGTCATCGCGCCGACCAGCGTCGTGCCGAACTGGGCGGCCGAGTCCGCCCGGTTCACTCCCGGCCTGAAGGTGGTGACGATCACTGACACGCTGGCCCGCAGCGGCGCCGCCCTGGCCGAGGTCATCGCCGGCGCCGACATCGTGGTCACCTCGTACACGCTGTTGCGCCTGGACTTCGGCGCCCACCTGGCGGCGGAATGGTCCGGCCTGATCCTGGACGAGGCTCAGTACACGAAGAACCACCAGTCGAAGATCTACCAGTGCGCGCGGCGGCTGCGAGCCCCGTTCAAGGTCGCCATCACCGGCACGCCGATGGAAAACAACCTGATGGAGCTGTGGTCGCTGCTGTCGATCACGGCGCCGGGCCTGTTCCCGAACCCGGCGCGCTTCCGCGAATACTACGCCCGGCCGATCGAACGGCAGGGCGACGCCGAGCGGCTTGCCCAGCTGCGGCGGCGGATCAGGCCACTGGTCAAACGCCGCACCAAGGAGCAGGTGGCCGCCGACCTGCCGGCCAAGCAGGAGCAGGTGCTCGAGGTCGAACTGCACCCGCGACACCGCAAGCTCTACCAGACGCACCTGCAGCGTGAGCGGCAGAAGGTCCTCGGGCTGATCGACGACCTCAACGCCAACCGGTTCACGATCTTGACGTCGCTGACCCGGTTGCGCCAGCTGAGCCTGCACGCCGCGCTGGTCGACAGCGCCCAGGCGGACCTGCCCTGCAGCAAGATCGACACGCTGCTCGAGCAGATCACCGATGTGGCCGCGGGCGGGCACCGTGCTCTGGTCTTCAGCCAGTTCACCGGGTTCCTCGGCTACGTCCGCGAGCGGCTCGACGCGGCCGGCATCCGGTACTGCTACCTGGACGGCAAGACCCAAGATCGGGCCGCGGTGCTGCGGCGCTTCAAGGACGGCACGGCCCCGGTGTTCCTGATCAGCCTCAAGGCCGGCGGGTTCGGGCTGAACCTGACCGAAGCCGATTACTGCTTCCTGCTCGACCCGTGGTGGAACCCGGCGACCGAGACGCAGGCGATCGACCGGACCCACCGGATCGGGCAGACCCGCAATGTGATGGTGTACCGCCTCATCGCCAAGGACACGATCGAGGAAAAGGTCATGGCGCTGAAGGCGCGGAAGGCCGAGCTGTTCTCCAACGTCATCGACGACGGCAATGCGTTCGGCGGGAGCCTGGACGCCGACGACATCCGCGGGCTGCTCGCCTAGCGGCCCATTGCTATTGCCGGGGTCATTGCGTTCGTCAGATGCGACTTTCGCCTCTAGGCGCACCGGGACACGCTGGCAGAATCAGATCATGGAAACACCGCTGTCTCCCCTGGAATTCGCCCGCCGCACCCGCAGGCTGCACGGTGACCGCGACGCGGTCGTCGACGGTGACCTTCGGCTGACCTACAAGCAGTTCTTCGACCGGTGCGACCGGTGGTCCGCGGCACTGCAGGGTCTGGGGGTGGCGCAAGGCGACCGGGTGGCCACGATCTCGCCGAACACGCACGCGCAGCTGGAGTGCTTCTACTCCGTACCGCAGCTCGGCGCCGTCCTCGTGCCGATCAACTACCGGCTGACCCCGGAGGACTTCGTCTACATCGTGAACCACTCCGGCGCCACGGTGGTCTGCGTCGCCGAGGAATACCTGGCCGCGGTGGACGCCATCCGCGACCAGATGCCCGAGGTGAGGCACTTCGTGGCCCTGGAGGGCAGCGTGGCCGGAGGCGGCTGGCTCGACTACGCGGCGGCGATCGCGGCCGCCGATCCCGGCTACGCCCGGCCGGAGATCGGCGAGCGGGACCTGATCTCGATCAACTACACCAGCGGCACCACGGCGCGCCCGAAGGGCGTCATGATCACGCACCGGAACGCAGCCATGAACACCATCGGCACCCTGCTGCACCTGCCGATGGGCGTGGGCTCGCGCTACCTGTGGACGCTGCCGATGTTCCACGCCAACGGCTGGACCTACACCTGGACGGTGACGGCGGCCGCGGGCACCCATATCTGCCTGCGCAAGGTCGACCCGGCGACCATCTTCGGGCTGATCAGGGACGAGCAGGTGAGCTGGCTGAGCGCCGCGCCGACGGTGCTGATCTCGCTGGCCAACGCGCCCGCCTCGGTGCGCGGCGCGGTGCCGGCCGGAGTGCACGTGGTGACGGCCGGGGCGCCGCCGGCGGCGGCCACCATCGAGCGGCTGGAGGGGGAGTTCGGCTGGGAGGTCACGCAGGTCTACGGACTGACCGAGACGGCGCCGTTCATCACGGTCTGCGCCCCGCTGCCCGAGCATGAGGACATGCCGCCCGCGGACCGGGCCCTCATCAAGGCGCGGCAGGGGGTCGAGCTGCTGACCTCGGGCGAGCTGCGCGTGGTCGACACCGACGGCCGCGAGGTACCCGCCGACGGGCAGACGGGCGGCGAGATCGTCGTCCGCGGCAACGTCGTCATGGAGGGGTACTACAACGACCCCGAGGCGACGGAACGGGCCATGGCTGACGGCTGGTTCCACACCGGCGACGCGGCGGTCGTGCACGTCGACGGCTACGTCGAGATCCGGGACCGGATCAAGGACGTGATCATCAGCGGCGGCGAGAACATCTCCTCGGTCGAGGTGGAGGGAACGCTGCTTCGTCACCCGGCCGTGCAGGAGGTCGCGATCGTCGGCCTGCCGGACGAGAAGTGGGGCGAGACACCGCACGCCTTCGTGGTGCTCCGCGACGGCGGCAGCGCCACCGAGGAGGACATCATCGCGTTCGCGCGCGAGCGCCTAGCCCATTTCAAGGCCCCGCGCGGCGTGACCTTCGTCGACGAGCTACCGAAGACCGCGACCGGCAAGATCCAGAAGTTCGTGCTCCGCAAGGGCGCGCCCAACCTCACCCACCAGTAGCCGCGACAGCGCTTTGTCTGCAGTTCCGGGGGTGACAGCACCCGGAACTGCAGACAAAGCGGAGGTCACCAGTCGAACGCCTCGGCTGCGCTGCGGTACTCGAACAGTTCGGTCTTGTCGAACCACAGGTTCACCTCGTACTCCGCTTCTTCCCGGTTGCCCGAGGCGTGTACGAGGTTGGCGACGGCCTTGCCGGTGGTGGTGGCGACGGCCTTGGACTGGTGCGCGAAGTCACCGCGGATCGACCCGGGCTGGGCCTCGTTCGGGTACGTGGTGCCAACCATCTTGCGCACGGTGGCCACCGCGTCCTCGCCCTCGATCACGAACGCGATGACCGGTCCCCGCTGCATGAACGCCGCAGTCGCGTTGTAGACGGCCGGGCCCAGCCGGTCCTCCAGGTCGAAGTAGTGCTTGCGGGCGAAGTCAGCGTCCATCTCGCGCATTTTCATGCCGATGATCTTCAGCGACGCGTCTTCGAACCGCTGGATGATACGTCCGGCTAGGCCGCGGACAACGGCATCCGGCTTCAGCACGACAAGCGTGCGCTCCCGCAACTGCTGAGAGTCGGCCACGGTAATCCTTTCCCCATTGTGAATGGTCACAGGGTAGCGGCCCGCGCTCACGTACGGCATACGGCCCAGCCGCAGTCACGTCACGCTCTGATACCAGAACACCACGAGCGCGCCCAGGCATCACCGGCTCAGCCCCGGCTGAGCCCGGAGCCAGCCAAAGGTTGACTGAACCGCCGCCGAGCCTTACGGTTTTACCATGGTTACCGTAAAACCAGATGATAACGGCTTGTCGCCGATCGTGTTTTACCTGGACCGGGGGTCGGGGGTGCCGACCTACCTGCAGTTCGTGCACCAGGTCGACAACGCGCTGCGCCTCGGTTTCCTGCGGGAAGGCGACCAACTGCCGCGGATCAAGGACGTGACCCGGACGCTGGCGGTGAACCCGGACACGGTGATGAAGGCGTACCGGGAACTGGAGTTGCGCGGGGTGACGGCCGGCCTGGGGTGGGCACGTTCATCACGCAGGCGCCGGACATCGCGGGCCTGAAGCAGATGGCGGGCCTGCAGAAGAAGCTGACCGGCTGGCTGGGCGAGGCGGCCGCGGCCGGGGTGGACGAGCTTGGCATGAAGGCGCTGTTCACCGCGGCGCTGCGGAATTTTAACGACGGCGGCGGCGCCGCCCGCCTGCCCGGCCGCGACGGCCGCGACGCCCACGGGGGCGGCGTTGCCCGCGGCGCTCGCCGGGAGGGCGGGGCGGCATGAACGCCATCGAGACCCGCGGCCTCGGCAAGCGCTACCGGCGGACCTGGGCGGTACGCGACTGCGACCTGACCGTCCCGGCCGGCCAGGTGACCGCCCTGGCCGGACCGAACGGCGCGGGCAAGACCACGCTGCTGCGCATCCTGGCCGGCCTGGCCACCCCGACGGCCGGCACGGCGACCGTCCTCGGCGCTGCGCCGGGCAGCCCGCAGGCCCGCGCCACCGTCTCGGCCATAGACCAGACGGTGCCGCTGTACCGCCACCTGCGGGTCGCCGGTCAGCTCGCCGCCGCCCGGGCGCTCAACGACCAGTGGGATGCCGATCTCGCCGTACAGCGCCTGTCCGCATTGGGCATCGCAACATCGGCGCGAGTCGGCAAGCTGTCCGGAGGCCAGCAAGCCCAGCTGGCCCTCACCATGGCACTCGCTCGCCGTCCCCAGCTACTGCTGCTGGACGAGCCGCTGGCCAGCCTCGACCCGCTGGCCCGGCAGGACGTGCTGGGCTGGCTGATGACCTGCGTGGCCGAAGACGGCCTGTCCGTCGTGTTCTCCTCGCACGTCATCGCCGAACTGGAACGGGTCGCTTCGTACCTGGTCGTGCTGTCAGCTGGCCGGATACAGGTGGCCGCGACCGTGGACAGCCTGCTCGACACGCACCTGGCGCTGACCGGCCCGGCCGACGGGGTCGATGACCTGTACGACCAGGTCGAGATCGTCACGGCGCAACGAGCCGGGAGGCAGGCCCTGGTACTGGCCCGGACCAGCGCGGCACCGCCCGGCTGGGCGGCCCGCCCGGTCACCATGGAGGAACTTGTCCTTGGCTACCTGCGGGAACCGGCCGCCCGCGTCGTACCTGCACCCGGTTTGAAGATTGTCCGATGACCGCCATGACCGTGCTGCGGTGACCCGGGCCACCTGGTACAAGCACCGGTTCTCGGTGGTCGGCATACCCGCCGTATTCCTGCTGGCCGCGCTGGCGCTCTTCGCCGACAGCGTCGTGCAGCGGCACTACCTCAGCGCGCATCACCTGAACGGCTGCCTGACGGCAAACGCCACGACCGGCGGCAGCTCGTGCCAGAGCGGGGCGTGGGTTTCGTTCATACAGCCCAGCCCGACGCCGAACGTCATCGCGGTGGCAGTTCTGGCCCTGCCCGTCCTGGCCGGCCTGTTCGCCGGGGTGCCATGGGTGGCCCGGGAGTTCGAGAGCGGCGCGTTCCGGTTCACCTGGACGCAGGGCACCGGCCCGCGGCACTGGCTGCTCGGCACGTTCGGCCCGCTCGTCCTGCTCGCCGCGATATACGGCGCCGCAGCGTACTGGTGGTACCAGCTCGCGCAATGGCAGGCCGGCACGTCGATCTGGTCGTGGCGGTGGAGTTCGTTCGAGCTGACCCCGCTCTCCATCGCGGGCTGGACCGTGCTGACGATGGCGCTCGCCCTGATATGCGGCGTGCTCATCCGGCGGGTGCTGCCCGCCATGATCGCGTTCATCGTGACGCTCGGGGCATGTGCTTACCTGTCCCAGACCTGGCTGCGCCCGTGGCTGTTCGGCATCGGAACGGCAGTTAAGCAGGTCAGCTGGAGCACATCCGCTGGCTGGCCGCCCAGCACCACCACCTACACCGTGCAAACCTGGCTCCAGACCCCCAGCGGGCAGCGGGTCAGTGGCCCGCCGGCGGTGAACAACGTGAGTGCCTGGATCACGCAGCATCACTACACATCCTGGGTCGCCTACCAGCCGCACAACCACCTGATCTGGCTCGAGCTGGCCCGCAACGGCATCCTCATCACGGTCGCCGCCTTCGCCGTGCTCGCCTCGGTGTGGTGGCTCCGCATCCGCCCAGCCGACTGAGCGGGAGCCGGGGACGGCGAAGGTGCCACGTTCGCGGCCACTCAGTCGAGACAGAACTCGTTGCCCTCGATGTCCTGCATCACGAGGCACGACTCGTTGTCGCCATCGGCAGGCAATAGTCGCACGCGTACCGCGCCGAGCGCGACCAGTCGTGCGCATTCGGCCTCAAGTACGGCCAGGCGCTCTTCACCCACGAGCCCGGTGCCGGCCCGCACGTCAAGATGCAGCCGGTTCTTGACGACCTTGCCTTCGGGAACGCGCTGGAAGAACAGTCGCGGGCCCGCACCTGAGGGATCAATGCATGCGAACGCTGAACCCCGATGCTCAGGCGGCAGCGCGCGATCGAAATCGTCCCAAGTGGCGAACCCCTCCGGTGGCGGCGGTACGACGTACCCCAGCACCTCGCACCAGAAACGAGCGACGCGCTCAGGTTCTGCGCAGTCGAAGGTGACTTGGATCTGCTTGACCGACGCCATCGGTCCACCATAGAGGCGGGGTCTTTCGTCGTCTCCACGGGCCCGCCCCCTGGCTAGGTTGTGGCGCATGCGGCCGGCTCTTGAAGATGAGCGGGACCTTAAGCCGTGAGATGACGATCCGGACGGTGTCGATGCCCACTACATTCGGCAGTCCGGTGAGCCCGAGATCCACGACGAGGGTCGAGAGATCTGGCTTTACCTATACAGCCCACGCAGTTAGTACGATGACCCGGCGGGTAGTGCCCGGCATCGTCTTGACGTCCGCTCATCGCAGGTGCGGTAAACCGGCCAGCAGGCCGACGAAGTTCGAGAGCGTACACCGGGCAAGCCTCGCGTTCGGCGGCGGGCAGATAATCCGGTTCCGGGCTTTCCCGCAGCAGCATCTTCAAGATCATCTTTGGTTGCGGCGGTGCCGCAGACGGCGTATGGCGCACCGTCTACAGGGTGCGCGCCCTGGGATGGCCGGCCGGTTCCCTGAACAGGTCGCGTAGGTAACCAGTCACCGGTTCCATGCTGCCTGACCATCCTCGGGCCGCCACGTGGCCGTCCGGCCGGACCAGGATGACCGGCCCGGTGCCATTGTCAGGTCTCGACGCTTGCGCGACGTCGCCCGTGACGACCTCGAGGTCGCTGCTGTAGGGCCGCAGCCCGGAGTCGCTCAGCACGCTGGCCAGGTGACCCGCAGGAACTACCAGAACGTGCCGGCCACCGCGCAGGACGCGGTGCAGCGTGGTGGGCTGGCTGCCCGCGCGACGTGGATGTCGGGCATGCGCTGGCCGGCTCTCGGCCTGCCTCGGCCGCGGTCCTGGCGGGCCAGTGGTCCCGGCGGGTAGGTGACGTAGACCTGGCTGATCCTGCGGGCCACCCGGCGCTGGATGACCGGGCTGCGGCCGAGGGCCGGGACGACAACGTCGCGGACCCGGCGCTTGACGGGCTGGCTCATGGTGCCGTAGTGGACCAGGGCGTGCGTGAGCCTGAGCACGTCCTCCGCCACCGGGCGCCGCTCGGTGCCGTAGGTGTCGAGCAGCGTGTCGGGCGCCCGGCCGGAGACGACAAGGGCGAGCTTCCAGCCCAGGTTGTGGGCGTCCATGATCCCGGTGTTCAGGCCCTGGCCGCCGACCGGGGTGTGGATATGCACCGCGTCGCCGGCCAGCAGCACGCGGCCGCGCCGGTAGGCGCTGGCCGACCGGCGATGGCAGCGGAAGCTGGCCAGCCAGGTGGGATCGGACACGGCGACCGGCCGCGGCGCCCGCTGGCTGGTCAGCTGCTGGATCTCGGCCAGGGTGGGGGCCTGCCGGTCCCGGTTCCCCGCGAAGGGCAGCGTCACCCGCCACCGGTGCCCGCGCATCGGGAAGAAGATCACCGGCAGCCCGTCGGACCGGAAGAACGCATGGACCGCGTCCTCGCGGAGGTCCCAGTCCAGCAGGACGTCGGCGAGCAGCCATTCCTGCGGGTAGGGATGCCCGTGGAAGGTCAGGCCGAGCTCGCTCCGCACCCGGCTGTGCGCGCCGTCACAGCCGACCACGTATTCGGCGGTGATCGTCCGGGCCTGGCCCTCGTGAACCTCGCGGACGGCCGCGGTGACGGCGTCGCCGCCGGCGGTCAGGCCGGTGAGCTCGGTTCGCTGCTCCACGACGCCGCCCAGCTCGGCAACCCGGGCGCGGAGCAGCCGCTCGGTCTCGTCCTGCGGGAGGTCGAGCAGGAACCCGAACCGCGAGCCGCAGCGCCCGAACTCCAGGCTGGTCAGGCACCTGCCCTCGGAGTAGAAGCGCAGGTGACGCACCACCTGGCCATGCTCGATGAACCGCCCCGCCAGGCCCATCATGTCGAGAACCTCCAGCGTGCGGGCATGGATGCCGATCGCCCTGGCCTGCAGGGCCGCCCCGTCGCCTCGGTCGATGACGCGGGTGTGGATGCCGCGGGCCAGCAGTTCCGCGGCGAGCACGAGCCCGGTCGGGCCGGCGCCGACGACCAGCACCTGGCAGTCCGCGCGGGAACCGCCGCGTCCGCGGGTCACCAAACCGGGGGCGGCCGACTGGGCAAGAGGAATAGCGTTCATGCGGCAACCCTGCGTCCGCCGCCGCCCCCGGGCCATCTGAAGGATTACGTAGATGCTACGTATCTTTCGCCAGCAGGCCCTCCTCATGGGCCCAGGCAGCCAACTGGGTCCGGGTGCGTGTAATCCACCGGGCACTCGACCCCGGGCCCGGCCAGGAAGCCGTCACCGTGGTCCCCCGTGGTGCCCAGCGCGACCACCGACACCTGGAGTTCGGGACCGGGCACCAGGCCGGCCGCGACCGCATCCCGGATGCCGGCATCGGCGATCCCGGCGTCGCGCACGAAGGTGACGCCCGCGGCCAGCGTGCGGCGCAGCGTGTGCGCGGTCGCCAGGACCCGCCGGGAGATCGGCGTGCGCATCAGCTCCAGCTGGTCGAAGCTGGCCAGGCCGGCGTGCAGGTGGCAGTCGAAGATACCGGGCAGCAGCCAGAGCCCGTGGCCGTCCAGCCGCCGCTGGTCCCGGGCCGGGCGCAGGCCGCGGCCGACCCCCGCGACGCGCCCGCCGACCACGCTGACGTCGACCGGGCCGGTGAAGCTGCCGCTGTGGCCCAGGGCGTGCACCCCGGCGATGAAAAGGCTGGCCCGGCCGGCATCGGCCAGGTGGTCATCGGCCGGGCGGTCATCGGCCGGGCGGTCATCGGCGCTGTCGGGCACTGATGGCTCCATTCATTCCGGGCTCCGTTCCAGGGGGCGCACGGGCGAGCCGGTACGGTATGTGACGCCTGGATGTGTTGCCAAATTCCCCCTGATCGGATAGGAATGGCCCGCCAAGGAGGTTCCTGACGTGCCGCAATACCCCTATCCGGCTGGCTCCGACCCAGCCTTCACGCTGACCGGCGGGCCGGCCGGCGCGACGGCGGCCACCCTGGCCGCGCTCGGCAGGCCGATCCTGCATCATCTGGACCCGGCCTTCGGCGCGCTGTACGCCGAGACCGTGGAGTTGCTGCGGCAGGCGTTCGAGACCGGGCCAGCCCCGGTCATCCTCCAGGGTGAAGCGGTGGTCGGCCTCGAGGCGGCCGCGGCCTCGCTGATCGGCTCCGAAGACGTGGTCCTCAACCTGGTGTCGGGAATGTACGGCCGGGGCTACGGTGACTGGGCGCGCCGGTACGCGCGGGAGGTCATCGAGATCGAGGTCCCCTACGACAGCGCCGTCCCGGCGGCGAGCGTCGCGGAGGCCTTCGGCCGGCGGCCCGATATCACCATCGTCAGCGTGGTGCACTGCGAGACGCCCTGCGGCACCGTCAACGACCTCGACGCGATCGCGCCCGTCGCGGCGGAGCACGGCGCGCTGCTGATCGTCGATGCCGTCGCCTCGTTCGGCGGCATGCGCTGCGATTTCACTTCCTGGCAGGCCGACCTGGTGGTGGTCGCCCCGCAGAAATGCCTGGGCGGCTCGCCCGGCCTGTCGCTGCTGCACGTCAGCGAGGCCGCGTGGGCGCACATGGCCGCCAACCCGGCGGCACCGCGCGGATCGGCCCTGTCGATCCTCGACTGGCGCGACGCCCACCTCGCTGACCGGCCGTTCCCGTTCACGCCATCCGTCAGCGACATCTACGGGGTGCGCGCTTGCCTGGAGCAGTACCTCGCCGAGGGCCCCGAGGCGGTGCGCCGCCGGCATCGCGTCGCCGCCCAGGCCGCGCGGGCAGGCGCCGAGGCCCTCGGCCTGACGCTGTGGGCCCGGGAGCCGGCGATCCGTTCCGACACCGTGACCGCCGTCCGGGTCCCGGCCGGGATAGACGAGCGCGAGGTCCGCGCCCAGGCCCGGGCGGAGTCCGGCGTCATGCTCTCCGGCGGCCAGGGTGACCTGGCCGGGATCGTGCTGCAGATCGGGCACATGGGCCCGGCCGCCTACCCGCTCAGCCCGGTGATCGCGGTCACGGCCATCGGCCGGGCGCTGCGCGCCCTCGGCGCGAAGGCAGACATCGGCGCCGCGGTGGAGGCCGCGGTGACGGCGCTGGCGGCCTAGCGCCGCTGGCCGCCGCTGGTACAGCAGAAAGATCAATGAGGCCGAACGGCGCCGCTGCTTCGCCCCGGCCCCGCTGCCTGCCCTCGTGGCGGAGCGGCCTAGTCAGCTGCGCGTGCTTCGGACCTGCCGCCGGTCCCGGCGGAACAACTGGGCGTGGTGACACCCTTCTGCAGCTGACTCCCAGCCGCGGCGCGTCCGCACCAGACGGTAGGAGTCCCGCGCAGCCGGTTCGCAATCGGTCTGGGTGATGACGTTTGCGGTTTCCGGCTCTTTCCGCGACGGAATTCCCCGGCTTAACTGAATAGTGACAAGCCAGGCGGCAAGGTATCGCGAAGCCACGGCGGGGCCAGTCCCCCCGGCCACGATCCGGCACCAAACCGGCCATTAGCTAATCGCAGCACAGGAGTCGGTTATGGGCATCATCGCATGGATCGTGCTTGGGCTGGGCGCAGGCCTGCTCGCCAATATGCTGATCCCCGGCAGGAGATCACAGGGCCTTATCATCACCTGCGTGATCGGCATCGCCGGGGCGCTGCTCGGCGGCTGGCTGGCCACGAAATTGTTCCACGTGGTCACCCTGCACGGGTTCTTCAACCTGTCCACCTGGCTCACCGCCATCGCGGGCGCAGCGATCCTGCTGCTGGCCTACCACCTGGTCACCAGCCGTAGTGCCGGCCGCAGCCGCAGCCACAGCGGCCGCAGCCGGTCACGCCGGTGGGCGCACCGGTGACCGGGCAGGTCCATGATCGTTTATGGAGTTCAGGGAAGAGCTCGCGGTAAGGCCGTGATAAGGCGGCGGAAACCGGCCGCGATACCCAACCGGGCGACCGTGCGCGGGGCGACCGCCAACAGCACGCCGACGAGCCTGATGCCATGTCTCCATCGCATGGCCACCACGCCGACCGTGTCAGACGAGACGCTGGTGGACGTAGCACCATCTCCACCGCGATCCCGGCTCCAGGCCGGCGGCCAGCGGGTGGTCTGTCTCCTCGTAGTGCGCCCTGGCGTGCTGGCGGGGTGAGTCGTCGGAGCAGGCCACCCAGCCGCAGGTCAGGCAGACCGCGAGGGGTGCCCGGCGGTCCGTGCGGTCCTGGCAGTCCCGGCAGTCATCCGTCAGCGGTGTGACCGACTGGAGCCCGTCGAGGTGCTCACAGTGCGGCGCTGAGCCGTTCGGGCTGATGGCGGACGTGTCCAGGGTCATGTTCTGGGCGGGGATCATGGCAAGGCCCCCCTTGTCGTGATAGAGACGCCGGGTCCGGCCCGGCTGGTCATTGGCAAGTTAACCCTGATAGCGGCACGGCGGAAACGGGCAACCTGAGCAGGGCCTATCACCAGAACCGATCAGCCGCCAGCCACCGGCCGGAAGGCCGGTTACACATTCCGGGAACCTAGGCGCGGGAGTAGGCTTCGGATAGGGTTTTCCTGTCCCGGGCTGAGTAGGCGTTCATGCGGATTCATCGCTGCCAATGGCGGTGATACCAGGTCCCGCGATCCGGCGGGCAGTTGCAAGGAGTACAGGGATGCACCGGACACGGACTTGGCGGCAGGTGTGGAGCTACGCCAGCTGCGCTATTTCGTGACGCTAGCCGAGGAGCTGCATTTCGGCCGGGCGGCTGAGCGGGAGCACATCGTGCAGTCGGCGCTGAGCCAGCAGGTGCAGCGGCTGGAACGTGAGCTGGGGGTCCGCCTCGTCGAGCGCAGCACCCACCACGTCTCGCTGACCGCTGCCGGGGCGGTTTTCCTGGTCGAGGCGCGGCAGATTCTGGCGCACGTGGACCGCGCCGCGTGGGTGGCCCGGAGCGCGGTGGGTGCGGCTGCGACGTTGCGGGTCGGCATCATCGATTCCAGCTACGACTCGATGCCGCAAATCCTGCACGAGGTCCAGGCCCGCTACCCCGGCCTGATCATCCACCAGGTCGAGGCCAGCGTGCCCGGGCAGTACCAGCAGCTCATCGACGGCCGGCTCGACGTGGGCATCGGCCGGGCCGCGCTCGCCCCGCCGCAGATCGCATCGCTGCTGTTCCGCGAGGACCCGCTCGGGGTCCTGGTGCCAACCGGTCACCGGTTCGCCGGACTTGACGGCGTCCCGGTCGCCGTCCTGGCCGAGGAGCCGCTGCTGCTCGCCGAGGAAATGCAGGCTCCGGAATTCAACCAGTTCACCGTCGAGATGTGCCGCTCGGCCGGCTTCACCCCCACCGTCTACGGGGGGACCGTGGAGAGCATCCGGGCGGCCGCCGATCTGGTCGCCCAGGGACGCTGCCTGTACTGCGTGCCGTCCTCCTGCATCTCCGCGCTCCCCGGGACCATCTGGCGGCCGCTCACCGAGCCGGCCTCGTACTACCCATGGTCGGTGCTGTGGCGCGCGGCCGATGTCTCTGGCCACGTACGCGCCGTCGTCACCTGCGCGGGGGCGATGTCAAAGCGGCTCGCCTGGCTGGCCGCCACCAGCCAGTCGGCACAATGAGCAATCGCAGACGGCGACCACTGGCCGCCACGCGTTATCGGCCCGGGTGATGATGTTTGCGGTTTCTGGCTGTTTCCGCCGCGAGGATGGCTGGGGTTAGCTGGAGTGTGACAAGCCAGACGGCAAGGTACCGCGTCGCCGCGGCCAGGTCATCCCCGGTCACGATCCGGCACTAGACCGGCCATTAGCTCATCGCAGTACAGGAGCCCAGTTATGGGCATCATCGCATGGATCCTGCTGCTGGCCTTCCACCTGCTGACCAGCCGGGGCAGCGGCCAGCGGTCACGCGGGTGGGCGCACCGGTGAACAGCCAGGACGGGCGGGTCCCAGCGCCGCGGTGTCACCCCGCTCGGCTCCCGGCCGTGCGGCGTGTCACTCCTGCAACGTGCTCGCTCACAGGCCATATCGGAGGTCCTCATGTCGCATGAGTCAGTCCTGGCGTCCAACCTCGGCCCCGGCCATGGCGGCGGAGCGGTTCCTGCACCGGGATGGTTGTCATGACGGCGACCAGAGCGGGTCAGACCGCGAGATCGGCCGGGCGGGATGCGGCGTCTAGCCGCTGGCTGCAGTGGCTGGCACGCGGTGGGCTCGCGGCGCGGGGGGCGCTGTACTTGCTGATCGGGGTGCTGGCGGTGCAGATCGCGTTCGGCTCTAGTGGCAAGCAGGCCGACACCTCTGGCGCGCTGCGCACCGTCGCGATGCACCCGGGCGGGATCGTCGTGCTGTGGCTGCTGGCGGTGGGCTTTGCCGGGCTTGCCATCTGGCGGTTCGCTGAGGTCGTCTACGGGCAGGCCGGCCCCGGCGGCCGCAAACCGGCCAAGCGGCTGGGGTCGCTGGCGGGCGCGGTCTTGTACGCCTTCATCTGCGGCAGCGTTGTCAGCTTCATTCTGGGTACCGGCGGCAAGACGTCTGGCAACACGCAGTCTAAGGACGCGACCGCGACGCTCATGGCTCACGGCGGCGGCCGGTGGCTTGTCGCGCTGATCGGCATCGGCATCGGCATCGCCGGACTGGCCCTCGCCGTTTACGGCATTCGCCGGAAGTTCCTCAAGCACCTGAACATGGCGCAGATGAGCCGCAGTACCGCCAAGGTGGTCAAGACCCTGGGCCTGGTCGGCTATGTGGCGCGCGGAGTGGTCTTCTGTGTCGCCGGCGGGTTCCTTGTCGACGCCGCTGTCAGCTTCAACCCGCAGAAGGCGCAGGGCATCGACGGGTCGCTGCTCAAGCTCGCGACCACGCCACTAGGCCCGGGGCTGCTCGTCGCCGTCGCGATCGGGCTGGTGGTCTTTGGCGTCTATTCCTGCTGCGAGGCGCGCTGGCGCGAGGTCGAGCCCGGATAGCGCAGCTATCACGAAGATTCTGTAGGTGGCGAGGTGCTAACTCGAACCCCATTTCGGGTGGACACGGATAATCTCGTCAATCTAGGTCCGGCTGGAGTGTGGCGGCACGCGATTCGTCTGGGCGGCCTCTTTAACTCACAGGCAGACGGTCACGGGTTCGCCTCGACCACAGCGGTGATGACGTCGTCGCCCTCCGTCGGGGTCGGGGTCGGGGTCAGGGTCGGCGATGGAGACGGAGACGGAGACGGCAATAGCGACTCTGACGGCGAGGCTCCCTGCAACACCGTCGCCGTCGGGACCACCGGTGGCGACCCTGCAGGCACGCCGGCTGGCTTCCCGGCCGTCGCCGTCGCCGAAGGCGCCGCCATGCCCGGTGACGTCGCCACGCTCGACGACAGGATCGGCCGGGGCCGCGTCGTCGGCTGGTCCGCGCCGGACACCGTCGACCCGGCGGCCGGCCTGCTGCCCGGCCTGGCGGCGGACGCCTGAGGGTGGTGCGAGCTGCTGGCTGGCGATATCGCGACGATCATGATCGCGGCCGCCGCCAGCACCGCTGCCGCCGCGACGGCCGCCCCGGCCCGTCGATGCGGCCGGAGACGGCGCCGCCATGTCCCGCGCAGGGCGTTCGCCTTCGGGAAACCGTCGTACCCGAACGGCCCGGCCCGATGCGTCACGCTGGTCCGGTGCGCCCGCCCGGCGGGCGTGTTGTCGGCGCAGGCACTGAGTATCTGCCCGGGGAGTCCCGGCGGCAGCGTCGTCTCGGGTGGGGGCGTCGCCTCTGGCGCGACGTCGGCGTGAGCGTCGGTCACGCAGTCGGCCAGCGTGCGCCGGAAGCACTCGTTGCCCGCGACCGCCTGCAGCCAGGGATGGAGCTTGCCCGGGTCGCGGAGCCCGCCGAGCTTGGACCAGGCGATGATGAACGTGTCCTGTACCGCGTCGGCCGCGACCTCAGGTGCCATCGAGTAGCAGTACTCGTATAGGATGCCGCGTACTTGTCGAGGGCCGCGGCGAGCCCGTCCAGTTCGCCTGCCGCGATCGCCGCGGCGACTTCTGGGTCGTCCATGTTCCACCGTAATTCGGGCATACGGGAAGGGGGCGGTACGACCGAAGACCGTAAGATCTTCCGCATCTCCTACGGTCTGCAGCGCCGCATCCTGTGGGTGCCGAATGCTGTGTCACCTCTGCGATGAGGCCGAGGGGCCGGAGTGGATAAGATCCGCATCGCCCGCCGCGGGAAAGGACGGCCCCGCACCCGGCCGGCCGGGGCTATCCGTTCTGCAGGACCAGCGGGTTGAGTGCCTGGTAGACGCCGGTGTACCCCACGGCCTGGATGATCGCCGCGCCGGGCGTCGTGGCCACCGAGGACAGCACGCTGGAGCCGCTGCTGCCGTTGGGGCTGGCGACCGTGTTCCAGGTACTGCCGTTCCAGTTCAGGGTCAGCGTCTGCGCCGTGGACGAGCCGGCGGGCGTGTAGTAGCCGACGGCCCACACGTTATTCGAGGCGTTGCTGGTGGTCACGCCGGTCAGCGTGGCGTTGGTGCCGGGCGACGGGCTCGGCACGATGCTCCACTTCGTGCCGTTGTAGTGCTCGATGAGGGTCTGGCCGCTGCCGCTCACGGCCGCGTTGAAGCTCTCGCCAACGGCCCACACGTCGGTCGGGCTGTTCGCCTTGACCGCGCCGAGGCCGTACTCGAAGTTGGGATTGGTGCCCGGTTCGAGCGGCATCGGCACGATGCTCCAGGAGGAGCCGTTCCAGTGCAGCGAGTAGGTCTCGTTCGCGAAGTCACTCGGGTTGACCTCGAACAGGTAGCTCCCGACGATCCACACGTCGTTCGGGCCGTCCGCCGATACCGCGCCCAGGTTGCTGGCCAGGTTGTTGTTCTTCGGCAGCGGCACCGTCACCCTCGTCCAGGTGCTGCCGTTCCACTGCGCGACCAGCCCGGTGTGGGCGCTGCCGAGGCCGCCGCCGATCCCGTAGGCGTCGGTGGGGCTGATGTCGGCCACGCCGTCCGCGATCTGGCCGGACAGGGCGCTGGCGAAGCTGGTCGAGACCGACCAGGCGGTGCCGTTCCAGTGCATGCCCAGCGGGTAGAAGGTATAGCGTTGCGGCTCCGAACGCCCGACCGCCCACGCGTCGGAGGTGCTGCTCGCGCTGACCGCGGTGAGGCTGTTTGTGCTGTATCCGGTGGACGGCACGCTCGCCTGCGACCAGGCGGTGCCGTTCCAGTGGTCGATGACCGGTATCGCGCCGAGGAAGTTGGGTGCCGCGCAGCAGTAGCCGACGGCCCAGGCGTCCGTGCCGGACGTCGTGGTCACTCCGGACAGGCTGGCGTCCTGCCCGGTCGGCGGCGCCGGGACAATCGTCCACCCGCCGCCCGCCAGCGCCGGGCCAGCCCCGAGCACCAGCGCCGCCCCGACTGCCACCGCCAAGCCGATCTTCGAAAGTAGCATCGTTGCCCCCTTCCACGGTCCAGCACCGCCTGAGCTCCGGGAGCCGGCTCGGCCCGGCATCCCCATTCTTCATCCGGACGGCCTGCCGTGCCACCCACTACGGCAAGCGGGAACTCATCTACCAGGGCACCCTCGACGCCGCATCGATCAGGATCCGGCTCCGCCCCGCCAGATGATCTACGGGACACGGCTAGGGTCAGCACGGATTCAGCACGCAGCCCGGACACGACGGGAAATGACCGGCATCTGCGCCCTCGGCCGGGGCGTGCAGCTGCTATGCAGCCTTCCCGCTTCTGGCTTGCCGCGCAGGCTGGTGCTCGCTGGCCACCGCCGCCCGGATGCGCGCCCCAGCCAGTAGCATCTGCCGGATCCTGGCTAGCTGCAATGCCTTCCACACGGCGGATACAAACCGAGGCCGGCGGTGCATCCGACCGCCTGTGCCGTGCTCGCCGCCAGCGGCGCGGCGATGATCGCCGCATGCGCCGCGACCAGGAAGAGCCGCATCCCGTCCGGCCCGTGCATGACCGGCGCAGCAGCGGCCGTCATCCTGGCCAGCCCCTGACCCGGTTACCGGCCGGCAATGTACCTCGGTTGCACCTGACGTATACCCGCCTTGTACCTAGCGCGCATCTGCCAACGCATCGCCCCGTCCACGACCGCATAGACCGTGCCGGGATGGCGCCCAGGGGTCAGCACCGATTCAGCACGGGGTCCGGAAACGGCGGAAACAACCGGCATTAACCGGACAATCAAGACATGAGAACGGGCCGCCCAACTCGGCGCCGGACGGCCCGTTCCCCATCCAGAAAACCAAAGAAATCGCTGGTCAGCGGCCCATTTTCACCCCTTGAGCAGCTGCCGCGCCATCACCATGCGCTGGATCTGGTTGGTGCCCTCGTAGATCTGGGTGATCTTGGCGTCGCGCATCATGCGCTCGACCGGGTAATCGGTCACGTAGCCGTAGCCGCCGAGCAACTGCACCGCGTCGGTGGTCACCGACATGGCCACGTCGGAGGCCAGGCACTTGCAGGCCGAGGAGAAGAACGTCAGGTCAGCCACCCGCTCCCCGGCCATCGCCCGGTCCGACTTGGCCGCCGCCGCGTAGGTGAGCTGGCGTGCCGCCTCGAGCTTCATGGCCATGTCGGCGATCATGAACTGCAGGCCCTGGAATTCGGCCACCGCCCGGCCGAACTGCTTGCGTTCCCTGACGTACCCGAGCGCGTAGTCCAGCGCCCCCTGCGCGATGCCCAGGGCCTGCGCCGCGATCGTGATGCGGGTATGGTCCAGCGTGCGCAGCGCGATCTTGAAGCCCTCGCCTTCGGTGCCGATCAGCCGGGAGACCGGGATCTCGCAGTCGTCGAAGTACAGTTCCCTGGTCGGCGAGCCCTTGATGCCGAGCTTGTGCTCCGGTGCCCCGAACGAGAAGCCCGGATCGCCGTCCTCCAGCACGAACGCCGAGATCCCGTTCGCGCCCTCCGAAGGGTCGGTGACCGCCATTACCGTGTAGTACTTCGATACCCCGGCGTTGGTGATCCACCGCTTGACCCCGTTCAGCACGTAGCCGGAGTCCGTGCGCACCGCCTTGGTCTTCATGGCCGCGGCGTCGGATCCGGCTTCGGGCTCGGACAGCGCGTAGGAGAACATCGCCTCGCCCCGCGCGACTGGCGCCAGGTACCTGGCCTTGACTTCCTCGGACGCGGCGAGCAGCAGCGGCACCGTGCCGAGCTTGTTCACCGCCGGGATCAGCGAAGACGACGCGCAGGCCCGGGCGACCTCCTCGATGACGATCGCCGTGGCGATGGCGTCGGCGCCGCCGCCGCCATAGGCCTCGGGGATGTGCACGGCCTGCAGGTCCGCCTTGACCAGTGCCTCGTACACGTCCCAGGGGAACTCGGACGTGCGGTCGATCTCGGCAGCGCGAGGCGCGATCTTGTCATCGGCCAGGGCGCGCACCGCTTCGCGCAGCGCCTCATGCTCCTCGGAGGAGGCGAACGCAGGGAAATCGTCGCTCATGCCTCGATATTAAATCGGGCCCCGCGCTGCCCTCTCGCACTGGTGCCAGCGAGCTCAGATGGCCACGATGTCGACGCGCCTGCCCTCGGCCACCTGCCGCATGTCGCCGGGGTCGCTGGTGAGGACCATGACATGACTGGATTCCGAGGCCTGGATCGCGGCGCCAAGGTGCGCGTCGGCTACGGAAACCCCGGTCCGCTGAACGATGCCGGCGGCGGCATCGGCGTGGCTGGTGTCGAGCGGGACGTCGGCGATCTGGAACCGATTGACGAACGCCCAGGCGGAGGAGGTCCGGTCCCAACCTGCCTCCACCCGGACGGCCGCGGGCACTGCGACACGGACCGATAGGGTGCGCGCCGCGCGCTTGACCACGAGCTGCACCTCGTTGAGCACGCGGCGGTGTTTGCGATGGGCCGGGTCGCGGAGGGCCTGGATCGCCTCGTTGTCCAGCAATACGAGCCGGTTCACGCGGCGCCCTTCTGCTCCGCCGCGCCGTACTCGCGCGCCTCGGCCCACAGCAGTACATCCTCGGGCTCGGCGTCGGGATGCCGCTGCTGGATCTCGGCGGCGAACTGCCGGAGCAGCTCTGGCCGCTGCGCCAGCGGATTGCCGTCCAGCTCGGCCGCCGCGATGGCGAGATCGGCCAGGGTCGGGCGGAACTCTGGGTACTCCTCGTAGTGGCGCTCAAGTACCGCCTGATTCACCACCGCCTCCAGCAGCGTACGCAGCGCGTTGGCCGCCATCACGGTGGCAGATGGCGCCACGCCGAGTTCGCTGACCGCCAGCGCGGCGGCCTCGCGCAGCGCCTTCGGTATCCGCATGGACGTGTTGACGGTCTCCGGATCGGTGCTGTCGAGCAGCTCGTTGATCCGGTCGATCACGGCGTAGTCAGCCGGCATGGCTGAACTGTACCACAGCTATGTGGTACAGCGTATCAGGGCTGGCCCTGGACGGTGATCTTGTAGACGCTGGCCTGGTAGGTGCCGGCGTTGTCGGGGGGCAGCTTGGTGAACCAGATGAGCAGGTAGCGGACGTGCACCGGCGCGCTGAGCTGGAACTGCACCGTGCCGCCCGCGTTCGAGGCGCTCGCGACCTGGGGCAGCCACGTCGGGTCCGGCTTGCTCCCGGCGCGCAGCGCCAGATCGGCACCGGAGTGGCTGACCAGCGAGAGGCGCACCGAGGAGACGGTGACCGGGTGGCCCATGTCAAGCAGCAGCCCCGTTCCGGCCTTCAGCTCCCCGAACTGCGGGGTCGCGTACCACTGGCTAAACCAGGGCTGGGCCGGGTTCCCGCCGACGGCGAGCGCCGCCAGTTGAGGATTGTCGCCGTCGGCCGTACCGGCCGGACCGAACGCCGCCACGCTGGCCGGGGCCAGAGCCTGGGCCGCCACGGGACTTGCCGAGGGGGTGGTGCTCGCCGACGGAGTGGCGGCCGGGGACGCCTGGGCCGTGCTGGCCTGGCCGGCCGGGGTGCTGACTGGCCGGCCGGTACCGGCGGCACTTGGCGGGGAGGGACGCAGGCTGGTGGCGGCAGATGTGTGCCGGTCCCGGCCTACGCCGGAGACGAACTTGTAGCTGGCGAAGCCGAGGACCACTAGCACCAGCGCGGCCAGGAAAGCCGTCCAGCGCACTCGCCGCCGCTCGCGCTTGCGCAGCGGCATGCTCGGCTGGAACGCCTCCGCCGCCGTGATCTCCTTCGCGGATCGCCATGTCGAGTCGAACTCGTCAATCAGCGGCGAGGGATCCTCCCCCACAGCGCGGGCGATGGCGCGGATATGGCCCCGCGCATAGAAGTCACCGCCGCACGCAGCGTAGTCATCCTGCTCTATACCCCGGATGATGGGCTCTGTGACACGGGTGCTGTGACTGACCTCGCCGACGGTCAGCCCAGCCCGGCGGCGGGCTGCGGCCAGCGTCGCGCCGATGCTCACGCCCGCCTCCTAGCACCCCCAGGATGGATTCCCTTGTCTAAGGTTGCCGGGGGTTCGTACCCGCGTCCAGGTTCCGCTATCCAGGCAAGGCGGATATCCAGCCAGAAAAAGCCACCTCGTTCGGCAGAAAACTACGGCCGCCGGTCGCGCAGGGCGGCGCCCTTGGCGCGGGCCTGGTCCGCGAGGGCCGCGGCGAAGGAGACCAGCCTGGCGCGCAGCGCCGCGCCCTGCGGGCTGTCGGCGGCGCCGAGGATGCGGACGGCGAGCAGGCCGGCGTTACGGGCGCCGCCGACCGCGACGGTCGCGACCGGGATGCCGGCCGGCATCTGGACGATCGAGAGCAGGGAGTCGAGCCCGCTCAGGTTGGCCAGCGGGACGGGCACGCCGATCACGGGCAGCGGCGTCACCGACGCCAGCATGCCGGGCAGATGGGCGGCGCCGCCGGCGCCGGCGATGATCACCCGCAGCCCGCGGCGTTCCGCCGACGAGCCGTACTCGATCATCTCGTGCGGCATCCGGTGCGCGGATACCACGTCGGCCTCATAGGGGACGTCGAACTCTTCCAGGGCCTGCGCCGCGGCGCGCATCACCGGCCAGTCCGAATCGCTGCCCATCACGATCCCCACCAGGGTGCTTCCCATCTCGCCTCAGTCCCCGTCCTCTTTGCCCCAGCGGAGGTAGCTGGCGGCGCGGCGGGCCCGGTCCGCCAGTTCGGCCGGATCAGCGTGAACCCAGTCCTCGCGGTCTCCGGTCACCGTGACGTGGCCGATCTTGCGGCCCGGGCGAACTGGCTTGCCGTACATGTGCACCTTTACGGCCGGGTCGGCGGCCATCACGTGGATGTACCTGTCGTAGACGTCCGCATCGTCGCCGCCGAGCACGTTGGCCATCACCGCGACCGGGGCGGCCATCGCCGGGGAGCCGAGCGGCAGGTCGAGGACCGCCCGCAGGTGCTGCTCGAACTGGGACGTGCGCGCCCCCTCGATGGTCCAGTGACCGCAGTTATGCGGGCGCATCGCGAGCTCGTTGACGAGCAGCCCGGACGGTGTCTCGAACATCTCCACCGCCAGCAGCCCGGTCACGCCGAGCTCGTCGGCGATCCGCAGGGCGAGCTCGGCGGCCTGCGCCGCCCGTCCGGGGGCCAGGCCGGGCGCGGGGGCAATCACCTCACGGCAGATGCCGTCCCGCTGGACCGTCTGCACCACCGGGTACACCGCGCCCTGCCGGTGCGGTGAGCGTGCCGCCAGCACCGCGAGCTCGCGCTCGAACGCGATGTACTCCTCCGCGATCACATCGATGCCGTGCGCCAGCACCGTCGCGGCGTCGGCCGCCGCGTCGCAGACCCACACGCCCTTGCCGTCGTAGCCGCCGCTGACGGCCTTGAGCACCACCGGCCAGGAGCCGTCCGCGAACTCCTCGACCTCGGCGAGGGAGCGCACCGGCGCGAACCGGGGACAGGCCACGCCCAGCCCGGCCAGCCGCTCTCGCATGGCGAGCTTGTCCTGGGTGAAGCGCAGCGCCGCGGCGCCCGGCCTGACCTGGACACCATCGGTTTCGAGCGCGGCCAGGTGCGGGCCAGGCACGTGCTCGTGGTCGAATGTGAGCACGTCGCATCCGGCCGCGAAGTCGCGCAGGTCAGCCAGCGAGCGGTAGTCGCCCAGCCAGGTCCCCGCCGCCACCTGGGCGGCGCTTTCTGCGGCCGAGCCGGCCAGGACGCGGAAGCCGACGCCGAGGCCGGTGGCGGCCTGGCTGGTCATCCTGGCGAGCTGACCGCCGCCGACCATACCCACCACCGGGCCCACCACGGGCACCCCGGGCGGCGTGACGGGAGCCGAACGCGGCGGGAGGGGCGCATTCACGGAATCGGTCACGCTCCGTACCCTAAGGGACAGGCGCCCGTGCGGGCGGCCAGGATGTAACGCAACTGTTTCGTCAGCGGCCCATGTTTTTCAGTCACGAAACATTGCTGCCTTTCGCTCCTGTTTTATAGGGGTAAAAGAATTATGGTCATGGGCCCACCGGAGGGAAACGCAGATGGCGACACAGGATGACGTCACACACAGCGGCGGCGCCGGTCCGGGCGTGCTCGTCCGCGAGGGCAGTTACGGCACGCAGGTCATCGCGGTCGAGCCGGGCGGGGCGGAGTTCATCCCGCTGAACGAACGGCACGGCAAGCCGCTCCAGCTCTTCTGGACCTGGACCTCGCCGAACATGGAGTTCGCCACGATCTTTGTCGGCGTGCTCGCGGTCGCGCTATTCGGTCTCAGCTTCTGGGAGGCCGCGCTCGCCCTCGTCCTGGGCAGCTTGATCGGCGGCATCACCCAGGGGATCCTGTCCCTGCGCGGTCCCAGGTACGGGGTGCCGCAGATGGTGCTGAGCCGGCTGGGGTTCGGCTACTGGGGCAACGCGCTGCCCGCCGGGCTGAACTCGGTCACGGCCGGGATCGGCTGGTTCGCGGTGAACAGCGTCAGCGGCGCCTTCGCGCTGAACGTGCTGACCCACCTGCCGCAGGTGCTCTGCCTGCTCATCATCGTGGTGGTGCAGGTGGTAGTGGCGTTCTTCGGCTACAACCTGGTGCACGTCTTCGAGCGGTACGCCTTCCCCGTCCTCACCGTCATTTTCCTGATCGCGGCCGGCGTCATCTTGAGCAAGGCCCACCCGGGCGCGCACCACAGCACCGCCCCCGGCGCGTTCCTGCTGGCGTTCGGCGCCTCCTTCGGGTACGCGGTGGGCTGGAACCCGTACGCCTCTGACTACACCCGGTACTTCAAGCCGGAGACGAGCAAGGCCGCGATCGCCTGGTGGTCCGGGCTCGGCCTGTTCCTGTCCTGCGCGCTGCTCGAGATCGTCGGCGCGGCGGCCGCCACCATCATCAGCCCGGCCGCTGCGCTGGGCAGCAACCCGACCGGCGCCTTCACCGGGCTGCTGGCCAAGCCGCTGGCCGACCTCACGCTGCTGGCCATCGCGCTCGGCGCCGTCTCGGCGAACGTGCTCAACATCTACTCCGGCGCGCTGTCGTTCACCGCGATCGGCATCAAGCTGCCGCTCTCGCTGCGCCGCGCGATCGTGGCGCTCGGGTTCGGCACCATCGGGTTCTTCCTGGCCTGGAGCGGGCTGCACAACGCGGGCTCCGACTACGAGAACTTCCTGCTGATCATCGCGTACTGGATCGCCCCCTGGCTCGCCGTCTACTTCTGCGACCTGCTGCTGCGGCGCAACCCGGACGAGACGCTGCTGTTCACGCCTAAGCACAAGAACTGGGCCGGGCCGGTCGCCATGCTGGCCGGGATGGGCATCTCGATCTGGCTGTTCTCGAACCAGGCCAAGTACGTGGGGGTCGTGCCGAAGCACGTGCCTTCCGTCGGAGACCTGACCTTCGAGGTCGGGTTCCTGATCACGGCCGTGGTGTACCTGGGCTGGCATCTTATCGCCGGGACCGGGCGGGAGAGCACGGTCAGCGCCTGACGGTCAGCGGCTGGCGATCAGCGGCCGGCGGTCAGCGGCCGGCGGTCAGCGGCCGGGGCCGGTCAGCCGGCACCAGCGGCCGACCACCGGCATTTGCCCGGACCGCGAAATGTGTGGCGTTTCATACCCTCGTCTCAGGGGAAGGCGGAGTCGGCACCGAGGCGTGGCCGGTAGCATGTGCGGGTCTCGTCTGGAACCTGTACGGGGGGTCGCGCAGGCCGCATAATGCCGTCCCGAAAGGACCTTTGCGTATGCCCAGGATGGTCAGCCTTCGTAAGCGCTTCGCCGAACTGATCCCTGAGCTCGCGAAATTTGGCGTGGTCGGCCTGATCGGATCGGTCATCGACCTGGGCGGCGCGGCCTACCTGCACGGCGCCGTCGGTGTCGGGCCCATGGTTTCCAAGGGCCTGTCCATCACCGCGGCCACCGTGGTTACCTACCTCGGCAGCCGGTTCTGGACCTTCAGGCACCGGGTCAACCAGGCGCTGCTGCGCGAGGGAGCCCTATTCGTCGCGTTGAACATCGTCGGCCTGGCCATCGCCGAGTGCGTTATCGCGGTCGTAACCTACGGGCTCGACATGAAGGGCACGCTGGCCTACAACGCGGCCAGCGTGGTCGGAACCGGGTTCGGCACGATCTTCCGGTACTTCTCGTACAAGAAGTGGGTGTTCCTGGCCGGTGCTCCTGGAGCCGCTGTGGCCGCCGGGGAAGCCGCGGTATCCGGGATAGTCGACGCTGCGGATACCAGCGAGGAAGCGGCGTTGCGGGCCGGGGCGATCGACGGACACCGGGCCCCGCACCAGCGCGGGCACAGGTACGAGCCGTCCGGCGAACAGCCGGAGCCGTCGCGCGAGCGCGGGTACGGGCCGCCGTGGGAGCTCCTCGACCCGGCGGACGCCCCGCGCCGTTAGCCCGCGCCGGCGTTACGCGGGGCCGCGGACCGGCTGGGTGCCCGTCTGGAGCGGGTGCCTGGGCAGGAAGACCGCGAAGGTGGCGGGCTTCGCCTTGACCAGCACCACCCGGCCGCCGTCCGCCGCCGCCATCGTCCGCGCCAGCGCCAACCCGAGCCCGGTCCCCTCGGGACGGCCGCTGACGCTCCGCTCGAAGATCCGCGACACCAGTTCCGGCGGGACACCCTTGCCCTCATCCCTGACCTCGATCATGACCGAACGGGTGGTCTGCCAGGTCTGCAAGGTCACCGTTCCGCCGCCGTGCATGAGCGCGTTATCCAGCAGCGTGGCGAGCACCTGGGCCAGCCCGCCCGGGGTGAAGTGGGCCTGCAGGCCGCGCACGCCGATCACCACGAGCTTGCGATGCACCCGGCGGAAGGCCGGCTCCCACTCGATCACCTGCTGCTGCACGATCTCGTCGATGCCGGTCAGGGCGGCCGAAGCCGCGGTCGCCCGCCGGGCCGGGCTGAGCAGCTGGGTCACCACGTCGGCCAGGCGCTCGGCCTGAGTGAGGGCGGCACTGCCTTCCTCCCGGACCACCTCGGGGTCGTCCGCCGCCGCGATCATCTCTTCCAGCCGCATCGACAAGGCGGTCAGCGGGGTGCGCAGCTGATGCGAGGCGTCCACCGCGAGCTCACGATCCGCGGCGAGCAGGCTGCTGAGCCTGCGCGCGGATGTGTCGAGCCCGTCGGCCACCTGGTCGAGGTCGGCCACCCCGTACCTGCGGCCGAGCGGGCGCGGGTCACCCGCCCCAAGCCGCGCGGCCGCCTCGGCGAGTTCCTCGACCGGCCGGGCCAGCCGACTCGCGAGCACGGCCGTCAGCCAGCCGGCTAGCGCGGCCGCCGCGACCATCAGCGCGGCGATCACCGCCAGTGCGGCCGCCCCGCGGCCGGCGTCGACTACCAGGGCGGGCACGCCCACGACGAGGACGGCGATGACCGCGACGGCAAAACTCGAGAACCACAGCCTCTTGCGCATCGGTTACCCCACGGCGAGCCCCGGGGACCACGCCGTGGGGCTCGTCTCGGTACGGTCAGTCGCCGCGCTCAAAGCGGAACCCGACGCCGCGGACCGTGGTGATGTACCTGGGGCTGTGCGCGTCGTCGCCGAGCTTGCGGCGCAGCCAGGAAATGTGCATGTCGAGCGTCTTGGTCGACGTCCACCACTTCGCGTCCCAGACCTCGCGCATGATCTGCTCACGGGTGACCACCTTGCCCGCGTCGCGCAGCAGGATCCAGAGCAGGTCGAATTCCTTAGTGGTCAGGTCGAGCTCGGTATCGCCGTGCCAGGCCCGCCGGGCATCCGGGTCGATCCGCACGCCCAAGGCGGCCGAGCCCTCCGCCGTTCCTCGCCGCAGCAGGGCCCGGACCCGGGCCAGCAGTTCGGCCAGCCGGAACGGCTTGGTGACGTAGTCGTCGGCGCCCGCGTCCAGGCCGACCACCGTGTCCACCTCGTCGGCCCGCGCGGTGAGGATCAGCACGGGCACGGCGTACCCGCCGGCCCGGACCCGGCGGCACACCTCGAGCCCGTCGAGTTCGGGCAGGCCGATGTCGAGCAAGATCAGGTCGACACCCTCCCCCAGCGCCCGGTCGAGCGTGGTAGGCCCGTCCGCCGTGACGTCCACCTCGTATCCCTCCCGGCGTAGCGCGCGGGACAGGGGTTCGGAGATCGAGGTGTCGTCCTCGGCGAGCAGCACGCGAGTCATGAGTAAATAGTAAAGGAACGGTAAAAACTTGGGGAGCCGGTAAGGCCGGCCTACGGCGGATGGCGCGGCGGAGCCGCGATCTCGCGGCCCGCGAGGGGCCTCCTGGCCCCTCCGGCCGCGCGATACTACGGCGGGCACCGCAGCCGGGGCGCGGGAGCGCAGCGGGGGGTTCCGGGGGGTCGTCCCCCCGGGCCAGCACCGCTCAGGCGGGGCTGATCCCGTGGCGGCGGCGCGGGGGCGTCCGGTCCTTGCCACGCGCGGCGGCAAAGCGGCGGACCAGTTCGTCCCGCAGGTCTTCGGGCTCCACGATGTTGTCCACGACCAGTTCGGAGGCTAGCCGCAGGATGTCTATGTCGCGCTCGTATTCGCGGCGCAGCCGACCGGTTTCGGCCTGTCGGTCCTGCTCATCGGCGATCTGCTCGAGCTTGCCCGCATAGACCGCGTTCACCGCGGCCTCCGCGCCCATGACCGCGATCTTCGCGGTCGGCAGCGCCAGCGTCGCGTCCGGTTCGAAACCGGGGCCCGCCATCGCGTAGAGACCCGCGCCGTACGCCTTCCGGACCACGACGCAGATCTTCGGCACGGTAGCGTCGGACATCGCCGCGATCATCTTCGCGCCGTGCCTGATGATTCCCTGCCGCTCCACGGCGGTGCCGACCATGAAGCCGGGCACGTCCGCGAGGAACAGCAGCGGGATCCCGAACGCGTCGCAGACCTGCATGAACCGGGCCGCCTTGTCCGCCGAGTCGACGAACAGCACCCCGCCCTTGAACATGGGGTTGTTCGCGACCACGCCGATGACCTGGCCGGCCAGCCGGGCGAAGCCGGTGACGACCTCCCTGGCCCACAAGGCGTGGATCTCGAAGAACGAGTCCTCGTCCACCAGGCCGCGGACGTAGCGGCGCATGTCGAACGCCTGGCGCTCGCTAGCTGGGACCAGTGCCCGCAGGTCGGCCGGCTTCGGCTCGCGGGCCTGCGCCAGCGGCGGCGGCTGGTCCCAGTTCTGCGGCAGGTAGGACAGATAGGTCCGAACCGCGTCGAGCGCATCCTGCTCGGTCGCGGCCAGGAAATGCCCGCTGCCCGACACCGTGCAGTGCAGCCGGGCGCCGCCCATCTCCTCCAGGGTGGTCTTCTCGCTGACCACCATCTCGACCATCCGGGGGCTGCCCAGGTACATCGAGGCGTTGCCGTCCACCATGGCGGTGAAGTCGCAGAACGCCGGGATGTACGCGCCGCCGGCCGCCGACGGCCCGAACAGCGCGCAGACCTGCGGGATCGAGCCGGAGGCCCGGATCTGGGTACGGAAGATCCGCCCGGCGCCGCGGCGGCCGGGGAACATCTCCACCTGGTCGGTGATCCTCGCGCCGGCCGAGTCGACCAGGTAGATCATCGGGATGCCGACGTCGTAGGCCTTCTCGATGATCCGGATGATCTTCTCTACGGTGCGGGCGCCCCACGACCCGGCCTTGACGGTGGAATCGTTCGCCATCAGCGCGACCGGTCGGCCGCCGATGGCCGCCGTCCCGGTGACCACGCCGTCGGCGGGCAGGCCGTCCGCCAGGGCGTTGGCGTACCGGCCGTCTTCGGTGAAGCTGCCCGCGTCGGCGAGAACGGCGATCCGCTCCCGCGCGAACAGTTTGCCCCGCGCCGCGGCCGCCTCGTGGTAGCGGGCAGCCCCGCCGCGCTCGATGGTCTCGCGGAGCTCAGCGAAATCGGTCATGGAGCGATTGTCCTGGTGCGGGGACCCGCGCGCAGCACCTGGGAGGGCAGCGTGCGGCCGACCATGCGTTCGGCGGCGGCCGCCGCGGAAATCATCGCTTGCAGGTCGACGCCGGTGCTCACCCCCATGTCCTCGACCATGTGCACGAGTTCTTCGGTCGCGATGTTGCCCGTCGCGCCCGGCGCGTACGGGCAGCCGCCGAGGCCGCCGACGGAAGCGTCGAAGTCGGACACGCCGAGCTCGAGGGCGGCCAGGACGTTGGCGAGCCCGGTACCCCGGGTGTTGTGGAAGTGCAGGTTCAGCATCGTCTCCGGGTGAGCGGAACGGAACGCCCCCACCAGGGCGCGGACGCGAGTCGGCGTGGCCATGCCCGTCGTGTCGCCGAACGAGGCCGAGTCCGCCCCGGCGGCGATGGCCCGACCGGCCACCGACACCGTGCGGGCGGGCGGCACGTCGCCCTCATACGGGCAGCCCCAGGCGGTGGACACGATCACCTGCACGGTCGCGCCGCGCTCATGCGCGACCGAGATGATCTCCGCGATCTCGTCGAGCGACTGCCCGGTGGACCGGTTGACGTTCTTGCGGTTGTGCGTCTCCGAGGCCGAGACGACCGCCTCGAGCTCGGTGAAGCCTGCGTCCAGCGCCCGCAGGGCGCCACGCAGGTTCGGCACCAGCGCCGAGTACCTGACCGACGGCGCCCGGGCCGCGCGCTTCCAGACCTCGTCGGCGTCGGCCATCTGGGGGATCGCCGACGGCCGCACGAACGACACCGCCTCGATCCGCTGCACGCCGGTCGCGGACAGCCGGTCGAGCAGCGCCACCTTCGCGTCGGTGGGCACCGGGTCCTCGTTTTGCAGCCCGTCTCTCGGTCCCACCTCGCGCACCGAGATCCGGTCCGGCAGTTCCCAGCTCACCCCTCCAGGCTAGCCGTTGCTGTGCGAGCCGTAGCCGTGAGCCAGCCGGGGACGACCCGGGCCGCCCTGGGCTCATTCGGGGGATTCTGTTGCATCTCGGCGACAACCTGGCCAAGGTGTTGCGGATTTGCCAAGGCCAGGAGATGAATGGGAGATCTGCGCAGACGGCGGAGGTGTGACAGGTGAATCATGAGCTGACGCGGCGGGAGATGCTCGGGCGAGGGATAGCGGTCATGGGAGCGGGCGGTCTGGCTCTGGCGGGCTTCACGGGGTCCGCGTGGCCCGCTGACAAGGCCGCCGCCGCGACGCGGCCGGCCTCCCCGGCGACCCCGGACGCCGGCAGCGGGGTGCGGCACTTCGTCAGCCGCCCCGACCTGACCCCGCCCAACGTGGCCCTCACCCATCACGGCCCGGCGGGCACGTCCACGGCCGGGGACCCGCCCTACTTCATCCTGACTCCGTCCGCCGGGCCCGGCACGCCGGGACTGATGATCCTGGACCGCGCGGACGGCCTCGTCTGGTACTCGCCGAACAGCCGGGGAACGGCGCGGCTGGACCTCAAGGTGCAGAGCTACCGGGGCAAGCCGGTGCTCACCTGGTGGGAAGGGCAGATCCTCGCGGGCTACGGGCATGGCCGGGCGGTCATCGCCGACAGCTCGTACCGCACTATCGCCACCGTCAGCGCCGGCCACGGCCTGTCGGCCGACCTGCACGAGTTCGTCATCAGCCCGCAGAACACCGCGCTCGTCACCGTCTACAAGCCGGTGACGACCAACCTGTCCCGGGTGGGCGGCCCGGCCAAGGGGGTGGCCCTGTCCGGCGTGGTCCAGGAGATCGACATCCTGTCCGGCCGGGTGCTGTTCGAGTGGAGCAGCATCGACCACATCCCGGTCACCAACACCGTCGTGTCGTTCGCCGGGGGAACCAGTAAGGCCCCGTTCGACTACTTCCACATCAACTCGATCTCGATCGCACCGGACGGCACCCTGCTGATCTCCGCGCGGAATACCAGCACGGTCTACAAGGTCGCCCGGCCCAGCGGGAAGGTCATCTGGCAGCTCGGCGGGAAGCGGTCCAGCTTCCAGATGGGGCCGGGCACGACGTTCTGGTTCCAGCACCACGCCCTGCCGCAGGGCGCGAACACGCTGAGCATCTTCGACGACGGCGGCGCCCCGCCGAAGGAGCCGCAGTCCCGGGGCATCCTGGTCAACCTGAACACCAGCACCATGCGGGCCACGCTGCAGCGCAGCTACATCCACCCGGGGACGCGCCTGCTCGCCTCCTTCGAGGGCAGCATGCAGGTGCTGCCCGGCGGACGGGTGCTGGTCGGCTGGGGCAACCTGCCGGTCTTCTCCGAGTTCACCGCGAACGGGACGCTGATCCTGGACGGCCAGCTCCCGGCCGGGGACCAGTCCTACCGGGTCCTGTCCGCCGCCTGGACCGGGCAGCCGACGGACCGGCCCGCCGCCGCGGCGCGGGTGAGCCCGACCGGGGGTTCGGTCGTGTACGCGAGCTGGAACGGGGCGACCCAGGTGAGCACCTGGACGGTGCTGGCCGGGAAGACGGCGAGCGCGCTGGTCCAGGCCGGCTCCGCGCCGCGGCACGGCTTCGAGACGATGATCGCGGTGAACTCGTTGGGACCGTACTTCGCTGTGACCGCCGATGACGCCAGCGGTCACGAGCTGGGCCGGTCGGCCACCGTACAACTGGGGAATTAAGCCGAACGGGCTCGGTTACTGCCCTGGCCAGACGGGCTTGCGTTTCTCGACGAAGGCCGCGATCCCCTCCCGCCGGTCGGCGGACAGGGCAGCGGTCCGCCAGGCGGCGTCCTCGACGTCGAGCCCGGCCTCCAGCGAGATCCCCCAGCCGTGCCGGATGGCCCGCTTGGCCGCCCGGACCGCTACCGGGGAGTTGGCGGCGATCTGCCCAGCGAGCTCCAGCGCCGCGGGGCCGTCCTGGCCGGCGGGCACCCGCCGGTCGACGAGCCCGAGCCGTTCCGCCTCGTCGATGCCGACCTTGCGCCCGGTCAGCACCAGGTCCGCCGCCCGGCCGGGGCCAAGCCGGCGCAGGGCCAGCTGGGTGCCGCCGCCGCCGGGCACCAGACCGACCGTCACCTCGGGCAGGCCGAAGGTGGCGGTGGCGTCGGCCACCACCAGGTCGCAGGAGAGCGCGAGCTCGCAGCCGCCGCCGAGGGCGAAGCCGTGCACCGCGGCGATGGCGGGCTGCGGCAGCGCGAGCAGCGCGCCGAAGGTGGCACGGATCACGTGCCGCTGACGCAGGATGTCCGCATCGGTCAGGCCGGCCCGCTCTTTCAGGTCCGCCCCGGCGCAGAACGCGCGCTCCCCCGCGGCGCTGAGCACGACCACGCGGACCCCGGGCTCGGCGGCGATCTCGGCGCAGGCCCGGGTGAGCTCGCCCGCCATCGCGGTGCTGACCGAATTCATCGCCTCGGGCCGGTTGAGCATGATCTCGGCCACCCCGCCGGGATGCCGCGACACCCTGATCGTTTCCATATCGGTGCAGGCTAGTGGTTCAGGGCTGGTTCCGCTCGTTGCGCTCAAGCCTGCCCTGTTCCTCCTCCACCAGCCGGAACAGCGTGGCCTGCGCGAACTCCACCCGCGGGATATCGGTCAGCACGATCTGGCCGTGTTCGCCAGCCGACTCCACGACCAGCCGCCCGCTGCCGAGCAGCCGATCGAGCAGCCCTTTGGAGAACGACACGTCGTTGATCCTGGCCAGCGGGATGTCCCGGCCGCGCCTGGTCACGATGCCGTCCCGCACCTTCAGCCGCTTGGTGGTCAGCTCATAAGTCGTCGTCCGCCAGCGCAGCACCGGCACGATCAGCCACAGCATCAGGGCCAGGATCGCGACCGCGGCCACCACCAGCCGCTCCGCCGCTGCCGCCGAACCGGACGGGATCACCACCTCCACCACCAACGCGGCCGCCACGACGAGCACCGCGACCAGCGCTGGCCGGATCAGCGTCTTCCAGTGCGGATGCAGCACCAGCACGAGCTGCTCGTCACCGCTGAGCGAAGAGTCCGGGGTCATACGCAAATATTGGCATGCGCTCCCCCGGCCCGGCGGCCCGGCGGGAGACACAGCGGACCCGACACGCCACGTGAGACAATTCCGCAGGTGGATCCGGTTCGGCTGGCAACGATCGCGCGGCGGCACTGGCTGTTTGGCCTCGCGCTGGCCGGGGCGCTCGCGCTGCGGGTCCTGGTCATGCTGGCGTTCCGGCCCATCATGTGGTTCGGCGGCGACTCGGCCTCGTACCTGGCGACCGGGCTGCGGCTGGTCCCGGACCCCAGCCGGGTGGGCGGCTATGGCTTTATGCTGTGGGCGCTCCGGCCGCTGCACAGCCTCGCCCTGGTGGCCGCCGTCCAGCACCTGATGGGCATCGCCATCGGGGTGCTCATCTACCTGCTCGTGCGCCGCCACGGGCTGCCGGCCTGGGTTGCGACGCTCGCCGCCATCCCGGTCTTCTTCGACGCGTACGAGCTCCAGCTCGAAGCCGATGCCGTGCCAGACATCCCGTTCGGCCTCCTGGTTATGATCGCCCTGTACCTGCTGCTGTGGTCACCGGGCGAGCGGCGCCCGGCCCGTGTGGTCCCCGCCGCCTTCCTGCTCGGGGTGTCGGCGATCCTCTGGCCGGTGGGGCTGGCCCTGCTGGCGATACTGCTCGCCGTGCTGCTGGTCGCGCTGGCCCTGCCCCTTTCCGGGCCCCTTTCCGGGCCCCTTTCCGGGCGGCGGGCGGGCGTGCTGGCCGTCGCCGCCGCGATCCTGGCCGGAGCGGTTCCGGTCGCGGGTTACGCCGCCTGGTTCGATCTGCACGAGCACCAGTTCAGCCTGACCAGGAGCGACGGGGTGTACCTGTGGTCACGGACGATGTCGTTCGCGAACTGCGCCGTGATCAGGCCCCCGGCCGACGAGCGGACGCTGTGTCCGCCCAGCGGCCGGGAGGGGGCAGAGCGGATCGCCGCGTCACTGTACATCTGGGACGGGAACTCGCCGCTGCTGCGGATGCCCGGCGGGCGGTTCTCGGCGCGGACCAACGCGCTCGCGCTCGACTTCGCGCTGCGGGCCATCGCCGCCCAGCCGGGCGGGTACGCCACCGCGGTGGGGCACGACTTCGCGCTGAGCTTCGCCTGGAACCGGCCGGTCCACCCGGACGCCGGGATCGTGGACAGGTACCAGTTCTCCGACGCCACGACGGCCTGGGTCCCGGCGACCATGCGCACCCCCGGCGGCGGGACGGTGGCCGGCGACCAGGCCGCCTACGACGCAGGGCAGGTCCACGGGGCCGCGCCGACGCGCGCGGTCCAGCCGTTCGCCTCGTGGCTGGTGACCTATCAGCGTTACGCGTACCTGCCGGGGACGCTGCTCGGGGTGATCCTGCTCGGCGGCCTCGTGGCCATGATCGTGCGACGGCGGGCGCTGGGCGGCCTTCCGTGGGCGTTCGCGGTGACCATCCTGCTCGTGCCGCCCATGGTGGCGGACTTCGACCTGCGGTATCTGGTGCCCGCGGTGCCTGTCGCGTGCCTGGCCGCGGCCCTCGCGTTCGCCCCCTGGCCGTCGCCCGGCGATCAGCGCAAGTGGACGACGTCGCCGGCCGCGACCGGGACCACGGTGCCGGGCGACACCCGGACGAGCAGCCTGCCGTCCGGGTCGACGCCGGCGGCCAGCCCGGAGAGCACCTGACCGCCGGGCAGTTCGGCCCGGACACGGCGGCCGATCGTGCCGGACAGCTGGGTGTAACTGGCCCGCAGCCCGCAGCGGTCCGGGTCGCCATCGGCCTGGCACCAGGCCTGGTACCAGCGCTCGAAGTCGGCCAGGATCGCGATGAGCAGCGGTTCCCTTTCCGGGGCGGCCCAGCGCGCGATGTCGGGGGCGGCCGGACCCGCGATGTCGGGGGCGGCCGAGCGCGCGATGCGCAGCGACGTGGCGGCCAGCCCGCCCGGGCCGGGCGGCGGCAGTTCGCCGGGTCCGGCGGACACGTTGAGGCCGACACCGACGACGACCGCGGCGCCGCTCGCCTCGGCCAGGATCCCGCCGAGCTTCGCGGGGCCAGCCAGCACGTCGTTCGGCCATTTCAGCCGCGTCTGGACTCCGGTCACGGCGGTCACCGCCGAGGCCACGGCCACCCCGGCGAGCAGCGGGAGCCAGCCGCGGCGGGCGGGCGGCACGGCGGCCGGCCGCACCAGCAGGGAGAACGTCAGCGCGGCGCGCGGCGGTGCCACCCAGGTACGGCCCATCCGGCCGCGGCCGGCGCTCTGCTCCTCGGCGGCGAGCACCACGCCTTCCGGCGCACCGGCGAGGGCCCGGGCCAGCAGGTCGGCGTTGGTCGAGCCGGTGCGCTCAGCCACCTCCACGGCCTGCCACAGGCCGCCCGGCCGCAGCACGGTGCGGGCCAGGCTCGCCGCGTCCAGGGGCCTCCGGCCGGCTCCGGCATCCGGGGCCGCGCCCACGCCAGCGTCCGGGGCCGCGCCCACGCCAGCATCCGGGGCCACGCCCGCTGAACAGCCCGGGGACACCCGGCCGGGTGCGGTGGCCTGAGCTGGCGTATGGTTCTCGGCTCGCATGGTAACCCACTATTGTTCAGTTGCCGGGAGGAGGGAAATCGTTGACCGGTCTCGGAACGAGCCAGCGCCGCAGCGCGGACGACGGCAGCGCGCCGGAGCGCCAGCGGAGCTGGCAGCTGTGGCCGCCGGAGATCTCCTGGGACCCCGGCCCCCTGGTCGCGCGGGCCCGGGCCGCCGCGGCCGGCCTGACTCCGGCCGCGCTGTGGCGGAACCACCGCCTGTTCACGATGGTGGCCTGCGTTTCGGTCATACCGCGGGTCATCGCCGCGCTCGGGTTCAAGCCCGCCCTGTTCATCCAGGACTCGTTCTCCTATATGCAGGAGGGCACCCACTTCAACCTGGGGCAGCTGCGGCCAGCTGGGTATCCCATGCTGCTGCGGGTGCTCGAGCCGTTCCACAGCCTGCTGCTCGTCACCACGCTGCAGCACCTGATGGGCATCGGGATCGGCGTGATCATCTACGCAGTGCTGCGCACCCGCGGGCTGCCGGCCTGGGGGGCGACGCTCGCGGCGGTGCCGACGCTGTTCGACTCGCGGCAGATCTGGCTGGAGTCCTCGATCCTGCCCGACACCCTGTTCACGCTGGTGCTGATGATCGCCGTCGCGATCCTGATCGCGGCGCCCAAGCCGTCGATCTGGCAGGCCGTGATCGTCGGGTTGCTGGTCGCCTGGGCCTCGGTCATCCGCGGCAACGGCGCCCCCGTCTTCGTGGTCATCCTTGCCTTCCTGCTGATCCGGCGGGTCGGCTGGCGGGTGATCACCGCGTGCGTCGCGGCCTTCGCGGTACCGCTGCTGGGCTACGCGCTGTGGTTCTTCGTGGACTTCGGCCAGGTCAACATCACCAACAGCACCGGAATGTTCCTGTGGTCGCGCACCATGTCGTTCGCCAACTGCGCGATCATCAAGCCCCCGGCCGACCTGGTGCCGCTCTGCCCGGAGAACCAGCCCGGCCACCCCACGTCGCCCGCTCCGGCCTGGTCCGTCTCCGCGCTGCTGGACGAGCGCAGCCCGGCCACCTACCTATGGGACCCCGGCGCGTGGTGGCGGCACGACGCCCACCCCGGCGTCAACGCGTACAACAACAAGCTGGCCTTGGCGTTCGCCGAACGGGCCATCGAGGCGCAGCCGCTTGACTACCTCAAGACGGTGGGCGAGGGCGTCTTCCTGACCTTCTTCGCCACCGACCGGTCGGAGAGCTACCTGTCGGACCACTTCACCGTGGCTCCGCACGTCACCACGCTCGCCCCCTACATGAAGAGCTTCGAGTACAGGTACGCGCACACCACCTCCAACACGCACGTGGTCCAGCCGTGGGCGTTCTTCATGTTCTGGTACCAGATGCCCGTCTGGTTCCCCGGGGTCGTCTTCTGCGCCGTGCTGGTGGCCGGGCTGGTCCTGCTGATCCGGCGATGGCGCGGCTGGGGCGTGTACGCGGGCCTGGCCTGGGGCGTCGCGGTCGTCAACCTGGTCGTGCCGATCGCGGCGCACGAACTGGACTACCGGTACGCGCTGTCCGCGGTCCCGTTCGCCTGCCTGGCGCTCGGCCTGGCGTGCATCAAGAAGCCCGCGGCGCGAGCCGTCGCGGCGCCGGCCGCCCCGGCTCCCACCGCAGCCGCGCCGGCTCCGGATGCGGTCGGCCCGGCTGCGGATGCGGTCGCCCCGGCTCCGGAGGCGGACTCAGCGAGCGAAATCAGCGGCTAGTCGCGCGCCGGTAGGCTTCCGCCCATGGAAGACACGCAATGGCGCACGCACCGGCTGGAACTGGACGACCAGACGCTGCGCGAGTGGGACGCCCAGGTCCTCGCGGCCGATGCCGAGGGGATCGTGCTCGACCGGTCCGCGTTCTATCCTGGCGGTGGCGGCCAGCCGCCGGACCACGGCGTCCTGCTGTGGGGCGGCGTGCAGACCCGGATCACCGGGGCCCGCAAGGGTGACGACCTTTACCTGATCCCGGCCGAGGGCGATCCCTGGCCGCCCGCGGGCACCCCGGTCCGCGGCGCCGTCGAGGACGAGCGCCGGACCGCGTTGATGCGCACCCACTCCGGCCTGCACGTGCTGTGCGGCGTGGTGTTCCGTGACTTCGGCGCCCTGGTGACCGGCGGCAACATGGAGCCGCTGACCGCGCGGATGGACTTTAACCTGCCGGACGTCCCGCCGGGCTTCCGCGAGGCGGTCGAGTCAGCGTGCCACGCCGAGGTGCTGGCCGACCGGCGCATCGACGCGCGGGTGCTGCCCAGGGACGAGGCGTTCGCCCTGCCCGACATCATCCGCACCGCCACCAACCTGGTGCCGCCGGAGGTCAAGGAGGTGCGGATCATCGACATCGTGGGCCTGGACCAGCAGGCCGACGGCGGCACCCACGTCGCCTCCACCCGCCAGGTCGGCCGGATCGAGGTCGTCAAGATCGAGAGCAAGGGCAAGGGCTTCCGCCGCCTGCGCATCCGCATCGCCGACTAGCGCCTCGCCCGGACGGCGGTCAGCCGGTGTTCTGCAGGCCGGCCGCGACGCCGTTGACGGTGAGCAGCAGCAGCCGTTCCAGCCGCTCCCGGTCCCCGTCCGCGAGCGCCGGGTCCGCTTCGCGCAGCGCCGTAAGCGCCCGCAGCTGCAGGAAGGAGAGCGCGTCCACGTAGGGGTCGCGCAGCGCGACCGCGCGGGACAGCACCTGCCGGTCGGCCAGCAGCCGGTCGTGCCCGGTGACGGCGAGCACCAGCCGCCTGGTCAGGTCGTACTCGGCGAGCACGAGTTCGGTCAGGTCGTCGCGGCCGCCGAGGGCGAGGTAGCGGGCCCCGATCAGCCGGTCCGTCTTGGCCAGGCTCATCTCCGCGTTGTCCAGCAGCACGCCGAACAGCGGCCACTCGCGGTACGCGCGGCGCAGCACCGCTACGCCGTCGGCGTCGGCGATGGCGGCCAGCCCGCTGCCCAGCCCGTACCAGCCCGGCAGGTTCAGCCGGGTCTGCGACCAGGCGAAGACCCACGGGATCGCCCGCAGGTCGGCCAGGTCCATGGTGGCCCTGGCGGCCCGGCTGGCGCCGGAGACCGCCGGGATCAGCCCGCGCTTGGCCGGCCTCGAACCGATGCGCAGGCCGCCGATCTCGCCGAGCGGGCTGATCCGCGCGAACCAGTCGCCGAAACCGTCCTCCTCGACCAGCGTGCGGAAGGCCGCCCGGGCGGCCTCGTCGATCCGGTCGGCCACGTCCCGGTAGCTGGCCGCGGCGGCCGCGTTCCGCTCGGCGATCCGCGCCGACGACGCGAGCAGCACCGCGGAGCTGACCTGCTCCAGGTGCCGCTTGGCGATGGCCGGCTGACCGTACCTGGCGAAGATGACCTCGCCCTGCTCGGTGACCTTGAACGACCCGTTGACCGAGCCGGGCGCCTGCGCCAGCACGGCGCGGCCGGCCTGCGCCGCCCCGGCCGAGCGCGCCGCCCCGGCCGTGGAACAGGGTCAGCCGCACGCCGTGGGCCGCGGCCCACTCGGCCAGCCTGGCCTGGGTGTCGAACAGCCGCAGGGTGGCGCTGGCCGGCCCGAGTTCCTTGGCCGAGTCGGAGTACCCGAGCATCGCCTCCAGCGCACCGTCGTTGGCGGCGACCCGCTCGGCGACGTCCGGGAGTGCGAGCATGCCGGTCAGCACGTCCGGCGCGTGGGCCAGATCGGCCGAGCTCTCGAACAGCGGCACCACGTCGAGCTTGGGGATCGGGCCGCCGTCCGTGGCGTACCGGGCGAGCTCGTAGACCGCGGCGATGTCATCGGCCGAACGGGTGAAGCTCACCACGTACCGCCGGCACGCGTCCACGCCGTACCGGTCCTGGACCCAGGCCACGGCGCGGATCGTGGCCAGCACCTCCTCGGTCTGCGCCGACCAGGACCGGAAAACCCCGTCGTCGCCGGCGCCGAGCGTCCCGCCGCGCTCGGCTCCGGGCTCGGCTCCGGGTGGGCCCGCCGCCCGGAGCTCGGCCAGCGCCCGGGCGTGCACCTCGCTGTGCTGCCTGACCTCCAGGCCGGCCAGGTGGAACCCGAACGTATCGGCCTGCCAGATGAGGTGCTGCAGCTCACCGAACGCCTGCTTGCTGGCCCCGGCCGCGGCCAGCGACTCCTGGACGATGCGCAGGTCGGCGAGATATGTGGCCGGCCCCGGGTAGGCCAGGTCGGCGTGCCGGACCCGGGTCGCGTTGATCCGCTGCGCCGCGTACAGCAGGTAGGCCCGGTACGGCTCCTGCGGTGACCGGGCCACGATCTCGGCCATCAGTTCGGGGTGCGCGGCCGAGGCCGCGGCCAGCGCGCGGCGCAGGCCCGCGGTCGAGGGTGTGGTCGCCTCGTGCATGGTCAGCGCCCGGCCGATCCGGGTCGTGGCGTTTTCCAGCGCGCGCAGGATGTGATCGGCCTGGATCGTCGCGGTCTCGCGGGTGACCTGCGCGGTGACGAACGGGTTGCCGTCCCGGTCCGCGCCCACCCAGCTGCCGAACCGCAGGAAGGCCGGCACCGGCGGCGCCGCCCCGCCGCGGCCAGCGCCGCCGCGGCCAGCGCCGCCGCGGTCAGCACCGTCGCTCTCCGCCGTGGCCACCGCCCGGTCCAGTTCCCGGTACACCGTGGGGACCACCCGGAACAGGGTCTCGTCGAACGCGGTCATCACCGTGCGGACCTCGTCGATCGGGTCCATCGCCTTGACCCGCAGCTGTGATGTCCGCCACAGCAGGTCGACCTGCTCGCGCAGCCCGCGCCGCGCTTCGTCGTGGTCGGTCGCCCCGGCCCGGTGGTCGTCCAGGACGTCGAGCAGCCCGCTGATCCGGCGCAGCGCCGCCACCACGGCGCGCCGGCGCGCCTCGGTGGGGTGCGCGGTGAGCACCAGGTGCACGCGCAGCCGGGCGAGCAGTTCGGCCAGGTGGCCGGGCCCGCCGTCGTGAGCGACCTCGGCCACCGCGGCGGCGAGCGATTCCCGCACCGGCGCCTGCCCGGAATCGCGCTCCCGCAGGATGCGGATGCGCTGGTGCTCTTCGGCCAGGTTGGCCAGGTGGAAGTAGACGGTGAAGGCGCGGGCGACCTGCTCGGCCTGGTCCAGACTCCACGACGCGACCAGCGCCGCGATCTTGTCACCGTCCGCCGGGTCCTCGTCCCGCTCGCCTCGGCGGGCCTCGATCACGGCGCGCCGCAGCCGCTCCACGTCGGCCAGCAGCCCGGGGCCGGCGGAGTCGCGGATGACCTCGCCGAGGATGTCGCCCAGCAGCCGGACATCGCGTCGCATCGGCTCCGGCAGCGCGGCGCGGTCCCTCTCTCTTTCCCTGTTCACGGTCAGAGCTTAATTGCCCAGGCTGACCTACCCGCTAGCCTGATGCCCATGACGACCCAAGCCGCCGCCGAACTCGGAGGCGATCGCGAGCCTGTCGCCGCCCCGCACACCACCGCGGGCAAGATCGCCGACCTCGAGCGGCGGCGGCACGAGGCCGTGCACGCCGGCTCGGAGCAGGCGGTGGCCAAGCAGCATGAGCGAGGCAAGCTGACCGCCCGGGAGCGGGTCGAGCTGCTGCTCGATGACGGCTCGTTCACCGAGTTCGACGAGCTGGCCAGGCACCGTGCCACCGACTTCGGGATCGCGGCCACCCGGCCCTACGGGGACGGCGTGGTCACCGGGTACGGCACCGTGGACGGGCGCCCGGTCTGCGTGTTCAGCCAGGATTTCACCGTGTTCGGCGGCTCGCTGGGCGAGGTCTACGGCGAGAAGATCGTCAAGATCATGGATCACGCGCTGAAGACCGGCTGCCCGATGATCGGGATCAACGACGGCGGCGGCGCCCGGATCCAGGAAGGCGTGGTGGCGCTCGGCCTGTTCGCCGAGATCTTCTACCGCAACGTGATGGCCTCCGGCGTCATCCCGCAGATCTCGCTGGTCATGGGCCCGTGCGCGGGCGGGGCGGTCTACTCCCCGGCCATCACCGACTTCACCCTCATGGTGGAGGGAACGTCTCACATGTTCATCACCGGTCCCGACGTGATCAAGACGGTGACCGGCGAGGACGTGAGCTTCGAGGACCTCGGCGGCGCCCACGCGCACGGCGTCAAGTCCGGCGTGGCCCACTACCAGGCCAAAGACGAGCAGGACTGCATCGACTTCGCCCGCGACCTGCTGTCCTACCTGCCCTCGAACAACCTGGACGAGCTGCCCAGGCGAGAAGCCCCGGACCTGGACCTCACTGAACCGGACGAGGATGACGCGGAACTCGACACGCTCGTTCCCGACTCGCCGAACCAGCCCTACGACATGCACGAGGTGATCACCCACGTGCTCGACGACGGCGAGTTCCTGGAGGTACACGCGGGCTTCGCGCCGAACATGGTGGTCGGCTTCGGCCGGGTGGAAGGCTCGCCGGTCGGCGTGGTGGCCAACCAGCCGATGCACCTGGCCGGATGCCTGGACATCGACGCCTCGGAGAAGGCGGCCCGGTTCGTCAGGACCTGCGACGCGTTCAGCATCCCGATCCTGACCTTCGTCGACGTGCCGGGCTTCCTGCCCGGCGTGACCCAGGAATGGCGCGGGATCATCCGCCGCGGCGCCAAGCTCATCTACGCCTACGCCGAGGCCACGGTGCCGAAGGTCACGGTGATCACCAGGAAGGCGTACGGCGGCGCCTACGACGTGATGGGCTCCAAGCATCTCGGCGGCGACGTCAACCTGGCCTGGCCGACCGCGCAGATCGCGGTCATGGGCGCGCAGGGCGCGGTGAACATCTTGTACCGCCGCGAGCTGGCCAGCGCCGAGGATCCCGACGCGGTGCGCGCCCAGCGGATCACCGAGTACGAGGACACCCTGGCCAACCCGTACATCGCGGCCGAGCGAGGCTATGTCAACGCGGTCATCCGCCCGGCGGAAACCAGGCTCGCGGTCACCCGCGCGCTGCGCGCCCTGCGCACCAAGCGGCAGACCCTGCCGCCCAAAAAACACGGCAACATACCCCTGTAGAAGCAATTGCGTGAGGCAATTTCTTTACGAAGCGTGTCCAGGTCAATCCAATCCGTCGGCAAAAGTGGCACAACTGGCACGCGCACTTACCTGCCTGCCCTAGAGTCGGAGGTGATGACCGAATTCGCTGCCCCGCTCCCCATCCTGGCCCGCTACGCGGTCATGGTGGATGTCGGCTATATCTACGCCGCGGCGGGTGAACTGCTGTTCGGGTCGAGCTCGCGCCGGGATTTCCGGGTCGACGCCGTCCCGCTGATCCAGGTGGTCACCAAGCACGCCGACGAGCTGATCCGCGGCGAACTGCTCCGCGTCTACTGGTACGACGCCGCCCGCGACCGGGTGCCGACCATCGACCAGCGGGTCATCGCCCAGATGCCCTGGGTCAAGCTCCGGCTCGGCAACCTGAACGCGCGCGGCCAGCAGAAGGGCGTGGACGCCCAGATCAGGGCGGACATGGAGGCCCTGGCCCGGCACCGCGCGATCACCAACTCGGTCCTCATCGCGGGCGACGAGGACATGGTGCCCGCGGTCGAGGCGGCCCAGGCGTTCGGGGTGCGGGTCCACCTGTGGGGCATCGAGCCGCCGTACGGCACCAACCAGGCCGAGCGCCTGGTCTGGGAATCGGACACGGTCGACGTGCTCGACGGCGCGTTCCTGCGGCCCTACTTCACCAAGAACCCGACCGCCGTCGAGACGGCCAGGCCCGACCCGGTCCTGGGAACCTCGCCGGCGGCGCCGACGCCGGCCCAGTTGTTCGGCGAGCGCCACGCCCGGCCCCCGTCGCCGTCGCGGACCGGCGGGTACCCGGTCCTGTCCACCAATACCGGAGGCTTCCCGGCCATCAGCAACACCGGCCCGATGCCGCGCCTCGGGCCCGACCGGACGCGGGTCGAGGAAGCGGGCGAGCACGTCGCGCAGAAATGGATCCTGACCCGCGGCCGGGACAACATCAGGGACCTGCTGCCCGGCCCGATCCTGCCGCCGGTCATCGACAAGGAACTGCTCGTCGACGCCGAGAAGGAACTCGGCCTGTCGCTGCGCCCCTACCAGGAGGCCCGCGAGTGGCTGCGGGACGCGTTCTGGGAGCGGGTCCACCGCGAGTTCGGCATCAGCCTGGGCCGATCCCGTGGCTAAAGATCTTTATACCGAACGAGCGTGGTTACCCGCCCCGCTGACGACGATCAGCCTTCGGGGCGGCCGCTCCTGCGGGTGATCCGCGGTGACGCCACGCCGGAAGAAATCGCGGCCCTGGTCGCCGTCCTGATGACACGCTCAGGCGATGACCAGGCCCCCAGCCCTCCTCGTTCGGTCCAAGGATTTTGGTCGGAGCGGTCCAGCCAGCTGCGACGCCCGCTGCACCCCGGCCCCGGCGCCTGGCGAGGCTCTAGCTTGCCGAGCTAGGTGAGGCGCTGGAGGATCAGCTCGCGGACGCGGGTGGCGTCGGCCTTGCCGCCGGTAGCCCTCATGACCGCGCCGACCAGGACGCCCGCCGCGTTTAGCTTGCCGTCGCGGATCCTGGCCACTACGTCGGGATTGGCGGCGATGGCCTCGTCGACGGCCTTGGTGAGCTCGCCTTCGTCGCTGACCACGGCCAGGCCGCGAGCCGCAACGATCTCGTCGGGGGTGCCTTCGCCGGCGAGCACCGCGTCGATCACTTCGCGTGCGAGCCGGTCGTTGAGCGTGCCCGCCGCGACCAGTTCCGCGATTCGAGCGACCTGAGCCGGGGTGATGGCCAGGTCCGCTAGCTCGGTGCCTGCCTCGTTGGCCCGGCGGGCGAGTTCGCCCAGCCACCACTTACGCGCGTCGGCCGGCGTGGCACCCGCGGCGACCGTCTCCGCCACCAGGTCGAGCGCGCCGGCGTTGGACAGCGCGGTCATGTCCGCCTCGGACAGGTCCCACTCGGCCTGCAGCCGGGCCCGCCGCGCGGACGGCACCTCGGGCAGCGTGGCCTGGATCTGCGCGACCCATTCGCGCGACGGGGCGACCGGCACCAGGTCGGGCTCGGGGAAGTACCGGTAGTCCTGGGCCTCTTCCTTGGACCGCCCGGGGGTCGTGGTCCCGGTGTCCTCGTGGAAGTGCCTGGTCTGGAGGATGACCCGGCCGCCGGCCTCGAGCACGGCGGCCTGCCGCTCGATCTCGAACCGGACCGCGCGCTCCACCGAGCGCAGCGAGTTGACGTTCTTGGTCTCCGTGCGCGTCCCCCAGCGGCCGGACCCGCGCGGCGCCAGCGAGGTGTTCACGTCGCAGCGCAGCGAGCCCTCTTCCATCCGCACGTCGGAGACGCCGAGGGAGCGGAGCAGATCCCGCAGTTCGGTGACGTAGGCGCGCGCGGCGACGGGCGCGTCCGCGCCGGTCCCCTCGATCGGCTTGGTCACGACCTCCACCAGCGGGATGCCGGCCCGGTTGTAGTCGACGAGCGAGTACTCGGCGCCGTGGATCCGGCCGGTGGCCCCGCCCACGTGCAGCGACTTGCCGGTGTCCTCTTCCAGGTGCACCCGCTCGATCCCGACCCGGATGGTCCTCATCCCCACCGCGACGTCCAGCCAGCCGTCCGTGCACAGCGGCTCGTCGTACTGGGAGATCTGGAAGTTCTTCGGCATGTCAGGGTAGAAGTAGTTCTTCCTGGCGAACCGGCACCAGGTCGCGATCGAGCAGTTCAGGGCCAGGCCGATCCTGATCGTGTACTCGATCGCCATCCGGTTCACCACCGGCAGCGAGCCGGGCAGGCCCAGGCAGACCGGGCAGACCTGGCTGTTCGGCTCGGCGCCGAACGCGGTCGGGCAGCCGCAGAACATCTTGGTCCTGGTGCCGAGCTCCACGTGGGTCTCCAGCCCGATCAGCGGGTCGTAGCGCGCTACCGCCTCGGCGAACGGGACCAGCGTGTCCATGGTCGTCATGATTCAAGTCCTTTCGCGCTGGCGAGCAGCGGCTGACCCCAGCGGCCGGTGAGGGCCGCCTCCGCGGCCGCGGCGACCCGGTACAGCCGGTCGTCGGCCAGCGCGGGCGCCATCACCTGCAGCCCGACCGGCAGCCCGTTCTCCGGCGCGAGCCCGCACGGGACCGAGATCGCCGCGTTGCCCGCCAGGTCCGACGGGATCGTGCACAGGTCGGCCAGGTACATCGCCATCGGGTCGTCGGCCCGCTCCCCGATTCCGAACGCCGTGGTCGGCGTCGAGGGCGACACCAGCACGTCGACCTGGCCGAAGGCCGCGTCGAAGTCCCTGACGATCAGCGTGCGCACCTGCTGCGCCTTGCCGTAGTAGGCGTCGTAGTAGCCGCTGGACAGCGCGTACGTGCCGAGGATGATGCGCCGCTTGACCTCGGCACCGAACCCCGCCTCCCGGGTCAGCGCCATGACCTCCTCGGCGTCCCGCCTCCCGTCGTCGCCGACCCGCAGGCCGTACCGCATCGCGTCGAACCGGGCCAGGTTGGACGAGGCCTCGCTGGGCGCGATCAGGTAGTAGGCGGGCAGCGCGTACCTGAAGTGCGGGCAGGACACTTCGGTCACCTTGGCGCCCAGCGACTCGAGCAACTCGACCGCCTCGGCGAACCTGGACAGCACGCCCGGCTGGTAGCCGTCACCGCTCAGCTCGGTGACCACGCCGATCCGCATGCCGCTCACGTCGGCCTCGCGCGCCGCGGCCACCACCGGCGGCACCGGCGCGTCGATCGAGGTGGAATCCATCGGGTCGGGCCCGGAGATCGCCTCGTGCAACAGGGCCGCATCCAGCACCGTCCGGCCGAACGGTCCAGGGGTGTCCAGGGAGGACGCGAACGCGACCACCCCGTATCGTGACGAGCCGCCGTAGGTCGGCTTGGTGCCGACGATCCCGCAGACCGCGGCGGGCTGCCGGATCGAGCCGCCGGTGTCGGTGCCGATGGCCAGCGGCGCCTCGTAGGCGGCCACCGCGGCAGCGGAGCCGCCGGACGAGCCACCCGGGATCTTGTCCAGGTCCCACGGGTTGCGGGACGGGCCGAACGCGGAGTTCTCGGTGGAGGAACCCATGGCGAACTCGTCCATGTTGGTCTTGCCGAGGATGATCGCGCCGGCCTGCTTGAGCCGCTGCGTGATCGTCGCGTCGTACGGCGGGTGCCAGCCGTCCAGGATGCGCGAGCCGCAGGTGGTCGGCATGTTCTTGGTGGTGAAGACGTCCTTGACCGCGACCGGGACGCCGGCCAGCGGGGCCAGCTGTTCGCCTTTCCCGCGCCTTTCGTCGACGTCCCGCGCCTGGGCCAGCGCGCTGTCCGCCGCGATGTGCAGGAAGGCGTGCACGCGGTCGTCGACGGCGGCGATCCGGTCCAGGTGCGCCTGGGTGACTTCGGTCGCGGAGACCTCGCCGTCGGTGAGCGCAGCGGACAGCTCGGCTGCGGTCATGCGGGTGAGTTCCATCAGGCTTAGTCCTCCCCCAGGATTCTCGGCACCTTGAACCGCTGCTGCTCCACCGCGGGCGCCTCGGCGAGCGCTTCTTCCGGGGTGAGGCACGGGGCGGGCTCGTCGTCGCGGAACACGTTGGTCAGGCCGGTCGCGTGCGAGGTGGGCGGGATGCCCTCGGCGGCGACCTCCTGGACCTGCGCGACGGCCGTGATGATCTGATCCAGCTGGGGCGCCAGATGGTCTAGTTCGGCGTCGCTGAGCACGATCCTGGACAGCCGCGCCAGGTGCGCGACCTCGTCACGGGTAATGGGCATGCACGTCATCTTAGGGGCGCTGCGGAGGCAGGCTGTAAGCAATAAGGCGCGTTACCGTGGTCGCGCGTGGTCCTGTGGCGGTCTTGTCGTTCGTCGATGCTGTGGAGGTGCGTGGTGAGCGCTGACGTCAAGGCCGTCCGGGCCGCGGTGGACGCCGCGTTCCGGGATGAGTGGGGCCGGGTCGTCGCGACACTGATCCGGACCACCGGCGACTGGGACCTCGCCGAGGAATGCGCGCAGGACGCGTTCGCGATGGCCCTGCAGCGGTGGCCGAAAGACGGCATCCCCGGCCGGCCGGGCGCGTGGCTGACCACGGCCGCCCGGAACCGCGCCATCGACGTGCTGCGCAGGAAGGCGGTCGGAGCCGCCAAACTCCGGGAGGTCGCCGCCATGTCTTTGCCGCCCGAATCTCCGGCCGGCCAGCCCGAGACCGACCACAGCGGCGTGCCCGACGACCGGCTGCGGCTGATGTTCACCTGCTGCCACCCGGCGCTGGCGCTCGAGGCCCGGGTCGCGCTCACCCTGCGCACGCTGGCCGGGCTGACCACGGCGGAGATCGCCCGGGCGTTCCTGGCCAGCGAGCCGACGATGGCCAAGCGGCTGGTGCGGGCCAAGCAGAAGATCCAGCACGCGGGGATCCCGTACCGGGTCCCCCCGGCGCACCTGCTGCCCGAACGCACGCCGGGCGTGCTCGGCGTGCTCTACCTGCTGTTCAATGAGGGTTACTCGGCGACGACAGGCGCGGATCTGGTCCGGCAGAATCTCAGCGCCGAGGCGATCAGGCTGGCCCGGGTGCTGGCCCGGCTGATGCCGGACGAACCGGAGGCGGCCGGCCTGCTGGCGCTGATGCTGCTGCACGACGCGCGCCGCGCCTCCCGGCTGGACACCCATGGCGACCTGGTGACCCTGGAGGAACAAGACCGTACGTTGTGGGACGCGGCCGAGATCAGCGAGGGCGTCTCGCTGTTGGAGGCGGCGCTGCGGCGCGGGCGGCCGGGTCCGTATCAGGTCCAGGCGGCCATCGCCGCCTGCCACGCGACCGCTGTTACGGCGGAGAGCACCGACTGGCCGCAGATCGCCGCCCTGTACGGCCGGCTTCTTGAGTTCCTGCCCACGCCCGTGGTGGAACTGAACCACGCGGTCGCGGTGGGGATGGCCCGCGGGCCCTTGGCCGGCCTTTCGCTGGTCGAAGAGCTGGCGGCGGCGGGCCAACTGGCCGGCTATCACCTGCTCCCCGCGACCAGGGCCGACTTCCTGCGCCGCCTCGGCCGCAGGCCCGAGGCGGCCGCCGCCTACCGGGAGGCGCTGGAGCTGACGAGCACCGATGCCGAGCGCCGCTACCTGCGCCGCAGGCTGGCGGAAGCCACCACTGAGACTTAGCGGCATTCCGCAATGGGCATGGTTGCGGCACCCTACCCGTTCTTCCGGGCAGGCTGCCACATCCATGCCAAACGGCGGCGGGGCCTGCGGGTCAGTTGAGGGCGGTGGAGCCGGAGGGGCGGACGGCGTCGGGGCCCTCGGTGAGCAGGACGCGGAAGGCGGGCTCGTCGAGGATCGGCACGCCGAGCTCGACGGCCTTGTCGTATTTGGAGCCGGCGTTCTCGCCGGCGACCACGAAATCGGTCTTCTTGGACACCGAGGCGGTCACCTTGCCGCCCGCCTGCCGGACCGCTTCGCCGGCCTCGTCCCGGCTGAATTCGGCCAGCGTCCCGGTGATGACCACGGACACGCCAGCCAGCAGGCGGGCGGCGGCCCGGGTGGGGTCGAAGCCCGGGTCTTCGAGTTGCACTCCGGCGTCCCGCCACTTCGCGATGATCGCCCGGTGCCAGTCGACGGTGAACCAGTCACGCACCGAGGCCGCGATCGTCGGCCCGACCCCCTCGACCGCGGCCAGCGCGTCCACGCTGGCCGCCTCGATGGCCTCCACCGAGCCGAACTCGGCCGCCAGCGCCCGGGCCGCCGTCGGCCCGACGTGCCGGATGGACAGCGCCACCAGGATCCGCCACAGCGGCCTGGTCCGCGCCTCGGCCAGGTTGGCCAGCAGCCTGGTCGCGTTGGCGCTCAGCGTGCCCTGCTTGACCATGAAGAACGGGCAGGTCTCGAGCCGCTCGGCGGTGAGCGCGAAGACGTCGCCCTCGTCGGCGACCAGACCGCAGTCCAGCAGCGCGCTGACCGCCTCGTAGCCGAGCACCTCGATGTCGAAGGCGCCCCGCCCGGCCAGGTGGAAGAGCCGCTCGCGCAGCTGGGCCGGGCAGAACTGGGTGTTCGGGCAGCGCCAGTCGACCTCGTCCTCCTCGCGGGCCAGGGTAGTCCCGCAGGCCGGGCACGCAGTCGGGAACTCGAATTCGTGCTCCGTCCCGTCGCGCAGGTCGGCTACCGGCCCGAGCACCTCGGGGATCACGTCTCCGGCCTTCCGCAAGATCACCATGTCGCCGATGAGCACGCCCTTGCGCTTGATCTCGTCCGCGTTGTGCAAGGTGGCCCGGTCCACCGTCGACCCGCTGACCTTGACCGGCTCCATCACGGCAAACGGGGTAACCCGGCCGGTACGCCCGACGTTCACCTTGATGTCGAGCAGCCTGGTGGTGACCTCTTCCGGCGGGTACTTGTAGGCGATGGCCCATCGGGGCGCCCGGCTGGTCGAGCCGAGCCTGCGCTGCAGCGCAATCTGGTCCACCTTCACCACCACGCCGTCGATCTCGTACGGGGGATCGTGTCGGTGCTCGGCGTAGCGGGCGATGTACTCGCGGACCCCGTCCATGTCGGGCACGATCTGGTACAGCCCGCTGACCGGCAGGCCCCAGCCGCGCAGCCGCTCGTACCAGCCGGACTGCGTGTCCGGCGCCCCTTCGAGGTGCCCCTCCTCGCCAGGACCGGCGGCCGAGCCGCTGATGTCGGAGCCGTCGGCACCCTCCACCCGGCCGATGCCGTGAATGATGGCGTCGAGCGCCCGGGACGCGGTGATCCGGGGGTCCTTTTGTCGCAGCGACCCGGCCGCGGAGTTCCGCGGGTTGGCGAACGCCGCCTTGCCCGCGTCGAGGAGCGACTCGTTCAGCTTCCCGAACGCCTCGACCGGCATGAACACCTCGCCCCTGACCTCGAGGATGGCCGGATGCCCCGAACCGGTGAGCCGCGCCGGGATGGACGAGATGGTCCGGATGTTCGGCGTGACGTCCTCGCCGGTGCGCCCGTCGCCCCTGGTGGCCGCCTTGACCAGCGCGCCGCCGGAGTAGACGAGGTCGATCGCCAGCCCGTCGATCTTCAGCTCGCACAGGTAAGGCCCCGTGCCGCCGAGCCGCGTGACCCGGTCCGCCCAGCTGCCCAGGTCCTCATCGGAGAAGACGTTGTCCAGGCTGAGCAGCCGCTCCAGGTGCTCGACCGGGGTGAACAGCGTGGACACCGTCCCGTGCACGGTCTGGGTCGGCGAGTCGGGCGTGCGCAGGTCCGGGTACTGCTCCTCGAGCGCGCGCAGCTCGCGCATCTTGGTGTCGTAGTCGATGTCGGAGATCGTGGGCGAATCGAGGACGTAATAACGGTGATCAGCCTCGGTGATGTCCAGGCTGAGGTCGGCGTGCCGCCGCCGCGCCGCCGCGGGCGCCGCTTCGGGCTCCGGGCCCCCGCCCTGGTCCTCCGCCGGCCCGACCTGGCCGTCCTGAGCCTCGTCCTTCTCTGTCACCTGAGCTCTCCCCCTGTCTCTGCGATCAGCTCGGGCAACATGCTCGCCGCCTGGTGGCACCGGGTCAACGCGGCGCGCGCCTGGGCCGGGGACACGCTGGCCAGGCCGCAGGCCGGCGTGATCACCGCCTGCTCCGCGCACGTCGCCAGCGACAGCCCCAGCCGCCGCCAGAGCCGGATGACCCGCTCCGCGGTCTGGTGAGCCCCGTCGGCCTGCTCACTGCTCCCGCTCGCCCCGCTAGCCTGCCTGCCGCTACCGCTCGCCCCGCCGGAGCCGGCGCCTCCGGCCGCCTGGTCAGGCACTGCCGGGACCGCGCCCGTCAGCAGTCCCATGCCCGCCTCCGCGGACTCGGCCACCCCGTCCTCGTCCGCCCGCCGTAGCTGGCCGAGGTCGAAGGCGACGCCGCCGGCCTCCGCCGCCCTGATTATCCCGAACGGAGCCGAGGACGCACAGCAGTGCACGATCGTGTAGGCGTGGGTGGCCGCGAGCACCTGCTCCAGCCTTTCCCGCAGCGTCTCAGCCTCGACCGCGGCGAGCCGCGACAGCCCGCTCGCCGTCGGCACCATGCCCTGCGCCACGGCGGGCAGGGCCGGCTCGTCGAACTGGACGACCAGCCGGGCCCCGGGTAGCCGCTTGGCCACGTCGGCCACGTGGGCGGCCGCGCCCTCGGCCAGTGAGGCGGTCAGGTCGGCCACCGCGCCGGGATCGGCGACGGCCACGTTCATCGTGTGCGGCAACTCCAGCGTCGCGGCCAGCGTCCACGGCCCGCACAGCTGGATCTTGACCGGCCCGCTGAAGCCGTCGAGCACCTCTTCGAGGGCGTCCAGGTCCGAGGAGAGCATGGACCTGGCCCGGGCCAGGTCACGGCCGGGCCGTTCGGCCAGCCGCCAGCCGCGCGGGGTGACCTCGACGGCCATGTCGATGAGCAGCGCGGCGGTCCGGCCGGTCAGGTCCCCTCCCGGCCCGCGATCAGGAAGTTCGGGCAGGTACGGGAACTCGGGAAGTTCCCCGGCGACCATCCGCATTGCCTCGGCCGGGTTCGTCCCCGGCATCGAGCCGATCCCGGTGGCGCTTCCGGCCGGCCACGGGTAGCCCGGCCCATCATGGTCATCTCGCACACGTCGAGCTTAGAACCGCCAGGTGACAAACCCGCGATCAGCGCTCGTCATGCGGGCTCGATCTCTCTCAGCCGCCCTGGCCGCGAGCCACCCAAGGTCACACCGGCCATCTAGATGCAATGGTGCGCCCGTCAGTCCAGGAACGGCCACTTCCTGGGTTCGGGATCCTCGTTCCCGGCCCCCTGGTCGCCGGGGCCCTCTCGGTAGCGCTCGCGCCGGAGGGACCTGACGTAGATCCAGGCCACACCGAACACGATGCCAGCGCAGAAAAAAATGAAGATTACGATCGCCACGGTCACTGTGACACCGACCATCATGGCCTCCACCCCTCGTCGGCATGTCTCCATGCCCACGGTCACTACGGGTGGCCCATCGGGAAGACCAGGTTGAGTCAGGTCATCTGGTTCTTTAGAACAACCTGACACATTCTGATGGACCCAAGGAGCCTAATGGCCAGAATGAATCGGGTTATCCGGGTCATCCCAACCTATCTGGGTTGTACCGCACTCTTTGCGGACTAAAACGTGGTACATGCCAGATATTCCGATTTTTAGGATGGGTGGGTCTACACCACCAGGCCGAGCCATACCCGTCATCAGATCTGTTGGTATGACTGGGATACCTAAACGTCGTCTACGAGATGACCGTCCCCCCGCGTGCTGACGCCCGCCGCTCCCGTTGCGGCGGGCGTCACCCCCTCCGTCTGGGTGGGTTGTTACTTGACGAGTTCTTTCATAGCGCGCCCGAGCTCCGTGTCCACATCGCGCAGGCCGACCCCCATTAGCCGCCGCACCCCTCTGAGCTGCCAGTTAGATGCTTGCGCCGTCAACGTCAGGCCACGGTCCTCACGTCTTATCGCCACCGCAGCCAGGCCCATGACCGCCACGATGCCGCCGGTCACGAAGACTGCCAATAGAGCGATTGCTACGACCCCTACGACACCGGCCATGATGGCCTCCCGCCGTTACGGTCCGCGATGACCCGCGGACCGGCTTCCTAGCCTGCGGGTTTACCCGCTGGCCCCGATCCTGCGGCCCGGGGCGGTCAGCCCGCGAGCCTAGGTTGCACGTGGTCCCGCGGCAATCCCGCAAGCTCACGGCCTGGGCGTGTCATCCAGTGAGCTGGGCTGGTCTGGGCTGCTAGAGTATCTGGAATCATCTGGCAGGTTCCGATGCGACCAAGCATCCTATCTGCTAGGCTAAGCCCCATTGACCCTGCCGTCCTAGCCATCCCAACCTCTGGTGTTGCCAAGCTTATACCACCGGATCCTGGGTAGTAAACGGGATAATGCCAAAGAAACCGACCGTCCTGCCGACAAGGATGATCCGCTCCGCTAGGATCATCCTGTCTGCTGGGCTGGTTGGTATCTTCAGGCTGGCGTGGTGGGACAACCGCAGGAGGAGTCATGGCTGACCCCATGTACTGGCGGATCGCTCAGGACCTCCGTCAGGCCATCGAGTCCGGGAAACTTCGCCCAGGTCAACAGCTCCCTACCGAGCTGGACCTGAGGGAAGAGTACAAGGCATCGCGGAACACCATCCGTGATGCCATCAAGTGGCTGGCCAGCCGAGCTCTGATCGAGACCCGGCCAGGCCAGGGCACGTTCGTCGTCGACCGGCTCGACATCTTCGTCACCACCTTGTCTGCCGATACTGAAACCGGACTCGGCGGCGGCGAAGGGGTGGCCGCGCTCTCCGAGGTCAAGGCCAGAGGCCGGACTCCCAAGTCAGATACTCCTCGGGTAGAAATCCAGCGCGCTGAGGGTACCGTCGCCGAACAGCTGAACGTTCCGGTCGGAACGCCGATACTCAGCCGTCACCAGCAGCGGTACATAGACGGGAAGCCGTGGTCACTTCAGACGTCGTTTTACCCCATGGACCTTGTGACCAAAGGCGCCCAGCGGCTGATCGTTGCGGATGACATAGCCGAGGGCACGGTCGCCTACCTTAAGAATGCGCTGAACATGGAGCAGGTCGGCTACCGTGACAGTATCCTGGTGCGGTCGCCTGACGAGGTCGAGGCGAAATTCTTTAAGCTGCCCGATGACGGCCGGATATCTGTCGTAGTCATCATCCGCACCGGATACTCCGGCAGCACTGTTGCCCCGGTCCCGTTCCGGGTGACGGTCAGCGCGTTTCCCGCCGACCGCAACCAGTTCGTCATGAACTCAGGCTCAGTGCCTGATGAACTTGCCACGCCGGCCGTGCCATCAATACCGGCGGAGCCGGCACCAGCCGAGCAGACCGTATGAGCCGCCGTATGTAACCGCATGCTCTCGAGGGGGCCAGCGCCAGCAGCGCAGCAACCCGCGAGGCCTAGGGCTCGCCCTGGGGATTAGGCACGGAAGACCTCCTGCCGCCAGTATGGAAATACCTTCAGTACCGCAACACTAGAACACCCGATCACTAATGAATACCAGAAAGGGGGAAAGTGCCGTGGCGAAATTTCACGCACGTCCCTCCAATCAGTACAGGTACGAACACTACGACCCCTGGATGCAGGACATCGTAGTGGCCATGGAGGGGCTTTAACGCGCCGGTTAGTAAGCGGCATATGTTCGACCGATCCCTTATTCGGGGCGGCCGGACCTTTCGTTGCGCCGTCGGCGCTGCTTTCATAAGTGGCGCCGGCGGTATAGATGAGAACACGGTCGAAGAAAACGCGATCCGCACACCGGCAGGAAAGCCATGTCAATCCCGCACACGCCGCCCTGCCAGGGACGAAGATCGGGCACATCGGGCTGGTGGATCCAGTCGCCCCAGTCGACTGGTTAGCTTGATCCGCGATACGCAGCGTCACACAAGGTGGTCGTGAGACACGATCATCGAGTGTGAAGTATGACAAAGCGGAGAGTTAGGAGGTCTACAGAAACAGGAAACATCATTTCCGCTCGGCAAAAACTTCACCCGGCCGAGGTCTGGAAACGCCCAAGTCCTGGCGAGCCTGAGGTTTCGCCCGGCTTGCGTTTAGCCAGGCCAACGGTTTCTTGATCTCGAGACGTGCGTCAAGGCGGCCATCGAGTCTGGTTAAGTTGCGCCCCTGGCGGTATCGCATACGCCAGGCACGGGTGACTATGTATCGGTGAGAAGGTTTCCTTTCGCCCTCAGTCCTGCTACGCCGGCGGACCTACGGAGGGTCCGCAGACTCGTCCGCGGAGCCGCGAAGTGGCTGCGCGGAAGCAAGCACACGGATCAGTGGGCGAAGCCCTGGCCAAGCCGGGCAGGCCAGAAAGAGCGCATACGTAGTGACCTGCTCAAGGGCAAGACGTGGCTCCTCTGGGACGACGGAACCGTGGCAGGCACCATCACCATTGATACCGATGAGCCGGTAGCCGCTCAGGGGCAGTCGATCTGGCCGGCGCACAAGCGTCACGAGCCAGCCCTATACGTCCGGCGGGTCATCGTGAGGAGAAGCTACAGCGGTCTCGGCCTCGGCGCCGGACTCCTAAACTGGGCGGCCGACGTGGCCAAGAGAGACCACGGAGCCACGTTGATCCGTATCGACGTGTGGACCACTAACACGGGCCTGCACGCCTACTACGAAAGACAGCGTTTCACGCGCTGCGCGGGCCGGGATCCAGCAGACCTTCCCGGGTACCCGTCCCAGGCGCTCTTTGAGCGGGAGCTAGATCAAGCCGGATCGGACTACGCGGAACTGTTCACCGAAACAGAGGGCCTAGGCAGGCGCAAGCTCGGCTGGCCGATCCGCACCAGGTACTCACGCTAGTCACGAGTACCTATCGATACCGCGAACCTCCTGGCTACTCACGACCCGTAGATTATTCGAATCCAGCCCGTGCGCCCTGGAGGCTGGCCGTCGCGCCGTTTCCGGACGTCGCCATGACGGTCGCGCTGCCGAGGACGGTGTCGCCGTCGTAGAGGACCGCGGCCTGGCCCCTGGCTACGCCGCGGGCCGGATGGTGCAGCCGGATGCGCAGCGCGCCTTCGTCCAGCCAGGCCGTGCAGGCGTACACGTCGCCGTGGGCGCGTAGCTGCACCTGGCAGTCGCGGGGCTCGGACGGCGGGGCGCAGCCGGTCCAGACCGGGCGATCCGCGGTGATCTCGATGATGTCGAGGCCCTCGGCGGGTCCCACGGTAACCGTCCGGGTCACCGGCTCGATGTCGAGCACGTACCGGGGCCTGCCGTCGCGGGCGGGCGTGCCCACGCGCAAGCCCTTGCGCTGGCCGATGGTGAAGCCGTAGGCGCCGCCGTGCTCGCCGACGACGGCGCCTGACTCGTCGACGATGGGCCCCGGCGCCTGGCCCAGATGCCGGGCCAGGAAGCCCTTGGTGTCGCCGTCGGCGATGAAGCAGACGTCGTGGCTGTCCGGCTTGTCCGCCACCGCCAGCCCGCGCCGCGCCGCCTCGGCGCGGACCCGGGCCTTGGGCGTGTCGCCGAGCGGGAACATGGCGTGGGAGATCCGGTCCGAGGTGAGCACGGCCAGCACGTAGGACTGGTCCTTGCCGGGGTCGACGGCCCGGTGCAGGACCCCGCCTGAGGTCCGGGCGTAGTGGCCGGTGCAGACCGCGTCGAAGCCGAGGGCCAGCGCGCGGTCGAGCACCGCCGCGAACTTGATCTTCTCGTTGCACCGCAGGCACGGGTTCGGGGTGCGGCCCGCGGCGTACTCGGCGACGAAATCCTCCACCACGTCGCGATGGAAACGCTCGGCCATGTCCCACACGTAGAACGGGATGCCGATGACGTCGGCGGCCCGCCGCGCGTCCCGCGCGTCCTCCAGCGTGCAGCAGCCCCGGGCGCCAGTCCGGTACGACGACGGGTTCGACGACAGCGCCAGGTGGACGCCGGTCACCTCGTGACCCGCGTCTACCGCACGAGCCGCGGCGGTCGCGGAGTCCACCCCGCCCGACATCGCCGCCAGCACCCGAAGACTCATTTTTCCAGATTACCCAGGGGGGACGACTGTGTTACCCCAGGGGACGACTGTGTTGCCCAGAGGGACGACCCCCTGGAACCCCCGCCGCCCGCTGGGGTCCGCACCGTAGTACCGCGCGGCCGGGAGGGCCGGAGGCCCTCCGCGGGGCCGCGCGGTCAGCGGGCGGCGCGGTCAGCGGGCGGCGCGGTCAGCGGGCGGCGCGGTCAGCGGGCGGCGGCGCGGCGGGCGCGGGCGACCACCTCGCGGATCACCAGGCCCAGGGCATCCACGTCCCGCTGGCTGGAAGTGTGGCCGAGCGAGAAGCGGAGCGAGCCGCGGGCCCGGGACTGGTCGGCGCCCATGGCCAGCAGCACGTGACTGGGCTCGGCCACGCCCGCGGTGCAGGCCGAGCCGGTGGAGCAGGCGATCCCGTTCGCGTCCAGCAGCATGAGCAACGCGTCGCCCTCGCAGCCGGGGAAGGAGAAGTGCGCGTTCCCCGGCAGCCGGTCCGGCCCCGGCGGCGGGCCGTTGAGCACGGCGTCGGGCACCGCGGCCAGCACCTGGCGCACCAGGTCGTCCCGGAGCCCGGCCAGCCGCCCGGCCTCGTCGGCCCGGTGCTTAGCGCACACCGCGGCCGCCACCGCGAACGCCCTGATCGCGGGGGTGTCGAGGGTGCCGGAGCGGATATCGCGCTCCTGGCCGCCGCCGTGCAGCACGGGAACGGGGGTCACGCCACGAGCCAGGATCAGCGCCCCGACGCCGACCGGGCCGCCGAGCTTATGGCCGGTGACGGTGAGCGCGTCCGCGCCGCTGGCCGCGAAGTCGACGGGTAGCTGCGCGGCGGCCTGCACGGCGTCGGTGTGGAACGGCACGCCGTACTCATGGGCTACCGCGGCCAGCTCGCCGACCGGCTGCACCGTGCCCACCTCGTTGTTCGCCCACATCACGCTGACCAGGGCCACCTGCTCGGGAGCCTGCGCGATGGCAGCACGCAGCGCGTCCGGGCGGACCAGGCCGTCACTGCCGACCACGAGCCAGACGGCCGCGGCGCCCTGGGCCTCCTCCAGCCAGCGAACCGAGTCCAGGACCGCGTGGTGTTCCACTGAGGTGGTCAGCACCCGCCGCCGGGAAGAGCCATCCCGGCGCGCCCAGTACAAGCCTTTCACGGCGAGGTTGTCCGCCTCGGTCCCGCCGCTGGTGAAGACGACCTCGCTCGGCCGGGCGCCGAACACCTCGGCTAGTTGCTCCCTGGACTCCTCTACCACCCGGCGGGCACGCCTGCCCGCGGCGTGCAGCGACGACGGGTTCCCGACCCGGGCGAACTCCTCGGTCATCGCGGCGATCGCCTCAGGACGCATCGGCGTCGTCGCCGCGTGATCCAGGTACACGGGACTGGTGCTGTACGAACTCATGGCTGCGTACAGCCTAGCTGGCGCGAAGATACAGAAGAAACAGATGTAACGGGCAAGCTGGGAACTACTTGCGCTTGGCGATCTCCTCGAGGAGCTGCGGGACCACCTTGAACAGGTCCCCGACCACCCCGAAGTCAGCCAGCTCGAAGATCGGGGCCTCCGGGTCCTTGTTGACGGCGATGATCGTCTTCGAGGTCTGCATCCCGGCCCGGTGCTGGATCGCGCCGGAGATGCCGATCGCCATGTACAGCTGCGGCGAGACGGTCTTGCCGGTCTGGCCGACCTGGAACTGATGCGGGTACCAGCCCGCGTCGGTCACCGCGCGGGACGCGCCCACCGCCGCGCCGAGCGCGTCCGCGAGCGTCTCGATGATCTCGAAGCCCTCGGCACCGCCGGTGCCGCGGCCGCCGGAGACCACGATCGACGCCTCGGTCAGGTCGGGGCGCTCGCCATGCTCGGCCACCACCCGGCTGGTGACCCTGGCGCCGGTGGCCTCCCCGGCCAGCGACACCGAGGAAAGCTCCGCCGCGCCCGATGCGGGCTCGGGCGCCACCGCGTTGGGCCGCATCGCCACGATCGGGGTGCCCCGCTTGACCCGGGAGTGGACGATGGTGGCACCGCCGAAGATCGACTGCTCGGCGACCGGCCCGTCGTCGCCGGGCTGCAGGTCTACCGCGTCGGTGAGCACGCCAGAGTCGATCTTGACCGCGAGCCGGCCCGCGACCTCCTTGCCCTGGGCCGTGCCGGCCAGCAGCACCAGGGCCGGGGCCTTCTCCTTGACCAGCTGGGCCAGCAGTTCCGCGGCGGGCGCGACGACGTAGTCGTCCAGGGCCGCGTCGGCCGCCACGTACATCCTGGCCGCGCCGTACTCGGCGCACCGCGCCCGGCCCGCTTCCGCGCCCGGCCCGGTCCATACCACCGCAGGCTCGCCGAACCGGCGGGCCAGCGTGATCAGCTCAAGCGTGACCTTCTTGACATCGTCGCCCACGTGCTCCGCGAGCACCAAGATCTCAGCCATGTCGTTTCCCCTCGGCCTCAGATGAACTTCTGCGCGGCGAGGAACTCGGCCGCCTTGACGCCGCCGTCGCCCTCGTCCTTGACGATGACGCCAGCCTGGCGCGGCGGCCGCTGGGTGTGATCGACCACCTCGGTGGCGGCGCCGCTGAGGCCCACTGCGGCGGAATCGATGCCCGCGTCGGCCAGGGTCATCGTCTGCACCGGCTTCTTCTTCGCGGCCATGATGCCCTTGAACGACGGGTACCGGGGCTCGTTGATCTTCTCGACCACGCTGATCACGGCGGGCAGCGTGGACTCGACCTCGAAGTACCCGTCCTCGGAGACCCGGCGGATGCGGATCGCCGAGCCGTCGATCTCCACCTTGCTCGCCAGCGAGACCTGCGGCACGTCCAGGCGCTCGGCCAGCATCGCGGCCATCACGCCCATCCTGGCGTCGGTCGACTCAGACCCGCAGATCACCAGGTCGAAGCCGGTCTGGGTGAGGATCTGGGCCAGCGCGTAGGAAGTAGACAGCGCGTCCGAGCCGGCCAGCCCGTCGTCCAGCAGGTGCACGGCCTTGTCGGCGCCCATGGACAGCGCCTTGCGGATCGACTCGGCGGCCTTCTCCGGGCCCATGGTCACGATGGTGACCTCCGCCTCGTTACCCGCGGCGCGCTGCGCCTCGGCGATCTGCAGGCCCTCCTCGATGGCGTACTCGTCAAGCTCGTTGATGAGACCGTCCACCGACGCGCGGTCCAGCGTGCCGTCCGACTTGAGCTTGCGTTCGGCCCAGGTATCGGGCACCTGCTTGACCAACACGACGATGTTCATGGACTACACCGACCTCCTTCGTTGCTCGGGTACAGCCTGCCAAACCGCCTCATGCTGGCCAGCACCGGGTCCATATCGACTATGTTACTTGCCAGTAGCAAGCGTTCGGGGCTCCTCCGGCAAGAGGAGGCCGCAGGAGGCGGAGGGCTATTTTCAATTGTACTAATCATATAACTGTTTCGGGTATTTCAGCAACTGTTTCCGCATCAGGCAGCTGCCCGCCGCCGGCTCGTCGGCGCCTGGAGGCTCTGGGGCGTCAGTATCGTTTAGAGCACATCGGAGGAAGGAGCGGCCAGTTGCCTCGGGTCACCGTCATCGGGACCGGATACCTCGGGCTCACCCACGCCGTCTGCCTGGCGGACCTCGGGCACGAGGTGCTGGCGATCGACGTCGACGCAGCGAAGATCGCCAAGGCCGCCAACGGCGAGGTCCCGTTCTTCGAACCCGGTCTGGAACCGCTGCTGCGGAAAAACACCGATGCTGGCAGGCTCCGGTTCACCATGTCGTTCGCCGAAGTCGGCGCGTTCGGCGAGATCCACTTCCTGTGCGTGGGGACGCCCGAGGGCGAGTCGGGCCGGGCCGACCTCAGCTCCGTCTACGCCGCGGCGCAGGCGCTCGCCCCCCACCTGGCGTCGCCGTGCCTGATCGTGGGGAAGTCGACCGTCCCGGTCGGGACGGCCCGGCAGGTGATGAACCAGATGCGGGCCATCGCGCCGGCCGGCGAGGCGGTCGACATGGCCTGGAATCCGGAATTCCTGCGCGAGGGGTTCGCGGTCCAGGACAGCCTGGCTCCCGACCGCATCGTGCTCGGCGTGGTCTCCGACCGGGCCGTGGTGCGGATTCGCCAGGTGTACCGAGCGCCGCTCGAGGCCGGAACGCCGCTGCTCGTGATGGACCTGGAAACGGCCGAACTGGTCAAGGTGGCCGCGAACGCGTTCCTCGCGACCAAGATCTCCTTCATCAACGCCATGGCCGAGATCTGCGAAGAGGCGGGCGCTGACGTGATACCGCTCGCCGAGGCGCTCGGCTACGACGCGCGGATCGGCAGGCGGTTCTTGTCTCCCGGGCTCGGATACGGTGGCGGCTGCCTGCCCAAAGACATCCGGGCGTTCCGCGCCACCGCGGCTGAACTGGGCGTGAGCTCACTGGTCAGCCTGCTGGGCACGGTGGACGCGATCAACCTCGGCCGCCGGGACCGGGTGGTCGCGCTGGCCCGCCAGGCGGCCGGGGGCTCGGTGGCGGGCAGGCGCGTGGCGGTGCTCGGCGTGGCGTTCAAGCCCAACAGCGACGACGTCCGGGATTCGCCCAGCCTGGCCATCTGCGGCCGCCTCGTGGCCGAGGGGGCGATCGTGTCCGTGCACGACCCGGTGGCCATGCCCAGCGCGGCCGCCAAACGGCCGGACCTGCGGTACGCGCCGTCGGTATCGGAAGCGGCCGAAGCCGCCAACCTGGTCCTGCACCTCACCGAGTGGTCCGACTACCGGGCGATCGACCCCGCCGCCCTGGCCGGGGTCGTCGCCCGCCGGGTGATCATCGACGCGCGGTGCTGCCTGGACGCGGAATTGTGGAGCAAGGCCGGCTGGTCCGTGCACGTTCTCGGGCGGCCGTAAGGGAAGTTTGGGGGATTTATCCCCCCAAGGGGGGTTTGGGGGATGGTTCCCCCCAGGATCGGGGGGGTCTGGGGGGGTCGTCCCCCCGGCTAGCACCTCTCCACGACGTTGGCCAGCAGCATGGCGCGAGTCATCGGGCCGACCCCGCCCGGCATGGGAGCCAGCCATCCGGCCACCTCCGCGACGTCCGCGGCGACGTCGCCAACCAGTCCCGCGTCGGTCCGGGTGATACCTACGTCGACCACCGCGGCCCCGGGCTTGACCATGTCCGCGGTCAGCAGCCCAGGACGTCCCGCGGCCACCACCACGATGTCCGCGGTCCTGGTGTGCGCAGCGAGATCCTTGGTTCCGGTGTGGCAGAGCGTCACCGTGGCGTTCTCGGTGCGCCTGGTCAGCAGCAGGCCGAGCGCACGGCCGACGGTGATCCCGCGCCCGATGACGGTGACGTCGGCGCCCGCCAGGGCCACCCCGTATCGGCGCAGCAGTTCGACGATGCCGCGCGGCGTGCACGGCAGCGGGCCCGGCTCGCCGAGAACCAGCTTGCCGAGGTTGACCGGGTGCAGCCCGTCCGCATCCTTGGCCGGATCCATCCGGTTGAGCACGGCATGGGCGTCCAGCCCGGCCGGCAACGGCAACTGGACGATGTACCCGGTGCAGGCCGGATCGGCGTTCAGTTCGTCGACCACCGCCTCCACCTGCGCCTGGGTCGCGTCGGCGGGCAGGTCCCGCCGGATCGACGCGATCCCGACCTGCGCGCAGTCCCGGTGCTTGCCGTTCACGTAGGCGCGGCTGCCGGGATCGTCGCCGACCAGGACCGTACCGAGCCCGGGCACGATGCCGGCCTGGCCGCCTGCGGCGGCCCTGCCAACCTGGCCGCCTGCGGCGGCCCTGCCAACCTGGCCGCCTGCGGCGGCGGGTCCGCGCGCGGCCAGCGCGGCCACCCGCTGCGCCAGGCCGGCCCGTATCTCCGCGGCGACGGCCTTGCCGTCAAGCACCTGTGCAGTCACGCCTGTCCTCATCGATCAGTGGTAAAAGTGCCGGACGCCGGTGAAGTAGAGCGGGATGCCCGCGGCTTCGGCGGCCGCGATGGTCAGGTGGTCGCGGATCGAGCCGCCCGGCTCAACCACCGCGGCCACCCCGGCCTGGGCCAGGATCTCGAAGCCGTCGGCAAACGGGAAGTACGCGTCGCTGGCCGCGACCGAGCCCGCCGCCCGGTCTCCCGCGCGCATCACCGCCAGCCGGGCCGAATCCACCCGGTTGACCTGGCCCATGCCGACACCGACCGAGGCTCCGCCGGAGGCGAGCAAGATGGCGTTCGATTTGACCGAACGGCATGCCTTCCACGCAAAGGCCAGGTCTGCGAGCTGCTCCGAGGTAGCCGCCGGGCCCGCCCTGAGCTGCCAGTTCGCCGGATCGTCGCCCGGCTGATCCACCCGGTCAGGAGACTGAAGCAAGATCCCGCCGCTAACTGGCCGCCATTCGGCGGTCGCGGCCTGGCTGGGCGGGGCGCAGCGCAGCAGGCGGACGTTCTTGGCCGCGGACAGGATGTCCAGCGCCTCGGCGTCGAAGTCGGGCGCGATCACCACCTCGGTGAACACCTCGGCGATCTGCCGGGCCAGGTCGGCGGTCACCGGCCCGTTGGCCGCGATCACCCCGCCGAACGCCGAGACCGGATCGCAGGCGTTCGCCTTGGCGTGCGCCTCGGCGAGGTCGGCGCCGATAGCGATGCCACACGGGTTGGAGTGCTTGATGATGGCCACGCACGGCTCGGCGAAGTCGTACGCGTCCCGCCGGGCCGCGTCCGCGTCCACGTAGTTGTTGTAGGACATGGCCTTGCCGTGCAGCAGCTCCGCGGCCGCGATGCCCGCACCGGCGGCGGGGCGGGTGAGCCCACTCCGTTCGGCAGAAAGATCTTGGTACGGTGCCTCTCGGTACGGTGCCTCTCGGTACAGGGCCGCGCGCTGGTGCGGGTTCTCGCCGTAGCGGAGCACGTCGGCCCGCCGCCACAGGGCGCCCGCCACCGCGGGCCAGCCGCTGTCCCGGGCGATCTCGTCCGGGGCGTAGCCGGCCGCGAACCAGGACGCGACGGCCAGATCGTAGGCGGCGGTGTGCGCGAACGCCTGGCCGGCCAGCTGGCGGCGCTGGTCCCGCGTGAAGCCGCCCTCGGCCAGCGCGGCGAGCACGTCGGCGTACCTGGACGGGTCGACGACGACGGCCACCGAACCGTGGTTCTTGGCGGCGGCCCGGACCATCGCGGGGCCGCCGATGTCGATCTGCTCCACGCACTGCTCCGGCGAGGCGCCGGACGCGGCCGTGGCCTCGAACGGGTACAGGTTCGAAACCAGCAGCTGGAACGCCTCAATGCCGAGCTCGGCCAGCTGCGCCTCGTGCGCCGGGTTCGCGGTGTCCGCGAGCAGGCCCGCGTGCACCCTGGGGTGCAGCGTCTTGACCCGGCCGTCGAAGCACTCGGGGAAGCCGGTCAGCTCCTCGACCCGGGTGACGGGCACCCCGGCGGCCGCGATCTGGGCCGCGGTGCTGCCGGTGGAGACGATCTCGACGCCGGCCGCGTGCAGCCCGGACGCCAGATCCGCTAGCCCGGTCTTGTCGTAAACGCTGATCAGCGCCCGCCTGATCGGGATCTGAGTCAACTGCCGATCCTCACCTTCCTGCCGCGGACGGACCAGCCTTCGCGGACCATCCTGCCCACCGTGCCGACGAGCAGCGACCGCTCGGCCACCTTGATCCGCTCGTGCAGCGTCGCCTCGTCGTCATCGTCGGCTACCGGGACGCTCGCCTGCGCCACGATCGGTCCCGCGTCCACGCCGTCGTCGACGATGAAGACGGTGCAGCCGGTGACCTTCACTCCGTGGGCCAGCGCGTCCCGCACGCCGTGCGTCCCGGGAAACGACGGTAGCAGCGCGGGGTGCGTGTTCAGGCAGCGGCCGCCGAAGGAGTCGAGGAACGGCTTGCCGACGAGCTTCATGAACCCGGCCAGGATGACCAGGTCGGGCTCGTAGCCGGCGCAGGCACGGGCGAGGGCCGCGTCCCACTCCTCGCGGGCGGGATAGTCGGCCAGGCGTACGACGAAGGCGGGGAGGCCGGCCTGTTCGGCCCGCGCGAGCGCGTTGATCGCGGCCCGGTCCGCGCCCACCGCGACCACCTGCGCTCCGTAAGCCTCGTCGCGGCACGCGTCGATCAAGGCCTGAAGGTTGGTCCCCTCCCCGGAGACGAGCACCACCAGCCGCGAGGTCACGGCGTCACCCTACGGCACGTGGCCGGGTGGTCGGTGGAGGGGGCAGAATAGGGTTCGATGGCCAGATACCAGCCACCGGGCGGGCGCGAGCCGCAACCGAGAGGGATGCCGCCTGCCCGCCGACAGCTGCCGCCCCCCGATCCCGCCGTGCGCCAGCGGGCGCTGACGGCGCTGATCCTAGGCGCGCTCAGCCTGGTCGGCCTGTCGCTGGGGCTCGGCAACCTGCGTCGGGGGATCTACGTGGCGGTCCTGACCCTGCTGTTCGCGGCGGCCGCGATCTGGCTCGGCATCACGGCGAGCAAGGAGGCGCGACGCAGTGGCACCGCCCGGCCGCGCTGGGCGGTCGGCGGCGTCGTGCTCGGCGGACTTGGCCTCGCGTTCAGCGCGTTGTGGCTCCTCGTGCTGGCGGTGTTCTGGCCCCAGCTGAACGCGTACTACAGCTGCATGAGCAGCGCGATCACGGTGGCAGCCCAGCAGACGTGCCACCAGCAATTCACCAACTCGGTGGGCGGCGAGATCAGCGTGCTGCAGAACGGCAAGTAAACCCGCGCCTATTACAGCTCGTCCGGGTATCCCTCTTCGATCAGGCCGACTGGTGCCTCGTCGTCCTGGTCGGCGGCGGCCCACGGATTCAGGTAGATGCGGTGGCCATCGGCGTTGTCGGTCGAATCGTGCTGGTCCGGGGGAATGTGCTGGCCCGGGGGGGCGACCCCCCGGAACCCCCCGCGACTGGGGGGAAACCGTTCCCCCCAGACCCCCTCGGCCCCCTCGGCCCCCTCGGACCCCTCTTGGGAGGGAACCATCCCCGCAGACCCCCCTTGGGCCACCCTTCGGGGGGAGGCGCGGCGGAGGATGAGCCAGTTGGCGGCGGCGGCGGCCAGCGCGGCGGTGACGCCGATCTCCAGGATCGCCACCAGTCCGACCTGGAACCCGGACGGGCCGACCGCGGACAGGCGGCCGTCGCCGAGCGGGCCGCCCGCGAACGCCGCTCCCAGGCCAGCCAGGCCACCGGTCGCCGTCCCCGCGGCGAATCCCCACAGCGGGGCCGCCTCGATCACCGGCGTCGGCGCGATCCGCACCGTGACGATCCCGGCGAAGATGCCGGCCAGGTACGGCAGGGCGAGCACCGCGACCGGTACCCAGGCCGGACCGCCGGGCCGAGCCTGGGACGGGATGGCCGCGAGCATCGGGAAGGCGGGGACCGCGCCGAGCACCGAGCCGGTCGGGGCGACCACAGTGCCGGTGCCGAACGCGAATCCCGGGCCGAGAGCGTAGGCGATCGCCCAGATGACCGCGTTCGGGAGGTAGGCGAGCTGGGCCAGCAACAGCAGCGCCGCGCCGCCCATGCCGGGCGCGAGCGCGTCGGTGGCCGCCCTGACCTCGGGCAGGTGCACGGCGAGGGAGGCGCCCGCCAGCACCGCGCCCGCCGCGGCGAGGATCGCGGCCGAGCCGAGCATGCCCATGACGATCGACCGCGGCCTGGGCGGCATCAGGCCCGCCAGCCGCGACCACGGCGCCAGCCCGCGGGCCGCGCCCAGCCCGCCCGCCACCAGGGCCAGCAGGAAGGACGCGACCACCGCCTGCAACAGTGAGGGCGCCGCGACGGCCGTCCGGCTCGCCACCGCCAGCGCGCCGGCCAGCAACGCGTACGGCAGAGCCAGCGCGATCGCCGCGTAGCCGACGTGACGCAGCCGGGTGACCGCGCCGGCCCGCACCACCCACCGCCCGGCCATGGCCAGCAGCGAGCCCGGCAGCAGCACCAGACCGAGCGGCAGCAAGCCGATCTGCCCGGCGCCGCGGACGGTGAAGCCGACGTGGTGCGCCACCAGCCAGAGCATCGCGGCGCTGCGCAGCACCCCGCCGAGGCCGGTGCCGATACCGACGTGCGGCGCGGTGATCCAGCCGATCGCGGTGAGCGTGGTGAGCACGGCCAGCCCGCTGGCGGCCGCCGCACAGGCGGCGATGCCGCCCGTGACGACGAGCGGCCGGGCGGGCTGCGGGCCGGGTCTGCGGCCGTCACCGGACCCGAACTGGTCAGGCAGGCCTGGACCCGAAGGCCCCTCCGGGTCTGGAGCCAGCGGCGCTCTGGCGGAAACACTCACAAAGCCGATCCTGGCAACGATCGCCTCCCGACGGCAGGAGGCGCGCCGGTCGGATTAGCGCGCGCGCATGATGTCGCGCACGAGGCCCGCGGTCTCGCTCGGGGTCTTGCCGACGCGGACGCCGGCCTTCTCCAGGGCTTCCTTCTTGGCCTGCGCGGTGCCCGAGGAGCCCGAGATGATCGCGCCGGCGTGCCCCATCGTCTTGCCCTCGGGCGCGGTGAACCCGGCCACGTACCCGACGACCGGCTTGGTCACGTGCTGCTCGATGAAGGCTCCGGCCCGCTCCTCGGCGTCGCCGCCGATCTCGCCGATCATGACGATGGCGTCGGTCTCCGGGTCCTGCTCGAACGCCTGCAGGCAGTCGATGTGGGTGGTCCCGATCACCGGGTCGCCGCCGATGCCGACCGCGGTGGAGAAGCCGATGTCTCGCAGCTCGTACATCATCTGGTAGGTCAGCGTGCCGGACTTGGAGACCAGCCCGATCCGCCCGGCGGTGGTGATGTCGGCCGGGATGATGCCGGCGTTGGACTGGCCGGGAGAGGCGACGCCCGGGCAGTTCGGCCCGATGATCCTGGTACGGTTGCCCGCCGCGGTCGCGCGCGCCCAGAACTCGGCGGTGTCGTGCACCGGGACGCCCTCGGTGATCACGATGCACAGGCCGATCTGCGCCTCGATCGCCTCGATCACCGCGTCCTTGGTGCCGGAGGCGGGCACGAACACCACGGACACGTCGGCGCCGGTGGCGGCCATGGTGTCGGCGACCGTGCCGAACACCGGGACATCGGTGCCGTTCAGGTCGATCCTCTGGCCCGCCTTGCGGGGATTGGTGCCGCCGACGATCGCGGTGCCCGCGGCCAGCATCCGCGCGCCGTGCCTGCGCCCCTCGGAGCCGGTGATGCCCTGGATCATGACCCGGCTCTGGCCGGTCAGGAAGATCGCCATCTCATGCTCCCTTCGGTGCCGCGGCCGCCAGTTCGGCGGACCGGCGGGCCGCGCCATCCATCGTCGCCACCTGCTCGACCGTCTTGATGGCGGCGTCCGTCAGGATGCGCCTGCCCTCGGCGGCCTTGTTCCCGTCCAGGCGGACCACGATCGGGCGGTCCACCTGCTCCCCGCGCGATTCCAGCATGGCGATCGCCGAGACGATCCCGTTGGCCACCGCGTCGCAGGAGGTGATCCCGCCGAAGACGTTGACCAGGACGCTGCGCACGGCCGGGTCGGACAGCACGATCTCCAGGCCGTTGGCCATGACCTCGGCGGATGCACCGCCGCCGATGTCGAGGAAGTTAGCCGGCTTGATCCCGCCGAACTCCTGACCCGCGTAGGCCACCACGTCCAGGGTGGACATGACCAGGCCCGCGCCGTTGCCGATGATGCCGACCTGGCCGTCGAGCTTGACGTAGTTGAGGTGCTTCTCCTTCGCGCGGGCCTCGATCGGGTCGGTGCTGCTGGTGTCGTCGAACCGCGCGTGCTGCTGGCGGAACGCGGCATTGTCGTCGAGCGTCACCTTGCCGTCGACCGCCAGGACCTGACCGTCCTCGGTCAGCGCCAGCGGGTTGACCTCGACCAGCGTGGCGTCCTCGTCGGCGAACATCGCCCACAGCCGCTCGGCCAGCAGGGCGGCGCCTTCCGCGGCCTGCGCCGGGATGCGCCCGGCCGCGATGATCTCGGCGGCCTGGGCGGCGTCCACGCCGGTCAGCGGCGATACCGGGATCCTGGCCACCGCGTCGGGGCTGCTGTGCGCGACCTCCTCGATCTCCATGCCGCCCTGCACCGTGCAGATCGACAGGAACGTCCGGCCGGCCCGGTCAAGCAGAAACGACAGGTAGTACTCGGCCGCGATGTCGACCGCCTGGGCGATGAGCACCGTGTACACGGTATGGCCCTTGATGTCCATGCCGAGGATCTGGCTGGCCTTGGCGTACGCCTCGTCCGGGCCGTTGGCCAGCTTCACGCCGCCGGCCTTGCCGCGCCCGCCGGTCTTGACCTGCGCCTTCACCACGACAAGCGGGTGGCCTTGGGCGGCAAACTCCGCGGCGACGTCTCGCGCTTCTTCGGCCGTGCGGGCGACCTTGCCCGGCTGCACCGGGACGCCGTATTCGGCGAACAGTCCTTTCGCCTGATACTCAAACAGGTCCACTCTTAATCTCCACGATTTCTGCTGCTCATCAGCCTAATCATCCGATCGGTCAAGACCTTGGTAGCCCAACTGGGAGCCTAAGGGGTCAGCTTTGGCCTCCGTCTGTCTTTCCTCTGCTGTCGAACAACGGGCCCAGTGCGATGGCAGCGGTGCGCGTAACCGGGCGGAGCTGGTGCCTGTAGACGACCTCGGTTGTCCGAGTGCTGGAGTGGCCCACCGCGTCCGCGATCTGCTCGATGGGTACGCCGGAATCCGACAGAAGCGAGACGAACGTGTGGCGGAGCTCGCGTGGCGTCCAGCCCCGGCCGAGGCCCGCCTTCTCGGTGATCCGCTTGAACTCCATCCGGACGTCGGTCGCGTACATCGGGCCACCGAGCTTCGTGCAGAACACCAGCTTGTTCTCCTTCCAAGCCGTCCCGGCTTTCGCCCGGTAGGCCGCCTGCTTCAAGACCAGGTCCCGCAGCGCCTCCACGGCGATCTCGGGGATCTGGAACACGCGCCGCGATTTCTCAGTCTTGGTCTCCCCGGTGCGCCGTACCGATCGGTAGACGGCCACTGTGCCAGCCTCAAGGTCCACCTCGGACCAGCGCAGGGCGCGGGCTTCCTCGGTACGGATGCCGCCGAGCATACTCACGGCGACATACGGCCACAGGCGCTCTCCCTTGGCTGCGTCCAGCACGGCAAGAGCCTGCTCCAGGTCAAGTGACCTCGACTGCCGTCCCGGCTGCCCTGCGGGCACGGCAGTTAGATCCGCGACATTCCGCACTACGAGGTCATTGACCATCGCGTTGCGGATGGCCTGGATCAGGATCATCCGGGCCAGCCTAACGCTCCTGGTTGAGAAGCGCTTAGCCAGCTTGCCAAGTGCGAAGTCGACGTCCCGCACCTTCAGCTCGACAAGCTTGACGTTGCCGATCAGCTCGGTTAGGTGCCTGGTCATGATCCGGTAGCCCGTGACGGTAGTTTCTGCCTGCGTGTTCAGGGTCTCCAGCCAGTCCTTCAGGCACTGCTCGATGGTGTAATTGGCGGGGGTGCGGACGCCCGCGGCGAGTTCCTGGTGCTTGGTGCGTAGCTTGTCCTTGACCTCGGTTTTGGTCTTGCCGCGAACGGCGATCCGGTCCCGCGGCCGTCCGGCTTCCAGCCCACCGTGATCGATCCGGTCCAACGGTCTCGGCTCCGGTCGTAGTAGATCGAATCCTCGCCCCGGGCACGGCGCTTGATGTCCGCCATGACTCCTCCTAACGAGCCTCGGTCAGAGACCTTTCCATATCTCTACGGGGATGAGACGCCTGCAGCCGAGCTTTAGTGTTGGTAACCGCCGTAACCGCATGCCGTCGTTGATCAGGTCGCGGGTCACGCCGAGCTCGCCAGCAACTACAAACACCAAAATAGGCAGATACTTCGTCTCAAACCCGATACATAGTTGAAGTTAGCAGGGTTCCTGTCGCTCCTACGGTATGCAAAGGGAGTGAGCATGGCGGATCTGCTTCAGCTGCAAAAGGTATGCTTCAGACCTATTGTACCATAATAGCAGCCGTGGTGCTGAGTGCCGGAGAACGCCGTCTCTGCGGTCTGCAGAAGCGCATGTACCGCGCAATTACAAGCTCGCCCCTAGAAGGACGCCATCCGCGTCTAGCGCCCGCCTCAGCACCCGGTGAACACGCCAATGACTGGCTGAAATCTCGACGATCCTACAGAAGGTACGCTGTTCCTTGGCGAACCGGGCAACTGACAGCCGTTTATTTCTTCAACCTCGCGGAATTGAAGGAAGAGGAAGGTTCATTGCCGTAACCACGCAAAGCGCGCCCATGACTCTGATGCGCGCGGCAACATTCCGGTAACGCCAAAGGACAGGCCGAATTGAGCGGACATCTAATGCGGGTGAATGGCATCAGAATGAGCCACCAAGGTAGAAATAATAACCGCAATTACGCCAAGGATTCCGACAATCAAACCAGCTATGCCCATCCTATCGATATTCGGACGCCGAGACTGGGCAGAAAGGTTGAGATGTGTCCGATTCCGGCGATCAAGCAGGCTCCCCACAAAAATACCTACTCCACCCAGCAGTGCCCCAAGAGAAAACAAGAGGAGCAAGACACCTCCCAGCGAAGTGTGCTGACTAAGGGCGCCAGCGATAGGGGAGGTAACACCGGCCGCCACTGCGCAGCCAACAAGGAGCAATGTAGGACGGGAATGACCCCGCCCGGTGATCAGGGGAGACTGCGTGCCTTCAAGCAGTTCCCGAAGCACACTACTGCGACCCCGAACCCACTCCTCATCGCCGCTTACCGACACATGGACACCCTCATTCGAAATGCGTCTTCCAGCTAGTATCCTGACGGATACTGATCGATTTGCCGTGCTGACGCGCAGCTGAAGGTTATCCATGTGATTTGGATTTTCTGCGAAAGTATCTTCCCTGAGGCTCGCCAGCAGCGAATCTATAGAATTCGCTTCGACGTGCGTCTCTACTCTGCCTTTCTGCGTATTCGTAACGGAGACGCAGGCATCTTCCGGGAACCCCTCTTTGGCCTTGGACCAAAGACGATCCAACTTGGATTCTGATATGTTACATCCGTGCAGTATAAATCGAGACTCTGACTTAATTGAAGTCGGGTGATAAAAGCCAGGATTCTCATTCATCCTGAACTCCCCTGGACACTATGAGTACACCCCGCGTGCACAACTGTGCGGTGAACTACGGCCGACTAACAAGGGGCCCTCTGTACACGCATGAATCTAGAGGGACCTGAGGTTCTAAGAGTTTCCGAGGAACGTTACGATAACTCTTCGAAATCTTTTGTTATTTCTTGGATAAGCTTGATAGAGCTAGCTGGAGCGAGAGCAGACGCCCTCAGATGCTCTAGAACTTCTTTGTAGCGCTGGATTTCCGACTCACGTTCAAGATAAAAGTGTCCCGCCAGATTTTCGACGAATACTACTGGCGACTGTACAGAGCTATCAAATTCCAGCAATGTGAACGTATTATCCAGACCAGGGTAGGCGCCGACTTCAAATGGAACAATCTGTATCGTTACATTGGGAGTATCCGCAACATTTAGTATCTTATAAAGCTGCTCCTTCATCACATCGCCCCCGCCAACTGCCCGGCGGAGCGCCGATTCGTCGATCAAGGACCAGAAGTAGGGTGGCTCCGGGCTTCGTAGGAGCTCCTGTCTTATCATCCTTGAGGCCACGCGTTCATCCAGAATACGGTCCTCGATTCGGGGAAGCATGTCCTTAATAACAGCCCGGGCATACCGCTCAGTTTGAAAGGCCCATGGAACAATAGCCGATTCATGTGAGCTGATCCATTTGGCTTCGATTTCAAGGCTGATCAACGGATCGATGGCCAGGGCGTCGAACTTGTTCCACCAGCCCTGCTGTTTAGCCTCACGAGCCAGAGTCATTAGGCGTACCTGCTCCGCGTCATCGACATGGTAGATCAGACAAAGGTCACGAACGTCGCGGAGGCTTGCTGACCGGGTCCCGGTCTCGATCCGACTGATCTTCGGAGGTGAGCATAGGAGTTTTCCTGCGACATCCTCAACTGTCAGACCGGCTTGTTTCCGGAGTTCACGGAGCCGACTGGCCAGTTCCCGGCGCCGGAGCGTTGGACTACCTTCTGCCATTTTCGAACTCTTTCTCGAATATGGATCTGGATTGAGAAGTGATCTTGCTCTCCCAGTCGGCCACGAGGCGCTCGCTGGCAATTGCCAACAGGCTCTTGACTCCGGTTTGGACAGAGTGTGACCTTGCCAGATGTAACAGGCCATTGTCAAGCGACATGAGAGCTCTCGGAAGGCCGAGTTCCAGACCGCGCTTCCGCTGCAGACCTGAGGGACTTGACGAAATGCCTGGTAAGGCGCACTGTCGGCCGTCCTCGTACTAGTGCTACGACGCGACGCAAGGCGTCGGTCCCGAGAAGTCAGCGGACGCGAGACCCGGACCGTCCTGGATCGGTCCGATCCACCGTTTTGGGGGAGTTTGTCAGTCATTTGAACCCAATCTCGTTTCCAAGAACCAAGTGTGCAGCGCTGATCGGGACTGCCTGCTATGGCGCAAGCTGCCACCCCGCAGAATTGGTGCTGTAACGTCCTGAGGCGCCCCTAGAGCGCATGATAGACCCTTGGAGAGAAAATCTATAGCTCGACGCCAACTGAAGATTCTAGGCGCTCTCAGCACGTTGGGGTTGACTCGAGTCAGTGACCTTGGTATATGCGCGCATATACCAAAGGTTGGCCTCTTATGCACGCCGACACGCCGCGCTAGCCACGCCGAAGTTTACATGACAATTGCTATGCGTCTAGCCGCGCATGCTGCGACTGCTGCGCTAGACTTAGGAGTTTTGGGTTCTGACACATCAGTGCTCACTGCCAAGCTGAGGCCTATCGATTTCGACAGATTGCGGCGATGACGTCGTTCAATGCGCTACACTTGGGGGTTTGGCTGCGACACCAACAGCTCCACGATCACGGAATGGCGTCAAGTTGACGAACAAGTTGCGATCCGTCGGCTGTCGTGGTAACACGCGCGCGCGTAGATAGGTACTGCCACGCCAAGTAGAAGCGCGAGCGTATCGACGCCGTACTGCTTGCCGATCCGGGCAATCCGTGGTATTCGCGCGCGCGTGCGCGCGATAAGCTATATAGCCATGTCGAGCATCGATGCGAAGACTCCATCGCTGTGCGGCAGTCCTTGAGTTCTCCAGGCAGTGGACCGGCCCACTCGCGCGTGTACGGATAGGCGAGCACCGTCTTGCCGACCTGGGGTTGTCGACGCCCATCCGCGTGAGCAGCTCTCAACCCTTTCGGACGATAGCGAACGGGAGTCAGGCGCTAAGCACCGTGTAGCCTCAAGGGCGGTGCCCAAGATTGCCGACGCAGGCTACGCCAGGCTCGCTGAAGGTGATCAACCGTGGCACACCCGCTGAATCCGGCTGCGAGTTCGCTGAATTTGATGACGGAGGTGCCTGGCAGACGCGTCGACAGTTAGATAAGCCGCGCGGAACCAGAGGTACTAGAGCATCCCATCGCCCGAAGTCGAAAAACCGCTCGACTTCTGCGGCGTGAAACCCCCCCGCCAAGATACGGCGGACCAGCATAGGCCAGTCCAGGACGTACCATCGCGAACTCAGGGCGTGAGCAACTCAAGGCACCCTGGCGGCCAGCGTGGCGCCCGAACCCCTGGCGGCGTCACGTTGGACAGATCCCGACGCGTCGCCGCCACAGCCCGGGCCAACCGGTTCTAGCTTGATGAACCACCGGTGCCTGGAGGTCTGGCGTCTATCCAGGACACTGCCAAGCCGACGGAATCCCGACCGCCGGGCCAGACACCGCGCGGGTCCTTGGAGCAACTCATCACACGTCGTTCCGCCTCCTACCCGGCGTGGCCACCGACGCCGTGCCGACGGGTCGCAGGCGGCTCACCAAGTCCGCGCTGACATTCTCTTGAAACGGATACCGGGCAGTGGCCGGTGGCGCGGTGTGATCAGCCTCGGCTTCGGCGCGGACGGGAAGAGAATCCGCCGCAAGGTCTCCGGCAAGACCAAAGCGATCGTCCAGGACCGGCTCAAGACCCTTCACGGCGACCTCGACGCAGGCGTCAAGGCGAGCCCGAACTACACCGTCCGGCGCGCGGCAGAAGACTGGCTGACCGAAGGCCTCGACGGCCGGTCGGCCAAGACCATCAAGAAAAACGAGAACGTCCTCGCCCCGATCCTGGCCACCATCGGCGCCCGGCGGCTGCGCGAGCTGACCGCCGGGGACGTGCACCAGGCGCTGACGACGATGGCGCTGCGCTACTCCAGCGCGGCCGTGGTCATGGGCCACAACGCGCTGACCCGGGCGATCCGGCACGCCGAGGCCCGGGATCTGGTGGGCCGCAACGTCGCCCTGCTGGTCGACACCCCCAAGGGCCAGGCCGGACGGCCGAGCAAGAGCCTCAGCCTGGAACAGGCCTCGGCGCTCCTGGCCGCCGCCGAGGACACCAGGATGCACGCATATATCGCCCTGTGCCTGGCGACCGGCATCCGCACCGAAGAGGCCCGGGCGCTGCGCTGGGAACACGTCGACTTCGGCGATCCCGCGGCCAGTCCGCCCGCGCCGGCCAGCGCGGCCGTGTGGCGATCCGTACGATCGCACGGGGATACCAAGACCGAGAAATCACGCCGGACACTCGCCCTGCCCGAGATGGCAGTGACCGCGCTCTGGGCCCACAGGGAGCAGCAAGCCAGCGACCGGGCCGCCGCCGGCCTGACGTGGAGCGACCATGATCTCGTCTTTCCCACCCGGACGGGCGCTCCCCTGGACGCAGCTAACGTCCGGCGGGAGTTCAGGACGGTCTGCACGGCCGCGAGGATCGGCATGAACTGGACGCCACGGGAGCTGCGGCACTCATTCGTGTCGCTGATGTCCAGCTCAGGAGTACCCGTCGAGGAGATCGCGCGGCTAGCGGGCCACTCGAACACCAGGACCACCGAGGTGGTCTACCGGCGCGAGCTGCGCCCTGTCCTGACCACCGGAGCAGAGGCCATGGACAGGCTATTCCCAGGCTCACCGGTCCCCGTACGCGGTACACGGAGGCAGCGCACAAAGTCTGGTCACAAAGCGTCATAGCCGCCCGATAGCAACAGAGCGTGTAACCGCCGGGAAGTCCTGGCGGGCACCAAGATGGTCGTCCAAGGCGCGCGAGAACGGATGTTCTGTCACATCGCGCCGATCCGCATGCCATGCTCAAGATCGCTGGCCTGCTGCCCGGTCGACCTCATCTGCGTGTGACAGTGCAGTGCGTATCGGCAGAAGCTGACGTCCTCATGCGGGGTATGAGGCTCTCGCGCCAATTGTCCCGAACCCAAGCGCGCTCAGCCGCTTCCCGGGTCTCCTTTGCGGTCTAGAGGCTGACGCCACCAGCGATAACCGCGCCCACCAGTACTCCCACAAGGCCAACTATCCGCCCGCTATTGGAATTGCCAACACCGCCATCGTAATCGCCCGACCATTTCTTGCTCACCATGGTCTCCCGCCAGCCGACCAGGTAATCCGCTCCGGGCGGCCGGATTACGCTTCGCATCGTCGGCCATGGTGAAACTCTAGGCACCTCAGATCCCCAGTCACACCCCTGGCGCGATGAGAGCAATCTGGACTGCAGCGCCACCACACAGCGAGCCAACGCAGCCCCGCGATGACGTCCTGGGATCGCGGAGCCCAGACACGACCCACACGCCGACCAGGCACATGGGTAAGACAACTCACCCGCCTCGCGGCTCTTGTTCGGGAAGGTGACGAATCGGTTAAGCAACTCGCTGGGTTCTGTGCATGATGGCAAGATGACCCAGGTTCATCCCAGGGAACGGGAAGAAAGGGCAGGTCGCCATGGCGAGCGACGCGGGCATCTGCGGGGAGGCAAGCCCGCCGGGGCAGATCTCGCGGCGGGGATGCCTGTTCGTACTGCTCACGCTCGTAATCACTGCCGCTGTCCTGACGTGCGCAGCGCTTTTCGTCCTGCACCGGCTCTTCCCCGCGCCCCCGGTGGTATGGAGTAACAATGGCGAGCAGTTCGCCCAGCTCAGGTCCTTGCAGGGGACCTGGCAGGATTCAGTCGGCGGGAAGATAACCTTCACTGATACCAGCTTCGCCCCTGGTGGTGGCCTCGTCGGAGGCAAAGTCACCTTCGTCAACGTCCCGCAAGTGTTCAGCTGGGTCGTGGGGCCGCCGCCGCCTAGCTACGGGCACGGCACCTGGGAGGTCGGCACCGACTTCGGCGACATGATGGGACTGCAGAACCAGCCAGGTGCCGGCGTCATCAGCATCCAGTTCGGTTCCGGGATAGTAGGCACCTACCCAGTGGTGGGACTGGAAGTCGAAGGCCCCGTCTCCGCGCCATCGTTCCTGTGCGAATACCCGGACCCCACCAATGCGTGCACGTTCAGGAAAATCTCCTGAGGCGCAGCAATAGGAGTCCTAACGGTAGACGGCCCGCTCGTCGAGTCGGACAAACCGCTCCGCACCCTAGCCACCGATGTACTGCGCAGCTGGGCTGAGAACCTTCCCGAGCCAGTCACGCCGAAGTATTAGAGCCGGAATCGCGGCCAGACCAACCGGATGGCATCGCGCGCCAGCTGGCCTGCGCGCTTACTCTGAAAAGTGACCACAAGCCGGATGTCAGAGCGGCGTTCGACTCGTAAGGGCGGCATCATCCTACGGCGCATGATCTCGTAAAAGGCCTGCTGCCGTGCCTTGGCCTGCCGGGGTTGGCGTTTACAAAGGCGGGTGCAGCGCGCGGCCGAGAGCGCCGCTTACGGCCCGAGCTGGGCCATCTTAGTGCGCAATTCAGTTGTCGCGGTTGACGGCGTCCGCACGGGCAGGCCAGCGCGGGCGATCAGCGGTGAACGAACCCGGCGTAGGCGCGGACTGGCGGAAGCAGCAGCCCGACAAACGGTGACAAGGAACAGCGCGGCCCCTGCAGACAACTGCCACACGAACTGCCAATCGGGTGGCCACCTCATGAGGGCCCGGAAACGCACGCTCATGCCGCGACTGCGCCGCGAGGCGCCCTGTAGTATCCCCGGTCCAGCCGGGAGGGACCGGCCGAGATCGCCCCGGGCGCGGGCCTGCTGGCCGGCGAGGACAACGCTGCGGCAGATCGCCGCGGCGACCGGGGTCTCGACGTTCACCGTCCGGGCCGCGCTGAGCCGGGTCCGGCCGGGCGGCCAGGCCCCGGTCGCCGGCGGTGAGGCCGGCCAGGGCAGTGGGCAGCCCGCCCGTATTCCTGCACCGGGCCGTTGCGCCCCGGTCTCGCGCATGGCGGCGACCAGCACCGCCAGGAAGATCCGCAACTCCCGGAGCTCGAACGTCGTCCAGCATCCAGGCAATTACACCACCGCGCCTCTTTCCACGGCTTTTCATGCATCCAGCCAAACAGCGGCGCGGGCACCTGTTCGGCAGCCCCTGCTCGATCGCCCGGGGCGGCACCGTTGCATCTGGAACCCGGTCACCTCGTCAACGCGACGGCGGCGTCCGCGGCCGAGGCGAACAACTGCAGGCGCGCCGATTTGGCCGTCATCCACCCACGGTGCTGCCACTCCCGGTCGGCCAGCGAGTCTCCGGCCATCACCACCTCGCCGAACGGGATGGAGCGGTAGCGGGCGATCGCCATCAGCGCGGACGCTTCCATCTCGACGACTAGACACCCTTCCTCTACCCGGCGCGAGACTCGGGCCCGGGTCTCGCGGTAGATGGCGTCCGTTGACCAGCTCAGGCCGTGCGTCGTCTCCACGCCGGCGGCGCTGAGCGCGTCGGCCAGGCTCTCAGCCGGACCCGGGTCAGCCGAGACGACCCGGCCGGCCTGCAGGTAGTGGAAGGACGTGCCCTCGTCGCGCACAGCGCCGGTCAAGATCACCGCGTGCCCCATCACCAGTTCCGGTACCAGCGCCCCTGCCGCACCGCAGGCGATGACTCCGCGAACTCCGCGGGCAATGACCTGCTCGAGCATGGCGCCGGCCAGCGGCGCCCCGACTCCGGGATGGAACACGCCCAGCCGTACACCCCGGTGCTCGATCTCCCACAACGATGCCGGACCCATCTCGCTGTGCAGGCGACACACTGGCCTCGCGTCTTGACGGCCGGAGAGTTCCTTGACGACGTCACGGAAGAAGCACGCCACGGCGACCGTCGGCGCGTCGACCGGACGGATCAGCCGGCTCGGCTCGATGACCGCCTCACCGGTCAGATCCTCATCCTCCAGTAGCGGCAGTCGTCGGCGATCAGCCGGCCCAGACAACCTCTGCACCTCCCGCGCCTACGTCGCCGGATTATCTAATGCAGGGTATGCCCGGAACCGGGACCCAGCCCATCCTCTGCACCGGCAAGGACACCGCCAGCCAGCGGTGGAGCCTGCCGTAGCGCAAGCTGGCCGGGCGGCGAAGAGCCGGGCCCGGGGCAGGCAGCACACCCGTTCGGGATTCATGGTCTTAATCTTTGGCCTGGCCCACCTCGACGCACTCGCCGCCGTTCCCGCTGTAGCCGGACTTCCGCCAGCGCCGGCCTAGGTCTTCCATAGCTCATCGGCCAATCTGAGCACCAGGTCCCGCGATTAAGCCGCTGGCGCTGGTCAGCTGGGCCTCCTGAAACCTACGCCCAGGTCACCACCTCCAGGGCCTGAACGTACGGCCCCAGTCGATCTCATCCGGGTCCACGGTCCAGGTTTCCCTGGCGTAGTCGTAGGCCGCCTCGGGGGCGCGGACGATCGCGTTCCCTACGGCTGTCCCGGCAGCCGCCGTGGCCCCGAGGACCCTGGAGCCGGTGTGCTCCTCGACCCAGGACCCGGCGTCCATCACGGCCTCCTTGTCGACGTAGTTGTCGTAGAGGTTCGTCCCGATGCGGACGCCCGTGACTCCCGACCAGAGCACGGCCCCGGCGGCGCCGAGAAATCGTCCCGCGCCCAGCAGGCTCGTCGAGCGGGTCAGGGTCCCGATGGTACTGGCCAGCCCGCCCGCTGCGGTCACCGTATTGGCGGCGGCCTCCGCCTTCTGTCCCAGCGTCTTCGCGGTCACCAGTTGGTACACCGCGGCGACCGCCGCCAGCGGGCCGGCCACCTTTCCGACGATCCCGGTAACCTTGCCCAGGGCCCCGCCGATGCGCGACAGCACGCTCGCCGACTCCGCCACCTCGCCGCTGGCCTGCGCGAGCGCGCCTTCGCCACTGGCCCGCATCGCCAGGGTCTGCTCCACCTCCTCCTCGGTGGAGGCTGTTGTGCGCCCGTCGATCGTTTCGTACCTGGATCCAAAGGCCGCTTGCTGGTTCTCGTTCGGGCTGAGACTGCCGTACTTGAAGTCCTTCACGTCCGCGGTGTTCGCGCCGAACGGGTCGCCTACGTTCAAGGTCTGGCCCGATGGCATGACAACGGCGTCCAGATTGAGCGCTCCCTTTGGTCCACCCGGGTTGACGTTGATCCCGACAACCTCCCCCGCCACCACCCTGACATCGGTGTAGATGTTCTCGGCCCCGCTGAAGCCGAGATCCTGCATTTTTTCGAGCACCTTCCCGGTCTCGGCATGAGCCAGTCTGCCGAACGCTTGCCCGGTGAGGTTTTGCCCACTGGTATTGCGGCCGGTGACGAAGCCGGCCTGGGAGTAAATAAAGGTGAGCAGGTCCTCGGCCGAGTTAACGGGCGTCGCCGGGCCGGCCTGGCGCCCGCCAGGATCGGTCAGCCTGACGGGGTTGCCCCGCGCATAGCCGTACTGGTTCGTGCCGTCGGCCAGGCCGGCGGGGTCGCAGCTGGCCCAGCGGCCCAGCCAGGGCATGTAGTAGCGGGCGCCGTGGTAGTCAAGCCCGGTCTCTTGGTCACGTTCCTTGCCCGTGTAGCGGTAGCGCTTGGGCGCCTCGGTGTGCCGGCGGACCGCCTGGTAGGAGGTGGCGCCGTAGGGGTAGTACTCCTCGTAGCTGATCACCTGGGCACCCTGGTCAACCTCGAGCACCGAGGAGTCGAGCTGGTCGGTGAGCTGGTACCTGATCAGCTGGCGCTGGCCGCGGTCCCGCCCTGCGGTGCGCGTGTCGACCAGTGCGACCCGGCGGGAGTCGTCGAGGACGTGCAGGGATTCCCGCTCCAGGGTGACGTCGCCGTTGCCGTCGTACTCCCGGTAGACCTCGAGGGCACCGACGTAGACGCGCTCGGACCGGATGGCCGCCGTGCCGCTCCGCGCTGCCCGCCGGTTCACCTTGCGCACCCGCTGGCCGGCCGCGTCATACACGTAATACGTCGTCACCCGATCGTCGCGGCCCGTGGGCCCGGCCGTGGTGGCCCGCAGCCGGTCGCTCTGGTCCCAGTCGAGTGCCATGGCCCCTGGCACGGTGGTGGTATTGCCCTGCTCGTCGTAGCAGAAGCGCCCCAGGGCCCGGTCCGGCCGGACCGGGCCTGCGCTGGTCAGCCGGTTGCCGTGGCGATGGGGCGTCAGCAGGCTCGGCTCCTCGTACCGGTAGGCCTGCCGCCATCCGTCCTGGGCGGGATCGGCGCACCGGTGCGTCACGCACAGCAGGTTGCCGACCTCGTCGTAGGCGTACCGTTCGCGGTAGCGCGCCATCGCCGTGCCGTCGCCCGGCTGCGGCAGGCCCGTATGCACCCCGTCTCCCGGTTGCGGGGAGACCGCGCGGAGCCCGCCGGCGGCCCGCTGCCCGAGGTGTTCCCGGCCGGTGGCTTCGGTGAGCCGGTAGAGCGCGTCGTAGATGTAACGGGCCGAAGGATCCACCACCCGGTTGCGGAAGAATGCCCGCTGCTGCGCGTGGTCCGCGCCGCTGGTCGGGTTGCCGACCGGGTCGTAGCCGTAGCGCAGGTCCTGCAGTCGCTTCTTCCCGCGCCATGTGACCAGGCGGACCAGCCGGAACGTGAGCGGGTCGTAGGCGTACCTGGTCACGCAGCCGTTGCCGTACCTGACCAGGGTGCGCTGCCGGCGGGCGTTGTACTCCACGTGACCGACGAACGCGGTGACCGTGCCCCCGCCGCGCATGCTGCCGTCCAGCCGGTCCATCAGGCCCGCGGCGTCGTAATGCGGGAACACCACGCTGCGGTCCGGCGCGGTCATGCTGACCGGGCGGTTGAGCGCATCGTAGCTGGTCCGGCTGGCGTACGTCCGCTCCTCCAGGCGGACCTTGGCCGACCAGTCCACGACGTCCAGGTAGTCCTGCGCCAGCTGCCGGCCCGCGCCGAGCAGATTGCCCTTGAAGTCGTACGCCTCGTTGGCCAGGAGCCCGGCGCCGTCGTACTGGCGCGCCACCCGGGTCCGCAGGTTGCGTGACTCGGCGTCAGGGATGCTCTCGCCGTACTCGGTCCGCGCCTGTAGCGCCTCGGCGGCGATGCCGGGGCCGGCCACGTAGCTGCGCACGGGCCTGCGCAGTTCGTCGTACTCAGTGCGGAAGACGAACCCACGGGAGTTCCAGGCCAGCACCGGCTTGCCTCTGACATCGGGCAGCAGCCCGCCGCCGCCGATGTCCATGCCCGCCCTGACCACCTGCACGGGGAGCATCAGGTAGGCGTAGCGCATGACCGTGCGGTCCAGTGCGTCACGGACCTCGCGCTGGTTCCCCTGGATGTCCAGCAGGCTGAGCGTCCGCAGGTACTGGTCAACCAGGCCGCCGTCCGCCGCGACCCGGTTGTGGGCCACGCTCAGGAAGGCGCGGCCCAGCGCGTCGGACCAGCTCACGGCCGGGGTGCCCGCATGCGGCCTGGTCTGTTCGGCCGCGTGCTGCGCGGCCAGGCCCAGGCCGCCATCGGCCCGCTGGGCGTACCAGGTCATCCAGCCGCCCGGCTGCCGGGCGAGAGCGGCGAGGTAGCGTCCGGTGTAGCCGCGGACATCGGGGTCCTCACGCGGGTCGAGCAGCACGGTGTCGTTGCCGTCCCAGGTCTCCTGCCGCCAGGGGTCGAACACGACCTTGCCGTAGCTGCCGTCCGGGTACAGGGTGGCGACGGCCCGCCCGGCCGGGTCGTAGAACAGCACCGGGCTCACGCCTTCGGCGCGGGCGAACTCGAAGCCGGGCGTGCCGGTGAAGAACGGCTCGTAGCTGCGGACCGGCTTGCCCTTGTTGTTGAAGACCGTCCAGCCGCTGCCGATCCACCGGGGCCCGGTGTCGGGGCCGGGCGCGGCCTGGCTCTTGTGCTGGACTTCCCGGCCGAAGCCGTCTGAGTAGCCGAACGAGTGGCGGATCAGCGTCCGCTGCCCGGGCTTGAGTTCGCTGGCATGCGTCTGCCTGGCCAGCACGGCCGTGGCGGGCGGTTGCGGATCCTGCTGCTGGCGCGTCCGCCAGTACGCGTCCACGTCGTACAGCACCCTGGTTGTGGCCCGGGCCAGGAGCCGGTGCGCGTGCGCGAAGGGATCGGCGAAGTACCCGGCGACCTCCGCCGGGTCGAGGTCTGGCTCGAACTGGTCCAGGGTGTCACCAAGGTCCTGTCCGGGCTTGCCCATGACGGCTGTGCCGCAGACCCGCCCGAGGGTGTCGAACGCGACCGCGCCCCGGTTGGCGTTGGCGTCGCTGACCAGGCGTGGCGCCAGCACCCTGTAGTCGTTCCCCCCGGCCGTGACCACGCCGTCCTGGTCGCGCTCCCCGGCCGTGACCAGGTTGCCGAGCGCGTCCTTGACCTGGGACAGCAGCAGGTCGTAGGCGTCGTGCGTGACGGTGGTGGTATGGCCGAACGGGTCGCGGAACCTGAGCGGGAGGAAGAAGTGCCGCCGGGCGTAGTCCAGCTCGGCTGCGGGGTCGTCGTGCTCGTCTGGAGAGTAGAACGCCTGGCCGGACGGGAGCCACCAGGTCTGCCCGTCCCGGAGGTAGCCGGCGGCGGCGAGCATCCCGGCGGTCACCCGCTCGCCGTACAGGTCGCGCAGCAGGGTGCCGGTGAGCACCTGGCGGTAACTGCGGTAGGGCAGCGCCATCGGCTCCAGGACGCCGAGGGGCAGGGCGCCGGACAGGTCGTCGCGGCGGTAGCGGATCCGGTTGTGGCTGACCAGCCCCCGGGCCGGACCCCGCGGGCCGGCCGGGTCGGCTTCCCGGTCCTGCAAGGGCACCTCCGCCTGCACCGCGGCCAGCTTGGTGTCGAGCTCGGCGAACCGGAACAGCCGTTCCCCGTCCGGAGGGGTCAGGCCGGTTATCTCGAAGGTCCGCTGTTCGCACGGTTGCGGCGTGCGGTGCGCATCCGGCCGTTCGACGGCGTTCGTGTACGCGTTGTCGGTGCAGCTGAGCCACTGCCGCCGTTGCCTTTCCTGGTCCTCGGCGGGCAGGCGCGGGTCAGCGAAGCGGCGGCCGTACCCGACCGAGGCGGTGCGCAGCGGGTTACCGTAGTCGTCCGTGGCGAGTACCAGGTCGTGGGTGACCCGCGGGTCGGCGCGCGGCTCGCCGTCCACCTGGTACAGCGCCCGCTCGTAGTGTGCGGTGACCGTCTCCCTGGCGTGGGTGAGGAAGACCGCATGGTAGTTCTGCGGCCCGTCGGGCCGCGGCTGCAGCGCGGGCTGGAGCAGTTCGATGGTGTAGTTGTGCTCGGAGACCGCGTAGGGCCGGTCCTGGGCGTCGCTGCCGTCCAGCGCGTAGACCTCCTCGCGCAGCGGCGCGCCCTTCAGGGCCCGACAGGCCTCGCGAGCCTCGGTCGGCGACAGCCGCCACGGCCGGGGCGGCTCTCCCGGCCGCCGGAGCGTGTGCGGCAGCGGCGGGCCCGGCAGTTCTGGGCCCCCGCCGCCGGGCGGGCGGTAGTACTCGCGGGCGTACTGCCTGGTGACACGTTCGTCGCCGGAGAACATGCCGGTATGCAGCCAGGTCCGGGTGAGCACCGGCGGCAGGTCGGTCGTCTGGTGCAGGTTCGCGTATGCGCCCGCGGCGGCCTCGAGCACGGCCAGGTCCTCGGTGTCCCAGTGCTCGACCATGCCGAAGCCGCGGAACTCGCGTTCGAAGCCGTCGTAGTACCCATGGTGGTAGGCGTGCCGGGTGGTGAACCGGTTCCGGTTGACCCGGTCGATGGTTTCGACTCGCTCGACGACGTGGACCGGGAACGGCAGCCGGGTGATCCACGGCCGCCCGGCCGCCTGGTCGGCCAGGTAGAACTGGGTGGATGGCGCGTAGCTGATCTCGGTCTCGGCGCCGAGGTTGTTGGTCACGCCGGTGAGCAGGTAGGGCTTGCCCGCGGTCATCAGGTCGACATAGCGCAGCTGGCGGCCAGCATCGCCGGGCAGCGGCGAGGACCAGACCAGGCACGCGGTGCCGTGGCCGAGCAGGTCGGTCACCGTGACGTGGGCCATGCTGTCCAGCTGCGGGAACGCCTGCGGCAGGGAGCGCGGCCCGCCGTACCCGTTGCCGGACTGGTTGAGGTACACCCGCGTTCCGTCGGGATGCAGGTAGATAAGGTCCGCGCAGCCCGTGCCGTCGACGTCGCCCAGCCGAACGCGCCGCTGGTCGAAGTGCCCGGGCTGGTCCATCCACGGGCTGCGGTCCATGCTCACCTTGGCGCCGAACTGCCCGAAGCCGGTGTTGGGCCAGTAGCAGACCTCGCCGTTACGCACCCGGACCAGGTCAGATAGGCCGTCGCCGGACATGTCCGCCAGGTAGATGGTCTGCTCCGGATCGGCCAGCATCACCCGCGGTCCTGACTCCTCGCTCCACGGGTCGGCGGAGAAGGCCCGCCGCCCGTCGCCGAAGCCGTCGAGGCCCAGGGACGGGTACCAGGTGATCGCGTCGCCGCCGGTGATCAGCACGTCGGCGAGGCCGTCGCCGTCCAGGTCGACCATGCGCAGGTCAGGGTCGTCCCAGGAGATGTTCGGGCAGCACCGGAACGGGCGGAACGGCTGCCAGCCGTCGGCGTCGGTCCGCCGGTAGCAGCCCGGCACCGGGCCGCCGAGCTCGGCCACGTCCAGATGCCCGTCGCCGGCCAGGTCGAGCAGTTGCTGCCGGGCGCCGCCCCCGGCCGCCGCGGGCTGGGTGGCGAGCGCCCGCGGTGGCGCGAACCGGCCACCGCCGAGGTTGTGCTGGTAGAACCAGGCGCCGCCCTGCCGGGCCAGTACGCCGGACAGGCCCTCCCCATCCAGGTCCACCAACTGGTAGGCGGTGCCGTCCACCCCGGCGGGCAGGTTCGCCAGCGTCTCCGGGCTCAGGTCGCGGACCTCGGTGCCGAGCACGTCCGGGCTGTAGCGCAGTTCGAGCGGCGGCAGCGACGCACTGCGGTAGCCGCCGTCCCGGCGCCGGTACCCCGTGCGGGTCGCCGAGGCCACCGTCGTCATGCCGCTGCCGCCGGTGCTGGCGTAGGTCAGGTCGGTGGAGGACACCAGGCAGTCCGCGCCCACGCCGGGCTCGTCCGGGAAGTGGTGGAACATGAGCACCCGGTGGCACCTGCGGTAGGTGCGCACCTCGAAGCCGGGCCGGTAGGCGGAGAACGGGTCGGGGCGTACCGGCCACGGCCGGTCGGGCTCGGGCCGGGGGGCATGCTGGCGATGGTCGCCGTAGTCGAAGACGACCTCGAAGAGCCAGCCGCCGCAGCCCTCATGGGCCGAACGGGCCATGTCGATGCCCAGCGGCCAGGGCTCCCGGTTGCCGTAGCGGATGCGCTTGAGGTACCGGTTCGCCGACCGGGACCGCGAGGTGCGGTTCCGCTCGTTCGGCAGCGCTGCATCGACTCCCGTGCTGTCCTCAGCGACGTAATCGTAGATCGCGGCGTTGCCTGTGTGGTCGTAGGTCGCGCTGATCAGCCAGCTGAAGACGCGCGCCGGGTCGCCGGGGTCGGCGACCCGGCTGGCCGCGGTCGCGCCGTAGATCGTGGTGATGTTGGCGCTGGTGATCGTGCGCCAGTGCGTCTGGCCGGTGTCCAGGTCGCGCCAGCGTTCGATCCGCGCGAACAGGCCCTCGACCCGGGGCCGGTATCCCTGGATCAGGTAGTGGCGTCCGCCTTCGGCCCGCCGGGCGGGCGCCTGCTCCCAGCGGCCGTCCCGCTCGGCCCGGATCGGGACCAGGTCCTCGGCGCCGGACAGGATGAACGTGTCGGCATCTGGGTCGTCGAGGTAGCGGGGGAGTCCCTTGTCGGTCTTGCGGGTGATGGCCGGGATACTCATCTTCCAGCCCAGGCCGAACGGCCCGTTGCCGGAGCCGGAGTCGTAGCTGAGGCTGAGCGACGGGCCGAAGCCGGCCCGCCCGGGGCTCGTGGCCACCGGGATGGCCAGGCTGGCGGTGCCGGTTGCCGCGCTGACCGAGAACTTCTCCCCGATGTCCCTGAGGGCGCCACCGCCCTTGGGCAGCGATACCGACGGTGGGACGGGCGGGCCGCCCTCGGCGGGCTGCCACCAGTCCGACGGCCCCACGCCAGTGGCACCAGGCGCGGCGGGACTGGCGGCCCTGGACGCCGTAGCCGCGGACACGGCAGCCCCAAACCGGAAACCGGTGTCCGGCACCTCCGGCGGTATTGCGGAATCGGCGGGGAACACCGCTCAGCCTTCCGGGTGGCCGGGCCGCCGGGAACGGTCAGCGGTCATGGCCGTGGCGGGGTCGGTCCGGGTCGCTGCGGCGGCAGCAGCTTTCCTCCCGCGGCGGTCCGCACCGCGGCCAGCACTCCGCCTGGTAGCGGGCGATGACGTAGGCGCTGCAGATCTCGCCGACCGCGTCGCCGAAGGCGAACGTGCACCGGGCGCGGTCCTCTCCGAGCGGTCCGAGCGGACGTTCCAGGTTTACGGTGCCGACGAAGCAGCCCGCCAGCGCTCCGGTGGCGACGCACTTGAGGTCCACCGCACCGTCCGTCTCCTCGTCGTCGCGCCAGAAGCGGACGAGATGGTGGCGGCCGGGCTCGGCGTCGGGCGCCGCGAATACCAGCACGAACCGGTCGATCCAGCGCACCCGCCGCTCGGGCACGAACGGGAACATCCGCTGGCCGAAGCCGAGGCGCAGGCGGCGTTCGTCCCAGTCGCGGCGATAGCGGTTCCGGTCCTCCTCGCGGTGGTGACGCGGGTCGTCATCGTGATAGCGCTGCGGGTCATCGCGCCACCGGTCGCGCAGCCGAAGCCCCGGCCAGCTGTCGGGGAACTCGTGGCGCACGTCGAACAGGCGCAGGCCGTCGCCCGGGAGGCGGCAGCACGCGGCCGCGGTCGCCGCGGCACGGAGCCGACTGCCACCTTCCCGCGCGGTATAGCTGACGCGCATGATCACGTCGGTGAGGGTGTCGAAGTCGAACTGGTTGTTCTCCGGCGGCAGCTCGATCCGCCAGTGCGAGACGGCGCCGGCGAACTCGAACGGAAGATAGCGCTCGTCGTGGAGGCTGAGCTCGAACAGCCCGGAATCGTTGATCCCGGTAGAGGTGGCGATGGCGTCGGCGGCGGTGAATGACCGGACGATCCGCGGGTCGCCCGGCAGCGGGCGGTAGCGGTCGGCTTCGCGCTCGCGCTGATGATGCTCGTCACCGTCGCAGCACGAACAGCGGTCGTCGTCCTGGCAGCTGCACCTCACGACGTCGCTGCTGAGCCACGGCTGCGTGCGGGTGGTCGAGCTGAGTAGCGTCAGGCCGCATTGCACGGTGATGCAGGGGCCGCTGACGCGGGGGATCGTCAGCGCGACGGTCTTGATCCGGCGCATGTACTGGCCGGGGTAGTCGAGGTCGAACATCCACTCGGGCAGATGAAGCTCGCAGCGGCCGGTGAGCTTGAGGGCCAAGAACGCGAGCGGGAAGTCGCGTTGCAGGGAGATGTTCTTGGTCAGCTCGTACTCGCGGCGGTTGCAGTTGCGGTAGGCGCGCTCCATGCGCCGCAGGTCGATGGCGAGCCGCTCGCCGGCCACCAGGCCTTGGCGCAGGTTGTCCCACAGCTCGCCCTCGATGAACTGCTCGTCGGTCTGGCCGCGTTCGAGGTTGAAGGCACGTTCGGCCTGCCGTGCCGCCGCCAGCGCCAGCTCGTAGGCCTCCCGGTACAGCGCCGAGGTCCGGCGCTGGAGGAACAGGTAGAGCGCATGGCTGGTGAACTTGCTGCGCAGGAAATCGTCGACCTCGGCCGCCTGTTCGATGGTGCGCTGCTGGTTGTTGAGCTCGCGCAGGGCGCTGTCCGCCCGCCGCTCGGCACCGAGGATCTCCCGGGTCAGCCGCTCCACCTCAAATGTGAAGATGTCGATCTGGTGCTGCCACTCGACGAGCCGCCGGTCCCACCCGGCCTCGGTGAGGGCCAGCCCTGCTCCTGTCTGCGCGTCCTGGGCGAGATACTCCATCGCCTTGGCCGCCGCGGTGAACGCGTCGGTGAAGCTGGTCCCGGTCATCGGGATGCGGATGAAGTTGTCCTGGCCCACGAATGTGTCCGGGATCGAGCTGCCGGCCTGGGCGACCAGCTCGAGGACCTGGGCGCCCACCTGCATTTCTTCGGCGACTCCGGTCAGGTCCTGGTAGAGCAGCTCGTTGCCGATCAGCCCGTTCTGGACCAGCGCGGTGTAGTAGGCGACCTGGTTCTGCGCGCTCAGCCGGGCCTGTTTGAGTGCCTGCACCTGCCAGTCGGCGTCGCGCCACTGATCCTTGCGGATCGCCAGTGTCAGCTGCTGGAGCTGGTGTTGCTGGGTCGAGCGCAGCGATTCCAGGAACTCGGCGTCGCCCTTCTCGTACGCGGCGAGCAGCTCCGCTCCCAGCGCACGCAGCTCGCCGGCCAGCTCGAGCGCCTTGGGCTCCAGATAGTCGAACCGGTACGGGCTGACCAGCTGGCAGCGGCCTGGCTCGCAGCAGCCGCATTCCCCGCAGTGCTCGCATGCGCCGCACCCGCATTCGTCGTCGTGACCCCAGCGTGCCGGGTCATCGCCCCAGAATGAGGCGCTCTGGCCGAGCTGGCCGCGACGGCGGCGCTGGCGGTTCTCCCACTCGCGGATCAGCCCGAACCGGTCGTCCGTGCGCAGGTAGAGTGTCATCAGCCGCGGATTCAGCGGCGGCGGCAGCGGCGTGAACGACCCGACGGTGACCGGTGGCCCCGCGGGCGGTTCGACCAGGACGGTGACCGGCGTCGGGCCCAGCACGCGGCGGGCGGCGGCGTAGATCACCCGCGCCCGGGCGGCCGCCGCGAGCGAGTCGCCGGCGAGCGGGCCGCACTCGGACTGGGCGGCCATCACCGCGTCGCCCCAGCACAGCAACGTCTCCAGCACGTCGAGCAGGACCGAGCGGCGCCGGGCCCGGCCGGCTGTGGGCGGCGAGGCCCCCCATTGGTTGTCGGCGTCGAACGGATCGTAGTACCGCTCGTACCAGCGCACGGCGTCGTCGAACTGGCAGTGGCAGCGCAGCGCGCCCGCGATAGCGGTCGCGGGCGCGTACCGCGACAGCGGGAACAGCGACTCACCGGGCAACCCGTAGACGAAGAACGGATAGGCGCTCAGCGCGCCGAACTGCCCGGCCGGCCCGCCGAGTCCGGCCGGCTGCAGAACCGGCGCCGCCGGCGTGACGACGACCGGGAGCAGCGTGGCGTCGTCGACGGCGAGGTCGTAGCGCCAGCCGGTGTCTGCCGTCCACCCGGTGTACGGCGGTTCCCACTGGTACCCGCTGCCGCCCTCGAAGGCGGGCACGATGCCGCCGTCGACGGCGAACACCAGCGAGTCGGCCACGCGGCCGTCCAGCTCCAGCGTCGGCGGGCCGGGCTTCGCCGGCGCGGCGGCGAGGGCAATACCCTCGGCCGAGCGGCGCAGCTGGCCGAACTCGCCGTCGTGAACCCGGCACCAGTGCAGGTGCACCATCGGCCCGGGTTCCCAGTCCAGCATCGCCGGGAACGTCGCTGGGTCCTCCCACTGCGACACGCCGTTCGCGTTGGTCAGGTCCGCCTGCTGGGTCGCCGGCGTGTCGTAATAGCCGGCCTTCGCCAGCCAGAAGTAGTACTCGTCAACACGGGGCGGGTGGACTTTCCCGCACTGGCAGCAGCATCCCGCCTCCGCCTCGGCCGGCTCGGGCAGCGCGCTCCCGGCCGGCTCGCCGGCGGCGGCGACGCGCAGGAAACGCACCCCCAGCCCGACCGCCGCCTCGATCCAGTACGGCAGCCGTCCGTGCCGGTCGGGAGCCGGCGCGGCTACCGTCGCTGCCGCTGCTCTGCTCCTGACGGCCGACCTGCCCCTTCTTCGCACCTGCGGGGTCGGCACCGGCGGTCCTTGCATCGCGGGCTGAGGTGCCGTCTGCACCGGCGACAGCCAGGCGGGCCGCCCGGCGAAGTCCGGCCGGCCGAGCAGGCCGAAGTTCTCGGTGGGGGCGACGGCATCGGCGGCAGCGGCGGCCGGGCCTAGCGGCAGGTGCAGCGTCGAGGGCCCGGCTGCCTGGAGCACGGTCAGGCAGGGGTGCGGCACCGGGCGGCGGCCATCCCAATGCTGGATGCCGGCCGGTACCGGGACGCTCAGTGACGCGTCGCGCAGCTCGTCTTCCAGCAGCCGGAACGCCTCGTGGCGGCGTGCGCGTTCTAGCTCCTCGCATTCGATCATGTCCTCGGGGTACAGCTCGCGGCGCTTGTAGGCCTGCCAGATCCGGTACGTCGCGAACCGCTCCTCCCACACCTGGCGGAATGGGTGGCCGAGGTGCACTCCCGGCTCCAGCCGCAGCAGCGCGCGCTCCACGAACGCCTGCACCGCGGTGACCGCGTCGTCGATGCGCGTAGCACGTTCGCGCAGGCCGGCGGTCACGTTGAGCAGCAGCAGATCGCTGAGGTCGCCGGGACTGCGGGCGTAGGTCTTCGGCGGCCCGCCAGGCACCTGGACACGGTTCGAGCCGGCACAGGTAGGCCAGCAGCGCGCGCCGGGCCCGCTCGCGCAGCCCGTCGTCGATCTGCCGGAGGTCCCGGTAGCGCCGCGGGTCCCCCATCTCCAGCAGCGCGTCACCAACGTACTGGGTGAGGTTGTCGTTGCCGGACGGGGCTCCGGCCGAGGGGTCATCGGCCACCCACAGGTCCGGCCGGGCGTTGGCGATGCCGGTGGTGTACGCGCCGGCCAGCACGTCGGACAAGAACCGTTCCGCCTTCCAAGCGCGGATCGGCCACCGTTCGTCCACCAGGTTCTGCGCGGTCAGCTCCGCCTCGCCCAGCAGCGCCGATAGCCCGAAGTAGCGCTGCACCAGGTCGTTGTGGTCAAGCGGGATCTCCAGATGCGGCATGAGCTGCAGCACGTCGGCGAGGTTGGCGGCCTCCGCCGCCGCGAACAGCCGCCACAGCCGCGGGCGGCGTTCGCCGCGCCGCGCGGCGGCGTTCTGGCCGCGCAGCTCGGTGTAGTCAAACAGCCGCTCCCACCAGTCGAACATCGCCGCCTGCCGCGGACGTGACGGCGCCGCCCGGTCGTCCCCCGCCACCGCGGGGTAGCTGTCGAGCACCGGCAGGAAGTTGAAATCGAATTGGGCTTGGTGCTCGGCGAAGCCTCCGCCGGAGCGGTAGAAGTTCGTTCCGGCAAAGCGGTCAGGGTGGGCGAGCATGAACCCGAGCTCGGACTGCCCGTCTTCCGCGGGGCGCGCGCTCAGATCGAACCACACGGCTAGCAGCACCGCCTTGAACACCCGCTGGTAGGTGCAGCGGATGTCGCACAGGCTGCTCACGTACGTGGCGGCCAGCACCTGCGCCGCGACCGGCCCGACCTGATCGGCGTCGATCCTCGGCCGGTCATACTGGCCGATGTACAGCCGCCGGTGCGGAACTGTGACCAGGTCGCCGCCGGTGTCGGGGCCGGCGTACTTGACCTGCAGGCCGGTGTGCCGGCTGCGGAGCTCCTCAGCGTCGTCGAAGTGCGGCTCGGGGCGGCGGTACTCGACGGTGATCTCGTACGCGCCGCGGCGCAGGTGTTGCTCGGCCTCAGGATCGGTATCGGCCTGCCCGGGCCAGCGGTGGCTGAGCAGGACCCAGGCGCTGGCTGCGCGCTGGAGCGTCACGCTCCATTCCCAGTGCTCGCCGCTCTCGATGCTCGGCCGCTCGCCCTGGGCCGCGGGCGCCCCGGCCGCGAATCTGTAACGGCCCTCGTGCTCGACGAGCAGCACGCCGCTGAGCTTGGCCGAAAATCCTTCGGCCCCGCCCAGGCCCCGGTCGTTCTGCTGCGAGATCGCAATCCCGTTGACCAGGTCGACATAGCCGCTGGGAGCGCCGGGCGGTGGCTGGATGGCGGGGATCAGCGTCGGCAACGGCGCGTTGCGGAGATCGCGCACGTCGCCGAACTCCTGGATCGGACCCGACTGCTGCACCCACAGCGGCGGCTGCCCAAGCGGAGAGTACTCGACGGTCAGTCCGGTGCCGCACAGGCCCAGCAGTGCGCTGAACGCGCCTGCGGTGGGGATCGGCCACGTGACGGCGGGCGGCGCTCCGGAGGGCTGAGCCGCCTCCCATGGTGTCGTGGCGGGGTCGCCGTCGGCGTACAGGCTCTTAAGCACGAGCCAGGCCCGCTCCTCGTCGGGTTCGCCGCCGTCGCAATGGGCTTCGGCGTGGCGCGCCAGGTGGCGGGCGATGATCCGGCACCGCGTGCGGGCGAGCACGAAGCTGCGGCGGAAGTAGTGCCAGCGGCGCTCCTCGTCGGGTTCCTGGATCAGGCGGCGGTCTGCCTCACGGGGATCGGGGAACAGGAACGCCAGGGGGCTGAGGTCCAGGCGCGGCCGCCAGTACAGGTCGCGCAGCGCGGCGGCCTCCACCGCCTTCAGCTGCCGCAGCCGCGCCAGCAGGTCCAGCACCGCCTCGTCGCTGAGCGGCAGGTTCGCCTGCAGCAGCCCGGCCGCCGCGTCGTAGCTGACAGGGCTGCGCGGATCCATGTTCCACATCCCGGGCGTGGTGCTCCCGGCGGCCAGCGGTTCGGCGTAGTGGCGGTCGGCGAATGTGACCATCTGTCCTGCGCGCTCGAGCACGCTGGGGAAGCAGTGCGCGGCCAGTGACGTCAGCGGGTCCGGGCCGCCTCCGGGCTTATAGCCGAACTCGTCGCGCAGAGCCGACTCGATCCGCCGCCAGGTCCAGCGTTCAGCCTCCTCCTCGTCGACGTCCGCCTCCAGCATCTCGCGCCGCAGCTCCCACAGCGAGCCATGATGGTCCCCGGCTGGGAGCCCGAGCGGGTCCTCGCGCGCCTCGTCGTCGGTCTGCAGCGGGAACGGGTCCTCGCCCGGCAGGTGCGGCGCCGCCGTGAACAGGAACTGAACGCCGCCGGCGGTGAACGACGACGCGTACAGCTTGGCGAGCACCTCCACGAACCGCAGCGTGCGCGTCGGCGTGTAACGCCAGGTGTCCGTCGGCGTGGCCGGATCGAACCCGGCGAGTTGCGACAGCGGGTCCAGGTTGCCGGCCAGCACCTTGAGCAGCCTCGGCTCGTCCTCGTGGTCGCGTACGCCGTGCCGGGCACGCGCGTAATCTGGGAGCCGCCTGAGCAGTTCGGCCAGGGCCCAGTCCCATTGCGCGCCGGACGCGGGAGTCACCCACAATGCGAGCAGCGCCGTACGGGCGACGCCGGTGGCTCCGGGCGGCGCCTTGCCGGGCGCCAGCGGCAGGCACAGTTCCTCGCGCAGGATCTCCAGCGCCACGAGCTGCGGGATGAAGTCGGGGTTGATGACGCCGCCGGTGAACAGGCCGAGTACCTCGCAGATGTCGGCCAGCTGGGCGAACGTGCAACCGGAGCAGCGGGTTCGCTGCAGCAGCCGCCACAGCCGGATGAACACCGCCAGCTGCATCAGGGCCACGGCCGGATCCACGCCGGGTCCGAAGGTGATCCTCAGCTGGTCCAGATGGCACGGCTCGCACTCATCGAACGGCTTAGGCGGTCGGCCGGCCCGCTGCATCGGGGCAAAGCCGCAGTCGGCCAGCTCGACAAACTCGCAATAACTCAGGCCGGTCCGGTGCAGGAACTGGTCCACGTGCAGGACGGCATTGACCCATGACGCCGCTGGGCTGGCGAAGCCGTACAGCTGCCAGACGCCCAGCTGGCCCGCGGGGGCCGGGGCGGTGGTCGCCACCGGCGTCGCGAACAGCTGCTCGTACTCGCCGGCCGCGATCTGAAGGTACTCGGGCGCTATGTCCCTGCGCAGCGGGTAGCGCCACACCGCGCTGTCGAACCCGGCCGGGTCGGGACCCAGGACGAACTCGGTGATCTGCGCCCGGAACCGGCGCATCGCCTCCGCGCGCCTGACGTCCAGCGCGGCCAGGTACGAACGCGACACGTCCAGCGGCTGCGCGTACGGCAGCTCCGGCCCGCTGTAGTCGCCGGCGAGCACAGTGTAGGCGCCCGGCTCGGCGACCGGGCTGGCTGGGGAGGAATGCTCGGGCAGGGCGCCGAACAGCGCCGCCGGATCATGATGGTAGGGGTCGCCGGGCTGCGGTGGCGTGCCCGGTGGCCGCAGGTGGTGGTCTCGCACCTGCTGGGCCGCGGTGTCGCGGACGATGCCGCCGGTACCGCTGACCGATCCGCCGGAGGCGGCGACTTGCGCGGCCAGATACTCCAGGCACTCGTTGACCAGGTCAACGACGGGCAGCGGCGTCTCGAGGTTGGCGCGGTCGACGGTCAGGCTGGCGAGGTCTCCGCGCCGTGGTTGCAGCAGCGACCCGAAGCTGCCGGTAGCGACCGCGGGCTGCGTGCACGTCGAGGCGGGGCCGGCCTGCAGGAGTTCGTGCAGGTACTCGACGGGTCCCAGCGGCGAGAGTTCGGCCGGCGGGATGCAGTCGCGCAGATCGCCTCGGTTGACCGGGTGGAACGGCGTTGGGGTGTAGACCGGTGGCGTGAGCGTGCCGCCGGCGTTGGCCCAGATCTGGTTTGCCCACTGGAAGGCCACGCTGCCGGTGAGCGCGTAGGCGAAGTCGGGCTCGTCGAGCGCCGTGATCGACGCTTTGCTGGTGAAGCCCCGGGCGAACAAGGCCTCCATGACCGAGAACTGAAGCGCGGCTGCGTTGGGGCTCGCCGTGAGGCCGGCCGTCACCTGGGCCAGGTCGTTGAGGATCTCAAGCGCCTGCCGCAGCCACAGCTGGGCCTCGTCCTGGCCCGGGAACACCGCGGCCACGGCCGCCAGCGCCGCCGCGTCGCCGGGTGGGGTGACGCCGAACTGGTAGGCGACGCTATTGATGTTCCAGTACTCGACCAGGAAGCTGGCCAGCGGGTCGAAGCCGTACCGGTCGAGCAGCGGCACGTCGGGCGGCGTGGGCGGCTGGGTGCTCGGGGTGCCGGCCGTGACGGTGAAGAACCGCGACAGGTAGCGGATGAACGCGGCGATCTGGTCGCTGGGATCGACCACTGTCCCCGGCGGCTGGGTGAAGGGCGGGATGAACTGCGGGTTCACGGTGAGGAATTCCCGCCACTCGCTGGCGGTGACGTTAGCCAGCTCGGTGGCGGTGGCCACGTTCAGGCCGTTGCTGCCGGGCGGGCTTCCCAGCGGCTGGCCGATCGCCGTCAGGAACTGGCCCAGGACCGGGTCGTCGAAGCCGGTGAGCGCGCAGGCGACCAGGCGCAGGTGCGCGGGATCGTTGCTCGCCGCCGCCAGCAGCGCGACCCAGATCGGGCCATCGGGATACGGCAGCGTCGGCCAGCCGGCCGGATCGGCCGCGTTTAGCCATCCCATTACAACCGGCGCGGCCGGGTCGGCCGCGGGGAGCGGATAAGTAGGCGGGCTGGGGATCTGGGTCGCACCGCGGATACCGCCCAGCGCCGCCAGCCGACGAGCCGCCTGAAGCGGGGTCAGTGCCACGCCTGTCGACAGCAGCCCCGACTCCAGCGCCTGCTCCAGCTGCGCGGCCAGCGCTGTTTCGGATTGCCCGCCGAAAATCGAGTACCGGTCGGACGCCGACACCGACGCCGGCAGGCGCGCGCCCAGCGCGTAGAAGAACTCAGGCCCGACCGTGAAGTCGCCAGCCGCCGCGTCCAGAAGCAAGGTCGCCTCGGGAATCTGGCTGAGGTCGGCCGTGGGCGGCGGCAGCAACGGGAACGTCATCGCCCCCGTCGTCGCCGCCGCGCTCCACAGCTCGCACTGCTGCGCGGCCGACCACGCATACACATAGGCGGCCATCGTCGTCGCGTCAGAGCTGGTCTCGCTGTAGTAAGAGGTCAGCGCGGACTCGAACTGCCTGCGGTCACTGTCGGCCGAGGAAATCGCGGCAGGCACCGGCAACGTGTACAGCGCGCCGAGATCAGCTTGGTTGGCGTTGGGTCCGGTGGTCACCAGGGGCAACGGCAGCGGATTCACCGTCCGGTTGGCCACCATCTCGCGGGCGATGTGCAGCGACTCCTGGGCGGTCAGCTGCGCCGTGTTCACCGCGGCGGCCGGATCCTCGGCAAGGATCGCCGTGATCGCCGAGTTCAGCTGAGCGTAGCTGGGGGTCCCCCCGGCCGGGGGGACCCCGAGGTAGCCAGCAGGCAGGCCAGGGTCGGGAAGCGCCAGGTACAGGCCCACGTTGATCCCCGCCAGCGACACCACCGGGCCGACCGCAGTGACGGTCGAATCGACCAGGACGTCATAGTTGAGATCGTTGTCGACCAGCGTCACGTTGTTTCGCGTGACCTGCAGCACGACATTCACCAGCGTCTGCGGCGACAGGAACTTCGGGTCGATCGTGGCCGGCAGATCGATCACCGCAGCCCCGGCAGCCTGCAGCCCACCGTCAAGCTGGAAGATCTCAGCGAGGCCGGTGGTGTAGTTGGCCGAGCCTATGTCGATGTGCGGTGGTCCCGCCACCGTGGTGGGATTGTCGAAGTCGACCTGATAGGCGGTGATCGACAGGCCGGTCAGGTACGCCGTGAAGGTCGCCGCGTCGGTTGGAGTGGCCGGGTGCAGCCCGATCACGAGCGACGTGCTCACTTCACCCTCGATTCAGCCGTGACCCGAGGGTCACCGCATGCGGCTGCCTCGCCGAACACTCCCCACCCAATGTCCTGGTGAGCCACCCTGGTCATGAACGGCACCCGCCCCTCGGTCGTATACATCCTGCTTGGCCGCCTTGCGGCGGTCAGATTGCCGGTAACCGTCGCAAGGAAGGAGAAAGAGCTCGATCCACGATTCGGCATCTAACTTCGATAGCCTCGACCGGGCAGATTCCCGCACCGCCGGAAGAGGCTCCAGTAACGTTCCCTTGCCAAACATGATCTTCTGCACCTGATGATTCAGAGGGAAGCGTGGGTCTCTGATACATACCGCGGCAAAACCCCTTTGTAAAGATCCACCTAATGCCGAAGGGTGCGGCTCTTCTGAGGTGAGCTGGTTATGCTGCGAGGACGATGCTTTCTCGGTAAAGCGCACCGTGGATGCGTTCATGCTCGCGGCGGAGATGGTAACGCCAGTAGGCGTCGAAGTCGCCGCTGGCGATCAGGGCGCGGAGCTTGAGGATGGCCTCGGCGCCTTCGAGGCCCCATCTCGCGCCCGTTATGTCCATTCTGTCCTTGACGATTCTCTGAACTTTCGGACGGCTATCTGACTGGCGGGAACTGGCGGCGCCCGGAGGCATGGAGGATGGCACTGACCAGGATCTGGATGTAGCGGTCATCGAGGCCGGTGATGGTATCTCCGAGGATGACCGGGGCATGGCCGGCGATGCTGGCGGACATACGGAGCATTTTCTGTTCGCCGTTCGAGCTGGGGATTAGCCCTGCAGTGAGAGCGGAGGTCGCGGCTGGCCAGTCGATGGCGGCCATTCCGGTTCCGGGGTCGGTGTGGATGAAGTGGCGGAAGTCGTCGCGGTCCAGCCAGGTGGCGTGGGCGATAAGCATGCCGGCGGCGGCTTCGGCAGTGTAGATGCCGCTGGCGCAGGCGCGGAGCACCTGCGCCAGGTTGGCGCTGGTCATGGGGTTCCTTCTCGGGTGCCAGGGCCGGGAACGGCGGCGATGACGGAGGCGGCGGTGTCGCGGTAGGAGGGCATGAAAGGTGGAGCTCACGTGAGATTCCCGAACCCGCTGATCCCCGGCTTCAGCCCGGATCCGAGCGTCGTCCTGGCCGACGGCGTGTACTACCTGGTCACATCGACCTTTGAGTACCTGCCCGGGATACCGGTCTACCGCAGTCCCGACCTAGTCACCTGGACGCACATCGGCAATGTGGCGACCCGGCCCGAGCAGGCAGGAGTGGACGAGCTGGCCACCGGGGGCGGCGTCTGGGCGCCGACCATCCGCTACCGCGATGGCGTCTTCTACGTCATCGTCACCATCGCGATGAGCCCCCGCGGGTGCGTTGTCTTCACCGCGACAGACCCGGCCGGCCCGTGGAGCGATGGCATCACCATCGACGGCGTCGGCGGCATCGACCCCGACCTGCCGTGGGACGAGGACGGCACAGCGTACGTCACCTTCTCCGGGCTGTACACCAGCGGCGAGCAGCTGGGCCAGCACCTGGGCATCCAGCAGGTCCAGGTCGACCTCGCCGCCGGCAAGGCGCTGGAGGCGCCACGCTCGCTGTGGTCCGGCACCGGGCTGAAGTTCCCGGAGGCGCCGCATCTGTACCGGCGCGGCGACTTCTGGTACCTGATGATCGCCGAGGGAGGCACCGAACGCGGGCACGGCGTGAGCGTCGCCCGGGGACCCTCCCCGGAGGGTCCGTTCGAGGGGCACCCGGCCAACCCGGTGCTCAGCGCGCGCAGCACGTCCCGCCCGATCCAGAACACCGGGCATGCGGACCTGGTCGCCACGCCGGACGGCGGCACGGCGCTGGTCCTGCTCGGTGTGCGCCCGCTCGGCCTGACCCAGTCGTTCTCACCGCTGGGACGGGAAACGTTCATCACGCCGGTCACCTGGGTCGACGGGTGGCCGCAGCCAGACCCGGTGCTGCTGGCCTCGCGCGACGCCGCCGTCGACGAGGCCTTCGACTTCACTGACCGGTCCGCGCTTGACGAGCCGGGCTGGCTGGCGATCCGCACGACACCGGATTCGGTCGCGTCGATCGCGGACGGCCGGCTGTCCATCACCGGCCGGGCCGGGCTGGACGATCCGCACCCGCAGTTCGTCGGCCGCCGCCAGCGGCACCTCACCGCCACCTTGTCCGTCACCGTCGACGCCTCCGGCGGGACAGGCGGGCTCGCCGCACGCTACGACGAGGACCACTGGATCTGCCTCGAGGCACGCGGCACGATCGTCACCGCCCGGGCCCACGTCGCGGGCATCGCGCAGAGCTGGCAGGCCACCGTACCGGCCGGCGACGTCGAACTTCGCATCGAGATGACCCCTCCGCCGCCGGATGGCTTCAACACCGCGGCGATGGGCGGCGACCGCATCCGCCTGCTGGCCGGCGGCACGCTGGTCGCCGAACTCGACGGGCGCTACTGGACGGCGGAGACCTGCGCGTCCTTCACCGGCCGGGTTATCGGGCTCTACGCGTTCGAGGGAACGGTCCGCTTCGCGGATTTCCGGTACCGGGGCACCGAGGCCTGATGGACCGCATCGGCTTCGGCGCCGCGTACTACGCCGAGTACCAGCACCGCCCCGACCCGGAGGCGGACCTTGAGCTGATGGCGAAGGCAGGCTTCTCGGTGATCCGGGTCGGCGAGTCGGTCTGGTCGACCTGGGAACCGGAGGACGGACGGTTCGAGCTCGACTGGCTCGAACCAGTCCTCGACGCCGCCCACCGGCGCGACATCGAGGTAATCCTGGGTACGCCGACCTACGCCGTCCCGATGTGGCTGGCCCGGCGCTACCCCGAGATCGCCGCCGAGACGCCTTCCGGGCACCGGGTCGGCTGGGGCGCACGGCAAGAGGTGAACTTTGCGCACGCCGCCTACCGGTTCCACGCCGAGCGCGTGATCCGGCAGGTGGTGGGCCGTTACCGGGATCACCCGGCCATTGCCGGCTACCAGGTCGATAACGAACCTGGCCTCCGGCTGCTCTATAACACCGGCGTCTTCGAAAAGTTCGTGGACTGGCTGCGCCGCCGTTACGGCACCGTCGGCCGGCTCAACCAGGAGTGGGGCCTGGCGTACTGGTCGCACCGGCTGTCGCGGTGGAGCGATCTGTGGCGCCCGGAGGGCAACCTCCAGCCGCAGTACGACCTGGCCTGGCGGCGCTTCCAGGCCGAGCTGGTCACCGAGTTCATCGGCTGGCAAGCCGGGATCGTCCGTGAAGTCACCGGCGGGCGCGGGTTCGTTACCACGTGCATCTCATACGAGCAGCCCGGCGTTGAGGACGCCGAGCTGAGCCGGGTGCTCGATGTGGCGTCCGGCAACGCGTACTACGAGATGCAGGAATCGCTGGCGCACCCGAACGCACTACCGCGCTCCAGCGGCCCGATGGGCTGGGTCGTCCGCGGGCCTTGGGCGGTCACCCAGCTCGCGGACCTCATGTACTCCTCCAAGCAGGCCCCGTTCCTGGTGACCGAGACCAACGCCGGCTCGATCGGCTTCTCCGCCATGAACGAGTCGCCCTACGACGGTCAATGGCGCCAGCTAGCCTGGCTGCTCATCGCACGCGGGGCGCGTCTCATCGAGTACTGGCACTGGAACACCCTCCCGTTCGGCACCGAGACGTACTGGGGTGGCGTGCTCCCGCATAGCGGCGTTCCCGGCCGCGCCTACCACGAGATCGCACGGATCGGCCTGGAACTGCGCGAGGCTGGGGGCGCCTTCGCCACCGCCGAGCCCGACTTCGACATCGCGTTGCTGTACGACTCCGACAGCAAGTTCGCGGTGTCGACGCAGGGTCCCCTGCGCGGTGACTCATCCTTTGTCGACCCCGACTCCTACCGGCACATCCTCGCGGCTTTCTCCCGCGGCATCTTCGACGCCAAGCGGCAGCAGCGGCTTGTCCGGCCGCAGCACCTGCTGCCGTCGCGAGGCGGCGAGCACGACGCCGCCGATGCGGCCGCGCGCTACCCCGTGCTGATCGCCGCCGCGTTTTACACCGCGGCCGACGAGGACCTGGACTTCCTGATCGGCTACGCGCAGGCCGGGGGGCATCTCGTCGTCGGGCCGCGAACGGGCTACGGGGACAGGGAGGGAAGGGCGCGCACAGAGCGAGCGCCGGGCCGGATCACCGACGCGGCTGGCGTCTGGTACGACGAGATGGCCTCGCTGCCGTCGCCGGCACCGGTGCACGACTCGCTGCGGGGCGCGGCGACCGGATTCGCCGAGGGGCTCGTCGCTTCGGACGCGGAGGTCCTCGCCCGTTATCAGCATCCGCACCTCGGCCGCTGGGCCGCCGTCACGACAAAGACCGCCGGCGCGGGCCGGATCACGGTAGTCGGTACCGTCCCGGATCAAGACCTAGCCGCCGACCTGGTGCGGTGGCTGGTACCGCAGGCTGTGGACGGGTGGACCACCGACAACTCAGTCACCGTCTCCACCAGCACCGACATGAGCGCCGCGACCCGGCTGCACGTCCTGCATAACTGGAGCTGGGATGAGGCGACGGCTTCTCCTTCCTCCACGATGACCGACATGCTCGGCGGCGAGCGCCATCCACCTGGTGAGAAGATCACGCTCCGGGCATGGGACGTCCGGCTGTTCCGCAGCGACGAAGCACATGACCAGGACCCGGCGCATCGCCGAGAGGACTGATCCATGCCCATCCACCCCGCCATGGCCAGCAAGTTCCATCTCCTGGAAGGCATTTCGTCGTTCCAGCAGTTCTTGGAGGACCCCGCCATAGCTGATCGGCGGAAGGCGTTCGATGAGCACCCCGGATATGACGCCCCGGCGGTTGCGACCCGGGACCGTCTTGCGGGAAGAGGAGAACCGGCCTTCTCCGGCCAGCCAGCAGGTCATCGCCAGCACGGTGACCGACCCTGGGCTCAGGGTGTGACCACGAGTTTGCGCGGTGGTCGGCGGGCGGGTCGCGCACCGGGGCGCTGGTCATGGGAGCGGCTCCGTCTCGTGACAGGTTGGGGTGCGCCCGAAGCTAGCAGCCGTCACGGTGAGCGGCTGTCACTTGATCCTGGTGATTTCGCGGTCCGGGGTGAGCTGGCGGACCTCGAGCAGGTCCAGGCCGAGCGCCTCGATCTCGGCCAGCACGCCGTACAGTGCCGACCGGTGACCAGGATCCGGTGACCGCGGGCTAACGCGTGCGGCCGGCCGCCAGCAGCCGCAGTTCCCGGGCGCGCTGCACGGCCGAGGACCGGTCACGGACCCGGAGCTTGGCGTAGATGCTCCGGACGTGCGTGCTGACCGTGCTCGGCGAGACGGACAGCTCGCCGGCGATCTGCGGCCGGGACAGGTTCGTCGGGAGATATCGCAGCACCCTGAGCTCGCCCGGGCTGAGCTCCTCCGCCGGCGGCAATGAGGACTGCTCTCTGGCCGCCGGGGATGCGCCGTGCAGGACGTCGAGGATGTCGGTGAGCAGCGCGGCGTGCGCTGTCTCATGCCGCGGCAGCGCCTCGAGCAGCTCCCGGGAGCCCGTCATCGCGAACGGCAGGACCAGCCGGTCAGACTCCGCCAGGGCGAGGGCCCGTTCGGCGGCCTGGTTCGCCGCGCGCTGGTCACCGAGCTCACGATGGGCGAGCCCGGCCAGCAGGTGCGCCTCGACGACCGTGACGTAACCGAGGACCGGTGCCGTGCCCTCGAGAACATCCCGCACCGCGCCCAGGGCCCCGGCCGGATCGCCTTCCGCGAGGCAGATCACCGCGCGGGCATTACCGATCTCACCCGAGCCGGCCCGCTCGTCATCGAGCGCCGCGAGCGCGGCGCGGGCCTCGCCGGGCCGCCCGAGTCGGGCCTGCGTGGCCAGCATCCAGCCGGTCACCTGGCTCGCCAGCGCGTGCGAGTCCGCTAGCTGCGATCCCAGGTGTTCGGCCGCGCTGAACTCCTCCAGCGCCTCATGGCGGCGGCCGCGGCAGGCCTGCAACATACCGCTCACAATGTGCACGAGCAGCCTGATGTCCGCCCCGGTGTCTGCTTGCAGGGCCCGCATGGTGCGCTGCCGCCACCGCTCGGCCTCATCAAACTCACCCGTCCACACCATCGTGCCGGCCAGCGTTATCAGCGCGGGCGCGGTCATAGGCTCCGCACCCCAGCCGTATCGCTCGGCGAGCGCGATCGCCTCGCGGCAGCGCTGCTGGGCAGTGGCGAACGGGCGGATCTTCGACGCGAACCCGAGCTGCCCGAGGCATCTGACTTCGAGGTAGGGCCGGCCGATCTTCCGGGCCAGGACGGCGCCCTCCCGGAGGTGGCGTTCGGCGTCGGCAAGCCCCAGGGACGCTTCGACGGTCCCCAGGTTCATCAGCGCCACCGCTCGCAGGTCGTTGCTGAGCGCGATGTCCTCGTCGGACTGCCCGGTGACCGGGGAGTCAAGGAATCTGGCCTGTTCGGTGACGTCGGCCAGGTGACCGCGCCGCGCGGCCAGCGACAGCTTCAGCGACGCGATCGCCACCCGGAGGCGGCGCTGGCGATCCGGCGGCGCCGTCTCGGCGTACGCCTCGGCGACCGCCAGGTTGGCGGCCGCCTCGTCCAGGCGTCCCCGGGCGAGGTTACGCCCTGCGCGTATCAGGGCCAGCTCAGGGTAGTCCGCGCCCCGCGGGAAGGCCCGCAGCAGCGCCCGGACGGTCTGCGCCTGCCCGTCCATCGTCAGGCTGAACGAATGGTCGGCGAGCAGCCGGGCCGCCTCAGGCCAGTCGCCCGCCGCCTGGGTGTGCCGGATGGCGTCGGCAGCCTGGCCGTGCTGGGTGAACCACGCGGCGGCCCGCCGGTGCAGCACCGGCACTTGTTCGGGCAGCATCCGGCGTAGCTCCAGCCGGAGCAGATCCCCGAACAAGTGGTGGTACCGAAACCACGTCCGCTCGGGATCTAGCGATACGACAAACGCGTTCGCGTCCTCGAGGCTCAGCAGGGTCCGTTCCGAGCCCGGGCGGCCGGTCAGCAGATCGGCCAGCCCGCCATTGACCCGGTCGAGGAGTGAGGTGCGCAACAGCAGATGCTGGACATCGTCGGGCTGGCGTTCGAGCATTTCGGCGATCAGGTACTCGGCGACCATGCGCTCGCTACCGGAGAACTCCGCGACGAACCGCTCCGGGTCGGGGTGATCGGCCAGCGAGATCGCCGCGAGCCGGAGGCCTGCCGCCCATCCTTCCGTCCGCTGGTGCAGCAGCGCGGCGCCGGCCTCAGACAGGGTGATGCCCGAGGCGTCGAGCAGCTCGCGTGTCTCGCGGTTGGTGAAGCGCAGATCTTCCCCGCGGATCTCGGCCAGCTCACCGGCCAGGCGCAGCCGGTGCAGGCGCAGCCGCAGATCACGACGCGTCGCCAGCACCGCGTGCACGTTCGGGGGAAGGCTGGTCAGCAGCCGGGTGAGCTGGGCCAGGGCGTCCAGCGAGCGCAGCTCATGCAGATCGTCGATGACCAGGAGGACGCGGCCGCGATGGTCTTCGAGCTCCGATAGCATCCGGTCGACCATCGCCCGCCCGTTGAACTCGGGTGTCGGTGGTGACGGTTCCGCGCCGCTGGTCGTACCGGGCGCATGACGGACCGCACCGAGCAGGGCCAGCCAGAACTGCTGGGCATCTTGCTGATCGCGCTGCACCTGCATGACAGCAAGCCGATGCCGCTGACCCGGACGGTCGGCCCAGGCGCGCAGCAGCGACGTCTTCCCGCTGCCGGCCGGAGCCGAGATGATCGTCACCTTCTTGGCCGCCGCGCGATCCAGGGCTGCGAGAAGATCACTCCGGTCGATCAGCCGGAGAGTTGGCCGAGCCACCAGGCCAGCGTACGTACTGTCAACGACCGCGCGGAACCTCGGTTCTGCTCCGCTCTCCTTCACGCGCCGTCGACGCGATCCCATCGGGTCCTGCATCGTCCCGGCGTGGCGAATCACCAGAATCCGGTGACGACCTCTCACCGGCCTCACAGCAACCCTGGGTCTGTCGATCGCATGGTCAAGGAGGAATTGATGATGGGCAGCAACGTGGAGCGGCTCGGCGGGGACGTCGCCGCCGCGGTCCTCAGCCGGGTGACGCCATGAGCGCAAAGGTGGCGATCGTGGCCGGTGCGGGCGGTGCGCTTGGTCACGCGACGACGGTAACCCTGGCCGCCAGCGGCCTGACCGTGGTGGCGGTCGACCGGAATGAGCGCGGGCTGGGTGACTTGCCCGGCAGTGTCCGCCGCGAGGTGGCCGACACCACCGACCCCGCCGTGGCGACGCGGCTCATCGACCGGATCGCCGGCCAGGTCGGGCCTCCTGACGTGCTGGTGAACACCATCGGCGCGTTCCGGCCGGGAGACGTGCTGACCACGACTCCCGAGACGCTGCGGCTCATGATCGATGTCAACCTGGGACCCGCGCTGTGGCTGAGCCAGGCGGTCGCGCCGCACATGCGGCAGCAGGGTTCAGGTGTCATCGTGCACGTGGCCGCCCGCCCGGGGATTGAGCCAGCCGGCGGCATGGCGGCCTACGCCGTGAGCAAGGCCGCTGTTGTCCACCTGACACGCATCCTCGACATCGAGCTGCGCCCGCACGGGATCCGGGTCAGCGCGGTCGCACCGCAGCTGCTCGATACCCCGGTAAACCGGGGCACGTTCCCGGCCGAGGTGATGGCGCACACGGTCGCGCCCGAGGCGATCGCCGGCGTGATCGCCTTCCTGGTCAGCGACGCCGCAGCGCCGGTGAGCGGGGCGGTGCTGCCGGCGTACGGCGCTTAACGAGGCTGACACGGCCGTCGCCGAGCGGAGGTGGGGCTGGGCCAGCTACCTCATGATGAGACCGCCGTCGGCGCACAGCACCTGGCCGGTCATCGCCGCCGCGGCATCCGAGGCCAGGTAGGCGACGGCCGCCGCGGTGTCGTCGGGTGTGAGCCGCCGCTTGAGCGCCTGGCGGTCGACTGTCGCGTCGAACTGTTCGTCGGTGTTCACGGTGCGGGAAGCCGGGGTATCGGTCAGGCCTGGTGCCACGGCGGACACGGCGATGCCGTCGGCGCCAAGGGTGACGGCCAGGGTGCGCATGATCCCGAGCAGCGCGCCTTTGCTGGCGATGTAGGCGAGTAGCGCCGGGGTTGGCGGGGCCCAGAAGGTGTCGGAGGTGATGAACACGATGCGGCCGAAGTGCCGTTCCGTCATACCGGGGGTGAACGCCTGGATGAGCCACAGCGCCGATTCGACGTTGACGGCCTGGACATGGCGCCAGGTCCCGGCGTCTACGTCGGTGAGGGTCACCTGGTCGAATGCCGCGGCGCAGTGGACGAACACGTCGCAGCGCCCGTATCGCTCGAGCACCGCGGCTGCGGCGGCCCGGGTTGACGCCTCGGACGCCAGGTCGCAGGCGATGTCCCCGTCACGGTCGAGGACGACGGTACGGTGACCCGCGCTTTGCAATGCTCTGGTGATGGCGGTTCCGATCGCGCCCGCGCCGCCGGTGACGACCGCGATTCGTCCATGCAGGGGATCCAGTGCGGTGGTCATGGCTTGAGCACGAGCTTTCCGGTAGCGGCCCTCGTTTCGGGCATGCGAGGGGCTCTGGCCGCTTCGGCGAGGGAAGGGGCGAGCACGGCCGACAGCTCAACGGCGAGCACCCCCGGGGCGGTCCGCACCGCACCGTGCTGGTCCGCGTCAGCCCACTCGAACGGGGAACGGTTCCGGGTAAGGGAATCACGGATCGCGCAGGGGCCGCGGGAGACCCCCGTGCCGACGAGTACGACCAGCCCCATGACCGGCAGGGCGTCATGATCGAACATTGCCATGGATACCGCCTGACTCTGTTAGCTGCGTGATGGCGCTGGCGCCGGTGAGGCACCCTTTCTAGGTGCCGGGCAGTGGGCCTCGGTGACGACCCCGCTGCGCGCCGGGAAGTAGTTAAGCTACCGCGGTACCTACGAGCTAGCTCGTAGGTACCGCGGTACGCCTCGCGCGGGCGACTGGTGGCGCCTCAGAGCTCCGGACCGGATCGAGCGAAGCGACGCGGGGGCGTTGACCGCGGGGCCGAGCGAGGCCCGCGGAACCGGCACGTAATCCGGCAAGATGAGTGCGCCGGGCGCGCCCGGGGTCGGCGATGTCATGGGAGCGGCTCCCTCTCATAGCGAACTGGACGGGCCCGACGGTAATGGCCGTCACGGTGAGCGGCTGTCACCTGATCCCGGTGATTCGCGGTCCGGGGCGAGCTGGCGGATCTCGAGCAGGTCCAGGCCGAGCGCCTCGATCTCGGCCAGCACGCCGTACAGTGCCGAGCGGTCCAGTAGCCCGGTGAGCACGGTGTGCGCGCCGTGCCGCCGCGCGGCCAGCGCCGGGAACGCGGACAGCAGCGTGGCGCCGAGGTGCCCCTTGATCCGGATCATGTACAGGACGGGTGCCGGGTCCATGACGCCATAGTCACGGGCTGGCAGGTGACCCCGCATCACCGGGATCCGGTGACTGCCGGGCTAGCGCGGGCGGCCAACCGCCAGCAGCCGGGAGCCCGTCATCGCAACCGGCAGGACCAGCCGGTCAGACCTCCCAAGGACCAGTGCACGTTCAGCCGCCTGGTTCATGGCCTGTCAGCAAGAACCAATGTGATGTTGACGCAAGCATCGGCGAGCTCCGATAGCACCCTGTCAACCATCGCTGGCGCTTTGAAATCAAGCGGCCTTGCTGGCGGTTTCACATCGCTGGTTGCACTCATGGCATAACGGAAAGCTGGGTGCCTGCGCCCGACGCCCTGCTCTCGGCAACACAGTCCTCTCGGGCAGCAGGCCACCGCACGTACTGTCAACGGCTCGAATCACCAGGATCCGGTGACGACCTCTCACCTGGCTGGCAGCGACTCTGGGCCTGTCGCGAAGGCTCGCACGACCGCCAGGGACGTGCCCGACATTCAAGGGAGAGACCGTGACATCACCAGCATCCGGCGACGACCTGCCCGACTACGCGCCGGTCCCCCGGTCCGCGCTCGGCCCGGCCCTCAACGACCAGGGATACTACGTCGGACGGGTCGAGCGGAACCTGTACTGGGTCACCAACGGCGTCTACCAGTCCGCGTTCCTGACCACCCCGAGACGGCGTCGTGCTGTTCGACGCGCCGCCGTCCATCGGCGGCAACCTGCGGAGGGCGGTGGACGAGATCGCCGCCGCCGAGGGGGTGAGCAACACGGTGACCCACCTGGTCTACTCCCATCACCACGCCGACCACGCCGGCGCGGCCTCGCTGTTCGGGGGGGACGTGACCCGCGTCGGGCACGAGGAGACCCGGCGGCTGCTGCTGCGCGACGGCGACCCGGCCCGGCCGGCGCCGGAGATCACCTTCGCCGACCGCTACACCCTCGAGGTGGGCGGTGAGCGCGCCGAGCTGGCCTGGCACGGCCCCAACCACTCACCGGACAACATCTACATCCACTTCCCCGGCCACGACACCCTGATGTTCATCAACGTCGTCAACGCCGGCTGGGTGCCCATCTACAACCTCAACCTGTCCGAGGACGTCATCGGGTACATGGGCGCCCCGGCCATCGCGCTGGCCTACCCGTGGACCCACTTCATCTGCGGGCACCTCGGCCGGCTCGCCACCCGCGATGACGTCGCGGTGCACCAGGCCTACATCGCCGACATCGAAGCCAGCTCCAAAGAAGCGCTGGCCACCGTCAACCCGGTGCCCTTCTACATGGCGGCCGGGGAGAATGCCTGGGCCGGGGTCAAAGCCCACCTCGACACCGTCACCGACCGCGCGGCCGCGCCCGTCATCGCGAAGTACACCGGCGTGCTGGCCGCCGCGGACATCGAGATCTTCACCACCACCACCACGTTCGCCATCATGCAGTCGCTGCGCCTCGACCGCGGGCCCAGCGGACCGGTCCACCCCTAACCAGAAACACACCGGGGCCGGGCCAGCGCCGGCCCCGGTGCGGGCCTGGCCGGACCCGAGAGAGCTTCCGATCGCCGAACAAGGGTTCGCCGACTGTGTCTGCCTCCACCACCGTCACTAGCCAGAAGCCGTCAAGGCGGCCGGCGGTGCCGGCGGGCGTGTCGTTCTGGGCGGTGGCCGGGATCGCGTTCCTGGCGCTGGCGGCGAACACCGCGGCATCGCCCTGGTACCGGGCATACCAGGCCCGGTACGGGTTCTCCGCGACCGTTCCACCATGCGCGCCAATCGCACCGCGCCCGGTCCCAGAAGCGCGGCGTCCCGCCGGGGTATCCACTGACGGACGGCCTTAAGGTGCCTGGCATGGCGGCTAGTGATATTCCCGTGCCGGGAACCTTGCCTGCGGTCATCGGCGTGCGCGGGGCCCGGCACAACAACCTGCGGGATATCGACGTGGACGTGCCGCTGTGGCGGACGGTCGCGGTGGTCGGGGTGTCCGGGTCGGGCAAGACATCGCTGGCCATGGGCACCCTGTACGCCGAGGGTCTGCACCGGTTCCTGGAGGGCCTGAGCACCTACAGCCGCCGGCGGCTGACCCAGGCCCAGCGGCCGGACGTGGACCGGATCGACCACCTGCCGCCCGCGCTGGCCCTGCGGCAGCGCCCGCCGGTACCGGGGCCGCGCAGCACGGTCGGCACCATGTCCGAGGTGCTCAACGTGCTGCGCCTGATGATGTCACGGCTGGGCTCACACCGGTGCCCGAACGGCCACCGCGTCGCGCCGTCGATCGCCGTGCTCAGCGAGGAGATCATCTGCCCGGTGTGCGGCGCGCGTTTCGTGCATCCCAGCGCCGAATCCTTCGCCTTCAACTCCTACGGCGCGTGCCCGGCCTGCCAGGGCCTGGGCGTGCGGTCCGAAGTCGACGTCGCCGCCCTGGTTCCCGATCCGGACAAGACGATCGCCGACGGCGCGGTGCTGCCGTGGAACTCCGGCGGGCGGCGGCTATCGATGTACGCCGCGGGCGAGCTCGGCGTCCGGCTCGACGTACCGTACCGGTCGCTGACCGATCACGAGCGCGACATCGTGCTGCACGGCGAACCGGCCAAGCGGCAGGTGACGCTGCACTCGGGCCGGAACGGGCGGAGCGTGCAGCTGTCGGTCAACTACGACAACGCGGTCGCCGCGGTCGAACGGTCCCTGCGCAGCGACAACGAGCGCACCCGCCGTCTGGTGCAGCGTTTCCTCATCACCCGGGTGTGCTCGGTGTGCCACGGCACCCGGCTGCGGCCCGAAGCGCTGGCTTCCCAGCTCGGCGGCCGCAACCTCGCCGAGATCAGCGCGCTCACCCTGGACGAGCTGCGCCGGTTCACGGCCGGCCTGCCCCGGGACTGCCCGCCGAGCTCAGCCGGGTGACGACCGGTTTGCTGGCCGAGCTGAACGGCAGGCTCACGCCGCTGCTCGACGTGGGCCTCAGCTACCTGACCCTGGACCGGGCCGGGGCCTCGCTGTCGACGGGTGAGCGGCAGCGGATCGAGCTCACCTCGACGGTGCGCGCCAGCACCACGGGCATGCTGTACGTGCTGGACGAGCCGTCGGTCGGGCTGCACCCGAGCAACGTCGCCGGGCTGCTCACGACGATCACCGCCCTGGCCACGAACGGCAATTCCGTGATCGTGGTGGAGCACGAGCGGGAGATCATCCGCAGCGCCGACTGGATCATCGAACTCGGCCCCGAGGCCGGCACCAAGGGCGGCACGGTGATCGCCCAGGGCCCGCCCGGCCAGCTGGAGGGCGACCCGCACTCGATCATCGGCCCGTTCCTGGCCGGCGCCCCGGCCGTACGGCGAGACCGCCTGGAGCGGGCAGGCCCGACGAGGCAGATCACCATGGAGATCGGCGACCTGTACAACCTGCACGACCTCACCGCCACCTTCCCGGCGGGCCGGCTGACCGCGCTGGCCGGGCCGTCCGGGGCGGGGAAGACCGCCCTGGTCCTGGACAGCCTCATCCCAGCCGCGCGGGCGCTGCTGACCGGGTCGGCGCTGCCCGGGCACGTCCGGCGCCTGGACCTGGGCGGCATCCGCCAGGTCGTCCAGGTCGACGCCTCGCCGATCGGCCAGAACGCGCGGTCCACGCCGGCGACCTACTGCGGGGCGTTCGACCAGATCCGCCGCGTGTTCGCCGAGTCCGCGTACGCCCGGCGCAGGCGCTGGAAGCCCGGGCATTTCTCGTTCAACACCCGCGGGGGGCAGTGCCCGACCTGCCGCGGGCTCGGCCACATCGACCTCGACGTCCAGTACCTGCCCGACATCACCGTCGGCTGCCCGACCTGCCGCGGCGCCCGCTTCAACGACGCCACCCTGGCCGTCCGGGTCGACGGCCTGACCATCGCCGACGTGCTCGCCCTGAGCGTGGACGACGCCCTGCAACGCTTCGCCGGCCGGGCCCCGGTCGCCGCGGCGCTGCGGCCGGTCAGCGACGTCGGACTGGGTTACCTGCGGCTCGGCGAGCCCACCCCGTCCCTGTCCGGCGGCGAGTCACAGCGGCTGCGGATCGCCGCCCGGCTGCGCGCCAGCCAGCGCGGCGTCCTGTACGTCTTCGACGAGCCGTCCACCGGCCTGCACCCGCTCGACGTGGCCACCCTGGCCGGCGTGTTCGACCGGCTGCTGGCGGCCGGGGCCACGATCATCGTCATCGACCATGACCTGGACCTGCTAGCCGCTGCCGACCATCTCATCGACATGGGCCCCGGCGGCGGCCCGGACGGCGGCCACATCCTCGCGGCGGGGACGCCCGAGGACGTCGCGCGTGCCCCGGGCAGCGCGACCGGACCGTGGCTGGCCGAGCACCTGGGCCTGCCGGAAGCCCGCCAGCCTGACATCCTGTCTCACGGCCAGAAGTGACGAGGCGGCTTTCCGCGCCGACTACGGCGCGTCGGCCGTGGATGGCTTCCATCGCAAGAGATGCCCGCGGGTAGTCACGACTCGACCTAACTCGGGCTCAATCACCGGAATCACGTGATGCCTGCTCACCTTCGCGTGGAGGGCGCGAGCAGGCCTAGAGCGCGGGCGCGGTCCACGGCCTCGTGGCGGCTGTGGACGCCGAGCTTGGCGTACAGGTGGCGCGTGTGGGTGCTGACGGTGTTCACCGACACGAACATCTCCTTGGCGATCTCGTGCATCGTGAGGTGCGTCGGCAGGTAGCGCAGGACGCGGGTCTCGCTGTCGGTGAGCTGGTCAACCAGGCCACGGCTGAGGGCCCATCGTGCTTGGCTGCCGGGCGGTGGCACGGCCCTGGCCGGCCTCAGCAGCAGGTCCAGGATCTGGGAGATCAAGGCGGGGTGAGCGGTGCGGTACCGGCGATGCCGCTCGAGCAGCGCCGGGGCGGGATCCAGGAGGAACGGCAGGAGTATGCCGCTGGACTCGGTGATATCCAGCGCCCGCTCCAGGACACGTCCGGCGGCGGCCTGGTCGCCCAGCGCGTCGCGGGCTCGTGCCTCCAGCAGCAGCGCCGTCACCATCCGCGCCCGCCGGACTTCGGAGAGCGAGCCGTCCAGGACGGGCGTGAGCGCATCAGCCGCCGCCTGCGGGTCGTCCGAGGCCAGTCGCAGAGCCGCCACTGCGGTGCGCATCTCCGCGCTGGCTCGCTCGTCTTCGCCCAGTTCGGTGAGAGCCTGCTCGGCGCGTTCGGTCTGGCCCAGCCGCACTAGCGTCTGCAGCATCCGCGATCGCATCGACGTCACGCAGGTGTGCGGCCCGGCGAGGGTCGCGGCCAGCTTCTCGGCGTCCCGGAACGCCGCCAGCGCCTCCTGATAACGGCCCCGGGCCAGTTCCAGGACCGCGCGAGCATAACGCAGGCTCATCCCGGCGGCCGGTTCCACCTCGGTGCGCAGGGTCCGTTCGGCGCGCTCCAGCCACGGCTCTGCCTCATCCAGCCGTCCCTGGTACAGCATCACGATGCCGAGTTGGGCGTAGGCCATCCCGGCGAGCGGTTCCTCGCCCCAGCCATGCCGTTCCGCCAGCTCGATCGCCTGCCAGCTCCGCTCCGCTTGCGCCGCATCGGGCCGGAACAGCAGCATCGCGTGCGTCCCGAGGGCCAGGCCGGTGAGCTCCAGATACGGACGCCCGATCCGCCGCGCCAGGGCAACGCCCTGCTCCAGATGCCGCTCCGCGTCCTCGAACCGGAGGGCCCACATCTCGGCGACGCCGAGGCTGATGAACACCGCGGCGCGCAGGTCCTCACCCAGCCCGAGGGGCGCGGCATCGGCGGCCACCGTGAGGTCGAGCAGCCGCTGAGCCTCCTCGGCCACCACCTGGAGATCGACCAAGCGCCGGGCCAGGAACAGCCGCAGCGCCGCCAGCATGACCTGGACGCGTCCGCGGCGGTCGGCGGGCACCGCCGCTAGCCCGCCGGTGGCCTGGGTCAGGTGCCGTCCGGCATCCTCCACCGATCCCCGGAGCAGATCGCCGGCCGCTCGCACGGCGGTGAGCTCCGGGCTGGCCGCGACGACCCGGCGGGGGAACCTGGCCAGCAGCTCGACCAAGGTAGCCACCCGTCCGCCGAGGTAAAGGTCGAGCCAGTGGTCCGACAGCAGCCGGGCGGCCATCCCCCAGTCCCCGGCGGCCTGGGCCTGGCGGACCGCCTCCACTGGGTGCCCGTGCTCGGCCAGCCACGCGGCGGCAGCGCCGTGCAGCGCGGCCCGCTCATTCGGCTCGGTACGGCGCAACTCCAGTTGCAGCAGGTCCGCGAACAGCCGGTGGTAGCGGAACCACGACCTGCCCGCGTCCAGCGAGACCACGAACGCGCCGGCCTGCTCCAGATCCTGCAGGATCCGTTCCCCGCCCGAGCTGCCGGTCAGCACGTCCGCCAGCGGGCCAGACACCCGCTCCAGCACTGAGGTGCGCAGCAGCAGACGGCGCACCGCCTCGCTCTGCCGGTCCAGCACCTCGGCCAGCAGGAATTCAGCTACCGTCCGATCGGTGCCGGAGAACTCCGCGGCGAACTGCTCCGGGTCCTGGTGCTCGGCCAGCGACAGCGCGGCCAGCCGCAGCCCGGCCGCCCAGCCCTCGGTCCGTCCGTGCAACCGGGCCAGCGCCTCCTCCGGCAATTCCACCCCGGTCGCACCGAACAGCGCCCGCGCCTCGGCCAGGCTGAACCGCAGATCGGCCGGACGGATCTCGGTCAGCTCCCCCTCCAGCCGCAGCCGGTGCAGCCCCAGCCTCAGGTCGTGCCGGGTCGCAAGGACGAACCGAAGCTCCCGCGGCGCGCGCAACAGCAGGAGCTCAAGCTGGGGCAGCACCTCGCCTGAGTCCAGAAAATGGGCATCGTCGATCATCAGCCACAGCCGGTCTTCCAGCGGAGCCAGGTCCTTGAGCAGCCGCTCTACCACCGCCCAGCCGTCAAGATCCGGCGCGGCGGTCAGCGGCCGCACCAGCGCCGATCCGGCCGCCGTGCCGCGCAGCGCGTCGGCTACCGAGATCCAGAACCCTTGTGGATCACGCTCCTCGCTGTCCACTGGTACCCACGCGGCGCGGATGGCCAGGCCGGCCCCGGCGATCCACGACCGCATCAGCACCGTCTTCCCGCTCCCCGCCGGCGCCGATATCTGAACGACGCGTTCGGCTTCGGCCAGCCGCCCGAACAGCGCGCACCGGGACACGACTCCGGCCCGGACGGAAGGAGCGCCGGGAGCATCAGGGGTTCCGGGCTCGTCGCCAGACGCCATGACGCCCCTGAGCGCTCGGAAGCCGACTGCACCGTCGCCGGGCCCGTCAAGACCGGCTCGGAAAGGTCTCAGTTCGCGCGGGACAACCGAGCGCGTGGCTAGCGCGCCCATGCCTCCGTCCCTGGTCTGCGTGTCACCCTTCAAGGGAATCCCCTGGGCCGGGCGATGAATAGTCGTCATCTGACGACACCTTGCGGCGGCCGCTTCTTGTTCGCGCGGTCCGCCGCGTCGCCCCTATGGGGCGATGCCGTGACGCAGCGCTTCGCGGACGATCTCCACCCGGCTCTTGGCGCCGAGCTTGGCCAGGATGTGTGAGATATAGGTCTGCACCGTGCGCCGGGACAGGAACATGCCGCGGGCGATCTGCGATGTTGAGTCGCCCCTGGCGACCAGGGCGGCGATCTTGACCTCCGTCGGCGTGAGCGCCCCCCAGCCAGACGCGGCCCGCGGCCCGCGCGGACCGCGGACGCCGCGCCTGATGCCATAGGGGCGAAGCCGACTGCCGGCCCGGCGGATGTCCCAGCGGGCATTGAGGCCCTCATACAAACTGACGGCCTCGTTCAGCGCGGCCCGGGCCTCTTCGTGCTGGCCGCGCTCGGCCAGCACGGCAGCCAAGTCCTCCACCGCGGCAGGCAATTCCGCGGCCGGGCCGATCGTTCGGTAGTGCGCGACGGCGTCCCGGAGCGGGGCCGGATCAGATTTGAGGAGGCCTTGACACCGCAGGCTGGCCGCGGCCGCCCGCGCCGGCTGGGTTTCCGCCGCGGCCTCCGCCTGGCAGGCCTGCGCCGCGGTCCGCGCGATCTGCCGGTCGCCGGCGGCGACCGCGAGCCGCACGAGATCCGGCAGCCACTGGTGGGTCAGGGTCATCTCGCCCTCGTGCCGGGGCACGATCGCGGCCAGCACCTGCATGGCCTGACGTGTCTCGCCGCGCTGCTCCAGCGCCATGGCGTGCGCGGCGGCGAGGAAGTCCCGGTTCTCCCGGTCGGGGACCCTCAGGACGGGGAGAGCCAGGCCCGCGCGAAGATGCTGATCGGCCGTCGTACGCTGGTCCCGCCGTCCGGCAACGAGCGCGGCCACACCGTGGACGAGCAGCGCTGGCCAGCGCTCGCGCAGAAACGTATACGTGAGCCCGGGAGCATCGCCCTCATCCGTGCTCAGCTCGGCCAGCGCGTCGTCCCACTGGCCAAGCCAGTACCGCAACACTGCCGCGGTGACCCAGGTCGTACGATCGGGACTGCCGCTGCGCTGGGCGGATTCGCGGGCCTGCCGGAGGGTCGACTCCGCTTCCGGCCAGCGGTCCAGATTCTGCAGCGTGAAAATACGGCCATCGACGGCGAACGAGCGCAGGTCCGCGTAGCCGGGATCGTCGCCGAGCACGCGCAGCGCCCGGTCGGCGTAGTCGAGCGCGGCGGCATGGTCACGCCTGACGCCATGGCTCAGCCACAGGTCGGTCAGGGCGTGGGCGGTCGCGAACGCGTCGCCTGCCTCCTCGGCGACAGTGAGCGCCTGCCGGGCGGTCACGTCCGCCGTATCCAGCTCGCCGGTGTCGGCCCGCTCGAGCATCGCGAGCAAGGCCAGCATCCGGGCCTGCCAGGTGCGGGGCAGGTCGGCCGACGCCAGAGCCCGGCGTATCGTGGCGATCGCCTCGTCGCTGCGGCCCGCACTGACCTGGGCGCGCGCGAGCACCGAGTACGTCTCGGCCCGCCGCACCGGGTCAGTCATCACCGGCAGCGCCGCTCGGGCCTGCTGGGCCGCCTCGTCATAGGAGCCGACCGCGAGCAGGGCCCGTGCCAGGCTGGCCGTGAGCCCGTCCCAGGCCTCATCGCCGCTGGGCGTCTCGTCCAGTTCCCGCCGCAGCAAGTCGGCCGCCAGCTGCGGTGCCTGTGTGGTCAGCGTGGGCGCGGTCTGGATGAGCCAGGCTCGAGGCCAGCCCGCACCCGGCTGTCCCGCCGCGAAAAGCTGCTGCGCGACGCTCAAGGCATCCGCATCCGCGGCCGCGAGCTCTCGCGCCGCCTCGGCGTGTAGCGCCGTGCGCAGTGCCGTCGGCATGCTCGCATAGAGCGCTTGGTGGATCAGCTGATGCCGGAACGCCAGTTCGGAACCCGAGCCGATCAGGATGCGGGCCGCCACGGCCTCCTGCAGACCCGCTGCCAGTTCCGACACCGGCCTGCGCAGCAGCACGGCCAGGTCGGTGACCGTGAACTTTCCGCCAAGCAACGCGGCCGTCCGGAGGATCTGCGCCGTCTCAGCCGAGACGGAGCTGAGCCGGTCATTCAGCACGGCCGCCAGCGACACCGGCAGTTGTTCATGGGCCGGCCAGACGCCGGCGACGGGACTGGCCTGTGCCCGCTCACGCGCCGAGGCGTCGACCAGCTCGCGCAGGTACAGGGGATTTCCAGCGGCCTGAGCGGTCAGCTGGCGCAGTGTATCCCCAGACGGCGCTCCGAGCATAGCCGTCACGAAGGCGGCCACATCGGTTTCGGGCAGTGGCCCGAGCGTGACCAGCGCCCCGCCGCGGCGGGCGAGGGACGCGCGCACTTGCTGCACCTCCGGCCGGCGCGGATCCGACCGGCACGTCGCGATCAGGAGCAGCCGCAGCTGATCAATGGAGGCGGCGAGCTGATGCCAGACGAGCAGCGATGCGTCATCGGCCCACTGCAGATCGTCGATGACCATGACCGTCGGGGCGGCCGCGCACAGCTCGTCCGCCAGCGCCATCAGCACCTCGACACCGGAAGCCGGCGCGTCGCCGTCGGCGAACAGCCCGAGCCGCTGGCTGCGCAGCAGGCCGGCGGCGTGCGCCCGGCGAGGGTCGGGCGAACTGAGCCGGACCTCCAGGCAGTCCTGCATCACGCTCAGTGGTAGCCGCTCGGCGAGCTGGTCTGCGATCCCCCACCCGATGTCCCATCCCAGTTCGCTCGTTCCGGCTAGGGCCTCGACGACCAGGGAAGACTTGCCGATGCCGGGCTCGCCCTCGACCCAGACCGCCGCGCCCCCGCCATGGCGGAGAGCCTCGATACCGGCACGGAGGGTCGCGAGCTCCTGGCTGCGGTCCACCCACTTCGGCGGCCGGTCGATGGGCCACATGGTTGTAACGTATGCCCTACCCAGAGGCGATGCCTATTCGATACCTGCCAGGCCGGGGAACCCGCGGCCAGCGGTCCCCCGCCGTTGTAGGTCACCAGGCCGGCGAAGCACCTGGCTTCGTCAAAGGGGTAGCCGCGCGGTCGCCGAGTTCGGCGTAAGCCCGTTAGAGATTCCCGACGATCCGCTCGGCGCCGGTCAGCGCGGCGCAGGGGCCCGGGGCTACGCCGGGCTTTCCGCGACCTGGGGGCCGAACGCGGCCCGTACCCAGGCGACGATCTCGGTCGTGGACGCTCCCGGCGTGAAGATCCTGGCCACGCCCATCCGGGACAGTTCCTCGATGTCCGCCTCGGGGATGATGCCGCCGCCGAACACCACGATGTCCGAGGCCTCGCGCTCCTTAAGGAGCGCGATCACCCGGCTGAACAGCGTCATGTGCGCGCCGGAGAGGATGGAGAGCCCGACCGCGTTGACGTCCTCCTGGATGGCGGCGGCCACGATCTGCTCCGGGGTCTGGTGCAGCCCGGTGTAGATGACCTCCACGCCGGCGTCGCGCAGCGCGCGGGCCACGACCTTTGCCCCACGGTCATGGCCGTCAAGCCCGACCTTCGCCACGATCACCCGGATCTTGCCCATGACCGCAAGCGTAGCCGCACCATTCAGGGTCGCATCACACCGGCTGGCTGACGCACGGGCGGTCGTGACCTGCTGGTGCTCTATAGCTCAGTCGACGCAGGGAATACCGTTCTTCGCGTTGACGGTGCCGCCCTGCGCGCCCGTGGTGGGGATGGGAACCGCCGAGCTCGAGGCCGTCGGCGTGACGGTGGCGCCGGGCACTGTGGCGCTCGCGCCGAGCATGACCTGGACGTGCCCCGCCGCCACCGTGGAACTCGCAGTCGCGGTGACGCCGAACAGCGAAGCGATCCTGCTGGCGCTGGCCGCCGAGCCGGCACCGTAGAGCACCTCGGTCGTGGTCAGCGCGCTGGTGTTCCCGATCTGCCCGGCCTTGTAGCCGTCCTTGACCAGGGCGGTGGAGACCAGCCCGGCTAGCCCCGGGGTGGTGCCCCCGTTGTACACATCCACCGTGGTCTTGGCCGCGTCGGCCTTGGCAGCCGTGGTGCTGGCGGACCGGGGGGCGGGCGAACTCGAGGTGCGTGGCGCCGGGTAGAACGTCTCCTGCACCAGCTGCTGGATCAGGGCCGGGTTGACCTGGTTCGCGTCCTGCCCGTCGATAGTCTCGTAGCCCACGATGGGGAGCGTGTGGAAGGTCAGGTTGCCGCTGGTCAGGCTGCGCATCTGGCTGGCGAAGTCGAGCAGGTTCCAGCCGGAGTCGGTGATTACGTACTGCTTGGCCACCGACAGCAGCGAGTTGATCTTGGTGAGGTCGCTGAGCACGCCCTCGGTGCGCAGCTGCTGCATGACCGAGTCGAGGAACGCTTGCTGGCGGTGCGTGCGGTCGAGGTCGCCGTTGAGCAGGCCGTGCCGCTGGCGGACGAACGCCAGCGCCATCACGGCGTTAAGGTGCTGGTAGCCGGCCCGATGGGCGTAGAAACCCGAGTAGGAATCGTAGGCGACCGGGTGGTTGAGGCAGACCTCCACGCCGCCCAGGACGCTGGCCAGCTCGTAGAAGCCGTCCAAGTTGACCTCGGCGAAGTGGTCAATGTGCACCCCGGTAAGCTGCTCCACCGTCGCGACCGTGGCGGCGCGGCCGGCCTCGTTGCCCTGAAAGGCGACCTGGTTCGGGCTCATGCCAGGATGCTGCGTCCGGAGCTGGGACTCCTCGGCGGCCAGGGCGAACCCGTAGGCCTGATCGACCTTGCCCTGGGACTGCCCGTCGTAGGCGGTGGGGAAGGTGACCCAGTCGTCGCGCGGGATGGAGAAGCCGACCGCCTTCTTGCCGCCCGCCGGGATATGAATCAGGATCAGCGTGTTAGTGGCGTTCCCGCCGACCCCGTTCTGGACGCCCGCCCGGCTCCCGGCGTGCAGAGCGTTAAGAATATTGTTAGGAAGGATGTTGCCATTCCAGTCGGTCCGGCTCTCCAGTCCCATGAGCAGGATGTTCTGCGCGCCGATAGACGGGCCGCTGAGTATGGCGTGCGAGCCGCCGATGCTGCTCACGTCGCGCACGACGAAGTAGGAAAAGCCGCTCACCGCCAGGACCAGGGCCGCGGCCACACAGCTCAGGGCATACCCGGCCTTCCCGGCGGCCCCCCACAACGAGGGCGGAGAGCCTGGCCTAACCATGGCATTTTTCCTCAGCAGTCTCAGCTCTGGAGCGATACCGTCCGACGAAGCCTACCGTCACGTTCCCGTTATCAATGCACAACGGCTAACATCCGAAGCACATATGAGTGACCCACTATGGCGCGAAGCGCGCCCGAATAGGCCGTACGGCAGTGAGCCTGGAGTCAGGCCGCGCGGCCGCGATCCCGGGACCCCAGCAGGCGCCTCGCGGACGCCGCCGGCTGGCGCCCGGACGCCCCGGCGCGATCCTGGTCGCAATGAAGAGGGCATGAACAGGGCCGGGGAGGTGGGTGGGGGCCAGGGCGACGCGCGCGGGTCAGATCCCCGGGGCCGTGATCCCGGGTGGGGCGGCCGCGACTCGGGCCCACGAGGCGGGGGCGGTAACGGATGGGATCCGGGACGCCCCGATGGGCGCGGCGGCGATCCAGGGGCCGACGCGCAGACTCGCCGAATGCCCGCCCCAAGGGGGGTCCGGGGGGATGGGTCCCCGCCAAGGGGGGTCCGGGGGGATGGGTCCCCCCTGGATAAACAGCAAGGGGTTCCGGGGGGTCGTCCCCCCGGGTCAACACAGCCGACCGCGACGCGGGCGGCCACGACGCAGCCCCGGGGCACGCGCGACGGCGCGGCGCGAGGCCCTGCCGGACCGCGCGATTCCCGCGGGCGGAGGAATTCTCCCCGATCGCGAGGCCGGGGTCGGCTGAGACGGTGGGGCGCGCTGCAGGGCGGCCTCGGGGTCTGCATCATTGTCGCCAGCGCGGCCATCGGCGCCATCGCCACCATGGTGGCCCGGAGCGCGCCCGGTTCCCCGCTCGGATTCTTCGTCGTGGCCGGCACGGTGACCGCCGCGCTGGCCATCAGGCCCAGGGCCGGTCGGATGATCTTCCCCGTCCCGGTGCTTTCCTATCTGGTGGCCGCCCTGCTAAGCGGTGTCGTATTCGACCGGTCCGGGTCCAAGACGGTGCTGGCCATCGGCGCGGCGCAGTGGATCGCCAGCGGCTTCTTCGCGATGTCGCTCGCCACCGTGCTGGCCGTCGTGATCACCACCACCCGCTGGTTTCTCAGGCGCCGCGGCAGGCCGGCCACGCGCGACCCGGGCTGGCCGGTCCCGCCGGCTGGTCCGGCCCGGACCGGCCCCACCAGGGCGAGTACGGTCTGGCCGGGCACAGCGCAGCCGGGCACAGCGCAGCCGGGCACAGCGCAGCCGGGCACAGCGCAGCCGGGCACAGGACGCGATGGCACGGCGTGGCCACCGCGGGGTGCCCGGGAGACCTCAGCGGAATCCGGGTATCCTGCGGGCTTCGCGGGTCCGGGTAGCCTGCGGGAGAGCGGGGAGGTCGGCGGTCGCGGGGCTCCTGGGGGTCCTGGGGGTCCTGGAGTCTGGGGCGCCGCGGGCCCACGCGGCACTGGCGCGGGCCCGCGCGGCACCGGCCCTCGACCGGGGCCGCGTCCCGGAGCCGAACCTTACAACTTCTCCAGCGGGGCGTAGCGGAGCACTAGGTGCTTGACGCCGTAGTCGGCGCCGAAGTCGATCTTCGCCTCGGCCTGGTCCCCGTAGCCGTCGGTCGACACCACGGTGCCGAGGCCGAACTTGTCGTGGGTCACCATGTCCCCGGGTGACAGTGCGGGCACCGGCCGGTTCCCCGGGGACCGGGTCCCCGGCCGCTGCGCCATCCGCTCCTGAGCGGGCATGACCGACGACATCGCCGCTCGTTCGTTACGGCGCCACTCGATGAGGCCGGACGGGATCTCGCCCAGGAACCTTGACTCCTGGTGGAAAGAAGGACGGCCCCACCAGTTCCTGGCCACGGCGCGGGTCAGATACAGCCGCTGCTCCGCCCGGGTGATGCCAACGTAAGCCAACCTGCGCTCCTCTTCCAGTTCCTTGGCGTTGGTCAGCGAGCGCTGGTGCGGGAACACCTCTTCTTCCATTCCGGTGAGGAACACAACGGGGAACTCCAGGCCCTTGGCCGTGTGCAGCGTCATCATGGTCACCAGGCCGCCGTGCTCTTCCCCCTCGGGGATCTCGTCCGCGTCGGCAACCAGGGACACCTGCTCGAGGAATTCCGCCAGGGTCCCACCCACCTCCCCTCCCCCCCTCCCTGGCGAGCCGTCGAACTCACGCGCCACCGACACCAGCTCTTTCAGGTTCTCCACCCGGCTGGCATCCTGCAGGTCAGAGGAGGACTCCAGCGACTCCTGATAACCCGTGCGGTCGAGCACCGCCTCGGCAAGCTCCGCCACCGGACCGGACTCCGCGATGTCCCGCAGTTCCCCGATGAGTGCGTTGAACCCCTCGATCGCACTGGCCGACCGCGCCGCGAGGCCCGGCACGTCGGCCGGGCGGGCCAGCGCCTGGGCGAACGTGATCCGCTCCCGCTGCGCGAACGCGGCCACGTACTCCTGCGCCCGGTCGCCGATGCCGCGCTTCGGCACGTTCAGCACCCGCCGCAGTGAGACCTCGTCGGCCGGATTGGCGATCAGCCGCAGGTAGGCGAGCAGGTCGCGGACCTCGCGCCGTTCGTAGAACCGCACCCCGCCCACCACCCGGTACGGCAACCCGACCCGGATGAACACCTCCTCGAAGACCCGGGACTGCGCGTTGGTCCGGTAGAACACCGCCACCTGGCCGGGAGTCGCCTGGCCCGCGTCGGTGAGCCGGTCCACCTCCTCGGCGACGAACGCAGCCTCGTCGTGCTCGTTGTCGGCCACGTAGCCGACGATCGGCGGGCCCGCGCCCTGGTCAGACCACAGATTCTTGGGCTTGCGGCCCTGGTTCTGCGAGACCACGGCGTTGGCGGCGGCCAGGATGTTCTGGGTGGAACGGTAGTTCTGCTCCAGCAGGATGACCTTCGCGTCCGGGTAGTCCTGCTCGAACTCCACGATGTTGCGGATGGTCGCGCCGCGGAAGGCGTAGATCGACTGATCCGCGTCGCCGACGACGACAAGCTCGGGGGGCGTGAGCGATTCTCCGGGGCGGTCAGCCTGCTCCGTTCGGGCAGAAAAGAGCGGAGCACCGGCTGATACCAGTTCCCTGATCAGGACGTACTGCGCGTGGTTGGTGTCCTGGTATTCGTCGACCAGGACATGCCGGAACCGGCGGCGGTATTCCGCGGCCACCTCAGGAAAGGCCTGGAAGAGGTTGACCGTGACCATTATCAGGTCGTCGAAGTCCATCGCGCCCGCCGCCACCAGGCGGCGTTGGTATTCGCTGTAGGCCTCGGCCAGGGCCTTTTCCCGCGCCGTCCGCGCGCGGGAAGCAAAGGCCTCGTAGTCGATCAGCTCGTTCTTCAGGTTCGACACCTGGGCGGCCATGGCCTTCGGCGGGTACTGCTTGGCGTCGAGCTCGAGTTCCCGGCAGGCCAGCGCCATCAGGCGTTGCGAATCCGCCTGATCGTAAATGGAGAACGACGAGGGGTAGCCGAACCGCCTGGCCTCCCGGCGCAGGATACGCACGCAGGCCGAATGGAACGTCATCACCCACATGGACCTGGACCGCGGGCCGACCAGCGCGGCGACACGGGCGGCCATCTCGCCGGCCGCCTTGTTGGTGAAGGTGATGGCCAGGATCTCGTGCGGCGCCACATCACGCGCGGCGAGCAGGTAGGCGATCCTGTGGGTGAGCACGCGGGTCTTCCCGGAGCCCGCGCCCGCCACGATCAGCAGCGGGCTGCCCTCATGCACCACGGCAGCCCGCTGTTCCGGATTGAGTCCGTCGAGGAGTGCATCTATCGCGAGAGCGGCCACCTACATAGGGTAGGCGGTTGCACCGACAAAAACAGCGAACGCGATCCGCAGCACCCTCGATACCGAGAGTCATTTATCGCCATTACCTGCGATAACGCGAGTATTTTCGACCTCACGGTGACGCGTCTTTCAATCGGGTGCAGATATCGTTCTTTGACTCCGGACGATGCCTGTTATGGGCTATTCTGGCCGTCTTGACCCGTTAGTTGGATGCGGACGGGGAGCAGCTCGCATCCTCGCCTCTGAACAGTGTGGGGGTGCCATGGGATCGCGCGGTCGATCCATCAGGCTCCGAATATATTTTCTCGTGGCGATCCCGCTCGTCGCCATGATCGGGTTGCTGGCCTATGTGGCCGGCACGTCTGTCAACAACGCCATCAACCTGGACCGGGCGCCCAACCTGATCAACGCGACCTCGCTGCCGACGGCTGAGTTCATCAGGCTCGTGCAAAATGAGCGCGCCGCCGCGGTGGTCTACCTATTCCAGCCCACCCCGGCCAACCTGGCGGCGTACGACGCGGCCGTCAAGGCGACCGACGCGGACAAGCCGACGTTCCTGGTGGCGATGAACTCGCCGGGCACCAAGAGCGGCGAGACCCCCGCCGAAGCGCAGGGCATCAGCACCCTCATCGCGGGGCTGAACCAGTTGGACACGCTCCGCGGCGCCGTCACGAACCGGGCCGTCAGCCCCCTGCAGGCGCTCGGGGCCTACAGCGCGGGCATCCAGAACGAGCTCAAGCTGTTCCTGGCCGAAGCCGACAGCCTGACCAATGCCACCGCGGCCGCCCAGGCCCTCGGGCTGATCGGGCTGGTGTCGGCCCGGGAGGCCCTGTCAGAGGAGTACGCGCTGCTGTCCGGGGTGCTAGCCGGGAACCGGATGACCACGGCCGATCACGCGGCCTTCGCCGAGATGGCCGCGACCCGGCAGGGTGACCTGGTGGACGCCTACGCCCTGCTGGATCCGGCCGGCGCGGCGGTGTTCAACGCGCAGGTGAACCAGGCCGGGCAAACGAACCTCTCCCAGATCGAGGGGGCGGTGTCAGCCGGTACTCCCGTCGCCGAGCTGCCGGTCACTCTGCCCGAGTGGCAGGGGCTGGCCGGACACCTGCTCGACGGATACTTCGCCGGCGGCGTCAACGTCGCGAACGCCCAGCTCAAGGTCGACCACACGATCAGCCGGTCGGCGTGGGTCAGGGTCGCGATCACGGCCGGCATCGGCCTGGTCGGGCTGCTCGTCACCATCACGGTGACCATCTTTGTCGGGCGGGGCATCATCCGCCGCCTGGGCCGCCTGGAGCGCACAGCCCTCCAGCTGGCCGAGGTTCAGCTGCCCGACGTGGTGGCCAGGCTCAGGCGCGGCGAAGACGTCGACGTGAACGCCGAGGCACCGGCGCTGCGGGTCGGCGGCGACGAGATCGGCCGGGTCGGGCAGGCCTTCAACCTGGTCCGGCAGACCGCTGTCCGGGCAGCGGTGGAAGAGGCCCGGCTACGGCAGGGGCTCAACGACGTGTTCCGCAGCCTGGCCCGGCGCAGCCAGTCGCTGCTGCACCGCCAGCTGACCCTGCTGGACCAGATGGAACGGCGGGCCAGCGACCCGGAGGCCCTCGACGACCTGTTCCGCCTTGACCACCTGACCACGCGCATGCGCCGTCACGCGGAAGGCCTGGTCATCCTGGCCGGCGCGCCGCCGGGCCGGGGCTGGAGCAGCCCGGTCCGGATGGTCGACGTCATGCGGGGCGCCATCGCCGAGGTCGAGGACTACGCGCGAGTGTCGGTCGCGACCCGGAGCCAGGCCGCGCTGGCCGGCTCCGCCGTCGCGGACGTCATCCACCTGCTGGCCGAGCTCATCGAGAACGCCACCACGCTCTCGCCGCCCTATACGTCGGTGCGCGTGTCGGGAGATACGGTCGCTAACGGATTCGCCATCGAGGTCGAAGACCGCGGGCTAGGGATGAGTCCGCCGCGGCTAGCCGAGCTCAACGACCGGCTGGCCAGCCCGCCGGAGTTCAACCCGGCCGATAGCGAGCAGCTCGGCTTGTTCGTGGTCAGCCAGCTGGCCAAACGGCACGGAATCCGGGTCACCCTCAAGGCCTCCCCGTACGGCGGCACGGCCGCCATCGCGCTGATACCGCGCCACCTGGTGGTGACGGAAGAGGCGTTCCGGGCCGGACTGCCCGGCGAGTCCGCTTCGGTCGCCATGGCGCAGCTCTCTGCTGGCGGAAACCTTTCTGCCAACGGGAACCACGCCGCCACGGCGGAACTGACCGCCCCGGGCGAATCGGGGTTGACCGAGCTCAGCGGCGGCCTGCCCGGGCTAGCTCAGACGCCCGGGATCCGCATCTCCGGACCGCTGCGCCGTTCGCAGGGGTTCATCCCGGAGCGGTTCGACCGCGGTGCGCATGCCGCGTCGGCGCTCGGCCCGGCGAACGGCACCGCCGGCACCGCCGGCACCGCCGGCACGCCGGCACCGGGCCAGATGACCTGCCCGGGCGACGTCACGACCAGCCCCGGGCAGCGGCCGACGCCGGCTTGGCGCCGAACGGCGCCGGCCCGATGCCTGACCGCGGTGCGCCGGCCGCCTTCGATGTGTTCACGCCGAAGTACCCCCAGGGAACCGGCGAGCCACCCTATATCGCATCCCCGTCGTACCCGGGGAGCGGTTCGTCGCCCTATCCGGTCCCGGGCCCCGGACCGGTACCTGCCGCCGGGCCCGCGTCTGGCGCCGGAGCTGCGCCGTTCCCGGGAACCGGTTCAGCGCCATTTCCCGGCAGCGGTTCTCCTTTGTACCCGGGCGCCGGCGGGGCGCCGTATCCGGTCCAGCCGGCGCCATTCCCCGGCTGGACCCTGCACAACACGCCCGGACCAGCCGGCGGCCGGACCGCGCCTGGCCCGGACATCCCGGCCGGGCCGACTACTCCGATGACCCCGATGACCCCGATAGCCTCGCCAGGGCCAGGTCAGGCTTCCGTGCCGCCCTGGGAGGTTTCCCGCGAGACCGGGCCGCTTTCGAGGCCCGACGGATCTGCGCCGGGCCCAGACCCGGCCGAGCCGGACGGGAACGGCGACATCGAGGGGCTTCCGCGTCGGGTCAGGCAGGCCAGCCTGGCTCCTCAGCTCCGGGCCAGCCCGCCACCGCGCCGGACCACGGTGGCCAGCGCCGGCCCGGCCGGCGGGTCCGCAGGATCTACGCGACCTAGTCCGACCGAGATCCGCCAAACCATGTCAGCGCTTCAGCGCGGCTGGCAGGAGGGCCGCTCGCAGCGGATGGCCGACCCGATATCGGCTGAGCCGGCGGCTGGCTCGTCGTCAGGCACCATCCCGGCGGCCGGCTCTTCCGGCCCGGATCCGTCGGCCGGCGGCAGGGCCGACGATTCGATCTCGGACCAGGAGGCACGTGGGAGTTCCGATGGATCATGATGCGGGCGCGGCTGGCGGCGGCCAGCTCGACTGGCTGCTCGATGATCTCGTGCGGCGCGTCGGGCAGGTGAGCAAGGCCGTCATCTTGTCTCAGGACGGCATCGCGCTCGGAGCGTCGCAGACGCTGGAGCGCGATGACGCGGAGCATCTGGCCGCGCTGGCGGCCGGGTTCCAGTCACTAGCTCGCGGTGCCGGACGACACTTCGGCGGTGGCGGCGGGGTCCGGCAGACGATCATCGAGATGGAAACGGGATTCCTGCTGGTGTCCGCCGCGGGCAGCGGCACGTGCCTCGCCGTCATCGCCGAGCAAGGCGCGGACCTCGGCCTGGTGGCCTACGAGATGGCCATCCTGGTCCGCAGGACCGGGGAGCACATCAAGGTCAACACGCGCGCGTCCGCGCTCAGCGGCTGGGTTTAAAGAGGCACCATGCCGTCTAACGATGAACGGTGGCTAGACGCCGAGGCCGGGCCCGTAGTCCGGCCTTACGCCCTGACTCAGGGCCGGACCAGGCACGCCGGGGAATCGTTCAACTTGGTCGCGGCTGTCATCGCCACGCAAGCCGCGGTCGCCGACCTAGGCTCGCTGGCCCCCGAGCACATCAGCGTCCTTCAGCTCGCCCGTGCACCGACCACCGTGGCGGATATCGCTTCGGATGTCGACCTCCCGCTCGGGGTCGTCCGGATCATCCTCGCCGATCTGCGGGAACTCGGCCTGGTCGCGATCCGCACCCCGGTTGTGATGGCCGAGCGGATCGACAAGCACACTCTCAGGGAGGTCCTCAATGGACTACGGGGTCTCTGATCCCGCCGGCGGGAACCCAAGAACGAGCCAGCACCGCGCCATAAAGATCTTGCTGGCCGGAGGCTTCGGGGTGGGCAAGACCACGCTCGTCGGCGCCGTGAGCGAGATCAGGCCGCTGCGTACCGAGGAGCCCCTCACCGAGGGCAGCCTGCGCACCGACAGCACGGCAGGCGTCGAGGGGAAGACCACGACCACGGTCGCGATGGACTTCGGCCGGATCAGCCTGCGCAGCGATCTCGTGCTCTATCTCTTCGGCACGCCCGGCCAGCAGCGGTTCTGGTTCATGTGGGACGAACTCGCCATCGGGGCGCTGGGGGCGGTGGTCCTCGCCGATACCCGGCGGCTGGCCGACAGCTTCCCCGCCATCGACTACTTCGAACGCAGGGAAATACCGTTCATCATCGCGCTGAACTGCTTCGACGGCGCCCGCAGGTACGACACAGAAGATGTCAGGATGGCCCTGGACCTCGAGCCTGGACTGCCTATCGTCCTGTGTGACGCGCGCAGCAAGGACTCGGCTAAGGAGGTGCTGATCGCCTTGGTCGAGCACGTCCTGCTGACCGCGGCCGAGGAACCGGTCTCAGGGATCGCGTAGCACGGCCCAGACCGCCTTGCCGCGCCCGGCGATGGGGCTCCAGCCCCACACGTGACTCAGCGCGCCGACGATCTGCAGGCCGCGTCCGCTCTCTCCGCCCCAGTCAGGCTGCCTGGGCATGGGCGCTTCGTTGCCCGGATCGACCACCGCCATCATGACTTCCCCGGCCCGCCTGAGCATGCAGAGCCGCAGCACGGTCAGGCCAGCACCGGGATGGGTGCGCGTCAGCCCGGTCCGCGTCCCGTGCAGGACGGCGTTGACGACCAGTTCATCGACGATCATCTCGGCGTCGTCCGCCAGCGCCTCCAGGCCCCAGCAGGTAAGCACCTCGCGCACGAACCGGCGGGCCGTCCTGGCCTCTTCCGGCCGGGCGCTCAGTGCGCGGGTGGTAACCGCCGGGGTCTCCCACCAGGCCGAAGGCACAGGCAGTAGCCGTGGCATGCCGTCATCGACTACGGGCCAGGGGATGCTGACGTCATCATCGTCATCCCCGCTACCGGTCGCGACACTCAGATGCGCCAACGCAACAGCTTCCTGCATGTCATAGGGCACGAAAAGCCTTGCCCATCACGGTGGTTAACTGCGTGCTTAAAGACATGTTGCCTGATATATTGTGCAAATGCAAGACCAGATGCACGTTCATTCGCTTCGTGCACAGGTCTCCGGATAGGCGCACGGGGAGCCGGCAGACAGGCAGAACGCATTAGGCAGCTTGCTCACCAGTCGCCAACTAGAGACTACAGCGAGTGAATTAACACGGCCTGGCGCGCGTTACCCTGTCGGAAGGGGATTAAAATGCTCACCACCTACAACGGCATGCTCGCCACAGAGCTCGGAGACGTCTGCTGGCAGAAGAGCTGGCACAGCAACCCGAACGGCGAGTGTGTCGAACTGGCCGCGCTGGCCACCGGCGAGATCGCGATGCGCAACTCCCGGTTCCCAGCAGGCCCCGTCCTGCTTTACACTCAGGCAGAGATCACCGCATTCCTGGCAGGAGCCAAGGATGGGTCCTTTGACCATCTCCTCGGCGGGGCGAGCTAACTTACTCGCTAGTAGCATTGCGGCCGGCCGGCACGCGGCGATCCGGCGATAACAGCGTGGTGAACTGGTACCTCATGACCTGCGGAATCACGGAGAGATCAAGACATCTGTTGAATTGACACACAACCCCCTTCCGCAAGTGTGAGATCACATGGGAGACTGGTCCACACCCCGCCAGGATCTAGAGTGCGACGATGCGAGGAGCGCCGATGGTCTCGTCTGAAGACTCGGCCTGGGATGTTCCCCCCAGCATTTTTGGCACGCGCGCAGGCGGCCCGACCGTCCAGCGCTTGGTGCTTGGCAGCCAGCTGCACCGGCTGCGGGAGTCGCGCGGGATTACCGCCGAGCAGGCCGCCGAGGCTATCCGCGGTTCGCACTCCAAGATCAGCCGGATGGAACACGGCCGAGTCGGATTCAAGGAGCGCGACGTGGGCGACCTCCTTACTCTCTACGGGGTGACCGACAGCGAGGAACGTGCCGCGCTGCTGAACCTGGCCAGGGAAGCGAATACCCCCGGATGGTGGCACGCCTATTCGGACATCCTCCCGTCCTGGCTCGAGCCCTACGTGGGCCTGGAGGCGGCGGCCTCGGTCATCCGGACCTACCAGATCCAGCTCGTGCCGGGGCTGCTGCAGACGGAAGGCTACGCCCGCGCTCTGATCCGGCAGGGTTCCGCGGCCACAGAAGAGGAGATCGCCCGCCGGAGCGAGCTGAGGGCCAGCCGCCAGGAGATCCTCCGCCGGCCCGACGCGCCGCAGTTGTGGGTCGTCGTCGACGAGGGTGCGCTGCGCCGCCCGGTGGGCAGCAGTGAAATCGTCCGCGAGCAGCTGAGATACCTCATCGAGGTGGCGGACCACCCGGCGGTGACGCTCCAGATCCTGCCGTTCAACGCCGGCGCGCACTCAGCCATGGGCGGCCCGTTCACCATCTTGCGGTTCGCCGAGCCCGACCTGGCCGATGTCGTCTACATCGAGCAGCTGACGAGCGCGCTCTACCTGGACAAGCCGGTCGAGGTCGACAGCTACCTCGAGGTCATGGAGCAGCTCTGCCTGCAGGCCGAGCCGGTGGCGAACACCACCAAGATGCTCCGCCAGATCCTCGCCGAGACCTGATCAGTCGCGCTGACCCGGGGGGCCACACGCCGGACGCGCTGACCCGGGCGCCATACCCCGGTCACCCAGCGGGTTAAGCCCGGCCTTTCGGCGTGCGCTCCTCGCAGGCCCACGGCGAGCCGTAGTCGTTCAGCAGGTCCAGGAACGGCCGCGGCGGCAGCGCCTCCGGGCCGAGGACGCCAGCTCCGGACCAGGCGCCCGAGTCGATCAGCTCCAACGCGACCACCGGGTTCACCGCGGTCTGCCAGACCACCGCCTGGGATCCGTATTCAGCCATCGACCAGGCGTTGTCGACCACGTGGTAGAGGTACACCTCTCGCGGCGAGCCGTCCGCGCCGGTCCCGGTCACCCAGGTGCCCGCACAGGTCAGGCCGCTCATCTTGTCTCCCAGGGCGGCCGGGTCCGGCAAGCACGCCGCCACCACGTCACGCGGTGACACGCTGGCCGTGCCGACCTGCACCGGGTCGGTCTTGTCCAGGCCGAGCTTGTGCAGGGTCCGCAGCACGCCGATGAACTCCGAGCCGAGGCCGTACTTGAAGGTGACCCGCTGCGCCTCGATCCACCGCGGCATCAGCAGCACCTCTTCGTGCTCCACGTTCACGCACTCGACCGGGCCGATGCCGGCCGGGAAGGTGAAGATCTCGGGCTCGCTGAACGGCTCGGTGGTGAACCAGCCCCGGCCGCGTTCCCAGATCACCGGCGGGTTCAGGCACTCCTCGATCGTGGTCCAGATGGAGAAGGTGGGAGCGAAATCGTACCCGGCCACCTCGAGGTTCGCTCCGTCCCGGACGCCGAGCTCGGCGATCTCGCTGAACAGCTCGTCGGCGGCGTACCTGGCGAACACGTCGGACAGCCCCGGCTCGACGCCGATCCCCGCCAGCGCGAGCTTTCCTGACCGCTCCCATTCCGGCGCCATCGCGAACTGCTCGTCGCCGAGCTTGACACCGGTCTGGTGGTAAGGGTCATCCTGATGGGGATACGAAAGCGACATCGCCATGTCCAGGTAGTGGGTGCCCGCCTGGAGCGCGGCACGGAATAGCGGCATCACGAAGCGGGGATCGGTGGCGTTCATGAGCGCATCGCAACGGTGCTGCCTGAGCAGGCCGACCGTGGCCTGCACGTCACGGGCGTCCAACTGGACGGCCTCGTACCCGTCGCGGGCCGCCGCGGCGCGCTGTGCCCGGCCTAGGTCGTAGTCGGCAATGACCAGCTCAGCGAATGATCGGCGGGCGGCAATCCGGGCCAGGGCCGCGCCGACCCCACCCGCGCCCACCAGGAGTATGCGCATGCGCCGATCCTAGACCTTTCGCGTTCCGGCTGACGAGACCAGCCGTGATATCTAGCCGTTACTACGGATATCGTTGCCGCAGAGCGAATTTCGTGCTAGAACCGTAGCATCATGGGTGCTGATACCGTTGTCACACCCCACTGCTCAAATCGTGTCATAAGGTCCGGCCGCTCGGCGGACCGCTTGCCGGGCCCGGCCGCGCCGGGTCAAAGCCAGGAGGGTGAGACATGGCCACGACCGCACCGGCCCAACCGACGGAACAGTCCCAAGACAAAGGCTTGAAGAGCGGCGCTCTCGGCCTGGTCTCCAGCATCGTGATGGGCGTCGCCTCGACCGCGCCCGCGTACAGCCTGGCGGCGACCCTCACCCTGGTGGTCATCGCCGTCGGCCTGAAGGCGCCCCTGGTCGCGGTGGTGGCGTTCATCCCGATGCTGCTCTGCTCGATCGGCTACAGCGAGATGAACAAGGCCGACCCGGACTGCGGGACGACGTTCACCTGGGCGACGCGGGCGTTCGGACCGAAAACCGGCTGGGCGGGCGGCTGGGCTATCGTGGCCGCCGACATCCTGGTCATGGCCAGCCTGGCCCAGGTGGCCGGGCAGTACGTGTTCCTGCTCTTCGGCGCCAACGGCATCGGCCAGAACGCTACCAGCGGCTGGGTGCTGCTGGTCGGTGTCGGCTGGATTGTCGCGATGACGTACATCTGCTACCGCGGCATCGAAGTCTCGGCGTGGTTCCAGCGCATCCTGCTGTCCATCGAGCTCGTGATGCTGCTCGTGCTGTCCATCACCGCGCTGGTGAGGGTGGGAACCGGACACCACCCGGCCGGGTCGCTGCACCCGAGCCTGAGCTGGCTGCTGCCCACCCATCTGGCCATCTCGGCCTTTGTCAGCGGCCTGATCCTGATGCTGTTCATCTACTGGGGCTGGGACACCGCGGTCTCGATCAACGAGGAGACGAAGGACAAGGCCAAGACGCCAGGCCAGGCGGCGATCATCTCGACCATCCTGCTGCTCGTCACCTACGCGATCGTCATCTTCTCGGTGATGGCGTTCGCCGGCATCGGATCGAAGGGGATCGGGCTAACCAACACGGCCAACCAGTTCGATGACCTGTCGGTCCTGGGCAGCGCCATCTTCGGGTCGGGCGGATTCGGCACCTTCCTCGCCCGCCTGCTGATCCTGATGGTGCTCACCTCGGCCTCGGCCTCCACCCAGACCACAATCCTGCCGACGGCCCGGACCACCCTGTCGATGGCGACCTATAAGGCATTTCCCAAGGCATTCGCCAAGATCCATCCCAAGTACCTGACGCCGACCGTGTCCACGATCGTGATGGGCCTCATCTCTATCATCTTGTACATCCCGATGAACTACCTCGCCCAGGGGAACGCGATCGCCGACGCGGTCACCGCGATCGGGCTCTATATCGCGTTCTACTACGGGCTGACCGCCTTCTCCTGCGTCTGGTACTACCGGTCCGTCCTGACCAGCAGCGCCAGGAACCTGTGGATGAAAGGCATCCTGCCGTTCCTGGGCGGCCTGATCATGTACGCGGCCGGCATCTACGCCCTGCAAAGCGACTGGGTGGCGACCAACAGCTACACCAGCTGGACCGTACCGGGGCTGAAGTGGCAGATCGGCGGGATTTTCCTGATCGCCCTCTGTGCCGCACTGGTCGGCGTGCTCGGATTCGTCTTCATGCGGGTGACCGCGCCCGCCTTCTTCAAGAAGCAGACCCTCACCAGGGCCACCGCGACCCTAGTTCCGGATAATTAGGTGACCCGGCCGCGCCGGCCAGGTGGGGTGGCCGGCGCGGCGGTGGGTATCCGGGCCCGGTTAGGCTGGCCGGCGTGCTCGATGACACGGAGATCGGCCGGGTGCTTTCCATCACGGCCCACCCCGACGATGTGGACTTCGGTGCCGCGGGAACCGTCGCGCGCTGGACGGAGGCCGGGATCGAGGTGGTCTACTGCGTGGTGACCGACGGCGATGCCGGCGGCTTTGACGAGGACTTCCCCCGGTCCGAGATGCCGGCCTTGCGCCGGGCCGAGCAGGTGGCCGCCGCGAAGTGCGTCGGGGTCCATGACGTGCGCTTCCTGGGATATCCGGACGGCCGGGTCGAGGCCACCCTGGACCTGCGCCGGGACCTGGCCCGGGTGATCAGGCAGGTCCGCCCGGGCCGCGTCGTCTGCCCCAGCCCGGAGCGAAACTACGCCAGGATCGGGATCGGCCATCCCGATCATCGCGCGGTGGGCTCCGCTGCCCTGGACGCCGTCTACCCGGACGCACGGAACCCGTTCGCCTTCCCCGAGCTCCTCCGGATGGAGTCGCTGGCGGCCTGGACCGTACGCGAGGTCTGGATCGCCGGCGGCCCGGACCCGAACCACCACGTGGACGTGACCGCGACCTTCCCGCGCAAGATCGCCGCCCTGCGCGCGCACGAGAGCCAGACCGGGTTCATGGAGGATTTGACCGAACGGGTCAGGGCTCGACTGGCCCTCACGGCTCGTCTGGCAGGCCTGCCTGAGGGGCACCTGGCCGAGAGCTTCCGCGTGCTGGACACCGCCTGAGCCACGGGCCCAGGCGCAACCGGGCCGGAAAGGCCTCCCGCGCCGCTGGTGTTTTTGCTGATGCGGACCGATACCGGGCATAATTCACTGATTGAATCCAGCCAGAGAGAGTGACTCACCATGAGCATGGAGATGGACCACTCCTTTACCGTCCCCGTCCCGCCGGACCGGGCCTGGGACGTGCTGCTCGACGTGCAAGGGATCGCGCCGTGCATGCCCGGCGCCACCGTCGACGAGTTCGACGGCGAGGTGGTCACCGGGCGGATAAAAGTCAAGGTCGGCCCGGTGTCACTGACCTACCGCGGGACCGCGAAATTCATTGAGCGCGACCCGGCCGCCCACATGGTGGTGATGGAGGCGGCCGGCAAGGAGACCCGCGGCGCGGGCACCGCCTCCGCGACCGTACGGGCGTCACTGGAGCCTGAGTCGTCCGGTGCGGCGACCAAGGTCACCATGCACACGACGATGAACGTGACGGGGCGGCCAGCGCAGTTCGGCCGCGGCGTGATCGTCGAGGTGGGCGGCAAGCTGGTGGAGAAGTTCGCCGAGAACCTGGCCCAGCTGATCTCCGGCGACGGCGCCGCCGCGGCCGACGGCACCGCCGCGGCGGGAGACGTCAGCGCGGACGGCCCGAGCGCAGGCGAGTCCAGCGAAACGGCGGAGGCCGGGACCGGGCCAGGCAGCACTCAACCGTCGGTCATCATCCCGGTCGCCAGCACGGCGTCCGCCCCGCCGGCCCAGCAGAACGACGACTCCATCGACCTGGTCAGGCTGGCCGGCCCCACGATCCTCAAGCGTGCCATCCCGGTGGCCGCGGTGGCCATACTCGCCGTGCTCGGTGTGCGCTTCCGGCACCTGTTCCGTCGTGGCAAGCACAGCCACAAGGCGTAACCCGCCCGATGATCAGCAGCACCACCTCGCTCACACGTTCGCATCCGAGCGATGGGGTGCAATGAAGGCGGCCTAGCGGACGACGACTTCGGTGACGGGGAGGGAGGAGTCCGCGGGCAGGTCGAGCGGGGATGGCGATATGCCGCGGGACACGATCTCCGCGCCGAGGGCGGCGACCATGGCGCCGTTGTCGGTGCACAGCCCCGGCCGCGGCACGCGCAGCTTGATGCCGGCCGCGGCGCACCGCTCCGCGGCGAGCGAGCGGAGCCGGGAATTAGCCGCCACGCCGCCGCCGACGATCAGGTCGGTAACGTCGTGCCGCTGGCAGGCCTGCACGGCCTTGCGGGTGAGCACGTCGGCCACCGCCTCCTGGAAGGATGCGGCCACGTCGGGGGCGTGGACCGGCTCCCCGGCGGCCTGCCGTGCCTCCACCCACCGGGCCACCGCCGTCTTCAGGCCGGCGAACGAGAAGTCGAGCGTGCCGTCGTGGTACTTGCCGCGCGGGAAGCTGATCGCGGCCGGATCACCCTCGCGGGCCGCCTTGTCGATCGGCGGGCCGCCGGGGAACGGCATGCCGAGTACCCGGGCCACCTTGTCGTACGCCTCGCCGGCCGCGTCGTCGATGGTGGCCCCGAGCGGGATGACCTCCTGGGCCACGTCCGGCACGAGCAGCAGCGAGGAATGACCGCCGGACACCAGCAGGGCCACCGCGGGCGACGGCAGCGTGCCGTGTTCCAGTTGGTCGACGGCGATGTGAGCGGCCAGGTGATTGACCCCGTACAGCGGCTTGCCCAGCGCGAAGGCATACGCCTTGGCCGCGGCCACCCCGACGAGCAAGGCCCCGGCCAGCCCCGGCCCGGCGGTGACGGCCACCGCGTCGATGTCTTCCGGCCGGACCCCGGCGGTCGCGATGGCCCGGTCGAAGGTCGGAACCATCGCCTCCAGGTGCGCCCGGCTGGCCACCTCAGGCACCACGCCGCCGAACCGCGCGTGCTCGTCCACGCTCGAAGCGACGGCATCCGCGAGCAGGTCATGCCCGCGGACCAGCCCGACACCCGTCTCGTCGCAGGACGTCTCGATGCCAAGTACCAGCGGGGACGCCATCATGCAATCGCCTTCCGCATGACCACGGCGTTGACGCCGGACGGCTGGTAGTAGCCACGCCGGATCCCGATCTCGGTGAACCCGTGACGGAGGTAGAGCTGCCTGGCCCTGGGATTGTCCTCCCGCACCTCGAGCAAGACCTCCGCATAGCTGCGCTTGGTCGCCTCGTCGACGAGCGCCGTAAGCAACGCCGTGCCGGTACCCTCACCCCACCGGGCCGGATGCACCGCCAGCGTCACCACGTCGGCCTGCGACCCGCCGGTGAACATCATCCCCGCGTACCCGATCAGCGTGTTTCCTTCCTCAGCCACTAGGTAGAGCCGGCGCGAGGCCGGCTGCGCGAACTCCGCCGCGAACATCTCCGGCGTCCACGCGTCTTCGGGGAAGAGCTCTCGCTCCAGGGCCAGGATCCCGGTCATGTCAGCCCGGTTCATCTCCCGTAGTCGCGCCCGGCGGCCATCACCTGGGCTGGCACCACCCCAGCCGACCGCATCTAGGCCGGCCTTCGCCGCGCGGACATCGTCAGGCCAGGCGTTCACGACGGCGTGACCCGCTTGGGCGGCCCGGGCTCCCTGGCGTCCGGCCGTCGCAGGTAGAGCGGCTCCGCGGCCAGCAACGGCACGGCCAGCCACGCCTCGGCAGGCGATGGCGGGCCGGCCTGACCGCCGAGCTGCCCGGCGACGATGGCAGACAGCGTACGGGCATCCGGATAGGCGGGCCCGATCACCTCGCCGAACGCCGCCGGGTAAAGCTGTCCTCCGCGGCCGGCCACCGGGAGCTCCGCCGCCCCCGCGATCGAGTACGCGCTGCCGACATCGGGACCCTCCAGGCGCCGGCCGGCGGCGTCGTACCTGGCCCAGTAGACCTCCTGGCGACGCGCGTCGGTCGCCACCAGGAACTCTCGCCCCGGCGCCCTCGCGAGCGACGTCGCGGCGGCGATGACGTCCAGGGAGCACACCCCGTGCACCGGAATGCCGAGCACGGATCCGAGCACCCTGGCGGTCACCACGCCGACGCGCAGCCCGGTGTAGGGCCCAGGGCCGACCCCCACGGCGACCGCGGTCAGATCCGCGCGCGACGCGCCCGCATCGGCCATGACCTTCGCGATCATGGGCGCCAGCAGCTCACCATGACGCCGGCCATCGGCGGCGAACGCCTCGGAAACCACCCGCTCCCCGTCGTGCAAGGCCACGCTCACCGCCGGGGTCGCGGTATCAAAACCCACCACAAGCACGTCGACCAGCCTAGCGGGCGCGCGGGGTAGCCGAGCCACGGCGCGCAAGCCGCGGTTAGTGCAGCGAGGCCTCGGCCGCCTGGGCGAACGCCAGGGCGGCCGCCGCCAGCTGAGACTGGGACACCGGCCCGTAAGACCCGTGGTTGGAGTGCTCGAGTCCGTTCAGCGTCACCGTCACGACCACGTTGTGATAGCGCACCATGACGGTGGCCACGTCCGTCACCGCTCCGCCGACGCGGAACACCTGCATGGCGCTGAACGCCTGGTTCCCGAACCCGGGCAGGGTCTGCACCGCGGCCCGCGGCGCCGGGGAGTGCTTCGGCGGCGCCTGCATGTCCTGCAAGGCCAGATCGTAGCCGTCGATCGCGGCGAACGTGGCGCTGCCGTCACCGCTGGCCAGGCCGTTCGGCGCGTACGCGAGCATGTTGAGTTCCATCAGCCGGTACACCGGCGGCTTGTCGATGGTCCAGTTGCACGCCGATTCGGCTGACCCGTTGACCGGCAGCGGGGACGCTACCTTGGGCTGGCCCGGCAGGTAGCGTTGCACGGTGCCGCCGGGCACGGCGTGGCACGCGTCGGGCACCTGCTGCAGCTCTCCCGGCTGGAACGTGGTGATGAGCGCGCCCGGCGTGACCGTCGCCGGGCCCGGTTGGCTGGCCGTCAGCAGCACGACGGTGAGCGCGGCCGCGACCACGACCACCAGGCCGCCGGCCATGACCAGCCACCGCCGCCGCCTGCGCGCCGCGGCCCGCAGGGCGCGTCCGCCCGGACCCCTCGGCTGAGCCGGCGGCACATCCTCGTCGCGGTCCGGGCCTGCGGGCGGCTCAGCACCCGCGGGATACTCCGGGCTCACCCGGCCATGGCGGCCCGGGCCGGGTGAGCCCGCAGGACGGGCACCAGGGCCGCCAGGGCCCGCAGGACGGACCCCAGGGCCGCCGGGGCTGTTAGGGCCAACGGGAACCCCGGGCCCGCTGGGGCGCCCACCGCCCGCGGGGCGTCCGGGACCAGCCGGGTGGCCTCCGCCCACGGGACGCCGCGGCCGCGCCGGACGGACCGGTGGCAGGTTGGCCCACGGCGGCGGGTCCTCGTCGTCACGGTCAGGGCGGTAGGACCTGGCCGACGGGCGAGGCGGCAGGAACTCCTGCTCGGGCACGGCGCGCCTCCGGAATCGGGGTGCGGTACGAAACGTCGCGATACGCGAAACTGGGATCAGTACAGCGGAACTATAAACGATCTACGGCGTCGGCGAGCACACCATGCCATCTCTCACCGTGACCAATTAGCCGGACAGTTCGCGCGTCGCTGCCGGAGTCGGGCTCAATCGAGATCTCCAGGCGATCCTCGGCGAGACCTTCGGCCAGACCAGAGCCCCACTCCACGACCGTGACGGCGCTGGCCGCGTCGGTGTCGAGATCCAGGTCGTCCACCTCGTCGATGCTGCCCAGACGGTAGGCGTCCGCGTGCACCAGGGCCGGCCCAGGCCCGGTCGCGACGGGATGCACCCGCGCGATGACGAAGGTCGGGGAGGTGACCGGGCCGCGCACCCCGAGCCCGGCCCCGATGCCCTGCACCAGCGTGGTCTTGCCCGCCCCGAGCGGGCCAGCCAGGATCACCAGGTCCCCGGGACGCAGCCGCGCCGCGAGGCGCCGTCCGAGGTCCCGCATCTGCTCATCGGTGGCGATCCGCATGGTGGTGGGCAGGCAACCCAGCTCGTTCGGAAAATTCATGGCGCACCGCCCGGATAAGTTCTCGGGACCCTGGCCCCGATGCCGGTGGCGATCTCGTAGGAGATGGTGCCGAGCGCCTCGCCCCATTCCTGCGCGGTGGACTCGCCGTCGTCCCCGGGGCCGAACAGCACCACCTCATCGCCCGCCGCGGCCGGCTCGTCCCCGAAGTCGACGACGAACTGATCCATGCAGACCGTGCCCGCGATCGGCCAGCGGCGGCCGCGCGCGCTGACCAGCGGCAGGCCGGCCGCGGTCCGCGGCACCCCGTCCGCGTACCCGAGGGGCACCAGGCCGAGGGTGGACTCGCGGGAGGTCACGTAGCGGTGGCCGTAGGAGACGCCGGTACCCGCGGGCACCCGCTTGACCATGGTCAGCTGGGCGCGCAGCGTCATCGCCGGGCGCAGCCACGACGGCGCGCCGCCGGGCAAGGTGGACAGACCGTACACGGCCCCGCCGAAGCGCACTAGGTCGAGCCGGGACTCCGGGACGGTCAGCCCGGCGGCGGTGTTGGCGATGTGCCTGACCTCGGGCGTGACGCCGGCCTTCTCGGCGAACGCGACGGCGTCGGCGAACGCGGCGAGCTGGGCGGCGACCGACGGGTGCCCGGGCATATCGGCGCACGCGAAGTGGGACCACACGCCCGTCACCCGCACCGAGCCCCCGGCCTGGGCGTCCAGGGCCGCCTCCACCAGCCCGGGCCAGTCGGCCGGCCTGGCGCCGCCGCGGCTCAGCCCGGTGTCGGCCTTGAGGTGCAGCCGGGCGCGGACGCCGGCCCGCTCGGCCGCGGCCGCGATAGTCGCGGCGAACTCCACCGAACCGGCCGTGAGGTCTACGTCGTGCCTGATCGCCTCGGCGGGATCGCCGAAGGTCATCAGGCACAGCACGGGCGCGGTGATCCCGGCCTGCCGGAGCGCGACCGCCTCGGCCAGGTCGACGACGCCCAGCCAGCTGGCCCCGCCGGCCAGCGCGGCCCGGGCGGCCGGAACCATGCCGTGGCCGTACCCATCGGCCTTCACCACGGCCATCACCTGGCTGCCCTGCACCAGCTGGCACAGCGCCGCGACGTTCGCCGTGATCGCGCCGAGGTCGACCAAAGCCTGCCGGTCCATGGCGCTCACAGGCTCCGGAACGCGGCCGGTACCGCCCGGACCAGGTCGGAGGCCCCGATCGGCGCCTCGCCTGCGCTCTCCTGAGCCGGTGCCGCCGCGGCGAGCCCGTCGGTCAGGCCAGCCGCCGCGAGCCGGCCGGCCAGGCCGTGCAGGTAAGCGGCCGCCAGGCCGGCCGAGGCGGGCTCCAGGCCCTGCGCGAGCAGCGCGCCGGCCAGCCCGGACAGCACGTCACCGCTACCCGCGGTGGCCAGCCACGGCGTACCGGTGGGGTTCACCAGGACCGGCTCCCCGGCGGCACCCGGCGGCGCGATGACCGTCGTCGAGCCCTTCAGCAGGACCGTGACGCCCAGCTCGCTGGCCGCGCGGCGGGCGTGCTCGAGCCGCCGCGCCTCCACGCTCGCCCCGTCGGTGCCGAGCAGCCGGGCCAGCTCGCCGGCGTGCGGCGTGATCAGCGTCGGTGCCGACCCCTTGGCCCCCTTGGACCCCTTGGATCGCGGCAGCAGGCCCTTGACCTGACTCAGGATCGTCAGCCCGTCCGCGTCCACCAGCACGGGCAGGTCCGTGCCGAGCACCGCCGCCAGCCGCGCCACGGCGTCCTGGCTGGTGCCCATGCCCGGGCCGGCCACCCACGCCTGGACCCGGCCGACCGAACCGAGCAGGTCCCAGTCGCCCTCGTCGGGGTACGCGGTGACCACGGTCTCCGGCCAGGCCTGCCGGACCAGCGCGGCGGCGACGTTCGCGGTGACCACCCGGACCATGCCCGCCCCGCCGTGCACCGCCCCGCCGGTGGCGAGCAGCACCGCCCCGGTGAAGCGGTCGCTGCCGGCCAGCAGGCCGAGCACGCCCCGGCGGTACTTGTCCGATTCGGCCCCGGGGCGGGGCAGCAGCTCCCTGATGTCGTCCCGCTGCGGCGCCCTGGCGCACGGCGCGTCTTTCAGGTACGGGCCCAGGCCGATGTCGATGAGCTCGACGGCTCCCGCGTGCCCGGCGCCCGGGTCGATCAGCAGCCCGGGCTTGATCGCGCCAAAGGTCACGGTGACGTCGGCCCGGACCGCCGGGCCGTCCACCGCCCCGGTGTCGGCGTCGATGCCGCTCGGCAGGTCGACCGCCACCACGGTCGCGCCGGCCTGCCTGGCCAGTTCGGCCTGCCGCGCCAGGCCGGCGAACGGCTCCCGCAGGCCGCCCCGGCCGCCGATGCCGAGCAGGCCGTCGATGATCAGGTCAGCCCCGTTCATCAGGTCAGCGTGAGCACCGGGATCGGCGGACACCCGGCCGCCTGCGGCGCGCAGTGCGGCGGTGCCGCCCGGGTGCGCGTGAGCGCCGGCCGCGATCGCGGTGACGGCCACGCCGCGGCGGGCCAGCAAGGCCCCCGCGTAGAGCGCGTCGCCGCCGTTGTCCCCGCGGCCGGCCAGCACGGCCACCCGGGTGCCGTACACGTGCCCCGGGTACCGGGCCAGCAGGGATACGCAGACCGACGCGAGCCCGGCGGCGGCCCGGGCCATCAGCGCCCCGCCGGGGACGATCTCCATCAGCGCGCGTTCGGCCGCCCGCACGGCGGCGACCTGGTATGCGTCTCGCATAGGCGCTCCTACTGTCCCGCGAGAGCCAGCCGAACCTCGTCGGCCAGCCGGCCGATGACACGTTCCGCCAGGCTCGCGTCCTTGGCCTGGATCATCAGCCGGATGGTGGGCTCGGTCCCGCTCGGCCGGACCAGGATGCGCCCGTTGCCGCCCAGCTCGGACTCCGCCCGGCGGACGGCCGCGTCGACCTCCGGGCCGAGCTGTGACGCGTCGCCTGGCACGTTGACAAGCACCTGCGGGTATTTCGGCATCATCTTGGCCGCCGCCGCCATCGGCACGCCGTTCCGGTTCACCGCGGCGAGCAGGTGCAGGCTGGTCAGCACGCCATCGCCGGTGGCGGCGTGCTCGAGCATGATGATGTGCCCGGACTGCTCGCCGCCGAGCACGTAACCGCCGTCCCGCATGGCCACGGACACGTGCTTGTCCCCCACCGGCGTCTCGACCACACCGATGCCGGCGTCGCGCATCGCCACGTGAAAGCCCTGGTTCGACATCACCGTGACCACCACCGCGTCGCCCGCCAGCCGGCCCGCTTCCTTCAGTCCGGTCGCGAGCACGGTCAGGATCTGGTCGCCGTCGAGGGGCTGCCCGTCCGCGTCGACCGCGAGGCACCGGTCGGCGTCGCCGTCATAGGCGATGCCCGCGTCGGCGCCGTGCCGCACGACCGCCGCGGCCAGCGCGCCGAGCGCGGTGGAGCCGCAGCCGTCGTTGATGTTCAGGCCGTCCGGCTCGGCACCGATGGTGATGACCTCGGCGCCCGCCCGGCGCAGCGCCTGCGGCGCGATGCGGTAGGCTGCGCCGTGCGCGCAGTCGGCCACGATCCGCAGGCCCGCCAGCGGCAGGTGCGGGTGGTCCGGCAGCGTGGCCAGCAGGTGGTCCAGGTATCGCTCGTGCTCGGCGCTGGCGTCGCTGACCCGGCCGAACTCGGCGTCGTCCGGCATCGGCACCGCTGTCCCCAGCCGGGCCTCGATATCGTCCTCGGTGGCGTCCGGCAGCTTGACCCCGCCGGGGCCGAAGAACTTGATCCCGTTGTCCCTGGCCGGGTTGTGGCTCGCGGAGATGACCACGCCGAAGGCGGCACCCAGCGCTCCGGTCAGGTAGGCCACGCCGGGGGTGGGGACGACCCCGAGCCTGAGTACGTCCACCCCGGCGCTGGCCAGGCCGGCCACCACGGCCGCCTCGAGGAACTCGCCCGACAGGCGCGGATCCCGGCCCACCACGGCCACCGGGCGCCCATCACGCACGCTCGCGCCGCGGCCGAGCACTTCGGCTGCGGCCACGCCGAGATCCATGGCCAGCTGCACGGTCAGTTCACGACCAGCGACCCCCCGGACACCGTCCGTACCGAACAGACGGCTACGCTGCCCCGCTTCAGCCATTTCGCTCCGCTCCCCGCCCAATATTGCTCGTGTGCGTTTGGCATGTCCCCCACAGGCTCTACGCGAGCGGCACTTACCGCTTGGAGTACTGCGGCGCCTTCCGGGCCTTCTTCAGGCCGTACTTCTTGCGCTCCTTGACCCGGGAGTCCCTGGTCAGGAAGCCGGCCTTCTTCAGCGCCGGGCGGTTCTCCGGGTCCACCAGCACGAGCGCGCGGGTCACGCCGAGGCGCAGCGCGCCCGCCTGCCCGGTGACGCCGCCGCCGGAGATCAGGGCCACCACGTCGAACTGGCTCTCCGCGCCGAGGGTCACGAACGGCTCGTTGACCAGCTGCTGATGCACCTTGTTCGGGAAGTACACGTCGAGCGTCCGGCCGTTGATGGTCCACTGGCCCGAGCCGGGGAGGATGCGGACCCGGGCGATGGCCTCCTTGCGGCGGCCGGTGCCGCCCGCGTTACCGGTCACGACCGGGCGCCGGGCGGCGGCCCGCGCCGGGGCGTCCTGTGCGGTTTCCGTCGTGTACTCCGACGGGACGTCCGCGCCGAACTCGTCGTCGGTGTAGTCCGCGACGTCGGTGTCGTCCTCGACGCTGGTGGTGGTTACGCCAGTGGGCTCAGCCACGGTCTGTTCCTCGTGCTTCCTATGCTTGATCTACTGCTCGATCTGCGTGATCTCGTACGGCTGCGGCTGCTGGGCCTGGTGCGGGTGATCGGGACCCGCGTACACCTTCAGCTTGCTCAGCGTCTTGCGGCCGAGCGAGTTCTTCGGCAGCATCCCCCGCACGGCCTTCTCCACGGCCCGCTCGGGGTTGCTCTCCATCAGGCTGGCGTACGAGACCGCCCGCAGGCCGCCCGGGTAACCGGAGTGCCGGTAGGCGTGCTTCTGCTCCAGCTTGTTGCCGGACAGCGCGACCTTGGCCGCGTTGATCACGATGACGAAATCGCCCGTGTCCACGTGCGGGGCGAAGATCGGCTTGTGCTTGCCCCTGAGCAGCACGGCCACGTGGCTGGCCAGGCGGCCGAGCACCACGTCAGAGGCGTCGACGACATGCCACTGCCGGGTAATGTCACTGTCCTTCGGGCTGAATGTGCGCACAGTCCTAAGCCTTCGCGTATGTATCGTGATCTTCTCCGGCCGCACCTGCTGGTGACGACCGCCCACAGGCGCTCCGCGGGCGCATCGCGCCGCGCGAACCGCGCGTACGGAAGGCACACCGCGTGCATGCCCGTCGCGCATGACGCCAATGCAGCATACTCCGTCTCACGCAGCGATGCCAAAGCGACGTCGCCATCGAGCCCTCCGGGGGAGGGTGTCACGGCTTGCCGCCAGTCAACTACACGAGAGTTCGCGGGTCGGGAAAGTTCCGCGTCCACCCTACCGGAACTGAACAGAACGCTACTCTCGACGTTATGGATCACCAGGGCGCGGGACGCCGCTCGGCCGCGGATACGCGCCGCCAGCCGCCCTGGCCGCCGCTGGAAGACCCCGGCTCAGGCAGCGGCGCCCAGCCGGTGCTGTCCCGCAGTACTGGCCCCAATCCGGTCCTGTCCCGCGGCACCGCCCCCCAGCAGGTCCTGCCCCGCGGCACCGGCTCTCAGCCGGTGCTTGGCGCGCCGGGCCCGGCCCAAGGACCCCATGCAGGCCAAGGATCCCATGGAACCGGGCCGACAGGCTCCTTCGGGCGGACACCGGTCCGGGGCTTCCCGCCGGGGCCGCTGGCTCCGGCGGACGCCGCGGGCCAGGACGCCCCGCCCGGCCGGCGGCGTGGTGGCCGGGCGAAGCGCCGTTTCCGGTCTCGCTCGTCGCTGGCCGCGGCCGTCGTGGTGGTGCTGGCCGCCGCCGGGTTCGCCAGTTACAGGTTCTTGTACGAGCCGCGGGTCAACGCGCCGGTGCCCCCGCTGCGGCTGCCGACGACCGCGCCCGGATCTCCCGGCTTCGACAAGGCCCTGGGCCCGTGGCAGCACATCGGGACCCGGACCGAGGATCCGCAGCCACTGACGATCGCGGGGCTCTACCCGCCGCAGTTCGCGCTCAACGGCGCCTCGTACGTCAGGACGGCGGCCAGCGTCACCAAGACCTGCTCGCTGGCCGTGTACGGCGCGGATCTGCAGGCGGCGCTGCAATCGGGTCACTGCACCCAGGTGCTGCGCGCGAGCTATCTATCGGGCGACGGCACGATGATGGGCACCGTCGGCGTGATCAACCTGATCAGCTCCAGCGCCGCCCAGAAGGCCGGCCATGTCAGCGGGCCGCAGGAGATCATCGCGCCGCTCAGCGGGAAGAAGGGCGCCACCAAGAAGCTGGGCAGCGGGACCGGCGTCGTGCAGGCGGAGGTCAAGGGGCACTACCTGATCTTGATGTGGGCCGAGTTCACCAACCTGAAGTCACCGTCGGGTACGGCCCAGCGGCAGGCCCTCGAGCAGTTCGCCGCGAACCTCGTCGTCGGCAGCGCGAACATCAACCTCAGCACCCGGATGCTGACCGGCAAGAACTAGCTGACGGTACGGATGCTCCGGGCCGTGGCGGCCCGGGCGGCCAGCTCGTCCACCGGGGGATATCCGACTTCCTCAAGACACAGCCCGTGCGGGGGGACGACGCGGACGGCCGGATCGCGGACCGCCGCCGCGAGCACCGCGGCGGGCCAGCCGGGCGGCCTTCGCCCCTCGCCGACGGCCAGGAGCGCGCCGACCAGCGAGCGGACCATGTTGTGGCAGAACGCATCGGCGACCACGGTGGCGATCGCGATGCCGCGCTCGTCCCGGTGCCAGTCCAGGGTGCGCAGCGCCCGGATGGTGGTGGCGCCCTCGCGCCGACGGCAGAAGGCGGCGAAGTCGTGCTGCCCCAGGAAGGACTGCGCGGCCTCGTTCATGGCCGCCAGGTCGAGCCGCCGGAAGTACCACAGCGTTTCGTGCCTGCGCAGCGGGTCCGCGGCGGCCTCGTCATCGCACACGCGATAGGCGTAGCGCCGCCACAGCGCCGAGAAGCGGGCGTCGAACCCGGCGGGCGCGGGACTCGCGGCGTGCACCCGCACGTCGGCGGGCAGCACCCCGGCCAGCCGCCAGATGGCCCGGTCCGCCGGAAGCGACCAGGCCGCGGCGGGCACGTCGGTGTGGATGACCTGGCCGCGCGCGTGCACGCCAGCATCGGTGCGCCCGGCCACGGTTAGTTTCGGCGGGACGGGCAGCCGCAGCACCCGTTCGAGTGCTGCGGCCACGACGTCCTCTACCGTGCGCCTGCCGGGCTGGGCGGCCCACCCGGAAAACGCTGACCCGTCGTAGGAAAGATCAATCCGGAGCCGAACGGTCCCGGCTTCTGCGTCCGAGCCCACTTCGAGCGGTCAGGGGTTAGGCGTCCTCGGCCGGCTTGTCATCTTCGGCGGTGTCATCCTCGTCGGCGCCATCGGAGTCAGCCACCTCGTCCTGGACGTCCTGGGGCTCGGTGTCCTGGGGCTCGGTGTCCGCAGCCGATGCCGCAGCTGCCTCATCGGCCTCGGCGTCGGCTTCCGCCCCGGCCGCGGCCGGGGCGGCCGTGGCCGCCGCCGCCGGGGCCTCGGGAGCGGCGCGGCGCGCGCGACGGCGGGGCTTGGCCGCCACCGGCTCGCCGCGGACCAGCTCGATAACCGCCATCGCCGCGTTGTCGCCCTTGCGCGGGCCGATCTTGGTGATGCGGGTGTAGCCGCCGTCCCGTTCGGAGAACTCCGGCGCGATCTCGGTGAACAGCTGGTGCACCACGCCCTTGTCCGTGACCACGGTCAGCACGCGGCGGCGGGCGTGCAGGTCGCCGCGCTTGGCGAAGGTGATCAGCCGCTCGGCCACCGGACGCAGCCTGCGGGCCTTGGCCTCGGTAGTGGTGATCCGGCCGTGCTGGAACAGGGCGGTGGCCAGGTTCGCCAGGATGTGCCGCTCGTGAGCCGGGCTGCCGCCCAGGCGGTGGCCCTTGGTGGGCGTGGGCATACGGACCTCTCTCGCTCTTAAAACAGGCGTGGCAGGCGCCACTGGTGTCAGTACTGCTCGGTCTCCACGTAGCTCTCGTCGTCGTCGCCGTAAGCGCCTACCGCGCTGCTCGGGTCGAACCCGGGCGGCGAGTCCTTGAGCGCGAGACCCATGTCGATGAGCTTCTGCTTGACTTCCTCGATCGACTTGGCGCCGAAGTTCCTTATGTCGAGCAGGTCCTGCTCGCTGCGGCCGACGAGCTCGCCCACCGTGTGAATGCCCTCGCGCTTGAGGCAGTTGTAGGACCGCACGGTGAGGTTGAGGTCCTCGATGGGCAGGGCCAGGTCCGCCGCCAGCGCGGCGTCGGTCGGCGACGGGCCGATGTCGATGCCCTCGGCGTCGACGTTGAGCTCCCGGGCCAGCCCGAACAGCTCGACCAGCGTCTTGCCCGCGCTCGCCACCGCGTCCCGCGGGCGCATGCACGGCTTGGTCTCGACGTCGAGGATGAGCCGGTCGAAGTCGGTGCGCTGCTCGACACGGGTGGCTTCGACCTTGTAGGTGACCCGCAGCACGGGCGAGTAGATGGAGTCGATTGGCACCCGGCCGATCTCCTGGCCGGGCTGCTTGTTCTGGGTGGCCGAGACATAGCCGCGGCCGCGCTCGACGGTCAGCTCCATCTCGAGCTTGCCCTTGGCGTTCAGGGTGGCGACGTGCAGCTCGGGGTTATGCACCTCGACGCCGGCCGGCGGCGCGATGTCGGCCGCGGTCACCTCGCCGGGACCCTGCTTGCGCAGGTACATGACGACGGGCTCGTCGTGCTCGGAGGACACCACCAGTTCCTTCAGGTTCAGGATGATGTCGGTGACGTCTTCCTTCACCCCGGGCACGGTGGAGAACTCGTGCAGGACGCCCTCGATCCTGATGCTGGTGACGGCTGCGCCCGGAATGGAGGACAGCAGCGTACGCCGGAGCGAGTTGCCGATGGTGTAGCCGAAACCGGGCTCGAGCGGCTCGATCACGAACCTGGACCGGTATTCGTCGACCTGCTCCTCGGCGAGCGAGGGGCGCTGAGCGATAAGCATGGAACTTCCTTTCTGAGCTGCCCGCTATATGACAGCTGTGCTGGCCCCGGGGGGGCGACCCCCCGGGATCCCCCCGATCCTGGGGGGATGCCATCCCCCCAGACCCCCCTGGCCGGGGGCCTCAGAAAGCGAGGCCCCCGGGGGGCGGGTATGGGGGGAATCTCAGCCGGGCCATCGAGGCCCGGAAGAGATTACTTCGAGTAGTACTCGACGATGAGCTGTTCCTGGACCTGGGTGTCGATCTGCGCCCGGACCGGGAGCGAGTGGACCAGGATGCGCATCTGCTCCGGGACCACCTCAAGCCAGGCGGGCACCGTGCGCTCGCCGGCCTCGGCCCGCGCGATGACGAACGGCGTCATCTCAAGGAACTTGGGGATGACCTCGATGATGTCGTTCTCGCTGACCCGGTAGGACGGGATGTCGACCTTCTTGCCGTTCACCATGAAGTGGCCGTGGCGCACCAGCTGGCGGGCCATGTCGCGGCTCTTGGCGAAGCCGGCCCGGAAGACCACGTTGTCCATCCGGCGCTCAAGCAGCTGGAGCATGGTCTCGCCGGTCCGGCCGTGCTTGCGGGCCGCTTCCTCGTAGTAGCCGTGGAACTGCCGCTCCAGGATGCCGTAGATCCGGCGCGCCTTCTGCTTCTCCCGGATCTGCTGCAGGTAGTCGCCTTCCTTCGGGCGGTTCCGGCCGTGCTCGCCCGGCGGGTAAGGCCGGATCTCGATCGGGCACTTCGGCGAGTCGCACTTCGCGCCCTTCAGAAAGAGCTTGGTCTTCTCCCGGCGGCACAGCTTGCAGTCCGGGCCTGTGTATCGAGCCATCTGTCGCTATCTCCTTGGGTGGGCTCGGGGGGATAAAAGGTGGCCCGATCAGACCCGGCGCCGCTTCGGCGGCCGGCAGCCATTGTGCGGGACGGGGGTCATGTCCTGAATCGAGCCGACCTCGAGCCCGGTCGCCTGCAGCGACCTGATGGCGGTCTCCCGGCCCGAGCCCGGGCCCTTGACGAAGACGTCGACCTTGCGCATGCCATGTTCCATCGCGCGGCGCGCAGCGGCCTCCGCCGCCATCTGGGCGGCGTACGGCGTCGACTTCCGCGATCCCTTGAACCCGACCTGACCCGCGGACGCCCACGCGATGACGTTGCCCATCGGGTCGGTAATCGAGACGATCGTGTTGTTGAACGTGCTCCTGATGTGGGCGTGCCCGTGAGCGATGTTCTTCCGCTCCTTGCGGCGCACCTTCTTGGCGGCCTGGCTCCGGCTCTTTGCTGGCGGCATATCTCTTTTTCGCGCTTCCTATGAGGTGATCGGTCCGTACGGCTCCGGACTACTTCTTCCCGGCCTTCTTCTTGCCGGCGACCGTCTTCTTCTTGCCCTTGCGGGTGCGCGCGTTGGTCTGCGTCCGCTGCCCGTGCACCGGGAGCCCGCGGCGATGGCGGATTCCCTGGTAGCAGCCGATCTCGACCTTGCGCCTGATGTCGGCCTGGACCTCGCGGCGCAGGTCACCTTCGACCTGGTAGGTCGAGTCGATCCAGTCGCGGAGCTTCATCAGCTCGTCGTCGGTGAGGTTGTGGACTCGGGTGTCCCCGCTGACGCCGGTTGCCTCCAGCGTCTGCAGCGCCCTCGTGCGGCCGATGCCATAGATATAGGTGAGCGCGACCTCGAGCCGCTTATCGCGGGGCAGGTCTACTCCAGAAAGCCTAGCCATGCGCGGGCAGTTCTCCTTCGTTTCTCGGAGGTCCTTCGCGCCGCCCCACGCCCTGCCCGGACGTGGCCCCGGCCTCCGTCCGGGGGTCGCAGCCTACAGTGGCTGCCTGCGGTACGCGTCTTTCCTGGTACGTCAGCCTTGCCGCTGCTTGTGCCTCGGGTCGGTGCAGATGACCATGACGCGGCCGTGCCGACGTATGATCCGGCACTTGCTGCAGATCTTCTTGACGCTCGGCTTGACCTTCACGGTGCTTTCTCCACTAAATCTGATTCTGCTTGCCTGTTTACTTGTACCGGTACACGATCCGCCCGCGACTGAGGTCGTAGGGACTGAGCTCTACGACCACGCGGTCGTCAGGCAGGATGCGGATGTAGTGCATCCGCATTTTCCCGCTGATATGGGCGAGAACCTTGTGCCCGTTGTCCAGCTCCACCCGGAAGAAGGCATTCGGGAGTGACTCGACAACCGTGCCTTCAATCTCAATGGCGCCGTCTTTCTTGGGCATGTCCTCCGCGCTTCGCTCTATGGTGATGGCCCGCGCCTAGACGCGGTCTGGTCTGGCTGTACTCTGCTGGCCGTACTGGCCTGGCCGTACTGGCCTGGCCTGGCCTTACTGTGCTAGCCGTACTGGCCTGGGCGGCACGCCTGCCCCGCCTGGCTCACGTCAGCGGGACGAGAAAACCGGGAAGGGCCGACATCGTGCTCGCCTTCGCGAGCCCCCGAGCGCCGACCAGGTAGAACCCAGCATACGGGCCGGAGACGAGTGTACTCGACCCCGCACCCCGGCGCGAACCGCCCACGTATATGACACCGAGCGGCCCGCCGCTATTCCCGCGGACGCTGCGCGCGGCGGACTACCGCCCAGATCCACGGGATCACGATCACCGCCCACCACGGGAACCAGGTCCCGACGCCGACCACGGCGGCGACCGCCCAGATGGCGATGAGAGCCGACGCGACCACGGCCCACGCCCCCATGGCCAGGGTCCCCGGCGCGAACTTGACCGGGTCGCCACCCCCGGCCCGGTCGGCCGGCAGCAGCGACTGCCCGAGGTGAGGCGGAGCCCGCCGCAGCGAGGCGTCGGGCAGCTGGTACAGGTCGATGGCGGGCAGGTCCGCCAGCAGCCCGTCGAGTTCACCCAGCGTCCTGGCGTCCAGAGCCTGCTCCATGCGCTCACCGAACTCTTCGGCGGTCAGCCGTCCCGCGGCGTGGTGCTCGCGCAGCAGCGTCGCCACGCGGTCGCGATCCGCGTCCGAGGCGCGGATTCGCGGGTCACCTGGCACCGGGCACCTTCTTAAGTCGGCGGAATGCTCGCAACATCCTTCCTTCTAGTATCGCTGAGGGCGGACCTGCCGCCGTCCTCGGCGGTCAGCACCCAGGGCCCGTCGGGCGTGATCGCGACCGTGTGCTCGAAGTGCGCGGCCCAGCTTCCGTCGGCGGTGACGACCGTCCAGCCGTCGTCGCGCAGCACCGTCTCCTGGCTGCCGAGCATCACCATCGGCTCGATGGCCAGCGCCATGCCCGGCCGCAGCCGCAGCCCGCGGCCGGGCCGCCCGTAGTTGGGCACCGGCGGGTCCATGTGCATCGCGCTGCCGATGCCGTGGCCGGTGTACTCCTGCACGATGCCGTAGCGGCCCGAGGCGTTCACGCTGGTCTCCACCGCACCGGAGATGTCACCGAGCCGACCGCCGGCCCGCGCCTGGTCGATCCCGCGCCACAGCGCGGTCTCGCACGCCTGGAGCAGGTCGGCATGCGCCGCGGAAATGGTGCCCACGCCGACGGTAACGGCCGCGTCCCCGTGCCAGCCGCGGACGATGGCGCCGCAGTCGATGGAGACGATGTCTCCCTCCCGCAGGGTCCGCTGCGGGCTCGGGATGCCGTGCACGATCTCGGAGTTCACCGACGTGCAGATCGTGGCGGGATAGCCGTAGTAGCCCTTGAAGGAGGGAGTGGCGCCCGCGGCGCGGATCTCAGCCTCGGCGAGCGCGTCAAGGTCCGCGGTGGTGATGCCCGGCCGGACCGCCGCGGCCAGGACCCGCAAGGTACCCGCGACCACCAGCCCGGCCTCGCGCATCACCGCGAACTGCTCGGGTGTCTTGATCTCGATGGTCATGCCACCGCGCCGCATGCCTGACCGCTCTCAGCGCGCGAACGGACGGAGCGCGGCCATGGCCCGGCTGGTGATCTCTTCCACCGGGCCGGTCGCGTCGATGCCGATCAGGATGTTCTCGTCGGCGTAAAACGAGATGAGCGGGGAGGTCTGCTCGGCGTAGACCTCGAGCCGGTGCCGGACGGTGTCCTCGGAGTCGTCATCCCGCTGGAACAGCTCGCCGCCGCAGTCGTCGCAGGTGCGCTGGCGGGCGGGCGGGTCGTACAGGACGTGCCACACCCGCTCGCAGCGGCGGCAGGTCCTGCGTCCCGACAGGCGCCGCACCACTTCGTCCTCGTCCACGACAAGCTCGAGCACGACACCGAGCCGCCCGTCCCACTCCGACAGCATCTTTTTCAGCGTCTCGGCCTGCGGGACGTTCCGCGGAAAACCATCCAGGAGGAAGCCCTCCTGGGTGTCATCCTCGGACAGCCGGTCCCGGACCATCGCCACGGTCACCTCGTCCGGAACCAGGTCACCGCGTTCCATGAACTCCCTGGCCTTGCGGCCCAGCTCGGTATTGCTGGTCACGTTGTACCGGAAGATATCACCTGTCGAGATCCTCGGGATCGCCAGGTGGGACGCTATGAACTGGGCCTGTGTCCCCTTGCCCGCACCGGGGGGCCCGACGAGGACGATGCGCACTATCGCAAGAAACCCTCATAGTTGCGCTGCTGCAACTGGCTCTCGATCTGCTTCACGGTGTCCAGTCCGACGCCGACCATGATCAGCAGGCTGACTCCGCTGAACGGGAACTGGTTGGCGACCCCGATGGCGCTGAGCGCCACCAGCGGGAACAGCGCAATTATCCCGAGGTAAACCGAACCCGGCGCGGTGAGCCTGCTCAGCACGTACTGGAGATACTCGGCGGTCGGCCGTCCCGGCCGGATACCGGGGATGAACCCGCCGTACTTCTTCATGTTGTCGGCCACCTCAACCGGGTTGAAGGTGATCGACACGTAGAAGTAGGTGAACCCGACGATGAGTATGAAGAACGAGAGCATGTACAGCGCCGAACTGCTCTGCTCGATGTAGCGGGCCACCCAGTTCACCCAGCCCTGGGGTTTGCTGGCGTTGCCGAATAGCTGAGCGGCCAGGGTCGGGATGTAGAGCAGCGACGAGGCGAAGATGACCGGGATCACGCCGGCCTGGTTGACCTTCATCGGGATGTAGGTCGAGGTGCCGCCGTACATCCGGCGGCCCACCATGCGCTTGGCGTACTGGACCGGGATGCGCCGCTGCGCCTGTTCCATGAAGACGATGAACGCGACGATAGCGATCACGACGACGATGGCGACGGCGGCGTAGAACGCATTCTTGACCCGGTAGATGGCCAGGATCTCACCCGGGATGACCGAGATCACCGTGGTGAAGATCAGGACCGACATGCCGTTGCCGACGCCCCGGTCGGTGATCAGCTCGCCCATCCACATGATGACCGTGGTGCCGGCCACCATGGTGATCACCATCGTGGCGATGGTGAAGGGCGAGCCGTTCGGGATCAGCGGATTGCTGCTGCCCGACGCCCCGCAGCCGTTGAACAGGGTGCCCGACTTGGCGAGCTCCACGTACCCGGTGGACTGCAGAATGGCCAGGCCCACGGTGAGGTACCTGGTGTACTGGGTGATCTTGGACTGTCCGGCCTGCCCCTCCTGCTTCAGCGTCTCCAGCCGCGGGATCACGACGGTAAGCAGCTGCAGGATGATGCTGGCGGTGATGTACGGCATGATGCCGAGCGCGAACACCGACAGGCGCAGCAGCGCCTGGCCGCTGAGCAGGTTGACGATGGCCAGCACGCCGGCCGTGGGACTGCCCGCCGCGGTGGCCGCGTTCGAGCAGAAAGCCACGTTCTTCTCGCTGATGCCCGGCGTGGGCAGCGAGGCGCCGAACCGGAACAAGGCGATGAGGCCCAGCGTGATCAGCATCTTCTTGCGAAGGTCCGGCGTCTGGAACGCCCGCACGAAGGCCGTCAGCATGCGCAGTCCTCGGTTCGGTTGATCGGGCAGTCCACGTATCTTACCCGGCGGGCCATGCGTTGTCTCCCTAGGTTAGGAGCGCTCGGTCTTGGTCAGGAGAGCTCGGTGACCGTGCCGCCGGCCTGCTCGATCTTGGCCGCCGCCGTGGCCGAGAACGCGTGCGCGGTCACCCGCAGCGCCACGCCGAGCTCGCCGGTGCCGAGCACCTTGATCAGCTCACCCTTGCGCGCCGCGCCCTTGGCGACCAGGTTCTCCGGCGTCACGTCGCCGCCCTCACCAAACAACTCAGCCAGCCGCCCGGTGTTCACCACCTGGTAGGTGGTGCCGAAGCCCGCGTTCGAGAAGCCCTTCAGCTTCGGCAGCCGCCGGTTCAGCGGCATCTGGCCGCCCTCGAAGCCGAGGCGGACCGTGTTGCGCGCCTTGGTGCCCTTGGTGCCGCGCCCCGCGGTCTTGCCCTTGGACGCCTCACCGCGGCCGACTCTCGTCTTGGCCTTGTGCGCTCCCGGCGCCGGGCGCAGATGGTGCAGCTTGAGCCCGCGCCCCGACCCGCCTTGTTCGCCTGTGTCCATCTCCGGCATTTCAGTGCTCATCTCCGGCCACTTCCTCCACCGTCACCAGGTGGCGCACGGTCTTGATCATGCCGCGGAACTCAGGCCGATCAGGCTTGACCACCACCTGGCCGATCCGGCGCAGCCCGAGCGAACGCAGCGAGTTCCGCTGCGCGCTGTTCCCGCCGATCTTCGACTTGATCTGTGTCACCTTCAGCTGTGCCATCTCTGTTCCCCTTAGGCCCCGGCCGCGGCCGCGCGCGCCCGCAGCATGGCCGCGGGGGCCACGTCCTCGATCGGCAGGCCGCGCTTGGCCGCGATCTCCTCGGGCCGGTTCAGGCTCTTGAGCGCGGCCACCGTCGCGTGCACCACGTTGATCGGGTTGGACGAGCCGAGCGAGCGGGACAGCACGTCGTGGATGCCCGCGCACTCCAGCACGGCGCGCACCGGCCCGCCGGCGATGACGCCGGTGCCCGGGCTGGCCGGCTTGAGCAGCACCACGCCCGCCGCCTCCTCGCCCTGCACGGTGTGCGGGATTGTGTTGCCGATCCTGGGCACGCGGAAGAAGTGCTTCTTCGCCTCTTCCACGCCCTTGGCGATGGCGGCAGGCACCTCCTTGGCCTTGCCGTACCCGACGCCTACCATCCCATTGCCGTCGCCCACCACCACCAGCGCGGTGAAGCTGAAGCGGCGGCCGCCCTTGACGACCTTGGCCACGCGGTTGATCTTGACCACGTGCTCAAGGTAGGCGGCTTGCTTATCGGCCGCGCCGCCGCGCCGGTCCTCCCGGCGCTCGCGCCGCTCGCCGCCGCTGCCGCGCCGCGGTGCTCCTGGCATTAGCCTTTCCTCATCTCTGAATAACGCTCAGCGGACTGCGTAAGTGCCGTGTTCACAGCTTCAGTCCGCCTTCCCTGGCGCCGTCGGCGAGCGCCGCGATGCGGCCGTGGTAGCGGTACCCGCCACGGTCGAACACCACGGCCTCGATGCCGGCCTCCGCCGCGCGCCGCGCGAGCAGTTCACCGACCTGACGCGCCTTGGCTGTCTTGTCGCCCTCGGCCGCGCGGATCGCCGGGTCCAGGGTGGATGCGGCGGCCAGCGTGCGGCCCACGCTGTCGTCTACGATCTGTGCGAACATGTGCCTCGCCGACCGGTTGACGACCAGCCGGGGCCTGCTCGCGCTGCCGTTGACCCGCTTGCGGACCCGTAGGTGGCGGCGTACGCGTCCGGCCGCCGTGGCGTGCGTATGCGGACGCACCCGTCCGGTGGCGCGTGCGTGGGACCTGGTCTTGGTGCCAGCCATGACTTACTTACCAGCCTTCCCGACCTTGCGGCGGATCTGCTCGCCCTGATACCGCACGCCCTTGCCCTTATACGGGTCCGGCCTGCGGAGCTTGCGGATTTGCGCGGCCACCTCGCCCACCATCTGCTTGTCGATGCCTTCCACGACAAACCTGGTGGGGGTCTCGACCCGGAAGGTGATGCCCTCCGGCGGGGTGACGGGCACGGGGTGGCTGTACCCGAGTGAGAACTCCAGGCTGCTGCCCTTGGCCTGCACCCGGTAGCCCACGCCGACGATCTCCAGGGTCTTGCGGTAGCCGTCGGTGACGCCGATGACCATGTTCGCGATCAGCGTGCGGGACAAGCCGTGCAGCGCCCGCACGGGACCCTCGTCGTTCGGCCTGGTGACCCTGATGACCCCGTCCTCGCGGACCACGTCGATAGGGTCGGCGACGGTGTGGTGCAGGGTGCCCTTCGGCCCTTGCACGGTAACCTGGCGCCCGTCGATGTCGACCTGTACCCCGCTGGGGATGGTCACGGGGAGCCGCCCGATCCTTGACATTGCAGCTCTCCTTACCAGACGTAGGCGAGGACTTCCCCGCCCACGCCACGCTTCTTGGCCTGCTTGTCGGTCAGCAGCCCGCCGGACGTGGAGATGATCGCCACGCCGAGGCCGCCGAGTACCCGGGGCAGGTTGTCCTTCTTCGCGTATACGCGCAGGCCGGGCTTGGACACCCGCTTGATGCCGGCGATGGAGCGCTCGCGCTGGTTCCCGAACTTGAGGATGATCACGAGGTTCTTGCCGACCTCGGCGTCTTCCACCCGCCAGGACGCGATGTAGCCCTCCTGCTGGAGGATCTCCGCGATGTGGGACTTGATCTTGGAGTACGGCATGCCCACCGTGTCGTGGTACGCCGAGTTCGCGTTCCGCAGACGGGTCAGCATGTCCGCGATCGGATCGGTCATCGTCATGGCCAACAGGCCTTCCTCACCGTGGTTTCCCTCCGGCTTTCACCGGCGCCGGGACCTGCGGTGTACTCGTTCTTCTTGGTTACCAACTGGACTTGGTGATGCCGGGCAGCTCACCGCGGTGCGCCATCGTGCGGAAGCAGATGCGGCACAGGCTGAACCTTTTGTAGACCGCACGCGGCCGCCCGCAGCGGGTGCACCGCGTGTAACCGCGGACCTTGAACTTGGGCGTCCGGTTCGCCTTGACGACCAGCGACTTCTTCGCCACTGTCAGCCCTCCTTGAAGGGGAAGCCGAGTCGCCGCAGCAGAGAGCGGCCTTCGGCATCGTTTGTTGCTGTGGTCACGACGGTGATGTCCATCCCGCGCTGCCTGTCCACCTTGTCGGGGTCGATCTCGTGGAACATGACCTGCTCGGTCAGGCCGAACGTGTAGTTCCCGTGCCCGTCGAACTGCCGGTCGGACAGGCCGCGGAAGTCGCGGATCCGGGGCAGCGCGATGGTCAGCAGGCGGTCGAGGAACTCCCACATGCGGTCGCCGCGCAGCGTGGTGTGCGCGCCGATGGGCATGCCCTCGCGGAGCTTGAACTGGGCCACGGACTTCTTCGCCTTGGCCACGGCCGGGCGCTGCCCGGTGATCGTGGACAGGTCCCGCACGGCCCCCTCGATCAGCTTCGCGTCCCTGGCCGCCTCACCGACGCCCATGTTCACGACGATCTTGGTCAGCCCCGGGATCTGCATCACGTTGGCGTAGCCGAACTCATCCTTGAGCGCGGTCGCGATCTCGGTCCGGTACCGCTCCTTGAGCCGCGGTA
>CAVYNE010000007.1:0-16328 GCA_963769715.1 uncultured Actinomycetes bacterium
GCAATCCCCTGGAAGTGTGGAGACTTCCTCTTAGCGGATCTTGTAATTTTTCCGCTTGTTGATCTTATCGAACACCAGTTCATTCTTCACCGGCGTTCGCGGGTGCGGGGACTGGGGTTCCGCGCCGCGCGCCCGGCGGGGCAGGCCCTGGCCTGCCCGCTCTTCCTGCCTCCAGGGGCCGCCGAGGTCTCCGGGGTCCAGGGCAGCCCGCAGGGCTGTCGCGCGCAGCGCGATGCGCAGCACCCTTGAGGCCGGAGGAGCGGCCCCGTACCCTGCGCGGCGAAACAGGAAAGTCAGCGGCGGCGGAGCCGCCTCCTTCATGCCCTGGGGCCCGCGCAGCGGGCCGGCCGCGGTCACGCGGCCTTCTCCTGTCCGGCGCCGCAGGCCAGCTCCCAGGCGACCGGGGCCATCATGCCGCAGGCCGAGTGCCGCCGGGAGGTGTTGTACTCCTCGATCCAGGCCGCGACCCGGGCCCGCGCCTGCGCCCGGGTGGCGAACGTCTCCGCCGACCGCAGTTCCCATTCCAGGGTGGAGTGCCAGGATTCGATCATCGCGTTATCCAGCGCCGATCCCGGCCGGCCCATCGACTGCCGGATCCCGAGCCGCTCGCAGGCGGAACGGAACAGGCCCGCGGTGTACTCGCTGCCCCGATCGGTGTGCATGATCACCCCGGGCACCTGGCCGCCGCGCACCGCCACCGCCATCACCAGCGCGCCGTAGGCCAGCTCGGCGTCATGATGCTCGCCCAGGGCGAACCCGAGCACCCGCCGCGAGGCCGCGTCCAGCACGCTGTCCAGGTACAGCTTGCCCTCGCCGGTGACGATCTCGGTGCCGTCCCCGTACCATTTCTTGTTGATCTTGCCCGCCGGGAAATCCCGCTTGACCAGGTCCGGCGCCCGCCACCGGCCCCTGCCCGGCCGGGTCGTCGCCTTCCGCCTCTTCTTCCGCCGCGCCGCCAGCCCCAGCTCGCGCATCAGCTCCGCGACGGTGTTCTCGCTGACCTTCCAGCCCGCGTCCTTCAGGTCCGCGGTGATCCGCGGCGACCCGCACTTGCCCTCATGCCCGGCGAACAGGCGCCCGACCTCGGCTTTCAGCCGCTGGCGGCGCGCCGCCCGCGGCGGCAGCTCCCCGCCCGCCCACTTGTAGTACCAGGAGGGGGACACGCCCAGCGCCCGGCAGCTGACGGCGCACGGGATGTGATGACCGGTCCTCTGGGCGGCGATGAAGGCTGCCATCTTCACCGGGTCCCGCCGGAGTCCGTCACCCAGAGGACCAGACTGCGCTTGAGGACATCACACCGCATCGCCAGCTCGGCATTCTCCCGCCGCAGCCGCACCAGCTCGGCCCGCTCATCCGCGCTCAGCTCCCCGCCGCCGGCCTCCCGGCGGCGCCGGTCATCGTTTACCCAGTTCCCCAGGGTGCCCTCGTTGACACCCAGCTCCCGGGCAACCTGCGCAATCGGCTTACCGGTCTCCCGGACCAGCCGGACCGCGCCCTCCCGGAAGTCCTGATCGAACTTCCGCCGCGTCTCTGCCATCGCCCCTTCCCTTCATAGGCGATGTCTCCACGGTACGAGGGGAAGCCCAAGTAACTATATTTCAAGCATGGCCGGGACTCGCGGGGAAGACGCGGTGGGCTTGTGCATGCTGCCGGCAGGCAGCGTGACCGCCACGGCGCATCGGGGGCTGTCCCGGTTCGCTGAGGCCCGCGGGATCCCGGCCGGCCGGGAGTTCCTGCTGGACTATGACGTGATCGAGGCGTTCTGCGTGGCGGGCCTGGCGGGCCGGGCGTGCTCAACCCGGGGGACGTACCGGTCGGCGTTGTACCGGCTCGCCGTGGCGGCCTGCGGGCCGCCGGGGCAGCGGCCGACGCCGTTTCCGGGCTCGAGAGCGCCGGCGCCGTACTCACCAGCCGAGCGGGCGGAGCTAGCCGCCCTGGCGGCTGCCCAGCGTGATGCGGCCAGATGCTCCTCGGCGCTGGCGCTGGTCGTGTTCGGCATCGGGGCCGGGCTGCGGCCCGGCGAGCTGGTGGCGTTGCGCGGCGATGACGTCATCCGGCACGGCCGCCAGGCGGCAGTCCATGTCGGCGGGCCGGCCGCGAGGCTGGTGCCGGTCACCCCGGATTACGCCGGCCGCGCGGGGGAGCTGGCCCGCCGCGCGGGCAGCGGGTTCGTGTTCCGCCCCGGCCCGGCCGACCGCGGCTATAAGAACTTCGTCAGCAACTTCACCCGGGGCCTGACCGCTGACCCGGCGGCGCCTCGGCTGTCGCTGCGCCGGGCCCGGGCCACCTTCATCTGCCACCACCTGGCCGCGGGCACCCCGGTCCCGGTGCTGCTGGCCATCACCGGGATCGCCGAGGCCGGGTCGCTGGCCCGCTATGCCCGCCACCTGGCGGGCACCGGCTCCTCCAAGGGCGCCCTGCGGGCCCGCTGGCACGCGGAGCGCACCCGGTGAGCGGCGGCGGCCTGACCCTGCCGCCGGCCCGCGGCGGCATCAGCGACCAGACGGTCGCCTTCGCCGCCGGGCTCATCGACCGCTCCGGCAAGGCCCCGGTCATCGAGGCCGCGCTGGCCCACGCCACCGGGCGGCCCCGCCCGCTGCCGGTCCGCGCGGTGCTCACCGCCCTGCTGTGCCTGGCCCTGGATGACCGGCCGCTGTTCCTCACCGATGCCACCCGGCTGCTGTTCTGCCAGCTATCTCCCGCCTCCCGCCGCCTGCTCAAGATCACCGGCGCCGTCACCACCCAGCGGGCATTCCTGGCCGCCTACCGCCGGGTCCGCTACTGCTTCGGAGCGATCCGCTCGGTGATGGACCCCTCGGCGCTGCCGAAAAACCGGCGCCTGACCGAAGCGGACCTCAAAGCCCGCACCAGGCCGATGACCCCGGCCCAGGCCGAAGCAGCCCGCAGCCGGCTGGAAGCCTTCCTCAACTCCCTGATCGAAGCCAGCATCTCCGTCCTCACCGACGACGAACTCGGAGCCTACGACGGCTCCACCGGCCTGGACGCCACCCCGGTCCCGCTGTTCTCCCGCGGCCCGTCCAAGCGCACCGGCCTGTGCGCCAGCGATCCCGACGGCGGCTGGTACGTCCGCGAAGGAGACCACCGCGACCGCGAAGACGACAAAGGAAAGCCCCTGCGCAAGATCTGCTGGGCGCTGGAGGCCACCATCGCCACCATGGCACGCCCGCCCGGCGCCCCGCCCGCGCACCCCAACCTCGCCGCCGGCCTGGCCATGACCCGGCCCGGCGAAGACCCCGGCGGCACCGGCGCCCGCGTCCTGGCCTCCCTGGCCGCCCGCGGCCACAAGCCCGGCCCCCTGGGCTACGACCGCGCCTACACCCAGGCGCTCCCCGGGCGCTTCGCCCTCCCCGCCCGCGCGCTGGGTTACCAGCCCGTCATGGACTACCGCGCGGACCAGCTGGGCATCCAGGCAAACACCGGCGGAGCCATCCTCGTGGAGGGAACCTGGTACTGCCCCGCCCTGCCCGAACCGCTGATCACCGCCACCACCGGCCTGCGCGACCACGCCATCACCCGCGACCTGTACGACCAGCAGATCACCGCCCGCTGCCCCTACCAGCTCAAGCACAAAGACGGCCCCGACGCCGACGGCTACCAGCGCCTGTCCTGCCCGGCCGCCGGCCACCGCCCCGGGCTGATCTGCCCGCTGCGCCAGGCCTCGCTATCACCCCGCGACGGGCGCGCCAAGGTCCTCCAGCCACCCCCCGAACCACCGAGGATCTGCACCCAGACCGCGATCACCATCGCCCCGGACACCGGCGCCCGCTACCGCCAGGACCTGCCCTACGGCAGCCCAGCCTGGCACGCACGCTACGCCACCTTGCGGAACACCATCGAAGGCCTCAACGGGCTCATCAAAGACCCTGCTCACGAAGCCCTCGCCCAGCCCGCACGCCGCCGCGTCCGCGGCATCGCCGCCCAGTCCATCTTCACCGCGCTGCTGCTGATGGCCGCCAACATCCGCAAGATCCGCGCCTGGCGGGCACTCACCGCCCCCGGCAAGGCCAGCATCGCCCACCGGGCACGACGGCGCCGCGCCAGCCTGCGCGACTACCTCCCCGACGGCTGACAGCCCGCAGCACCCACCGCCACCACTGACCAGCACCACCCAGCCGGGCGCAGCCACGCTGCAGACCCGCCAGAACGCCGCAACCCGGCTGCCGCGCCCGGCAACAAGCCCCGCACGGCGGCCAGAGCCGATGTCAGACCCCGCAGGCACAATAAGAAACGGTCACCGATGCAGTTCTGTCGGTACGACACCGGCAGTTCTGTCGGTAACCCCCTGTGGAGCTAAGGGGACTCGAACCCCTGGCCTTCTGGATGCAAACCAGACGCTCTTCCAGCTGAGCTATAGCCCCAAGATGTTTTCCAAGGTTACCTGCTGCGCACCGGTTAGAGCGCGTCTCCGACCAGGGCGAGGCCCAGGGGTTATTTCAGCAGGCGGGACAACCGGCGGTCGGCTAGGGGCTTGCCGCCGGTCTGGCAGGTGGGGCAGTACTGGAGCGCGGAGTCGGCGAACGAGACCTCCCGGACGGTGCCGCCGCACGCCGGACAGGGCTGGCCGGTCCGACCGTGCACGCGCAGGCCGCTCTTCTTCTCGCCCTTGAGGTCCGCGGCGGCTAGGCCCGCCGACCGTTCGACCGCTTCGGTCAGGGTCGTCTTGATCGCGTCGTACAAGGTGGCCACGTCGTCCGGCGTCATGCTGGCCGCGATCTTGAACGGTGACATCTTGGCCACGTGCAGCACCTCGTCGGAATAGGCGTTGCCGATGCCGGCGATGATCCGCTGGTCGCGGAGTACGCCCTTGACCTGGGTGCGGCGTCCGGCCAGCAGGCCTGCCAGGGTGTCCACGGTGAAGTCCGCGGCCAGCGGGTCCGGCCCGAGCGTGGCCACCCCGGGCACCTCGTCCGGGTCGCGGACCAGGTACACCGCGAGGCGCTTGTGGGTGCCCTGCTCGGTCAGGTCGAAACCGGAGCCGTCGTCGAGCCTGAGCCGGAAGGCGAGCGGGCTCTTGCCTGGCTTCGGCGGCGCCGACGGGAGTTCCTCACGCCAGCGCAGCCAGCCCGCCCGGGCCAGGTGCATGATCAGGTGCAGGCCCTGGTCGGTGGCCAGGTCCAGGAACTTGCCATGCCGGCCGACCTCGGTGATCACCTGGCCGTTGAGGCTGACCAGTGGCGGGTCGAACGTCTTCAGCACCGAGAACGAGGCCGCGTCAGCCCGCGCGACAGCGTGACCCGTCGCGTGACCGCGCAGGAAGGCGGCCAGCGACTCTACTTCCGGCAGTTCCGGCATGATTCACAGTTTGCCACGAGAAACGCGATGTCAGTCACTCGCCGTGGTGAAGCCCGTAGCCGTGATCCCGGGGTGCGACGCCAGTAGATGACGCCAGCAGATCAGGCAGTTCGCCGATGTCAGCCAGCAGGTGCGTCACCCCGGCCCGGCGGAGCCTGCTCGCGTCGTCGATGTCGCTGTGCACGCCGACGACGAACCGGGAGCCGGCCCGCTGGGCGGACAGCACCCCGCCTTCGGTGGCGGTGACCACAGCTAGGTCGCGCACGTCGCCGATACCCAGCCGCAGGACCGCGGTGAGGATGAGGTCGGGCCAGGGGAAGCCCCGGGCCACGTCGTCCGCGCACAGGACCAAGTCCACACGCTGCCACCAGTCGAGGCGTTCCACGATCAGGCTGAGCGCGGGCCTGGATAGGGGAGACACCAGGCAGACCTTGATGCCCGCCGCGGTGAGCTTGGCCAGCGCATCGTTCGCACCGGGCAGCGGCAGTACCCCGAACCTATCCAGCGCCGCCTGGAAGGACCGCTCGAAGGCGAGATTGGCGGCCTGCGCCCGGATTTCTTCCTCCGGGAACAGGATCCGCATGACGTCGGCGGGCGGCCACCCGCGTGTCCGGTCGAACTGGACCATCGACCTGACGTACGCCGCGGTGCCGGTGACAACGCCCTGAGTGGCGATAGCTTCCGCGAACGCCCGCTCGAGGACGTTGTCATCGACGGCGGCCGCCCCGACTACGTCCCAGCAGACCAGCGATACCGGAGATGTATCGCTCATCTGCGTGCCTCCTAGTGCCGGATCAACTGTCGGACATTACCCCGAACGCGCGGGTCAGTCCTCATCAGCTGCGGTGGCCTCAGTCCACAGGTCGAGTTCGGCACGGTCGGAGGCGACCTTGCGCCAGACCGCGAACGCGCCAACTCCAAGCGCGGCGAGCACGATGAGCTTCTTCACAGCGAGGAACCCTCCACCTCGATGACATCGGAGCGGAAGGCGGATCAAGAATTCCGCCGACCGCAGGTGTACGGCAGCTTAGCAAAGCCGCCCCGCTAACCCGCCCGGCCAGCCGACGCGCCGCACCGGCCGGATTACCCGGCGAGGAGGTGTTGTGGCTGATAAAGGAGTACTTTGTGGGGTTACGTGGACTTGAACCACGGGCCTCGTCCTTATCAGGGACGCGCTCTAACCGACTGAGCTATAACCCCATGCATGGAGGCTGACCTGCACAAACAGGAGCGACCAATATCCTACCGTACCGGCCCGGCGGGTTGCGCCCTGGTTTCGGGCCTCAGGCTCGTCCCGACCCGCACCGCGGGAGCGTTCCGCTCGCCCCCGCGATGCTACCGTGCTTTCTCATCTGTAGGTATCCGGTTTCCCGCGGTGCGTTATTCGGTTTCGCGGAGGGTCACTTCCACGCCGCTGACGAGCCGCGAGGTCAGGTTGTACACCACCGAGCCGATCGTCGCCATGGCCGTGATCAGCACGATGTTGAGCGATCCGAGCAGGGCCGTGTAGCCGAGCACCTTGGACTCGGAGAACCAGGCCTTCGCGTTCACGCCCGCTGAACCCTGGCTTGAGGTGACGCTCGTCACCACGCGCTGGAGCGAGTCGAATACGCCGAGCCCCGACAGAACGCTGTAGAGCACGATCACGGCCACGAACAAGATGACAAAGGCCACCAGCGAGACCACGAAGCTGAACTTCATCACCGACCAGGGCTCCACCCGGGCGACGGTCAGGTGCGCCTGACGCGCGTTGCGCTTGGACCGCCCCTTCTGCGGCTTCCGCGACGCGTTCCGCATCGTGACTGGACCGGCGGCTGCCGCGGCGGCCTCGCCCGCCCCGGTCTTAGCCGAGCTCGGGCTGGTCCGACCTGGGCTGGCGGAGGAGGCGGCCGTGGGCGCGGCGGGGTCCTTCCCCGTCGTGCCCGACCGCAGGAACGTCCGCGCCGGGGACGACGGCGAGTTGGGCGGCGGGTCGGGCATCTCCCACGCGAACGCGGCCGCGGAGACGGACGGCGGTTCGGCCGGCGCCGTCGGGACGCTCGACGACGGGCGTCCCGCAGGCGCAGCACCAAAAGGTCCCGGGCTCGAAGGCCCTGTACCCGAAGGTCCCGCGCCCGGAGGCGCAGTGCGCGAAGGCGCAGTGCGCGAAGGCGCAGTGCGCGAAGGCGCAGTGCGCGAAGGCGCGGGAGACCGAGACATCGTCACCCGATGGCTTCACCGCAGATTCCGCAGGATCAGCGGCGGCCGTGGCCGGGCGCGCCGGGGCGGACGGCGGCGGCCCGAAGCTGTACGCGGGCGGGTCATCAACTCCGGACTGCTCGCCGGCCTTGCTCGCCGGCGTCTCCCGGTCCGGGTCATGCCCCTTCGGCTTGGTGCCGCGCGCTGCCCCTATGCTGTCGGCGGGCAGGGCGGGCACGCCATCGGCGATGGTCGCGTCCGCCGCGGCCGGGAAGGCAGCGTCCCTGGCAGCCGGGTTGCCGTTGGATCCGGCGTCCTTGCCGCCGTTAGCCGAAGCGTCCTTGGCCCCGTCGATCCCGTTTCCGGCCGCCGGCGCGCCGTTGCCCACCGGACCGGCGCTTGGCGTACCGTCGGATGCGGCATCGTCCGGCGATCCGGGCGTGGCTGGAGCGGACTTGGCTGCGGTCGGCTTCTGCGGCGACCGCCTGGGCGGTGCCACGGTGCCGCTCGGCTGCGCGTCCTGCTCGTCGCCGATCAGGTCGTCAGCGGTAGCCCGTGACGTCACGACGGTAGGCGAACCTCCGCCCGAGCCGTCGGGCCTTTCTGTGCGCCTGTCCAAGCGGTCCTCCCTCTGATCCAGACCCTCATGAGGTTATCTCCGGACGAGACGCCCATATGACCGCCTTTGCGAGGAAGGCGGCATTCTGCCGGACTCACCAATACTCATGGGACGCTTCTGCCCCCGAAACCGTTGCCCTCAGCTTGAAAGTAAGACGTACAAGCCGACCTTACACAATCGCCCGGATTATTCCTCTTCCTGATCGCTCTCGTCCGCCGGACCTGACGAGTCAGCGGCATCCGTCAGTTCGGCCAGGTCCTCGGAAAAGCCCTGGTCAGAGTCTTCGGAAAGGTCCTGGTCAGACTCTTCGCCCGCGAGTTCGGCCGCGCCTTCAGCCAGTGATTCGGCCTCGCCTTCGGCCAGTGCATCGCCTTCGGCCAGCGATTCCGCTTCGGCCAGCGATTCCGCGTTGCGGGCCAGGGCCACCACGCTGTCCCCGGCGGCCAGGTTCATCAGCCGGACCCCCATCGTCTGGCGGCCGGACTGCTTGACCTCGCTCGCGCTGGTCCTGATCACCCCGCCCGCGGAGGTTATAGCGAAAATCTCATCGCCGGGCTGCACCATCAGCGCGCCGACCAGCTCACCGCGAGCTTCCACGATTTTCGCCGTCACGACGCCGCGGCCGCCGCGGCCCTGCACCGGGTAGGCGTCGGCGGGCGTGCGCTTGGCGTACCCGCCGCCGGTGGCCACGAGCACGTCGCCGCCGTTATTGACCACGTACATGCCGAGCAGCCCGTCGCCGTCATTGAAGCGCATCCCGATGACGCCCGAGGTATCCCGGCCCATCGGACGCAGCGACTCGTCGCTGGCATGGAACCGGATAGCCTGCGCGCCCTTGCTGACGAGCAGCAGGTCCTCGTCCGGCGAAACCAGCCGGGCCGCGATGACCTCGTCGTCCTCGCGCAGGTTGATCGCGATGATGCCGCCGGCCCGTACGTTCTCGAAGGCGGTCAGCTTCGATTTCTTCACCAGCCCGCTGCGGGTGGCCAGCACCAGGTAGGGAGCCACCTGGTAGTCGCGCAGCGCGAGCACCTCGGCGATCCGCTCGTCGGGCTGGAACGCGAGCATGTTGGCGACGTGCTGGCCACGGGCGTCGCGGCCGGCGTCGGGCAGCTCGTAGGCCTTGGCCCGGTAGACCCGGCCCTTGTTGGTGAAGAACAAGATCCAGTGATGGGTCGTGGTGATGAAGAAGTGGTCCACGATGTCGTCGGTGCGCAGCTGCGCGCCGCGGATCCCCTTGCCGCCGCGCCGCTGCGCCCGGTACAGGTCAGTCTTGGTGCGCTTGGCGTACCCGCCGTAGGTGATGGTGACCACGACGTCCTCTTCGGCGATCAGGTCCTCGTCGGCCACCTCGCCGTCATAGGCGATGATCTCGGTGACCCGGTCGTTGCCGTACCTGGTCACGATCTCGGCCAGCTCGGAACCGACGATCTGCCGCTGCCGCTCCGGCGAGGCCAGGATGTCCTCGTAGTCGGCGATCTTCGTTTCCAGGTCGTCGCGCTCGTGGACGAGTTCCTGCCGCTCCAGGGCGGCCAGCTTGCGGAGCTGCATGTCCAGGATCGCGCGGGCCTGGATCTCGTCGATCTCGAGCAGCCCCATCAGGCCCTGCTGGGCCTCGGCCGCCGACGCGCTGGCCCTGATCAGGGCGATGACCTCGTCGATCCGGTCGATGGCCTTGAGCAGCGCGGCGACGATGTGCAGCCGCTCGGCAGCCTTGCGCAGCCGGTACCTGGTGCGCCGGACGATGACCTCGATCTGGTGCGTCACCCAGTACCTGATCATCTGGTCCAGGCGCAGGGTGCGCGGCACGCCGTCGACCAGCGCCAGCATGTTGGCGCCGAACGTTTCCTGCAGCTGGGTGTGCTTGTACAGGTTGTTGAGCACCACCTTGGCGATGGCGTCCCGCTTCAGCACGATGACCAGCCGCTGGCCGGTCCGGCCGCTGCTCTCGTCCTGGATGTTGGCGATGCCGCTGATCTTGCCGTCCCTGACCAGCTCGGCGATCTTCAGCGCCAGGTTGTCCGGGTTGACCTGGTAGGGCAGCTCCTTGACGACCAGGCAGCTGCGGCCGCGGGCGTCTTCCTCGACCTCGACGACGGCCCGCATGATGATCGAGCCGCGCCCGGTGCGGTAGGCGTCCCGGATGCCGCGCCGGCCCACGATCAGGCCGCGGGTCGGGAAGTCGGGTCCCTTGACCCGCTCCATCAGCGCGTCGAGGAGCTCCTCGTCCGACGCGTCGAAGTGGTCCAGGTACCAGGCGACCCCGGCCGCGACCTCGCGCAGGTTGTGCGGCGGGATCTTGGTGGCCATGCCGACCGCGATCCCCTCGGACCCGTTGATCAGCAGGTTGGGGAACCGGCTCGGCAGCACCACGGGCTCGGACGAGCGCCCGTCGTAGTTCTCGCGGAAGTCAACGGTGTCCTCGTTGATGTCCCGCAGCATCTCCATCGCCAGCGGGGCCAGGCGGCACTCGGTGTAGCGCATGGCCGCGGGCGGGTCGTTGCCCGGCGAGCCGAAGTTGCCCTGGCTGTCGATGAGCGGCATCCGCATCGACCAGGGCTGGGCCATCCGCACCAGCGCGTCGTAGATGGCACCGTCGCCGTGCGGGTGGTAGTTACCCATGACGTCGCCGATGACCCGCGAGCACTTGAAGAAGCCGCGGTCGGGACGGTACCCGCCGTCGTACATGGCGTACAGGATCCGCGTGTGCACCGGCTTGAGGCCGTCGCGCACGTCCGGCAGGGCCCGTCCGACGATGACCGACATCGCGTAGTCGATGTAGCTGCGCTGCATCTCGTACTGGATATCGACCGGCTCGGTACGGTCGTGCCCGCCGTCCTGCGGAGCATCGGTAACTTCGGTCACTTTCGCAATTCCCTACTCAAAGATTGAAACCAGCTGGCACCTGCGCCAGCAGATCAGATGTCCAGGAACCTGACGTCCTTGGCGTTACGGGTGATGAACGCGCGGCGCGCCTCGACGTCCTCGCCCATCAGCACGCTGAACAGCTCGTCGGCCTGGGCCGCGTCGTCGAGCGTTACCTGCAGGAGCAGCCGGCTGGCCGGGTCCATCGTGGTCTCCCACAGCTCGGTCGCGTTCATCTCGCCGAGACCCTTGAACCGCTGTACGCCATCCCGCGGCCGCGGATCTTTGCGGCCCTCGGCGATGCCGGCCTCGATCACCCGATCCCGCTCCGCATCGCTGAACGCGTAGCCGGGCTTGACGCCGCGCTCCACCCACTTGATCTTGTAGAGCGGCGGCGAGGCGAGATACACGTGACCGGCCTCGACCAGCGGCTTCATGAACCGGAACAGCAGCGTGAGCAGGAGCGTCCTGATGTGCTGCCCATCCACGTCGGCGTCCGCCATCAGGATGATCTTGTGGTAGCGGAGCTTGGTGATGTCGAACTCGTCGTGGATGCCGGCGCCGAGCGCCGTGATCATCGCCTGGACCTCGGTGTTCTTCAGCACGCGGTCGATCCGCGACTTCTCCACGTTGATGATCTTGCCCCGGATGGGCAGGATGGCCTGGAACTTCGGGTCCCGGCCGCCCTTGGCCGAGCCGCCGGCCGAGTCACCCTCGACCACGTAGATCTCGGAGACCGCGGGGTCGGTGGACTGGCAGTCCGCCAGCTTGCCGGGCAGCGCCGTCGAGTCAAGCAGGGACTTGCGCCGGGTCAGGTCGCGCGCCTGCCGCGCGGCGATCCGGGCCCGGGCCGCCTGGCTGGCCTTGTTGATGATCTCCTTGGCCTCGCCCGGGTTCCGGTCGAGCCAGTCCCGCAGGTGATCGTTGGCCGCCTTCAGCACGAACGACTTGGCCTCGGTGTTGCCCAGCTTGGTCTTGGTCTGGCCCTCGAACTGCGGCTCGGCGAGCTTGACCGAGACGATCGCGGTCAGGCCCTCGCGCACGTCGTCTCCGGTCAGGTTCTCGTCCTTCTCGCGCAGCAACTTCTGGTCGCGCGCGTACCGGTTGACGATCGTGGTGAGCGCGGCCCGGAACCCCTCCTCGTGGGTGCCGCCCTCAGCCGTGTTGATGGTGTTCGCGAAGGTGTATACCGACGGGGTGTACGCCGCGCTCCACTGCATCGCGATCTCGACCGAGATCCCGTCCGCTTCTTCCTCGAAGTCGATGACCGAGCCGTGCACCGGCTCCTTCGAGGCATTTATGTACCTAACGAAGTCGGCGATTCCCCCGGCATACTGGTACCGCGCTTCCCGCGGTTCGTCCTGGCGCCGGTCTGTGATCGAGATGGCCAAGTTCTTGTTCAGGAAGGCCATCTCCTGCATCCGCCTGGACAGCGTTCTCGAAGTTCCAGTCGGTGGTCTCGAAGATCGCGGTGTCCGGCCAGAAGGTGATCGTGGTGCCGGTTTCGTCGCTGGCGGCGCCGCGGACCAGCGGGCCCGTCGGGTCACCGCGCTCGTAGGACTGCGCCCAGACGTACCCGTCCCGGCGGATCTCCGCGTCCAGGCGGGCCGACAGCGCGTTCACTACCGACACGCCGACGCCGTGCAGGCCGCCGGAAACGGCGTAGGACTTGCCGTCGAACTTGCCGCCCGCGTGCAGCGTGGTCATCACGACCTCGACCGCCGGGCGGTGTTCCACCGGGTGCTCGTCCACGGGAATGCCACGGCCGTTGTCTCGCACCCGGACTCCGCCGTCGGCGAGCAGCGTCACGTCAATGACGTCGGCGTGACCGGCCAGCGCCTCGTCCACGGCGTTGTCCACAACCTCGTAGACAAGGTGATGCAATCCGCGCTCGCCGGTCGAGCCGATGTACATTCCCGGACGCTTGCGGACGGCCTCAAGGCCCTCGAGTACCGTGATCGAGCCTGCATCGTAGGACAAACCGAACTCCATCCTGCATAAGAAGCGCGCAGCCCAGCCCCCGAAGATGTGGCTATCGTTGCGCCTATTCATTTTACCTGCAGGCACCGACAGGCAGGGTCGTCTTGCCCCACGTGTCGGCTTAGCCGTAGGTGTCGCCTGGGCCCTTGCTGCCGGGAACGCGCCAGCCGCCGCGCTGCCGTGGCGGCGCGGGGCCGCGGACCTTGACCCGGCGGACCGATCCATCGCCAAGTTCGATGTTAAGGCGCCGGACGAGCATCGGGGCGAGCAGCCGGACCTGAGTCGCCCAGGCGGTCGAGTCGGCCGTCACCGCGAGCTCGCCGTCGGCGAAACTGTCGGGCCGGGTGTGCGCCGCCAGGTCATGGCCGACGATTTCCGCCCAGCGGCCGAACACCGAACCCATTGCCGCCCGCTGCTGCCAGCCCCGCGTGTCGAGCAGGCCGTCGATCGCGCTGACCAGCGGCTGCGGGTCTTCTCGCCGGGGGCGCCCGCGAGCGGGCCCGGACCCGTCTGTCCCGCTGGCGCCCGTGGGGCGCGATCCCGGCCCGGGCGAGTCATCCTGGCCGACCGCGAGCACGCCGGACCGTTCGGCATCATCGCCCTTAGCGAGCGCGGGCTGGCGCTGGAAGCCGGCCGGCAGATCGCCCCTGGCCCGCGCGTCCGCCTTGGCCGCGGCGAGCGCCTCGACCGCCAGCCGCACCCGGTCGGGGGCGGCTCGGTTCGCCGGCCCCTGATCTGGCGTCGCTCCCGGATTTCCAGCTGGCGGATTCCTAGCTGGCACCGGCGACCACGCCCGCGCGGACGGTGAACCGCGTGCCCGTGAGCACCTCGGGGACGTCGGCGAGCACCGCCGCGGTGATCAGGACCTGCTCCCCGCCGGCGACCAGGGCGGCCAGCCGGTCCCTGCGGCCCACGTCGAGCTCGGCGAACACGTCGTCGAGGATCAGCACCGGATCCTCGCGGCCCTCTCTGAGCAGCGCGAAGCTGGCCAGGCGCAGCGCGAGCGCGAGCGACCAGGATTCCCCGTGGCTGGCGTAACCGCGGGCCGGCAGCCCGCCGATCGACAGCTCGAGCTCGTCCCGGTGCGGGCCGGCCAGGCAGACGCCGCGGTCGAGCTCGTTGGCCCGGACCTCGGCCAGCGCCTTGAGCATCGCCGTCTCAAGCCCCGGCACATCGGCATCCGGGCCGGGATCAGCGACCCCGGCCGTCTCAAGCCCCTCATTACTGAACACTGAAGCACGGTAGGACATTCCGCACGACTCGCCCGGACGATCGCCGGATACCGCCTCGTACGCTGCGGTTACGTGCGGCCGCAGCGCGGCCACCAGACGCATCCGGCCGGCCAGCAGCGGGGCGCCCGCCTGAGCCAGTTGCGCGTCCCACGCGTCGAGCGTCGCGGTCATCGACTCGCGGGCCGCCCCGCGCAGGTGCCCCTTGGCCCCCGCGGACTTGAGCAGGGCCGTGCGCTGTCGCAGCACCCGTTCGTAATCCGCGCGCAGGCCCGCGTACCGCGGTGCGGTGGCGACCAGCAGCTCGTCAAGGAACCGCCGCCGCTCGCCGGGATCGCCCTTGACCAGGGCCAGGTCCTCGGGCGCGAACAGCACCGTGCGGAGCGCGCCGAGGATGTCCCGCGGCCGGGGCATCGGCGCCCGGTTCAGCCTGACCCGGTTGGCCCGGCCGGGGTTGAGCTCGATTTCCACCAGCGCGTTGCCCTGGGTCCCGCTCACCGCCGCCCGCAGCACGGCCCGCTCGGCACCGCGCCTGACCAGCGGCGCGTCGGTGGCGACCCGGTGACTGCCCAGCATGGCCAGGTAGCCGATCGCCTCGACCAGGTTGGTCTTGCCCTCCCCGTTCGGTCCGCTGAACGTGGTCACGCCCGGACTGAGCTCGAGGCTGAGCTCGGCGTAGGACCTGAAGTCGGTCAGCGCCAGCCGGGTGATGTGCACAGATTCGAGCGTAAGGCTTCGGGGGGCTCAGGGGGTCGTCCCCCCGGAGGCAGCAGAGTCTCCACTACCCGGCTGAGCGGATGGGCATGAGCACGTACCGGTAGTCGGGCTCGCCCTCGCTCTTGCCCGTGACGACCGCGGGCTTGGTGGGTGAGGTGAACGAGATCCTGACCGTGTCGGAGTCGATCGCCCCGATGCCGTCGAGCAGGTACTGCGGGTTGAAGGCGATCTGCAGGTCCTCGCCGTCGAACGCCGCCTCGAGGACCTCTACCGCCTGCGCCTCCTCCGAGGCGCCGGCCTCGAGCACCAACTGCCCCGAGCTGAAGGCCAGGCGCACCGGGGTGTTGCGCTCGGCGACGAGGGCCACCCGCTTGACCGCCTCGGCGAACGAGCCGGCCGCGAGTTCGGCGACCGCGCTGAACTCGCTCGGCAACAGCGCGGAGTACTTGGGGTATTCGCCGGACAGCAGCCTGGTGGTGGTTTGCCGCCCGGCGCCGGCGAAGCCGATCAGGCTGTCGCCGCCCAGCGATATCGACACCTCCGCGCCGGAGGTCAGCGCGCGGGCCGTCTCGCCGAGCACGCGGGCCGGGACGAGCACGGCCGTGGACAGGTCCGGTCGCGACGGGTTCCAGCGCAGCTCGCGGACCGCCAGCCGGTACCTGTCGGTGGCGACCAGGGTGAGCGTGTCGTCGCTGATCTCAATTCTGATCCCGGTCAGCGCAGGAAGGGTATCGTCGCGGCCGGCCGCGATCGCCACCTGGCCGATGGCGGAGGCCAGTGCGTCGCTGCCCACCGACCCGGCCAGCGGCGGCATCTCGGGCAGCGTCGGGTACTCCTCTTCGGGCAGCAGGACCAGGGTGAAGGTGGCGCTGCCGCACTTGAGCGTCGCGCGGGTCCCGTCGGTGAACAGGTCGACCGGCTTGGCGGGCAGCGACCGCACGATCTCGGCCAGCAGGCGGCCGGAGACGAGCACCGCGCCCTCTTCGTCGGTGATCACCGGCACGGTGGCCTGGGCGGAGACCTCGTAGTCGAACGTCGAGAGCGTGAGTTCTGTCCCTGCGTGCAGGCGCATCCCGGCCAGCACGGGGGCAGTCGGGCGGGCCGGCAGGGCCCGCGCGGTCCAGGCCACGGCATCCGCCAGATGATCACGCTCAACCTGGAGCTTCACGGGACTGCCTCCTGGGGTATGTGGGGAAACCAGAGCGGGTTCGCGGTGAAAACTACAGTGCCAGTGTGCGCGTTACCAGTGTCAGTGTGCCCGTCACCGGGTACGGCAACGGTGACGGCTGGGTCGGAGTGCACCGGGCCTACTTGGTGTTGTTCTTTCTTATTTAGAGAAACGTCATAGTCATAGGTGCGGTGGATTCTGGGGAGAATCGGAGTTCCCGCAGGTCGGCAGCTATTTTCTGCCCACAGGGGATGTGCGG
>CAVYNE010000008.1:0-138095 GCA_963769715.1 uncultured Actinomycetes bacterium
CAGTCCGGGTCCTTCAGGCCGTTGCCGGTGATCGTGCAGACCACCCGGGATCCGGCCGGGATCTGCCCGCTCGCGCTGACCCGCAGCAGCCCGGCTACGCTCGCGGCCGAGGCGAGCTCGCCAAACACCGCCTCCTGGGTGGCCAGCAGCCGGTAGGCGGCGAGGATTTCCCGATCGGTGACCGAATCGATCAGGCCGCCCGACTCGTCCCGGGCCGCCTCCGCCAGCAACCAGGACGCCGGGTTGCCGATCCTGATCGCGGTTGCGATCGTTTGCGGCTGCAGCACGGGCCGACCGGTCACGATCGGCGCCGCGCCGCTAGCCTGGAACCCGAACATCCGCGGCGACTGAGACGCCAGGCCCGCCCGCTGGTACTCGGTGTATCCCATCCAGTAGGCGGTGATGTTCCCCGCGTTGCCGACCGGCAGGCAGTGCACATCGGGCGCGTCGCCGAGTTCGTCCACGATCTCGAACGCGGCGGTTTTCTGGCCCTGCAGCCGGTGCGGGTTCACCGAGTTGACCAGCGCCACCGGGTACTCGGCGGCCAGCTTCCTGGCCAGCTCCAGGCAGTCGTCGAACGAACCTTCGACCTGCAGCAGCCTGGCCCCGTGCACCAGCGCCTGGGCAAGCTTGCCGATGGCGATCTTGCCGCGCGGCACGAGCACCGCGCAGGTGATCCCGGCCCGGGCGGCGTAGGCGGCGGCGCTGGCGCTGGTGTTGCCGGTCGACGCGCAGATCACCGCCTTGGCGCCCGACCCGGCGGCCATGCTGATGGCCACCGTCATGCCCCGGTCCTTGAACGAGCCGGTCGGGTTGGCCCCCTCGACCTTGAGGTATACCTCGCAGCCGGTGCGGGCGGACAGGACCGGGGCGGCCAGCAACGGGGTACCGCCCTCGCGCAGGCTGACCACCGGCGTGGCTTCGGTGACCGGCAGCCGGCCCCGGTATTCGGCGATCACCCCGCGCCACGGTCCCCCTACCCGCTTGGCCTGGAGCTGAGGTTCGGTCACGATCACTCCTCCTCCCCTTCCACCCGCATCACGCTGGCGACCGCGCGGACCACCGGCAGTGCTTCGAGTTCGCGGACGGTCGCGGCGAGCGCCGCGTCCCGTGCGGTGTGCGTCACGATCACTAGTTGCGCCTCGGTGCCCCGGCTGGCCTGGCGGACCGCCTCGATGGAGACGTCGTGCCGCGCGAACGCCTCGGCCACCGGGGCGAGCACACCGGGCTTGTCGTCCACGTCGAGCGAGACGTGGTAACGGGTGAGCGTCTCCCCCATCGGCATGACCGGCAGGCCGGCGTAGGTGGACGCGTCCGGACCGCGCGTACCCGCCAGCCGGTTCCTGGCCACGGCGACGATGTCGCCGAGCACGGCGCTCGCGGTCGGGGTGCCGCCGGCGCCCGCGCCGTAGAACATCAGCCGGCCGGCCGACTCGGCCTCGACGAACACCGCGTTGTAGGCCTCGCTGACGGAGGCGAGCGGATGGCTGCGCGGGATCATCGCGGGGTGCACCCGGACCGAGACGCCGCCGTCGGACCGTTCGCAGATGGCGAGCAGCTTGACCACCCGGCCGAGCGCCCTGGCGCTGAGGATGTCGGTGGCGGTGACCTCGGTGATGCCCTCGCGGTGCACATCCGCCGCGGTCACCGGGGTGTGGAAGGCCAGGCCGGCCAGGATGGCCGCCTTCGCGGCCGCGTCGAACCCCTCCACATCGGCCGTCGGATCGGCCTCGGCGTAGCCGAGCGCCTGCGCCTCCTCGAGGGATTCGGCGAAGCCCGCACCCGAGGAGTCCATCCGGTCGAGGATGAAGTTGGTGGTGCCGTTGACGATGCCGAGCACGCGGTGCACGGTGTCCCCGGCCAGCGACTCGCGCAGCGGCCGGAGCAGCGGGATCGCGCCGGCCACGGAGGCCTCGTAGTACAGGTCGGCCCCGTACTCGCGGGCCGCCCCGTAGATCTCCGCGCCGTTCTCGGCCAGCAGGGCCTTGTTCGCGGTGACGACCGGCTTGCCGCCCTTCAGCGCGGCGAGTATTAGCGACCTGGCCGGCTCGATGCCGCCGATCACCTCGACCACGATGTCGACGTCGGGCCGGGTGGCCAGCGCATGCGCATCCACGGTGAGCAGCGAGCGGTCGATCTCGGCGGGCCGCCGGTGCCCGACCCGCCGCACCGCGATCCCGGCCAGCTCCAGCCGGGCCCCGACACGCAGGGCGAGGTCCTCGGCCTGCTCGATGAGCAGCCGGGCCACCTGCGACCCCACGACACCGCAGCCGAGCAGAGCTACCTTCAGCGTGGGCACGGTTGGTTTCTCCGGCGAATCAGTCATCCGACATCCAGGCTTAGCAGATCGTCAAGGGTCTCGCGGCGGACGATCGTCCGGGCCGCGCCCGCGCCGACCGCGACCACGGCCGGGCGCGAGACGTGGTTGTAGTTGCTGGCCAGCGACCGGCAGTAGGCGCCGGTGGCCGGCACGGCGAGCAGGTCGCCGGGGGCCAGATCCGACGGCAGGTACGCGTGCCGCACCACGATGTCGCCGCTTTCGCAGTGCCTGCCGACCACCCGGGACAGCATCGGCGGGGCGGCCGAGGCGCGCGAGGCCAGCGCGCACGCATAGGAGGCGTCGTACAGCGCGGTCCTGATGTTGTCGCTCATGCCGCCGTCCACGCTGACGTAGGTCCGCAGCCCGTCCACGTCCTTGACCGTGCCCACCGTGTACAGCGACACGGTGGACGGCCCGACGATGCCGCGGCCCGGCTCGACGGTCAGCCGGGGCCGGGCCAGTCCGGCGGCCCGGCACTGCCCGTCCACGATGTCGCGCAGGCTCTGCGCGAGTTCCTTGACCTCGGGGGCGTCGTCCTCTTCGGTGTAGGCGATGCCGAACCCGCCGCCGAGGTCGAGCTCGGCGATCTCGATGCCGTGCTCGTCGCGGATCCTGACCGCCAGCCCGACCACCCGGTGCGCGGCCACCTCGAAGCCGGCTGTGTCGAAGATCTGCGAGCCGATGTGCGAGTGCAGCCCGGCGAACGACAGGCCCGGGCAGGCGATGACCCGCCGCACCGCCTCGTCGGCGGCCCCGGAGGCCAGCGAGAAGCCGAACTTCTGGTCGTCGTGCGCGGTTGCCATGAACTCGTGGGTGTGCGCCTCCACCCCGGTGGTCACCCGGACCAGCACGTTGGGCTTGGTCATCGCTTCTTCGGTCAGGTAGGCGAGCCGGGCGATCTCCTCGAACGAGTCCACCACGATGTGGCCCACACCGACCGAGACGGCCAGGGCGAGCTCGTCGAGCGTCTTGTTGTTGCCGTGCATGGTGATCTGTTCGGGCGGCACCCCAGCCGACAGCGCCACCTCGAGCTCGCCGCCGGTACAGACGTCGATGCCCAGGCCCTCCGAGCTCACCCAGCGCAGCATCGCCCGGGAGCAGAACGCCTTCGCGGCGTAGAACACCCGGCCGTCGGGACCGAATGCCTCCAGGTAATCACGACAACGCGACCGAACGTCCTCCTCGTCGCAGACGTACAGCGGCGTGCCGAACTCGGCGGCCAGATCCCGCACGTCCACCCCGCCGAGCGTCAGCACGCCCCCGGATCGCCGGGCGCCGCGCGGCCAGATCGCGGGGTACAGCGCGTTCAGATCCTCCGGCGCGGCCGGCGGATGGTCGGCGGGCAGCACGTCACCATGGCGTGGCCCGGCCGGATGCGCGACACGGCTCATGGGTTCCCTTTCGTAGCGAGCGGCCTACAGGCGGCCGGGCGCGCCGATCCCGAGCAGCCCGAGGCCGGCGGCGAGCCCGGTTCGCGCTGCGTCCGCCAGCCACAGTCTTTCGCTGCTGATACTCGATACTGTCGTGAAGCTGGTAGTGCTCATAGTCTCAATCGTCCGCGCTGCCAACTCCTCCAGGTACCCGGCGAACTCGTCGGGACGTCCACGGCGCGCCGCCATGGCCACCCGTTCCGGGAGCCAGGACAACGCGTCGAGCAGCGCCAGCTCTCCCGGTTCGGCGAGCAGGCGCGGCGTGAACCCGGCTGGCCTGGTCCCCAGCGCGGCGGCCCAGCGCAGCACGGCGGCAGCGGCGGCATGCGCGTACCGAACAGCATAGGCGGGATTGGCCAGGACGTGCCGCGCGATAACCGCCGCCTTGGGGGCGGGAGCACCCAAGGGGCCGTCCACAGGGCTGCTCACGGGTCCGCCGGGCGGCATCCGGGCGAGCGCGAACCGCACCGCGTCGGCCCCGGCGTACCGGGCCGCCTCCGCCACGGGCCCGTCCCCGGGCTGGGCTATCGGCTGGCGCTAGTCGGCTGGGCGGCTGGCAGGGGAACCGGGGCGGGAACCGAGCCCCGTTCGGCATCAGGAAGGACGGTGGCGCCCGCGGCGGCGGACAGACGGGCGGTCAGGTTCGCGGCGAGGGCCGCCCGGGCCTGCGGCCAGTCTGGCGCGGCGGCCAGCGCGCCCGGCGCGGCGGGCACCGTGCGGCCGCGCAGCGCGTCGCTATGCGTGCAGGCCGGGCCCGCCCGGGCGATCCGCACCGCGAGGCCGGCCAGCGTGTCGTGGGTGACGGTCACGGTGAGGAACCCGGGCCCGGTCACCTCGGCGGCGGCGATCCAGGGCTCGCCCGCGAGTTGATCGGCCAGCGCCGCGGCCACGTCGCGCGGGTCCTGGCCCGGCCGGGTCAGGCGGAACGGCAGGCTGGACGCGTAACTCCCCGGCGCCGGGCCCGGGCGAAGCACAGGATCGCCGTCCTGGCCGGCCGCGGCGAGAAGCGCCTGCCGCAGCGCGGCGGTGATCACTTAGGGTGGGCTTGGGGGAGAAAAGGGTGGGCTTGGGGGAGAAAGCGGAGCGACGCCCGCCAGTTCACGGATCACGCGGATCATCTCGTTCGGGTCGAAAGGCTTGGTGAGGTAGGCGTCCGCGCCCACGTGAGCGCCCCTGGTCTTGTCGTCCTCCTGGGCGCGGGCGGTGATCAGCACCACCTTGATGTGGGCGGTCTCCGGCGACTTGCGCAGCTGGACCGCCGTCTCCCAGCCGTCGAGCCGCGGCATCATCACGTCGAGAGTGATGACGTCCGGGGCGATTTCCGTCACTTTGTCCAGGCAATCTTGGCCGTCCACCGCCATCTCGACGTCAAACCCCTCAAGCTGGAGGTTGACCGCGATCAGCCGCCTGATCACTTCGTCGTCGTCTACGACGAGCACCCGTCCCAGTACCTGCCTCACCTGCGTGAGGGTAGCGTCTTCTGGCCGGTGCCGGCGCCCCAGGACACGTTATCCAGTACCGGCCTAGCGCGAACGGGCCTTTTGAGCCCGTTCGAGCGGCCGGTGCGCGCCTACGGCGAGAACCACAGCGGGATCTGGATAACGTGGACCATCGCTTGAGACGCTGCGCGACCGCGTGTCTGGGAGGGCTCGCCGGCTGGTACCCTTTTCCAGGCGCGTAGCCCCCATAGCTCAGGGGAGAGAGCAACGGCCTCCGGAGCCGTGAGCGCAGGTTCGAATCCTGCTGGGGGCGCCCATCATGACCAGGCGAAACACCGTCTGGCTGCCGACCGGCTGGTCAGGGTATCTCGCTGCCCTCATCGTCTTTCCACTCGCCGCCGTGCTTTCTGGCATATCTCCGCTGCTTGCGGTCCGAGTCGGCATAGTTGCTGTACATGTTTTCCGCGGTGCGATTGGACCTGCGGCTGACCACTCGCGTTTCAAAGCCGACGAGCACCCAGAAGCAGTAGACCCCCAGGATCAGCACTGCCACGATGATTATGTACTCCCACCACACCTCTATCGCCTTCATCCATAGCTGACGGTTCAGACTCACGCCTGCCCGGCATGGCTGGAGATAAACGGCGAACGCGGGGCGCCCACCGGATGGCAGACGCCCGTCGTGACCAGACAAAACACCGCGTATCCAGCCAGTGCACGGCACGCTCGCGAAGAGCGTGGAGGCGTACCGGCACTGACCGCCACGTCCAGGGCACCAACAATGGGTGATGTGAGCTGTGCCGGGTCGCGCTGATCGGCACCGCGGTCAGGCGGCCGACCCGAGGTAGTCGAGGGCGGCGCTGAGCCCGTCGCGGGCGATGGGTACGCCCGCCCGGGCCAGCCCCATCTCCACCCCGCACAGGGCGCCGGCCAGCGAGAGGTCGCCGAGATCCCCGAGATGGCCGATGCGGAACACCCGGCCGGCCAGCCGGCCGAGCCCGGCGCCGAGCGACATGTTGTAGTGCTCCAAGATCAGCCGGCGTACCTGGTCCGGGTCGTGCCCGTCAGGGACCATGACAGCAGTGAGCGTACTGGAGTAGTCGTCCGGGTTCTGACACACGATCTCAAGCCCCCAGCCGCGGACCGCCCGGCGGGTCGCCTCCGCATGCCGGGCGTGCCGGGCGAAGACGGCGGGCAGGCCTTCCTCGTCGAACATGGCCAGGGCCTCACGCAGCCCGAACAGCAGGTTGGTGGCGGGCGTGTAGGGGAACAGGCCGGTCTCGGCGGCCGCGAGCACCGGCTGCCAGTCCCAGTAGCTGCGCGGCAGCCGGGCTCGCGGCGCGGCAGCGAGGGCCTTCTCGCTGATCGCGTTCAGGCCCAGGCCGGGGGGCAGCATCATGCCTTTCTGGGAGCACCAGATCGTGACGTCGACGCCCCACGCATCGTGCCGGTAGTCGACAGAACCGAGCGAAGAGATCGCGTCGACCAGCAGCAAGGCGGGATGGCCGGCGCTGTCCATCGCCGCCCGTATCAGCGGGATCTGGCTGGCACACCCGGTGGACGTCTCGTTCGCCACGATGGTGACCGCCTTGATCTGGTGCCCCGGGTCCGCGGCCAGCTTCTCGTGCACCTGGGCCGCCTGGACGCCCTGGCGCCAGTCACCGGGGACGAGGTCCACGTCCAGGCCGAGGTTCTTGGCCATCTGCGACCACAAGGTGGCGAAATGCCCGGTGTCGAAGGCCAGCACGCGGTCGCCCGGCGACAGCGTATTGACGAGCGCGGCCTCCCAGGCGCCGGTGCCTGACGAGGGGTAGACCGCGACGGGCCTGGTGCTGCCGCACAACCGCCCCAGTCCGGCCAGCACGCCGCGGGCCAGCGCGGCGAACTCGGGACCGCGGTGATCGATCGTGGGCGCCGCCATCACCCGCAGCACCCGGTCAGGGACATTCGTCGGCCCGGGGATCTGGAGGAAGTGCCGGCCGCTCTGGTACGCCATGACTACGTCCTTTCTTCGGGGTCCTTTCTTCGGGCCACGGGGCCCTCTCCGACCCCGCAGGGCGCAGAGCTCGCGGAAGCGCTGCGCCGCGTGGTCGGTGGTGAGGTCCGGTTCGACTCTTACACCAGGAGCCTCTTCTCGCGCGACGCCAGCATGTACACGATCGAGCCGATCGGGGTGGTCTTCCCCCGGGAGGCCCGCCAAACGGCTCTTCGATCCGCAGAACCGGATGAACTCGGGGAAGATCGTGGACGCGCCCGCGATGACCGACCACCTGCGCGACGCGGCGCCGCCGCCCGGCTGGAGCTGACCACCCGGCGAGGTGCTGGCCGCCTACCACGATGAGCACGGCGTCCCCTTGGCGCTCGCGCATGTTCGGATCGATCCGCACGCTGAGATCGTCCGGGAGGTGCTAGCTCCGTCGTCGAGTGGGTAGTCCTGGTTGCCGGTTAGTGGTGTCCGGTGGGCGCGTGCTGCTGGCACAGCTCCTGTATCCCGGCGATGATGTCCATTTCGGTCAGGATGGGCCTCCAGGGCTCATCCTCCGGTGCGGCCGCGGTGGCAGGTTGCTGGTCCGGCTGTCCGGCCTGGTCGCGCTGGCGGGCGTGGTATTCGGCGTTGGCGAAGCAGGTGTAGATGGCGTAGTCCAGGTCGAGGCGCTCGCCGTACCAGGGCGGGATGATCGTCTCGGGGGTGATCTCGGCGTCGTGGCAGTCGTCGATGGTGCCGTCCGGCTGGGGCAGGGCGGGGCTGGGCGGGATGCCGGGGCTCCAGTACTGGATGTGGTGCAGGTCGATCCGGCGGGACTGACAGCCCGGGAACCGGCACCGGCAGGTGTCCCGTTCCCGGGCCGCGCGGCGCAGCGCGGCGGACGGCCGCCGCCGGCGACGGCCCAGGTCCAGGACGGTGCCGTCCCGGTCGTGCCGCATCCAGCTCAGCGCCGCAGCGCAGCCGGTCATCTGGGCGGTGCTGACGCTGACCGCCGGGCCGTCCTCCACATGGCACCGGGCCGGGTCCGCCGGGTCGCCTGGCACCGGCCGGGGGGCGGCCGGCCGTTTCCGCGGGAACGCCGGCCCCGCCGCCGTCAGGGGGGTCGTGGCGGTGGTCCAGGTCCCCGGCGGCCGCGCGCAGGGCCTGCAGCAGCACCGCCCCTTGCAGCGGCGGCAGCCGGAACGTCCCGGCCAGGGACCCGTCGTCCTCGAACCGCCAGGCCAGCCGCCGCCGGACCCGCGCCGCCGCGTCATCGGCGTGGCTGACCTGCCGGTGCGCGCGGGCGAATCGCTCCAGCTGATCCCCGGTCATCGGACCGGCGATCTCGGCCAGGCCGCGTTCGGTGGCCGGGGTCGCGATCCGGGTCAGCGCCCGGACCTTCGCATACGACAGCCGGGCCGCGGCGAACTCGGCGCGGATCACCGGCAGGTCCCGCAGCGCCCGGGCCACCCGGACATGCTCCCGGGCGGTGCCGGCCGACATCTGGCACTTCCAGGACAGCCACTGCGCGCAGCTGTTCATCTCCCAGCTGGCCCAGCCGCGGCGGGCATCGAAACCGGCCAGCAGGACCAGGAACCGGCACGTCGCCGCGGTCAGGTGCCCGGCCAGCTCGCAGATCTGCGCCTCCAGCCGCTTCAGCGGCACCGCATCCGGCGGATCGGGGTACGCGGGGTGGTCAGGGATCCCGGGTTCAGCGCCCGGCTTTCTCGTATCGAACATGAATTTGATATTAGTAGCTAGGTCTGACATTTTCCTGGCATCAGGGACCGCATACGACGGGACGCCGGAGCGGGCGGGCGATGATATCGGCCGCCGTGTTCCGTCCTGCGGCTCCGACTGGGCAAGCCGTCCTTGTCGTTCCGCGTCTATATGACGCGGCAGCCTGGAGAATGCTGAGTTGCGAGCCTGGTCAATAGCCGGCATCCACCCAGCACGCGGTACACCGCAGGCCGCTTTGCGCGCCCTGCCCCGGCGGGCAGTTGACGACGGCGCTCCGCATCGTCATGGTGTGGACTAGCAGTCTCGTGCGGGAACGTTCCCACGAGACACGCAGACGAGACCGACGAACCGGGGAGCGGGCAGACGTTGGCGGTCGATCTACGGCAGGTGGCCCAGCGCAGCGGGGTGTCGGTCAGCACGGCCTCGCGCGCGCTGAGCGGTTCGAGCAGGGTGAGCGAGGAAACCGTAGCCAAGGTCCGCGCCGCCGCGGCCGAGCTCGGATATCGACCTAACGCGAGCGCGCGTGCCCTGCGCACGGCAAGATCGGCGTTCATCGGGCTGGTCGTGACCAACCTGGTCAACACGAGCTTCCACACGATCGCCGAAGTGGTGCAGCGTGAATTCGCCCGGCGAGGCTATCAGCTCATGCTCTCGGTAACGGGCGGCGACCCGGTGCAGGAGCGGTCAGCCCTGCGCATCCTGGCGGACCACAGCGCAGCGGGCGTGATCGTCGTCGGTTCCGACAACGAGGCCACCGAGGAACTCCGTGAGCGCGGCACCCCCACCGTGCATCTCGCCCGCCGGCCCGGGACCCGGCGGGCGACTGCGTGCTGGGCGACGAGATCGCCGGAGGTCGTTCGGCGACCGAATACCTGCTGGAGAAGGGACATCGCCGGATCGCGATCATCGCCGGGCCGCGGGACGTGCCGTCCGGCCGCGAGCGGATGCAGGGGTACTGGCTGGCCATGCGGGCGGCCGGCGTGCCGGCGAGCGACGAACTGACCCTGGCCACCGCGCTCAGCCCGGATGCCGGCGGCCCGGCGGTCGAGGCCCTGCTGGCGCTGCCCGCCCGCCGGCGGCCCACCGCCCTGCTGGTCGCGAACCACGAGGCGTCCTACGGCGCGCTGCCGGCGCTCCGCGAGCATTCGGTGACGATACCGGGCGACCTCTCGGTGATCTGCTACGAGGACTCCCAGCTCGCCCGCTGGTGGCACCCGGCCATCACGGTGATCGACAACAACGCCCGCCAGATGGGCGAACTCGCCGCCCGCCTGCTGCTGCAGCGTCTCGACCCCGCCGAACGAACCCGGGCTGATCGAACCCGGGCCGATCGCGCGCGGGAGGAGTTCAGCGAGTTCCGGGTCGGGTCGCGGCTCATCGAGCGCGATTCGTGTCAGCCCGCGTCGGTATCGAGGGCGGCTAGCTCGTCGGTCAGCCCGAGCAGCTCCCAGCGCAGCAGGGCGATGGGGACGTTACCGTTAACCCACACCTGATCGTGCAGCCGCTGCAGGTCCAGGTCGGCTCCGCGCAGCCGCACCGCGTCGGCGATCAGCCCGATCAGCTGGGTCTTGCCGATCTGGTAGGTGAGCGCCTGGCCCGGTGTCTCGGCGAAGAACGCCGCCTCCTCGCGGGCCGTGGCGCCGTCCACCGGGACGCGGGACGCTAGGTCGCCGGCGGCAGCGGCGATCGACAGGGCGCCGGTCGCGAGCCCGACGTCGACTGTGACCCGCAGGGCGCGCAGCCGCATGAAGTTGCACAAGGCCGCCCGGGTGTGCGGCTCGTCGTCGACCAGGCCGCTGACGAGCATCATTTCCTCGTTGTAGAACGCGATGCCCTCGTTGGCCCCGGAGTCGTAATAATGCCGGCGGACCGGTCGCGGGTTGCGCCACGCCAGCGCCAGCTGCTGGTAGTGCACGCCTTCGTGCAGGATCCCGGCGCGCGGGTCGCGGGCGTTGGCGGCGTAGAAGTACGGCAGCTCCGGCCCGGGCGACGGCAGGTAGGACAGGCCGTCCTCGGTGAGCCGACCCGGTCCGGTGAGATCGTCGGTCACGCCGAGGAAACGCAGGGGCTCAAGGTAGGCCGGCATCGGCCGGGTGAGGTAGTGCCGGAGCCACTCCGGCTGGCTCAGCAACCCGCGTCCGGCGTAGAACCGGCGCACCTCCTCCTCGCCGCGCGCGTGCGCGCGCACCTGCTGGGCGACGTCGTCGGGCAGCGCCGGCCCGGGCAGGCCGCGGTTGCGGGTGGCGTGCAGCAGCTCGAGCCACACCGCCCGCTCGTACTCGCGGCGCCCGAGGCCGGCGATCTCATCGACGGTCAGCGGGACGCAGGCGACCTCGCGCAGGAACCACTCGTACTGCTGCCGTCCGACCGGGCGGGCCGGCGGCAGCGTCTCGAGCCGCGCCGCGAGCCGCTCGCCGAACTGCTGCAAGGCGGCACCGGCTTCGGCCGCGGCCGAGCTGAGCTCGGTCGCGGCCGCCGGATCGATCCTGGTCAGGGCCTGCGCGCAGGCCGCGATGCGGTCGGCGATGCCGTCGAGCTCGGCCACGGCCAGCTCGGCGAACTCCCGGGCCGGCTGAGCCAGCGCTGGCAACGCGTGCGAGAGGGTCGCGGGCACGGCGCGAAGCAGCCGCACGACCTCGGCGATCCGGGACACCGGGTCCGCGTCGACGCCAGGCCGCAGCAGGGTGTCGAAGACGGGCCCGAGCGCCTGGTCGATCCAGAACCTGGGCATGCACCGGACCCGCAGGATGTCGCTCTCCCACTCCACCCGGGCCAGCGCCGACCTCAGCAGCCGGTGGTCGACGCGGTCGGCCACCTGGTCCGGGCGGATGCGGCCCAGCTCTGCCTGGAACACGGTTAGTTCTTCGCGGCGCCGGCCGGCCAGCGCGGGATCGACTTCCGGCTGCCACCCCGCGGGCCGGTCCAGGCGCGGGATGTCATCGCGGGTCCGGGGCTGCTGGCGGGCGCGCCAGGCCCAGAACCGTTCGGCAAGTTCATCGAGCTCACGCATAGTGCCTCCGCTCACGCATAGACGGAGCCTGCCCCGTGAGGGAACGTTTGCGCAACCATGGCGCGCAGCGAAGACCGGAGCGCTGCACCTCAAGATGGGGTGGGCGACGATTGTCACACACTCGTTTCTCAGTTGAAACAGAACAGCCTTGACCTGCGGCGCGCATTGGTGGGAACGTTTGCCTATTCCTGAAGGGGGATGCACCTATGCGACTGCATCGATCGCTGGCATCAGGTTGTGTGATGGCCGTGACCGTCGGCCTGGCGGCCTGCGGGAGCAGCGGGAGCAGCAGCGGAACAGCGTCGTCGTCATCATCATCGGCATCGTCGGCACTGGTGGTCGAGACCTCCTTCGTGCTCAAGACCCTCGATCCCGCGCGCATGTTCGAGCCCACCGGGCTCATGATCGACCACGTGCTCTACGACACGCTGCTGACGTACAAGGGCTCCGACGTCACGACGCCGGTGCCCGATCTCGCGACGTCGTACACGGCGTCGCCGGACGCCAAGACTTACACCTTCACCCTGCGCCAGGGCGTCAAGTTCGCCAACGGCGACCCGGTGACGTCCGCCGACGTGGTGTTCTCGCTGATGCGGACCAAGAACATCACCGGCAACCCGTCGTTCCTGATGGCCGGGATCACCGCCACCGCGCCCAACGCGAGCACCGTCGTGCTCACCAGCACGACGCCGAACACCGCCATCCCGGCCATCCTCACCAACCCGGCCCTCGGCATCGTCGATGCGAAGAAGGTGCAGGCCGCCGGCGGTTCCGACGCGGCCAACGCGGCGACGGCCGACAAGGCCGAGACGGCGCTCAACACGAACTCCGAAGGCAGCGGGCCGTACACGCTCACCAGCTACAGCACGACCACGCAGGTGGTGCTCACGGCCAACCCGAATTACTGGGGCGCCAAGCCGAAGTACGCCAAGATCGTGATCCGCAACGTCCAGGCGAACGTCCAGAAGCTGGACGTGCTCAAGGACGAGTCGCAGATCGCCGTCGACCTGTCCCCCGCGCAGGCTCAGGGCATGACCGGCGTGCAGATCGTCAACGGCGCCTCGCCGAACCTGTTCTTCATCCTCACCAACGACAACCCCAAGGTCTCGAAGGTCTCGTCGAACCCGCAGTTCCAGCAGGCGGTGCGGGACGGCATCGACTACGCCAGCCTGGTCCAACTGGCGGGCAAGGGCGCCGTGCAGCCCGCCGGCATCATCCCGAGCATGTTCCTGGGCAGCCTGCCCGCCGGTTCCGGGGCCACGTACGACCTCGCCAAGGCCAAGGCCGCCCTCGCGGCGTCCGGCGTGGGCCATCCGACGCTGAACCTGGTCTACCCCAGCGACATCCAGGTGAACGGGATCAGCTTCGGCGACCTGGCCGCCCGCGTGCAGCAGGACCTGCAGCAGGTGGGGATCAACGTGCAGCTGCAGGGCCAGTCGATCCAGGTGGCGCTCAACAGTTACCGCGGCGGCCAGGAGGCGATGGGGCTGTGGTACTGGGGCCCGGACTTCCCCGACCCCGCCGACTACCTCAACTTCCTGCCCGGGGCCCTGGTGGGCCTGCGGGCCGGCTGGCCCAAGGGGGCCGACCCGGCCCTGGAGGCTATGGGCACCACCGCCGCGAAGACCACCCAGAAGGCGGCCCGTCAAACCCTGTACCAGCAGATTCAGCAGTCGATGAACAGCTCGAGCCCGTTCATGCCGCTGGTCCAGCCGGCCCAGATCCTGGTCGGCGCGACGTCGGTGAAGAACCTGCAATCGAACGCGCTCTGGCTCGTCGATCTCGGTGAGCTCGGCTAGCGCCACGGCACCCGCGGCGCCGCGCCCCCGGCCCAAGACACCTAAAAACGCCGGGGGGCGGCACCGCGACCTGCGCCGGTTCCTGCTGCAGCGGCTCGGCACCGGGCTGGTCCTGTGCGTCGGCATCACGCTGGTGGCGTTCGTGCTCACCCACCTGGTGCCCGGCGATCCGGCTGCCGCCAACCTCGGCCAGCGTGCGATCGGCGACCCGGCCGCGGTGGCGGCCTTCCGTCACCAGTACGGCCTGGACCGGCCGCTACCGGTGCAGTACCTGCTGTACCTGAAGAACCTGCTGCACGGGAACCTGGGCATCTCCGAGCAGAGCCACCGGCCAGTGCGCGCCGACCTGACCGAGTACGTCCCGGCCACGATCGAGCTGGCGCTGTTCGCCATCGTGGTCTCCATGCTGATCGGAGTCGGCCTGGGTATCGTCGCCGCGGTGTTCCGGAACCGCTGGCCGGACCAGCTGGTCCGGGTGGTCAGCCTCGGCGGGGTGTCGATGCCGGTCTTCTGGATCGCCCTGGTGGCGTTCTACCTGTTCTTCTTCAAGCTCGGCTGGCTGCCCGGCGGCGGCCGCCTCGATCCGACCCAGAACGCTCCCACCCACCTGACCGGGATGTTCACCGTCGACGCCGCGGTGCACGGGCAGTGGACGCTGTTCTGGTCGGCCTTCCGCCACCTGCTGCTGCCCGGGCTGGTGCTCGCCATCTACACCGTGGGGATGCTGACCCGCTTCACCCGCGCGTCGATGCTGGAGATCATGGGCAACGACTACGTGCGAGCCGCGCGGCTGAAGGGACTGCCTGAGCATGTGGTGGTGCTGCGGCACGTGCTGCGGCCGGCCCTGGTGTCGATCATCACCGTGGCCGGGGTCGCCTTCGGCAGCCTGCTAGCGGGCACGGTGCTGGTGGAGAACATCTTCTCCTGGCCGGGCGTGGGACAGTACGCCTACCGCAGCGCCGTCAACCTGGACCTGCCGGCCATCATGGGCGTGAGCCTGTTCGTCGCGCTGGTCTACATCGTGGTCAACCTCGCGGTGGACCTGCTCTATGGCGTCATCGACCCGCGGATCAGGCTGTCGTGACCGTCTCCGCGCCACTGGATCCGCCGTCGCCCACCGAAGCCGCGGGCCTGGCCGCCGCCGGCGCCAGGGGTCGACGCCGGCGGCGCCCGGTCGCCCCGGTGCCATGGCGCCGGCCGCTGGCCCTGGCGGGCTTGGCCGTGATCGGCGCCTGGACGGTAATCGCGATCTTCGCCCCGCTCATCGCGCCGGACAACCCGCTGGCGCAGAAGTTCCCGATCCTGGCCCCCCCGTCGGCGGCGAACTGGTTCGGCACCGACGAACTGGGCCGCGACGTCTTCTCCCGGGTGCTGTACGGTGCCCGGATCACGCTTCCGCTGGCGGTGATCCTGATCCTCGCGGCGATGATCATCGGCGCGGTGCTCGGCGGGATCGCCGGGTTCTTCGGCGGCTGGGTCGACAACGTGATCATGCGGGTAGCGGACCTGGTGTTCGCCTTCCCGGGCATCATCCTCGCGCTGGCGGTCGCGGCGGCCCTGGGCCCGCAGCTGCGTAACGCGGTGATCGCCGTGGTGGTGGTGTCCTGGCCGTACTATGCCCGGCTGGTCCGCAGCCTCGTGCTGTCGGCGCGCTCGGCCCAGTACGTGGTGGCCTCACGGCTGCTTGGCTCATCTGGGCTGCGCGTCTTGTTCGTCGACATCCGGCCCAACGCGGCGGGCCCGGTGCTGGTGCTGGCCGCCCTGGACATCGGCAACGCCGTGCTGTTGCTGTCCGGGTTGTCCTTTCTCGGCCTGGGCGCCCAGCCGCCCACGGCCGAATGGGGCGCGATGGTGGCCGAGGGCGCGCAGAACTTCAACGACTGGTGGGTCGGCCTGTTCCCCGGCCTGGCCATCTTGACCGTGGTGCTCGCCTTCAACTTCATCGGCGACGAGCTGCGCGACATGCTCGACCCCCGCACCGCGCGGGCTGTGCGCCTATGAGTGACGTCCTACTCCAGGTCAGCGGGCTGAGTGTCGCCCTGCCGACCCGCTCCGGCTACGCCAAGGCTGTCGACGACGTGTCCTTCGCCGTGGACTCCGGCGAGATCATGGGCATCGCCGGCGAGAGCGGCAGCGGCAAGACCATGACCGCGCTTTCGCTGTTCGGGTTGCTGCCGAACGGGGCGCGGGTCACCGGATCGATCCGGCTCGACGGCACCGAACTGCTCGGGCTCACCAGCAAGCAGCTCCGGGCCATCCGCGGCCGGCAGATCGCCATGGTGTCCCAGGATCCCTCCACCGCCCTGCATCCGATCCTGCCGATCGGGACCCAGCTGACCGAACACATGCGCTATCACCTGGGCGTGAGCAAATCCGAGGCGATGACGCGGGCGGCCGGGCTGCTGGAAACGGTGCGCATACCGGACCCGGAGCAGGCGCTGCGCTCGTACGCGGGGCAGTTTTCCGGCGGCATGCGCCAGCGCATCGCGATCGCGATCGCCCTGGCTGCCGAGCCACGGCTGCTGGTGGCCGACGAGCCGACCACGGCGCTGGACGTCACGGTGCAGGCGGGCATCTTGCGGCTGCTCGACCGGTTGTGCCGGGAGCGCGGGATGGCCGTCATCGTCATCACCCACGACCTCGGGGTGATGTCGGCGACCGCCCAGCGGCTCTGCGTGATGTACGCCGGCCGGATGGCCGAAGCCGGTCCGACCTCGCAGCTGCTCGCCCGTCCGCGGCACCCGTACACGCGGGGGCTGCTCGACGCCCTGCCGCATCCCGGGGCTGGGGGCGCGCCGCTGGTACCCATCGGCGGAAGCCCGCCGTCGCTCGGGCGCGTACCCGAGGGCTGCCCGTTCCATCCGCGCTGCAAGTACGCGCAGCTGTCCTGCGCGACGGATCGCCCGGACCCGAAGCCGATCGGCGAAGGTCACCTGCTCGCCTGCCCGCCCGACCCGCTGCGAGCCGCCCCGTGAGCGAGCCGGTCCTGCAGCTGTCCGCGGTCGCGGTCGAGTACGGCCGCCGGGGCCAGCGAGTCCGCGCCGTCGACGGAGTCGACCTGGTGGTGGCGCGCGGCGAGACCATCGGCTTGGTGGGCGAGTCGGGCTGCGGCAAGTCCTCGCTCGCCCGGGCCGCCGTCGGCCTCGAGCCGCTGGCCTCCGGCACCGTCACCTTCGAGGGCCGTGACGTCACCCCGATGGGGCGGCGGCGCCGGCCAGCCTTCCTGCGCGGGCTGCAGATGGTTTTCCAGGACCCGTATGAGTCCCTCAACCCGCGCCGCAAGGTCGGCGAGCTCATCGCCGACGGCGTCTGGCTCGGCGGCGGCAGCCGCCAGGACGGCCTGCACCGCGCCTCCGAGCTGCTGGAGCGCGTCGGCTTGCCCGCAGCCGCGGCCGACAGCTACCCGCATGAGTTCAGCGGCGGCCAGCGGCAGCGGATCGCCATCGCCCGGACGCTCGCGACGCAGCCCTCGTGCCTCATCGCCGACGAGCCGATCAGCGCCCTAGACGCCTCGGCGCAGGCGCAGATCGCCAACCTGCTCGGCGAGCTGACCGACGACGCTGACCTCGGTCTGGTCCTGGTCTCCCACGACCTGGCGGTCGTCCGCCAGGTCGCCGACCGGGTAGCGGTCATGTACCTGGGCCGGATCGTGGAGATCGGCGACACCGAGACCGTGTGGGCCAATCCGCGGCACCCCTACACCGAGGCGCTGGTGGCCGCCATCCCGCGCGCCGATGGGGTCGGTGTCCTGCCGGTCGACCTGCCCGGCGACGTGCCCGACCCGGCCAGCCCGCCGACCGGATGCCGGTTCCACCCGCGATGCCCGCTCGCCCAGGACAGCTGCCGTGAACTCGACCAGCGGCTGGCCCCGGTGGCCGGACGCGAGATCGCCTGCCATATCCGGTCCGAGCCCTCGACAACCCAGCCCCAGACAACCCAGAACTAGACAACCCAGAACTAGGAGGCCTGGCCCCCGTGTGGTTCGTCAACGCGCATGTAGTCGACGCGGCGACCGGCGACCGGCGCCGTCATCGAGCCGTCGAGACCGCCGCCGACGGCACCGTGACGCAGGTCGCCGCCGCGGCGCCACCCGGGTTGCCCGACGCCAACGTGGTCGACGTGGCCGGCCGCTGGCTGCTCCCCGGGCTGATCTCCTGCCACACCCACCTGTCGATCGTGTTCCCGTTCAGCGCCACCGACGAGGCGGAGAACCCGGCCATCACCGCCTACCGGTCGGCCACCCGGGCCAGCGAGGCGCTGCGGGCCGGCATCACCACCATCCGCTGCGTGCACGAGCAGAACCGCGCCGACCTGCTGCTGCGGACCGCGGTACAGCGCGGCTGGTTCGCCGCGCCGCGCATCCTCGGCGCGGGCCGGGCGATTTCCACGCCGGGCGGCCACGGCCAGGGGGGCGGCTGTGCGTACGCCACCGGAGAACAGGAGTTCTACACCGCGGCACTGGCCGAACTCGCGGCCGGCGCCGACCACGTCAAGATCTTCATCAGCGGCGGCCTGGCCAGCGCGGGCGAGCACTACGAGCAGCCCGAGATGAGCGACAGCGAGATCGCCGGGGCGGTCCGGGCGGCGGCTGAGCACGACACCTACGTCGTCGCCCACTCCGGCGGGCCGGGCGCGATCCGGCAGGCGCTGGCGGCCGGAGTGCGGTGCTTCGAGCACGCCTACCGGCTCGATGACGAGACCGCCGCGCTGCTGGCCCGGCCGGACATCTACCTCACGCCCACCCTGTGCGTGACGCGCTCGGAGACGTGGATGCGGGCCAGAGGCTTCGAGGAGCACTCGATCCAGAACGCCAGCAACGCCGCGGACGACCACCTGGCCAGCGTCCAGCGCGCGATCCGGGCGGGCGTTACCCTCGTCAACGGCACCGACTACCCGCCCGGCAACCTGGTCGACGGGACGCCGGCCGCAGTGCACGAGCTGCTGCTGATGGCCGCGGCCGGCCTTTCCCCGCTGCTCAGCCTGCAGAGCGTGTCGGTAAACGCCGCCCGTCTGCTCGGCATCGATGACCGCGTCGGGCAGATCCGGCCCGGCTATGCGGCTGACTTCGTGGCCGTGGCCGCGGATCCGCTGGCCGACCTCGACGCGCTGCGCACGATCTCGCTGGTGGTGCAGGGCGGCCGCGTCGTCCGCGAGGGCGCGCGGTGACCGGGACGCGGCGGCTCACCGACGACTTCGGCTGGCAGGAAGAGGCCGGTTACAGCCGCGCCGTTCGGCGTGGAAACGTCGTCATGGTCAGCGGGACCACCGCCACCGGCCCGGACGGGGCCGCCCTGCACCCCGGTGACACCGGCGCCCAGGCCCGGCTGTGCCTGAACCGGATCGAACAGGCCCTGACCGCGCTGGGTGCCTGCTGGGAGGACGTGGTCCGCACCGTGGTGTACCTCGCGCCGGGCGCCAGCTGGGAGCAGGCCGCCCACGCCCACCGCGACGCGCTCGGCGCCGTCCGGCCGGCCAACACGATGGTCTACGTGGCCGACCTGATCGGGGACGGCTTCCTGGTCGAGATCGAGGCCCAGGCGGTGGTCGAGCCGTGAAGTTCTCGGTGCGGGTGAACAACGACCTGGGCTACTCCGAACTGTTCACGCTGGCCGTCGCCGCCGAACAGGCGGGCTTCGACCAGCTGTGGGTCTCCAACGACCTGTTCCTGCGCTCGGCGCCGGTGCTGATGGGAGCCCTCGCCGCAGGCACGGCCCGGATCGGCCTGGGCATCGCGGTCATGAATCCGTACTCCGTGCACGTCAGCGAGCTGGCCATGGTCGCGGCGACGATGCAGGAGGTCAGCGGCGGCCGCTTCCTGCTCGGGCTCGGGGCCGGCTGGAGCAGTTCCTGGGCTGGGCCGGCCTCGTACGGGCGCAGCCCCTGGCCACGACCAGGGCGGCGCTGGTCGCCTTGCGGGCGCTGCTCGGCCACCAGGACGTGGACCGCGAGCTGCTGCCGGAATGGTTCGGTCCGGCCAGCGTGCTCAGGTTTCCGCTGGCCCGGCCGGTCCCCGTCTACATCGGTGCCATGGGCCCGAAGATGCTCGAGATGGCCGGCCGGCACGCCGACGGCGTGCTGCCGCTGCTCTACCCGCCCGAGCGCTACGCCAGCGTGCGCCTGCAGGTGCTGGCCGGCGCGGAGCACGGGCGTCCCGAGCACGGGCGTCGCGACGTCGACCTGCCGGCCTGCTTCTGGGTCTCGCTCTCCGACGACCCGGCGCAGGCCCGGACGGCGCTGGCCGAGAAGCTGGCCTACTACGGCCCGTCCATCTCGGCGCCGGTGCTCGCCGCCGCCGGCTTGCGACCGCAGGACTTCGCCGCGGCCGCCCGGCTGGCCCACGACGGGCACGGGGCGGCTCAGCTCATTGATGACCGCATGCTGTCCCTGGGGGTAGCCGGGGACGTCGCGGACGTGCTGGCCCGCTGCCGCGTGCTCGGCCGGCTGGGCGCCCGTCATCTTTCGTTCGGCCCGCCGCTCGGGCCGGACCCGGTCGCGGCGATCCGCCTGCTCGGCGACCAGGTGCTGCCCGCCCTGGCCGAACTGGGCGAGGAGACGAGGGAGAAACCATGAGCGGTACACCCGACGAGGCGGACATGGAACTTTACGATCTCCGCGTCACCGTCGAGGAGATCGCAGGACGTTCGGTATGCGGTTTGTCTGTGGGTGACTACATCGAACTGACAGAAAGCTCACGGTTGCGGCTGCCTCCCGGCGGGCACTTCTGCCTCTACGCGCTGGCCGCCGCGCTGCCGCTGCTGCCGGCCAAGCAGCGCCAACTGCCGGAGTCGGACTGGCTGGAGCGCGAATCCCTGGTCGCCTGCCCGGACCCGGAGGAGCGGCTGGTCATGCGGATCACCCGGACCGCCCGGCGGTCGATGCGCTCGTCTGACCTCAGCTGACCCGTGGCCGAGATCGGCATCGCCTTCCAGACCGACAAGCCGCCCGGCCGGTACGGCGAGCTCGCCGCCGCGGCCGAGGCCTACGGTTTCAACGTGGTCAGCGTCTTCGCCGACCTGCTGTACCAGCCGCCGCTGCCGGCCCTGCTCGAGATGGCGCGGGCTACCTCCCGGGTTCGGCTGGGCGCGGCCTGCCTCAACCCGTACACCCAGCACCCCTACGAGATCGCCGGCGGGCTGGCCGCACTCGACGCGGCCTCCGGCGGGCGCGCCTACCTCGGCCTGGCCCGCGGGACCTGGCTCGAGGCGATCGGCATCGACCAGCGGCGCCCGCTCGCCCACCTGCGGGACACCGCGGCGATCGTGCGCGCGCTGCTGTCCGGCGACGACCGCGGCTACTCCGGAACGGCCTACCGGCTGACCCCTGGGATCCGGCTGCACGGGCAGCGGCCGGATCCCGGTGGCCGACGGCCGCCGCTGCTGGTGGGCACCTGGGGGCCGCGGGGAGCCGCGCTGGCCGGCGAGATCGCCGATGAGGTCAAGGTGGGCGGCAGTGCGAACCCGGCGGTCGTGCCGCTGATCCGGGACCGGATCCGGGTCGGCAGCCAGGCCGCGGGCCGTCCCCTGGACCAGGTCAGGGTGGTGGTCGGCGCGGTCACCGTGGTGGACCGGGACGGCGCCGCCGCGCGCCGCCGCGCCCGGACCGAGGTGGCCAAGTACCTGGCCGTGGTGGCCGAACTGGACGCTACGACCGAACTGCCGGCCGGATTCGCCGACCAGGTCCGGGGCCTGGTCGCGGCAGGCCGCGACCAGGCCGCGGGCGCGCTGATCCCGGACGAGGTCCTCGACCGGTTCGCGTTCTCCGGCACGCCGGAGCACGTCGCCGCGCTGGCACAGCGGGTCCTGGACGCCGGGGCCGGCCGGATCGACTTCGGCACTCCGCACGGCCTGGTCGACCAGGCAGGCGTCGCCCTGCTCGGCACCGCCGTCCTACCGCTGCTCCAGCGCTGACGCCAGATTTCAAGGGCGGCGGGTTGGCTCAGACGCCGGAGGCTGGCCAGAACGGCACAGCCTGGCTGGCGGCGGCCCGGATCGCGTCTCCGTCAAGGACAAGGCCAGCGTCCTGAAGCCCGCGGTCCGGCCATGAGCACGTCACGGTGACCGGCCCGGGCGGAGGTAGCGGCCAGATCCACAGGGACATGCGGACGTGCTCGTCATCGTTCGGCCCGCCTGAGCTGCGTTCGGATCCGGTGACGGACAGCATGGGTCCCAGCCCGTTGCGCAGCCCGGCTTCGTCGTCTTGTGCCGCCTCACGCACGCCCAGGTGTATATCTGCCGCGCTCTACGAGAGGCCATCATGCATGAGCGGATATTTATACGCTGGCCGGATCAACCGCATGCCCCTCGAGCTAGGCTGGTCAGCGTGTCCGATCATTACCGTGCGCCGGGCTGGTTCACCCGTAACGTTTTCAACCAGCTGGTGGTGTTCCTGACCAGGCAGGGCATCAGCGTTCTCGGCTCGCGGGTCCTTGCGGTGAAGGGCCGGACAAGCGGCGAGTGGCGTACCACGCCGGTGAACCTGCTGACCCACGATGGCCGCCGTTACCTCGTCGCACCCCGCGGCGAAACCCAGTGGGTGCGCAACCTGCGGGCCGCCGGCACCGGCGAACTGCGGCTGGGCAGGCGTGCCGAGAGCTTCCGCGGCCGGGAGCTCACCGACGACGAGAAAGTACCGGTCCTGCGCGCCTATCTTAAGAGGTGGAAGACAGAGGTCGGGATCTTCTTCGAGGGCACCGGGCCGGAGTCGAGCGACGATCAGATTCGCGTCATCACGCCCAAACACCCGGCGTTCGAGGTGCTTCCTGTCCAGTAGGCCGTCGACGTCAATACCGGCAGGTGCCTTCTGCTGGCCAGTTCCAGGATCACATGGCCAGCCATCCGCTCAGCTGCCCGCGGCGGATGCAGGAGACCAGGAACCGCCACGGGACACAAGCGCCATAGAGTTCAAAGCACTCCCTACGGCATGACCGGACGAGTTCGCTAGGGGTGCGGACTCAGTTTCTACCTATCGGTCCGCTCCCGGGCTTGACCTTTAGCCCATGCCGGTTTGTAGGGTGGCTCTCGTGGCAGAGGATACGCGCAGCCCAGCGGCATATGCAGCGGACATTGACGCGGCCAGGGAGCGGATGATCGCCTTCGTCAGCGGCTGCAGCGGCACGGAGTGGCGCACCGCGCCCCTGAATGGGGATCCCCGGCCGGTGGCGGTGGTGGTGGATCACGTGGCGCACGCGTATGAGTACCTGGCGGGCTGGATGCGCCAGGTCGTCGCAGGCCAGCGGGTCGAGGTGAACAGTGATGCAGTGGATGCCCTCAACGCGCAGCACGCCCGGGACGCTGTAACGGTGAGCAAGGCCGAGGCCACGGGGCACTTGCGCCGCAGCGGGGAGGCCATCAGCGTGCTGGTCGCGGGCCTCAGCGCTGCCGACCTGGCAGCCCAGGACGGCAGAGTCCGGCTTCTGGCGCAGATCGCGGCCCGGCACGCAGACGATCATCGCGCCGACATCGAAACGGCACTGGCCGCGCGAGGCATCCGGCGCGGCTGACGACGCAGGCTACTTGCCGCCCGCGCTACCTGGCCGACGCCAGCATGGATACCTTCTCCGCCGCACTTCACAGCGGTCAGATGAGCGGATGGTCGCGCTAACTCTGTTGTCGTTGCCCCTGGGATTTCCGAGGCGGTGACAGCTCGACGATCTATTTCAGGAGCCATGCTGTACGAGCGTAAGGAGAGCCTCGTAGGAAAACGTCTTTCCTTGGGATATCACGGTTTCGTCGAGAGTCAGGCGTGGCTCATCGCCTGACAGGTTCAGGAACCCGTGGATCTTCACCGTTGTCTCTACGATAGTGCCTGCATTGGCCTTGGCCTGTCCCGTCAGTTCGAAGATCGGCGCATAGCCGTTGACCTGCCCGATAAGTGGAAAGAGGTCGGTCCGGGAGTTAGCCGGAGCCCAGACGAAGGACCCTCCGAGTCTCTCCTGCACGGTGAGGGCGGCATCCCCATCCCTGATTCGCTCTCGCTCTGAGTCCATGAAAGCGACGCTGCCAGCGGTCTGATTCAAAGCGTCGATGGACTTGATCGTAAACCTGGCGCCTTCCACAGCTTGACCGCGGCTTGAGCCGGATGCCTGCGGCGAACCGCTCGGCGAAGCCGAGGGGAGGCTCATTATCGCATCCGGGTCTGTTGACACAAGTCGCGCGGACAAGGCCATGGTGATCTGTCCTTGTGCACCGCTTCCGATGCCGTTTGGGGCACCGGAGGGAAGAGAAATGGGGCCAGTAGCGGATAACGTAGGCAACGGTTCAGCCGCACCGTCTGAGTCGGGAAGCCCGCCACTGGTGACTGGTGGATCCAATGTTACTGACGGGAAGGTACTGCCATCCTCTGCTGCGGAAGACCACGCGGGTGACGAGACGAACACTGCATCTACTGGGCCGCGGCCGGCCAAAGAAACCAGCGGGTCCTCGCCGAATGGTCAAGATGACTCAAGTATCAGCGGGATCTGGGTCCTCCTATTCTGGACGGGCATTGGTGCATTTATCGCACGGAGTAATCGGACAAGCAGGATCTTCATGTTCCGCTGGTGGTGGGCGATTCTTCTGCCGACGGTAATGGTCGGCGCCTTGCTGGCAATTTCTCCTAGCCGCAAATGGCTTCAGCGTCAAAAACCCAGTTTTCGAGCTGGGCTTTTTATCTTTGGCGTGATACCGCTGCTACTCGCCGTCATCGGGAGCGTAACCGTCCTGCCTCAGCGTTATCAGGTCATAGCGCTTCGATCGGTGATTCTCGTCACAGTTTGCCTGCTGCCCGCTGTGATGTGGTTCCTCTTCATTGCAACCCGGAAGGCAAGCCTCCTCAACGGCTTCTTGGCTAATCTCTATCGTCTCGGGCTCCTTGCTCCCTTTCCGCGGTCATCAAGCGCTTCGCCGGCGGCCGACCCAGCCCATGATCAACGCCTCATGAGCTACCTGCAAAAGTTCGAATCGGTCTATGGCGCTTTGCCTCAGTCCGTGCGTGACGGCGTGCTGAAGAAGGGGATCAGCCCTTACAAGGCGTCGGATGTAACGTCCCCGATAGGGCAGTCGACGACCACTATTCCCGTTATGCTGTCCACGATTCTTATTGCACTCGGCTGGCTCGTTACTCTTCCTCCCGCCCAGGCTCCCCTTACGGTCACGAACGCCAGCAGCTGGGCGCACGCAATCGAGCCCACGGCGACCCCGGTTACGCTCGCGTTTCTCGGCGCCTACTTTTTCTCGCTCCAGATGCTATTCAGGCGCTACGTCCGAAGCGACCTCGGCGGCAGCGCGTACGTCGCGGTTTCGATGCGGATCGTCCTTGCGGTCATTGGAACCTGGGTCGTCATGGTAGCGGGCCTTCAACTAGGCCTGGCGACGGAAGGGCAACTCCTTGTCATCGGGTTTGTCATTGGCGTGTTCCCCTAGGTGGCCTGGCAGATCATCCAGGCGGCCTCCCGTAAGATGACTAACTTCACCCGCGTCAAAAGCATGGAATCAGACCTACCACTGAGCGACCTCGATGGGCTAACCGTATGGCACGAAGCACGCCTAGAGGAAGAGGACATTGAGAATATTCCCAACATGGCCACCACCGATCTTGTCGAATTGCTCATCAACACGCGCTTCCCTGCTGAGCGCATAATCGACTGGGTGGATCAAGCCATCCTGTACACTCAACTCGGCGCCAAAAACACGGAATTCCGCGGTAAACTGAGCCTACATGGCATCCGAACCGGAACTTCCTTTCTCGAGGAATCCGCCGCAAGAAAGGAACAGAAGGACAAGCTGGCCGCGGGCAGTATCTTCTCTGATAACGCTATGGAATTTGATCCATCTCTCGAAGCCGTGCTCTCGACCAACTCTAATCTAGCGCTGGTCCAGCGCTGGCGCGAAGGGTCACCAATCCAACCCTGCTTGCCCGCTCAGCCCAGCATGGAGCACGCGGCGTGATTGGCGCACGCACTCATTTCGGCAATGTCGGGCGCCTCCCGCGGCATGAGCCGCGGGAGCACTGCCCTTAACTTCCGGGAGATTCATCCCATGTTGGGAGATTTGACGGGGTGATGGTGATGGTATATGTCGCGTCTTCGGTATGCCGGGTCCGGCGTTCGGCTGCCGTACGGCCAGAGGTCCGTTTCCGGCCAGTCCTGTTACGGGGGCTGCTGATGATGCTGCGGAGGAGACGGCCCAGGGGGTTCCGGGGGCGCCTGCCGCAGTGCTCGCAGCAGGTATCGCCCCAGATCCCGGCGCGGACCATGGACAGGACGGCGGTGAAGCTGATCTCGTCGGGGTCGGCGCCGGCGAGGGCCGCGGCGCGGGCGGCCAGCGTCGTGATCATGTTATAGACGAGGAGGAACGCCCAGGCTTCCTGCCGGGCCAGGACGGGCGACCGGCCGCGCAGGACCCGCCGGTTACCGCGCAGCGTTTTCTTCAGGTGCAGGAACGCGATTTCGATTTGCCAGCGTTCAGCATACAGCGCAGCGATCTCGTGAGCCGGGAACGTGGCATGGTCCGGCAAGGTGGTCAGGACCCGGATCGCCGTGGTCTTGACGTGGCCCCGCGGGGTGCGGGCGGTAACGGTGAAGCAGACCAGCCTGGCGGTGGTGTCCGGGAGCCGGGGCAGGGCCTTGTCCCGGGCGTCGCGGCGCCGCGTGCTGAGCATCCCGTCCGATTCATGCAGGCGGACCAGCTCGGACCCGTCAGGGAGGACCCGGAGGGTCTTGAACGGGACGGACGTGGCGCCGTTCTTGACCCGCCAGCACAGGTGCGCGCCCGTGGCCGACAGGCGGATCCACCGGCTCATGGAGAAGAACCCGCGGTCCGCGAGGTTCAGCATCCCGGGCCTGAACGTGCCGGCAAGCTCGTCTGCCACGGTGTTCTCCCCGTCGAGGTAGCCGCCGACCGCCGCGCCGATCCACCGGCGGGTCCCGGTACGGACATGCGCGACGATCCTCAGCTTCGGCTTCGTGCCGCCCGAGGGCACCCCGAACTCGTCCGCCAGCTCGTCGTTACTGAACAGCTCGGCGGTGGTCCCGTCGATCGCGGTCAGTTCCATCTGGTGCCACAGCGACCCGGGTCCCGGCTCCGGGTCCGGGCGGGCAGCATCCAGCTCGAAAAGCTGTTTCATCACGTGCTCCCCGGAAAGCGCGCGGGCTTTCGACAGGGCCGGGCCGCTCGGGACCGGGGTGCCGGGCTTGATGCCCAGTCCGGGCAGGCTGAACGCGACCCGCAGCGCCCCGTCATAGCCCTCCCCGGGGAACAGGCACCCGACGATCAGGCAGATCACCGTCATCTTCGCGTTCAGCGCCCGGTCCAGCTGATGGTCATGCGGCGCGGACGCTGCCGCCTCCTCGATCACCCCGTCCGCGAGCAGCTCCTCGATCAGCCCCCGCCGGTCGATATCCTCCAGCCAGTGCGTCCACAAGCCGGGCCCGGCCACCACCCGGCGGGCCAGGTCCGCCCGCAGCCGGTCTTCCGCGCTGCCCTTCCCGTCCTCTCCCGCAGCCGGGATAACCGGCCTGGCCTGCGAAGACGACACGAGCATGGCACAATGACGAGACAACGAAGCTCCTGATCACGGACGTATACGGGCTTTGAACACCTCACGTCCTACCGGGAGCTTCGTTGCTATGTTCGCACTTTCGCGGCCACTCTCCGTCTCGTGATCAGCCTGCGCCCACTTCGTTACCGTCCCCCAGGAAATCGGGCACTACCGGACAGAAGTCCTGCAAGTTAAGGGCAGTGGCCGCGGGAGGCGTGGTCTGGGTCAGGTGCCGACGCCATGTAGGCGGCCAGGATGTAGTTCGGGTGGCGGTCCAGGTTCCGGCGGCCTCGGCGAGGTGCAGCAGGCGGCGGGTGGCCGCGTGCCGGTCCATCCGGGCACCGCAGGTGTTAAGTAGGATCGACCCCCGTTCCCGGAAGCATATTGCCCGGTCGATGGCCCGGCCGACCGCTGGCCGCAGTGGGACCAGGACAACCTTGGTGCCCTTGCCGCACACGCGCAGCACCCGATGGCCGTGCTCTTCGCCGAGGTCGGCGATATCAGCGCCTGCAGCGCCTCCCGCCCGGCGGTGGCAGCGGTTCTTGCGCCACTGATCGAGTCAGGAGTCGTAGCGACATGCGGCGTAATCGAGTTCGAGCTCGGATGGGCCACACGGAGCAGTGCCGAGTTTGACCAGTTGCGAACCGATCGTGATGCTGGCTACGAGTGGCTGGCCACCCACGATGAGGGCTGGCGGCGCGCCCTTGAGGTCCAGGCCTCGCTGTGGAGGGGCGGGCGCATGCGGGCGGTAGGCTCGCCCGACCTGATGGTCGCAGCCGTGGCCGAGCGAGAACGCGTCACTGTCCTGCACTATGACGGTGATTACGATCTCATCGCGCAGGTCACCGGCCAGCCAATGCAGTGGGTCGTGCCTCGCGGAACAATACCGTGATAATCGGCCAGAACTTGGCTCATGGAGGCCGCCAGCGCGCCTGGCACATCGGCGAGATGGACTCGCGGGCTGCTGTACTGCGGTCTGGCTGGAGGGCCCTGTTTTCGTCACTGTATTCCTCATCGAGGGTGCCATCCGGGATGGGTGCCGGCCTTCGCGCCATCCTGTCAGTTCGCTGGCGCTCGGGGCGCGAGGCTGGGTCCAGGCCGCGAACTTCGCCGCGACCGGGACGCTATTCCTCGCCGGCGCCGCGGGCTTGTGGCGGGCCGGTGATCGCGCGCTCAGCGCGCGGGTGGGCTCGGCCCTGATCGGCGCAGCGGGTGCCGGCCTCATCGGCTCCGCCGTCTTCACGACGGACCCGGTTAGCGCTACCCGCCAGGAACGCCCGATGCGCTCGTCCGGCCCAACCGCACCGGCATGGTGCATACCCTCGCGGCGGTCCCGGTGTTCGTCGGTCTGCCGGCCGCCGCGCTCACCTGCAGTTGGCAGTCCTTCCGGACCGGCCACCGCGGATTCGGCCTGTACTGTGCCGCAACAGCGACGACCATGCTGGCAACCATGGCACTGGCCGGTGCGGGCTTTAGCCAATCACGCCGGCTCGTCAATCTTGCCGGATCGCTCCAGCGAGCCAGCATCGTGACCGGCTTCGGCTGGCTCACGGCGCTATCCGCGCGAGCGCTCACGCGTACGCTTACCACCCGGGCCCGCAAACCATCAGCCTGAACTCGGCCCGACCGGCCTTCCACCGCGCACGTCATGCGGCATGTGAGGATGTTCGCTCGCGTGGATCTGGGTTCTGGCTAGCCGGTCGTTTTAGGCGGAGTCCCGCCGGGCCTGACGCGCATTCGTTCGATCATCGTGGCCGTAAGGAAGATCAGCGGGGCTGCTACGGAACCCAGGCACACCGCTATGAGCGGGACGCCCGCTCTGGGTCGGATATCCGTTCCAGGAAGTGGTGGCGACGGATTGAAACGGAGCGATTTCGTCATGTGATGCCACGGAAAATCTCAAGGTAGATGGTGTACCAGCTGAATATCCAGACGATGCCGCTGATCCGCCGCAGCCATCTCATCCTCAGATCTCATATGAAGCGGTAGCTGCCAGGGCTGCATGGATCTGGTCTATCACGGATGCTGGCTGCCGTCCTGCTCACCGGCCTGCCGGATGATCGCCGCAGATTGCCGTGTGAAGACGGGCAAGATGAGCGTGTTGGTAACCCGGACCCGGAGACGAGGTGCGGTCTGCGGCTTGGCCGCCGAGCCGGGCCGATTCGGGCATCCCGGGACGGCCGCATCGTTGAACTGAACCTGCACTGCCGGGTCGACCACGCCTTCGGCAACGAGGTGCTCATCACAATCGAGGCGAATACCCAGCGACAGACCAGAACACGGGCCCTATGCGGCATGACAGGACGTCGTGATCTGGCCTTGTGGGAGGATGTAACGGCTGGGGAGCATTGTTCTGCGGATGGCTCCAAGATCGGAAGGAAAGGGTCAGCTACGTCGTGATCGCTCTTGGCAGCAATGTGCATATCTTCGTGCGTCCGCACCGGCGCGGGGAACTGGCTCAGTGCTTTGAAACGGTCCTGGGGAGCCCGGTGCGGACCGTTGAGTTTCCAGGCATCGATCAGCCGATGCTCGTTGTCAGCTTTCCCGGTGGCGGACACCTCAGCGTCGAGTTCACCGACGATGCACCCGATGATGAGCAGCCGCGGCTGGGTGCCTGGCTTGAGCTGCGCGCCGACGACCCGGCTGCCGTCCTCCAGGCCGCCCTCGAGGCAGGACTTACCGAGGTCAAGCATCCGGGCCATCCGTATTACTTCATGATTCCTGGCGGTCAGGTATTCACCATCGCCCCAACGAGCTGAGCGCGGCATGAGCGACCTTGCGTACCCTTTGCCGGAGGCGCGGAGGCGGCGGCGCTGAGTCAGCTCGGAGTGCCGGGCTTCGGCGTGGCTGGCTTGAGAAGGCGCAGGATAAGAAATCCCGGTTCCTTACTCAGTTTCTCGTAGTCCTCGGGATAACGCTCGCGCATTGATCCCGCGGGGATAGGCTCGACGAGCTTCTCGATGAGGAATCCAGCATCGGTGGCAGCCGTGCACAGGGCTGACAGCGGTTCACGCCAAAAGTGCACTGGCTGCTCTCCCGATGGGCTAGGCCAGATGTCGGTCTCCAGTGTGGTCTGGAAGTAGGAGCCGTTCTTGCGCAGCCAATCCATAAAAGGGTGCTGCGTCGATACCACCGCCGCCCCGCCGGGGCGCAGGACGCGGCAGAACTCGGCGAAGGCGGCCGCTCGGTCGCTGGCGTAGTGAATGGCCAGCGCGCAGACAATGAGGTCGAAGGCGCAATCCGGGTAGGGCAGCGGCTCCCCGAGCACCGCCTGTTCGATCCGCACCTGGTTCGCCGTCAGCTGCCTGGCCAAGGCCACCATGACCGGGCTCGCGTCGAAGGCGCTGACCTTCGCTCCCCGCTCCAGCAGTTCGCGCAAGTAAAGACCGGGCCCGCAGGCAGCGTCCAGGACCCGCAGGCCGGTGACCGGCCCCAGCGCTGCCAGTACTGCTGGCCGGTCGTAATGGGCGTTGTACGCACTGTCGGCCGCATGCTCCTGGAAGCTCAGACCCATCCGGTCGTAGGCATCCCACAGGCCCTCATTCATGCACACACCATGACACACGCCGGCGATACCGGCTGAGCGGCAGGCGAGCCGGAACCAGCCTGGATCACCACCGCGAGCATCCCCATCAACTCACATAGCCGGCCAAAGCCCTTAGCGGGCTGGGCCTGCTGCCCGTGAACGGCTACGCCGATCTTGACCCCGGCGGCCGGCCCGGCCTGGGGGTGCCCCGCACGGGCGCGGGCCGGCAGGAAGACCAGCGCGACCACAGCCGCGGCAAAGGTCGCACCCGCCGCGACGAACGAGCCTGCGTGCAGGCCGGTCCTGAACGCCTGCCGGACCGAATCCCCCGCGGCCGCCTGCAGCGCGGGCGGGAAGTGCGCCGCGGTGATGACGCCGGCGACGACCGACTGGCTCGCCTGGGGCGCGACGCTGGCTGGGGCGCCCAGTCCCTTGAAAGCGCTGACCACGCGGCTGCCATAGCCGGAGTCCAGCACCGAGCCGAGGATCGCGACGCCGAGCGTGCCTCCAGGCAGGCGCCCGGTCAGTCCCGGCCATTCCCGCCTGTCCCTGGCCGACGCCCAGCAGCACTACGACATTTATCCCCGCACTACTTGCGAAGTGATCTGAAGCTCGCGCGCATCTCCTCGGAGAAGAGTTGCGGCTGCTCCCAGGCCGCGAAGTGACCGCCTCGGTCGAGCCTGTTGTAATGGATGAGGTTGTGGGGATACGCGTGCTCGGCCCAGCTCCGCGGGGCTTGATAGAGCTCGCCGGGGAAGACGCTGATGGCAAACGGAATGGAGATGTTCTTGGCATCGAAGAAGTCCGCCTTGTTCTCCCAGTACAGGCGGGCCGAGGAAACCCCGGTGTTCGTCAGCCAGTAGAGCGTGATGTTGTCCAGGAGGTCGTCTCGGGTCAGGTCGCCCACCGGGTGCCCCTGCATGGCCTGTCCTACGAGCCCGGGCTGGCCGGTACCGTCGCCGTGGTCCAGCATGAACGCCGCCAGGTCGACGGGGGAGTCCGCCAGCCCGTACAACGTTTGCGGCCGCGTCGTCATGATCTGGGCGTAGGCCACGTGCTTCGCGTAGAAGGTGCTCAGCTGCTCGTAGGCGCGTAGTTCCTCGTCTGAGAGACCGGATGGCGGCGGGTCGCCGCGCTGGACCGCCTTGTCGATGGCGGCTGGAGCGGTACCGGGCATGTTGGAATGAATGCCGAGCAGCTCCGGTGCTGCCTGTTCACCCATCGCCTGCGTGACGGCCGCGCCCCAGTCGCCGCCCTGCGCGACGAACCGGGTGTACCCGAGGCGCTTCATCAGCGTCACCCAGGCCCGTGCGGTGCGGACCGGATCCCAGCCGGCGGTGGCCGGCTTGGCGGAGAACCCGTAGCCGGGCAGCGAGGGAATCACCAGATGGAACGCGTCCGCCGCGCTCGCGCCATGCGCTGTCGGGTTGGTGAGCGGTTCGATGATCTTCAGCTGCTCGATGATCGAGCCAGGCCACCCGTGCGTGACGATCAGCGGCAGCGCGTCCTCGTGCTGGGAGCGGACGTGGATGAAATGAATGTCAAGCCCGTCGATCTCGGTTATGAAGTTCGGCAGGGCGTTCAGTTTCGCCTCGCACTTGCCCCAGTCGTAGTCGGTCTCCCAGTAGCGCGCGAGGTCCTGCATCATCGCGAGCCGTACGCCCTGCGAGTCGTCGGTGACCGTCTCGCGCTCGGGCCACCTGGCCGCGCTTACGCGCCTGCGCAGCTCGGTGAGCTCCGCCTCCGGAAAACCGACCTGAAACGCGCGAACAGCCGTGTTGTCGCTGCCCGTCTGCTGTGTGCCCTCTGTCATGGCAACGTTCCTCCGTCCTGTGGACATGACGCCAGTCATGCCGCCCATGATGCTGATGTGCCGGTTGTGCCCATCGTCGCACCGGCGGCGTGTGGTCCGGACCCCGGGTAGTGCCTGGTCGATACACTGGGTTCTTACGAGCGAGGCGGCCCGACTGCGCCTAGTGACGCAGGCTGCGAGGTGCTGGACCGCTCGTGCTCGTTTGGGGCTGGTGACACATTCGTTAACAGCACGTCCGCCGTGAGTTCGGCCCTGCTGAAGGTTCCGCATCGGGAACCGCGGTTGTGCGGTGAGCTGGCCGTTGCGATCAGCGTCGGTTCGTGGCGAGGTACGTCGTGATGGCGGTGACGTGAACCAGCCGCCTGGGCTGGCTGTTCCGCGTCACCGGCTGCGGGCACCTGAGAGCTGTTCTGTGTCCGTGATCCGGCCACCGTGGCCGATCGGGACACCATTCCGCTGCGGCCGGATGTCACCAGGCCCGAGGAGATCGCCGCGGCCGCTGCTGCGGCGGGCGACGTCACCACCGTGGTCAACAACGCGGGAATCGGGGGCGCAGGCACCAGGCTCCTGGAAGGCGCTTTCGACCATGCGCGCCAGGAGATGGAGGTCAGCTACCTCGGCACCTGGGCCGTTTCCCGGGCGTTCGCCCCGGTCCTTGGCCGGAACAGCGGCGGCGCACTAGTGAACATGCGGTCGGTGGCGTCCTGGGTCGGGCGGCCGCTGTACCCCAGCTATGCGGCCTCCAAGGCGGTGCAGTGGTCGTTGACGAACTCGCTGCGTCAGGGCGTCCGTGAAGAAGTGACCGCGCGAGAGCACGCCGCGGCGAAGCGCACATCAGCGAACTGATGAGCCAGGCCTACGCCTGAACTCCCGGACCTGTCCACCCCTAAGGTGAACGGAGGCAACCATGTATCGCACAGCCTACCGTGCCGCCGATGTCGACGGCCTGTCCGTCTTCTACCGCGACGCCGGCCCGCAGGACGCGCCCGCGATCCTGCTGCTGCACGGATTTCCCTCCTCCTCCCGCATGTGGCAGCCGCTGCTGGACCGGCTCGCCGGCCCGTTCCGCCTGGTTGCGCCGGACTATCCCGGGTTCGGGCACAGCGACGCGCCCAGCCAGACCGAGTTCGCCTACACCTTCGACCACCTGGCTGCCGTCATCGGCCGTGTCACCGAGGTCCTCGGCCTGCGCCGCTACACCCGGTCGTGCAGGACTACGGCGGCCCGGTGGGGTTCCGGCTCGCGATCGCCCATCCCGGGCGGCTCGACGCGCTCGTGGTCCGGAACGCCGTCGCCCACGAGGACGGGCTCAGCCCGCTGTGGCAGGCCCGGCGCGAGTTCTGGGCTGACCGCGAGGCACACGAGGCCGCGCTGCGGGAGAACTTCTTCTCCTTCGCCGCGACGCGGCAGCGCCACGTCGGGACCAGCCCGAACGCGGAGAACTACGATCCGGACCTGTGGACCGACGAGTTCGCCTTCCTCAGCCGGCCCGGCCAGCAGGACATCCAGGCCGACCTGTTCTACGACTACCGCACCAACGTCGCGAGCTACCCCGCCTGGCAGGACTGGCTCCCGCCAGCACCAGCCGCCCCTGCAGGTCGTATGGGGCCGCTACGACCCGTCGTTCCAGGTCGAGGAGGCCGAGGCCTACCGCAGGGAGGTGCCCGCCGCCGAGGTGCACGTCCTCGACGCCGGCCACTTCGCCCTCGACGAGCAGCCCGACGCGATCGCGGACCTGACCCGGAGATTCCTGCAGCGCCGCCAGGCTCACACCGATGGCTGACAAACACCCGGACACGAATGCCACCAAGACAGCGACCGGAGAGACCCGTGAAAAATCGAGGAAAATGACTGTGCCAGCCAGCAGACCTGCCACTCCCACCGGGCCGCGCCGGGCCAATCGGCTCCCGGCGGCAGAACACACCGTTATGAGCGGCCAGCTCCGCAGGCGGTCCGCGCCCGATTACCGTACTTAACGGATCAGGCAGCAGGCTCGCTGCATTCACGCTGACGTCGGGTGACGGTCCCGGTCTGGGAGGCCTAGTAGCCTGGCGGTCAGCGGCGCATGTGAAGAACAGGTGGGTCGCATAAGGCGACCGATGACGCCGGTGCGTTCCAGCTCGATCGTCTGGTGGCCCAGATTGCCGAACAGCCGCTTGCCCGTGCCCAGCAGCACCAGGGCGACGTGCCGCCGCAGCTCATCGACCAGCCCGGCGGCCAGGTACTGCTGGATCACGTTGGCGCCGCCGATGCCGACGTCTTTGTCCCCGGCGGCCGCCCGCCCGGACAGCAACCACACCGTGATCATCGAGTTCCTCGTCGATGACGTGGACGGCGTGCACCAGGACCTGGCCGGGTTCGTCGGGGATTTCGTCACCGAGCCCACCACGCTGCCCTGGGGTAACCGGTCGCTGCTGTTGCGTGACCCCGACGGCAACCTCGTCAACTTCTTCACCCCCTTGCGCCGGCCGCCATCGGAAAGGTCGCTCATTGACCACATCCCAGCCGCCCGGCAGGTACCTCCAGGCAGAAGCCCAGGATCCCCGAGATCCCCGTCCCTGGGGTAGCCCCGGGCGGGCTGGCCACCGACGGCGGCTGACCCCGGTGCCCCGGCCTACGTTTGCGACCTGAAAACTAGTAATATCTTCCAGGAACGTTGAACGTTTATTTCACGTGGCGGACCCGGGCTTCCTGACCAACCGCGCCCGGTCCGGCTACACCTCGCCCGCGACCCCGCCGCGAGACTGCGCGACATCGCGGCCAGCCTGGACATCACCGAGCGCCTTGCCGAAGGAGATGCCGACATGCCGAGCCAGGCCATGCAGAACGTGATCGAGGCCCTCCGGGACCGGCGGAAGGCCAGTGCCGGCCAGCCCCCGCCGACGCTGGAACAGCGCCGCGCCGCTTTCATCCCCGGGGACCGCCTGCATCCGGTGCCTGACGACGTGCTGGTGACGGAGGTGACCGCGGGCGGGGTGCCCGCCCACTGGCTGGCCGCCCCGGGAACCGACCCCGGCCGGGTGCTGCTGTTCCTGCACGGCGGAGGGTATGAGCTCGGGTCGGTTCGCAGCGACGGCGAGCTGGCCGCCCGGCTGGGCCGGGCCAGCGGGATGCGGGTGCTGTTCCCCGAATACCGGCTGGCCCCCGAGCATCCCTTCCCCGCCGCCATCAACGACGTCCTGGCCGCGTGGCGCTGGCTCCGCGCCGGCCAGGACCTGAGCGCGACATCACTGGCGGTGGCCGGCGACTCGGCCGGCGGCGGGCTCGCCGTCGCCCTGCTCGTGGCCACCCGTGACGCCGGGCAGGCCTTGCCCGCGGCCGCCGCGCTGATGTCCCCGACGGTGGACCTGACCAGCTCGGGGGCCTCGATGACCGAGCGCGCCGATCAGGATCCGATCTCGACCCCCGCCATGCTCGGTCAGTTCGCCGCCGGCTACCTGGCCGGGGCTGACCCTAAGACGCCCCTGGCGTCGCCGCTGTTCGCCTCCCTGGCCGGGCTCCCGCCGCTGCTCATCCAGGTCGGCACGGCCGACCTGCTGCTGAGTGATTCCGAGCGCCTGGCCGCAGCAGCAGCCCAAGCCGGGGTCGACGTCACCCTGCAGATCGGCGAGGGCCTGCCCCACGTCTACCAGCTCCTGCTCGGCACCCCCGAGGCAGCCCAGGCCACCGAGCAGATCGGGACGTTCCTGCGAGCTTCTACCAGCGAACTGCGCCCACCTTCGGCAGATGCAGCTGCCGGCACGCCCAGAGAGAACACGCCCAGAGAGAAAGAGAAGGAGAAAGGGTCATGAGTATTACCGACGAGGCGCTGAGCGCGAATGCAACCATCGCCAACGACTACGACCCCGGCCGCGGGGGACCGCCGGCGCCCAAGATCGCGATCGTCACCTGTGCGGATCCCCGGCTGACCAGCATCGAGCAGATGCTGGGTCTGGCCGCTGGCGATGTCGACATGATCAGGAACTTCGGCACCGTGATCGATGACAACGCGGTCCGGTCGCTTGTTCTCTCGACCAGGCTGCTGGGCACCCGGGAGATCATGATCATCAATCACACCGACTGCGGGATGCTCAGGTTTACCGACGGCGAGCTGGAGGACCGGCTCCGCAAGCAGACGGGGCGAGCGCCGATTGCGCCGGCCAGGTTCTACAGCTTCACCGACCCCGAGAAGAACACCAGGGAGCAGATCCACAAGGCCAGGTCGCATCCGTGGATCTCGCCGGAGGTACCGATCAGGGGGTTCGTCTATGACGTCCACACCGGGCGGCTCAGCGAAGTGTTCCCGGACGGGGAGACCGTCACTAGTTAGCAAGCTGTCGCGCCCCTGCCCGCGGTGCGCGATGACGGCTCGGCGGCGGAGCTGGCACGCACGGGATGAGACTCCAGACACTCGCGGCCCGTGCGGTAGGGCTCGACCTTGGTGGCCGCCTCGTGGACGGTGGCCGTGGGTGCCGGGTAGCCCGGCACCGGCCGGGCGGGGCCCCGATCGGCCGGCTGAGGTCGGGGGGTCCCGTCCCCAGGTTCGCAAGGCCCGCAGCCTGGCCGAGCATACGTTGACAGGCATACCGGGACGACCGGTACACCCAAGGAGGAGAACAAAGGGTTATGAGTATCAGTAACGAGGCGCTGACCGCCGAGGATGCCGAGCAGGCCCTCCCTTGACGGCGCTGACCTTCGCGGTGTCGAAGGGTGACCTCCTGACCGGCCTGTCGTGGCCGGGTCGCCGACTGTGCCCGCGCGCATCGTTCGCGACGCGGACACGGCCGACTATCGGTGAGCCCAACTTCGAAGACGGACTCGAAGCTGCTGCGCTGGAGGCCGAAGTGGCCGACTTCTGCACGCTAGTGTCCGTTGGCCGACGAATGAGATAACGGACGATCTGCGCACCCAGACCCATAAATCCCTATTCTCTTGCAGGCATTCATACTCGGCGTTTAGCGCGGCCTTCGATCCGAATCGAACGCCTGAGATAACGATCGCCGCCGCCGCTGACCGGACATACAGACCAGCGAATAAGTATGCGGCCGCGCAACGCCCGCTATTCGGCAGATCCGGGTGTCGGCCAACCACCGAGCTTTGCCCGTAGCGGCATGCAGATCACCCGGTTCGGTGCCACACCGGGTGGTCACCTTGGCGCTGTCAGTTCCTTTCTGACCGCTGCGATCTCATGCGCGTAACACCGGGCGAGGTGCCCGGGATGGTGATGTTCGCGGAGTGGCGCGGGTGGTGTCTGGGGCTGGTGATCAGGGTGGGTTATGTTCGGGCGCATTAGGTGACTGCCGTGGGACGGCGCCGTAATCGCCGGAGAGCCCGTGCCTGAAAGGCGGACGCCGGGTGCCGTCCCCTGCAGCCCTGAACGAGTATGGACGGCGCAATCGCAACTGTGACGATTTTATAAGAGTCCGGTATCGCGGTGCGGAGAGCTCCTGTGAAAGGGAATCACTCGGGTTCGCTCGGGCGTGAGATACTATCTCCAGCGCACTTGTAGTTGGGAAGCATCAATTCCGGCTGATCCGTCGCGTGTATCGGCGTCGGCCGTCACCAAGTCGGCCGCTGGCCAGCCCGATGTCGAGGCGTAGCCGCGATGTGCTGGTCGCGGGTGCTGATTGTGTCTATATGGTGAAGATCTTTAGGGGGGATTAATGGTAGTGACGGCTACGTCCACGCATCCGGGCATGGGGTCGATCCCCTTCCCCGGCGGCGTGACTTTCCGGGTGTGGGCGCCTGACGCGACCGGTGCTGCCGTGTCGCTGGCACAGCCACGGCAGGAACCGGGGTGCCGCGCATGTCGCTGACCGGGACGGGCGAGCCCGGCCCGGTTGAGCTGCCGACCGGGACGGTCACGTTCTTGCTAACCGACATCGAGGGATCGACGCGACTGTGGGAAACGGTGCCAGACGCGATGGAGCTGGCTCTGGAGCAGCACGATCGTCTTCTCACCGAGGTTATCGAGAGGCATGGCGGAGTGGTGGTCCGCTCCCGCGGGGAGGGTGACAGTTTCTTCGCGGTGTTTCACAGCGCGGTTGCCGCAGTCGAGGCGGCCGGCGCCTGCCAGCTCCGGCTCGCGCATGAGGCGTGGTCGGCGGGTGTCGCGCTGCGGGTGCGGATGGGCCTGCACACCGGGGAAGCGCGAGCGCACGGCAGCGACCGTATCGACCACGCGCCGGTCAACCGCTGTGCCCGGGTGAGAGCTGCCGCGCACGGTGGGCAGGTGCTTCTCACCAAGATCACGCGCGACCTAGTCGGCGGCCGACTGGGCGGCGGTCTCGGGCTGAAGAAGCTCGGGAAGTTCCGGCTGCGCGATCTGGGCGAGCCAGAGCTCATTTACCAGCTGACCCATGCCGACCTCCCGGCGGACTTCCCGCCGATCGTCACGCTGGCGGAGAGCGCCAGCAATCTGCCGTTGCCGGTGAGCTCGTTCATCGGCCGGGCCCGGGAGCTGGAGCAGACCACAGCGGCGCTGGGCCAGGCACGGGTGGTGACCCTGACCGGGCCGGGCGGGGTGGGCAAGACCCGGCTGGCGTTGCAGGCCGCAGCCCAGGCGGCGGGGCGGTTTGCAGATGGGGCGTGGCTGTGTGAGCTGGCACCGATCCGCGACCCCGCAGGGGTGGATGATGCGGTCGCGGCGCTGTTCTCGGTGACCGCCCGGGTCGGCCAGGGTACCCGCGAGACACTGGCGGAGTTCTTGCGCAATAAGGAACTGCTGCTGGTGCTCGACAACTGCGAGCACCTGCTCGAGGGAGCGGCGGCGCTGGCCGGGGTCCTGCAGCGGTCATGCCCCCGGCTGGTGATCCTGGCGACCGCTCGCGAGGCCCTGGGGATCGACGGAGAGCGGCTAGTCCTGGTGCCGCCGCTGGGGGTGCCCGGCGCCAGCGCCGATCTGGCGGCGATCACCGATGCGGAGGCAGTGCGGCTGTTCGCCGACCGCGCGGCCGCGGTCAAGCCTGGTTTTCAGGTGACGGCTGAGAACGCGGCGGCGGTCGCCGCGGTGGTCCGGCGGCTGGATGGCATCGCGCTGGCGATCGAGCTGGCGGCGGCGCGGGTGCCCGCGATGACGGCGGCCGAGCTGGCTCGGCGGCTGGAGCGGAGTTTCACGGTGCTGGCGGCTGGCCGACGTGGAGCAGTGGCACGTCACCAGACACTGGGCGCTACCATCGACTGGTCCTTCGACCTGCTCACCGAGCCCGAACAGGCCCTGCTCGGCCGGCTGGCGGTATTCGCGGGCGGCTGCACCCTGGAGGCCGGGGAGGCGGTCTGTGGCGGGGAGGGCATCGATCCTGGAGCGGTGTTCGATCTGCTGGCCAGCCTGGTGACGCGGTCACTGGTGGTCGCCGAGGACAAGGGGTTCGAGACCCGCTACCGACTGCTGGAGACGATCCGCCAGTACGGCGAGCAGCACCTCGACCAAGCCGGGCAGGCCGACCGATGGCGTGCCCGCCACGCCGGCTACTACGCGGACCTTCTCGGACGGGTTCGGGAACATGCCCGCGACCCTAACCAGGAAATGTTCTGGACGGCCCGGCTCAGCGCCGAGCAGGACAACCTGCTTGCGGCCTGGTCGTGGGCGATCGGCACCGGCAACGTCGGCACCGCGTTCCAGATCCTGGCGGGCTTCGCGCCGGTTGAGGTCTGGAGCACTTACCCGCTGCTACTGGCCGACGAAACGGCCCTCGAGCTGCCAGGCGCGGCCGATCACCCGGGGTATCCGCTCGCCCTGGCGGTCAGCGCAGTATTCGCGTCCAACCGCGCGGACATGACCGGGGCCCAGGAGCTGTGCCGCCGGGCGGCCGAAGCCAACACTCGCCAAGGCAGCCCGGACTGGCGGGTCGAGGAGACCATCTGCGCCGCCCGCTCGAGCATCGCAATCACTGTCGGCGCGTTCGCCGACGCCGCCCGCCTTGCCGAACAGGCCGCCCGTCTCGCGCGGGTCGGCGGCGACCTCGCCGACGCCTCCGTCCACCTCACCATGGCGGTGGCCGATCACCTGGTCGTCGGTGACGCACCTACGGCGACCCCGCTGGCTAACGAGGCAGTCATGCTCGCCCGCCAGGCCGGCGCCCCGGCCCTCATCACGAGCAGCCTGCTCGCCGTCGGCGCAACCGTCGCCGGCACCGACCCCGGCCAGGCCCGCGCCTGCCTGAACGAAAGCCGCGAGCTCGGCACCGCGCTCGGCTATCACAGCGCCCGCGACCTCGTTTGGGCTACCGCGATCGCGTTTCTCCTCAACGACCGGGCCGACACGCTCGAGCTCGGCAGCCATGCCATCGCCAGCCTCCAGTGGGGAGGCGACCGTATCCGGGTCGGCTTCGCCCTCTACATGATCGCGGGCGCGCTCGCCGCCACCCGGCCTGACGCTGCCGCGATCATCCGGGGCGCCGCCGCAACCTGCATACCCGAGTCGCCGATGTTCGCCCAGCTGGTCACCTCGGCCGTGACCGAAGCTCTGGGCGAGGAGCGCGCCCGGGAACTCCGCGCCCGCGGCGCGGACATGCGCTGGGATCAGGCGCTCGCGTACACCCTCACCCAGGCCACCCAGGCCCTCAGCGAAGCCCGATCCGCGATCCAAGATTGACCGAGCCGCTTCAGGGTGCGGATACTGCCTAGGAAGCGTCCGGTCGCACACGTAAGTGACCGGGCGGTCGCGTCCAGTTCGTCGAGGAGGTTGCTGGCGATCGCCCGGATGGCCGGCTCCAGCGCGGCGATCCGGGGAGGCACGACGGCCCGGGATGCCAGCCGCTGCAGCCGGGTGTGGTCAGGCGGGTCGACGTTGAGCATGTGCCGGGAGAACTCCGGTCCGGGCAGCCCCTCGGCCACGACGTCGCCATTGCCGGCCAGCGCGGCGAACATGTCCTTTGAGATGCGCGGGTCGTTGAGCGCTTGCCGGGCCGCGTCGTAGCCGAGCACGACCCAGGCCGGGTGACCGTCGGCCAGGCGGGCCTTCTGCACCGGGCACCGGGCTCGGGCGCGTCCGGCCCGGCCGCGGAGTGCCAAGTTAACTTGACACTTCCTCCCGTCGCCGGTCATCGCTGGCTGTGGCGGGGATGGCGTTGTCGATGAGGGCGGCGGCGATGGCGGCGGCGGTGGGGAAGGCGTCGGCGTTGAGGACCCGGGTGCGGGCCGCGGCGCCGTCGATGAGCAGCGCGAGCTGCTCGCCGAGCTGTTCAGGGTCGGCGGCGCCGGCTTCGCGGGCGGTGTCGGCGAGCCGCGCGGCGACGGCTTTCTTGTAGTCGCGTGCGTACTGGGATGCGGGGTGCCGGGGGTCGTGGAGTTCGACGGCGGCGGCGATGTAGGGGCACAGGGGGGTGGCGGCGGGGATGTCGAAGGCGGCGAGGAGCCGTTCGCGGGGCGTGAGGTCGGTGCGGTCGAACACGCCGGACAGAACGGAGGGGTCGAACCGGCGCAGGTACTCGGCGACGAGTTCGTCCTTGCCGGTGAAGTGCTGGTAGGCCGTGCGCTTGGACACCTGGGCCGCCGCGCAAAGCTGGTCCATGCCGGTGCGGTTGATGCCCTGCTCGCGGAACAGTTGCTGGGACGCGCTGAGGATGCGCTCGCGGGCGCCCCGGCCGCGGCGGCGGCCCTTGGGGCCCTTCTCCAACTCCGTCATGGGCCCATGGTACCCCAGCTGGGTAACGACCGGTGTACATAGTTTGCGTCCCGGCCGCCCGCCCGGTACCGTAAGCACACAGGACGGTGTACATAAAAACGTCACCCCAGGTGCGCACGGCACCACCGACCCAAGGGAGCGACTATGGGAAAGCTTGACGGCAAGGTAGCGGTCATCACCGGCGGCACCACCGGCATGGCGCTGGCCGGCGCGAAGCTGTTCGTCGACGAGGGAGCGCACGTCTTCATCACCGGCCGCCGCCAGGACGCCCTGGACGAGGCCGTGAAGCAGATCGGCCGCAACGTCACCGGCGTCCAGGGCGACGCCGCCGACCTGGACGACCTGGACCGCCTGTACGACACCGTCAAGCGGGAGAAGGGCAGCCTCGACGTGCTGTGGGCCAGCGCCGGCGTGGGCGAGCCCGCCCCGCTCGGCGAGATCACCGAGGCCCACTTCCACGCCGCGTTCTGGCTCAACGCCCGCGGCACCCTGTTCACCGTCCAGAAGGCCCTCCCGCTCTTCAACGACGGCGGCTCCATCCTCATGACCGGCTCCAACGCCTCCCTCGGCGCCTTCCCCGGCTGGAGCGTCTACGCCGGCAGCAAGGCCGTCCAGCAGGCCTGGGCCCGCGTCTGGCTCAACGAGCTCAAGGACCGCCGCATCCGCGTCAACGTCCTGACCCCCGGCCAGGTCGCCACCGCCAAGCAGGAAGAACTCTTCGACGAGGCCACCAAGCGCCAGTTCGAGTCCCTCATCCCCCGCGGCCAGATGGGCCGCCCCGACGAAATCGCCACCGCCGCCCTCTTCCTCGCCTCCGACGACTCCAGCTACGTCAACGGCATGGAACTCGTCGCCGACGGCGGCACCACCGCCATCTAAACCGAACAACGCACAACCAGGACAGGACATCTCATGAGCAACATCAGCATCATCGGCACCGGGAACATGGCCCGCACCATCGGCGTGCGGGCGGTAGCGGGCGGCAACACCGTCGAGGTCATGGGCCGCGATCAGTCCAAGGCCGCTGACCTGGCCAAGGCTCTCGGCGGCAGCGCCACGACGGGAGAATGGGGCACCGCCCCGGCCGGGGACATCGTCATCGTGGCCCTGTTGTACGACGGTGTCGTGCCGGTCGTCGCCCAGTACGGAGACGCTCTCGCGGGCAAGGTCATCGTCGACATCAGCAATCCCTTCAATTCCACGTTCGACGGGCTAGCCCACCGCGAGGAGACCTCGATCGCGCAGGAAGTCGCCAAGGCGGCCCCGGCCAGCGCCAGCGTGGTGAAGGCGTTCAACACCATCTTCCGTCATGTCCTGGAGAAGGGCCGTCCCGACGTCTTCATCGCTGGCGATAATGCGCAGGCCAAGGCAAGTGTGGAGGCGTTCATCGAGAGCCTCGGGCTGCGCCCGCTGGACGTCGGCGGCCTGAAAATGGCGCACTGGCTGGAAGGAGCGGGCGTGGTCACGGTGGGCCTCGCCAACCACGGGGTGGGGAACTTGGACTTCGCCCTCAGCATCACCGAACTTCCCGTCTGAGCAAACGGGCTCTTCGCACCTGCGGTGGGGCCGGGTGTGAGCGACTCGCGGTGACTGGCTGACCCGGACGCAGGTCGAGGCCTTCCAAGCGCGAGGACCTCGACAGCCTGGAAGGCGCCCTGCTGCTGGCAGCCCGCCAGCCCGGGGCCCGCACCGGCGGCAAGCCCCTGCTGACGTTCAGGCAGATCGCCGCCGCGATCGGGGCGGAGTCCGAGCAAGCCGCCCAGGGCCGTTACCGCCGCAAGGTGGGCGACCTCAACAACAGCGACAGCGGAAACGACGGAACCCCCTGATCCCCAGCCAGAAACGGGCGGCCCTCAAACGGCCGGGGGCGCCCGACCCGCAGCGCCCTTTACCGGGCGGCATTCGGGACGGCCAGTGTCGTTAGCGGGGCTCCGCGCGGCCTCTTAACGCCAACCGCCGTTCCGTCGCCGCAAGCACCACTTACACGGGCATCGGGGGAACGCCGTGGGACCACGGGCCCAGCCGCGGCTTCGAGTCCGGGTGCCCGGCCGGGAACGTGCCAGGGGAAACAACCTCGATGACCACGGTCGCCGTGACCGTGTCGTCGCCCGGACGGGCAGGGTGCTGGAACCTCATCGCGTCGATGATCCACTCGCGGTGCTCGTCAAGCCAGGCCGCGCCCCAGAGCAGGAGCGCCGCGTCGTCATCGCCGGTTATCCGCAGCTCGCCGTTGGAGTCGTCGCGCTGGGTGAACTCGATTCCGTGGCGGACGCACGGGAGCACCCGGTCCGGGCCTGCCGCGTGCTCAGCCGACAGCCCGGCCAGCTCGGTGAGCGGGATACGGAGGGCCGTGGCGATGGCCACGGCCACGGTGAACAGGGGCTGCTGCTCGCCGGCCTCGTACCTGCGGATCTGCCGCGCGTCCACGTCGGCGGCCTTCGCCAGGTCGGCCTGGGACATCCCAAGCTCCGTCCTGCGCTGGCGGATAGCTTCACCCAGGTCCATGACCCCTTTAATACCAGCGGAGAGCGCCGCCGCCACTGCGATCGGGCAGACCGGACGGCGGGCCGACTCCGCGCACCCGAACTGCCTGCGATAACAGCATTCTCACCATCAGGCGCGGAATCAGCCCGCTTCGGCGGCCGGGCCGCTGGCATGATTGGGCCGGACCGCACCGGAACGGGCGACAAGGACGGCTTCATGGGCGAGGTACGCGAGGGGCTCGGCGAGATGGCGTCGCCGGCCGACCTCGGGCAGGCGCTGGCGGCGATCGGGCTGTTCCGCGCCGCCCTGGGCGAAGCCGACCTGGCAGGAGAACTCAAGCGGCTCGGCAGCACGGAGCTGCTGCGGCTGGAGATGGCCAACTGGCTGCTGGGCGCCGCATCGATGCAGGTGCTCATGGCGACCGGCGCCGCGGACGACGCGGGCGTTGACCCGATCGCGATCAACCGGGCCGCCGCCCGGATGCTGTCCGGGGCCGACTGCGAGCACGATGATGAGCTGAAGACCGCGTTCGCCCGGCTGCTGGCCCGGCAACTGGAGTCCCTGCTCATGGTCCTGACAGCGGAGCAGCTGGCCAGCAACGGACACTCTGAGCTGCCCCTGCTGATCCAGCCGTCGATGGCCGTTGCCGGCTACCTGCTGGCGCTGCTCGAAGCCGGGTCCGCGTCCCAGTCCGGCACCGCCGTTGACTACCCCGGCCAGGTCCGCCGCGCGGCCGAGGGGCTGAGGGGAATCGCGGAGGTACTGGAGAACATGGTGGGCAGGGCCAGCTAGCGCTGTTACCGCCAGTTCGCAAGCGGAGTCTTACGCGGCGGTGAGGTCAAGGCGGGTGTCCATGTCCAACCGGAACCGGCCGTACGGGTTGACGTGCGACCAGAACAGCGGGGACAGTCCGCGGCGGTCTTCCTCGGTGAGCTTGCCGGCCCATGCCGGGTCGCGCAGGACCGCCTGGAGGAGCTGGGTGTTGATGAAGACCAGGCTGGACTGCAGCAGGTGGAGCGCGAGCATGGACACCTCGGCGTGCTCGCGGTCGTCGCCGGTGATGACGCCCTCGCGGCCGTAGTAGATCTTGTCGTTGGCGGAGTTCCAGTTCTCCACGACCTGCAGGCCGGTCGTAGTTCCGCGCTATCAGCTCCCAGTCGATGGGCCTTTTCTTGAGGATCTTCCCCAGCTTCGGCCACGCGGCCAGGTCGGGACCGGGGGCGTAGAGCTGGATCGCGCCGATGGTCTTCAGCCGGGGCAGCAGCTTGAAGCCGAGCAGCTCGGTGAACGCGGACCCCACCAGGCTGGCGCCGTGGGTATCGGTGTAGTTGGCCTCGATCTCCGCGTCGGTCCCGTGCCGCAGCAGGCCCTCGATCATCACCGCGACCTCGGAGGACGAGCAGGACTTCAGCTGCGAGTACACGCACAGCCGGCCGCGCTCGACGTGCCAGTAGATCATGACGCCGTAGCCGCCGTATCGGGCGTGGAACTCGGTCATCAGGTTGGAGTCCCAGGACGCGAACCGCTTGGAGTCCGACGCGGTGCTGGTCGCCTCGCCCCACCACTGCGGCTCGCGGGCCTCGAGCGTGGCGTTGACCACCGTGGTGATCGCCGCCCGCAGGTTCTCGCGGGTGACGAAGGTCGAACGAACGTGCCGCAGCTCGGACTCGCCCACGCCGTGCTCGCCAGTGACCGCCATCTGCCGGATGCCCATGTTGGTGCCGAGCGCGAACAGCACCAGCAGCAGCCGCCGGCTCAAGGTCGCGCGGTCGAGCACCTCACGGCTGGGCACGGAGGCGAAGCAGTCGTTGAAGTCGGTGATGAACGCAGTGTCCTTCAGGATGTCGAGCAGGTCGATGGTGCCCCACCGGCGCTGGACCTCGGCCTTGACCGCGCCGAGGTTCTTCGGCTCGGGCAGCTTGTCGAGCTTGGGGACGCTCACCCACGGGCTGCCCTGCCTGGTGATGATCCGGACGCCGCCGCTGGTGTTCCTGGCCAGGGCCCTGGTCAGCCTGGTCAGCCCTTCGTCCAGGCGCTTGCGGAGCCCGTCGGTGAACTCGGCGGCGTCCAGGGGCTTGCCCAGCTCGGAGTAGTGGACGTCGCGGTTGTCCTCGAAGTCGCCCGGCAGGTCCTCGTCTGAGTCCTTCCACCGGCCCGCGCCCTGGACGTAGACCTCACGCCGCCGCAGCGCCTCCCGCAGCGCGATCAGCACGCACAGCTCGTACGGGATCCGCTCCACCCGGCCGTCATCGTCGGCCACCCCGTCCAGCCACGCCTTCGGCACGACCCCGTCGACCGGCACCTTCTCGCCGGCCGCGTAGAGCTTCTGGTCGCTGTCGGTGCCCGCGTAGCGGGCGAGCAGGCCGATCGCGTCCATGACCGGCCGGTAGGCGCTGTTGTTGCAGCGGAACTCCAGGGCGGCCAGCAGCGGGGCGAGCATCCGCCGGTAGTAGTGCGAGTAGGAGCCGCGCAGCTGGTAGCGGACACGCTCGGCCACCGCCCGCTCGGTTGCCTTCAGCTCCCTGGCCAGCGCGCTCAGCGTCTTCACCCCGCCGGGCACCGCCGGGTATACGGCGTCCCGCACCGTGTCGTCGGGGTGATCGAGCGCGGCGTCGATCATCTTGGTGTAGATGCCGCGCTTGCCCGGCACGCTGGCCAGGTCGCTGATCAGTTCCTTCTCCACCCGGCGCTCGGCACGGGCGTTGATCCGGTGGATCAGCCCGATCAGCAGCTCGACCAGGCCGTCGACAAGCTCGGCCTGCCGCGTCCAGCACAGCGCGGCAAGCAGCGTGTACCGCACCGGCTCGCCGCACTCGAGTTCTTCATGTCCCAGATCACTTCTGAGCCGCACTCCACCAAGGCCTACGACGATCTCGTCGAGTGGGGCATGCAGACCGACGCCGCGACCATGCTGTGCGATGCTGATGCCCCTCAGCAGATCGCTGATGAGAAGGAGGCGGTCCGGCTCTGCCGTTCGCTGGCCTGCCCGGTGCTCGTGATCGGCGGTGACCAGGACAAGATCGTCCCGCCGGAGCGGGCGCGACGGATCGCCGAGCTCACCAACGCCGAGCTGCTCGTAATCGAAGGCGGCGGGCACGCGCCGCACGTCCGGTACCCGGTCGCGGTGAACCACGCCATCCGGGACTTCGCAGACCGGCTGGTATCCCGGCCGCGGAAGCAGGCCGCCTGGCAGGCCACGCACGGCCGCCCTCGCCGGGCCCTGTGGATCTCCTCGCCCATTGGCCTGGATCACGTCCAGCGGGACCTGGCCATCGCCCGGGCCCTCCGGCATCGGGTACCGGACCTGGAGATCCACTGGTGGGCGCAGCCGCCGGTGACCGAGGTGCTCGCCGGTGCCGGCGAGATCATCCACCCGGCAAGCGCCGCGCTAGTGTCTGAGTCGGCGCACTGGGAGTCGGAATCCGCGGACCACGACCTGCCCGCGTTCTACGCCTTCCGGCGGATGGACGAGATCTTGTGCGCGAACTACCTGCTGTTCGACAACATCGTCAGGGACACCAGCTACGACCTGTGGGTCGGCGACGAGTGCTGGGAGATCGATTACTTCTTGCACGAGAATCCTGAGCGGAAGATCGCGCCGTACGCATTCATGACCGACGTGATCGGCTTCCTGCCCACCGACCCCGGCGACCCACGCGAAGCCGAGTTGTGCGCCGACTACAACGCCGACTCCATCGAAAAACGTGAACGGTACCCGCGGCTGCGCGACCTGTCCATGTTCATCGGTTCTTTCGATGAACTGCCCGACTGTCCGTTCGGGCCCGGCCTGCCCGGGATACGGTCATGGTCGCGGCGGTGGTTCTCCTCCGTCCCCTACGTGCTCCCGTTCAACCCCGACGCCTACCGCGACCGCGCGGTCCTGCGCTGCCGGCTCGGCTATCCCGAAGACCAGCCGCTGCTTGTCGCCGCGGTGGGCGGCACCGCGGTCGGCATCAGCCTGCTGGAACTGACCTGCGACGCGTTCGCCCGGCTGCGCAAGCAGGTACCGGACGCGCGGATGCTCCTGGTCACCGGCCCGCGGATCGATTCGCGGCTGCTGCCGGAGACTGAGGGCATGGACAAACGCGGGTACGTCCCCGACCTCTTCGAGCATCTGGCGTGCGCCGACGCGGCCGTCGTGCAGGGCGGGCTCTCCACGACGATGGAACTGGTCGCCACCGGGCGCCCGTTCATCTACTTCCCGCTCCGCCACCACTGGGAACAGCAGCACTTCGTCACGCACCGGCTCAATCACTACCGGGCCGGGCTGCGGATGGACTATGCGACGACCACAGCCGACGACCTGGCCACCACGATGCGCACGGCCCTGACGCAGAACGACACCGGGCCGGGCTACCGAAAGGTCCCGCGAGGTGGCGCGCACCGCGCCGCCGCGCATCGCCACACTGCTGGCTGGCCAGTGACCGGCACGACCCTTCAGTCGGATCAGCTACCGGATTCCGCCTGCTTTCACCACGGCGGCTGCACCAGTAGGCCGGGGAAGAGCTGGCGAGCCGGGGCACTCCTGCTCGTAAGTCCAGCCGTCGTGCCTGCCGGCGGCGATGAAGGCTCGCGGATGCGCCGCCTGCCCGGTCAAACCCGCGTGCGGCCCGGCGATGGTGCAGCAGCCGCTCGGCTCGGCGCTGGGCACAGGCCCAAGTGCCCTCCTGATAGCAACGCGTCGCGTCATACGCAGGCTCGTACGCATTTCGATGCTGACGTCCGAGACAAGAGGGGAGCGAGATGACAGTCCCGAGTAATGAGGATGCGGTCCGGTCGGTCGTCATGGACTACATGGAGGGGTGGTTCGAGGGCGACGCGAGTCGGATGAAGCGGGTGCTTCATCCTGAGCTGGTCAAGCGCTGCCGCGGGATCGAGGGCGATGACCCGGATGCGCTGGAGACGCTGTCGGCGCAGGAGATGATCGAGGCGACCGCCGATGGAGAGGGACGCCGCGAGGATGCCGCTGACCGGCGCATTGAGATCAGGACCGACCATCTGAGTGGCGGGATCGCCAGCGTGCAGTGCTTCTGCCACCGCTATGTCGATCTGCTGCACCTGATCGACATGCCGGACGGGTGGAAGATCGTCAACGCGGCGTGGTGCCTGCGTTGAAAGCGGGGTATTGCATTCGCCTTGGAGCGGGCAGACGCGCGGGCTACCCGGACCAACCTACAGCCCATACATAAATTCCGTCCCGTCATTGCGTTACACACCGCCGCTTCGTCTCGCTCCGCCATAGGCCGCAGAACGACCATTCCAGCGTCGCATGGAGCGACAGTGGCGGCGAGCGGTTAACTACCCAGAACGGCGGCTATTTCGCGGGCCTTGCCCTGAATGTCAACCACGTTGGAAGACCCGGCGAGCAAGCTAGCCGACTCGTGGTCTTATCCGCGGCACACGCTTGTTGTCCGGCGCTGCGCCCAGGGCGGCCGTCAGCCGCTCCGCGACAGCCGCGACGGCAGCGCGGAGTTCGGGGCCGCCCTCGACATGGAACCGGATCGGGATCGCGGCCAGCCACTCCCCGGCATACATCGAAGGATTGCTGGTGGTGCCGGTCAGCACACATCGGGCGCCGTCGTCGGTGCGGTTGAGGCGGCCCATCGGCGGTCTGACGTACCGGGCGACCTCATCGCAGGGAGCATCGAAGGAGACCCTGGCCTCGAACTCCCATCCAGCCCCGAGGTGCTGCTCCAGCAGGTCTGCGTAGTCCAGGTCCCCGGGTGCGCGGAACTGCTCGATGCCTCTGGCGACGGACTGGATCCGGTCGATGCGGTAGGCGCGGACCGCGCCGGCGCGATGCGAGTGGCACAGCAGGTACCAGCGGCCATGCCGGACGACGACGGCCCAGGGGTCAACGTCCTCCGCCCACTGCCTGCCTGACTGGCTGCGGTAGCCGATGCTCACCCGGCGCTGGGCCGCGATGGCGTCGACGAGAGCGCTCGTGGTCTGGGTGCCCGGGTGCACGGCCCCGCGGTCGGGCGCGGCGCAGGCGTGCCGCCGCATGGTGGCGGCGCAGGCCGGCGTTCTCGGGCAGCAGCCGGATGATCTTGCCCAGCGCGGCGCCGACCGGATCGTCGGCGTCCGAGGCTGCGTGGCTGCCGTCGAGCACGGCCATGACCAGGCCAAGCGCTTCGGTGGCGGTGAACACCAGCGGCGGCAGCCGGATGCCCCGGCCGACCCGGTAGCCGCCGTAGGGTCCCCGGGTTGACTCCACCGGGATGCCGGCCTCGCGCAGGATCGTGATATAGCGGCGCGCGGCCCGTTCGGTCACGTCCAGCTGCGCCGCGAGCTGGCCGCCGGTGATGCCAGGCTGGGCCTGCAGCAGCTCCAGGGCCCGAAGCGCCCGCCCGGTGGGACTCAGGTCGGCTTTCACCAGAACAGGCTAATCAGGAACCCGATCGTCCGGAACCGCATCTATCGTCAGGATTGGGAGGATCCGCTGACCACGCCGAGCACGCCCGGCCCGCAGCGAGGGAAGGAGAACTCAGATGGACATCCTGCTGATCGCCGGACTGTGGCTCGACGGGTCGGTCTGGGACAACGTCGCCGCCCGGCTCGAGGCCCGCGGCCACCGCGCCGTGCCGGTCACCCTGCCGGGCCAGGGTGACGGCAATACGTCGGCGACGCTCGCGGATCAGTCGGCCGCGGTGGTCGCGGCTGTTGATGCAGCGGCCGGCAGGCCCATGGTGGTGGGGCATTCCGCCGCCTGCACTCTGGCGTGGCTCGCCGCCGACGCGCGCCCCGCCAAGATCGGCAAGATCGCCCTCATCGGCGGCTTCCCCTCCCCGGGCGAGACATACTTCGACGGCTTTCCCGTCCAGGACGGCGCGATGCCCTTCCCGGGCTGGGGCGAGTTCGACGGGCCGGACTCGGCCGATCTGGATGACGCCGCAAAGCGGGCCCTCGCGTCGGCTGCCATCCCGGTCCCCGAAGGGGTCACGCGCGGAGTGATCAGGCTCGCCGACGAGCGCCGCTATGACGTCCCGGTAGCGCTGATCTGCCCCGAGTTCACCCCGGCCCAGGCCCGGGAATGGATCGAGCACGGCCAGGTGCCCGAGCTGGCCAAGAGCAAGGACGTGTCGTTTATCGACATCGATTCCGGTCACTGGCCCATGATCAGCGCGCCGGCCGAGCTCGCACGCCTCCTGGCGCAGGTGGCTGAGGAGTCCTGAACGAACGGGGCAATACTCACCGCGGGAGGACCGGCAATGAGGTACACGATCCGGTTGCTCGACGCGTCCACATGGGCGGCGTTCGCCGAGCTCGCCGAGCGCAACAACGGGGTTTACGGCGGCTGCTGGTGCATGGCCTACCACCCCGAGGACTCCCCGACGGACGCGGCGCAGAACCATGCCGGGAAGGAGCGCCGGGTCCGGGAAGGCCGCGCGCATGCCGCGCTGGTCATCGACGAGGACGGCTCCGCGCAGGGCTGGTGCCAGTACGGCAGCCCCGGCGAAGAGGCACCGCGGTCAGGGCATCGCGCGGGCGGCGCTGGCGGGCGCGCTCGACCAGATCGCCCATCTCGGCGGCGGGCTTGTCGAGGCGATCTCCGAGGTGACCGCAGGCCGCCAGGCGCAGGGCCGCTTCCTGTTCAGCGCGACGGTCGAGCTCTTCGAGCAGAACGGCTTCACCCGCGTCCGCCGGGTCGGCAAGCACGCCTGGATCGTGAGCAAGGTGATCGAGCCGGCCTGAGCGTCGGGCGGGCATTCGGCAGCCCGCCGGCGCCGGAACGGCGCCCTGATCTGCTGGATGCCGCCGGGTGCGCAGTTCCACCTGCCCCTGCCACGGATGGGTCCGCGTAACCCCACCGAGCGTGCAGAACGACCATTTCCGCGTGCCGTCAGCGAGGCCAGGTACTCTCGGCTGCGGTACTGGTACGCGCCAGCCAGGTCGCGTGAGATCTCGTCGCGCTCCCAGCGGCGGATGCGCGCATTCGGGCGGATCGTATCCAGGTCTTACCAGCCGAGTTCGCTGAGCCGGTTGTCGTCAATGCCGAAATGATGGGCGATCTCGTGGATGACGGTGCGGCGGACCTGGTCGTCGACCTCCTGCTCGGTACGGCAGATCGCGCAGATCGCCTGCCGGTAGATGGTGATCCGGTCGGGCAGGACTCCCGCGTATTGCGATGTGCGGCTGGTGAGCGGGATACCCTCGTAAAGCCCGAGCAGGCCAGGCGGTCCCGGGCGGTGCTCGACCGTCACAGCGACATTGCGCATCAGCCGGCCGAGTTCCTCGGGCAGCCCGTCCAGCGCGGTGACGACCATCTCTTCGAAACGGCCAGCTTCGACCTCGATCACCAGCCCATTGTCCAACGCAGCGGGGCCGCGACCGTCAGCCCTGACGGGATCGCATCACACCTCATCGCGCCCAAAGCGGCAGAACCAGGCGTTCTCAGTGCGGGAGGCAGTGCATAAATATGCAGGCCCTCGGCCCAATGGCTTTGCTTTTGGGCATCGACGAACGTCCGACGACGTGGTGACCAGGCGCATCGCGGTGCGCATAGTGACCTATGTCACACCTGATGCGTGTATGCGTGCTTTGGGTTGGTGATGCCGCGCCCGACCGGGCCTGGCGGTGGCGGCGGAAGCCAGCCTCAGTCGCGCCCGCTGATCCACACCGATACGTGGACGGGTTCCAGGGCCTGCTGCACGACACTAGCCAGGTCATCTCGGACCGAGTCGAGGTCGACGGCGTCTTTCAGCCGGGCCGCGAACGCGGCCACGGTCTGGTCGGCGTCGTAGCGGGCGCGGTTGAACCGCCGGTCCACGGCATTCTGCACCCGGCGGCGCACCGGATTGAACAACGCCGCCGCGGCCGAAGGCATGGTGGCGCTTGGGCCTGGACGCGACCAAGCTTCGACGCATCGAGACTATCCCTGACTGCAAATAGCAGGCATTCGTTAACCGTCACGACGTTGTATCAGAAACAGGAGCTTGCTAGCATTGCGCGGGTGATTATCCACTTCATATGCCGCGGCAACTCGTTCAGGAGCATTATTGCCGAAGCCTACCTGAACTCGCTCAAGGTTAGGGGCTCGAGCGTTCTTTCGAGCGGGACGACAGCGGCATCGGATAAAGCCCGGAATCTGGTCTACTACAGAATTACGCTCGCGCTTCTTGAGAAACGCGGCATACGAGAATTCGCCAAGGCCGACTATGGAGATCAGCTGACGCAGTCGCGCCTGGAGAAAGCTGACATTACAATCTGCATGAATCGTAGGGTTTATGACGAGTGCTCGCAAATCGTGGCCTTTCCTGCTAGCCCGCGCATATGGTCAGTCGCCGATGTGGGCGAACAGGGTAGGATCGCCTGTACCGAATCAGAAAGCCAGCTTTACAGGGAAGAGGCTTATCGGGAAATCGTCGAGAATGTCGATCGATTGGTCTCAGATATCTCGGAAATAAGCCAATTCGGCGGTAGTAGTCAGCGGGGCCGTTCGGGATAAATGATCCTGACCGGCAATGTTGCGCAGCAGCAGCGCCTCGGCCAGGCAAGCCCGCTCGAAGGTCGCCAGGTGCAGGCTCTCGTTGGCGCCGTGCGCCCGGGTGCCGGGGTCTTCCACCCCGGTGATGAGGATCTCCGCGTCCGGGAAGAGCCCGGCGTAGGCCGTGACGAAGGGGATGGACCCGCCCGCGCCGGCGTCGACGGCCGGCGTCCCCCAGGCCTGATTCAGGGCCGAACGAGCCGCCTGATACGCACGCCCGCCGGTCTTCGCGGTGAACGGCGCGGCGATGGCGCCCGGCTCGACGGTCACCTGCACGCCCCAGGGCGCGTTGGCCATCAGGTGGGCCGCAAGCGCCGCGCGGGCCGCGGCCGCGTCGTCCCCGGGAGCCACCCGCATGCTCACCTTGGCCCTCGCGGCCGGGATGAGCGTGTTGGAGGCCGCCGCCACCGACGGCGCGTCGATGCCGATGACGGCGATCGCGGGACCGGCCCACAGCCGGTCGGTCAGGCCGCCGGTGCCGGTCAGCTGCACCCCTTGGAGCAGCCCCGCTTCGGCGCGGAACTGCGCCTCGGTCAGGTCGAGCGGGTTCGCCCCCCCGGAACCAGCAGAGCCGCGGGTCAGGCCGGGCACTGCCACGTCGCCGCGCTCGTCGTGCAAGGTAGCCAACATCCGGCACAGCACGGTCAGCGCATCGGGGACCGGGCCGCCGTACAGACCGCTGTGCACGCCGTGGCGCAGCGTACGCACCTCCACGACCACGCTGGTCGCGCCGCGCAGCGTGGTGGTCAGCGCCGGGGTGTCCGCGGTCCAGTTTGCCGCGTCGGCGAACACCACCACGTCGGCGCCGATCAGGTCCTGGTAGGCCGCCAGGAACTCCGGCAGCGCCGGCGAGCCGATCTCCTCCTCGCCCTCGACGAGCACGGTGACCCCGACCGGGAGCCGGTCGCCGTGCGCCCGCAGCGCGGCCAGGTGCACCGCGACGCCCGCCTTGTCGTCGGCGGCGCCGCGCCCGTAGAGCCGCCCGTCCCGTTCGGCCGGCTCGAACGGGTCGCTGTCCCAGTCCGCGGGGTCGCCGGGAGGCTGGACGTCGTGGTGCGCATAAAGCAGGACTGTTGGGGCGCCCGGCGGGGCGGCCCTGCGGGCCACCACCGCGGGCCGGCTGTCCCCGGCGGTCAGCACGTCGACCTCGGGCAAGCCAGCCTGGCGCAGCAAGGCGGCGACCTCGCCGGCGCTGGCCCACAGGTGCGAGGCGGCGGCCGGATCCGCCGATACCGACGGGATCCGCACCAGCCGCTCGAGGTCGGCGCGGGCGGACGGCAGGACCCGCCGCACGGCGCCGGCCAGCGAGCCAGCGAGCGGGCCGGTCCCCGGCTCCGGCATCATGATCCCGACGCTACCGGCGCGGCCGCCGTAATCTCAACCCCGCAAAGCGGGGGCCGCTGGGGCCCGCAGTGGGCAAACCACTGGCCGACGTGGCGCCAGATGCTGCCCCAGTACCTCCGCGAGCTCACCTGGGGGGCGGAAACTCCTCGGCGATGATCTCGTCGCAGAGGTCCAGGCACTCGGTGCAGACGGTGGCGGCCGTCGGCGGCTTCCCTCCGATCTCGGCCGGGCACGCGGCCAGCCCGGGCACCTGGTGGCGGTATTTGCCGCAGAAACTGCAGCGCCCCCGCCGATCCTGTTCGGGCACGGCGATCATCTGGCCGCGCGGAGTGCTGGCGGCCACACCGGAGCTGATCACGCCCTCGGCCAAGCCCACGCACTCATCGCAGATGCAGGCGCCCGGGCCCGCGATCACCTTCCCGACCTCGGCTTGCTGCTTGCCACAGAAGCTGCAGACCGGCGGCGGATGGGGACGTCCGGTTTCGCGGCGGCGCAGCCAGCGGCGGGAACCGCCGGCTGACTCGACGATCTGGTGCACCCGCTGATGGCTGACGCCGAGGCCGGCGGCGAGCTCGCGCAGCGACGCGCCGTGCAGGTGCAGCCGCCGAACCGCCCGGTGGAAGTCGGCCCGGGCCACCTCGGCGTCACGCTCGGCATCGATCAGCCGTTCCTGGGCTCGCCTGGCCTCGGCGAGCAGCTCATCATCCATCTGTCTACTGTAACTAGACGGTGGACACCTGCCAAGCGGGGCCCAGGCCCCCCGCCACCGGGCAAATCGTGGGTTAGAGCCCCAGGATCTGCGCCTTCTTGGCGGCGAACTCCTCCTCGGTGAGGATGCCCTGGTCCTTGAGGGCGGCCAGCTGCTTGAGCACTTCGATCTGCTCGCTGTCGATGGCTGCGGGTGCGGCGGCTTCTGGTGCGGCGGCTTCTGGTGCGGCGGCTTCGTCCGCAGGGTCGGGGGCAGGCGGGGCCTGCTGGGGATCTTGGGGCTGGGCGGCCGCGGCGCTCCGCTGCGCGGACTTGGCTCCCATACTCGCTGCGGTCCCGGCCACGACCGCGGTGGTCGCCATTCGCGCAATGGGTCTACGTCGTCGCAACGGCATGTCAAACGCCTCCTGTTGTCTCAGCGCCGCCGGCGGGGGCCGTTCGGCACGAATGGTGTGGGCTTGTCGATCTCAGGCGAGGGCGTCGTCCAGGGCGAGGATGGCCTCTTCGATGATCTCACGCGGGATTCGCGCGCCTTCGAGGATGACTCCGTTGGCATTGCGCACCGCGGCCGCGAACGGGGCCGCCCAGGTGTCCTCCCAGACGAGCAGCGCGGCTGAGTTGTTCGGCTCGAGGCTCAGCGCGGCGTGGGCCACGTCTTCGTCGGTGAGCAGCCCGCCCACCTCAGCGTCGAGGCCGGCGAAGGCGGCCAACTCCTCCACCGCGTCGTACTCGACCACCTCCACATTGCCGTCGGCATCTTTGCTGATGAAGGTGAGGTCGATGATCCTGACCAGTCCGCCGTCGATGAGCTTGGCGAGCTCCGGCACGATCTGACCGGTGAAATTGTTGCCGGGGAAGCCGAGAATCAGATATTCCACCGGGCCGATGCTCATGGCGTGTCTCCCTTCTGGCCCCGGCATCCGCGGAGCGCCGCACCACAAGTCTGCGGAGAACCACGAGAAACGCCGTCACCCGTAGCGGATGATTCACGGCGAAGAGAGGCCAGCAGCCGGCTGCGCCCAGACGCGGGCGGATTCGCGATACGGGCCGTGGCGAGGACAGCGGGGAAGGGCAGAAGCGAGGCCCGTTCGGCCAAAAAAATGCTGGGGACGGCGGGTCAGCGGGGCCCGGGGGTCAGGCCAGCCGGGTGACCTCGACGGTCACGTCGAGCGCGCTGGTCGGGGCGCCGTGGTAGATGCCCTTGAGCGGCGGGATGTCAGCGTAGTCCCGGCCCCTGGCCACCACCACGTGCCGCTCCCGCACCGGCGCGCCGCTGGTCGGATCGAGCGCCCGCCAGGAACCGGCCCAGTACTCCACCCAGGCGTGGCTCTCGCCGACCGCGCTCTGCCCGGGCTCGGCCGCCGGGTCGGCGTGCAGGTACCCGGACACGTACCTGGCCGGCAGGCCGGCCGCGCGCAGCAGCGCCACCGTGACGTGCGCGATGTCCTGGCACACGCCCTGGCCCTGATCCCAGGCTTCCTGGGCGTTGGTCCGCACCCCGGTGGCGCCGGCCATGTACCCGACCTGGGACCGGACGCGCGCGGCGATCTCCTCCGCCGCCTGCGCCGGATCCGCGTCGTGCACGGCGTCCAGGACGGTAGCCGCGACGGCCGGCGTCACCGTGGTCAGCGGGGTGGTCAGCAGGAACTCGAGCAGCCGGCCCGAACCCGCCTGCGCCCGCAGTTCGTCCCAGGGCAGCACCGGGGGCGGGGCGCCGAGCGCCTGACCGGTCTCCACCGTGGCCTGGGCCCGGACCGCGAGGCTCTCGTGCGGCTCGGTGATATCGAACACGCTGACGAACGTTCCCCAGTAGTCGGCGTAGGTCCAGACCGGGACCCCCGGGCCGGCGGAGACCCGGCTCTCCAGGGTGACCTGCGTGGGCAGCGTCAGCGGGGTCATCCGGATCTCGTTGAACGAGGCCCGGACCGGCGCGGAGTAGCTGACCTGGGTGGTATGCACCACCCGCAGCCGCCAGCCCACGCTCAGCCGTCCCGTTCCCAGGCGACCTGCGCCTCGTACTGGAAGTACCGCCCGGTGATCGCCTCGCAGGCCTCCACGCAGGCCTGCTGTAGCTGGCCGAGCAGCTCGGGAAGCTGTTCGGTGAGCTGCCCGGTGTCGGCGTACTCCAGCCTGGTCCGCAGCTGGCCGACCGGGCGCCGGGCCGGGTCGTCCATGCCCATCCGGACCGGTCCTGGGTTCAGGGCGACCAGGCACTCCTCGGCGGCCACCAGCGAGTATAGCACCGACCGAGGGAACAGCCGGTCGCGCAGCAGGAACTCGGCGACCAGGGTCGGCTCCGCGGCCCAGCCGTGGGTCCGGATGAACGACTCATACGCACCGCACGCGTGCAGCAGCAGCGGCCCGCTCTCCTCCGGCGGCCCCGGCATCCGCGCGAGCAGCAGCCGGGCCGTCATGTCGGCCCGTTCCAGCGACCGGCCGAGCACCAGGAACCGCCAGGCGGCATCGTGGCTCATGGTCGATTCGGCCAGGCCGAAGAACAGGGCCGCCCGTTCCCTGATGAACCGGAGGAACACGTGCGGCCCCAGCCGGTCCGCGGCGCGGCGCTGGCCGGTCAGCCCGTGACCGGCCACGTTCAGGCACTCCCACATCTCGCTCGAGATCACCTCGCGGATGCCGCGGGCGCCGGCCCGGGCCGCGAGCACCGCGCCGGCGATGGCGCTCGGGCTCTTGGTGTCGTAGGCCAGCCGGAACAAGGCGACCCCGACGTCGGGTTGGGCGTCCGGACCGGGCTCGACCCCGAGGATGCCGAACAGCGGGCCGCAGTCCGCGCCGGATCCCGCGGCTGAATCGCCGAGCAGCCGGTGCACGTAGACGTCGACGAGCCGCGCCGTGTCATCCGCCCGCTCTATGTAGCGGCCGGTCCAGAACAGGGTCTCGGCCATCCGGCTGAGCAGCTCATCGTTCACTGGGCACTGCTCACTGGGCGCTGCTCACTGGGCGCTGCTCACTGGTCTGGGCCGCTCTGCCGGTCCACCGTGCTCCTGGCCACGGCCGACTGGGCCGCCAGCATGGAAAACGGCACGGCGGGCGGCTCCGGCGTGGCTGACCTCGGCCCGGCCAGCACCCAGGTGTCCTTCGATCCGCCGCCCTGGCTGGAGTTGACCACCAGCTCGCCTTCTGGCAGCGCGACCCGGGTCAGGCCGCCGGGCAGCAGCCACACGTCCTCGCCGTCGTTGACGGCGAAGGGCCGCAGGTCGATGTGCCGCGGCGCGAGGGCCTCGCCGATGAGCACCGGTGAGGTGGAGAGGGCGACCGGCCGCTGGGCCATCCAGCCGCGCGGGTCGGCCAGCAGCCGCTCGCGCAGCACCGCCAGCTCCGCCGCCGACGCCTGCGGGCCGATGACGATGCCGGCGCCGCCCGCCCCGTCCACCGGCTTCACCACCAGCTCGTCGAGCGAGTCGATGGCCCAGGCGAGTATCTTCGGGTCGTCGAGCCGGTAGGACTCCACGTTGTCCAGGATCGGTTCCTCGCTCAGGTAGTACCGGATGAGGTCGGGGATGTAGGTATAGACGAGCTTGTCGTCGGCCACCCCGTTGCCGACCGCGTTGGCGATGGTGACGTGGCCCGCCCGCGCCGCGTTGATCAACCCCGGGCAGCCGATCACCGAATCGGGCCGGAACTGCAGCGGGTCGAGGAATTCGTCGTCGACCCGGCGGTAGATGACGTCGACCAGGCGCCGGCCGCGGGTGGTGTGCACGTAGACCCGGTTGGTTGAGCAGAACAGGTCCCGTCCCTCCACCAGCTCCACGCCCATCAGCCGGGCGAGCAGCGTGTGCTCGAAGTAGGCGGCGTTGTGCACGCCCGGGGTCAGCACGACCACGCACGGGTCCGACGCCCCGCGCGGCGCGGCGGCGCGCAGCGCGGTCAGCAGCCGGGACGGGTAATCGTCCACCCGGTGCACGCTCTGGTCGGCGAACAGCGCGGGGAACGTCCGCGTCATGGCCAGCCGGTTCTCGATCACGTAGCTCACGCCGGACGGCACCCGGACGTTGTCCTCCAGGACCCGGAACCGCCCCTGCTCGTCGCGGATGAGGTCGATGCCCGCCACGTGGACCCGGACTCCGTTCGGCGGCGCGAAGTCGGCTACCTCCCGGCGGAAGCGCGGCGAGGTATAAATGAGCCGCCACGGCATCACCCCGTCCTCGAAGACCCGGCCGGGGCCGTAGACGTCGGCCAGGAAGGCCTCCAGCGTGCGGACCCGCTGCCGCACGCCCCGGGACACCAGGTCCCATTCCACCGCGTCGATGACCCGCGGGATCAGGTCGAGCGGGAAGGGGCGCTCCTCCCCTGCGAAGTCGTAGGTGACCCCCCGGTCGGTGAACACGCGCGCCAGCTGGTCGGCGCGGAACCGCAGCTCGGTCGGATCCATCGGCTGCAGCACCGACACCAGCGCGTCGTAGGGTGCCCGGGGCTTGCCGGGTGCCGCGAACATCTCGTCCCAGGCCCGGGCAAGCCGGTAGCCATCGAAAATGTCCGCCACAACCGAAGCGTACGCTGGGCACGTTGACCGCGCATCACAGTCATGTTTCCGTTTGTTTCGCCTGGGTCGCCTGGGGCCCGGCGCCACCTCAGGCGAAGCGGGCGATCTGCCGCATCTTGTTCATCGCGTCCAGGGCGGCGACCTTGTAGGCCTCGGCCAGGGTCGGGTAGTTGAAGACGGCATCGACGAGGTAGTCGACGGTGCCGCCGCAGCCCATGACGGCCTGGCCGATGTGGACCAGTTCGGTGGCACCGGTGCCGAACACGTGGACGCCGAGCAGGTTCCTGGTCTCCAGGCAGACCAGGAGCTTCAGGACCCCGTAGGAATCGCCGATGATCTGCCCGCGGGCCAGTTCCCGGTAGCGCGAGATGCCGACCTCGAAGGGCACGTTGTCGTGGGTGAGCTGCTCTTCGGTCCGCCCTACGAAGCTGATCTCGGGGATGCTGTAGATGCCGATCGGATGCAGGTCGCTGACCGCGTGCAACGGCTCCCCGCAGGCGTGATGCGCCGCGATCCGGCCCTGTTCGGCGGAGGTGGCCGCCAGGGCGGGGAAACCGATCACGTCGCCGACCGCGTAGATATGCGGCGCCACGGTCCTGAAGCACTCGTCCACCACGATCCGGCCGCGCTTGTCGGCGGTCAGGCCGGCCGCGTCGAGCTTGAGATCCTCGCTGGCCCCCTGCCAGGCCGAGTACATGACGGTGTCGGCGGGGATCTTCTTCCCGCTCAGCAGCGTCGCGATGGCGCCTTCGGGTCGCGCCTCGACCGAGGACACCGTCTCGGAGAACCGGAAGGTGACGGCGAGATCGCGCAGGTGGTACTTGAGCGCCTCGACCACCTCGACGTCACAGAACTCGAGCATCCGGTCACGCTGCTCCACGACCGTGACCTTGGTGCCGAGGGCGGCGAACATGGACGCGTACTCGATCCCGATCACGCCGGCGCCCGCGACCACCATCGAGCGCGGCACCGTCTGCAGGTGGACGATCCCGTCGGAGTCGATGACGGTGCGCTCGTCGAACTCGACGCTGGCCGGCCGGGCGGGCCGGGTGCCGGTGGCGATCACGATCTTGTCCGCGCTGGCCCGGCGGACCCGGCCCTCGCCGCCGTCGACCTCCACGGTGTGCGGGTCCAGGAAGCGGCCCGTGCCGGTCATGGTCGTGACCCGGTTACGGGAAAGCTGGCTGCGCACCACGTCCATCTCACGGCCGACCACATGGGTGGTCCGGGCGGCCAGGTCGGCGATGGTGATCTCGTCCTTGACCCGGTAGCTCTGGCCGTACATCTCGCGCTGGTCCAGGCCGGTCAGGTACAGGATCGCCTCGCGCAGGGTCTTGGACGGGATCGTGCCCGTGTTCAGGCAGACGCCGCCGATCATGTCCTTGCGCTCGACGATCGCCACCCGCTTCTCGAGCTTCGCCGCGGCGATGGCTGCCTTCTGGCCGCCAGGCCCCGAGCCGATCACCAGCACGTCGAAGTCGTACACACGATCCAGTGTGACGACCGCAAGCCGCCTTTTGAACCCCCCTGGCCGTCTTACCTTATTGTTCACACCGCAGCGCGGACGATCTGGCGAACACTCAGCGATGCTCCTTCAGCGGCAAGAGCCAGGACGGCGGGACCGGGTTCGCCCGCAACCCGAAGAATGTCCCGGAGTGTTAAGCTTCGCCATTTACTCCTTCTTGGTCCGTGAACCGGATCATCGCAATACGATATACCGCGCCTCCATCGCACACCCAGCAGAATTATTACCGAAATGAGCAATCCCCCCATTATCCCGAGCGGGATAACGGGCCCGGAGCCACTATTGACGGGGACTTCCGGGACAATGGGCAGGGCTGACGGGCCCGCGCAATTCGCAGGCATCCCGACCCCGAACTCGACGTTCTCCTCGGCTCCTGAGGCTACCAGCCGTGCCCCGTAGATGCCCGTGTCCGCCCCAACGGGGACAGTAAGCGTCACCGGGATGCTAGCCGCCTGCCCGGGGTCGAGCGTGATGGTGCTTTCCGCCATCTTGATCCATGATGACCCGCCCGGGGGATCGACGCTGAAGACGAGCGTCTCCCTCGCGGTTCCCGTGTTTACCCAGCGAGAATCACTCATGGAATAGCTGTGACCCGGATGGGCGATGCCTGCATAGCAGACGAGATTCACCGCCATAAGCAGTCCTATCAAAGACTACTCCTCGTCCTTGTCCTCTATCTCAGTGGAGTCGCGCTCAGACTGACTATAGAACAGGCCGGCGCTCTCCCCGGTGGAGAGCCGACAAGCTGGGACTGACGCTGCACCATATGTGTTCTGGGCGCTCAAGTGACTCGAGGAGGTCTAGTGCAGTGTGCTCCCGCGCGGGATTCCGATTACCCCCGCGAGACGGGGGTAACGATCCACGATGATGTAAGGCGTCTCTTACAGGGGCGGGCCTGCGGTGAGGAGCAGGTTGGCGGTCTGGTGCTGGTTGTTCGGGGTGACCCAGGTGACAGACACCGTGTCGCCCGGCCGGAGCTTCGACATGACGCCGGCCAGGGTCTGCGGCGAGCCGATCGGGTGGCCGTCCACGCTGGTGATGACCGATCCGGCCGTCAGCCCCGCGGCGGCGGCCGGACTGCCGCAGATCGTGCCGAGGACCAGCGTGCCCGAGTTCACCGAGGCGATCGTGGCCGGCGCGGACAGGTTGGCGTCGCTGGTGTAGCAGCTCGGGTTGCTCCCGTTGCCAGAGCCGTTCCCGTTTCCGAAGCCACCGGAGCCGCCGAACCCGCCGAAGCCGTTGTTCGGCTGTTGCTGCGGGGCCTGGTCCGCCGGGTTGCTGCTCGTCCCCTGGCCGACGTAGACCCCGATGAAGGGCGGGTAGCCGATCACGATAGTCGAGCTGGCCTGGCCTGCCACGATCTGGCGGGCGACCGACAGGGCGGTGTTGATCGGGATGGCGTAGCCGGACACCGACTGCTGCCCCGGGGAGCTCACGGTGTTGCCCGCGGTGTCGATGCCGACGACCCGGCCGGCCGAGTTGACCAGCGAGCCGCCGGAGTCGCCGGCCACGACGTCCGCGTTCGTCTCGATCATCCCGTGCAGCGTCTCCGACCTGACCGTCCCGCCCTGGTCGCTGGCCGTGATCGTCTGATTAAGCCCGGTGACCTGGCCGGGGGCGGAGACGATCTGGCTCTGCCCGTTGGCGTTGCCCAGGGCTACCACCGAGGCCCCGATCTTGAGCTTGGTCGCGTCGCCGATCGGGACCGCGTGCAGGCCGGACGGGTTCTGCAGCCGGAGCACCGCGATGTCGCCGGTCACGTCGTAGCCGACGACCTTCGCCGCGAAGTTCTGGCCCGTCGCCGCCACCGTCGCGGTGATCTTGGTGGCGTTCTCGATGACGTGGTTGTTCGTCAGCACCAGGCCGGTGCCCGCGTCGATCACCATGCCGGTGCCCGCGGCCCGCTCGCTGCTGTACTGCAGCGTGGTGTTGATGATCACCAGGCCCCGCTCGACGCTGCTCAGGTCCCCTGACCCGCCGGACCCGCCGCTGCTCGGCGTGGGTACCGCGGTGCTGGGCAGGGGGGCGGCGGGCGCGATCGCGCTGCTGCTCGGCTGCGGTACCGCCGCCACCGAACTCGACGCCGGGTGATAGACGGCCACCACCGTGCCCGCCCCCAGCGCGCCCGCGGCCAGCGCGACGGCCACGTAACTCAGCAGGCCGATACGGCGCCTGGGCGGCTGCGGAGGCGGCGGTATGGGAGGCAACGGTGAGGTCGAGCCAAAGTCTCCCGTGGGCGGCTGGCCGTAGCCGCTGTAATCCTGCATCTGAATCACGCCTTAGGTGTGGGCGTCCGGGTCACTCGGAAGCAAGGGTCCGGCCGGACATAGGCCGGTCCTGTCCCTCTCCAGTGAGCACCACGAACCTGATAGATAGCTGAAGGCGCGCTGCAGATTCACGCTATCCGTAGAATATTCCCCCAGTCGAGCGACCTCATCCGAACGACCTCAGCCGAACGAACCGTGGCGAGCGCTCTCACCAGACCACGGGGGGCGCTGCGAAGGGGCCGGCGCGTGCGGGCCGGGCCGCGCGGCCAGGGACTGCCTGGCCAGGAGGATCTTGCCGCCTAGTTCGGCCGCGGCCCGGGGGGCCAGGGGGGCCAGGGCCAGGCGCAGCCGCGGCCATGCCTGCCGCTCCTCGAAGTCGAAATGCTCCCGGCCGACCTGGGTGAACAGGGTGAGCAGGTCCTCGAACTCCGGCTGGCTGGCGTCCAGCTTGTCCAGTTCGGTCAGCAGCGCCGCGATCTCGAGCTCGGCGCAGATGCCGCGGTCGGCGAGCTGCTCCCCGCGACAGACGTGCTCGCGCACGGCCGGCCACAGCCAAGTCAACTCGATTTCCTCGTGCTTGGACACCTCGATGATCAGCTCTTCGGTCATGATCTTGCGCAGCATGAGCTGATCCTCGGTGGCGCCGGTCGCTGCGGTCGGGCCCTTCTCGAGCTCGGCCAGCGCCTGTCTTATCTCCTCGTGGTCCTCGGCCAGGACATCGAACACGTCCTCCATCGCTTCCTCTCCTTCTTGCGTGTCGCCCGCCGGGGGTGTGCTCCCACTGCCCGCCCGGGTAGGGCTTAACCGCCGCAGGCGGGGAGTGGTGCAGATGGTTCCACGGGGAAACGCGAGGTCACAGCGGGGGTAGGCACGAAGTACGCGGCGTTACATGGTGCCGCCACACGCAGACAATGTATCTCGCGCAGAGCCCCCGACAGCCATGCTTCACACCGATTGCCCCGGGCAGTCCGGCCGGATTAGTCCCACCAGGCCAATTGTGTCCTGCTCCGCCCCGCAAGCAGTTGGGCAGCGCCTAGACATCAGATGATTACAGGGTTCCCAGGGCAGGAACCACGACCCGTTCGGCCGAAAAGTTCTTTTCAGTGCGAAGCCGCGAACGCGAGTTCCCTGACGAAGTACGCGGCGTTCACCGTGCCGACCCCCGAGGCCAGGTCATAGCCGGACGTAGCGGTGAAGCCGCGCACCGTGCGCTCATGTCCGCCCTGGTTGAACGACACCGTGTTGTTGCCCGACTTGACGTCGACGATGCCCGGGGCGCCCTCGGCCGCCAGCCGGTACAGGGCCGGGTTGATCAGGCCGAGGGAGTGTCCCGCCACCTGGTCGGCTAGCGCGACGATGCCCGCGAACAGCGGCGTGGCCTCACTGGTACCGCACGCCGGGGACCAGCCGCCGGCGCGCCTCCGAAGGTGCCGTAGGTGTCCACCGACCCGTTGCAGGCCGCGCTCATCGAGATGTCGGGCACGCCGCGGTGGCCGCCGACCACGTTCCGCACGACGTTCTGGTACGACGGCCGGCCGAACAGGACCGACTTGCCGCCGCCGCCGGCCAGCGGGTTCGGGCGCGCGTTGCCGTCGGCGAACTCGTTCGCCGGCTTATTGTAGCTGTCGTTCCACACCGTCGGCGCGGTGGGCTTGCCCTGCGCGCTGACGTGCAGCTGCGTGCCGCCGACCCCGGTCACCAGAGGGTCGCTGTCCGGCCACGAGGTCACCGGGAACAGGTAGTAGGTGCTCTCGTCGAGCTTGACGTCGGCGGCGCCGGAGTCGCCCGAGGCGGCGAGCACCGTGACGTGGTCCCGTTGGGCGAGCTGGTAGGCGCCGCGCAGCGCCTGGACCGCGGCGGTGTTGGGGAAGGTCTGCTCGGTGGCGCTGAAGCTCTGGCTGATCACGTCGCCAAGGTGATGGTTGAGCACGTACTTCTCGGCCGTGACGATCTGCGGGAAGCCGTGCACGCCCTCGGTTTCCGACACCGGGGTCTCGACCAGCAGGATGCTAGCGCCCGGCGCGATCGTGTGCGCGTACTCCACGTCCAGCGTGGTCTCGCCCGCCCAGCCGACCATGTCGGAATTGCCCGGATCGTAGGCGGGCGGCTTGCCCGCGGGCTGGATCACCCGGAACGACGGCGGCGCGGGCAGCCCGAAGGTCCGGTCGAAGGTGCCCAGGTCGTTCCTGATCGTCGGCGAGCCGAAGGAGTCGACGATGACGATCGTGGTTCCCTTGCCGGTCACGCCGCTGGCGTACACCGCGGGCAGGTGATAAGCCTGCTGGATTTGGGCCGGCTCGAAGCACGCGATCTTGTAGGCTTTCTCACAGTCAGCAGTGGTCGGCGGACTGGTCTGCGCGTGGCCGACATGCTGCACGCCCGGCTGCACGGCCACGTCGGCCAGGGCAGAAACCGAAGACGCAGCAGGACCCGCAGCCGCGGGGCGCGCGGCAACCGTGCTCGTTACCCCCGACCCGGGCGCGGCGACGGCCACAGCGGCGGTGAGCCCGCACAAACCGACCGCAACCGCCAGCCTCGGTACACGCATTAAACGTCTCCCTCCACGGCCCCGATGACCATAACACCCGTCACCAGATCAAAAAAACACATTCCACCCTCAGGATCCATCAGCTCGCTCGGGCAGAATACCGGCTGTACGCTTAGCGAACGTCACGTGGCGGGACGGGCCAGCCTAGTCGAAACAGGGCAGAGTCGTATCGGATTGAGGGGCGTCACGTTGGCCAGTGAGCGTTGTCCAGGACCGGTTAGCGAGCCCGGGCCGGATGGCCCGGGCGAGCGGCCGGTGCGCGGAGTACGGCGAGATGCGCAGCGGGATCCGGGACAACGCGAACTTTGAGAAGGCACAGAAGGGAGCTTTATGCGCTTCCGGGGTAGCGTGGCGATCGATCTCGGCACCGTGAACACGCTGGTCTGGGTGGCCGGCCGCGGCATCGTGCTCGAGGAGCCGACCGCGATCGCCATCGACACGGCCGTCGGCAAGGTCGCGGCGGTCGGCGAGGCGGCGGACGCGCTGGCCGACAAGGAGCCGCAGGACATCCAGGTGATCCACCCGCTGCGGGACGGGGTCATCGCGGACCTGGACGCGACCGCGGCCATGCTGCACGCGTTCCTGCGCCGCGTTCGCAAACGCGGCAGCCCGCTGCGGCCTAACGCCCTGGTGTGCGTGCCGAGCGGCGCCACGCCGGTAGAGCGCCGGTCGATCATCGCCGCGCTGAGCGTCCGGCGCCCCAGGTACAACGTGCGGTTGATCGACGAGCCGGTGGCGGCCGCGGCCGGCGCCGGGTTCGACCTGACCGGCGGGGCGGGCGGCTTCGTGGTCGACATCGGCGGCGGCACCACCGAGGTCGCGGCGGTGGCCGGCTGGCGGGTGGTCAGGTCCCAGTCGCTGCGCAAGGCCGGCAACGCCATGGACGAGGCGATCGTGCAGGCCGCGCGGACCGAGCTCGGCCTGATCATCAGCCAGCGCGCGGCCCGGCACCTGAAGACGACGCTCGGGGTCACCGGCGGGGCCGAGGGCTTCGCCGAGGTGGTCGGCCTGGACGTCGCGCAGCGGACGCCGCGCTCGGAGTACGTGTACGGAGGCCTGGTGGCGGACGCGCTCGAGCCGATCGTCGCGGCGATCGCGAGCACGGTGTACGAGATGCTGTCCGAGATCCCGGCCGGGCTGGCCGAGGACGTCGTCCGCGGCAAGGTCCGGCTGGCGGGCGGCGGCGCGCTGCTGCCCGGCCTGGCCGCCCGGATCGAGACCGCGGCCGGCATCGGCACGGTCCTGGTCGAGGACCCGCTGCGGTGCGTGCTCCGCGGTGCGGCCGAGATCCTCGAGCGCAAGGACCAAGGCGAGCAGTCCGGACCCGGCCTGCGTCATTAGGCGCAAGGGGGTCCGGGGGGATGGGTCCCCCCGGTCCGGGGGGGACCCGGGGGGTCGCCCCCCCGGGCCAGCACTGCGTGCCCCTACTCCAGTGGCTGCCTGGAGATGGCGGAGGGCTCCCGGCCGGCCATCAGCCAGCCAACGACCGCCGCCACCACCGGCATGCCGACCAGAATGAACAGCAGTTGCGTGGTGGGCACGTTGGACAGTTCGGACAGGCCGTCCAGGGGGTTGGCCCAGGCGTAGCCGATGGCGGCGACGTAGGCCGCCACCGTGCCGAGCACGGCGCCGCCCAGCGCGAGCGCGAAGGCGGTCGCGGCGGTCAGTTCCCGGCGGGTCAGGCTGCTCGCCCCGGTGGCGGTCAGGGTGCGCAGGTCCCCGGCGGTCTCGCTGCGGATCAGCCCGATGCTCATGGCCAGGATGCCCAGCGCCAGGGCGATCCCGAACGCGGTGGCCCAGTTGAGGATCTCCGCCGAGGAGGGCGCGCTGTTCTTGGTCTCGATGGTCAGGCCGGCCGCGCTGGCCGTGAGCCTGGCGTCGGTGATCTGCGCGGCGGTCGGCGGATTCGGGGTCTGGATCAGCCAGCCGGATGCGCTGGTGCTCAGGCCGAGCGTGTGGATGGCGTGCTCGGTGATCACGGTGTTGGGGGCCGAGGTGCCGGCCGGAAGCGCGCCGACCTCCTGGATCACCGGGTTGGCCACGCACTGGCCCTTCGGGCACGGCCAGCTGTTTGACCCGACGTCCTGCGGGCCGTGGCCGCCGCCGCCGGGGCCGCCGCCTTGCGAGGCGAAGTAGCCGCCGTAGACGAGCTGCATGTCGGAAATGGCCGACAGCCCGGGCCGCGCGGTCAGGAAGTCGGCGTCGGGGTTGACGTCGGACGCCTTGATCCCGAACGCCTGCAGGAGCTGGGGGGTGGCCACGTACACCGGTCCGGACCAGGAGCGCCCGGCCGCGGCGTGCTGCAGCGAGGCGCCGGCCTGGTCGAGTTCGATGATGGCGTTGGAGCCGAGGGCCTTGGCGATGTTCTGGGCGACCGCCGCCTGGGCCTGCGGCGAGCTAGCGGTCCCGGATGGGCTGCTTCCGCCGGGTCCGCCGCCGCCGGGTCCCCGCCGCCGCCCGGACCACTGTTCGGCGTGTACACCACGATCTGGTTGGAGGCCAGGTTCGGCCCGGCGTAGTCCAGGACGTTCCCGTACCGCTGCGCGGTCAGGACGCAGACCAGGGCGGCGATGAAGACGCCGAGGCTGATGGCCGCCAGGGCCGAGCCCGAGCGGGCCCGGTACCGGTCCAGGTCGCGCAGCGCCAGGCGCACCGCGATCGGCGCCCGCCGCGCGGATCTGGCCAGCACCACCAGGCAGAACGGCGCGAGCAGGATGATCGCGACGACGAGCAGGACGATGCCGCCGACGAGCTCAGGGGCCCCGCCGCCGCCGTTGGCGTTGCTCTTGCCGGAGTACGACAGCAAGGCCGCGGCGATGACGAACAGGACCACGCCGGGCAGCGCCGAGCGGTGCACCTGCTTGGGCGGGGCGGGCCTGCCGGACAGGGCAGTGACGACGGGGATCCTGGTGATCGAGCGGGCCGGGCGCGAGGCGGCGAAGTAGGTGGCCACCACGGCCAGCGCCATCGCCGGGCCGATCACGATCCACGGCAGCTGGAACGCGCCGACCAGGTGGTGGGCGTTCGACTCGAGGGTCGGCCGGTAGGCCAGCCAGGCGGCCAGGCCCAGGATCGTCCCGGTCAGCGCGCCCACGACCCCGACCAGGACGCCGTTGACCCGGACCACCAGACGGATGTTCCTGTCGGTGGCGCCCAGGGCGCCGAGCATGCCGAGCGAGCGCAGCCGGCGCTGCGCCAGCACCGTGAAGCCCCCCACCGCGACCAAGGCGATGAGCAGCATGCCGACCGTGGCCAGCGCGAGCACGATCGTCTCGGGGTTGAGCGGGTTGCCGGCCACCGCATCATGCCGGGTCACCACGTACTGGCTGAGGGAGCCGAGTGAGGCGGTAGTCGTACCGGGCGGCGCGGTGAACAGCACGGTGACCTGGCTGGGCGTGCTGACCTGACCCGGCGCGACGAGGGCGAACTCGTCAAGCAGGCTCTGCGGGTTCGCCGCGATGCCGGTGACCTGGCGGACCTGTCCGCCCTGGTGCCACATATCGCCGATCTGGAGGTTGAAGGTGGAGGCCACGCCCTGGGTCACGGCCACCTGCCCCGGCCCGGTCGGGTAGTGCCCGCTGACCAGGGAGAGCATCGGTTGGCCGAACGCGCCGTGCGGATCCTGGGCGCGCAGGTCGTAGGTGCTGATCGAGCCGGGGATGGCGACGGTCTGGTTCTCGATGACGTCGACCCGGCCGACGTGCTGCTGCAGTACGGCGATCTGGCCGGCCAGTTTCGGGCCGCCGGGGAGCGTGGCCATGTCCTGCGCGGTGCCGAAGCCGGCGCCGGCCGGCGGTGGCGTGTTGGTGGCCACCGCCGCCCCGACGACGGTGGCGGCCAGCGCGACCACGATGAGCGCCAGCACCAGCAGCTGCTGGCGCCACTCGCGGCGGAACATCCGCCATGACCAGCGGATCACGGCGCGGCGGGCGGGAACGCCCCCGTTTGAAGTTCCCGCCCGGGCCGGGCGGTCGCGCAGCGCCGTGCTCACTGGCCCGGCCCCGGCGTGAGCAGCGATTCGGGGCCCGGCGCGGGCATGGTCTGGTCGGTCACGCGCCCGTCGTGCAGGAACACCACCCGGTCGGCCCACGAGGCCAGCTGGGCGTCGTGGGTGACCACCACCGCGGCCAGGCCGCGTTTGCACGCGGCGTGGATCAGCCGCATCACGCCTTCGCCGTTGACCGAATCGAGCGCGCCCGAGGGCTCGTCGGCCAGCAGCAGCCGGCGGTCGCCGACCACGGCGCGGGCGATGGCCACCCGCTGCCGCTCGCCGCCGGACAGCTGGTCGGGGAAGCTGGCCGCCCGCTCGGCGAGGCCGAGTCCTTCAAGAGCTTGCATCCCGGCCGCGCGGGCCTTCCTGGCCGGCACGCCGTCGAGCTCGAGCGGCAGCGCGACGTTCTCCGCCGCCGTCAGACCGGGCAGCAGGTTGAAATCCTGGAACACGTACCCGATCGAGCGGCGCCGCAGCCGCGCCTTGGCGTTGCGCGACAGCTTCGTCAGCTCGTCCCCGCAGACGCGCACCTCGCCGCTGCTGGGATCCTCCAGGCTGCCGGCGATGGTCAGCAGCGTGGACTTCCCCGATCCGCTCGGCCCCATCACGGCCACCATCGCGCCCGCGTCGACCGTCAGGTCGATGTCTTGCAGCGCATGCACCTGGGCGGCCCCCAGGCCGTAGGTGCGTGACACGCGCCGCATTTCCAGCACGCTCATTTTCTTACTCCAACTCTGCGCCGCACACTCGGCACGGCCTGCGTTGTCCCCGTTGTCCCCGTTGTCGTCGTGGCCTGCGGGTCGGCCAGGTCGGCGGCGGCCCGCTTGATTCGGCCGTCGGCGGCATCCAGCCAGCGGACTACGGCATCGAGCCGGAACAGTTCCGCGTCCACCGCCAAGGCCAGGTTCATGTCGGACTCGGCTTCGGTCTCCTTGATCCGCGTCCACTGCTGCATCAGCTCCACCAGGTACCTGCGGTGCACCTGGATCACTTCCCGTACGTTCGCGCCCGGCACCCGCAGCGCCACCAGGACCTTCATCACCAGCTCGTCGCGCGGCGGCGAGCTCATGTCCGACGGCGTGTGCAGCCACTCGGTCAGCTCCCCCGTGCCGGCCGCAGTGATCCGGAAGCCTTTCTGCGGGCCGTCCTGGCCGTCGCCGTCGGACTCGACCAGCCCGTCTCGCTCGAGCCGCTGCAGCGTGGTGTAGACCTGGCCCACGTTCAGCGGCCAGATCTCACCGGTCCGCGCCTCGAACTCCTCCCGCAGCTGCAGCCCGTACTTGGGCCCCTCGCTGAGCAGTGCGAGCAGCGCGTGCCTGATACTCATGCCATCACCATATCGAGTAGCATACTCGGTATAGTACTGGGTGCACAAAGGAATTTCACACCGGTTAACCCCCCTATTTCACAGACCGGTTAGCCCCCCTGCCGACGCGGGCTGAGATCCCCGGGCCGCCCCGGATGGGCCTTCGGGCGCGGGCCCGGGCGTGGGCTGGCGCTCCTGCAGGACCGCCAGGATGTTCCCCTCGGTGTTCGCGAACATGCGATGCTCCTTTCATGATGTTCGTCAGTCCGGTCCAGGGGATAGACGTACCCGCGGCGGCGAAACCATCGGCGCCGGCGAGCACCCGGTGACCACGCCGGGGTACTCGGGCCGGCCGCAGGCGGCCAAGCTCGGCCTCAAACCAGGGCAGCGGGTCCACCTGCATAATCGGCCGGACGGCTGGGCGCTGACCGACCCGCCGGCCGGGCTGGCCGGGCCCGGTCCCGACGGGACCGCCGACGTCATCCTCGCCTTCTTTACCAGCGCGGGGGAGATCGGCGAGCAGATCGGCGAACTCGCCCGCCGGATCTATCCCGCGGGGGCGCTCTGGGTCGCCTGGCCGCGCCGGGCGGCCGGCCACCGCAGCGACATCACCGACACGGTCATCCGCGAGTACGTGCTGCCCATCGGGCTGGTCGACGTCAAGGTGGCCGCCATCGACGACGACTGGTCCGGCCTGCGGGTGGTCTGGCGCACCGAGCACCGCCGGTGAACCCGGGGCTGCACGGCTCCGCGGGTTCGCCGTAGCATGGTCGACATGGGTTTCACTTGACGCTGAAGGCCTGCGCTTTCCGTTCTCGCCGTCGCACTCGCGATCGAGCTCGTCGACGAGCTGGTTGACGGGACCAAGGGAGCCGCGCTCCCGCTTATCCGCCGCGACCTGGGGCTGAGCTATGCGCAGGTCGGGCTGCTGGCTTCGGTGCCGCTGCTGGTTGGCGGCATTCTGGAGCTGCCGCTCGGCGTTCTGGCCGGTCAGGGTCGGCGACGTCGGCTGGCCATTCTCGGCGGCGGCATCATCTTCGTGCTCACGCTCCTCGGCGTGGCCTCGGCTCGCTCGTTCACCGTGCTGCTGTGCGCCTTCATCGCCTTCTATCCGGCGTCCGGTGCGTTCGTATCGCTGACTCAGGCCGAGATCATGGACGCCTGGCCGGACCGGCAGGCCCCGGTCATGGCGCGCTGGGACCTGGCCGGATCGACGGGGGCGGTGGCCGGGCCACTGCTGCTGACCGCGGTGCTGGCGAGCGGCGGCGGCTGGCGGGCCGGATACCTGGTGCTGGCCGGGATCGCCGCGCTCGTCTGGCTCGGCGCGTACCTGCGGGCGCCGACGGATCCCGCAACGGCCGCGGATTCGCCGGACGCCGACGGCAAGGCTGAGGAGCGCCGGCCGTGGACGGCGCGGGCGCGGGAGATCGCCGCCGCACTGCGGGACTGGGGGACGCTGCGCTGGGTGCTGCTGATCGAGGTGGCGGACCTGCTCGTGGACACCTTCACCGGGTTCCTGGCGCTGTACCTGGTGGACGTCGCGCACCTGCCTCCCGCGGTCGCGGTCCTGGCCATCGCGATCAGGCTCGGGGCCGCGCTGGCCGGGGACGCCGCGCTCGTAGTGGTTCTCGAGCGGGCCGGGGACCTCGCCGTGCTGCGCGGCAGCGCGGTCGCCGCCGCGCTGCTCTACCCGGGCTTCCTGGTCGTCCCCGGCGTCGCGCCCAAGCTGATCGTCCTGGCCGCGCTGAGCGCGGCGACGGCGCCGTGGTACCCGCTGCTTCAGGCCCGGCTGTACGGCAGCCTGCCGGGACGAAGTTCGGTGGCGGTAACGCTGAGCAGCGCTGCCGGGCTGGCCGGCGGCCTGGGGCCGCTGGCCGTGGGGCTGGTCGCCCAGGGGTTCGGGCTGAGCTGGGCGCTAGCCGGCCTGGTGGTCGTGCCGGTGGCGGTCCTGCTGGTCCTGGCCGGTGCCAGATCCCGGTCGGCACCAGGCCCCGGGCCTGACGTCCCGGCGTAGAATCAGCCCTCGTGCCGACGGCCAGCTATCCGAACTTCGCGGGCAAGCACGCCGGGCAGGCGCTGTTCACCGCGGCCGACTTCCTCGCGTACCTGCGGCAGATCGGCGCCCTCGACGACGTGGCCGCTCCCGGCGGCGCCGTGCTCTGCTACCAGCGCTCGCTGTACGACCACGTGCTCCTGGCCGAAGGGCTGAAACCGCCGCGGCGCCGGGACCTGCCGCTGCCGCTGCCGAGCACCGGAGGCCAGGTGGGGCTGCTCGGCCAGTTCGGCATCGGGGCGCCAGCCGCGACCGCGGTCCTGGAGCAGTTGGCCGCCCTGGGCACAACCGCCGTAGTGTCGGTCGGCACCGCGGGCAGCCTGCAGCGCGACCTGGAACCCGGCGACATCGTGCTGTGCGAGGCCGCCGTCAGGGACGAGGGGGTCTCGCACCACTACCTGCCGCCGGGCCAGCTGGCCACCGCCCCGGCGGAAATGACCGCCGCCCTGGGCGCGGCCCTGCGGGAGTCCGGCCTGGCCTTCCGTCCCGGCGTCTCCTGGACGATCGACGCCCCGTACCGGGAGACCGTCGCCGAGGCCCGGCACTACCAGGCCGAGGGCGTGCTGTGCGTGGAGATGGAAGCGGCCGCCCTGTTCGCGGTGGCCGAAGTCCGCGGCCTGCGGCTGGCGTCCGCCTTTGTGATCAGCGATTCTCTGGCCGACCTGGTGTGGAGCCCGCGGTTTCATGACCCGGCGGTGCAGGCCGGCCTGATCGGCTTGTACCAGGCCGCGGTGGCCGTACTGACGGACCCCGACTCGTAGCGGCCGGCCGGCACCAGGGTGGCAGCGCAGGGTGAGGATGCCGGTGTCGCCGTCGCAGAACCAGTGCATGCCGGACAGTTTCGGCCTCTGACCGATGACAGCTTTGCATCGCCGCCGCCGGGATCGGCGGACCCCTGGGGGTTACCCCGGGCGGACCGGGGGGCTGTGACTGTGGAGGACTTTGGTTTTGTCGGGGTTCCAGGCGGTGGTGGTGCCGTCGGGGTTCAGGACCAGGGTCCAGCCCCACCGTGGTGGATCACCACTTGATGATGGAACCAGCACAGGAGCACGCAGTCTTTGACGCTGGTGTGGCCGCCGTTGGCCTTGTGCCTGACGTGGTGGACCTGGCACGCCGAGGCGGGCTGGTGGCACCGCCCGGCCCACTGGCAATGCTGATCCCGCAAGATGACCGCGTTGCGGATCCCCGCGGGGATGGTCTCGGCGTAGCCGATGTCCAGCGGCAGGCTGGGCCCGCCGAGCCGGGCGCCGAGCTGCCGGCGCCGCAGGAACGACGCCAGCCCGCCCGGACCCGAGACCAGGTCCACCGCCTTGCCGATGATCGCTTGCTCGAGCGCTTCCCAGGCCCGGGCGGACTCCGGGCGGGACGCGGCCTGCGCCTGGCCGCCGCTGCCGCCTTCGCTGCCGGCGCCGCCGGCCTCAGCGCTGCCGCCGCCGGCCTCAGCGCTGCCGCCGCCGCGGTGACCGAGCCGGTCCAACTGGACGCACAGCCGGACCAGGTCCTCCAGCGCGCCGGCGTTCACCTCGCCGGTCACGAACGGGGCCATCGCCGCATCACACGCCACCGCGGTGGCGGCGCCGCCGTCCAGCCACGCCCCGCCGTCACCGCCGCCCGCCGAGGCCTCCGCCCGGTGCGCCGCCCAGGCGGCGCGCACCTGCCGGTCCACTCCTGCTGCAGCGCCGAGTCGCCGTCCAGCATCATCAGGTCCGCCAGGGAGATATGCGCCCAGGCTTTGACCGGCTGCCCGGCCCGCTCCGGCAGCAGCCCGGCGGTCACCAGCCGCTGCAGCGCCTCGTGCAGCGCATCGTGGTACCGCTGCGCCTGGCTGCGGTCATCCTCGGCCCCGGCCGGGGCCGACAGCGCATCCAGCACCGTACCCACGATCGACGCGCATTCCGGGCTCAGGTCGCCGGTCAGCACCCCCGCGCCGTCGAACGTGGTCGCCAGCTTGACGGACCGGTCCTCGAACGCCTGATCCCGGTCCTCGTCCGGGTCCCCGGGCCGGGACCGGGCGTAGATCTCCCCGGCCAGCCCGGCCAGGTCCGGCAGGTGCGCGCCTCCGGCCGCCGCCCCCAGCACGATCGCGTCCGCGTCCGGGCGGCAGTCCTGCGGCAGCTTGTCCGTCCAGGCGCAGATCGTCCGGGCGAACGACTCCGAGATCTCCCCCCCGGCCAGCGCCGCCGCGACCAGGGGATGCGCGGCGGCCCGCCGGACCCACGCCGTATGCGCGACCGCGGCGCCCCTGGTGACCCGGGTGCGGTGGACCAGCCACGCCCGCGGGCTGTAATCCGCGTCCGCGCTATAGCCCTGCCCGGCGGTGAACGCGGCCAGGATCGAGGCCCGGGCGGCGGTGCCCATCGAATGGGCCTGCTCCAGGACCTGCAGGCACCGGGCCTGGGTCTGCGCCGCCATCGCCGCGGCGTCCGCGGCGGCCAGGTAGCCCATCGCAAACTTCAGCATCCCCAGCGCCTCGGCGGCGCTGTCCGGTGACACGGCACTGGTCATCGTGGTGGTGTCACCTCCTCCCGTGATGCTCGCGGTCTGGCATCCGGTCCCTCTCCCCCAGCCATCCCGGCTGGGCTCGACTGTTCGACTTCTTGTTCTATATTAGCAGCGAACAGCGGCATTTGCCGGGACATCTTGTCGTTTCACAGGCCTGATCCGAAATAGATAGCGATAAGTTCGCCGGTACCCGCGAGGCGCCTGGGACGCCATCCGCAACGCAAATGGGAACCACCGCAGCACAAGGCCGACACCTGATACCGAGGCCGGACGGTGAGGTGATCTCAGCGAAATTGGTCCGGACAGCGGGGTTCGAACTGCCTGGCCGGGCGCAGCAGTCAGCTTGCCCCGTAGGCGGCGAGAAATGCCCGGGCTCCGGCGTCGGCGTAGCGGTCGAGGTCGGCTTGGGCGGGCAGTTCGGCATCGCCGCAGAGCATTACCCGGTTGAGCGGGGTCGACATGACCAGCCAGTTGAAGTGCTCGGCGGCTAGCCGGGGGTCCTGTAGCCGGAGCGTCCCGCGGGCGGCGAGGCTTTCGAAAGTGGCGGCCAGAGTGTCGATGGTGCGCCCGGGGCCGCTGTCATAGAACAGGCGGCCCAGTTCCGGGAAGCGGCCGGCTTCGCCGATCACCAGGCGGCGCAGCTGCATCATCCGGGGCTGGATCACCTGGGCGAGCAGCGCGCGGGCTAGGCCCCGCAGGCCGACCGCCAGGTCAGTGCTGTCCCGCAGGCTGGCCACCTGCCCCGCAACGGGGTCGCTGACCTCGGCGACGGTGCCGGTCACGATCTCGCGGAACAGGCTCTGCTTGTCGGCGAACTGCTTGTAGACGGTCTGTTTCGACACCGAGGCCGCGGCCGCGATCTGGTCCATGCTGGTGGCCAGGTACCCCTCGCGCAGGAACAGCGTGGTGGCCGCGTCCAGGATCGCCCGGCGCTTGCGCGCCGTCCGGGTCTGCCCGCCGGGAGCTTGCGTGCTAGCCATGGTCGTCTCGCTCACAACCCGATAGTACTGGACAGTCCAGTTTGATTAACTAGAGTACTGGACAGTCCAGTTTTGTACCGTCTGCTGGGCCTGCTGGCCAGGCACCACCGAGGAGGAAGACGATGCGGGAACTCACCGCGGACATGTTCGTGTCACTGGACGGCTTCGCCGCCGGGGCCGACGGCGGCCAGTCCTGGACGTTCGGCTACTTCGGCCCGGAGTTCGCCGGCTACGCGCAGCAGGTCCTGGCCGAGCCGCAGATCATGATCATGGGCCGGGTCACCTACGAGATCATGGCGCGGTCCTGGGCGTCGTCACCCGACCCGCTCGCCAGGCCGATGAACAGCCTCCCCAAGCTCGTGTTCTCCGCCACCCTGGCCGAGCCGCTCGCCTGGAACAACGCCCAGCTGGCCAAGAACGGGCCAGCCGAGGAGGTCCGTGCGCTCAAGGGCCAGCCCGGTGACCCGCTGCGCACCATCGGCAGCATCACCCTGGTCCGCCACCTGATGGCAGCGGGCCTGGTCGACCGGCTCCGCCTGGTGGTGTTCCCGCACGTGCTCGGGCAGGCCGGCCAGGAATCAGTCTTCACCGGTTACCCCGAAACCAGCCTCAACCTGACCAGCACCACCGTCCTCGACTCACGCCTGGTGGTCTGCGAGTACCGCCCGAACATTCCGGCCTGACGCTGGCGCGGGGCGGTCCTGTTGAAAACCACCGGCGGGGCGTCGAGCCCGGCGGCCAGGGCGCTTCCCTGCGGTCGCCCGGCACCGGACGGCAGGCGGAGCTGAAACAACTAGTGCCAGGCCGTTGGCCTGGCACTTCGTTGGTAGCCCCGACCGGATTCGAACCGGCGTTACCGCCTTGAGAGGGCGGCGTCCTAGGCCTCTAGACGACGGGGCCGTGCGTGGCACCGACAGGATTTCACCCATCCTGCGGAGCCGAGATGCCGGCGTGGCCAGCGCGGTACAGACTACCGCCTCGCCGCCGGTCAGGCCAATCAGTGGCTACGACGAACGGCCTAGCTCGGCGGCCAGGCGGACGGCGGCCTCGACAAGCTCACCGTTCCCGCTGGCCACACGGCCGTCGGCCAGGACCGTGGTGTCCTCTAGGCCGATGCGAATGTCCCGGCCCAGGCGGATCGCGGCGCGCAGCACGGGCCAGGTCGCCGGGCCGTATCCGTGGTGCAGGCGCGGCGCGACCAAACCATGGGCGTTCAGCGCCGCCTCGATGTTCGCGGCGACCGCGACCGCCACTTCGGCCACCCCGTCGTGCGGCTCAATCAGGATCCGCAGCACGCGGCCGCCGAACTCGCTGACCGCGAGCTGGTCGGCGTCAGCGACAGACCAGAGGCCGGCTTCGAGGGCGATGCCCAGCTCGCCGAGTAGCCCGGCCAGCTCGTCCGCGCCGAGCTCGGACAAGTTGACCGAGGCAAAATCCGGCTTGCCGTTTCCGGTCCAGCCCGATACCTGCGCGATCCGGCGAGCCGGATCACCGCCGGCGATCCACAAGCCGGTCGTCACGCCGACCGGGGTAGCGGGTACCGCCGCCCGGACGGCCGCGACCGCGGCCAGGACCGCTTCGGCGTCGAGGGTCTCCGCGCCGGACGGATCCCGGGGATGCAGGTGAACGGCACCCGCCCCGGCGCGGACGGCGGCAGCCGCCTCGGCCGCGAGTTCGGCCGGCGTCCGCGGTACAGACGGATGCTCATCGCGAGTCCTGCCACCGTTCAGACAGGCCTTGATCAGCACGGAAACCCCCGATATGAACAAGCGCGGACGTGAATCACGTCCGCGCTGTCAACTGAACTGCTGGGGTACCAGGACTCGAACCTAGACTAACAGGGCCAGAACCTGTCGGGCTGCCAATTACCCCATACCCCAATGGCATCGGACCCGGTGGCCGGGTGCGCTCACGCAGTCTAGCGGACTCCGCGCGCGCCGGCCAAACTCCGCGCGCGCCGGCCAATACGAGAGCGGCCGGAGGGTGGGACCATGCGTTATAGCGGGTAAATCACGGTCCAGGCTTATAGCGGGTCGATCGCGGTCAGGCCGACTTCGGAGTCCAGGCGGAGCCAGCGGGTGATCCCGGCCGAACGCAGGAACGGCACGTCGTGGCTGGCGACCAGGATCGCGCCGCGGTAGCCCTCGAGCGCCGCAGATAGCTGCCGGACCGACGCCAGATCCAGGCTGTTGGTTGGCTCGTCGAGCAGCAGCAGTTGGGGCGCGGGCTGTGCGAGCAGCAAGGCCGCGAGGACGGCGCGGAACCGCTCGCCGCCGGACAGCGTGCCTGCCCGCCGGTCGGCCCGCTCGCCGCGGAACAGGAACCGGGCCAGGCTCGCCCTGACCTCGTTCACCGACGCGGCCGGAGCCGCTACCCGCACGTTGTCGACCACGCTCAGCGAGTCGTCGAGGATATCCAGCCGCTGCGGCAGGTAACCGACCACCGCCCCTAGCCGGATATCGACACCCGGGCGCCCCGCCAGACCCGAGATCGCGCGGAGCAGGGTGGTCTTGCCCGCGCCGTTCGGTCCGACCAGGGCAATCCGTTCCGGCCCGCGGACGATGAGCTCCGCGAGCACGCCCGGCTGGGTGGCCGCGGCGTCCGCTAGGGGCACGGGGTCCGCTACGAGCGCGGCGTCCGCTACGGGCACGGGATCCGTGGGCGACGCGGAGACGGAACGAAGCGTGGCCGACGCCGGGTGCCAATGGACGCCAGCAAGGCCGGTCAGGATCAGGACGGTACGCCCGGCCGGGACGGCCGTGGCCGGCAGGTCGACCCGGATCTCCGCGTCGTCGCGGACCGCCTGCTCCGCCTCTTCCAGCCGGTCACGGGCCGCCTGGAGGCGCTCGCCGTGTGCAGTTCGCGGGACCGGCCCGCGGTCTCCTGGGCGGCTCGCTTGCGGGCGTAGGCGACGATCCTGGGCAGGCCGCCCGAGGCGGCGGCCTTGCGGCCCTGGCGGTCGCGCCTGGCCTGTTTGACCTGAGCGTCAACGAGGTCGCGCCGCCCCCGGCGGACCTCGGCGGAGGCCCCGGTGACCGCGCGTTCGGCCGCCGCCTGCTCGGCCGCGAGAAGCTCGGCGTAGGCGGCCAGGTTGCCGCCGTACATCCGGATTCCGCCGCCGGACAGGTCAGCGATCTGATCCACCAGCCCGGGCAGTTCGCGGTCATGGCTGACGATCACCATCACCCTGGACCAGGACGCGACCGCGTCGTACAGCCGCCTGCGCGCGTCCAGGTCCAGGTTGTTAGTCGGCTCGTCCAGCAGCATGATGTCCGGCCGCCGCAGGAACAGCGCGGCCAGCGCGACCAAGACGGTCTCACCGCCGGACAGGCGTTCCACCCGGTCGTCGAGGCCGAGCCGACCGAGACCCAGCCGGTCCAGCCAGGCGCGCGCACGCTCTTCGACGTCCCCAGTCGTCGCCGACCGCGGCGAAGGCCGCCTTCCCGGTCTCACCCGCCTCGATGGCGTGCAGGGCGTCCCTGGCGGCGGTGATGCCGAGCAGGTCCGACACGCTGCGACGGGTCCCCAGGGTGATGGCCTGCGGCAGGTAGCCCACCTCGCCGCCTGCGCGGATCGCGCCGGAACCCGGGCGCAGTTCCCCGGCGATCAGCTTGAGCAGGGTCGACTTACCCGAGCCGTTGACTCCGATCAGCCCGGTGCGGCCCGGGCCGAAGGACACGGTCAGGCCGGAGAGCACGGGCGCCCCGTCGGGCCAGCTGAAACTGAGATCTGAGCAGACAATAGCGGCGGTCATGAGGCGGCTCCCAGCACGTAGGACGGATTTCCGTTACGTGTGGCGACACCACACCGCGTGGGCTCAACCCGAGGTCCCGCGCGCGCCGGACCGGCGCAAGCGCAGTATCGCTGACCTCAGAACCTCAACGCACTCTCCCGCCGACGGCATCAGAGACGGCCTCGTTCTAGCCCCGCCCACCCAGCCCGCCAAACGCCATTCCCCGCCGGGCTGGGCTCGGAATTCCATGATCGTGAGCAGTTTGGAACGCTATTTGTCCCAAACTGCTCACGATCACGAAAAGCGCCCCCGGGCGCGGGGCGCCCCCGGGCGCGGGGCTAGGGGGCTCCGGGGGTGGCCAGCACGAGGCGGGCGGAGCCGGTGCACAACACTGGGGCGTCGGCGGCGGGGATGAAGCAGGAATCGCCGCGGGCTAGCTCGAGCGCCTGGCCGGAGGCGGCACGCAGCACGCAGGCACCCTCGGTGCACAGCGGGATCCGCGGGCCGGCGCCGGGGAGGGTAACCGAGGACCCGGTGAGGTCGAGCAGGTAGAGGCGGAATTCCGGGGCCGGGGTGTCGAACCAGCTCACGCCATCGGCGAGAACGCAGGGTGAAAGCACCGGCACCGAAACCGCCGGGTCGAGGAGCTTGAGCAGTTCGGGCACGTCGATGTGCTTGCCGGTGAGACCCGCCCGGACCACGTTGTCGGAGTTGGCGAGCAGCTCGATCCCGGTGCCGCGCAGGTAGGCGTGCAGGCCTCCGGCCGGCATGAACACGGCCTGGCCCGGCTGCAGCACCTCGTGCCGCATCAGCAGCAGCGCGACCAGCCCGAGGTCACCCGGGTGATCCGCGGCGACCCGCAGCGCCGCCGCGCACGCGTCCGCGTAGCGCCCGCGGGCCGGCGCCAGCCGCGCGCAGGCGGCGAGCACCGCGGCGACGAGTCCGGCCGGATCGGGCCACTCCAGGATCGAGGCGAGCGCGTCCGCCATGGCTGACGAGCTGGCCGCCTCCGCAAGCCCAGAGGCCAGCGGCTCGAGCTCATCCACCGCCAGAGCGCGCAGGAGGTCCGCCGCGTCGGCCGGGGTGCGCAAGCCGGCCACCACCTCGAAGGGGGTGAGGGCGTAGAGCAGCTCGGGTTTGGGCCAGTCGTCCACGTAGTTCCTGGCCGGATCGCCCGGGGCCAGGCCTCGCTCGTTCTCGGCCAGGAAGCCCGCTTCGGCCTGCGGGCGCGAGGGGTGCACCTGAATCGACAGCGCCCGCTCGGCCGACAGCACCTTGAGCAGGAACGGCAGCCGGCCGCCGAACCGCCAAGCGCACTCCGGCCCGAGCTCACGATCCGGGTCGGCCGCGATCACCGCGTCCAGCGTCGCCGGGGCCCGGGAAACGCTCGAGGGCGCCGACGGGTGCGCGCCCATCCACAGTTCGGCCTCCGGGCCTGGAGCCGGGACGGGACGCCCCTGCAGTTCCGCGATCGCGGTGCGCGAACCCCAGGCGTAGGGCCGAACCACCGGACGGAGAAGGTCCATCCGGGCATGCTAGCCGCCTGGGCTAGCCGACGCCGGGGCTAACCCGCGCCTGAGGTATCGGCCGGGTGCTCGACCAGGGCGACCACCCGGCTGGCCATGAACCGCGCGGTCCGGACCGCGGTCCCGGTCCTGGTCACCTCGCTGACTTCCACGACCCCGCGCCGGTTGGTGATCTCGACGCGGCGGCCCGCCCGGGTCGCCGTCACCTCATAGTTCTGGGTTCCCTCGCCAGAATCGATCACGATCTCGACGCGATCCCCCTTCATAGGGCGCCTCCCGGCGGTTAACGCGCACGGACCGGGGCGGAAAACCCCGGCCCGTTCGGCCCAAAAATTATGATGTACGGCGGGATTCGGGTCAGTACGACGGGAGCGAGGGATCGACCTGGTTGATCCAGGCCAGCACGCCCCCGCCGACGTGCACCGCGTCGGTGAAGCCGGCGTTCTTGACGATCGCCAGGGCCTCCGCGCTGCGGGCCCCGCTCTTGCAGTGCAGCACGATCCGCTTGTCCTGCGGCAGCCGCTCGAGGGCGGCTCCGGACACGAACTCACCCTTCGGGATGAGCGTCGCGCCGGGGATGGAGACGATCTCGTACTCGTTCGGCTCGCGGACGTCGACCAGGAAGATGGCCTCGCCCGCGTCCAGCATGGCGGCCAGGTCCTTGGCGCTGATGGTCGAGCCGGCGGCCGCCTCGGCGGCTTCCTCGGAGACCGCGCCGCAGAACTCCTCGTAGTCGATCAGCTCGGTGACCGTCGGGTTCTTGCCGCAGACCGCGCACTCCGGGTCCTTGCGCACCCGGACCGTGCGGTACGTCATCTCGAGCGCGTCGTAGATCATCAGCCGCCCGGCCAGCGGCTCGCCGATCCCGGTGATCAGCTTGATGGCCTCGTTCACCTGGATCGACCCGATGGAGGCGCAGAGCACGCCCAGCACGCCGCCCTCGGCGCAGGACGGCACCATCCCGGGCGGCGGCGGCTCGGGGTACAGGCAGCGGTAACACGGGCCGTATTCGGCCCAGAACACGCTGGCCTGCCCGTCGAAGCGATAGATCGATCCCCACACGTACGGCTTGCCGAGCAGCACGCACGCGTCGTTGACCAGGTACCTGGTGGCGAAGTTGTCGGTGCCGTCGACGATCAGGTCGTAGTCGGCGAAGATCGCCAGGGCGTTGTCCGAGTCCAGCCGGACCTCGTGCACCACGACGTTGACGAACGGGTTGATCTCGCGGATGCTGTCCCGGGCCGATTCGGCCTTCGGCCGGCCCACGTCGGACTGCCCGTGGATGATCTGGCGCTGCAGGTTGGACTCGTCCACCACGTCGAAGTCGATGATGCCGAGCGTGCCGACGCCGGCCGCGGCCAGGTAGAGCAGCGCGGGCGAGCCGAGGCCGCCGGCCCCCACGACCAGGACCTTGGCGTTCTTGAGCCGTTTCTGACCGGTCATCCCGACGTCCGGGATGATCAGGTGGCGCGAGTAGCGCCTGACCTCATCGACCGTCAGCTCGGCGGCGGGTTCGACCAGCGGCGGCAACGACACTGTGCTCTCCATAAGGTGGGCTTTAAAAGACTTTTATACCGAACGAGGCAGGTATTACCTTCCCCCGCCCGTGCTTGCGTCAACCGGTGGAAGCGAGCGGGAATTCCCGCGCCCGGCCAGCGTGCGTGCCCTGGCCGGGCGCCCTCGTCAGCAGCCGCTAGGAGGATGCCGATTTCGGCCGCCACCAGGCCTGGACGCTCCATCTGGGCGACGTGGCCGGTGCGCGGCAGCACCACGATCCTGGCGTTATTGAACGCGTGCGCGGCGCGGCCCGCGTTCCGCGGATCGACCACGCGGTCGCGGCTGCCGTAGATGACCAGGGACGGCGCGGTGATGCGGGCCGCGTCGCGCCAGGCCGAATGGGGGCCCTTACGCAAGAACTCGGTGCTGAGCGTCCGGACGCTGCCGACCAGGGCGGCGGCGGCGTAGTCGAGGGAGTCGCGGCGGGTGAGTTCGGCCACCTCGGCGGCGAACCGGTCCCGCGGGAACAGCCCGGGATCGCTGAAGCAGGTGGTGATGACGTCGGCCACCCGGCGTTCGGGCGGCAGGACCTGGTACTGCCTGATCACCCGTACGCCGAACCACGGCAGGCTCATCAGCGGGAAGCGCACCAGGTCCAGCCGCGGCCGCAAGTCCGGCAGGGCCGGGGAGATCAGGGTGAGGGTCCGGATGAGTTCGGGCCGGGTGGCGGCGACCCGTACGCAAACCGCGCCGCCCAGGGAATTGCCGATCAGGTGCACCGGACCGCGTTTTTGCTTTTCGATCAGCGTGCTGACCGTCTGCGCGAGGGCGGCGATCGAGTAGCGGCCGTCCGGGCGGGGCGGTGAGTCGCCGAAACCGGGCAGGTCCAGCGCCTCGCAGGCGAGTTCGGGCCGGAGCAGGTCCATCAGGTCGGTCCAGTTACGGGAGGAGCCTTCGAGCCCGTGCACGCACAGTGCCGGCTCCTGACGGGCGGGCTCTCCTCGGGCGGGGACGCTGCGCACGTAGACCTGGTGATCGCCGAGGTTCACCAGGCGGCCCGGCCAGTGCGGGATGAGCTCCTCGCTCATGCTGTGTCTTCCGCTCGCCTCATGCACTGGCCTTGCGGCGCCTCGTCGCCTTGGCGGGCTCGTCCTTCTTGGCGTCCGCGCTTGCCTTGCCGCCGTCGGATTTGCCGCCGTCGGACTTGCCGCGCTCGGTCTTGACGGCGGCGACGCTGGCCCGCAGGATCTCGGTCAGGTCGGCGGGCTGCTTCTTGGTCTCCGGGAGCTCCTGGCCGGCCGGGCGGACGACGTCGTTGCCCTCGACCTTGGCCTGGACGACGGCTTCGAGGGCCTCGCGGTAGGCGTCGTGATACTGGTCCGGCTCGAAGTCCTCGGTCATCGTGTCGATGAGCGAGGCGGCCATCTTCAGCTCCTGCGACCGGACCTCGATGTCCTCGTCGAGGAAGGCGAAGTCGGGCTGGCGCACCTCGTCGGGCCACAGCAGGGTCTCGAGCGTGATGACCCCCTCCCTGACCCGCAGCGCGGCCAGCGCCTCGCGTTGGCGCAACGCGACCTTCGCCACCGCCACCTTCCCCGACGCCTCGAGCGCGTCGCGGAACAGCACGTACGCGCGGGTCCCGGCCTGCTCGGGTTCGAGGTAATAGCTCTTGGCCGCGTAAATGGGCTCCACCTGGGCGGCAGGCGCGAAGTGCAGCACCTCGATCCGGTGGGCCGTCACCAGCGGCAGGTCGGCCAGGTCGTCGTCGGTGAGCACCACCATGTCGCCGGTCGGCAGCTCGTAGCCCTTGGCGATATCGGAGTACGGGACTTCCTCCCCGTCGAGCGTGCAAACCCGGCGGAACTGGATCCTGGCCCCGTCCTTGCGGTGAACCTGGCGGAAGGTGATGTCACGCTGCTCCGTCGCGGCGTAGAGCTTCACCGGGATCACGACCAGGCCGAAGGAGATCGCACCGGCCCATATGCTGCGCATGGTCTTCACCTACCCTGGTTGGCGCGACACTGATCATCCGGTGTTGTCATAATTCCCGAAATCGAGCATACATTCGAGTATTGTTGGGACTAGGATGGGTGGATTTCGCCCAACTCTGGTAGCGAGCTTAGCCGCGGCTGCGATGATAAGGGGGGCCCGGACCAGACCCCTTGGGTCGTTTGGGATCTCTTGGCGTCTTTGACGTCTTGAGGTCTTTGGGGTTCCGGTCGGGCCACGGCTCGAAGTTCGAGGGGGACGGAGAGATATGGGCGCTTTCGATGTAGTCGTGCTCGGCGGCGGCACCGCCGGCGTGCACGTCGCCACCGAGGTGGCCGGCTTCGGCAAGGCGGTGGCGCTCGTCGAGGCGGGACTGATCGGGGGCGAATCTGCGTACCTGGCCTGCCTGCCGTCGAACTCGCTGCTGCTTTCCGCGGCCCGCGGGACGACCTGGGAAGACGCGGTGGCCCGGCGGGAAGAGGTGACCGGCGGCCTGGACGACTCGGCCCCGGCACGCCGGCTGAGCCGCGCGGGCGTGACGGTCATCCGCGGCACGGGCCGGATCACCGGCCCGGGCCAGGTCGCGGTGACGCTGGCCCCGGGCGCAGACCAGGGCACCGTCTCGCTGACCTACTCGGACCTGGTGATCGCGACCGGATGCGAGCCGGTCGCGCCGCCGATCGAGGGCCTTTCCGACATACCGGCCTGGACCACCGCGCAGAGCCTGTGCTCGCCGGACCTGCCCCGGCGCCTCATCGTGCTCGGCGGCGGGCCCGCCGGATGCGAACTCACGCAGATCTACGCCTCGTTCGGCTCACAGGTGACGCTGGTCGAAGCGGAACTCTCGCTGCTCCCGGGAGAACCCGCGTTCGCCGGGGAGATCCTCGCGGCGGCGCTGCGCCGGGCCGGCGCGGAGATCTACCTCGGCTCCCCCGCCACCAAGGCCGAACGCACCTCTGACGGCCTGACGCTCGCGCTGGAGGATGGGACCAGGATCGACGCCGACCGGCTGCTGCTCGCCTCGGGCCGGCGCCCGCGGCTCGGCGGCCTGGGCCTGGACGCGCTCGGCCTGGAGGTTACGCCGGGGATGGCGCTGCCCACCACCACCAGGTGCGAGGTGACCGGGGTCATTGGGTTTAGCCGGGTGTGGGCCGCGGGCGACGTCACCGGCACCACGCACACCCACGCCAGCCGCTACCAGGCCAGCGTGGTCGCGGCGAACATCGGTGGCCAGCGCCGGGAGGCTGATTACAGCGCGATCCCGCGCTGCGTGTTCACCACGCCTTCGGTCTTCGCGGTGGGAGTCGTCCCCGACACGGCCCTGGCCGCCCGGGACGAGGTCGCCGAGGACGGCCCGGGCGACATCGCCACGCCCGCCGTCGCTGCCTCGGCTACCGTCGCTGCAGCTACGGTCGCCGCAGCTGCGGTCGCCGCGGGCAACGGGGAGCGGCAGATGCTGCGGATCGCGAAGGTCCCGGCGGATGGTGAGACCACGGCGCGCCCGGCCGAGACGGCGGCGCGTCCGGCGGAGGGTGCGGGTGGCGCGGGGCTGATCACGGTCCGGGCTCGCCTGGGTGACACTACCCGCGCTCACCTGGGCCAGGACGATCTGGGCTGCCTCGAGCTCTACGCCGACGCCGAGTCCGGAGTGCTGGCCGGCGCGGTCGCGGTGGGGCCGGACGCGGCCAGCTGGATGGGCGAGGTTACCCTCGCCATCAGGGCCAAGATTTCATTGGCGGTCCTCGCCGACGTCGTGCATGCCTTCCCCACCTACGGGGAAGCACTGGAGACAGCGCTCCGAGAGCTGGCGGGAACCGGGGGCAGCACGGTTATTGCCGACCAGAAGGAAAAGGGGATCGGACCGTTGAGCGAGTTGGACATGGAGACGCCCGAGGGCGACGCCATAGAGCAGCACCAGGAAGTGATCGCGGACGAGACGGAAACCGAAGCCCGGCACGAAATCCCGTTCGATGCCGACGAGGCGGACGCGGCGGAGCAGGAGCGCGCAGTCGGCTTCGACGATGACGATTACCGCTGACAGCAGCTTAGGATGGGTGGCTAATGCGGAAAGCAGCCGCGCAACCACCCGGAGACCTAATTTTGACTGCAACGTCCGACACCAGGCCACGCAGCAACCGGCTGCCACGGCATGAACGGCGACGGCAGCTACTGGACGCGGCGCTTGAGGTGTTCGTATCCCAGGGGTACCACGCCGCCGCGATGGATGAGATCGCCGAACGTGCGGGCGTCAGCAAGCCCGTGCTCTACCAGCATTTCCCCGGCAAGCTCGAGCTGTACCTGGCCCTGCTCGACGAGAGCGTGGACACCCTGGTGGAGACGGTGCGCGACGCGCTCCGCTCGAACCCGGATCCCAAGCAGCGGGTGGCCGCGACCTTTGGCGCCTATTTCGAGTTCGTGGGCGGCCAGGGCCAGGCCTACCGGCTGGTCTTCGAGTCGGACCTGAGCAACGAGACGGCCGTGCGCGACCGGCTCGACCGCGGCACGCGCGAGTGCGCCGAGATGGTCAGCCAGGCGGTCCGGGAGGACGCCGGGCTTTCCGACGACGAGGCGCACCTGCTGAGCGTGGGCCTGGTCGGCATGGCCCAGATCACGGCGAGGTACTGGCTCGGCACGCGGGATCACATCCCGCGCGAAGCCGCCGAGCAGCTGGTGGCGAGGCTGGCCTGGCGCGGCATCAGCGGCTGGCCCCGCAGCGAACACTGAGCAGGACCTGGCCCTAAGGAGCACCGTGGAAGTCAAGATCGGAATTCAGTCCGTGCCGCGCGAACTGGTCGTGGAGACGGACACTTCGGCGGACGAAATTGAGCAGCAGCTGGCCAGGGTGCTGGCCGACGGCGAGCATTCCGTCTTCGCGCTCCCGGTGAGCAAGGGCGGCAAGATCCTGGTGCCCGCGGACAAAATCGCCTACGTCGAATTCGGTGCCCCCGAAGCCCGCCGCGTCGGTTTCGGCAACATCGTCTAACCTGGTCCCGGCGCGCCGGGCGTTCTCATTTCTCCGGCCCGTTTCTCTGGCCCGGCTGCCGAGTGGGCCGAACCTACTCCTGGTATGCTTGGCCACGACTGGTCAATGGAATGACGTAACCAAATGTCGTGTTGTCCAATCGGCTGCTGTTTTAACGCTCGGCGTCCCGCCGGGCGTACCTGGGGGAATCCCGAGTAAACGGCGGTGTCCCGAACGAGGGTAGCGGGCTCCCTGGCCGTCGCCGCGTCAGACAGGCGTCGCGACGTCAGCCACAAGGTTGCAGCTCGCATCGTGGCGGGTTACCGCAGGCAGCCACCGTACACGACGGGCCCAGTCCCGGAACCGCTGGGGAGGGCCACGATGAAGGATGGAACCCCTGACAACTCAAACTTTTAGCGGGGATGAGGCACAAGCGCCCGCCCCGTCACCCGGGTCCGTGACGGCCCTTCCGGGCACCGAACCCGAAGACGGTACCGCCGGCCCGGTGAGCGGGCCAGCTGACGGTAGCGTGCAGGCCGTCCCGTTCCGCGATCTCGGCATCAGCGAAGAGATCTGCTCCGGCCTGGAGGCCGCAGGAATCTTCGCTACCTTTCCCATCCAAGCGCTCACCCTGCCACTGGCCCTGCGTGGGCAGGACATCATCGGGCAGGCCAGGACCGGCACCGGGAAGACCCTCGCGTTCGGCATCCCGCTGCTTGAGCTGATCGGAGAAAGCCCGGCCCGTACGCCGCTGGCCCTCGTGGTCGTGCCCACCAGGGAACTGGCCATCCAGGTCGCCGACGACCTGCGCACCGCCGCGGTCAACATGCGTGCTCGCGTGCTCACCGTCTACGGCGGCCGGGCCTACGAGCCGCAGATCGACGCGCTGGCGGCCGGCGTCAACATCGTCGTCGGCACCCCGGGTCGGCTCCTCGACCTCGCCGAGCGCCGCCACCTTGACCTGAGTTCGGTACGCGCGCTCGTGCTCGACGAGGCGGACAAGATGCTCGACCTCGGGTTCCTGCCCGACGTGGAGCGGATCGTCAAGCTCACCCCGGAACAGCGGCAGACCATGCTGTTCTCCGCGACCATGCCCGGGGACGTCGTCACGCTCGCCCGCCGCCACATGCGGCGCCCGACCCATATCCGGGCCGAGGGCCATGACGAGCCCGCGCCTGCCCCCCGCACGCGGCAGCACGTGTTCCGGGCCCACCAGATGGACAAGATCGAGGTGCTGGCGCGGGTCCTGCAGGCCAGGAACCGGGGCCTGACGATGGTGTTCTGCCAGACCAAGCGGGCCGCCGACCAGGTCGCGGGCGCACTGGCCACCAGGGGCTTCGCGGTGGCGACAGTCCACGGAGACCTGGGTCAGGGCCAGCGGGAGCGCGCGCTGCGCGCGTTCCGCAGCGGCAAGGTGGACGTGCTCACGGCCACTGAGGTCGCCGCCCGCGGGCTCGACGTGGACGACGTCACCCACGTGGTGAACTACGAATGCCCCGACGACGAGAAGACCTACGTGCACCGCATCGGCCGGACCGGCCGGGCCGGGAAGGACGGCGTCGCGGTCACGTTCGTCGACTGGCGGGACATGCACCGCTGGAAGCTCATCAACGACGCGCTGGACCTGGGCAAGCCCGAGCCTGAGGAGACCTACTCGACCTCGGAGCACCTCTACACCCAGCTCGACATCCCGCGCGAGGCCACCGGAACGCTCCCCCGCGGGATGCGGGACCGGGCCGGGCTCGAGGCCGAGGCCATTGAGGACATCGGCGAAACCGGCAAGATTCGCACACCCCGCCGCGGACGTAGCTCCACGGGCCGCGGTTCCGGGAGTGCCGGCGCTGGACGGGCCGGCGCTGGACGGGCCGGCGCTGGCCAGCCGCGGAAGGGCGCGCGGGACGCGGGCGAGGGGGCCGTCCAGGCGGGCGGCGAGGCGGCCAGGAGCCGGCGGCGCCGCCGGACCAGGGCGGGCCGCGAACTCGGCGGCAGGCGCGAGGCTGCCGCGCCAGGAGAAAACCGGCCGGAGGAAACCCGACGTAAGGCCTCCTGATCAGGGTTCTCTCCGCAGGCTTGATTTTTTCGTGGAGCTGGCACAGAGCTTTTGTTCAACGTCGCCAGGTAAGGTTCGCCACTGTGAGCACACCAACCTCCCTCGATCTGCCCGATGAGGTCCGGCGAACCACGATCCACACCGCCCGGGGCACGTTTGCGGCCCTGGAGGCGGCTCCGGCGTCCGGCGTGTGCGAGCGGGAGGCCGCCCTGCTCGTCCCCGGCTACACCGGCAGCAAGGAAGACTTTCTCGCCATCTTGGACCTGCTGGCCGACGGCCGCCGCCACGTGGTCGCGATCGACATGCGCGGCCAGTTCGAGACGCCGCGAGCCGATGATCCGGATGGCTATTCCGCGACGGCCCTCGGCGCGGACATCGCCGCGATCATGCACGCCACCGGCGCGAGGCACCTGGTCGGGCACTCCTACGGCGGGCTGGTAAGCCGTGAGGCCGTCCTCGCCGGGACCAGATCGAGCGCCGAGACCGCGTCGTTCACGCTGATGAGCTCCGGCCCGGCCGCGCTGACCGGGGCGCGGGCGAAAGAGCTGCGCGCGATGCTGGCCGCCCTCGGTGCCGGAGATGGGCAGGCGGGGGAGGGGCAGGCCGGGGATGGGCAGGGTGGCACGCCGGACCCGACCGTGCTCCGCGCCGGAATCTCCGAGCTCTGGCGGGCCTACCTGGAGCCGCAGGCCATCGCGGCCGGAGTCCCCGGCCATATCATCGCGTTCCTGGCCCGGCGAATGCTCAGCAACGACCCGGACGGGCTGGTCCTGATGGCCAGGCACATGCTCACCGCGCGGGACCGGACGGCCGAGCTGGCGCGGCTCGATCAGATCCCGATGCTGGTCATCTACGGCGAGAACGACAACTCCTGGTCTCCAGCCGCGCAAGAGAACATGGCCAGGCGGCTCGGCGCCCACCGGCTGTGCATCCCCGCGGCCGTGCACTCCCCCGCCGTCGAGGCGCCCGCCACCACAGCGAGCGCGCTGACGCAGTTCTGGGACGCGGCCGAGGCTGGGTCTCAGTCCGCGGACAGGCCGTCCCAGGGGCGCCGCGCGGAGGCGGCCGCCGCGCCTTCCGGGCAGTGCCGCCGGTAGTCGCACCAGCCGCAGGACGGGCTGGGGCGCGGCGGGAAAACCTCGTCGTACCGGTCGGCGGGCAGGCCGTCGCGCATCCGCTCATCGGCCGTCGCGCACTCCTCGGCGATATCTTCCGCGCGTCCCAGGTGCCTGGCCAGCGATTCAGCGGTGTGCGACCAGGCGAGGACCTCGCCGGTCGGCAGGTGGTGCAGTTCCACCCGGTGACATGGCCGGCGCAGCGCCCGCCCGGCCGCCAGCGCGTACAGGGCCAAGGCCATCGAGCTGCGCGCGTCGTCCACGGTCAGCAGGTGCCGCCCGGTCTTGTAGTCCACGACCACGAGCTCGGTTTCCGTGCCTCCGGCTAGCTCCAGAGGTCCAGTTGCCCGCACAGGTCCAGTTGCCTGCACAGGTCCAGCTGGCCCGGCGGTCTCGGCGGCCCGGGCGTCGAGGCGGTCGATCCGGCCGGAAACCGCGATCTTGTCGGTGCGGGTCGCCACGGTCCGCTCCACGCCGAGCGGCTCGTCGGCGGGGTCGAGCCCGGCGACGTAGCCCTCCACCATGGCAATGGCGCGCTCGCGGTGCCGCACCAACTGGGTCTCGTCGGCGAAGCCCTCGTCGATCCAGCCGCGGTCGACCAGGGTGGCCGCGGCCGTGACGGTGCGCTGCGCCAGCGGCAAGCGCCACCAGCCGGCCAGGGCGTTGTGGATGCTGGCGCCGAGGCTGTTGTGCGCCCACGGCGGGCCCTTAGGCGGCGGCGGCCGGTCCAGGTAACTCATCCGGTACCGGCGCGGGCAGTCCAGCCAGGCGGAGAGCCGGGTCGGCGTGCACGGGTACAGCCGGCGGGGCATCCCCTCGAAGCCCAGCTGCTCCATCGGGGCCTAGTCGCCGGAGCCGGAGGGGGAGGTGACGACGGGACCGGCGGAGACCCAGGCGTCGAACTTCTTCTCGGCTGCCGCGATCGTGGTCTCCGGCCCGTGACCTGGCAGCACGCGGGTGCCCGAGGGCAGGGTCAGCAGGTGCTCCCCGATCGCGGTCAGCTGCCCGGCGAAGTCGGGGAACTCGCCGTCGTGCGGGACCGGCCCTCCGGCCAGCAGGACGTGCCCGGTGAACACCACGCCGAGGTCCTCGCAGTACAGGCACGCCGAGCCGTCGGTGTGGCCCGGTGCGTGGATGACCTCAAGACAGACGTCGGCGACCTCGAAGATCCCGCCGTCCTCCATCTCTATGTCGGCAACGTCGTCGGGATGAGCCTCCCGCCACAGCATCCGGTCCTTCGGGTGCAGCGCCACTGGCGCCTCGTCGCGTTCGGCCAGGTCTATCGCGGCGGCAACATGGTCGGCGTGGCCGTGTGTGCAGATGACCGCGAGCACCTCGCGGTCGCCCACTACGGCAAGCACGCCTGCCGTGTCGGTGCCCGGATCGATGACGATGACCTCCTCGTCGTCGCCGACGATCCAGACGTTGACCTCGTCAGTTCCGGAGCCGCCGTCGGCGGCCGCGGGCGACGAGAAATGATCGATCCGAGTGGTCATCCGGGTGTTTCCTTCCTCATCTTCCTGACCCGCCGACCTTTCTTACCACAGCCACCCTAGGACGCGCTGGAGACGGAGCCGATGGCGGAGCTCGCTACCTTGACTGGCGGCGAAGGGCCCGGAGCAGGGGCAGGGCGGCGAAGTAGGTCCCGGCCACCGAGCTGCCGCCGATGCCCAGGTCGACCGAGATCCGGCCCTGTTTGGCCCAGTAGACATCCTTCAGGTCCAGGAGGAGGGCGAACTCATCGACGATGAGGGCGAGGCCGGCCCCATAGCTGATCGCCACGGCCGGATGCCTGCGCTGGGAGTCCTCACCGTGGACGGCGATGCCGCCGACGCCGCTGAGCAGGCCGATCCCCCACATGTAGTGGTGCAGGTGCTCGCCGCCGAGGCTGAGGTTGCGGAACGGCCCCCGGCCGGCCTTGATGCTGTAGGTGATGCCCCGGACCGCGCCGAACGTGACCGTGAACGCGAGCCAGCTGAGCAGGGCCGCCCGCTGCGCCCCGTCCAGTTCCTCGTGGTAGACGCGGCCGACATCCTTGGCCAGTGACGATGAGAAGCCCATTCAGGCACGATATCCTGCGGCCCGGGATATCAGGGCCTGGTAAGCATCGGCGCCCACCGTCTCGCAGCCGATCCGGTGACCGGTCAGGCTGCCGTGATCGTCACTGCCGCCCGTGGCCACCAACCCGAGATCGTGTGCCAGGGCGAGCAGCCCGGCCCGTTCGGTATCTGGCTGGTCGGGATGGAAAACCTCCACGCCGGCCAGACCTGCGGCGGCCAGCCGGCCGATCTCCTGGTCGGACACCCCCCAGTCCCGGCCCGCACGCGGATGGGCCAGCACGGCCACGCCGCCCGCGCCGCGGACCAGGCCGATCGCGTGGACCGGCTCGAGCGCGTACCGGCCGACGTAAGCCCGGCCGCCGTCGCCGATCCAGTCACGGGTGAACGCCTCGCGGGGCGAGGCGATGGCGCCGCTGGCCGCCATCGCGCGGGCTATGTGCGGGCGGCCGACCACGGCCGGGCCGGCGATGGCGGCCACCTGATCCCAGCTGATGCCGACGCCGAGGTCCGCGAGTCGACCCACCATGGCCCGCGCGCGCAGCACGCGGTCGTCCCGGATGCGGCTGAGTTCGGCGGCCAGGTCCGGGTGGCCGGCGTCGAAAAGGTAGGCCAGCAGGTGCACGCTGTGCTGGCCACGGGGGGGCGAACCCGAAAGCCCCCCTGGCGCCCCCCGGCCGCGATCGCCCAGGCGGCAGGACAGTTCCATGCCGGGCAGCAGGGTCAGGGAGTCGGCCAATGAGTTGACCTGTGGGCCGGCCAGGGCGCGGCGGGCCTCGGCGTGGCCGGCCACCGTGTCGTGGTCGGTCAGCGCCACCACGTCCAGGCCCGCCTGGGCGGCGCGGCGCATCACCTCGGCGGGCGGCTCGGTACCGTCCGAGGCACTACTGTGCACATGCAGGTCGGCCCGCATCAAGGGGCGGGCAGGCGGGGAGAGACGGCCCCGAAGGGCAGGTCCAGGTCCTGGCCGGGGTCCCGCAGGTCGCGCAGCCCGATCGGCTCGACGAGCAGGGCGCCCGCGGTGTCCGGCCACAGCACGAGCCACAGCCACAGGCCCTTGACCTCGCCGGCGAACACGGCGCGGTCCGGCGCATCCACCGGCCAGAGCGGGAAATCATGATTGCCGAACGAGGCGGTGGCGACCGGTGGCGCGGAGCCGAACCCGGCCCCCGGATCCACCCCGTCCAGGCCGGCTAGGGCCGCGCCGAGGCCGACGCCCGGCTCCTCGGCCACGACCACCATGTCCGCCGGGCCGCCGAGCGGGTTCGGACCGGACACCGCCACCGCGCAGGCGCGGATGCCGGTGCGCTCGTCGCCGGCGCCGGCGAAACCCGTGACCAGCCAGCCGACCGGAAGTGGCCAGGGCAGCCAGGCCGGGACGCCCGCGGTACGCAGCAGCCCGTCCAGGCCGTCCCGGGAGGGGCTGAACGCGGGGAGCAGCGGATGGACCTCGCCGTGCCAGTCACAGCGCCAGGCGCTGGACCACGCGGTGGGTTCCTGGACGGTTCGGCCGCATCGGGGGCATGTCGCTGGCACGTGACGGTGCCTGTCCTGACCCACGCTTATCCCCAGTACGACGGAGTGTGCTGCCCATGGCGGCTGACGAGAGCCGTCGTACCCCGTTTGCGGCCAGAACATGCGAACGCCGGCCCTCGGTGAGGGCCGGCGCCAGCTGGTAATGCCGTGGTGCAGATGGAGCGGTTACGGCAGGACGCCGAAGTTAGCGCCCCACATCTCGTTGTCGAATACGGTCCCGTTGGAGTACGTCTGCAGCGTGTAGGTGTTGAGCTGCGGGCGCGGGATGTCAGTCGGGTATCCGTTGCCCGGGTAGTGCAGCACGTACGGGTGCGAGAAGTTGGTGTCCGAGCCGTTGATCAGCGGGACGTAGAAGCCCTTGATCGTCTGGGCGGAGTCGACCACCCAGACGGTCTTGGCAGAGGCACCGCACGGCTGCAGCGTGACCGGCGTGAGGTTCGTCGCGGTGCTGCCGACGCCCACGCACAGGCCGCTGTCCACACCGTGGGGCGAGTACTCGAGCTCGTACGCCCAGTCGGTCCCGTAGTGCAGGTCCAGCGCGGACGACACGAGCCCGGCCTTGAAGAAGTCATTGACCGTCCCCTGGAAGGAGATGGTGAAGTCTTCCGCTGCGTCGGTGTTGCTGGTGCGGTACAGGATGATCGGCGTGCCGGACTTGGCGGTTCCGCGGAACACGTCGAGGATGAAGTTCGGGTGCTTGTGGGTACCGAACTCGTGGCTGAAGACATTGATGCAGCTCGGACCACACGATGGGGTGGCCGCGTTCGCACTCAGCGCCCCTGCGATGCCAAGGCCGCCGACTAGTGTCAGCGTGGCCGCAGTGGCCAAGACCTTGCTCTTAATGGACATACCTGGTTCCTCCTAGGGACCTTCTGCGGTGCCCCGTGCACCGCCTGATCGGGGCAGGGGCGGCTGGCCCGATCATTCACATAGAAGACGCGTGAGATGTTTACCTGGTTGTCACGTTTCGTGTCTTAGTGTCCATCGATTATCACGAATGTTCATCAGTGCACGGATCCGGACCCGGCGCACGACAGCACCAGGCAGCACAGTGCCCCTATCCAGCACAGTGCCCCTATCCAGCACAGTGCCCCTATCCAGCACAGTGCCCCTATCCAGCACAGTGGCGCCGACCCCCGCGGGGTCGGCGCCACTGTTGTTACTCAGAGCTGTGACTCAGGGGTTCCTTACGGGAGGACGCCCTGGTCGAAGCCCCACAGCTGGTTGTCGTTCACACCGGACGGGTTGTTGCCAGTCCCGTTGGAGAAGCCGGTGAGGTTGGTGACGAACAGCTGCGGCCGCGGGATGTCGGTCGGGTAGCCGGCACCCGGGTAGGTCAGCACGTACGGCTGGGAGAAGTTGGAGTCCGAGCCGTTGATCAGCGGCACGTAACCAGAGAAGGTCGAGTCCGCGGAGTCGACGATCCACACGGTCTTGGAGGAGACGCCACACGGCTGGAGCGTGACCTTCTCGCCAGCGACCGCGGTGGTGGCGAGGCCGGAGCAAAGGCCGCTGTCCACGCCGTACGGCGCGTACTGGATCTCGTAAGCGAAGTCGTCCGGGAACCCGACGGCGCCGCCGCCGTAGTGCAGGTTGACCGCCGGGCCGACCAGGCCGGCCGCGAAGAAGTCCGACACCAGGCCCTGGTAGGAGATGGTGTAGTCCAGGGCCGGGTCGGCGTTGCTGACGCGGAACAGGATCTGCGGCTGGCCGACCTTCTCGCCCCGGCGGAACGTGTCCAGGAGGAAGTTCGGGTGCTTGTGCGTGCCGAAGTTGTGGTTGAACACCTCGATGCAGGTAAAACCACACGACGGGGTGGCCGCGCTCGCGGAGATGGCGCCTGCCGCGCCAACGCCGCCGACCAGGGTCAGCGTCGCAGCAGCGGCGAAGACCTTGCTCTTGATGGACATGAAAGTTCCTCTCTCGGAACCCCAGCCGTACCCTGCGCACGGCTGCTGGTGCCTGGTCAGGTCGGGAACGGCCAACCTGGCCAATTTCAAAACAACGAGGGGAAAGCCCCGGCCCGAAGATCGAGGCTGGGTGCTGCGGCGATGCCGACCCTCATCGCGTGGTTCTCGACGAGGGCCGGCATCACTCAGTCATTCAGGCTTGAGACTCAGGGTTCCCTACGGGAGGACGCCCTGGTCGAAGCCCCACAGCTGGTTGTCGTTCACACCGGACGGGTTGTTGCCAGTCCCGTTGGAGAAGCCGGTGAGGTTGGTGACGAACAGCTGCGGCCGCGGGATGTCGGTCGGGTAGCCGGCACCCGGGTAGGTCAGCACGTACGGCTGGGAGAAGTTGGAGTCCGAGCCGTTGATCAGCGGCACGTAACCAGAGAAGGTCGAGTCCGCGGAGTCGACGATCCACACGGTCTTGGAGGAGACGCCACACGGCTGGAGCGTGACCTTCTCGCCAGCGACCGCGGTGGTGGCGAGGCCGGAGCAAAGGCCGCTGTCCACGCCGTACGGCGCGTACTGGATCTCGTAAGCGAAGTCGTCCGGGAACCCGACGGCGCCGCCGCCGTAGTGCAGGTTGACCGCCGGGCCGACCAGGCCGGCCGCGAAGAAGTCCGACACCAGGCCCTGGTAGGAGATGGTGTAGTCCAGGGCCGGGTCGGCGTTGCTGACGCGGAACAGGATCTGCGGCTGGCCGACCTTCTCGCCCCGGCGGAACGTGTCCAGGAGGAAGTTCGGGTGCTTGTGCGTGCCGAAGTTGTGGTTGAACACCTCGATGCAGGTAAAACCACACGACGGGGTGGCCGCGCTCGCGGAGATGGCGCCTGCCGCGCCAACGCCGCCGACCAGGGTCAGCGTCGCAGCAGCGGCGAAGACCTTGCTCTTGATGGACATGAAAGTTCCTCCTTGGAACCACAGCCGAGCCCTGCGCACAGCTGCTTCGAACTGGCCCCCGTTAGCACGCGTACCGGAAGATTCTCCGACCCGCTCAGCTCGCGGTGGCCTGATCGGGACAGGAACGGCTGACCCGATCGGTCGTGCTGTTCATACAAGGGGAAGACCCGGGCTAGCCCGGAAACTTAAGAAGTAGTTCAGACACCACTAGAGATACTGCAGACCGTGCTACAACATGGGTAAAACTGCGTCACTGAGGTCAAACCGTTACCACAGACCGAAACCAGCACAGACCGAAGAGCCGAACGGCGGCTACCATCGTGCATAGATCCTCGCCCTCCTGTGCAGGCCGGGGTCCAGGTCCTGCCCGGTGAGTTGCGGTCACCGGGCCGGGCCGTCTCTTGCTGCCTCAGTCTTCTATCCGAGCAGCGACGGCGCGGTTCGTGCGCATCCGCTGATCTCTGTCGGGATCTGGGGCTCTCGCCCTTTACCCGGTAAAAAGACGCGACACGCGGGTGCTTGGTTGACGCGGATTGGCCAAATTATCCGGCGTGACCAAATCGCAACTTTAATATCATGCTGACCCCGGTTACGGCAGTGCCTGCCTAACCCGTGTCTACACTAACCCGCGCGGAGCACCGTACCATGCTTGTCCTCAATAGGGGGCAAGACGGATACTTATCGGCGTGTCCGGCTCTGTGATCCCCTGCGTGGGCGCCGTCGTGACGGACGGGCAGGGACGCCTGCTGATGATCAAGCGGGGCCACGAGCCGGGCGCCGGGCTCTGGTCCATCCCCGGCGGCCGGATCGAGCCAGGCGAGACGGATGCAGAAGCGCTGGTCAGGGAGATGCTCGAGGAAACTGGGCTCGTGGTGGAGGTTGGTTCGCTGATCGGCAGCGTGCAGCGTCCTGGGCTTGATGGCGCCGTCATGGACATCAGGGACTACGCGGCCACGGTCACCGGCGGCGCACTGCGCCCGGGCGACGACGCTGCGGACGCACGCTGGGTGGATAGGGCGGACCTGGGTTCCCTGGAAATTACCGAAGGCCTGATAGAAGCCCTTACCAGTTGGGGCGTTCTGGGGCAGTAACGGCAATTAACGTCCGATTTACCTGTTTCTTACCGCGGAGCGACTATCTGTTCCTTATCGCATTTATCGCGACATTCGGTCATCCGGTGGCACCTTCCTTCCGGTGGCACCTTCCTTCCGGTGGCACCTTCCTGAGGTTCGACGGAGCCGTCATCGCGTCCGGCGTCAACGGGGTCACAGCGCCAGACCCTGACACTTGCGCCCGCGCTGATGTCGCGAGCACCGGGAGCGCCGCGGTCCGGGTCCGGGGTCCGGGGTCCGTGACGGATTCTTGACCGCACGTTTGCCTTCTGGTCAGATCGTGTGCGTATCTGTGTCATCCCGTTATGCGAGCTTTTGTTCCTGGGTGCGGCCGCGCGCACCGGCGCCGCGCAGCCCCGGAGCCCTGCGGGGTTCGCCGGAACAATCAGCCAGCAGACTCAGGAGGGCGAGATGGGCGAAGGCCCAGCCACGGTCCATGCCAGAGGTAGGAAAGCCCGGCGTTACGCGGCAATCGCCGCGGCCATCGTCATGAGCGCCGGCCTCGCCGTCGGCGCCACGGTGGCAGGCGCGAACGCGGCGCCGAGCGCCGCTTCGGTGACCCAGACCAGCTCGGCGAGCAGCTGGATCACTTCAGGGACCACGACGCCGATCAAGCACCTGGTCGTGATCTTCCAGGAGAACACCTCCTTCGACCACTACTTCGGGACCTACCCGTACGCGGCCAACACCGACGGCAGCCCCTTCCACGCCAAGCGCGGCACCCCCCGGGTGAACGGCCTGTACTCCAAGATCACCCCCAGCGGCCCGATCGGCCCGCTGCTCACCGCCAACCCGAACACCTACAATCCGACGCGGCTTACGCACGCGCAGGCTCTGACCTGCGACCAGGACCACGGCTACACACCGGAGCAGAACGCGGTCAACGGCGGGCGGATGGACAAGTTCGTCCAGTTCACCGACACGCCCACCTGCACCGGGACGCCCACCACCCCGTACGGCGCGCCCGGGCTGGTCATGGACTACTTCGACGGCAACACGGTCACCGGGCTGTGGAATTACGCGCAGAACTACGCGATGAGCGACAACAACTTCGACACCGTCTTCGGGCCGTCCACCCCAGGTGCGCTCAACCTCGTCTCAGGCAATAGCGGTGGCAGCTACGCGGTCAGCCCCACCGACACCAGCCAGGTGGTACCGGACCCGGGTACCGTGAGCGCGCTCAATAGCAACGGGCTCGGCACCATCTACGGCGACCTCGACCCGGCTTACGACGATTGCTCGAACAACAGCCATGCCAGCAGCGAGAACTCCTTCCCGCTCGGGGTCGCGACCGGTCAGAACATCGGCAACCTGCTCAACGCCAGGCATGTCACCTGGGGCTGGTTCCAGGGCGGGTTCACGCCCACCGGGACCAACGCCGCCGGTTACGCGGTGTGCGGCCCGGGGCACAAGAACATCGGCGGCAACTTGGTCCAGGACTACGTGCCACATCACGACCCGTTCCAGTACTACAAGTCCACCGCTAACCCGAAGCACCTGCCGCCAAGCTCTGAGGCTGCCATCGGGCGCACCGACCAGGCCAACCACCAGTACGACATCTCCGACTTCTACGCCACGCTCAGCGCCGGGAACATGCCAGCGGTCAGCTTTCTCAAGGCGCCGGCCTACCAGGACGGCCACGCGGGCTACTCCAGCCCGCTTGACGAGCAGACGTTCCTGGTGAACACGATCAACCAGATCGAGCAGTCCAAGTTCTGGAAGTCCACCGCGATCGTCATCACCTACGACGACTCCGACGGCTGGTATGACCACCAGGTCATGCCGATCGTGAACGGGTCTAACACGTCAGCGGACACCCCGCTCTGCTCCTCGGTGCCGACCACGCTCGACAGCTGGACCACCCGCTGCGGCTTCGGCCAGCGGCTGCCCATGCTGGTGATCTCGCCCTGGACGCGCCAGAACTACGTCAGCGGCAACCTGACTAACACCGTCTCGGTCACCAAGTTCGTCGAGGACAACTGGCTGCGCGGGAAGCGGATCGGAGGCGGCTCCTACGACGCGATCTCGGGCAGCCTGTACGCACGGGGCGGCCTGCTCAACTTCCGTACCAGGCCGAATTTCCGGCCCGTCATCCTCGACCCGACCACCGGCGAGGTCGTCAGCAGCTAGCCAAGTTCCCGTTCCACGGGACTGCGAGAGCGCATGGTTGTGGCAGCCTGCCCATTAGAGTGGTCTTTGATAAATCCCACAGCGGTCCGGCCAGCTCGGTACGCCGGCTGGTGATCGAGGCCACGGTCACGGTGTGAGGCGTCGCCGCGGGCCCGGCCGGCCGGTGCGGCCATCCGCGGCGTGCGGCGCACAGGCCCCGGTCGACGGGGGCCAGGGCGCCGGTCAGGTAACCGGGGTAAGTCCGGTCCGCCTGGAACCACCCGCCCCGGTGAGCCCGGTGGTGGCCTCGTGGCCTCCGCCCGCCCGCGGCCGGCGAAGCGGCCGCCGCGCCGGAACCCCTGTCCGGCCGGCTCCTGCTCTCCCCTGCGGCCCCGGGTGCCCCTCGCGCCCCAGGGTGCCGCGGATAACCGGGTGGAAATGGCCTGCCGGGTGGATCTGGGCCCCCAGGGGGTACCCGATCCACCCGGAGGGCCCGATCCACCCGGATAATCCCGCACCCGCCGCGCCGGGCAGCACACCACGAGCACGGCCAGCCCGCCCGGCACCACGGGACCCGCGCATCCCAGACGGGGACGCGCGATCGTAGCGAGGAACGGCACTCTGCCCGCAAGAGTGGGTACGCTGCCATCCGGCCTTGGGGTTGCGCGGTGCGGGAGTGGGGGGCGGGGCTCGCAGGACGGGCCGGGGCACGCACCCGGCTCGTTCGGCATCATCGGTCTTTAATAGGACGTGGGTAGCATGAAGCCATGACCTCCCCGCGTACGACCCCGCCCAGCGCCGATCAGGTTACCCGCGCGCTCGACGGCGTGCAGGACCCCGAGATCCACCGGCCGATCACCGAGCTCGGCATGGTGAAGAACATCGACATCGCGGCCGACGGGGTGGTGCTCGTCGAGGTATGGCTGACCGTCGCGGGTTGCCCGCTGCGGGACAAGATCACCAAGGACGTCACCGCGGCGGTCGGCAAGCTGCCCGGCGTGTCCGCGGTCCGCGTCGAGCTCGACGTGATGAGCGACGAGCAGCGGCGGGGGTTGCAGACGCAGTTGCGGGGCGGAAAGCCGGAGCCGGAGATCCCGTTCGCCCAGCCGTCCTCGCTGACCCGCGTGTACGCGGTGGCCAGCGGCAAGGGCGGCGTGGGCAAGTCGTCGGTGACGGTGAACCTCGCCGCCGCGCTGGCCGCCTCCGGCCAGAAGGTGGGCGTGGTGGACGCCGACATCTACGGGCACTCGGTGCCGCGGATGCTGGGCGTCACGGGCAGGCCCACCCCGGTCGAGAACATGATCATGCCGCCGTCGGCACACGACGTGAAGGTCATCTCCATCGGCATGTTCACCAAGGGCAACACGCCGGTCGTCTGGCGCGGGCCGATGCTGCACCGGGCCCTGCAGCAGTTTCTCGCCGACGTGTTCTGGGGCGACCTGGACGTGCTGCTGCTCGACCTGCCGCCCGGCACCGGCGACGTCGCCATCTCAGTGGCCCAGATGCTCCCGACCGCCGAGCTGCTCATCGTGACCACCCCTCAGCTGGCCGCCGCGGAAGTAGCCGAACGAGCCGGCGCGATCGCCTCGCAGACGCATCAGCGCGTGGCCGGGGTGATCGAGAACATGTCGTATCTCGTCTGCGCGCACTGCGGGGAGCAGACCGAGGTGTTCGGCTCGGGCGGCGGGGCCTCGGTGGCGGCCGCGCTCAGCCGGCTCGGCGGCACCCAGGTGCCCCTGCTCGGGCAGGTGCCGCTGGACATCCGGCTGCGCGAAGGCGGTGACGCGGGGATGCCGCTGGTGCTCAGCGATCCCGACTCCCCGGCCGCCCTGGCGCTGCGGAAGATCGCGGACGAAATCGGCGCCCGCGGCCGCGGCCTGGCCGGGCGTAACCTCGGCCTCACGCCGCGATAGGCGCTTTTGGGGTCCCTGGGTTCAGGTGGCGTCGGGGTCGAACGGCGGGCGCTCGCCTGGGGCCAGCACGGTACCGTTCGCCCTGGTCGGACGCGAGGGCTGCGCGCCGGTCCGGGACGCGGCCTGGGCCGAATCCCCGTTGATGTCGTCGAGGAAGTGCTTCTGCACGAACCGCTTGGGGTTCAGGTCCTCGATGTCGAAATCGGAGAACTCCGGCCCCAGCCCTTCCCGCAGGTCGTTCTTCGCGCCCTCGGCGATCTTGCGCAGGTCACGGAGGGCCCGCCCGGCCTGGGAGGCGATCTTGGGCAGCTCGTTCGGCCCGAAAATGACGAGCGCGATCACCGCCAGGATCAGCAGCTTGGTGATGGACAGGTCGAACAACGCTCAGCTCTCCGTCGGGCAGGTGAACACACGCTCGCGAGTCCACTCTAAACCGTGATGCCGCCTTCCGTGGATACGGCCGGACCTGAACCCATGATGCACCATTATACCCGTGCCCTGGCCTTTGCCTGACTCGTGCCTGTCACTGGGTCACCTGGTCAGCCGAACGGATTGACCCAGGACGCCAGCCGGACCAGGCCCCGCGACATGCGCTTCCAGAACCCCGGCGGCTTGTCGTGCGGCAGTGCGCCGACCACCGCGTCGACGGTCTGGGCGGGCGCGTCCGCCACCACCGTGTACACCATGCCGCGGCCGGACCAGGTCAGAGACCGCTGATCCGGCTCCGCGACGAATACCACGTGACCCGCCACGGTGGTTTTCCGCCAGCCGGGCAGGCTGGCCGGCAGGTGGCCGCGCTGCTCGAATACCGAGATTACCGACAGGCCATCTGAGTAGCCCAGGTCGAGCACGGTACCAGCGCTCGCCGCCGTCTCGGCGCCGGTGAACAGCGAGAGGCCGACGGCCAACTGGGCCGGGACCAGCCAGCCGCGGGCTCGCAGCGCGAGCAGCTGGGCCTGCGAGAAGGGTTCGGTCCACAGCCCCTGCTGATCGGCCGGCGCGCTGGCCGGTGCCGAACCCGACGTCCCCTGCTCGGCGAACCGCACGTTGATGAACACGTCCCGGCTGATCACGTGGGCGGCGGTGTCGTAGACCTCCCGCTCGAGCGGCAGCTTGGTCGCGTCGTCCAGCCAGAACCTCGCGGCGAGGCTGCCGTCGGCCCGCCGGGCCTCCACCATCTGGGCCGTCCGGTCGTCCGCCGAGCTCAATCCCGCGTACGCCACGGCGTAGTGCGTCTCGAGCAGTTGCACGAGCGGGCCCGTGACCCCGAGGACGCCCTCGGGCGTCCGGCCGTCGTCATCGGAGGACAGGTAAGGCTGGCTGCTCGACGGCGCCGCGGCGTCGAGGGTCTGGGTGATGGTCTGACCGCCGCTGACGTGCCAGATGTTAGATACCAGGACGCTCCCGCTGCTGCCCTGGCTCCAGCGGGTGACTACCTCCTCGCCCTGGTAGGACGTCACGACCGCCGCCTTAGCCGCCTGGGCCAGTAGCCGGACGGCCAGGGCCGCACTAGGCCGCCGTCCCGCCACCAGCGCCCTGCCTCCAGTAGCGGAGCCTCCAGTCGCCGAGCCTCCGGTCGCCGCGCGGGCCGCCGCGACGGCGTCGCTGCCCGCCGCGCTGGAGCTCGCCTGGCCGCTGCACGCAGCGACCAGGAACCCGGGCACGGCCACCGCCAGCGCGGCCGCCAGCATAAACGGCGATCGGCCAGCACGCCCGTGATGACGAGTAGAGCGGCCCGGCGGGCAGGTCAGGGTGAACACGCGGACCTCACGGACCTCACGGTGCCGACGCCTTCGAGTCGGGCCCGGACGAGGCCGGCTGGGGCGTCGGGCCGGGGAACGGGACCTCGCCGGTGGTGATCGCGTGTTCCACGCTGTACATCTCCACCGGCGGGGTGATCCTCGGCCCGGGCGCCGCGTCCCCTCCGCCGCCCGCTGTGAAGGCGGCCGTACCCAGGCCGACGACCAGGGACACGGTGCCGAGCACCAGGTAGCGGCGGCGCCGGGCCAGTCGCGGCGGGCGGGTTGCTGCCCGCGGCCTGCTCGGCGCCGGCCCGCGGCCCGGCACGACCCGCAGCAGCCGACGCCGCGGTGGCATCGGCCCGCCCGGCCCGGTCATGGCGATCAGCCGCCTGGTCATCGCCGCCTCGGCCGGCGCCCCGGTTATGAGCGCGCGCAGCTTCTGCTTCAGCGCCCTGAGCTCGGCGGCTTCGGTCCGGCATTGCTCGCAGCGGGCGAGGTGGGCGTGAGCCCGGTCGAGTTCGGCTCCGTTGAGCTCGCCGTCGACCAGGGCTGACAGCCGGTTACCGAGATGGCTCATGACTCACCCGCCCGCTTCAGCCGCCGCGGGACCAAGCCCTGGCGGCGGAGCGCCTGGCCCTGGGCGGCCTCGTTACCTGCTTCGTGGCCTGCCGGGGTGATTGCTTCGTGGCCTGCCGGGGTGATTGCTTCGTGGCCTGCCGGGGTGCTGACCGCGACAGGACCGGGCCTGCGGTGCTCGAGCGCAGAACGCAGCTGGGCTCGCCCGCGGTGGATCCTGCTGCGTACCGTGCCCAGCTTGACCCCGAGGGTGGCGGCGATCTCCTCGTAGGAGAAACCCTCGATATCGCAAAGGACCACGGCGGCCCGGTACTCCGGCGGGAGCGCCTTGAGCGCGGCCTGCACGTCGTCGTCCAGGTGAGTGTCGTCGAAGGCCTGGGCCGGGGTGGGCTCGGAGCCCGGCAGCCGGTGCGCCATCTCATCGGCCAGCCCCTCGAACCGGATCCGCTGCTTGCGCCGCGCCGAGTCGAGGAAGAGGTTCGTGGTGATGCGGTGCAGCCAGCCCTCGAACGTGCCCGGCGTATAGCTGGACAGCGACCGGAACACCCGGACGAAAACCTCCTGGGTCAGGTCCTCGGCGTCGTGCGGGTTGCCGGTCAGCCGGTAGGCGAGACGGTATACCCGAGCGGAATGAGTGCGGACGATGTCCTCCCACGTCGGGAGGTTCCACTGTGCTTCTTGAGCATTCCGCTCGGGGTGAGCAGGGTGCGTGGCCGGCGATTCGGCTCGGCCGGCCTCCTCCAACAATCCGCCCTCCGGGTCACAGAGTGCCGCGCCTGTCACCATCGTGCCCTGGATTCTTCCGTTGCGCCAGTTGGGTCCGGTCAGCCGTGCCTGCGGGCTCGGGCGAGCCCTCTAAGCCCGTTGCATGTCGCATGAGCTAACGGCCTAAACCCCGGCAGAGTTCCCGGACCTGCATATCTGGCGCTAGGCTGCTGCGGGTGGGGCCACTTGCGTACGCCGCCGGATACCTGCCCGAGGACGAGCCGCTGCTCGCCGCGCGGGTTAATGCGGCCGACCTCGGCGGCACTGAACCGGTCCTCCCGGCTGTCGGCGCCGCCTTGCGCTTCCTGGCCTGCTCGGTCGGGGCCAGGACTGTCGTCGAGATCGGCACCGGCTGCGGAAGTTCGGGTATCTGGCTGCTCCGCGGCATGCGCCCCGGCTCCACGCTCACCAGCGTGGATACCGAACCCGAATATCACCGGATGGCCAGGAAGGCGTTCACCCAGGCGGGCTTCGCGCAGAACCAGTGCCGGCTCATCCTCGGGCGCGCGCTCGACGTGCTTCCGCGGCTGTCCGATGGCACGTACGACATGGTGTTCTGCGACGCCGATCCGCGAGACTACCCGGACTACCTGTCCGCCGCGCTGCGCCTGCTGCGGACGGGGGGGATCGTGGCTTTCAATAACGCGCTGCTGGCAGGAACTTCTCCGGATGCCGGAGACGATGACCCGGCGCTCGACCTCGCCAGCCAGGTACGGGCCGACGAGCGGCTCGTACCTGTGCTGGTGCCGCTCGGAGATGGCCTGCTGGCTGCGGTCAAGAGGAGCGACTAGGCAGCGGCCTGGGCTAGGCTCACCCAACCACGGACTTCAGTGCGTCACCAAGCCTGGCCGCTTCGTCGGCGGTGAGCTCAACAACTAGCCGCCCGCCGCCTTCAAGCGGGACCCGCATGACGATGCCGCGCCCCTCCTTGGTGACCTCAAGCGGACCGTCACCCGTCCGCGGCTTCATCGCCGCCATTCTCCCATCCCCTTCCTCCGGACCCCGCCGCACAGCCCGTCCAGGCAGCACCCCACTGGGCACTGCGCACGCCATTACCCCGGCGCCTGCGGGGGAACCGGCCAGCCACAATCGTTTCTATCTGTCGCCCTATTATCCCGTGTTCGGAACCAGAATGGTAATGATCGGCCATCCTGGCCGCCGTGAATGCGTGCGCAACAGCCTTTTTCGCGAGCCGTTCGGCGATTTCGCCGGCGCGTCGCGTTGGGGACCCTCGGGCCGCGGGCCCGGCGCGCTCAAGTTTCGCCCGCGGCGCGCCGGAACAGTTGCTGCGCGGCCCGGATGAGCCGGCCTCATCCGGTCCGTCGCGGGGGTGGAAACCCCGGTCGAAGGCGTGCACGCTCGGGCAGCACGGCGGTGGTTTCCGGATCGGCCACGTCGAAGGCCCTGAAGGGCAGGGATTCCAGCCGCGACCTGAGGTCACGCTGTAGGTTCGCGGTGCTGATGCCCGCTTAATTATCGCGGACAGCTGTAAAGTATCACTTCGCACTGACATTCTAGGGGAGGTGGAGCGGCGTTTCCTCTCCGGCCTGAAAGCCGGGGTCTCCACGCCGCAATCCTGATGACCGTCAGTCATTTTGGGGAGGACGCTGGGATGAGCGAGCCCGCCGCGCGGCCGGCCCGGCTCGCGCGGCGCCTGCTCATCGACCTGACGCCGCTGCGGCGGTCCCGCGATTTCCGCCGCCTGGTCGCCGGCGAACTCGTGTCCGTGCTCGGCACCCAGCTGACCACGGTGGCGATCCCCTACCAGGTGTACCAGCTGACCCGCTCCTCGCTGGACGTCGGGCTGGTGTCGATCACCCAGCTGTTCCCGCTGATCGCCGGGTCGCTGCTGGCTGGATCGGTGGTAGACGCGATGGACCGGCGCAAGGTGCTGATGGTGGCGCAGGTGCTGATGGCAGGCTGCAGCGCCGGGCTGGCGGTCAACGCCGACCTGGGGACCGCGCTGTGGCCGTTGTTCGTGCTGCCGGCCCTGGCGGCCGGGTTCAGCGGGCTGGACAGCGCCGGGCGCAACGCCATCGTGCCGAACCTGGTCCGCCGATCCGAGGTGGCCACCGCGAGCGCCATATTCCAGGTCCTGTTCCAGCTGGGCCTGGTGGCGGGCCCGGCGCTGGCCGGCTTGCTGCTGGCAGGCGCGGGCGTACGCTTCGTGTACTGGATGGACGTAGCCAGCTTCGGGGTGGCCCTGGTGGCGGTGTTCCTGATCTCACCACAGCCACCCGGCGAGGCAGGCCACCGGCCCGGCCTGCGCTCGGTCCTGGAGGGCCTCAGCTTCGTCCGTGGCAAGCAGTCCATCCAGGGTGCCTACCTGATCGACATCAACGCCATGGTGTTCGGCATGCCGCGGGCCCTGTTCCCGGCGCTCGCCACCACTTTCTTCGGCGGGGGCGCGGCCACGCTCGGCTTCCTGTACGCCGCGCCAGGCGCGGGCGCGCTGGTCGGCGCGCTTACCACCGGTTGGGTCAGCCGGATCCAGCGCCAAGGCCTCGCGGTCATCGTCGCGGTCATTGCCTGGGGCGTCGCCATCACCTGCTTCGGGCTGGTGCCGTGGCTGCCCGCCGCCCTGGCCCTGCTGGCCGCCGCTGGCTGCGCCGACGTCATCTCGGCGGTGTTCCGCAGCACGATCATCCAGCTCGCCGTGCCGGACGCGCTGCGGGGACGCCTGGCGGGCCTGCAGATCGCCGTGGTCACCGGCGGTCCCCGGGTGGGGGACCTGGAGTCAGGAGCGGTAGCGGCCGCCTTCGGCGACACCGTATCGGTTGTTTCCGGTGGTCTGGCCTGCATCGCGGGCGCCTTGCTACTGGCCCGCCTGCTACCCGGCTTCCGCCACCAGCGAGTGTCGGTCGACCATCACGGCCTGGTGGCGTCAGCCGAAGCCCTGGCGGCGTCAGCCGAGGGCCTGCCGGCGTCAGCCGAAGCCCTGCCGGCGTCAGCCGAAGGTGAGCCGCTGCCCCGGGCCGATGACATCGACGGAGCTGGCTAGGAGTAGACGTGCAGCAGCTCGGGCGGCCCTTTGGCCCGGCGGAGATGCAAAAAACTCGGGTCCTGCCGAGGACCCGAGCTTAACACTATGTTACCATACGATTACGAAGAGTGGAGGTGGCGGGAATCGAACCCGCGTCCTTCAGTACCTCACCAGGGCTTCTCCGGGCGCAGCTTGCTCTGCTTTTCTCAGCCCCGACGATCACGCAAGCAAGACGTCGACAGGCTCAGCCGCTGTTAGATGTCCCGCCTAGCCCCGCGACCGGGTCAGGCGGTAGATCCTTCTAGCTGATGCCAGGCACCGGGTCGAAGGCATCCCCGGGCTGACAGACCTCTTTAACTCGTCTTAAGCGGCGAGAGCGAGGTCAGTGCGCGTTGAGTTGGCACTTATTGGTTTGCGGCCACAGGATTAACGAGGTCATAACCGCAACCCTCGGCCCGCTTCCCCTGGTTCGACCACCGAAGTCGAAACCGATCACCCCCTATTGAGTTGTCCGGCCGGTACAGCTAAACCATCCAGCCACACCCGACCGTACACGTACAACACCTTCTAGCCAACCTGGATTCCCCGTCTGGACCACCTTCCTGCGAAGCCGCCGACGGACATCCAGCCATGGCCGGACCCTTCCTGCCGGGCTGACCGGACGCCGGTAGCTGAGCCGGAAACAAAACGTGGCCCCTGCGGGCGCTGGCGGTGGCCGGAACGCGCCCGCAGGGGCCGACCGGCAGGGTCGGAGCCGGTCCAGTGGCCGGGTCTCCCCCGAGATGAGACCCGGACCTTTACGTTGACTGGGCCGCAACCCCCCAAGCGAACCCCAGTCACACGTAAAGACGCCTGTAGGTATTCGTTTGGCTGCTCACAGCGAGCAAGTTTTGGGTCACATATAAATAACGCAGAGTAACGAAGGTCAGCGGGCGGCCGAGAAGAAGGCGCCGGCTAGGGCGGCGGCGGAAAGCTGCGCCGTTTTGCCGGACTCGATCGCGGCGATCGCGATGTCGTCGCGGTAGCCGACGAACCAGCTCATCCAGCCTGACCCGGTATGGACCAGGCCAACCTGTCCGTACACCTGGCCGCCCCGCACGTTGGCTGCCCGGGCGGCGCCCGAACGGACCGCGGCGCCCATGAGCCCGTGCAGCGCGGACATCACGTCCGAGGCCATCGTGGTGGAACCGGGCGTGCTGGCCGGATCGGACGTCTGGATCACCTGCGGGACGTACGAGCGGCCGGCGTCCACCGCCGCGGCCACCATAGCCATGGACAGCAAGCTCATCCGCACGTTCCCCTGGCCGATGGTCTGGGCGGCGAGGTCCGCGCCGTCGGCCGCGGGCGGCACCGACCCGGAGAAGGCCGGCACGGGTAGCTGCGACCAGTCAGAGCCAATGCCGAATTCCCTGATCATCTGAGCCCACATGCTCGCCGTGAGCCGCTCGGACAGGCTGGCGAACGCCGTGTTGCAGCCTTCGGCGAAATCGGCGATGAACGGCTTCTGCTCACCGGTCCCGTCGCTGGTGAAGGTCTGCCCGCCGACATTGAAGGAGTTCGCGCATGGGACCGGGGTCGATGCCCCCGCCAGGTCGTTGCTGACCAGCGCGGCGGCGGACACGATGGTGAACGCGGCGCCCGGCACCAGCTTCGCGTTCAGCGGGCCCCCCGTGGGCAGAGCGCCAGACGCCTGGTGCTGCGCGACCGCCAGGACCTGGCCGGTCGATGCCTGGACGGCGACGATCTCACCGGAGCTGGACACGCTATCGAGGGCGGTCAGCGCGGCGTTCTGCACAGTCGGGTCGATCGTGGTACGTACCGGCGTGCCGGCCGCGCCCGGCCACTGGGCCAGGACGCCGGTCTGCGCGCCGGCCGAGTTCACCACCACCACCTCGGTCGTGGGCGTGCCGACCAGTTGATGTTGATAGGCCTGCTCAAGCCCGGACAACCCCACCGTGGCGCCCGGGGCATACAGTGCGCCGTCAGCGCGCAGCCGCTCGTTGATCTCGCTGCCGACCTCACCGACCAGCCCGGTGGCCTCGGCTTGGAACAGCCGCTGATATTCGGGCCGGACCACTAGGCCGGGCACCTCACGAAGGTCGCTGCGCAGGCTCGCGTAGGTAGTGGGATCAAGGGTGGCAAGCCGGAGGAACTGATCCGGCGGGGCGGCCGCGATCTGCCCGAGTACCTGCCCGGTCTGCACTCGGGTGACGCGGGCGAAGGCCTGGGCCGTCGCGGCCTGGTTGGACAGGCGTTCCGGCCACACGCCAAGCACGTAGGCCGGGGCCGGAAGCTGGAGCGGATCGCCCTTGGTGTCGAGCACGGACGCCCGGGCCGGGAACTGGGTCATCACCGCCAGCCGATCGCCCGGGCCTAGGCTCGGATTGACGACGCCCGGCGTCCAGTCAACCTTCCAGGCGCCGTTGACCCGGCGCAGCCCGAACTGGCCGCGATACGTCCACACGCGTCCCTGCTGGGCGAGGTCGACCGTTGCCATGAAGGACGCTTCCGCGGTGCCGCCATGCTGGACGACCGACTTCATGGTCAGGAACAGCTGCGTCGCGTCAAGCTGCGCGAAGGCGCCCCGCAGGTCCGCGGCGACGGTGTCCGGCACGGCGGTGGTCAGCGTGCTCGCGGCGGCGTACTGCTGCTGCTGCCAGTCGAACAAGAACGCCTGCACGGTGGGCTCCGCGGAAGGCTCCGAACCGAAGCCTGTGGCCAGGCCGATAACCAGCACGCCGACGACGACGATGGCGAGCGCGACGATACGCGACCGTTTCGCCCGCCGGGCCGCGGGCGAGGACTTGCGGCCGGGCCTGGCCGCCGGGCTCGGAGCCACATGACGAGCCGAGCGGCTCCCGCCGGGGGTCAGCCGGGCCGCGCGCGGCCTGGACCCCGTGCCGTTCGGGCCAGGCGACCCGCCGGCCGGGCCGGGTGGGTGGCCGTTCTGCCCAGGTATCCCGCCGACCGGGCCGGGCCCTCCGCCAGGCGGGCCAGGTTCCCCGCCGTTCTGGCCGGGCGCCCCGTTCTGGCCAGGGGCGCTGGGATCGTACGGGCCGGGGGTCCCGTCGTCGGGCTGGCCTGGGGCTCCGCCATTGTCGCGCCGCCGGGGGCTCGCGCTGTCGCGCCGCCCGGGGGTCCCGCTCTCGCGTGGCCTAGGCGCAAAGGGGCCCCGCGGCCTGGCGTGGCCGCCGCGCTCACTCGCCGGAGAGGACACGATCCGCCTGCCCGTCACCTTCGCCGTTTCAGGGCTCGGTCCATTTCCCTGGCCGCATCACGTTTAGCCAGGTCCTGGCGCTTGTCGTAGGTCCGCTTACCACGCGCGAGACCTAGCTCCACCTTGACGTTCCCATCTTTGAAATACAGCGAAAGCGGGACCAGCGTCAATCCTTGCTCAGCGATCTTGCTGGCGAGGCGGTCGATCTCCTTGCGGTGCATCAGGAGCTTCCTGATCCGCCTGGGCGTGTGGTTGGTCCAGGTGCCCTGGGTGTACTCGGGGATGTGGACATTGTGCAGCCACACCTCATCGCCGGTGATCTGCGCAAAGCCGTCCGCGAGTGACGCGCGGCCTGCGCGCAGTGATTTCACCTCGGTACCGGTCAGGACGAGCCCCGCCTCGTAGGTGTCCTCGATGTGGTAGTCGTGGTACGCACGGCGATTACGGGCGATGACCTTCTGACCCTGATCCCGAGCCACGTCCCTCCCGTCACCATGCCAGCAGCCGCTCAGATACGCAGGTAGCGACGCAGTGTCAGGAACGACGTCGCACCACACAATACGACCCCGACGACCATCGAGAACAAGATGACCTCGATCAGGTCGCCTGCGGACAAACCTACGTTGAAGGAGAAGTACTGCTCCAGGCTATCTAGCATGAGGGACTTGACCGCAACCAGGAGCCCCGCCGCGATGGCCGACCCGATGAGCCCGGCGATCGCCCCCTCGAGCAGGAACGGCAGCTGGATGTAGAAGTTCGACGCCCCGACCAGGCGCATGATGGCGGTTTCCCGGCGCCGGTTGAAGGCGGACAGCCTGATCGTGTTGGCCACCAGCAAGATGGCGGCCACGATCAGGATCAGGGCGATGATGAGCACCGCGTTCCTGGCGCCGTCGAGCAGCTTGTAGAACTTGTCCAGGATGGTCATCTCGTCGACCACGGTTTCCACGCCGGTCGCGCCGGTGACCGCGCTGGCCACGATGTTGTAGTCAGCCTCGGGGTTCTTCAGCTTCACCTCGAACGAGTCGGGGATGTCGCCCTGCTGGGTGTCCTGGACGAGGGCGGGCTCGTTGGCGAAGTACTGCCTGAACTGGGAGTACGCCTGCTGCTGGTTCACGTAGGTGACGTTCTCGACCTGCGGCATGGACATGAGCTGCTTTTGCAACGCCGCCCGCTCGGCGTCGGTGGCGGGTCCGTCCCGCTGGCACTGCGGCTGCGGGCTCGTCTTGATGCACAGGTAGATCGACATCTCGACCTTGCCCTGCCAGTACGTTCTCGTCCGGTCCACCTGCTTGACGAACAGCAGGCCCGTACCGAGCAGGGACAAGCTGATCGCCACGACCACGATGAGCGCCATCGTCATGGTGAGATTCCGACGCAGCCCGATCCAGATCTCCTGCAAGACGAACTGTGAACGCATGCTGGCTGATCCCTTGATAGTCCTAGGTTTTACGGGTTCGGCACCGCGCGGCGGGCCACGCGGCGATAACAGGTCAGTATGCCTGGCCGTACACCCCGCGTGACTGGTCTCGGACAACCTTGCCGTATTCGAGCTCGACGACCCGCTTGCGCATCGAGTCGACGATGGCCGCGTCATGCGTGGCCATCACGACGGTCGTCCCCGTCCTGTTGATCCGGTCAAGCACCTTCATGATGCCGATCGAGGTCGCCGGGTCGATGTTCCCCGTCGGCTCGTCGGCGAGCAGGATCATCGGCCGGTTGACGAACGCGCGGGCCATCGCGACCCGCTGCTGCTCGCCGCCGGATAGCTCATCGGGCATCCGGTCGTGCTTGCCCTCCAGACCGACCAGGTCGATCACTTCGGGGACAACCTTGCGGATGAAGCGCCTGTGCTTGCCGATGACCTCGAGAGCGAACGCGACATTCTGGTAGACGTTCTTGTTGGGCAGCAGCCGGAAGTCCTGGAACACGCAGCCGATGCGGCGCCGCAGATACGGCACCTTCCAGTTCGTAAGCCGGGCCAGATCCCGGCCGGCCACGTGGATCCTGCCGTCCGAAGGCCGCTCCTCCTTCAGGACCAGCCGGAGAAAGGTCGACTTCCCCGACCCTGACGGGCCGACGAGGAAGACGAACTCCCCCTTGGCGACCTCGATGTTGACGTTCTCCAGCGCGGGGCGGCTCTGATTCGGGTAGACCTTCGTGACGTTATCGAAGTTGATCACGGGACCATCACAAGTCATGTAGGTGGACAAGGACCGTGGCTGCTGCCGCCAACCTCGGCAACTTGCGGGTAACCTGGTTTGGCCAGGGAACAGTCTAGAGGGAAACTGGCAGCTAAGGCCTTACATCGCGGCAAGTGCCGGGACGCGGGCCAGGCGGAAGGGGTTCCGATGAGCTGCGAACACCTGATCTGCGCGCACTGCGCCGGGCCGGTGGTAGAGGGCCGGTGCCCCGCGTGCCGGGCTTCTCGGGACCACGTTCACCATCACTCGGGCGCAAGCCCACAGCTGATCATTGCCGCCATCTTGGTGCTGAGCGTCCTGCTCCTGCTAGCCATGCACCTCAGGTAAGCCAGGTAAGCAAGCGGCCCGCCGAACTACCGGCCGTTCTGGCGCATCCAGCGGACCTCGGCGTCGATGAACTCGTCGATCTCCCCGTCCAGGACCGCCACGGCATTCCCAGTCTCCATCCCCGTCCGCACGTCCTTGACGTTCTGGTACGGGTAGAGGACGTAATTGCGGATCTGGGTCCCCCAGGCGCGGCCGCCGTCACCGCGCAGCGCGGCCATCTCCTCGGCCTCCTCCTGCCGCCGCCGCTCGAGCAGCTTGGACTGGAGGACCGCCATCGCCGACGCGCGGTTCTGGATCTGGCTGCGCTCGTTCTGGCAGGAGACCACGATCCCGGTGGGCAGGTGGGTGATGCGGACCGCCGAGTCCGTCGTGTTCACTCCCTGGCCGCCCGGCCCGCTGGAGCGGAACACGTCCACCCTTATCTCGTCCTCGTTGATATCGATGTGATCGGTCTGCTCCACCACCGGCGTCACGTCGACGCCGGCGAACGAGGTCTGCCTGCGCCCCTGGTTGTCGTACTTGGAGATCCGGACCATCCGGTGCGTGCCGTGCTCGCCACGCAGCGTTCCGTAGGCATAGGGCGCATTCACCGCGAACGTGGTGGACTTGATCCCCGCCTCTTCCGCGTACGAGGTGTCGTACACCTCGGTCGGGTACTTGTGCCGCTCGGCCCAGCGCAGGTACATCCGCATCAGGTTCTCCGCGAAGTCGGCGGCGTCCGCGCCGCCCGCCTGCGCGTTGATCGAGATCAGGGCTTCCCGGGCGTCGTATTCGCCGTTCAGCAGCGTACGCACCTCGAGCTGGTCGATCTCGGTGCGGAGCGCGGCGAGCTCGCGCATCGCCTCGATGCGGGTGGGCTCGTCGTCATAGCTCTCGGCCAGGTCGAACAGCACCTGGGTGTCGCCCAGGCGCTGGCGCAGGCCGACCAGCCTGGCTAGCTCCGCTTCCAGGTAAGAAAGCCGCCTGGTCACCTTCTGCCCACGATCCGGGTCCGCCCACAGCCCAGGATCGGCGGCCTGCTCGCGCAGATCGGCCGCTTCCCTCTGCATCTCGCCGGGATCGAGTACGGCCTCTATGCTGTCGAGCGTCGAGGTCAGTGCCGCGATCTCATCAGCGGGATCGGTACCTGCCATGCGGGCAAGCCTACGCGAGTAGCGCAGGCGGAGCCCGCATCCCTAGCCGCCGCGCCAAACCGGGGGCCCAAACCCGGTATTCTGCCTTAGCGTGACACACCGAAGGCGCCGGACGTGGGCGGGTACCGCGATCGGGTCAGTAGCGCTAGCTGCGGTTACGCTGCTAGCGGTGCAGGGGTGCGCCCCGGCTACGCCCGCCAACGCGGTCATCCGCGCCAGTCACAGTGTTTCTCTGACCGCGGCGGAGGCCGTCTACGGCTCCTACCTCGCGGCCAGCGACGCGGCCGCGGCTACCGGAAACATGGCGCAAGCGCTCTCGATCGTCACGGCCGCGCAGTGGGCTCAGGTCAAGGGCCAGTACACGGCCCTGGGCACGGCAGGCACGCCGGTCCCGAGGTACCAGTACGGCAAGCCGACGTTCTATGTCCCCGCGCTGGCCAGCTACCCGCAGTGGTTCGTGGTGGCGGTGCCGAGGAGAACCGACACCAGCGGCCAGCCGGGCCCTGCGGTCAGCACGCTCATGGTCTTCGCCCGCGCCACAAAGACCCTGCCCTGGACGCTGAGCGGTTCGGCCGTGCTCGGCCAGCCGCTGCCGGCCATCGCCCTCGACAGCGACGGCTACGCCGCCGACGTGGCCACCACCGACCCCAGCCTGGTGCTACGCCCGGATGTGGTGGGGGCAACCCAGGCAGCCGTGGTGGACGACGGGCCGGCCAGCCCGGCCGCGGCGGTGGTCGGCGACGGGCCGCAGACGAGCGGGCTTTACGCGGCCCAGAACGCCGTGGCAGCCGCGGAGCAGGCCAAGGGCCTGCAGTACCAGTGGCTGCTGCAGGGGGCGCCCTTCCCGCAGGTCGGACTGCGGCTAACCGACGGCGGAGCCCTCGTGCTCTACGGGATGTACCTGGACACCAGCAACGAGCATCCCAACCTGGTGGCCGGGTCACCCATCCCGGTATCTCCCGCCCTCGCAGCGCTGTTCGCCCTGCCCAACGAGATCGGCTACCACGCGGTGTACGCCAACTGGACCTACGAGTTCGCCGCGATCGACCCGCCGGCCACCACCCATGGCGCCAAGCTGCAGGTCATCGCGGCCCAGGGCGGCCTCTACTACGTCCACGCCTACTAGCCCAGGGACCCAGGGAAACCCCCCCGAAGGGGGGCCGAGCCCAGGGAACCCCCCGAAGGGGGGCCGAGGGGGCCTGGGGGAAAAGGTTTCCCCCCAGAATCGGGGGGCTAGGGGGGTCGCCCCCCCTGATCATTGAGCTTCAGGCAGCGAACTGGCGGCCACCAGGGTGCGGACGGCGCGCAGCGCCACCGACAAGGTGGTGAACGTGAAGCGCTCGCTCTCCCAGATCTCGCCGAGGGTCTGCGCGGCCATCCCCACCGCGGCCTCGTTGCGCGAGACCCAGGTGGCGAGCCGCTCCTCGGGGGACTGCGGCCCCTCGGTTCCGCTGACCCCGAGCACGTCCTGGGTGAGCGAGGCGAGTGCGGCGTACAGGTCGTCACGCAGGGCGGCCCGGGCCATCGTGGACCAGCGGTCGTCCCGCGGCAGCGCGGTGATGCGGTCCCGCAGCCGGGTGATCTGCAGCCGGTCGGCCAGGTCGAAGTAGACCTCGGCGGTCTCCTCGATCCCCCGCCCGGCGGAGGCGGCGACCTGCACGATGTCGAAGGCGGCGTACGTCGGCACCATGGCCGCGACCCGCTCGGCCAGGTCGAGCGGCACGCCGAGGTCAAGGTAGGAGTCCCGGCGCTCCTCGAAGCCGGACAGGTCCCGGCCGGTGAGCAGCTTCGGCAGGCCCGAACGGACTGTCCGCACGCCATCGGCGAAGAAGCCCACGGTGGCCTGGATGTCGAACGGCGGGCGGCGGTTATGCAGTAGCCACCGGGCCGCGCGCTCGGTCAGCTTGCGCCCCTCGAGCAGCAGCGTTATCTGGGCGGCGATGCCGACCTGACCCGACAGCGCCTCGACCTGACCCCAGAAGGCCGGCATGTCGAACACCTCGCGGGCGACCAGCCACGCCCGGGTGAGATCGGGCACCGACGCGCCGGTCTCCTCGATCAGCCGGAACAGGAACGTGGTGCCCGAGGTGTCGATCATCTCGTTGACGGCCGAGGTGGTGATGATCTCCCGGCGGAGCGGGTGGGCCTCCATCCGGTCCGCGAACCTGGCCCGCAGCGGGGCCGGGAAGTAGGCGTCGAGCACGCGGCGCAGATACGGGTCGTCGGGCAGGCTGGAGGTGAGCACGTCCTCACCCGCCGCGATCTTGGTGTGCGCCAGCAGCAGGGCGAGCTCGGGATTGGTCAGGCCGCCGCCCGAGGACCGGCGTTCGGCGATCTCCCGCTCGTCGGGCAGCACTTCCTGTTCCGGGGTGAGCCGCTTATCCCTGATCAGCTTGCGCAGGTACCGGGCGTGCACGTGCAGCAGGCCGGGGGCCTGGGCCCTGGCCACGGCCAGGGCCATGTTCTGCCGGTAGTTGTGCCGGAGCACCAGAGCGGCCACCTCGTCGGTCATCTCGTTCAGCAGCTGGTGCCGGCCGGACGCCGGGATGGCGCCGTCCCGGATCGCGTCGGCGAGCAGGATCTTGATGTTGACCTCGTGGTCGGAGGTGTCGACCCCGGCCGAGTTGTCAATGAAGTCGGTATTCATCAGCCCGCCGCCGAGCGAGTACTCGATCCGGGCGGCCTGGGTGAAGCCGAGGTTGCCGCCCTCGCCGACGACACGGGCGCGCAGCCGGGTGGCGTCGATCCGGACCGCGTCGTTGGACCGGTCCCCCACGTCGGCGTGCGATTCCGAGCTGGCCTTCACGTAGGTGCCGATTCCGCCGTTCCAGAGCAGGTCGACGGGGGCGGCCAGGATGGCCGAAATCAGCTCGTCCACCGGCAGCGCGCTGACCGTGGCGTCGATGCCCAGGGCGTTGCGGACCTGCGGCGACACCGGCACCGACTTGACGCTGCGCGGCCAGACCCCGCCGCCGGGCGAGATCAGCGCCTGATCGTAGTCCGCCCACGAGGACCTGGGCAGCGCGAACATCCGCGCGCGCTCGTCGAAGCTCGCCGCCGGATCGGGCGCCGGATCGATGAAAATGTGCCGGTGGTCGAAGGCCGCGATCAGCCGGGTGTGCCGCGAAAGCAGCATCCCGTTGCCGAACACGTCGCCGGACATGTCGCCCACACCGACCGTGGTGAAATCGTCGGTGTCCGGGTTCAGCCCGAGCGCCGCGAAGTGCCATTTCACCGACTCCCAGGCGCCGCGCGCGGTGATGCCCATCTTCTTGTGGTCGTAGCCCTCGGATCCGCCCGAGGCGAACGCGTCACCGAGCCAGAAGCCGTACCTGGCCGCGATCTCGTTGGCCGTGTCGGAGAACGTCGCGGTGCCCTTGTCGGCCGCCACCACCAGATACGGGTCGTCGCCGTCCCGCCGGACCACGTCCGGCGGCGGCACGACCTTGTCGTCGACGATGTTGTCGGTCACGTCGAGCATCGCCGCGATGAACGTCTTGTAGCAGGCCAGCACCTCGGCCTGGTACGCCTCGCGGTCCGCCGAGTCGGGCAGGCGCTTGCACACGAAGCCGCCCTTGGCCCCGGAGGGGACGATGACCGCGTTCTTGACCTCCTGCGCCTTGACCAGGCCGAGCACCTCGGTGCGGAAGTCCTCGAGCCGGTCCGACCAGCGCAGCCCGCCGCGCGCCACCCGGCCGAAACGCAGGTGCACCGCTTCCAGCCGGGGCGAGTAGACGAAGATCTCGAACTTGGGCCGCGGCGAGGTGAGCCCGGGCACGCTGCCCGGGTCGAGCTTGAGCACCAGATACCTCGGGGGGACGACCTCCCCGGACCCCCCGATCCTGGGGGAGAATCTTCCCCCCCAGACCTCCCCGACTTGTAGTAGTTGGTTCGCAGGGTCGCGTCGATGAGCGCCAGGTACGACCGGAGGATCCGGTCGTGGTCGAGGCTGACCACCTCGTCGAGCTGGCCGCGGATCTCCTCGGTGATGGCCTCGCAGCGTTCGCTGGCGCCGCCTTGCCTGGCCGGGTCGAACCTGGACTCGAACAGCCGGATCAGCAACCGCGTGATCGCCCCGTTCGACCGCAGGACGCGCTGCACGTAGTCCTCGCTGAACCGCATCCCGCCCTGGCGCAGGTACTTCGCGCAGGCGCGCAGCAGGGTCACCTCGCGCCAGGTCAGGCCCGCCGTCAGCACCAGCGTGTTGAACCCGTCGTCCTCGGTCTGGCCGAGCCACAGCGCGGTCAGCGCGTCCTCGAAGAGCTGGTGCAGGCTGCCGGAAGCGGCGGCGGCCGGCGGCCGCAGGCCGAATTCGTAGGTCCAGAACGAGCCGACGCTCGAGTTCCCGCGGAAGTGGTACGGATGCTCGTCGACGACCTCGAGCCCCATGTGCTGCAACTGGGGCAGTACATCGGACAGCGTGATCGGCGTGCCCGACCGGTACACCACCAGCGTCCACCGCCCCGGGTGCTCCACCAGCCGCACCGCGAATTCCTTCCCCGACCCGCGCAGCTCGAGCATCGTGAGAAGGTCGTCGACGGCGTCCGCGGCGGTGACGTCCGCCTTGTACGTCTCGGGGATGCTGGCGCCCAGCCGGGCGGCCAGCGTGCTGGCCCGCTCCTCGCCGAGCACCCGGATCGCCTCGACGGCGAGGTCCTCGTCCCACGACCTGACCGCCGCCGCCAGCTTCCGCTCCAGGGCGACCGCGTCCACCCGCGGCACGGACTTGCCCCGCTCCGCCCTGACCACCACGTACAGGCGGGCCAGGGCCGAGTCGCCGACGGTGGCGCTGTAGTCCACCGAGGCCCCGTGCAGCGCCTCCCGCAATATGCCCTGCGCGCGCAGCCTGACCCGGGTGGTGTACCGGTCCCGCGGCAGGTACACCAGGCAGGACATGTACCGCCCGTACCGGTCCCGGCGCATGAACAGCCGGGTCTGCTTGCGCTCGCTCAGCCGCAGCACGCCGAGCGCGATCGGAGTGAGCTCTTCCGCCGAGATCCCGAAAAGCTCCTCGCGCGGGTAGTCCTCGAGTATCTCGACCAGGTCCTGCCCGTCGTGGCTGCCTGCCGGCAGCCCGGCCACCGCCAGGACCTGCGCCAGCTTGCACCGGAGCACGGGAATGCCGCTGATGGGCGCGATGTGCGCCGCGTGCGAGTACAGGCCGAGGAACCGGAACTCCCCGGTGACCGTGCCGTCTGCGCCGTGCTTCTTCACCGAGACGTAGTCCAGGTAGTTGGCCCGGTAGACGGTGGACCTGGAGTTCGCCTTGGCCAAGACCAGCCGCTCGGCCGGGTCCTGGGCCCTCCTGGCCACCTGGCTCGACAGCTTGCGCACCGAATCCCGGCCTGGCCGGGCGTGGCGCAGGATGCCGAGCCCGGTCCCTGGCACCGCCCGCAGGGCGGCTCCGTCCTCGGCAGGTATCAGGTCGTATTCGCGGTAACCGAGGAAGAGGAAGTTGCCGTCGCCCAGCCAGCGCAGCAGGTCGCCGTGCTCGGCCGCTTCGCTGCCTGGTTCCCCGCCGAGGTCGTCGGCCAGGCCACGGGCCACCGTGCCCATCCGCTGCTGGTCCTCGGCGGCCACCCGCACGTCGTCCAGCACGTGCCGCAGGTCGGCGGCGAGATTGTCGGCCGTGACCCGGTCCCGGGGCGGGGCGAGCTCGACGTGGATCCAGGATTCGATCTGCTCATCCATCGTGGCGGCCGGGTCGTCGTCCCCGCAAACACCCAGGATCCCGCGCAGCCCGCCGGTCACGTCTCGCCGCACCCGTAGCAGCGGGTGCACGAGCTGCAGGATCTCGGCCTCGTGCCGGTTCAGCTCGGTGGTGACCGAGTCGACCAGGTAGGGCATATCGTCGACGACGATGTCCACCACCAGGCCCGACCGGCTCACCGGGTTCAGGTGCGCGTTCTCGGGCTCGCGGACCTGGACCACAGCGCGGCCCTGGGGTCGGCGCAGGCCGAGCCGGGCATGAGCTTCGGCGACCGTCGCCAGCCGCGACGGCGGGGCCAGGTCCTCGGTGGCGACGCGCTGGTAGTAGGCGTTCAGGAAACAGGCAACGCTGTCGCCGCCGCTTCCGTCGCCCAGCGCGCGGGAATCCAAGGCGGGATCGTCCTTCCACGCCTCGTGCGCCTTGGCCAGCAGGGCGTCTCTGGCCTCATCCGCGTAACCGTCCGGCATCGCGTCCACTCCTTCGTGTCCACTAACCTGATCCCCGTCTTGCTTCATCCCGGTTCACTTCAGCTCGGCGAGAACTCTGCCACCCCTTTGTGACGGAGACATTTCTTTACGTAACCAAGGTGATTCGAGATCCTTCCCGGAACCCTGGAACCTGCCGAAGTACCTGAGCACATCCGGGTCGGCCAGCGCGTTCGGGTCGGCCGCTTGCTCCGGATCTGTGCCGTGCAGGATCTTACGCACCGGAACCTCTAGCTTCTTACCGGACAGCGTTCGGGGTATTCCGGGCACCTGGTGAATCTCGTCGGGCACGTGCCGGGGCGACAACTGCGCCCGGAGCGCCGCGCGGAGCCTGTTCTTCAGGTCATCGTCGAGCTCAGCTCCCGCCGCGGGCACCACGTACAGGATCAGCCGGCCCTCGGCGCCGAGCCGGCCGGTGTCCACGACCAGGCTGTCTCCGATCTCATCGAAGGCCTCGACCGCGCGGTAGAACTCGCTGGTGCCCATCCGGACGCCGCCGCGGTTGAGGGTGGCGTCGGAGCGGCCGTAGATGATGCAGCCGCCGTCGGGCAGCAACTCGATCCAGTCCCCGTGCCGCCAGACCCCGGGGTACATGTCGAAATAGCTCTCCCGGTACCTGATCCCAGCGGGATCGTTCCAGAAGCCGACCGGCATCGACGGCATCGGCTGGGTGATCACCAGCTCGCCGACCTGGCCGACCACCGGCTTGCCGTCCTCGTCCCAGGCTTCCACCCTGGCCCCCAGGCAGCGCCCGGAGATGATCCCGGTCCGCACCGGCAGCAGCGGGCACGGCCCGACGAAGCCGGTGCACAGGTCGGTGCCGCCCGAGAACGACCCGAGCAGCAGGTCCGGCTTGACCTGCTCGTACACCCAGCCGAAGGCCTCAGGCGGCAGCGGTGACCCGGTCGAGCCGATGGCCCGCAGCGCGGACAGGTCGTTTTCCTCGCCCGGGTGCAGCCCCGCCTTCATGCAAGCCACCAGGTAGGGAGCCCCGACGCCCAGGTAGTTGACGCCGTGCTCGGCCGCCAGCTGCCACAGCCGGTCCGTGGCCGGGTAGGCGGCGCTGCCGTCGTACAGCACGATCGTCAGGCCGGCCAGCAGCCCTCCGGCCAGGTAGTTCCACATCATCCAGCCGGTCGTGGTGTACCAGGTGAAGACGTCGCCCGGCCGCAGGTCCTGATGGAACGAGAGCGCCTTGAGGTGCTCAAGGACGATGCCGCCGTGACCGTGCATGATCGGCTTCGGCAGCCCGGTGGTGCCCGATGAGTAGACGACCCAGAGCGGATGCGCGAACGGCACCTCCTCGAACTCCGGCTCACGCTGGTCCGGCCCGCCCAGGCCGAGGTCCTCCCAGCGCGTGACAGCGACGGGCGGTTCGGCCTCGCCAAGCAGGCTAACCAGCACCACCGCGGGCGAGCCGGGCAGGGCCGCCACCACCTCGTCCAGCATCGCGGCGCGGGAGAACTCCTTGCCGCCGTACCCGTAACCGTCGCAGGCGATGAGCACCTTCGGCTCGATCTGGGCGAACCTGTCGATCACGCTGCGCGCGCCGAAATCCGGCGAGCACGATGACCAGACGGCGCCCAGGCTGGCCGCGGCGAGCAGGCCGATGACGGCCTCGGGCACGTTCGGCAGCAGCGCCGCCACCCGGTCGCCACGGCCGACACCCAGCGAGCGCAGGCCACGGGCCACCCGCGCCACCTCGGCGGCGAGTTGAGCGTAGCTGAGGCTCCCAGCCCGGCCTCGTTCGGAATCAAAGATCACGGCCGTACGGTCGGGATCGGTCCACGCGGTCCGCAGCGCGTTACGGGCGTAGTTCAGGGTGGCCCCGTCGAACCACCGTACGTCCGGCATGACGTCGCCGGCCAGGGCCGGACCGTCACCCCGGTCGCCGAGCACCTCGAAGTAGTCCCAGATCGCCGTCCAGAACTCCCCGGGCTGCGACACCGACCACTGCCAGAGGTCCTCGTAGCCGCCCGGGTGCAGCTTATTGCGGGTCTCCAGCCAGCTCATGAAGCGGGTGATCCGGGCGTGGCGGACCGTCTTGTCGTCCGGCTCCCAGAGCACCGCGCCGTAGCCGCGGCTCAGCAGATCACCCTCGCTCGCTTCCATGCCTTCAGCATCGTGCCATCACGGCGCGTCTGGCAACGCCCGACCGGGCATCTTGTGGCACAGATCATGATAAATCGGCGCCCGGGGTGCGGCGTTCTCCTGCGGGCTACCGGGTCGGCGGCTCGGTGAGGCGCATGATCAGGGCGGTCAGCCCGGCCGTGTCGGTGAGGTCAGGCAGCACCGCGTCGGCCCCCGCGTCGCGCAGTTCGGCGGCGCTGGCCCGGCCGCTGGCCACCGCGAGCGACCTCGCGCCGCCGATCCTGGCCGCGTCCACGTCACGGGGCGAGTCCGCCACATACACGGTGACGTCCTCGCCGAAGGGCACGCCGTGCTTCTCCGCCGCCCGCTGCCTGGCCACCCGGAGCAGGGTACCCTTGGGGTAGGCCTCAGAGCCGTAGCCGCCGATGTCGAAATCGACAAAATCATTGAGGCCGAACGCGTGCAGTTTCAGCATGGCGCTCGGCTTGCTGCTGCCGGTGAGCACGGTCTGGACGGTTCCGTCGAGCTTGGCCACGGCCTCGAGCGCCTCGGCCGCGCCGGGCAGTAGCTGCCCCTCGCGCACCAGGTCGTCACGCCTGGCCTCGAGGGCGGCGAAAAGCGCGGCGCTGAACGGCTCGAGCAGGCCTTCGGCCGTGCCGTCGGCGCTCACGTCGGCCCCGTTCAGCGCGAGCGCGTCGAAGAAGATCTCCGACTCCGACCGGCCCGCCACCTGTGGCAGCTTGATGAGCGGCCGACCGGTAACCGCCGGGAACGCCTCGGCGTACGCCGCCCTCGTCACCCGTACGACATCGACCAGCGTCAGGTCGATATTCCACAGAACCAGCCGGTAAATGGCGTCCTCCGCTGCGATCGGTCAACCCATGTGAGGTCAGATCTGTCGTACAGGCTAGTCCAGCTTCGTGCACGCCTGCGGGATCCCAGACCTCTCCGCCGTCATCCCGGACCCGGCAAACTAACCCACCCCGCTGCCATGGCGGTTAGCCTCAATTCACGGGGCCATCCGGGCCTTGACGGGCCCAGGGGGCGTTGTAACAGTGAGGTTACGGAAGGCAGACTGGCGTTTCCAGGCGTTACCGGCTGCCCTGTTGCAGCACCTCCTGGGAGAGGTCATGGAGACCAACGAAGGACGCGCCGACGCCACGGACATCATGTCAGGGGCAACGGAGCCAGCGGCCGGCCTGCTGCCGCCGGATATGGTCAACGCCCTGGCCGGCCTCGTCGATCCCGCCGCTGTCGCCAGGGAAATGCCGTGGCTGGCCACGGAAATGACCAAGATCGCGCTCGGCCAGTCGGATATCTCGTTCGACAAGCGGGACAAGCGCTTCGCCGATGAGGCCTGGCAGAGCGTCCCCTACTTCCGCACCCTGGGCCAGTCCTACCGGCTGTTCGAGATGTGGATGGAAAAGATGTACCAGGGCGTGGACGGCTCCTGGCAGAACAAGGCGCGGGCCCGGTTCGCGGCCGACGTGATCGCGGCCGCGCTGGCGCCGACCAACTACCTGGGCACTAACCCCGAAGCGCTGCGGAAGGCCGTCGAGACCGGCGGCCTGTCACTGGTGCGCGGCGCCCAGAACATGCTCAACGACATGGCCCGCGGCGGGATGCCCTCCATGGTGGACCGCAAGCAGTTCACCGTCGGCAAGGACATCGCCGCCACCCCCGGTGCCGTGGTGTACCGGGACGAGATGTTCGAGCTGCTGCAGTACACCCCCGCCACCCCCAAGGTCCGCGGCATTCCGCTGCTGATGATCCCGCCGCAGATCAACCGGCACTACATCATCGATCTCGCGCCGGGCCGGTCGCTGGTCGAGTTCGCCGTCAGCCAGGGCATTCAGGTGTTCATGGTCGTCTGGCGGAACCCGAGCTCCCAGCGAGGTGAAGGGAAGTGGGGACTGGACGACTACCTGGCCGCCGAGGAACGAGCCAACGAGGCGGCCAGGAAGATCACCCGCAGCGACAAGATCAACCTGCTCGGGCTGTGCGCCGGCGGCATCACGCTGTCGTACGTGCTCGCCCACCTCGCCGCCATCGGCGATGAGTCGGCCGGGGCGGCGACCTTCGTGGTGACCATGCTGACCGGCGACAAGCCGAACGTCGTGGGCATGCTCGACACCAGCCAGGCGCGCACCGTGCTGGACCAGGCCGCCGCGAACGAGGATGTCGTGCCCGGGACCTCGCTGCGCAGCCTGTTCGCCATGCTGCGGCCGAACAACCTGGTCTTCAACTACCTGGTCAGCGGATGGCTCAAGGGCGAGTCGCCCGCCCCGTTCGACGTCCTGGCCTGGAACGACGATGCCACCCGGACCACGGCGAAGTTCGCGCGGGACTACCACGTCGGCGGTTACACCGACCACATCACGGCCTGGCGGGCCTGCTACGACACCGCCCACCTGGTCGGCGGCAGCGACACCCAGATGACCCTGATCCGCTCCGGCCACATCCAGTCGGTCGTCTACCCGGCGGACACCGAGCGCTATGACCGCTGGTACGGCCCGCCCACCCCGACCGATCCCGACGAGTGGCTCAAGACAGCCGCCGTGGAGAAGGGCTCGTGGTGGCGGCCCTGGACCGAATGGCTGATCGCCCGCTCCGGCCCCGAGAAGACGGCCCGGGCCACCCTCGGCAACCGCCAGTACCCGCCGCTGCACCTGGCCCCCGGCACCTACGTATTCGAATAGCCACAGACTTATACGGCACCGGGACGCCGACGCTGATGGCCAGGAGCGGTCACACGGGCGGTGCGGTCGCTGACCTTTACCATCGGACTCAAGCCTCCTCGTGTCGCGGGGAACGCGCCGATTCAAGATCTGCACCGCGCTAGCCCTCAGGCCGCGGGTCACGCCGCGCGTTCATCACCAGCCTCTCAAAGTCTGCCCAGGTCCTGCTCCACTCGGCGAGCGGGCCGATAATCTCCTCCAGCGCCGCAAGCTGCTCGTCGAACACGGCCAGCTGAGCTTGCAGCGCCGCGATGCTGCTTCGCTGCGCGGCGACTCCGCTGGCGATCGAGTGCAGCTGCGCCGCGGAAAGGGCGCCGGGGAGCAGCAGGCCCTGCAGCGAAGGCACCGGCTGCGGCAGGACAGACTCGCTGAGCCCGGTCATGCCCGCCAGCCCCTCAGTAATTGTGCGCAGCTGAACGATCCACGGCTGGAAGAGGCTGGCGAAGCCGTCAGGTACGTTCTCCTCATCGGTCATCGAGTTTGTCCTTTCCCAAGGCACTGCGGGTCGCAGGCGTCCTTGTCACCACGCGATCATTCCCCGCCCACGCCTGCGGCAACGCCCGCAATGGCCGGTATCTGCCTGCGACAGACGCAATCCCTTGCACATTTGTCCGCCCAACGCGCGCGCTCCACATGGCTGCCAGACCACCCCGTCCACCCGAAGAACCGGGGATACCAGACAGCAAGCCAGACGCCTCATATGAAGACCGAGCAGTCGAAGCGGACGGTGCGCATGCCGAAGCTGGTCCTCCCGGTCCTCCTCGCGCTGCGCAAGGAGCAGGCCGTCACGAGGCTGAAGCTCGGCGCGGCCTACGACGTGCGCGGCCTGTCCATCGTGTTCGGCGACGGGGCCGGGGCGCCGAGGTGGCCCCAGGATGTCCGGCGCGACTTCAAGACGCTGCACGGCCGGGCCGGCGTCGGCAAGGACTGGACGCCTCGCGAGCAGCGGCACACATTCGTGTCGGTGCTATCCGACTCTGGCGTAAGCATCGAGGACATCGCCGACGCCGTTGGCCGTATCAATTCGACGGTGACCAAGGCTGTCTACCGGCACGTGATCGCCGACGAGATCACCTCGGCAGCGACCGCGATGGATGCGATTTTCGGGGAGGCGGGCAGCTCTTGAGCGTCATAGGCTCCCCGGTTTAGGCTCCCCAAGCCGAGAGAAGCCTTCTGACCTGGACCGGAACCGGATTGCCGTCAACCCATGTGAGGGTAACGGTAGTCGGACGGGGGCACGAAGAGTTCCTTGATGGCGCGGGCGGACACCCACCTGGTCAGGTTGAAGATCGAGCCGGCTTTGTCGTCCGTGCCGCTCGCGCGCGCACCGCCGAACGGCTGCTGGCCGACCACCGCGCCAGTGGGCTTGTCGTTGATGTAGAAGTTGCCCGCCGAGTACCTGAGCGCTTCCGTGGCCTGGGCGATCGCGGCGCGGTCCGTGGCCAGGATCGAACCGGTCAGCGCGTAGGGCGTGACGTCCGCGGCCTGGGCGAGCATCTCGGCGTAATCGGCGTCCGGGTAGACGTGCACGGCCAGGATCGGGCCGAAGTACTCGGTGGTGAAGATCTCGTCGGCCGGATCGGAGCCCTTGAGCACCGCCGGCCGCACGAAGAACCCCTCGCTGTCGTTGGCCTGGCCGCCGGCCAGGATTGAAATTGATTCGGTGTTCCTGGCCCGCTCCAGGGCGGCGGCGTGCTTGGCGAAAGCCCGGGCGTCGATGACCGCGCCCATGAACAGCGACAGGTCGGCGGCCACATCGCCCATGGTCAGCGACTCCACCTGGGCGATGAAGTCGTCACGGGTGCGGGCCCAGACCGATTCCGGCACGTAGGCACGGGAGGCCGCGGAGCACTTCTGGCCCTGGTACTCGAACGCGCCCCGGATCAGCGTGGCGGCCAGGCTGGTCTGGTCCGCCGACGGATGCACGATCACGAAGTCCTTGCCACCCGTCTCGCCCACCAGCCGCGGGTAATTCCGGTACCGCGCGATGTTCTCCCCGACGGTGCGCCACAGATGCTGGAAGGTGGCGGTGGAGCCGGTGAAGTGGATGCCGGCCAGGTCGGGGTGGGTCAGCGCGACGTTGGACACCGCCTGCCCGTCCCCGGTGACCAGGTTGATCACCCCGGGCGGCAGCCCGGCCGCCTCGAGCAGGCGCATGAGGTAATGCGCCGAAAGCTGCTGGGTCGGCGACGGCTTCCACACCACCACGTTGCCGAGCAGCGCAGGCGCGGTCGGCAGGTTACCTGCGATCGAGGTGAAGTTGAACGGCGTGATGGCCAGCACGAAGCCCTCGAGCGGGCGGTACTCCATCCGGTTCCAGGTACCGGGCGCCGACTCCGGCTGCTCGCTCAGCATCCGCCGGGCGAAGTGCACGTTGAAGCGCCAGAAGTCGATCATCTCGCAGGCCGCGTCGATCTCCGCCTGGAACGGCGACTTGGACTGCCCCAGCATGGTGGCGGCGTTCACGGTGGCGCGCCACGGCCCGGCGAGCAGTTCCGCCGCCTTGAGGAAGATCGCGGCCCGGTCCTCGAAGTCAAGCGCCCGCCAGCCCGGGGCCGCCTGCTTGGCCGCGTATATCGCGGACGCCACGTCCACGTCCGTCGCGTTGCCCAGCTGACCGAGCACGTGTGTCTTGTTGTGCGGCTGGACCACGTCGATCTTCTCGCCCGCGGCCATCTGCTGGTGACCGTCGATGGTCATGGTTAGTTCGGTCGGCTGGCCCGCGAGTTCCTTGATCTTGCTCTCCAGCACGGCCCGCTCGTGGCTGCCCGGCTGGTACTGCCTGACCGGCTCGTTGACCGGCGCAGGCGTCCTGGAGACGGCGTCCATCACGATCGCTCCTGGCGTTCGTCGAGTGTTGTGGATACCTGTATCGTCGCACGCCTCGCCGACCAGGTAATTCAGTGCAGGTCATTCAGGCTGGCCATTCAGGCTGGTCATTAGAGTAGCGTGGAGATCCTGGTCGTCAGGCCGGGGAGGAAACGCCGCTCCTCCTCTCGGCGTGTCACGCTTATCTGTTCGGATCATACTGGATAAGCTTGGTGTCTGTGAGGACGGCGTACAAGTGCCGGGCGTACCGGCACCGGAGCAGGCCAGCGTGCTGAACCGCACGTTCGGATGCGTCCGCGTCGTGTGGAACCGGACGCTTGCGTGGCGGCACGCCCGGTATTGCGGCGGCGAGCAGGCGAAGACGAACTTCACCCAGGCGAACGCCTATGGAGCAGCTTCCCGCCGCCGGCAGCGCTGTGGGCGTGGACCTGGGCATCAAGGACTTCGCCGTCACCTCCGGCGGCGAGAAGATCGCCAACCCCGGCAGCCTGGCCCGCCGGGAACGGAACCTGGCCCGCTACCAGCGACGCCTGTCCCGCTGCCAGCGCGGGTCCGCGAACCGGGCCAAGGCCAAGGCCAAGGCCAAGGCCAAGGTTGCCCGGGCGCACCGGAAGGTCCGCGCCGCCCGCACCGATTTCCTCCACAAGGCCAGCACCCGCCTGGTCCGCGCTCATGACGTGATCGTGGTTGAGGACCTGGCGGTGAAGAACATCCTGGCGGCAGGTCTTGCCGTAGCCGGGGACGACCCCGGCCATGCCTGTGGAGCTGATGTCAGACCGCAAGGGAACCCCTTCGGCGATCGGCTGTGAAACAGGAACCCCGGCCCGTGAGAGCTGGAATCCCCGTCCCTCAGGGCGGGGAGTAGTCAATCGGCCAGGTAGGACAGTTCCTGGGTGGCATACCAGCCGAGCTCGTGCCCTTCGGCCCCGTCCACGGCAAACCTGGCGTCCTCGTCGCCGGCGTCGGCGGCGGGCAGCGCGTCCACCGCGGCGCGCAGGTCGGCGCCGGCCTCCGTGTCGTCCACGTGCGCCGAGGCCAGGCGCTTCACCGGGACGGCCTCGGCGATCAGCACCCGGGCGGGCTCCTTGTCTCGTGCGTCCAGCTTCACTTGTTCGGCCGGGATCTCGGCGGCCAGCACCACCCGGCGGGGCGGCGCGGCCGGATCTTGTGCGAGCATCCGCAGCGAGGCGCGGGCCGCCTCGGTTAGGGCGGCGTACTCGAGTTCCTCCTCGTCGCCGCTCGCATACGCCTCACGCAGCGAGGGGGTGACGGCGAACCCGGGCACCGGGCCGGGACCGATCTGGCCGACGTGGAGAGCCTGGGCCAGTTCCGGAAGCGTCGAAGGCAGGAACACACGCATGGTGCCCCAGAGTCTGCCACAGCCGGACGGGCGTCAGCTAAGCGAGTCGTCTGGAGGAGGCTGGTCTAGCCTGGGCTGGCCGTTCAGTTCGGTAGGGGCGGTAGTGCCGGCCGGGCGGGGCGCGGTGGCTGGGCCGGGCGCGGTCGCTGAGCCGGGCGCGGTCGCTGGGTCGAGTGGGCCGACGGCGGCGAGGGCGGTGATCACGGTCGTGACGGCCTCGTCGAGCGGGACGTGCTCCCAGAGCCGGATCACGGTCCAGCCGGCCAGGATCAGTGCCGCGTCGTTCACCCGGTCACGCTCGACGTTCTTGATCAGCTTCGGGCCCCAGTACCACTCGTTCGCCCTCGGCTTGGACCCGTGCTCGGGGCACGCGTGCCAGAAGCAGCCGTCCACGAAGACGGCTACTTTGCGCGCGGTGAACGCGATGTCCGGCCGAACCCGCCGTCCGCTGTCAAGGTCGAGCCGGAAGTCCTTGCGGTAACGGTAGCCGAGCCGGTGCAGGGCGTGCCGCAATGCCAGTTCTGGCTTGGTGTCCGTCCGCCGGTTGGCCTTCATGTTCGCCGACCGCCCTTGGCTGGACGGATGCGGATAGTCCGCCACGCCCATAGGCTAATCCGGTCGTCGGCTACCGCGCCCGGCGGTTATCGCATCGTGTTGCCAGGCCGGATTTTTACTGGTCCGGGGTCCCGCCTGGCCGTGGCCCTGGCCCTGGCCCTGGCCCTGGCCCTGGCCGTGGCACGTCGAGCGGGACGCCGAACAGGTCTTGCAGCGCCGCTACCGTCTCCGCCGTCTCGGTGTGGTGCACGCCGGTCATGCCGCACGCGGCCGCCGCGGCCACGTTCGCCTCGATGTCATCGATGAAGACGCACTGCTGCGGTTCCAGGCCCAGGATCTTCGCCGTGTGCAGGAAGATTCCTTCCTCCGGCTTGCGCATGCCGCACTCACCGGAGATCACCACCGTGTCGAACAGGCCAGGGAAGTCCGCGCGCGGGTACTCATCGCACCCCCAGGAGTTGGACAGCAGCGCGGTGCGCAGCCCGGCGCCGCGCAGCGCGCGGATCATGTCGTACATGGCGGGGACGTGCGCGCTGGCCGCGAACATGCGTTGCAGCAGCCCCTCGGCGGCGACGGCCGCGCCGTCGACGCGGAACAACTGAGCGGCGAGGATCTGCTCGAACTCGGCGCCCGAGCATTCGCCGCGCTCCAGCGCGTGGATCGGGTTCCGGCTGCCGTTGGGGTCATAGGCGTCGGAGACCCACGCTCGCATCACGGTCCGGTAGCTGTTCCAGTCGATGCCGTCGGCCTGGATCCAGGCCTGAACCGTGGTCAGGATCGGGGTCGTCAGCACCCCGCCCCAATCCGTAATGACACCGCGGAATTCCGTACCGTTAATCACAATAACAATTCTAAACGCTTATTCGTCCAATCGGGGAACGTCGTGCGTCTAGTCCGTGAAAGCTCCGTGACCAGGCAGGACGTCGAAATGTCGGTGGCCTGAGGTACAAACGAGTCCAGCCGGAGCCTGATACGAACGCGGCCGCCGAGGGCGTCCGCGGCCGTTTGCATTCTCCAGACCTGGAAGACGAAACATGCCGTCGAGGACCCTCACGCCTGACCCGCTGGCCGCCCCCGGCCAGCGCACCCCGCCCGAGCCGCCCGCTTCCTCGCCCGAGCCCGCCTCCTCCGGGCTGCGGCTCGTCGCGGTCCCCGCAGGCTGGCCGCCGTACGACTGCGAGACCCACGGCGCCGCGTGCCCGGCGGCGCGCGAGGCGGCCAGGACCAATCCGCATGTTTGCAGCCAGGCGCCGGGGCCTGCCGGACCGCCCGAGGCGGTCGCGCCATCCCCGGCATCCGGCCAGCAGCGAACGCCCGCCGCTACCGCAGGCCAAGCCGGTGCGGGCCAGGCCATCGCGTTGCCCAGGCAATTCGCTCAGGTGATCGTGGAGATACTGGCGGGCTCCCGGCCGCTGAGGCAGACCGTCGGCTGGACGACGGACCGCGTCCGGGCCCATATCGGTGACCTCACCCAGGTGCTCACCGCGGACCAGCGGCCCAGGATCCGGCGCATCGTGACGTCGCAGCCAGCGCCTTCGGTCGTGGAGATGACGGTGGTCGCCAACTTCGGGCCGCGGTCGCGGGCGCTGGCCATACGCTTCGAGCACATGCCCGCGCGTCAGCCCGCGCCCGGCTTGCCGGCCCGCCCGGCGCGATGGCTCTGCACCGAAATCGAGACCGGCTAACTCGGTACCTGCGCGATCGTGGCCGCCACAGGATCGGGCGCTCGCGGGTCCTCACTGCACCCCAGCAGGCGCGGTCGCGGTCCTGTATGGCCCGCGCCCGGTGACCCTCATGCGCCCACCGAGCCCGGTAACCTCATCGGCCACGGCGCTTCCGCCCGGTGAGCCGTGAGCGCTGATTTTGCGGGGAGGATCCGGGCTCCGGGGAACATCCGGGGGCCTATAGGGGATTTGATCAATCCACTAGCCCGGCCAGCTCAGCGCACCGACTCATGATCGAAGCTACGTTCGCTCTGACTCCGCATAGACATGGGCCACGCCGCCGCATTGTCGTAAGATACGCCATCCTCGACCAGTAGGTTGTCCCGGATGACGGAGCGGTGATGCTGCTCACGAGCGCCCTGCGGCGGCCGGGGCCAGAGCACTGGCCGCGATGCCGAACGCCGACGAAGGCGGGCACGTCGCCCCCGCTTTCGGCGGCTGCGTGCCCGGGTTGGGGGGGATGGCGTTCGCCGGTTTCTTTTCCTGCATGGCCAGCTTGGCCCGCGCCACCGCGGCCTGGTAGGCGTTCTCCTTGGTCACCCAGTCCCGCAGCGTGGTGTACTGCTGCTGGCATGTGCCGACCGCGGTGCGGACGTTCGCGGCGATCGCCTGGGCGTTGCCCAGGCTGCTGGCCGCGTCGGTGGCCTTCACCGTCTGCTGGTAGGGCGCTGGTACCTGGGCGAGCTTGATCCCGGTCAGCTGATAGGGCTTGGACAGGCTGATCCCCGCGATCCGCTGGTTGACGCCGCGGTAGATGACCACCTCGCCCTTGCTGTCAGCCCCGACGTAGTACTGGTCCTGGCTCCACCGCCAGGCGACGTAGCCCCCGCCGACCACGACGGCCAGCAGAACCAGCAGCGAGGTAGTCACGATCGGCCAGCGGCGGCGACCCGACCCCTGGGCGCGTTTCGGCTGGGCCCGGTGGCTGCGCCGGGCCCGGACCGCGGTACCCTTCTCGCTCGCGGCCGCGAGTGGCACGGATCTCACCAACCGGGACATCAGGTTCGACACCGACCACCGCCACCGGGCGGCGGTGGAGGTGATGACCCCAATGCTCCTAGCTACCGCCCCGGTCAGGTCCTCGTCATCTGCACTCAGCCCGGCATCGCCGACGTTCGCCGCGCTGGTCGGCCCATCTGCAGTAAGCTTGCCCCGTTCCCCGGTCAGGCTGCCTGACGCGCCGACCATTCCCAGTCTTCCGGCTGACCAGCTAGCGGCCCTGGCCGGTGCGGCAGCCGCCGAAATGGCCACGCCGGCTGGGCCGCCACCGCGCTCCGAATCGATGGTTGCTGCTGCCAAATCAGTCGGGACAGCTGCCCTTCCGGTCCTGGCCGACGCTGGGAACTCGGACCGCGAGGTTGTGTCGGTTTTCGGGTGATCGGACGCGGAGGCGAAGCCGCGGGAGCTGTACCGCGCCAGGCCGAGCGCCTCCCGCAGCGCGTCCGCGAATTCCCCGCAGGACCCATACCGCTTCTCCGGGACCTTCGCCAGCCCCCTGGCAAGAACCTGATCCGCAGCACCGGGCAGGCCCGGCCGCCGCGAACTCAGAGACGGCGCCGGCTGGGAAAGGTGCGCCAGAAGCACCGCCATGCCCTGATCCCGCTCGAACGGTCGCTCCCCGGTCAGCAACTGGTAGGCCACGCACGCCAGCGCATACTGATCGGTCCGCCCGTCCACGGCCCGGCCCTGGATCTGCTCCGGCGCCGAATAATCCGGGGTGCCCAGGAACTGCCCGGCGCCGGTCAGGCTCACTGACGAGATAGCCCCCTTGCTCACCCCGAAATCCGACAGGTACACGTGATCGGGCCGGTCCCGGCGCGCATCCACCAAGACATTCGCCGGCTTGACGTCGCGGTGCACCAGCCCCGCGCGGTGCGCGGCATCCAGCGCCGAGGCCACCGGGGAGATGAACCCCGCAGCCCGGCCCGGCGGCAGCGCACCCTCCCGGTCCAGCACCAGCCGCAGGTCACCGCCCCGGACGAACCGCATCGCGATGAACAGCGCGCCGTTCGCCTCGCCGGCCTCATAAATCGGAATGATGTGCGGGTCATCCACCGCCGCGGCCGCCCGCGACTCCGCGATGAACCGCCGCCGGAACGTAGGGTCTGCCGCAAGCGCCGGAGCGAGGATCTTCAGCGCGACTAGCCGACCAAGCCGCTCATCGCGCGCTCGGAACACCATCGCCATCCCGCCCGCTCCGACCTGCGCCTCCAGCCGGTACCCGGCCACCAGCGAGCCCGCCCGGAGCCCGGCCAGCTGCGCCGGGAACTCCTCGCTCAACACCCCTCCCGTCCTCTCTGCCGCCATCACGGTACCGCGCCTAAAGGCTTTCGGGAGGATTCACTAGTAATGCGGTGCTCAGGCGTTTTCGTATCTGGGCTAATCGTCTTCTGCCGCAACCAGGATGCCAAGGCGCATCAGCGGTCGTACGAGTGAAGCCGATCGCAAATGGGCGATGTTCGCCGCTGGCTGCTGCGACGGCCCGGACATCGGGCGCGTAGGGGTACCCGCCGCACAGTGCAGCCCCGTCCATATGTGCGCCAGACGCCGCTATATGATGCACCGGATCTTCCCCAACGCCCGGAATTCCCCGATCTTCGACGCTAGCGCGGAAATCAAAGCTCAATACGTGTTAAACGAACAAATTGACTAGCACATTGCGACGCGAGCATGTGAGTGAACGGCGAAGCGGTCAGGGAACCCAGCCCCGGGTAACGAGCTAGGAAACCCGAGCCAGGGAACCAGCACCAGGGAACCCGCCAAGGGGAAGCCAAGCTTAGAGAACGGCGCCAGGAGCCTGGTAACAGGAACTCAGCCGCTAGGCGTCCGGGCGCGTCCGGGGGTCGCCGTGGCAGCGCTTGTACTTGCGGCCGGAGCCGCACGGGCAGGGGTCGTTGCGTCCGACGTGGGCAAAGTCGTCGTTCACGCCCGGGCCCTGGCTGGTCTCCACGTGCGTTCCGCCGTCGACGGACGGGGCGGAGTACTGCAGCCGCTGCGGGCGGCGGGGGGGAGCGAGCCCGGCCGGGATCGGCGCGGCGGGTTGGCCCTCGGGCGCGCTTCCGGGTCGCCGGGCATGGGCACCGCTGCCGGCCCGGCCGCCTCCCTTGGGCGCCTGGGCGCCGCTGACGCGGCCGTCCCGCCTGGGCGCCGCGGTCCCGCCCTGGGCACCCCGGCCGTCGCCGGCCCCGGCAGACGACGAGGCACCGCGGGCACGGGGCCCGCCGGGGCCGCCCGGCGCGGGCACCCCACGACGGCCGGCCTGGCCAGCACCACTAGGAGCAGCACCACCAGGAGCAGCACCGCCAGGGACAGCACCGCCGGGGCCGGAGCCAGCCGCAGCGCCGGGCGGC
>CAVYNE010000009.1:0-111345 GCA_963769715.1 uncultured Actinomycetes bacterium
GGCAGGTCCTTGCTGACCAGGACGACATCTTCGCCCTCGGCCGCGAGGCTGCACGCCACCGACAGGATGCGCGAGTCGTTGTCCCCCATCCGGAACCCGGCAGGCAGCACCTGCGGGTCGAAATGGTTGAGTTCGACCCTGACCGTGCCGCCGAGCGTCCCGACCGGAAGTTCCGCGTCCAGCCGGCCGTGCTCGATGCGCAGGTCATCGAGGTGACGCAGGGCCTGGCGGGCGAAGTAGCCCAGTTCGGGGTGGTGCCGTTTGGCTTCCAGCTCAGTGATGACGACGACCGGCAGGACCACCTTGTGCTCGTCGAAGCGAGCGATGGCGGCCGGGTCGGCGAGCAGGACGCTGGTGTCGAGTACATACGTACGGCGACCTTGGGAATTGACCACGCAGACTCCCCTGGGCGCCAGGGCGAACCCGGCGCCAAGACAGGACACAGACGTGTCGGATGGGCCGGGCCTGGCCCTCAAAGGGCCGCGCCGGCCCTTCTGTCATCTCGTCTGCACGCACAGCGCGAAGCTCAGAGATCCGAGGGCCTTCCCGGGAACGGCACCGCGCCGTCCACCACTACCGAAGGTACCCGCGAACGCGAGCCGGCAAAAGCACCGCGAGGTTACTAAGCCTCAATTCCGCGCTTAAGCTGCGGTAACGTACCGAACCTGCGATTGCGTGCCGCGTAGGAGCGCAGCGCCCGCAAGAAGTCGACCTTGCGGAAGGCGGGCCAGTAGGCGTCGCAGAAGTAGAACTCTGAGTGGGTGCTCTGCCAGAGCAGGAACCCGCCGAGCCGCTGTTCGCCGGAGGTACGGATGACCAGATCCGGATCCGGCTGGCCCGCTGTGTAGAGATGCTCGGCGATGTGCTCGACGTCCAGCACCTCCGCCAGTTCCTCGATCGTGGTGCCCCTGGTCGCGTGGTCTTGCAGCAGGGATCGGACCGCGTCGGCGATCTCCCGCCGCCCGCCGTACCCGACCGCCACGTTGACCAGCAGGCCGGGGTAGTGCGCGGTCGCCTCGCCCGCGTCCTTCAGCACCCGGACCGTGTCGCCGGGAAGCAGGTCGAGCGCGCCGACCGGGTTCACGTGCCACCGCTCCGCCACCAGGCCCTGCACGGTGTCTTCGATGATCTTCAGCAGCGGCACCAGCTCGCTGGCCGGCCGGGTCAGGTTATCGGTGGACAGCAGCCACAAGGTGACGACCTCGACCCCGCTCTCGCGGCACCAGTCGAGCAGCTCGAATATCTTGTCCGCGCCCTTGCGGTGACCGCTGCTGACGTCATGGAAACCTGCCGACCTGGCCCAGCGCCGGTTCCCGTCGCACATCACCCCGACGTGGCGCGGGATGGCGTCAGGCGACAGGGAAACCTGGAGCCTGCGCTCGTAAAGCCGGTAGGCCAGGTCACGAACTCCCATGCTGGCGACCTTCCTCGACACCGTGATGACCTACGGCAAACGTACCCAACGAGTGGAACGAACTGTGCTTACCTCGGGGGGACGACCCCGCAGACCCCCCGCTTCTGGGGGGAAGCCCTTTCCCCCAGACCCCTGGGGACCCCCTTCGGGGGTCAAGTCCCCTGGGCTACCCGAGGGACTTGACGAGGGACTCGTCTAGGCCGGGGAAGGAGTTGAGGAACTCCCTTGCGCTCCCGCTTGAGCCTGGCCACCATCGCGTCGTGCTCACCCGTTCGGCCCTGCCTGGCGTAAAGCCGCCGCGGCTGCAGGATCTCGATGTCGTCCACGCCCGGTATCGCGGCCGCCACCTGATAGCCGAAATCGGGGTCCTCGGTCCACTCGACGGTGCCCTCGACGATTCCTGGCACGATCGCGGAGGAGTAGGGAATCGTTACCTTCTTGGAACCTGGGACACGCAGGAACGGGCCTTCCTCGTCGGCCAATTCAGCGGAACAATCAGGCGCTTGCCGGGCCCTGGTCCCGCACTTCCTCGACCTGCCGCAGGGCCGCACGCAGCCGAGACAGCCAGGCATCCGCGTTCTCTCCGGTCAGCCGCACGCACCATGCCAGCGCGTCGCTGCGACTGCGCGCCACGCCCGCGTCGACGAGCGTGTCGAGAACCCGGCGCTCGGGCTGGCGCAGCCTGGTCATCACCGGAATCGAGAGTGTGGTGAACATCTCAGTCACGTCCGCACAGGCGACCCCCCAGGACACCTTGCGCCGGAACTTGTGCTCGGCCTCCCGTGCGATCTCGATCCGGTGGCTCCTGGTCTCCTCGCGGAACCTGCGGATCCGGCCTTCGGCGGCCGCGGCCCGCTCGGCGTCTGACGCTCCGGCCGTCTCGGGGGCGGGCAGCACCCCCACGATGGTGATCTCCTCCCGGTCCGCCTGGATCTCCGGTGTGGCCGTAAACCAGTCACCGGGTAGCCGGCCGCTGAACCAGCCGCGCACTTCCTCCGTGACCGTGCCCCGTCCCGGCCCGCCCGAGGCAGCACCGCCGGGCTGGTCGTGACCTGAGGTCGTCTGGCTACTGGCGTTCGCGCCGGCCGCGTCGTCCGCAGGTCCGGCTCCCTGCTGCCCTGTATTCATGTAATTATGATTTCATGCTGAAAATCAGCTGGTCAACGCTGACGCCCAGAAAGACGCCGCTGGCTGAATACCGGGGTAGACCCGTCGGGATATCGGGGTAGACCCGTCGGGCTAGACCCGTCAGGCCAGGCCCGCGGCGAGCCCGGCGGCGATGCGGGGATAGACGCGGATCGCGCCCGCGAACTGCGGGCCGAAGCTGACCGGCACTACCTGGACGTCCATGCCCGGCTGGGGCGCCTGGATCATCCATCCGTTGCCCAGGTAGATGGCGACGTGCGAGATGTAGCCGGGATCGGTGGGGTCAGTGTGGTAGAAGAGCAGGTCGCCGGGCTGTAGCTGGCCGACCGGGACGGCCGGGCCGGCCCGGGCCTGGTCGGCGGCTACGCGGGGCATGCTGATGCCGGCCTGGGCGAACGCCCACTGGACGAGGCCGGAGCAGTCGAACGCGGCGGGCCCGGCGGAGCCCCACGCGTACGGGCTGCCGCGCCTGCTCTCCGCGGCCCGCAGCGCCGTGGTCAGCTGCGCCGCGCTCATGGCGTCGCCGCTCACCGCGGCGCCCGACGGGGTGGTCCCGACCGCGAACGCCGCGCCCGGCCGCGTCACCTGCGTGACCAGCGGCTCGACGGCCGCCCCGGACGGCAGGATGTCCTTGATCCGCGCCGCCAGCGCCCCCACGCTGGATGGCGACGCGCTGATGACGATCGCGTTCCCGGCGGGTACCCCGAGCGACCTGGCGGTCGAGTCCGACACCACGGCGTCGACCCCGCCGATCCCGACCGTGCCGAACGCCACTACCGGCAGCCGCTCAAGCTGGCGGCCGGACACGGTGACGTGACCGCCGAGGGACAGCCGGTCCAGGGTCCCCATGGTGTAGGACACGGCCACGCCGCCGCCGGCCACGCCCCGCCACAGCGGGTCGGAGGCCGCCATGGACGAGGCGGCGTAACCGCGGAACGTGGACGGGTCGACGCCGAGGACGGCCGCGTACACGCCGTTGATCTTGATCTTGGCGGCTTCGATCGGCTCGGTCGCGGTGACCGCGGGCTGCCTGGCCACCGCGGCCAGGACCCGACGGGACAGTGAGAACGGCGCGACGACCAGCAGGTCCGCCTGCCTCAAGCCGCGCAGCGGGGCGACCGGGACGGGCCGCGCGGACCGGGTGCTCGTGCTTGTCGCCGTCGCCGGAGCACTGGCCACAGGCACCACGATGGGCTTCCCGCTGCCGTCGGCGTTCCCGCCGAGCATGGGCACGACCGGCCCGGTGATCGTCGCCGCGGCGGGCCTGGTGCTCGGGATCCCGTGGGGTTGTGCGTTCACGCCGGCTGGCTTGCCGCCGGCCACCGTCGCCAGCACCGCGCCGGTGGCCGCCCCGGCCACCGCCAGCAGGCTGATCAGGACGGGGACCAGGTGCCTGGGCCTCGATGGACGGCCTGGGGCCTCCGGATGCGATCCGTCGCCAAAGACGGCGTACGGCGTCCGCGAACGAGTGCATCGTCTCCAACCTATCCCCCGAAGACACCGTACCGGGCGCAACCCGGCCCGGCCAGGTGCCCGTGCTTGCCGCCGGCGGGATCAGGCCGGGCTGGCGAGGGCCTCCCTGAGCTGCTCCGGGGTGGTCACCGGGGCCTGGCAGGTGAACTGGCGGCAGACGTACGCGGCGGGCGCTCCGTTGACCAGTCCGCGCCCGGCCAGCAGCGGCACGCCGGCTTCAGCACCGCCGCCCCCGGAACCAGCTGGCCCGGAACCAGCTGGCCCGGAACCAGCCGGCCGGGTGCCGTCGCCGAGGGCGAGCACCGTGCCGGGCGGTGCCGCGTGCAGCGCCGTCTGGTGCAGCGCGCGGGTTCTGCGCGTCCTCGGGGCTGCCCACCACCGCGACCTCGGCCGGCCCGGCCAGCCAGGCCTCGGCCACGGCCAGGCCCGCGCCGGCCGCGCGCGGGTACCGGGCCGCGATGCCGGGGAGCACGCCGAGGGCCGCCCCGGCGGCCTCCCGGTGCCGGGCCGAGCCGGCCAGCGCGGAGTAGCTGAGGAGCGCTCCCGCCACGGCGAACGTGCCGGACGGCGTGGCGTTGTCGGCCGGGTCGGCCGGGCGGAAGATCAGCGGCTCGTCGTCGGCGGCCGTGTCGAAGAACCCGCCCTGACCGTCGCCGAAGGAGTCGAGCGCGACCTCGAGCAGCTGACCGGCCAGCTCCATCCAGCGCGCCTCGCCCGTCACCCCGGCCGAGCGTGAGGAATCCCTCGGCGGTGCAGGCGTAATCCTCGAGCGCCCCCGCGGTGCTGCCCGGCGGTCCCGTCCCGTGAGGTACGGACCAGCCGTCCGCCGGCCAGGTGGACCGTGGCCAGCAGCGCGGCGGCGTCGCGCGCGGCCGCGGTGAAGTCCGGCCGCCCGAACAGCAGCCCGCATTCGGCCAGCGCGGAGATGGCCAGCCCGTTCCACGCCGCGACCACCTTGTCGTCCCGCGCGGGGCGGACCCGGCCAGCGCGAAACGCCAGCAGCGCGTCCCGGACCCGGGCCAGGCGATCCGCGTCGGCCGGATCGGCCCGGCGCTGCAGCACCGAGGCGCCGTGCTCGAACGTGCCGCTCTCGGTGACGCCGAAGACCTGGGCCGCGAACTCGCCGTCCTCGGGGCCGAGGATCGCGTCCAGCTCGGCGGGCCGCCAGACGTAGAACTTTCCTTCTTCGCCCTCGCTGTCGGCGTCCAGGGACGCCGCCAGCCCGCCGTCGCCGGTCCGCAGCTCGCGCAGCATCCAGTCGCACGTCTCTTCCGCCACCCGGCGGGCCAGCTCAGAGCCGGTCCGGCGCCACAAGTTCGCGTAGACGCGAGCCAGCAGGGCGTTGTCATAGAGCATCTTCTCGAAGTGCGGGACCACCCACCCGGCGTCGACCGAGTACCGGGCGAACCCGCCGCCGAGCTGGTCGTACATGCCGCCGCGGGCCATCGCTTCGCAGGTGCCCTCGGCCATCCGCAGCGCGGCCGCGGACCCGGTCCGCTGGTGGTAGCGGAGCAGGAATTCCAGCACCATCGACGGCGGGAACTTCGGCGCGCCGCCGAACCCGCCCTCGGCCGTGTCGTAGTCGCGATCGAGCGCCAGTACCGCCGCGTCCGCGGCCTGGCGGAACTCTAGCTCCGTGTCACCATGCTCAGCCCGCAGGGCGCGGGCGGTGGCCGCCGCGTTCTCGGCCAGGGCCGCGGCGACCTGCTTGGCCTGGCCGGTCACGCCGTCGCGCTGGCTGCGCCAGGCCCGCGAGACGTTCAGGACCAGCTGCCGGAAGTAGTCCCTGGGAAAGTAGGTGCCGCAGAAGAACGGCTCCTTGTCCGGCGTCATGAACACCGTCATCGGCCAGCCGCCCTGCCCGGTCATGGCCTGGGTCGCGGTCATGTAGACCGCGTCGACGTCGGGCCGCTCCTCCCGGTCCACCTTGATCGCCACCACGTGCTCGTTGAGCAGCGCCGCGGTCTCGGGGTCCTCGAACGATTCGTGGGCCATCACGTGACACCAGTGACAGGCGGCGTAGCCCACCGAGAGCAGGACGGGGACGTCGCGTTCGGCGGCCTCGGCGAAGGCCTGGTCGCACCACGGCCACCAGTCCACCGGGTTGTCCGCATGCTGAAGCAGGTAGGGACTCGTCGAATCCTGCAGCCGGTTCACAGTTCTTACGCTACGCGGGCGGGGGGGCGACCCCCCGAACCCCCCGCTACCCGCTGCGGTGCTCGCCGTAGTATCGCGCGGCCGGAGGGGCCTGAAGGCCCCTCGCGGGCCGCGTGATGCGGCTACGCTGCGGGGCGCGCCGTAGCTGCGGGGGTCGCCGTAGCTGCGGGGGGCGCCGTAGCCGCGGGGGGCCCGTAGCCGCGGGGGGCGCCGTACCGCGGGGGGCGCCGTACCGCGGGGGGGCCTACGCCGCGGCTCTCGGCGTCGTGGCCAGGCGGCGGCGGGCGGCGGCGTAGGCCTGGCCGAACAGGAAGAAGACGGCGCCCATGACGCCGACGAAGAAGCCGAGCGGCCAGTTGGACTGGTAAGAGACCGCGATGCCGATCCAGACCGTGACCAGCGCGATGGCCACGGAAAGGGTCATCGCGAGCATCGGCCGGGCGGTCAGCGACCTGGCCGCGGCGGCCGGGCCGATCATCAGGCTGAACATCAGCAGGGCGCCCACCACGGGCACGGTCATGCTGGTCGCCAGGGCCATCACGAGCAGGAACGCGAGTTCCATCCGGCGCGCCGACACCCCGCGTGCCTCCGCCACCTCCGGCATCGCCGAGGACAGCATCAGCGGCCGGAACATGACGATGATCGCGGCGATGGAGGCCGCGCCGAGCACGAGGATGGGCAGCACCTCGGCCGCGCTGACGCCGTACACCTCGCCGAACAGCAGCGAGTACGCCTCCTGCGCGTATTCCGTGCTCCAGCTGACGAACAGCGCGCCGATCCCGAGCATCATCACGAACGTCAGCGCGGTCGCCACGTCATGCCGGGCGCGGCGGCCCAGCCCGGCGATGCCGAGCGCGCCCGCCACCGAGAACACCGCCAGGCCCGCGAACGGGTTGAGCCCGAGCAGGCTGGCCCCGGCCGCGCCGGCGAAGGCGCCGTTGGGGATGGCGTGAGCCGCGAACGTCGACCCCCGCAGCACCGCGAAGAAACCGGTCACGCCGGCGATCACCGCGACCGCGGTCGCCGCGATCCAGGTGTTCAGCATCAGGCCGGAGAACATACCTGCTCCGTGTCCAGCGCCTCTGGCGGCATCCAGCTGGGCCTCGCGGCGGTCGCGGTGGCGCAGGTAGGTGACCAGGTAGCCGCCGACGATCAGCGTCACCACGAAGAAGCTGACCGGCCAGCCGCGGCCCGCGGGCGGCCAGTAGAAGCTGTCGTACGCGAGCACGATGCCAAGCCAGATGGCGGCCACGCCGATGCCCGCCGCCACCGCCATCGCCCGGACCGGGCCCTTCGCGACGCGCAGCGCGGTCGCGGCCGGCCCGATCAGCAGCGCGGTGCTCAGCACCGCGCCGATGATCACGGCGGAAAGCGCGACCGACACCGCCAGCGCCATCAGGTAGGCCGCGCCCACGGCGCGCACCGGCACGCCGCGGGCGGCGGCGATGTCCGGGCTCAGCGAGCTCAGCAGCAGCACCCGGGCCAGCACCACGACCGTGGCCAGCGCGAGCAGCGCGGACACGATCAGGACGGGCACGGTGGAGGAGGTGATGACGAACATGGAGCCGAACAAGATGGTGAACGACGCGCCGGTCGTAGAGCTGTACTGGGTGCCCAGGTACAGGAAGAGCGCGGCCAGGCCGAGGGCGGCGCCGAGCACCACGCCGGTGGCCACGTCGCGCCCGCGGCGGCGCTGGACGCCGATCATCTCCATGAACGCGGCCGCGCCCACGCCGAACGCCAGGTAGCCCCAGAACTGGTTGAGGCCGATCAGGAAGGCCCCGGAACCCCCGGTGGTGGCGATGTCGGCGAGGGAATGGCCGGCGAACGACTGCCCGCGCGTCACGGTGAACACGCCGACGACGGCCGACGTGATGGCGATCACGGTCCCGACGGCCAGGGCGACGTGCACCGGCCCGCTGCCGAAGAAGCCGGGCTCGAAGACGTACCTGAGCAGGTGACCCACGATCACCTCACCACGCTTGCGTCCTCGGCCGCGGCCTCGGCGGCGTCGACCCCTTCCGGGCGCGGCCACCACCAGGACCCGCCCGTGCACCCGGATCACGTCGACGTGCTGGCCGTACAGGCGGGACAGGACCTCGGGCTGGACCACCTCGTCGGTGCGGCCGACCGCCACCCGGCCCGCGGCCACGTAGACGATCCGGTCCATCACCGGCATCAGCGGGTTCATGTCGTGCGCCGAGAGCAGCACGGCGATCCCCTCGGCCCGGGCCAGCCGGGCCAGCACCGAGACGATCCCCTGCTCGCTCGAGATGTCCAGGTTGGCCAGCGGCTCGTCGAGCAGCAGCAGCCTCGGCCGGCTGATCAGCGCGTGCGCGATCATGACCCGCTGCTGCTCGCCGCCGGACAGCTCGCCCACCCGCGCGTCGGCGTACCGCTGCGCGCCGACGGCGGCCAGCATGTCCGCGACGAGCTCACGGCGGGCCCGGGACGGCAGCCGGATGCCGAACTTGTGCCCGTCGATCCCGAGCGAGACCACGTCCCTGACCCGCAGCGGCATGTCCGGCTCGATGGCCAGCTTCTGCGGCACGTACCCGATCGAGGCATCGCGCGGCGGCCGCGGCGCGCCGTCGATGAGCACCGAGCCCCGGGTGACCGGCTGCAGGCCGAGGATGAGCCGGAGCAAGGTGGTCTTGCCCGCCCCGTTCGGCCCGATGAGACCGGTGAACTCGCCGGGGCGGATGGTGAACGAGACGTCCCGGAGGATCTCCCGGCCGCCCAGCCTGCACTCCGACCCCGTCCAGCCGGAGCAGCTCCGACCGTCATCACAGGTGCTCGGTCGAGATCTTGCTCGGCCACGGCCTTTTGCAGGTCCTGGACCTCGGCCAGCATCCACGACTGGTAGTGGTACCCGGGCACGGGCATCGTCTCGTAGACGCCCACCACCGGGATGCCATTCGCCTGCGCGAGCGTGATGAACGATTCGGTCAGCGAGTCCGTCACCTGCTGATTGTAGACAAACACCTTCACCTTGTGCTGCGTGAACAGGCTCCGCTCCACCGCGACGTCCTGCGCCGACGGGTCGGTGCCGTTCATGATGTCGGCCTGGAACGCGAACGGCGTCAGGTTGTCGGCGCCGATCGCCTGGAGCATGTAATCCGCCACCGGCTCGGTGGTCGCGACCGGCGTGTTCGGGTACTTCGCCTTGAACGCCGCCATCGCGTTGTTCCACGCCGGCCAGCGAGGCGATGAAGGCGCTCGCGTTGGCCTTGAAGTACGAGGCATGAGCGGGCTGGAGGGCGGCCAGGTCGGCGGCCACGGCGTTCGCGACGGCCGGCATGGTGCCCGGCTTGTACCACAGGTGCGGGTTCGGGGTGCTGTCCGGCAGGCCGAGCAGGTTCTGCACCACGACGACCTTGCGTGACGAGCTCGGGGCCGCGTTCTCGATCGTGTTCATGAACGTGTCGTAGCCGACGCCGTTCTGCACCACGAGCTGGGCCGCGCTGACCAGCCGGGCGACCGAGGCGCTCGCCTCGAAGGTGTGCGGGTCCGTGTTCGGGTTGCTCATGATGGCGCTGACCTGGACGTACTTCCCGCCGACCTGCTGGATGACGTCCGCGTACTCATTCTCGGCGCCCACCGCGACGATCTTGCCGCCGCCTGAGCCGGACGAGCCGGACACCGCGGCAGTGGATGAGGAGCAGGCGCTCGCCACCAGTGCCATGCCCATCGCCGCGCCGATCGCCGCAACCGTTCTCAGCCCGCGCCAGCCGCTCCGCATCCTCGCCGCTCCCGTGTCCGTTGGCGTCATCCTGATGGTAATGATAATGATTCCCAATTTCGTCTGCAACACGATCGGCGCTTAGCTCGGAAGCGCGGCCGAACGCACCGAGGTTGTAGCGTGCGAACTGTGACGACGCAGCCAGAGGAGCAGGTGCGGGCCCGGGGCGTCCGGGGCACCCGGACCCGCGGGACCCGGCAGGCGCAGGCCCTGGCGGCCGCGCTGGAGAGCCTGCCCGGCTTCTGCAGCGCCCAGGAGATCCACGCGGAACTGCGGCGCAAGGGCGAGCACGTCGGGCTCACCACCGTCTACCGCCACCTGCAGGCGCTCAGCGAGCAGGGCAGCATCGACGCCATCCGCGACGCCAGCGGCGAGACGCTCTACCGGCAGTGCGGGACGAGCGTGCACCACCACCACCTGACCTGCCGCAACTGCGGGCGGAGCGTGGAGGTGGAGGGCCGGGCGGTGGAGCAGTGGGCCGAAAAGGTCGCCGCGGAAGCAGGCTTCACCGACGTGGGCCACACCGTCGAGCTATTCGGCCTGTGCCCCCAGTGCGCGGGCTAGCTTTCATGATCGTGAGCAGTTCGGGACACATATGATCCCGAACTGTTCACGATCATGGTTTGGGGCGGGCCGGGCCGAGGCGCCGCGGGGCTAGGCGCGGGGCGGGGCGCGGGCTAGGGGAACTTCGGGCTACGGGCTAGGGGGAACTTCGGGCTAGGAGTGCGGGGGCACGTTCGTCGCCTGCGCCGCGGCCGCTAGTTCGGCCTTGCGGTCGGAGGCGAACATGTGCACGTACTCCTGGCCGGACAGCTCCCTGATCTGGCTCATCACCTGCTCGGTGATCTGCTGCCTGGCCTTGCCCGGCGGCCCGCTGGTGATCTCCGGGCCGAACTTGAGCGGCGCGCCGATCCTGACCTCGATCCGCCCCGGCCGCGGCACCACGTGACCCGGCGGCAGCACCCGCCTGGTACCGAACATGGCGACCGGGATGACCGGCAGGCCGGACTTGAGCGCCAGCCAGCCGACGCCGGGGCGGCCCCGGTACAGCCGCCCGTCCGGTGACCTGGTGCCTTCTGGGTAGATGCCGAACAGGTTCCCCGCCTGCAGCAGGGCCAGCGCCGCCTCGAGCGTGTCCTGCGCGGCGCGCGGCCCGTCCCGGTCCATCTGCAGCTGGTTGGTCGCCTTCAGGTACGCGGCCCACAGCCGCGCGGCGGGTCCGGAGGCGGTGAAGTACTCGGCCTTGGCCGAGAACGTCACCGGCCGGTCGAGCATCAGCGGCAGGAAGACCGAATCGACCACCGACAGGTGGTTGCCGGCCAGGATGGCGCCGCCGGACGCGGGCACGTGCTCGGCGCCGATCACCTTCGGCCGCCAGATCGTGTGCAAGAACGGCCCGGCCACAATGCGGGAGAGCTGGTATTGCACGGGCTACTTTCTGCTTACCGGGGATGAACCAGCGACGGGGACGGTCGTCTCACGATAGCGTGCCTCGACGATCTTGGTACGCGGCGGTCGCGAGCAGGGCGATGCCGAGCGGCAGCGCGAACGGCAGCGCCGCGGCCGGCACGATCACGCCGGAGTCGTCGGCGAACCAGCCGAGCACCGGCAGCAGCCAGAGCACGCCCAGAACCGGGCGCATCAGCGGCTCGGCCGCATACGCCCGCGGCTCGGTCTTCAGCCCGAACCACGCGGGCCGCCACAGCATCAGCCCGGTCCAGCACGACCACGATCGGGACTCAGCGGGCTGAACGCGTTGACCGAGAGCGAGCCGATGTTGGAGTTGATCTTCCTGAGCAGCAGGCCACCGGAATGACCGTGCAGCGAGCTGCCCGCGAACGACCCGATGTCGGACTTCCCGGTGATCGGCACGAAGTAGTTGATCAGCGCGAACACCGCGAACAGGGCGAGCCCGCTGACCGCGACGAGCAGTATCCGGCGCCAGTTCAGCCTGATCCCGGCCACGATCATGGCCAGCAGGGCGAAGCACGGCACCATGGCGATCGTGCCGCCCACCTTGCCGCCGAACCCGGGCCAGCCGGAGGCGAACACCGCGAAGGTCGCGACCACGGCCACCGCGAGCACGGCCGACCGCCGGGACGAGGGCCGGGAAGAGGTGGAGCGGCGCCGCGCCACCAGGCCCAGCCAGGCCGCGGCGAGCAGCCCGGACATGCCGTAGATGCCCAGCGCCTCGTTGCCGATGCCGTAGAACCGGCCGGCCTCGAGCACGGAAAGCCCGAACGGCGTCTCCAGCTGCAGCCGCGACCCGGTCATCACGTCGATCCCCAGCACGACCAGCGTGAACAGGCACACCACGCCGAACGCGGCGAGCGGATCACGCCGCCACGGACCGAGCAGCGCGGCCAGCGCGATGACGACGGCCAGCGCCACCGAGACCGCGTACAGAGCGGCGGCCGGGTGGGCGGAGGTCGACCACGGCACCAGGTTGGCCAGGAACGTGCCCACCGGCACCGAGGCGGCGAACACCCCGGCCACCCGCCACCAGCGGGCCCGCCGCCTGCGCTTGTCCTCGGCGGCACCCCAGGCCGCCAGCCCGATCGCGGCCAGCACCACCGCGTCGGCCAGCGCGTAGGCCCAGAAGAACTCGTCGTGCGTGGACCGCCACACCTGCTCGGCCGTATCCCGGCCGGCCAGCGACTGGACGGTAGAGGAAAGACTGCCCCGGTCGCCGCGGGTGATCTGCGCGCCGACGGCGTCGGCCGGCATGGCCCGGCCCAGCCAGCCGAGCACGGTCGGCGTCAGGTCGGTGAGCACCACCAGGCCCGGCTGCCGGGTCGAGGCGGCGTCCAGCAGGCCGGCCTGGTAACCGGGTCCGTCTGACCAGGGCGAGCTGCAGGTGCGGCGGCTTGGTGGGGGCCCCGGGCGCGGTGACCAGCAGCGTCGAGCCGGCCGGCAGGTCTGCCTGGATCCGCGCGAGGGCGGCGTCGGCCGAGGCGAGTTCGGAAGACCGTTCGGCAGATCCGATGGTGCCGAGGTCCACCACGGTCAGCGGGCAGCGGGCCAGTACCCCCGCGGTGAGGTCCGCGGCCGAGGGCAGGTACGACGCGACCCGCCCGGAGGGGTCGGCGAGGGCCAGCGCGGCCCCCGGGCCGACGGCGGTGGCGCAGCCCGGGACCTTGGCTGCCAGCACGCCCCAGTCAGGGGTGTTGTGGAACTGGGTGTTGTAGGTCATCAGCGCGCCCATGGCCGGCACCACGGCGCCCGATCCGGCGGGATCAACCGCGGGGAACGCCCCGCAGGCGGCGTTGGTGTGGTCGGACTGGGCCCGGGCGCCCGCGTTCAGCGTGAGCCAGGCGTCGGCCGGGCAGGTCAGCGGCAGCACGGCGTAGTCCACCAGCGACCCCACCGAGCCCTGGCCGGCCAACCGCCACAGCGTGGGCGTCGCGGATGGGGACACGTCGCTCCACCGCAGGCCGGAGATCCCGACCACCACAACGTGCCGCGCCGGGCGCACTCGCCGTGGTCTGCGCGCTCGCCGGGCTCGACCCGGCGAAGACGGTGCCCACTCCCGGGCCCAGCACCGCGAGCAGGCAGGCGAAAAGGAGGGTCCGCACCGCACCCGGCCTCATCGTCACCGCCCCAAGGTATCCGGCGTAAACCCTTATGCCGAACGATCCTGGTGCACGTGGACGTGTCCGCTCTCGCCCGCGATGACCTCGCCGATCAGGGCGGCGGGCAGTCCCTGCGCCCGCAGTTCGCCCAGCAGCGCGGGCGCCGCGGCCGGCGGCGCGGCCAGCAGCAGCCCGCCGGAGGTCTGGGCGTCGTGCAGGAGCACGGCGATTTCGGCCGGTATCGCGGCGTCCAGGACCGCCCAGCCGCGCATGCGGTCGGTGTTGGCCCTGGTCCCGCCTGAGACGAAGCCCGCCGCGGCCAGCTCCGCGGCGGCCGGAAGCAGCGGGACCGACGCGGCCCACAGCCGGGCCGCCACTGAGCTGGCGGCCAGCATCCGGTGCAGGTGGCCGAGCAGGCCGAACCCGGTCACGTCAGTGGCCGCCCGCACTCCGGCGGCCAGGGCGGCCTGGCTGGCGCCCGCATTGAGCAGCGTCATGGAGGCCACCGCGGCCTGGACCGCCTCGGCCGGGGCGGCGCTGCGCTTGAGCGCGGTGGCGACGACGCCGGTGCCGAGCGCCTTGGTGAGGATCAACTGGTCCCCGGGCGCCGCGCGGTCGATGGTCATCAGCGCGTCCGGGTCGGCCAGGCCCACCACGGCCAGGCCGTACTTGGGCACCGGATCGTCGATCGTGTGCCCGCCCGCCACGAAGCAGCCGGCCTGCGCCGCCACCTCCGCGCCGCCGCGCAGCACCTGGCCGAGGATGGCGATGTCCAGGCCGTCGCCCGGCCAGGCGGCCAGGTTGACCGCGAACAGCGGCCGGCCGCCCATCGCGTACACGTCGGACAGCGCGTTCGCGGCCGCGATCCGGCCCCAGTCCCCCGGGTCGTCTACGATCGGGGTGAAGAAGTCCGTGGTCAGCACCAGCGCGCGCTCGTCGTCCAGGCGGAGCACGGCCGCGTCGTCGCCTTCGGCCGCGCCGATGAGCAGGTCGCCGGAGGCCGGGCCCATCGCCGGGACGCCGTCACCCATGCTGGCGAACAGCGCCTCCAGCTTGGCCAGCGGCAGCTTGCACGCGCAGCCCGCGCCGGGCGACAGCGACGTCAGCCGCGGGGCGGTCCGGGTCTGGGTCTGGTCAGCCATCACGCTGGCCACTGTAGCCGCGCGGCGGCTACCAGGCGGCGGTGGCCATGTGCGGATCAGACTCCTATGTACTACAGACGCGCGAGGCCCCGTCTCGCTGCTTCGCGGCGGCCATTGGCTAAGGTGAAGTAGATATGTCTGCGACGAGTGAGCCGACCGGCGCCGCCGGCGAGCACAGCTTCGTGGTGGTGGCTAGCCGGCTCCCGGTCGACCGGGTCGAGGGCCCGGACGGCCAAGACGAGTGGCGGCCGAGCCCCGGTGGCCTGGTTACCGCCCTCGAGCCCGTCATGCGTGCGGCCGGGGGCGTATGGATTGGCTGGTCGGGCGATGCGGGCCCGGCCCCGGGCCCGTTCGAGGCCGGCGGCCTGGACCTGGTCGGGTTGGGGCTTTCCGAGGACGAGGTCAGCGACTACTACGAGGGCTTCTGCAACGCGACACTGTGGCCGCTCTACCACGACGTGATCGCCCCGCCTCAGTTCCATCGCCACTGGTGGGACGCCTACGTGACCGTCAACCGGCGGTTCGCGCAGGCGGCGGCGCAGCAGGCGGCGCCCGGGGCAACCGTCTGGGTGCACGACTACCAGCTCCAGCTGGTTCCGCGGATGCTGCGCGAGCTGCGCACCGACGTCCGGATCGGCTTCTTCAACCACATACCGTTCCCCGGCTATGAGATCTTCGCCCAGCTACCCTGGCGCCGGCAGGTGGTCCAGGGCCTGCTCGGCGCCGATTTGCTGGGCTTCCAGCGCCGGGCCGACGCCACCAACTTCCTGCGGGCCTGCCGCCGGGCCGTCGGCCTCACCACCAAGGGGTCGACCGTGCGGGTCGACGAGCCGGGCGGGACGCGCGAGATCCAGGCGGCCGCGTTCCCCATCTCGATCGACGCGGCCAGCCTCACCGAGATCGCCCAGCGTGAGGAGGTCAGGAAGCGCTCGCGGGAAATCCGGCAGGCCATCGGCGAGCCGAGCATCGTGCTGCTCGGTGTGGACCGGCTCGACTACACCAAGGGCATCCTGCACCGCCTGCGGGCCTACGGCGAGCTAGTCGACGAAGGCCGGCTGGGCCAGCGGGTGGTCCTCATCCAGGTCGCGAGCCCGAGCCGGGAGCGGGTCGAGGCCTACCAGACGCTGCGGGACGAGGTCGAGGTGATCGTCGGCCGGATCAACGGCCAGCACGGGGAGGTGGGCTACGCCCCCGTGGACTACCTGCACCAGTCCTTCCCCCGCGACGAGATGGCCGCGCTCTACCTGGCCGCGGACGTCATGCTGGTGACCCCGCTGCGAGACGGCATGAACCTGGTGGCCAAGGAGTACGTGGCCTCCCGTTACGACGAAGGCGGCACGCTCGTGCTGAGCGAGTTCACCGGCGCGGCCGACGAGCTAGCCGGCGCGTTCCTGGTCAACCCGCACGACATCGAGGGCCTGAAGGACACCATCGTGCGGGCGGCGACGGCCAATCCCGCCGAGGCCAGGCGCCGGATGCGCTCGATGCGACGGCGGGTACGCGAATACGACGTGGCCCGCTGGGCGGCGAGCTTTCTCGACACGCTCGGCCGGGGATCAGGCGGAGACGGCGGATCTAACCTAGCCGGGGAGCCATCTAACCTGGCCGGGGAGCCGGAGATCAGCTGATCCGCGGCCCGCGCCGTCGGGAGCCACGACCTCAACCTACGCATCTGGCATCAGCCGCCCCGGTCTGGACGACAGCCGCCCTCGGTCTGGACGACCGGGCCACGGTCACATCCGTCACTCGCCTATCTATTCGAAAGGGACGTTGGTCCCAACAGTGCCATCAGTCTCCCCCGCCTCTAGTCGCGCGTCGATCATCTGCAGCACCGGCACCCTGGGTTTCCGGAACTGACCGGTGAGGTGATCCAGCAGGGCGGACGCGCAGGCTCGTTCGGCGGTAGTCCTGCGGGATGGCGACGCGGTCCTGCACACCTATTCCGACTACGGCGCGATGATCGGGCTCTTGTGCGGAACGGATCTCTACCTGGCCCTGACGCCGTTCGGCCGCTAGGACGCGGCCCTGGTGCACCACGACAGGTACGGCACGGCCAAGACCTAGCGCCGCCGACTCCGGGGCGGGCCGTCGTGGCAGCGGCGCTAGGCGTGCGGTGTCCGGACAGGCCCCCGCAACGCGGCTGTCCGCGCGGACGGCCGCACGTTAAGCCGCCCGGTGAGCGCGTTCCGCGGGCGCGGTGTCCCGCGGGCGGGGCCGGGCGTGGGCGTAAGGGAACAAGAGCTCAGATCCGCGCATCGACCCCCGGTCGAAGTTCCGTAGGGCGCGGATTGTCCGGTGCAGGCCGGTCTTCATTGTGCTGAACATGTCGTCCTCCTCCTCCTCCTCCTCTCGATTCCAGTAAAGCCAGTCATGTTGGAGGGCATGTGGCGTTGGTGTGGTGGCCGGATGGAGATGGCCAGGCGAGGGCCCGCGCCGTCGCGTACCGGTCAGCTTCCTCGCTAGGAGTTCGCCGAGCGTGGTGATGCGGTGGTGGTGATGGTATGGAGGAGCCCGCGGGTCTACGCGCCGGGCAGGCTGAGCGTCATCTCGGTGCCGTGACCCGGACCCTCGAACTCGCTGCGGGCGGTCAGCCGGCCTCCGTGGGCCTGGGCCAGATCGGCGGCGACAGCCAGGCCGATGCCGCTGCCGGAGACCTGGGCCGCCTGCTGGCCGCGCCAGAACCGGTCGAAGATGCGGGGCAGGTCGCCGGCCGGGATGCCGGGGCCGGTGTCGGCGACCTGCAGCACGGCCTGTCCGCCGGACGGCCGGGTGCTGATGGTGACGTGGCCGCCGGCCGGGGTGAACTTCAGCGCGTTGGTGAGCAGGTTCGTGATCACCTGGTGCAGCCAGTGCGGGTCGGCGAGAACCGGGCTTGCGGCCAGCCTCCGGTCCAGCGTGATGCCGGCCGCATCGAACCTGTGGGCCAGGCTGTCGGCCGCGGCCGCGGCGAGGTCGGCCAGGTCGCAGGGCCGCCGCGCCAGGTTCAGCGCGGCGGCGTCCGCGGCGGCCAGCATCTGCAGGTCGTCGACCATGCGCGCCAGCCGCAAGACCTCGTCGCGGAGCGAGCCGAGCTCAGCGGGGGTGGGTTCGGCCACGCCGTCGAGCAGCGCCTCGTGGCCCGCCTGCAGGATCGCGATGGGAGTGCGCAGTTCGTGGGCGACGTCGGCGACGAGGTTGCGGCGGATCTGCTCCTGCCGGTCCAGGGTGCCGGCCATCTGATCGAAGGCGGCCGCCAGCTCGCGCAACTCCTCGGCCGCGCGGATCTCGCCGACGCGGGCGGCGCGATCCCCGGCCGCCATGGCCCGGGTGGCCGCGATCAGCCGGGTGACCGGGCGGGTGATCCGCCGGGCCACGGCGAGCCCGGTGAGCAGCGCGAGCAGGGCCGCCAGGCCGGCGGCCCCGGCGATGGCCCGCAGCAGCGCGGTTTGCAGGACGCGGTCGGCGGCGTTGAGCCCCGAACCGGTGGAGCGGACCACGGCCGTGCCCACGCGCTCGTCCCGGACCATGATCGCGGGACTGACCTGCGGGCCGTGCGCGGCGGCGAAGTCGGCCGAGGAAACGACCACGTGCCCGGCCTGGTCGCGTATCTGGACAGCCTCCCCGGTCTTGGCGGCGAGGTCCAGGACCGGGGAGAGGTCGGCGGCTGACCACGCGTTGTTCTGGTCCCATACCGCCCCGGCGGCGACCGCGATCGCGTTGGCCAGCTCGGTGCGCTGCTGGCTGGCCAGGGTGGAGACGTCCGCGGCGGCGAAGGTCGCGGTGAGCCCGGCGAGCAGCGCGACCGCGACCAGCGCCACGGCCAGGAACGCCAGCGCCAGCCGCAGGCCGAGGGTCCCAGCGTGGGCCGCTTGGCCTGGTGCGGCGGCCGGGTCGGTCATCGCGGGTTCAGTCATCGCCGGTCATCGCGGGCTCAGTCATCGCGGGCCAGGCCGAGACGGTAACCGCCGCCCAGGACGGTCTGGACGATGCGGGGGTGGCCCGGATCGTCCTCGACCTTGCGGCGCAGGTTCTTCACGTGCGAGTCGACGGTGCGCTCGTAGCCTTCGAACTCATAACCGCGCACCCGGTTGATCAGCTCGAACCGTGAGTAGACCCGGCCCGGGACGGTGGCCAGCGCGACGAGGACACCCCACTCGGTCGGGGTCAGGGCCACCGACGTGCCGCGCACCATGGCCAGGCGCTGCGGCTCGTCGATGACCAGTTCGCCACCACCGTAGCTGGTGACCCCCTGGGCGGCAGGCGGCCCGCCGCGGCGGAGAATCGCCTGGACTCGCAAGACCAGTTCCCGCGGGCTGAACGGCTTCGTCACGTAGTCGTCGGCGCCGAGCTCGAGCCCGCGGATCCGGTCTTCCTCCGCGCTCTTGGCCGTCAGCATCAGGATCGGCGTGGTCCTGGTAACCGACGTGGCCCGCAGCTCGCGGGCCACCGTCTCGCCGGGTATGTCCGGCAACCCCAGATCGAGGATCACCAGGTCCGGTGCGGCGCTTGTGGCCATGGTGATCGCCTCGGCGCCCGAGTCGGTCGACAGCACGGTGAATCCGGCGCGCTCCAGGTAGGACCGGACCAACTCACGCAGCTTGCGCTCGTCTTCGACCACCAGCACCGTCGCCGCCATCGGTCGCTCACCTCGCCTTTCCGCCTGCCCGGCCGGCAGACCGCCAGGCGCGCCTGGACGTTCCCATGATCCTCGATTCAGTCCGGCACGCCACCGCCCCGGCGCGGCTCGCCGCCCGCCTCCACACCGTCACCATGTCAGCTTCACCGGGCCCGCATGACCACAGGGTGCACTGATCGTGACAGCACGGGCGGTGAGGAGGTAACGCGGATGACCGGAATAGACCTGATCGTGCTGGCCCCGTGGCTCGTCTTCGCCGTGGGACTGGCCGTCATCTGCCTTCTCCTGCTCCGTTCGCACCGCGCGTCCGGGCCCTGGCCCCGCGGCCGACGACCGGGTCCGCCGGCAGTGCCTAACCCGGAGGAAACGAGATGTCCCGAGAAGAACGCGCAATGACCCTGGAGCCGGCCGCGGGAACCCGCGGCCCGCGCTGGCGGGCGCTGCTCGAGGCCCGGTGGCAAGACCGCGTGCGGGAGGTCACCGAACTGTCGCTGGCCTACCACGTCGCGGCCGCGGCCGCCCCGGCCGGTACCGGTGACGGGGCCGGTCAGCCGGAGATACGGGCGCTGCTCCGCCGCGCGGTCGCGGCCCGCCGGAAGCTGGCGGACGTCGAGGAAGCCCTCGGCCGACTGGCGGCGGGGCGCTTCGGATCCTGCGAGCAATGCGGATCTGCGATTCCGGCCGGGCTGCTCGCCACGACGCCCGAGATCAGGTACTGCCCGTGCTGTGACGCAGCCCCGGTCCGGGCCCAGGCCGGGGCCGGACGTCTCCCGCGATGACGCTACCCATCTGGGCCGCGACGTTCGCGGTCTTCGCCGTGCTCATGGCGACGGACCTGGTGCTGACCAGGAAAGCCGTCGGATTGCGCGCCGCCGCGACCTCGAGCGCGCTGTGGATCGCCGCCGCGCTGGTCTTCGGCGGCGCCCTGTGGCTGTGGCAGGGCCCGGCCACGGCCGGTCAGTACTTCGCCGGCTACCTGCTGGAAAAGGCCCTCAGCGTGGACAACATCTTCGTGTTCGTCATGCTGTTCGCGTCGCTCGCAGTGCCGACGGCGCTGCAGCGGCGGGTCTTGCACTTCGGGGTGGTCGGCGCGCTCGTCCTGCGCGGCGGCTTCATCGCCGCGGGCGGTGCGCTCATCGACCACATCGGCTGGATCTTCTACGTGTTCGGCGCGCTGGTGTTGCTGGCCGGCGCGCGCATGTTCCGCCCCGGCGGGACGCACGGCCCGAGCCGGAACCTGACCGCGCGCGGACTGCGGCGGGTCCTGCCGGTCACCGACGACTATGCCGGCCACCGTTTCTTCGTCCGGCTTGGCGGCAAGACCCTGGCCACGCCCTTGTTCGTGGCCCTGGTGGCCATCGAGGTCACCGACCTGGTGTTTGCGCTCGACTCGATCCCGGCGGTCTTCGGCGTCACCAGGGACCTGTTCGTGGTGTTCACGTCCAACGCCTTCGCCGTCCTCGGCCTGCGGGCCCTCTACTTCCTGCTGGCCGGCTCGGTGGACCGGTTCGCCTACCTCAAGCAGGGAATCGCCCTCCTGCTGGTGTTCATCGGCACCAAGATGCTCATCTCACCCTTCGTCCACCTGCCCGTCTGGGTGAGCCTCGCGGTGATGGCCGTGGTCGTGGCCGGCGCGGTGATCGCCAGCCTGTGGCGCGACCGGCGCCACCCGCGCCAGCCACCTGAGCCGCGGCAGGCGCCGGCCCAGGACCGGGAGCTGGAGCCGGACGGACCGGTGCGCACGTGACCGCGCTCGCCAGCCTGCAGGTTGACTCCGCGATCTCCTACGCCATCGCGGTCATCATCCCCGCCCTCGACGCGATCCTCCCGGTGCTGCCCAGCGAGACCGTCGTCATCGCGCTCGGCGTCGCCACCGCGGGCAGCGCCGATCCCCGCATCGCGCTGCTCGTGGCCTGCTCCGCGGTGGGCGCGTTCCTCGGCGACAACCTCTCTTACCTGATCGGCCGCCGCTTCGGGCCGCGCGTCGAGCGCCGGTTCTTCCGCGGCGCGAAAGGCGCGCGACGGCGCGCCTGGGCCGAGCACTCGCTCCAGCGATACGGGATGCCGCTCATCATCGTCTGCCGGTTCGTACCCGGCGGGCGGACGGCGGTCACGCTGTGCTGCGGCATCATCGGCTATCAGCGGCGCCGCTTTGTCGTCGCGACCGCGGCCGCGGGCGTGATCTGGGCGGTCTACGCATTTTTCATCGGACGGCTGGGCGGCCGGGTCTTCGAGGACCAACCCTGGGCCGGTTTGCTGCTGGCGTTCGGCGCCACCATCGCCGTCAGCGCGCTGATCGAGCTGATCCGGCGGATCCGATCCTCCAGATCAGCGTGACCAGACCGTCACGAGGGCGTCACGCCCGACAGGTTGAGGCCGATGACGCCGGCGAGAATCAGGCCGATCGACACTAGCTTCAGGGTGGATACCGCGTCGCCGAGGAAGATCATGCCCATACTCGCGGCGCCGACGGCGCCGATCCCGGTCCACACCGCGTAGGCGGCTCCCACCTCGAGCTCGCGCAGCGCCCTGGTCAGCAGCATGAAGCTCATCAGCGCGCACACGGCGAAGGTGACGGTCGGCCATAGCCGGGTCATCCCGTGGCTCAGCTTCAGCGCCACCGCGAAGCCCGTCTCGAACAGGCCGGCGGCGAGAATCGTCAACCACGCCATCGCGTCACCTTTCTGTGGCCGTGCTGCGGTCATGTCTTGGTTATAGGGCGCAGGCGAGGAATCCCGGTGTGCCGGCGATGAAGCCCGGATGGAGGAGCGCGGCTAGCTGGCGATGAAGCCCGGATGCAGGAGCGCGGCTAGCCGGTGAGGTGCCCGGCCAGGAACGCCAGCGACGGGGGTTCCTGCGCGGCGAAGAAGGAGTCGTCATGGCAGCCCGGCCCGAAGTCCACGACGGCCTCGCCGCCCGGAGCCTGCAAAGCGCGCGCGAGCGCCTGGACGCCCCGGTAGAAGGGATCGCCGGAGCCGGCCGCGACCCGGACCGGGCGGCGGCCGAGCGCCGCGGCGTGCGTGACCACGTCGCCCGCGGCAAAGGCCGCGGCCGAGGCGTAGGCGGCGGGATTGGCCTGCCTCGCCTGCGGGTAGCTGGTCCAGATGGCCGGGCTGATCGCGGCCACCGCGGCGATGAGGTGCGGGTACTTCTCGGCGAAGAGCAGGGCCCCGTAGCCGCCCATCGAGATGCCCAGCGTGGCGATCCGCCGCGGCGGACGGCCGAGGCCGAGGCGCTGGCAGCGCGGGATCAGCTCGTCGATCACCATCGCCATCGGGTTGTCACCGGGGTGCGGGTTCCAGTAGCCATCGCCGCCGTCGACGGTGACCATCGCCATCGGAGCCAGCGGCCGGCCGCCGGCCGTCAGCGCCAGCCCTTGCGCGGGCGACATCCCGGCCAGGGCGCTGGCGTGGCTGCCGCCGAGGCCGTGCAGCATGACCACCAGCGGCAACTCGTCCCCGGGGCGGTGGCGGGGCGGGTAGGCGATCGTGTACCCGACCGTACGGCGGCGCGCCGCGGAGTAGAACGCGCCCGAGAACGACGGTCCGAGGGGCGCGAACACCAGCGGCGGACTCGGGACCGAGCACGCGCCGTCGAGTTTCTCGAGCACGCTCCGGCCCGGCAGGACGCCGCGGGAGACCAGCTCCGCCCCGGCGATCCCGGCGCCGGCCAGCACCGCCGGGGCCAGCCCGACCGCTAGCACCCGGCGCCGGGTCCAGCCCTCGGTCATCTCGCGCCTGCCCGGGCCTGGCGCGCGGCTTGCCGGGCGACCGCGAGCGCTGCGGCCATGACCGCCGCCCCGGCAACGTCGATGGCCCCGGGCGAAGACCACCATCGCCCGGACATCACGAACGTCGCTACCGTGCCGGCGGTGTCCGGCTCGGACCACTGCCAGCCGATGGTGAGCTGCGACCACATGGCGCCGCCGAAGCCGAGGAAGACGGCCGCGCAGCAGGCGAGCGAGGCGAGGCTGGCACGGGCCTGCGCCGCGGCCCGCGGAGCGCAGCCGCACAGCCCGGCGCCCGCGAGCCGGGACGCCCCCGGCTTTTCTTCTGGGCATGGCGCCATCATATATCGGTTACCGATCTATCGGCAACCGATATACAAGGCGACCTCGGTCCCGTCGCCGCGGCCCGCGTGCGACGCCAGCAGCTTGAGGGACCTTGGTCCCTGATGCGGGCCGGGGGGCCGGGCGTAGCGTGGCCGATATGCCCTCTGGACCAGTCCGACCAGACGTCACGTCGTTGCCAGATCTGCTGCACGGCCGGTCCCGCGCCGGTCCGGTCCGCGAGCAGCGCCCCCTGTACGTCGACTTGCTGCCGCCGTGCAACGCCGGCTGCCCGGCCGGGGAGAACATCCAGGCGTGGCTGGCGCACGCCGAGACCGGTGACCACGAGCGGGCGTGGCGGCAGCTGACCGCGGACAACCCGATGCCGGCCATCCACGGCCGGGTCTGCTACCACCCGTGTGAGACCGTCTGCAACCGCGCCAGCCTGGACAGCGCCGTCTCGATTCACTCGGTCGAGCGGTTCCTCGGCGATCTCGCGCTCGAGCGGGGGTGGTCGTTCGACCCGCCCCCGGTCCGCACCGGCCGGCGGGTGCTGGTCATCGGGGCCGGGCCGAGCGGGCTTTCCGCCGCCTACCACCTGGCCCGGCGCGGCCACGAGGTCGAGATCAGGGATGCGGGCGACCAACCCGGCGGGATGATGCGCTACGGCATCCCGTCCTACCGGATGCCACGCGACGTCCTGGACGGCGAGCTTGACCGGATCGCCAGGATGGGCGTGCGGATCACCCTCGGCCACAAGGTGGAGGACCTGGACGCGGAGCGGCGCGAGGGCGGCTTCGACGCGGCCTTCGTGGCCGTGGGCGCGCACCTGTCCAAGCGGGTCGACATCCCGGCCAAGGACGCGGGACCGATCGTGGACGCGGTGTCGTTCCTGCGCAGCGTCGCCTCGGGTGAGCGGCCGGTGATCGGGCGGCGCGTGGCCGTGTACGGCGGCGGCAACACCGCCATGGACGCGGCCCGGGTGGCCCGCCGCCTGGGCGCGAACGACGCGCTCATCGTCTACCGGCGCACCCGCGAGCAGATGCCCGCCCATGAAGAGGAGGCCGAGGAGGCCGAGCGGGAGGGGGTGCGGATCAACTGGCTGCGCACCATCACCGCGTTCGACGGCCCGGAGCTGACGATCGAGGCGATGGAGCTCGACGAGCACGGATTCCCGCAGCCGACCGGGCGGTTCGAGACGCTGGCCGCGGACACCGTGATCCTGGCGCTCGGCCAGGAGAGCGACACCGCGTTCCTGCGCCAGGTGCCCGGAGTGGAATTCAGCCGGGACGGCACCGTGCAGGTGTCGACGTCCATGATGACCGGATGCGCCGGCGTGTTCGCCGGAGGCGACATGGTGCCGTCCGAGCGCACCGTAACGGTCGGCGTGGGGCACGGCAAGAAAGCGGCCAAGAATATCGACGCCTGGCTGGCCGGTACCGCTCCGGCGAATACGGCCAAGCACGAACTTGTCTCGTTCGGCGACCTGAACTTGTGGTACTTCGGCGACGCGGCCCGCCGGCAGCAGCCGGAGGCCGACCCGGAGGAGCGGATCGCGGATTTCGGCGAGGTGCTCGGCGGCCTGTCCGAGGGCGAGGCGACCTACGAGGCGCGCCGCTGCCTGTCGTGCGGCAACTGCTGCGAGTGCGACGGCTGCCTGGGCGCGTGCCCCGAGGACGCGGTGATCAAGCTCGGGCCCGGCCACCGCTACGAGTTCAACTATGGCAAGTGCACCGGCTGCGGCGCGTGTTACGAGCAGTGCCCGGTGCACTCGATCGAGATGATCCCGGAGGACGAATGACACGCGCCACGGTCGACGGTAACGAGGCCGCGGCGTCGGTCGCCTACCGCCTCAACGAGGTCTGCTGCATCTACCCGATTACGCCGTCGTCGCCGATGGCCGAGCTCGCGGATGAGTGGTCAAGCAAGGGACGGCCGAACCTGTGGGGCGGCGTGCCGTCCGTGGTCGAGATGCAGCACGAGGGCGGCGCCGCCGGCGCGTTGCACGGGGCGCTGCAGAGCGGGGCGCTGGCCACCACCTTCACCTCGTCGCAGGGCCTGCTGCTGATGATCCCGAATATGTACAAGATCGCCGGTGAGCTGACTCCGGCCGTGATCCACGTGGCGGCCCGGTCGCTGGCCGCGCAGGGGCTTTCCATCTTCGGTGACCACTCGGACGTGATGGCGGTCCGGCAGACCGGTTTCGCGCTGCTCGCCTCCGCCTCGGTCCAGGAGGCTCACGACCTCGCGCTGGTGGCACAGGCCGCCACTTTGACGACCCGGGTGCCGTTCGTGCACTTCTTCGACGGGTTCCGCACCTCGCACGAGCTGAACACGATCGAGATGCTGGCCGACGACGACCTGCGCGCGCTGGTGCCCGAGGCGCTGATCCGCGCGCACCGCGGCCGGGGGCTATCACCGGAGCGGCCGTTCATCCGGGGCACCGCGCAGAACCCCGACGTCTACTTCCAGGCACGCGAAACGGTGAACCCGTTCTACGACGCCGTACCGGGCGCGGTCCAGGAAGCCATGGACGGCCTGGCCGCTCGTACCGGCCGCCAGTATCACGTCGTGGACTACGCCGGTCACCCCGAAGCCGACCGGGTGATCGTCGTGATGGGCTCGGCGGCCGAGACCATCGGCGAGACCGTGGCCTACCTGTGCGGCCAGGGCGAGCGGGTGGGCATGCTGCAGGTCCGGCTGTACCGGCCGTTCCCGGCGCAGGCCTTGCTCGATGCGCTGCCCGCGAGCGCCGGGCGGATCGCCGTGCTCGACCGGACCAAGGAGCCCGGTTCGAACGGCGAGCCGCTGTTCCTGGACGTGGTGGCCACGCTGGCGCAGGCGTGCTCCGGCGGCGAGCGCGCCGTGCTGCCGGTGGTGACCGGCGGCCGCTACGGCCTGTCGTCGAAGGAGCTCACCCCGGGCATGGTCGCCGGGATTTTCGCGGAACTCGCCCGCGAGCGGCCGCGGCCCCGGTTCACGATCGGCATCATCGACGACGTGTCCGGCCTGAGCCTGCCGTATGACAAGTCGCTGGACATCGAGCCGCCCGGCACGATCCGCGCGGTCTTCTTCGGTCTCGGCTCGGACGGAACGGTCGGCGCGAACAAGAACACGATCAAGATCCTCGGCGCCGAGGAGAACCTGAACGCACAGGGCTACTTCGTCTACGACTCAAAGAAGTCGGGCTCGCAGACCGTGTCGCACCTGCGGTTCGGGCCGCAGCCGATCCGCGCGCCCTACCTGGTGCAGCAGGCCAGCTTCGTCGGCTGCCATCACTTCGGCCTGCTGGACCGGCTCGACGTGCTCGGCCTGGCCGCCCCGGGAGCGACGCTGCTGCTCGACTGCAAGCTGCCAGCCGATGAGGTCTGGGATGCGCTGCCCCGCCCGGTCCAGGAGAAGATTCTGGCCAAACGGATCGAGGTTTACGCGATCGATGCCGGCCAAATCGCTCGCGAGGCCGGCCTGGCCGGCCGGACCAACACCGTGCTGCAGACCTGCTTCTTCGCGATCTCGGGCGTGCTGCCCCGGGAGGAGGCGATCGCCAAGATCAAGGCGGCGATCGCCAAGACCTACGGCCGGCGCGGCGCCGAGGTGGTCGCGCGGAACCACGCCGCCGTCGACGCCACGCTCGAGGGGCTGCACCAGATCGAGGTGCCCGGCCGGGTGACGTCCGCCCGGGAGCTGCCCGCGATGGTGCCGGCCAGCGCGCCGGAGTTCGTCCGCACCGTCACCGCGATGATGATGGCCGGCCGCGGCGACGACCTGCCGGTCAGCGCGCTGCCGGTGGACGGCACCTACCCGAGCGGCACCACGGCGTATGAGAAGCGCAACGTCTCCGAACTGGTCGCGGAATGGGATCCTGACCTGTGCATCCAGTGCGGCAACTGCAGCTTCGTCTGCCCGCACAGCGTCATCAGGGCCACCTACTACGACGAGTCCCTGCTGAAGGAGGCGCCGTCGGATTTCAAGTCGGCTCCGCTGGACGCCCGCGGGCTCCCGGACACCCGCTTCACGCTGCAGGTCTACGTGGAGGACTGCACCGGATGCGAGCTGTGCGTCCAGGCCTGCCCGGTCGGGGCGCCTGACAACCCCGAACGCAAGGCGATCAACCTCGCGGCCAGGGCGCCGCTGGTGGCCGCCGAACGGGACAACATCGCGTTCTTCGAGACGCTGCCGGTGGCCGACCGGTCCCGGGTGGACTTCGGCACGGTCCGCGGCACGCAGTTCCTGCAGCCGCTGTTCGAGTTCTCCGGCGCCTGCGCGGGCTGCGGCGAGACGCCGTACGTCAAGCTCCTGTCGCAGCTGTTCGGCGACCGGCTGATGGTCGCGAACGCCACCGGCTGCTCCTCGATCTACGGCGGGAACCTGCCCACCACGCCGTGGACGACCAACGCCGACGGGCGCGGCCCGGCCTGGTCGAACTCGCTGTTCGAGGACAACGCCGAGTTCGGCCTGGGATTCCGGCTGGCCGCCGACCGGCACGTCGAGCTAGCCCGCAGCCGCCTGACGGAGCTGCGCGAGGTGGTCGGCGCCGACCTGGCGGACGACATCCTCGGCGCGTCACAGCTGCGCGAGTCGGAACTGGCGGCCCAGCTCGACCGGGTCGCCGAGCTGAAGCGGCGGCTCGAGGCCCTGGACCAGGACTACGGGCATGTCGCCGATCTGCGCAGCGTGGTCGATCACCTGGTGCGGCGCAGTGTCTGGATCGTCGGCGGGGACGGCTGGGCCTACGACATCGGCTCCTCGGGCCTGGACCACGTGCTGGCCACCGGGCGCAACGTGAACGTGCTGGTGCTCGACACCGAGGTCTACTCCAACACCGGCGGGCAGTCATCGAAGTCGACACCGCTCGGCGCCGTGGCCAAGTTCGCCTCGGCCGGCAAGACCGTGCCGAAAAAGGACATCGCGCTGCAGGCCATCGCCTACGGCAACGTCTACGTGGCCCGGGTGGCCATGGGCGCCGACCCGCAGCAGACCCTGCGCGCCTTCCGCGAGGCGGAGGCCTACGACGGGCCGTCGCTGGTCATCGCCTACAGCCACTGCATCGCGCACGGCATCGAGATCCGGAACGGCCTCGACCAGCAATACCGCGCCGTGGCCAGCGGGCACTGGCCGCTGATCAGGTACGACCCGCTGATCCGGACGGCCGGCGGTAACCCGTTCCTGCTCGACTCGCCGCGGCCGCGCATCAGCCTGGCCAGCTACACCCAGCGCGAGCTCCGGTACCGCTCGCTCACCAATACCAACCCGGCCGAGGCCGAGCGGCTGGGAGCCCTGGCCCAGCAAGCGGTCGACCTGCGCTGGAGCACCTACGAGGAGATGGCTACCCGCGGAGCGCAGATGTTCCCGGCGGACGCGCGGAAGGAAGACTGATGGACCTTTCGACCGGCTATCTCGGACTGAGGCTGCGCAATCCGCTCGTCGCCTCGGCGTCCCCGCTCTCGAATACCGTCGACGGCGTCCGGCGGCTGGCCGACGGCGGCGTCGGCGCGGTGGTGCTCTACTCCCTGTTCGAGGAGCAACTGCGCCGGGAGGCCGAACAGAACGCGCGGCTGGCCGAGGTGGGCACGGAGATTTTCCCTGAGGCCCTGTCCTACTTCCCGGCCGAGGCCGAGGCGGAGGCCGCGGCGGACGGCACCGCGGATGAGCCTAGCCCGCGCCGCTACCTGAGCCTGCTCGAGCGGGCCACGGCCGCGGTCGACATCCCGGTCATCGGCAGCATCAACGGCATGACGCCCGGCGGCTGGACCAGCTACGCGCGCGCGATGCAAGACGCGGGCGCCGCGGCGATCGAGCTGAACATCTACTACGTACCGGGCGACCCGCACATCACCGGCCGTGAGGTCGAACAGCGGCACATCGACATCCTGGACCGGGTCAAGGACGCGGTGACCGTGCCGGTGGCGGTCAAGCTGAGCCCGCACTTCAGCTCGGTCGGCGAGATGGCCCTGCGGCTCGACCAGGCGGGCGCGGACGGCCTGGTGCTGTTCAACCGGTTCCTGCAGCCCGACATCGACCCCGAGACCCTCGCGGTAGTGCCCGATGTGTACCTCTCCAGCCCGGCCGAGGCCCGGCTGCCGCGCACCTGGATCTCCATCCTGCGCCAGCATCTGCGCGGCTCCCTGGCCGCGACGACCGGCGTCGAGGGACCAGCCGACGTGATCAAGTACCTGCTCGCGGGCGCCGACGTCGTGATGACGGCATCCGCGCTGATCCGGCACGGCCCCGGGCACGCCGCCTTCCTGCTCGACGGCCTGTCCGAATGGATGACTCGCAAGGGATATCCGTCGGTCGCCGCAGTGCGCGGCGTGCTGGCCCTGCCCGCGGGTACTGACGAGGCCGCTTACGAGCGGGCCGGCTACGTCCGCGCGATGCAGGCCGCCAATAGCTCCCGCGGTCCATGGTGACCCCGGAGGTAATCTACAGCAAGCCTCCGGTAAGTCTCCAGCAGATGGTCAGGCTCGTCAGTGATAGTGAGAGGGCGTTCCGGTACGAGGCACAGGCCATGCCGGAAGGCGCATTGAGAGGGCGTCCCGCCGGCCCGGCCGGCGGGACGCCTTCGCCCCGGAGCCCTCGCCGCCGTAACCCCGGCCTGGGCGGGCGTGTCGTTAAAGGTGGCTGAAGCCGCCCGACTCCTGCTTGGTCATGGACACGGTGACCGGATGCTTGTCGAAGTGAGCCACCGCGTCGCGGAAGTCGTCCAGGAGCAAGGCCGCCATGTCCTGGCTCACGCCCAGGCGGACCAGGATGCGCTGCACGGCGATGTCAGAAGCCGTTCCGGTCAGGGTGTAGGCCGGCACCTGCCAGCCCTGGTTGCGCAGCCGGTCGGCCAGGTCGAACAGCGTGTAGCCGGGGTTCTCGCCCTCGCGGATCCGCCAGGTGACGGTCGGGATCCCGGTGTTCGGGTTGCTGTCACACAGCAGTTCGAAGGGGCCCAGCTTGACGATCTCGGCGGCCAGGTACTGGCCGATGTCATAGGACGCCTGGTGGATGCGGCGGTAGCCCTCATGACCGAGCCGGAGGAAGTTGTAGTAGCTGGCGATGATCTGGCCGGCCGGCCGGGAGAAGTTGATCTGGAACACCGGCATGTCGCCGCCCAGGTAATTGACGTGGAAGATGAGGTCGTCCGGGAGCTCGCTGCTGTCCCGGAAGATGACCCAGCCGACACCCAGCGGAGCCAGCCCGAACTTGTGCCCCGAGGCGCTGATCGACTTGACCCGGGGCAGGCGGAAGTCGAAGACGACCCCGGGCGCGCAGAACGGGGCGAGGAAACCGCCGCTGGCCCCGTCTACGTGGATGTCGATGTCCAGGCCGGTGTCCGCCTGCAGCTTGTCGAGCGCCTTCGACATCTCCTCCACCGGCTCGTACGCGCCGGTGTAGGTGACGCCGAGGGTCGGCACGACCATGATCGTGTTCTCGTCCACGCGGGCCAGCATGTCGGCGGGATCCATCATGTAGTGCCCATGGGACATCGGCACCTCGCGCATCTCGATATCCCAGTAGCGGGCGAACTTGTGCCATACCACCTGTACCGGACCGCACACCATGTTCGGCCTGTCCGTCGGCTTGCCTTCGGCTCGGCGCTTGGCCCGCCACCGCCACTTGGCCGCCATCCCCGCCAGCATGCAGGCCTCCGAGGAGCCGATGGCCGAGGTGCCCACGGTGTTGGCCGCCTCGGGCGCATTCCACAGGTCGGCCATCATGTGCACGCACCGCCGCTCGATCTCGGCGCTCTGCGGATACTCGTCCCTGTCGATCATGTTCTTGTTGATCGACAGCGCCATCAGGCCAAGAACCTCGGGTTCCTCCCACGTCTGGCAGAACGTGGCTAGGTTCTGCCGCGCGTTGCCATCGAGCATCAGCTCGTCCGCCACCAACTGGAACGCGTCCCTGGGCAGCGTCCCGTCCTGGGGGAACCGGTACTTGGCGACCGGCCTGGTCAGATCCCGGTCGGCAAACACGCAGTCCTCAAGCTGGTCACGGACGGTATCACGGTTGTGCAACGCCATAGTCGGCATCCCCTCGATCCGGGCCGCTCCGCGCCGAGATCCCGCAGCGTAGCCCCGCTGCTAGCCGGAGGGCGGTACTACTCGCCATGCTGGCCGTACTGACCGGCGAAGTCTTCACCCCTTGCGGGTGAGTGCGCAAGTACGAGGGCAGGGCAGTCTGCTATACAGGCCCGGGAGGGCCGAACGACTCAGATGGGACCCGTCGATGTCCACGCAGGACACCGAAGACCGGCAGGGCCGTGTCGGCCCGTTCGTGACCTTCGTCGAGCGCGTCCGCCCGGACGGCGTGGTCGCCCGCTGGGACTCCCGCCGCCACCGTAAGCATCCGGCGGGCGTCCCGGTTACCGGCTCGACGTGGTGGGCCCCCCGGTCCCGGGGATGGTGGATCGCGGTCCTGTTCGCCGTGGGCTCGCTGCTGTTCGCCCTCGGCGCCGTCCCCGGCTACACCAGCGCCGTCGGGGCCCGCTGGGACGCAGCGACCTTCTTCATCGGCTCCCTGTTCTTCACCGCGGCCGGGTTCCTGACCTACCGGGAGGCCGTGGACGCCGGCCCGCAGCCGCCGGGCGGCGCCCGGCGGCGCTTCTTCGTCTACCAGCCGCACCGGATCGACTGGTGGGCGACCGCGGTGCAGCTGGCCGGGACCCTGTTCTTCAACGTCAGCACCGGGAACGCGCTGCGAGTGGACCTGTCCGCGCAGGCCGCGCACCAGCACGTGTGGCGGCCCGACGCCTACGGTTCGGTCTGCTTCCTGGTCGCCAGCGCGCTGGCCTGGTTCGAGGTCTGCCACGGCTGGATGGCCTGGCGCCCCCGGTCCTGGTCATGGTGGATCACGCTGCTCAACCTGATCGGGTCCGTCGCCTTCGGCGTGTCCGCCGTGGCCGGCTACATCGACCCGGCCACCGGCCAGATACACAACGCCGAGCGGTCGAACCTGGGCACTTTCATCGGCGCGCTGTGCTTCCTCGCGGGCGCGCTGCTGCTCCTGCCCGAACGCACCGAAGACGATAAGGCCCAGGTCACGACGCCCGACGCCGCCCACACCTGATCAGCTGGCCCCAGACGGGGCATCGCACCTGCTCTTGCCAGCTCATGCGCTGGTGGGAAGGATGGGCTGGTATGAGCGTGCCGGAAGTCCCGGCCTCGCTGCGGTCCTGGATGTCCGCCGTGAGCGAGATCGTTAGGTCCGTAAATGCCGCCGAGCCGCTCGAGAAGGTCCTTACGCGGGTAGCGGTGCACGCCTGTGAGCTGATCGGGTTCGAGTTCTGCGCGGTGATGCTGGCCGACGAACGGCGGGAGTGCCTTCAGATCGCCGGCTGCAGCGGCCTCACGCCCGATTACCTGGCCCAAGTCAGTGACGGCCGCTCGCTGCGCATCCACCCGCCCGGTCCCGACCTCGACACCCCGGCCGCCCGTGCGTACCGGGAGGATCGCACGATCGTCGTCCCCGACGTGCGGCAGGCCCCCTCCTACGGCAGGCTGCGCCACCTCGCGCCGACGCAGGGCTACCAGGCCCTGCTGGCCTCACCGCTGCGCGGGTCGAACGATCTGGCCGGGGTCATCGTCGCCTATTCGGTCACCGCACGACAGTTCAGCGGACCCGAGCTGGAACTCATCGAGCTGCTCGGCGGCCAAGCCGCCATGGCCCTGGAGACGGCGCGGCTGCGGGCCGAGCAGCAGGAGGTCATTCGGGAGCTGTCCCGGGCCAACGACGAGCTGCGCCGGGGGCGAGCCGTGCTGGAGTGGGCCGAGCAGCAGCACCACCAGCTGATGCAGCTTGTGCTGGACGAGGGCGGGCTTGGCGAACTGGTCAGCGCGCTCGCGTCAGCGCTGGGCGCGTCGGTCACGGTGGAGGACACCGACGGCCGCGTGCTGGCGAGCGCGCCTGCCGAAGGCTACTGCCCGCCCCCCGCCCCGGCCGCGCGGCGGGCGCGCGCGGCGCGCGCCGCGCTGAAGGCTCAGGAGGCGGCGGGCCGCCGCTACACGGTGGCCAGGGTGCCCGTGCCAGCAGCGAACGGCCCGGCCGCGTCGGGCGGGACCCGGCTGCCACCTCGGGCCGACGCGGCCGCCTGGGCCGCCCCCGTCGTCGTGGGCGGCGAACTGGCCGGGCGCCTGTGGGTGACGGCCCCGCCCGCCGACCCGGAGCCCGTTCAGTTCCGGGTCGTCGAGCGGTTCGCGCTCGTCGTCGCGTTGCTGATGCTCCAGCAACGGCACCTGCTCGACGTGCAGAGCAGACTCTCCGGTGATCTGCTCGGCGACCTGCTCAGGGACGGCGGTCCGGTCCGGCCCCGCGCCGTCCTCGACCGAGCGGCGGCGATCGGGCACGACCTGTCCCGGCCGCACGTCGTCGCCCTGCTGACCATCGACGCGACGGTCCCGGCCACCGTTCGGCTGCCCGAACTGGCCAGGGCCGCGGCCGAGCCGGGCCCGGCCCCGCTGGTGGGGCCGTACGACGGCGCTTATGTCCTGCTGCTGGCGACCGAACCCGATCCCGGCGATGCATTGCGCCGCGTCCTGGCCAAGGCCGGCCAGGCGGTGGGCACGCGGGGAATGGTCACCATGGTCGCCGGGCCGGTAGCCCGCGACCTGGCCGGCTACGCGACCGCGTTCCGGGTCGCCCGCGGCGCGGCGGCGCTGCGCCGGGCCAGCGGCCGAGGCGGTTTCGTGGACGTCGGCCGGCTCGGCCTGTCCGCGCTGCTGCTCGAGACGGGGACGCCGGACGCGCTCAGGCGCTTCGCCGCCACCGTGCTCCAGGACGTGGAAGCACACGAGGAACGCTACGGCGGTGACCTGCTCGCCACGCTGCGGGCCTGGCTTTCGGCCGGCTGCTCGACCGCCGCGGCGGCAGACGCCCTCGTCGTGCACCGCAACACGGTCACCTACCGGATCGGCCGCATCGAGCAGCTCACCGGGCGCACGCTGCGGGACAGCAGCGTGCGGCTTGAACTTCAGCTGGCGCTGACGATCCGCGAGATCGTCCAGCTCGGGGCGCCGGGCTGAACCCGTACCTCGCCCGCCCGGACGTCCGCCTTGTGCGGACGACCAGCAGATCGTCGGCATTCCTGGGCCAGTGCACATGGCGGGAGACTGCCCCCAGCGGCAGCATCGAAGTGGGCCGGGCCGCGGCCGGGCGCATCCGCTGGCCGGACCCACCGTCCCACCGCGCCGACGAAGCCGCGAGACCCGGGAGGTCGCCGTGAAACCGCCCCCCTTCTCCTACGCCGCACCGACCACCCTGGCCGAGGCCGTCGGGCTGCTCACCGAACACGCCGAGGCCGAGCCGCGGGTGCTGGCCGGCGGCCAGAGCCTGATCCCGCTGATGAACTTCCGCCTGGCCAAACCGGGCTATCTCATCGACCTCCGTAACGTCGCGGGGCTCAGCGGCTTCCGGCGCGAGGGCGACACACTGGTCATCGGCGCCATGACCAGAATGTCGGAGGTGGAGCGGTCGCCCGAGGTAGCCGTGGCGGCCCCCCTGCTGGCCGAGGCGGTCGGGCTCGTCGCGCACACTCCCGTCCGTAACAGCGGCACGATTGGCGGCAGCCTGGCGCATGCCGACCCCGCGGCCGAACTGCCCGCCGTGGCCCTGGCATCCGACGCGGAGCTGGTCGCGGCTGGGCCGACCGGATCCCGCGTGATCCCGGCCGCGGAGTTCGTCACCGGACCGTTCAGCACCGCTCTGGCGCCGGACGAGATCCTCACCGAGATCCGGCTGCCGGTGTGGCCCGGCGGGCACGCATTCGTCGAGTTCTCCCGGATCCACGCGAACTTCGCCGTGGTGGGCGTGGCCGCGCTCATCGACCTGGACGGCGACCGGATCCGGCGGGCCGCCCTGGCTCTCACCGGCGTCGCCCCGACCGCGATCCGCGCCACCGCGGCCGAAGGCGTCCTGGCCGGCGCCGACGCCGGCGACCCCGCCGGCCTGAAGGCGGCCGCCGCCGCGGCGGCCGGAGCGGCCGTCGAGGGCCTGATCCCGGCCGGCGACCTGCACGCCAGCCCGCAGACCCGGCTCGCCCTCGCTCGGACCTACCTGCGGCGCGGGATCGAGCTGGCCACGTCGCGCGCACGAAACGAGAGGTGAGCACGTTGGCCCCCGCCACTTGCACCATCAGCCTGACCGTGAACGGCCACCCGCACGTGGCCGAGGTGGAGCCGCGGCGGCTACTCGTCGACTTCCTCCGCGAGGACCTCGGGCTCCCCGGGACCCACATCGGCTGCGAGCACGGCGTCTGCGGCACCTGCACGGTCCTGCTGAACGGGGCCAGCATCCGGTCCTGTATCACGTTCGCCGTGCAGGCCGACGGCGCCGAGATCAGTACGGTCGAGGGCCTGGCCCGCGGCGGCGAGATGCATCCACTGCAGGACGAGTTCTCGGAGAAGCAGGGCCTGCAGTGCGGCTACTGCACGCCCGGCATGCTGATGCGCGCCTGCGAGATCCTCGCGGAGAACCCTGACCCGACCCCGGCCGAGGTGCGCTCGGCCATCGCGAGCAACCTATGCCGCTGCACCGGCTATCAGTTCATCACCGAGGCCGTGATCGGCGCCGCCGCGCGTATGCGCGCCACGAAGGAGGTCGCCTCATGACCACCGTCGACCGGGCCGCCGCCGCGCCCCCCGTCCGCGACCAGTCCGCCAAGCGGCGCTGGGTGGGCCAGTCGATCCGCCGCGTCGAGGACCCGAAGTTCCTGCTCGGCCGGGGCGGCTACATCGCCGACCGGATCACCCCTGACACGCTGCAGGCCGCCGTGCTGCGCAGCCCGCACCCGCACGCCCGGATCCTGCGGATCGAGACCGCCCAGGCTCTGGCCGCACCCGGCGTGCACGCGGTGATCACCGGCGCCGACGCCGCCGAACTGTGTAATCCGATGCCCGACTTCGGCCCCGACCCGGCCCGGCACACCTGGCGCTGCCTGGCGGCGGACAAGGTGCGGTACGTCGGCGAAGGCGTCGCGGTCGTCGTCGCGGACAGCCGTTACCTGGCCGAGGACGCGCTGGAGCTCATCGAGGTCGAGTACGAGCCGCTGCCCGCGGTGACCGACCCGGAGCGCGCTCTGGCCGGCGGGGCCCCGCTGGTACACGAGGCCCTGGAGTCGAACTGCGCCTACGAACGCACCTTCGACTTCGGCGACGTCGAGCGCGACTTCGCCGAGGCCGAGGTGATCGTCCGGGACCGGCTCCGCTGGCACCGCTCGGGCGGCCAGCCGCTGGAGACCGTCGGCGCCATCGCCGAGTACGACCCGGGCACCGGCAGCTTCACCATCGACACCAACACGCTGAGCTTCACCAGCTACCTGTTCATGGCCGCGAACACGCTCAAGGTGCCCGCCAACAAGCTGGACATCAGGCCGGTGCCCGCCGGCGGCAGCTTCGGCTCCAAGCTGTTCGCCAACAAGCCGGCGGTGATCGCCGCCATGTGCTCGCGGGCCACCGGGCGAAAGGTGGCCTACCTGGAGGACCGGGTCGACAACATCTCCAACTGCGACCACCACGGTTCGGACCGCATCTACAACGTCGAGCTCGCCATGATGCGCGACGGCACCATGCGCAGCATCAAGATCGACGTCATCGACGACTACGGCGCCTACATCCAGTTCGGCGTGGGCCATCACGGCAACGCCCTGGCCCAGGTCGTCGGCCCGTACACGATCGGCAGCGTGCGCTACCAGGTGCGGGCCGCGCTGACCAACAAGAACCAGCAGGGCGCCTACCGGGGCTTCGGCTCCGAGGTGAACAACTGGATGCTCGAGCAGATGGTCGACAAGGCCGCGCGGGAGCTGGGCCTGGATCCGGTCGCGGTCCGCCGCAAGAACTTCATCCGGGAGTTCCCGCACTTCATCCCGACCGGCAACGTCTACGACTCCGGCGACTACGACCGGGTACTGGACAAGGCGCTGGAACTGGCGGACTACAGCGGTTGGCGGGCCGAGCAGAAGCGGCTGCGCGAGGAGGAGGGCCGCTACATCGGCATCGGGCTGATCTCGGCGCAGGAGCGCAGCGTGTTCTCCGCGACGGAGTTCTGGTTCTGGTTCGACGAGCCGGGCGCGCCGGTGACCTCGACACCGGAGTCGGTGTCGCTCAAGGTGGACGCCACCGGCGGGATCACCGCGATCCTGTACTCCTGCGCGTTCTGGGGCAACAGCCCGGAGACGATGGTCGCGCAGTTCGTCGCGGAGGAGTTCGACTGCAGCCCGTACGACGTCTCGATCGTCTACCACGGCAGCCGCGACGGGCTCCCGGCCACCGGGCCCGGCGGCTCCCGCACTACGGTGATGCTGGCGGGCGCGGTCGAGGGGCAGCCGGCAAGATCAAGGACAAGGCCCGCCGGGCCGCGGCCCACCTGCTCGAGATCGACCCGGACGACATGGAATGGTCCGAAGGCGGCTTCCAGGTCAAGGGTGACCCGGAGCGGAAGAAGTCGCTCGCCGAGATCGCGATCGCGCTGCACCTGTTCAAGCACAGCTTCCCGGCGGACATGGAAAGCGGGCTGGACGAGTCGAAGGTGTTCGACCACCCGTACACGACGATGCCGTCCGCGGACCGCAAGGATCTCGGCGTCTTCTACCCGTTCATGGGCCACGCCTGCCACGTTCCCGTGGTGGAGGTGGACATCGAGACCGGCGCGGTCACGTTCTTGCACTATGCGGCGGTGCACGACTGCGGGACGCTGGTGAACCCGCGCTCGCTGGCCGGGCACATCGTCGGCGGAACGGCCCAGGGCATCGGGACGGCGCTGTACGAGGAGTTCGTCTACGACGACGACGGCCAACTGCTGTCCTCGAGCTTCCTCGACTACCTGATCCCCTCGGCGATGGAGGTCCCTGAGCTGACGATCGGCCACGTGGAGACGCCGTCGCCGTACACGCCGCACGGCGTCAAGGGCGGCGGTGAGGGCGGCCGGATGATGGCGCCGGCCGCCATCAACGCCGCGGTCAACGACGCGCTGTTCCCGCTCGGCGTCCGCCTCACCGAGCTGCCGATGACCCCCGAGCGGATCCTGTCAGCCCTGCGAGCCGCAGGGCCCGCGGGCGGCGGGGCCGGGTGAGCCCGCCGGCTTCCCCGGTCCCGCCGGTCGCCGTGGTCACCGGCGCCAACCGGGGCATCGGCCGGGCCATTGCGGTGGCCCTGGCCACGGCCGGCTTCGCGGTCGCCGCCAGCGCCCGCGACCCGGCGAGCCTGGCGGACACGGTGGCGGAGGCGGAGGAGGCCGGCGGGACCGCCGTCCCGGTCGCCTGCGACGTCCGCGACGAGGCCTCGGTCGCGGCCCTGGCCGTCCGGGCGGAGCGGATCGGCCCGGTGCGTGCGGTGGTCGCCAACGCGGGGGTAGCCGGACCCACGGCGCCGCTGCACCAGATCACCCTGGAAGACTGGCGGGAAACCCTCGCCATCGACCTCGATGGCGTGTTCCTCACCTTCCGGGCGTTCATCCCGGCCATGATCGCGCGCCGGGCCGGCAGCCTGATCGCGATCTCGTCCGTGACCGGCAAGCGCCCGCTGCCCGGCCGCACGCCCTACGCCGCGGCGAAGATGGGCGTCATCGGGCTGGTCCGCACGCTCGCCACCGAACTCGGCTCAAACCACATCCGGGTCAACGCGGTCTGCCCCGGCTTCGTCGCCGGGCCGCGGATGGACCAGGTGGTCCGCCTGCAGGCCGCTATCCGCGGGATCGCCGAGGAGACGGTGCGAGCCGAGGTAACCGGCCTGTCGCCGCTGGGCCGCATGGTGCGCCCAGAGGAGGTGGCCGCGGCCTGCGTGTACCTCGCGTCCGACGGCTCGGCCGCGATCACCGGGGAGGACCTCAACGTCACCGCCGGCGTCGTCATGTACTGATTCCGGGGAAGGAGACCCATGCGGATCATCGATCTGTCCCAGGACATCTACGAAGGGATGAAGGTGTATCCCGGTCACCTGAAGACCGTGCAGTTCGAGCACGCGACGCACGAGGAGACGGCGCCGCGGTTCGATAGCGGCTTCTCGTTCCAGACCACCGGGTTCATGCTCAACGACAACGGGCCCACGCACGTCGACTCCTTCTCTCATCTCGATCCCGACCCGTCGGCCGAGACCATCGAGAAGATGCCGCTGGAGCTGTTCTACGGCCCCGCGGTATGCCTGGACGTCACCGGCTTCCCGCCGCGCACCGACATCACGGCCGAGGACCTGGATCGCATCGAGGCCGGATCGCCGGTGAGCGTGGAGCCGGGGGACATCGTCCTGTTCTATACCGGCACCTGGAATCGCTTCGGCGGGGACAAGCGGTACCTCACCGAGTTCGCCGGCCTCGGCGAGTCGGCCAGCAAATGGATCGTCCGCCGGCAGGTGAAGACGTTCGGCGTGGACAGCCCGACCCCGGACAACCCGGCCAGCACCAGTTATCCGGTCCACATGATGTGCCGCCGGGAGCACATCACGCACTATGAGAACCTCGCGAACCTGGACCAGGTGGTGAACACCCGGTTCACCTTCGCCGGGTTCCCGCTCAAGCTCCGGGGCGCGCACGGCGGCCCGACTCGCGCGGTGGCCCTCGTCAGCTAGTGCCCGGGCGGGCAGACTGGACGTGGCACGTCGGGCCGGCCGGCGTCACCCGAGGAGGCCATATGAACGCCACCAGTGCGGCAGCCAGCCAGGACCTCGCGGCCCGGGAGGTCGCGGCCCGGATGGCCGCCGCCGCGACCGCCTGGCTCGACGCGATCGATCCGGCGCAGCGGGTGGTGGCCGCCGGTCGCGCGCCGAGCCCGGACGCTGAGTCTGACGCTGAGCGCAGGCGCTGGTTCTACACTCCCACCGACCATGGCGGGCTGCCCCTCGGCGCCCAGCGGCCGGCCCAGCAGAGGCTCGCTCACCAACTGGTCGCTACCGGGCTCTCCACCGCCGGGTATGTCACCGTCGCCACCATCATCGGGCTGGACAACGTGCTCGATCAGGTCGAGGGCTGGGCCGTCGACTGGGGCCGGGAACGTGGCCGCGATCCGGGGCTGTACTACCTGCGGGTGTTCGGCGAGCCCGGCGGCACGGAGCCGTGGGGCTGGCGCTTCGGCGGCCACCACGTGTCGCTGAACAACCTCATCGCCGACGGCATGGTCGTCGCCACCACCCCGTGCTTCCTCGGTGCCGACCCGGCGGTCTCCCCGCTGCTCGGCCCCGCGCCGCTGCGTCCGCTGGCCGGGGCCGAGGACCTGGCCCGCGAGCTCGTCCGCTCGCTCGACCCCGAGCGGGCCGCCCGCGCCATCCTGCTCGACCGGGCGCCGTCGGACATCGTCGGCGGCAACCGGGCGCGACTGGGGGACGGCAACCAGACGATGCCCCTGCGCGACGTGTGGCGCCAACCCTTCACCGAACCGAGGCTGGCCGACCAGATAGCCCGGATAGATGCCGCCGCCGAGCAGGCCTCCGGCTACGACGCCGACGACTATCAGCGGACCGCGCTGAGTTGCGTCCCGAAGGGCCTGTCGGCGCGGGAACTGGACGCCGGGCAGCGGGACCTGCTGCGCGCGCTGCTGGCCACCTACACCGGACGCGTCCCGGACGGCCTATCGCCGCAGGCGGATTACGCCGACGACGCCGCGCTGGACGCCGTCCACCTGGCCTGGGCCGGGCCCACCGGCCCCGGTCAGCCGCATTACTACCGACTGCAGGGCCCGCGCCTACTCATCGAGTACGACAACACCCAGCGTCAGGCGAACCACGCCCACTCGGTGTGGCGTGATCCGGCAGCTGACTTCGGCTACGACGCCCTCGGCGCGCACCTGACGGCGCATCACCGCTGACCCGCGTGTGCTGGCCGGGCGGGCCGCTGGGTCAGCTGGTTGAGGTGTGACGGCGCCTTCAGTGCTCGTGGACACGTTCGGTCCCGGATGCAATGATTCGTGCATTCCTGCACGGGCTGGAGAGCGTGCACTCCTCGACGGGCTGGAGAGATTGCGCGGCCAGGCTGAAGCTACGCTCGCATCAGCGGCTACCGCTTGCACGCTCAGCCGCCGGTCATCTGGCGGACGCTGAACTGCGGGAAGCCCAAGAACTGGTGCATAACGCCAGCCACACGCTGCAGTCGGGTCACGTCGACCGCTCCGACTGGGTAGGAATCGAGCGCCATGACCGCAGCCTGTACCTTGGTGAGGCCGAGCGGCGATGGGAGCGCCTCCATGGCCTGCTCCACGGCGGACCGGTTGGTGTCCGCGATCCCCTGGCCCTGCTCGAACGCGGCGCGGAACGCCGCGAGCGTCGCCGGGTGCAGCCCAGCCCACTGCCTGGTGACAGCACAGCCCTGTACCGGGAACGCGGCGGTCGCACCCTGGTCCAGGTCTGCGATCAGCGTGACGCCCAACGACAGCTGAGCCTGGCTGGCGAACGGCTCGGGCAGCACCGCCGCCGCGATCTTACCGGCCTTGAGCATCGCGGCCATCTCGGGCAGCGGATAGTACGCGAAACGCGCTCCGGACACGCTCAGCCCGTGATCGGCCAGCGCGGAGGCGGCCAGCAGGTACAGGATGTTCCCCGGCGCATTGACGCCGATTCTCTTGCCTTCCAGGTCGGACAGCGTCCGGATGCGCGAGCTGGGCATCACGTACAGGCCCTGGGCTCCCGGTTCCATCACCGAGCCTTCGGCGAAAATGTCCAGGTCGGCGGCGACTACGGAGCCGTTGGCCGGGGAAGGCCGCTGGCCTTGGTCGTAGTTTTCCTGTGCCTGGATGTAGCTGACGTAGTTGCCGCAGGAGATGTCGATCCGGTCGTGCGGCTCGTCAAGCGCCTGGCCGTTGATGACCGTCTCGGAACTGACAGCCGGGATGAAGGTGACGTGCAGGCCGCGCGCCGCGAACAGGCCCTCGTGCAGAGCAACGAAGAAACCGGCGGAATCGGCGGCGGGAACCACCGCGACATTCAGGTCCGGCTGCTCGATGACGGGCGGGGGGTCCCCGCCGCCGGTAAGCCTTGGTATGAACAGGATTGCCAAGACGGCGGCGGCCGCAATGGCGCCAAGTATCTCCGCGGCCCGGACTGCCCGCGTGAACCTACGTGCCATGGCCGGTTCCTCCCTTCCTCAGGGTCGACAGGGAAATCTCAGGCACAGATGGCCGCCCGGACCCGGCTGCGGGGGCTTTGGCGGCCACGGCCGGTCCCGTGATCAGCCGGACGTGGGCTTCGCGCAGCCCGGCCGGGCGCGTCCATCGCGTTCACCGGGCTTCTCAGCGGGCCGGTTCGAACTGGCCCGGGAGAGCGCTGGCCACTGTGCGCGGCTGCTCCCGGCGAAGGTCCGGACAGCATCCTGAACTGCCCGGTGCCGGTTGCACGACAAATAGTGCTGCAAGTTGCAGTGAGAGACATCGGTCAGCTGACGGATTTTGAACCACGGCCAACGAGCGATTCTCCGGGGTTCGAACCGGGGCGACCCGGGCGTCTCTGACGGTTTCAGCAGGTCAGCGACTTACTATGCCGCATGTGTGGCACGCAGTTGCCATCGGGTGGTGTCCGGCCCTGACTCTCCCGCTGTGCCCGCTGACGACAGCGACTCCGGCCCTGGCCGCTCCGCCTGGTCCAGTCGGACGCCAACACTCGGACCGCTGACCCGGACATCGACCAGCTGCGCACCCGCCTCTAGGGTCGGTTCAGGCGTGGTGTCCCGTGAGTCAGATGCTGGGTCGTGATTACGCAAGGAGCCGAGAGGGTGGATTTCGATGGTCTGGTGGTGCGTGACGACGACCTAGTGACCGCATCGGGTCGCCTAGTCCGCAACCAGGCGGGCGACCGGTTCGAGCCGCTATTGCCGGTGGCGGCCGTGGCGGCGGTGGGTGGCGGACCCCGGATAATCCGGCCGGTGTCGCCAGTCGCTGTCCGGGTCGCCGGGGCTGATTTCGATGAGCTGGCCGGTCGTTTCGAGGACGACGGGGCGGTGGAAGGCTTCGCGACGCTGACGGGGATCTGGTCAGCTGGTCAGCTGCGGGTACAGCGCCAGGCGATTCCCGGCCCCGGGGATGCTCGTTTCCCGCGCTGGGTGATGCCGCCGTGTCCGGCTCCCGCGGGCGGCTGGCCGCGACATGGTGCCGAGAACGTGCGCTGCGACCTCGGTGATCTGCGGGATACCGGGGCTGCGGTCGCGGTGACCGTCTTCCGGCCCGGCCAGGACCAGGCGGTGCTTGTTGTCGCAGCGGCGGACCCGGATGCGGTCGAGGCCCGGTTGAGGCCGCAACTGGGTGAGCGGTTGTGCGTCGTGGCCAGCAGGTGGACCAGGGCGGAACTCGACGCAGTGCGCGATCATCTTCATGCGCGTCATCGCGCCTGGAATCTCTTGCAGTTGTCCTCGACGACCAGCGAGGATGGTCAGGCTTGCATAGCAGCTAAGCTGACGCGGGTGGCGCCGGAGATCGCATTGTGGGCCGCCTGTCTTCCCGCGGGAATCTTGTCACTCGATCCGTGGCTCCGGCACGCACGCCCGCAGCCTGCCAACCCGTAGCTACCCGTACGGGCATCCGGACCCGGTCAGATCAGTCCGCGACCTCGGGCTGTTGACGCTTTCATGCTCCCACCACACGCTGTATAGGTCGAGATCGAAGTCCATCCCGGTTAGGTGGAGTGAAACCTCGATTACGAGCTGTTCAGTACTCCCTGTCCACATCGGGTCCACTTTGCCCGCCGCGAAGGCTCTCTGACGAGATCGGCGTCAGTTTCTCGCTGCAGGCCTGTCGATTTCGCGCGGTCCGTCCGACGTAGAGATGTACGAACCAAGCGATCGAGGTTGAAGGAGAGCTGTCATGGCTCAGTACGCGGTCCTGATCTACGCCCACGACTCCGCCCACGCCCCTGACGCGACGCCTGAGGACACCGAGTCCTGCGACCGGCACTCGGACGAGCTGGCCCAGGGCGGTTCGATGGTCATGGCGTACGCCCTGACGCCCAGGGACATGGCGACGTCGATCCGCGGTGACACCGTCACCGATGGCCCGTTCGTGGATTCCAAGGAGGTCATCGCCGGTTTCTACGTGATCGAGGCACCTGACCTCGATGCGGCCCTGGCCATTGCCCGTCTCAACCCTGTGGTCCGGGAGGGTGGCGGTGTCGAGGTCCGGCCGGTCCACAGCAGCTTCATAAAGCGGGAGGAGCAGACGGCGACGTGACAGACGTTGCGACCGTCGAGGGTGCGATCGCGGGCACGCACCGTCGCGAGTGGGCCCGGGTGCTCGCCGCTACGGTGCGCGTCGCGCGGGATCTGGATCTGGCCGAGGAGTGCGTGCAGGAGGCGTACGCCGCGGCCCTGGCGGCCTGGGTCAGGGACGGCATCCCCGGCAACCCGGCCGCCTGGCTCACCATCACGGCCAAGCGGCGCGCGATAGACGCGATACGACGAGAGAGGGCGTTGCGTTCCAGGCTGCCATTGCTGGTGGAGCCCGAAGACGCAGCCACTGAGGTCACCATGCAGGAATCGATGACGCAGGACGCCGAAGACCCTGACCACGTCATACCGGATGAGCGACTGCGCCTGATCTTCACGTGCTGCCACCCGGCGCTGGCCCAGGAAGCCCAGGTGGCACTCACGCTGCGACTGCTCTGCGGGATCCCGACCGCAGATATCGCCCGGGCGTTCCTGGTGTCCGAGCCGACCGTAGCGGCGCGGGTTACCCGGGCGAAGAAGAAGATCTCCGCCGCGCGGATCCCCTACCGGGTCCCCCGGCCCGCTGAGTTGCCCGATCGGCTGCGTGCTGTGCTCGCCGTGATCCACCTGCTCTTCACTACCGGCCACACGGCGCCATCGGGCGCATCACTGGTGCGCGCCGATTTGGTGGACCGGGCCATGCACCTGGCCCGGATGCTGTACGAGCTGATGCCCGACGATACCGAGGTGGGCGGGCTGTATGCGCTGCTGATGGTTACCGATGCGCGGCGCGCGACCCGTATTGACGCCGACGGCCGACTGGTGCGGCTGAAGGAACAGGACCGGTCGCTATGGGACCGGTCCGCGCTTGCCAACGCCCACGACGTGATCATCGACTGCCTGCGCGCCGGCCCACCCGGGCGATACGTGCTGCAAGCTGCGATCGCATCGCTGTATGCCGAGGCGTCCTCGTATGACCGGACTGACTGGCCGCAGATCGTCGCCCTGTACGACAAACTGCTGGAGGTGTGGCCGTCACCAGTGGTGGCGCTGAATCGCGCCGTGCCACTGGCGATGGTCTCCGGGCCGGAGACTGCGCTCGCGGAAGTCGAGAAGCTCGAACGAGACGGGCGCCTATCGGGATACCACTACCTACCCGCGATCAAAGCCGACCTGCTCAGCCGAATCGGCCGTACCGGCGAGGCAGCCGACTCCTACCGGCAGGCGTTCGACCTAGCCGCCAACGAAGCCGAGCGCGCCTTCCTCGCCGAGCAGATCGCCGATCACACCCACCGCGCATGAGGACAAGACCGCCCATTCCCTGTCTTAGGTGTGCGTGACTATCAGCTTGGGAATCTGAGCAAACCAGGTCGTCATCGTGCCTGAACTGCTACTTTGCATGTCCGGCGGTGACGCTCCTGGCCGCCCTTGACCGTGGTTGATGGCACGCCGAATGGCACCGATGAATTACCGGTCGTGGACCCGTCCAACCCTTGAAACAACGCCGCCGGGCACCGTCCACTGCGGAGGAGGAGTGAGGGCCATGGCCATCGCGTTTCCCGGAGAATCAGAATCCGGAGCCGAACACGGTCCGGCGGTACGCCGGATCGCCGCCGGGTGGCATTGCGACTGCGTCCCAGGCCGCCTCTACCAGTTCCACGACTCGGTCCAGCAGCGCGTCGAAAGCCTCGCTGGGCAGGCCGTGGAGCTGGACCAGGGCGTAGGCCTCGAACCGGACGCGATAGGTCACCGGCGGTTCAGGCGAGGGGGCCAATCCGGGACGATCTCCTCGATCGGCACTGACCCTTCCGGGCGGCCGGCTAGCACGGCCTCCCGCACACTAGCGAGACGGGCCTCAAAACCCGGCTCGGAGTAGGCGGCTGCGGTCAGCCGCCACAGCCTGAGCAGGTCATGAAGTGCCCGGTAGCCCTCAGGCCTGCGGGCAGCTTCCGCCGCGGCCGCATACTCGTTGAGAAGCGGCTCACGGAGCCGCTCGGGCAGCACGCGCAGAATCTCTACCGGTCATCCGGATCTCTACCGGTCATCCGGCTCGTGTTCCTGCACAGGCCAGCATCGACCCGGCCGCCCCCGCCGCGAGCCGCCGCCCGGGCGTATTTGACGTACAGGTGCGCGGCGTTTGGTCCGTTTTGAATGTAGCGCAGGCCGTCTCCAGCTAGGTCACGGGCCTGACCCGGCCGGTTGTCCCAGAACACGGTACTGGCGAGCTGCAGCCGCAGTCTCGAGCACGCCCTGACCAGCGGACTCGTCTGCACCACCCTCGGGTGCGCCACGGCCGCACTGTGGATCCCCGTTGGTAAGGAGGCAAATCCCGGGGAACGATCACCCGCATCAGGCGCGCTCGGCGGTGCTGTCGCCGCGTGGTGACGCGCCCGGGTCATCAGCGGCTTCATCGGTGGTCTGCCCTGAGCCGCGGTCCACGGTTCGGTTCTCCTGGGCGCGGGCTGGTTCGGCGGTTGGGGGGGCTTCTGGCGTGGGAGGCGGTGTTTCCGGCGTCGTGGCTGGGGCTGGTGTGAGCCTGGCAGAGGCGACATATGCCACCACGACCGCCACGATCACCAGCGGCATGACATTCACGCCGTCTGATGACAGCAGCAGGGTGGCGAGCAGGACGGAGGTCAGCGGCAGCCTGAGCATCACGACGGACATCGCGCCGACGCCCATGGCGACACCGTCGATGAGTGGCAGCCCCGGCAGGTGCGACAGCGCGATGCCGCCCGCCGCCCCGATGAACAGCGCCGGGAAGGTGGGACCGCCGCGGAAGCTGCTCAGCGACACGCCGTAGGCCAGGCTCTTGCAGGCTATGAGCAGCAGCAGCGCGCCGACGGTGTAGCTGGCGCTGTTGCTGATGAGCGGGCCGAGCGCGGATTGCCCGGAGAACAGCACCTCGGAGGAGGCCTTGCCGGTGCCTGCGGCGAACGCGATCGCCAGGCCCGCGACGGCCAGGCCGATGACCGGCGTGAGCAGGAGGATCCGCCGCTCGACATGAGGCCGCAGGAACAGGCCCAGCCACCGGATCCCGGAACCGACCGGGACAGCGATTACCCCGATCGCCAGCGCCCACAAGAATCCGGCGGCCGTGGGCGCACCGACGTGCGGGAGGCCGGGAATCGCCAGCGAGAACGTGCCCAGCCCGGTCCAGGCGTCCAGGCCGATGAAGATGAGCGATCCGACGCCTGCGGCCAGCAGGCCAGGTACCAACACGAGCTGCATCATGGGGCCGCCCAGGCCGGAGGCTTCCATCAGCAGGAACGCGCCGGTCAGGGGCGAGCCGAGCAGGGTGCTGATCGCGGCGAAACTGCCCGCAGCGGCCATCACCGACTGAACTCGAGCCGGAGCGTCCCGCTTGACCAGCCGGACCGCGAGGGCGCCGAGCCCGGCGCCGAGGGCGATCAGCGGCCCTTCAGGCCCGAGCACCACGCCGAGGCTCAAGGTGGCCAGGGCCGCGAGCACGATGCCGGGAAGCTCGATCCCGGGTGGAGGGCCTCCGCCCGCCTTGAACCCGTCGGCTGGGGAATGGCCGCCCGTGCCGGGCAGGTACCGCAGGGTCAGACCGACCAGCACCCCGGCCAGCGCCAATGGCAGAATGGGCCACCACAGGGGTTCGCCGTGAAAGCCCAGCCCGTTGGGCAAGCTGGTGAAGATCCAGCCCTGCAGCTTGCTGACCAGCGCGAGGAAGAAGTAGGCCGCCGCCGAGACGGGAACGCCGACTAGCGCAGCCAGCACCAGCAGGACCAGGTAACTCTTAGATCGCAGCAGCGCAAGCGGATCGGACGGTGTCGTCACCAGCGTCCTCCTAGCCCGCAGACCTAACACTCCCAGGTCCGGGTAGTGCTCCCTCTCGAACCAACCATGCCGGCCAATCGTCTATGGTCGCAGCTGCCTGCACATCACCTGCGCAGGGTTATTTAAGCGCTTGCGGCGTGGGCTGCGGGTGACAGGCAGGTTTCCGGTTCTGGGTTCGTCCCCTTTAAGGGTCCGCAGCGGCGTCGCCAGGATGCGGGCCGCTGTGTTATTGCCCGCACTGTCAGCATCTGGTCGGCGGTCACCCCGGCGAGTCAGTGACGGTTCAGGAGCACCGCCGCGTCAGTCGTCGTGCGTTGTGAGGCTGGCCTGGCTGAATCGGCGGCCCCAGTCGCGGACCCGGTCAAGTAGTTCAGGTGGGGAGATCACCTGGAAACCTGCGCCGACGGCGCCCAGCGCCATGACGGGCCAGTCCAGCGAGTCGGCCGTCATGCGTACCCGGCAGCGGGTGGCGTCAATGTCCTCGACGGCAGCCCACTGGCCGATTCGCTGGCGTACGGCCGCGGCCGGAGCCTGGATGAGAACCTCAACGTCGTATGCGGCGGTTACGCTGTCAACGCCAGCCCGGACAAAAGCGGCGGCGTCGGCGGCGGGCAGCGTGCGGGGCCGGAATCGTGTCCCGGTGCCGCGCGGTGCGGTGAGGCGGTCCAGGCGGAAGCTGCGCCAGTCGTGCCGGCCGAGGTCGTAGGCGGCCAGGTACCACCGCTGGCCGAGCAGGACCAGGCGGTGTGGTTCAACGTGGCGGCCGGTGTGCTGGCCGTCGGCTGCGGTGTAGGAGAAGCGGAGCCGTTCGCTGTCCCGGCAGGCCAGCGCGACGGTGGTGAGGATGCCCGGGTCCACGCTCGCCTGGGCCGCGCTCCCCCAGCTTGCGGGCACCGTCATCGCACCCAGCGCCTCGACCTGGCGCCGCAGCCGGGCCGGCATGACCTGTACCACTTTGGCTAGTGCGCGCACCGAGGACTCCGCGATGCCCTCGACTGCGCTCTGCGCGGCCGCTTGCAGGCCGATGACCAGGGCGACGGCCTCCTCATCCTCGACCAGCAGCGGTGGCAGCGCGGTGCCCGCGGCCAGCTGGTAGCCGCCCTCGGCGCCGCGCTGGGCCTGGATCGGGTAACCCAGCTCACGCAGCCGGTCGATGTCCCGGCGCAGGGTGCGCGGCGAAACCTGCAGCCGTCCGGCCAGTTCAGGACCCGGCCAGTACCGGCGTGCTTGCAGCAGTGACAGCAACCGCAGCGTGCGCGTGCTGGTACTGGCCATGTGACCATCATCGGATAATTCAGGTCAGGAAGTGGCCGCTATGGCCCGTAGCGTGGACTTAGACCGGCAACGGAATCCCGCCCGCAACACGAAAGGCCCAGATCATGACAACTAGCACCCCGATCGTCGGCGGCCTGGCCGCTAGCGGCCCGGCTGACGCATCCACCGCCGACGGTGAGCGCGCCGACCTGCTGGCCACCCTGGCCAAGAACCGCCACTTCCTGCGCTTCACCACCCGCGGCCTCACCGACGAGCAGGCCAGGCAGCGCACCACCGTGAGCGAGCTATCCCTGGGCGGCCTGATCAAGCACGTCACGGCCGTCGAGCAAGGCTGGGTGAGCTTCATCGCCGAGGGAACCTCGGCGATGAAGGACTTCACCGCCATGACCCAGGACGACTATGCGCAGCGAGCTGAGCAGTTCCGGCTGCTGCCCGGCGAGACGCTGGCCGGCGTCCTGGCCGGCTACGCCGAGGTGGCCCACCGGACCGACGAAGTGGTTGCCAGCCTGCCCAGCCTGAACGCCGGGCACCCGCTGCCGAAGGCCCCCTGGTTCCAGTCCGGCGAATCATGGTCGGCCCGCCAGGTGCTCCTGCACATCATCACCGAAACCGCACAGCACGCCGGCCACGCCGACATCATCCGCGAATCCCTGGACGGCGCGAAGTCCATGAGCTGAACCCGGAACCGCCGGCGACCCCCGGGCTCTCCGGCACAGGCAACAACTCTGCCGCGCCATCCTGCACATCCACGGCGTGATGGTGAAAAGACCAAACGACCGCACCGGCGGCCCGGGGCCGGGCGCCGGCTGCCAGGACGCCGACCACCCTGATACACATCCATCACAGGTGACGCCACATCCTCCGGCCCCGGCTCCAGAGCAGCGGATATCGCGGTCGTGCGACCGTTGTGCCGTCACGGTCTGTAAGAAACGCCGGGGGCCAGTCAAGATCCATTCCAGCCTGCTACGGCCAAGGCCGCAGCACGCCGAATTGGGCCGTATCTGGATCAGGCGGCGCCTGCGGCGCCGGGTCCGGCGCTCCCCGCGCCGGGCTCTGGCCTTGGGAAGCCCCACCCGGCGCGCCCGCGCCGTCCCGGCCGTGCAGTTTCCGCAGGTCTGCCATGCTCCTCGTCATCCAGATCGGTCCCATCCGTAGCCGCGTCCTCGGTGGATGGGACGGCAGTAGTCATCGGGCACCTCCCGGCCGGGCTGGAACCGGGGAAGCTGAGCCCTGCTCCGGTCTCGCTCGTGCTGGCCGCCCGGGAACTACAGTTTGTCCGGATGGGCAACGAGCGTCGTACCCGGAAAGCCCCGGCGGGCGGGCGGGCCCGGCTGGGGCGGGATTTCTGGTTCTACTTCAGCGGGCAGGCCGTCTCCCAGCTGGGCGGCTCGTTCACGACTTTCGCCTTGCCGCTGCTGGTGTTCAAGCTGACTCACTCTGCCACGAACCTGGCGTTGACCACCGCCGCGGAGTTCGTGCCCTACTTGCTGTTCGGTCTCCTGCTCGGCGCGGTCGTCGACCGGTTCGACCGCAAGCGTCTCATGCTGGGCAGCGACCTCGCCCGGGCGCTCGTGATCGCGGTGATCCCCGTGCTGGCGATCTGCGGGGTGCTGCGGGTCGCGGACATCTATGCCGTGACCTTCGTGCAGTCGACGCTCGGGATCATCTTCGACTGCGGGGAGTTCGCGGCGATCCCCTCGCTCGTCGGCGAACAGGAACTGGTCACGGCCAACGCCCGCATCATGGCGGCAAACAACGCCGGTCAGATCCTCGGCCCCGGGCTCGCCGGCGCGCTCGTGGCTTTCGTGCCTGTCGCCGGTCTGCTGTTCGTGGACGCCGGCTCCTTTCTCGTCTCGTCGGCCTGCCTGGCCCTGATCCGCTGCAGCTTCAACGCCGCCACCCCGGCCATGCGCCTCGCCGGGTCAGTGATCCGGGCCCTGCTCGCCGACGTGCGGGAGGGCCTGGCCTATGTGTGGTCCAACCCGCTCCTGCGCTCCATCTCGATCATGATGGCCCTGATCAACCTCGTCGCCGCGACGGCCAACTCCCAGCTCGTCCTGTTTGCCCGGCGCGCCCTGCACGCCACCAACTCCGAGATCGGCTTCCTGTATGCCGCTGGTGCCGCCGGCATCGTCGCGGTCAGTCTCGTTGCCGGGCCGATCCGGCGGCGTGTCTCCTTCGCCGTCACCGCCCTCGGCGCCCTCGTCGTCGCCGGGTTGACCATGACCGCCATGGCCCTGGCCGGCTCCTACCCGGCCGCGCTGGTCCTGTGGGCGGCGTCATCGGGGTTTGGCCTGTTGTTCAACATCAACACCGGCGCCCTGCGCCAGGCGATCGTCCCGCCCCGGCTCTACGGGCGGGTGGTAAGCGTCGCCCAGGTCCTGGCCTGGTCGGCCATCCCCCTCGGGTCGCTCGCCGGGGCGGCAGCCATCAACCTGAGCGGGAGTGTCACCGGCGTCTACGCCGTGATCGGCGGTCTCATCGCCGCCATCGCCCTCGCCTTCGCCTTCAGCCCAGTCGCACACGGGGACCGCTACCTCGCCGAGGCGGCCGGGCGGCGGGCCGGGCCCGCGGGCGGCGGGCATTCGCCTGGGTCCGGGGCCGCCGGGCGCGAGGGCGCCGGACATGGGCCAGGGTTCCCCGGCGCCGGGCCTGCCGGGGGATCCGCCGGCGCTGGCCGAGGTGCGGACGGGAGCAAAGAGGCCCGCTGACACGAGCGTTGCCCACCTCGGCACCGAGGGCCGCCGTCGGACGCACCGATCGGGAACCTCCAGGATCCGCAGCTCTGGCGGGTGCCTACGGGTCGCGGAGCCGACGTCACCCGGCTCGAAACGGTGATCGCCACTGGATGGGCGGCGCCCGCGCAGTCGCCTGCCTATTCCGGCCCGGCCATTACCGGCTGGCGTGCGCTCCCCCAGCCGGCGATGTTCGTGATCCCCGGCGTGACGATGGTCGCGATGCTCGACGGCGCCGCACCCGGCCTGTTCCCCCGATCCGGGATGGCATCGCCGGGTTGCGGAGCCGGCTCAGGTCGAGCTCTATCCGGTGGCCGTGGACGATCACGACGATGCCTGCGCCTTCGGCGCCGGCGGCCATCAGGTAGTCATACAGTGTGGACAGCAGCATGTCATCGCGGTGTTCTAGCCGTGACACCACGCCTTGGCCGACGCCAAGCTTGCGAGCGACTTCGACCTGGGTCATCTGCGCTGCCTTGCGGATCATGGCCAGGTTCATGGCATAGACCCGGTCCATCTCCTCCGCGTCAGCATGGGCAGCAGCGACGTCGGCGGCGAGTTGCGGGTCGGCGAGCAGCTGGTCCAGGCGCTCGTTTCCGCGGACGAACCCCGGCTGCCCGGGCGCGGCGGGCTGGTTGTCAGTCGTGCTTCCTCCTCATGGGCTGTCTCGCGTTTCCACTGGTCGCGCCGTTGATGGCGAAGATAAGGGCCGGCCCGGCCACCGCTAGCAGGGCACCGGCAGCCGCCGGGCCTACCAGCGCGGATGAACTCCACGTGCCGCTGGACAAGGCCAGGGCGCTGGGCAGCAGGTCCGCGGGCACGGCGTTGGTGACCAGGGCGCCCTGGGCAGGGATGTTGATGGCCAGGCGGCGAGGTTCCCGGTCAGCAGCGGCAGGACCGCGATCGGCACGGAGAAGCACAGCCCCTGAAGGCCCAGGGCGAGCGCAGAATGGGTGAGCCGGTACAGGACCCATGCCCCACCGGTGCTGCTCATCTGCGTGCCCGCCTGGGGGCAACCTGGCCGGAGAGCAGGCGGGCGAACCGCGGGCAGGCCAGGGCTCCTAACCGCGCCGGACGGGCAGGGCGCTGTTCCCGTGGCGTGGGCACGCGGCACGCTCAGTTCAGTTCCCGAGATCCCGGGCGGCTGCCGGCGCTGGCCGCTGCGCGGGCTAGATCCGCTGGCCTGCTCGGACCGTGAGTCTCGTGTACTGGAAGCCAGGCGCGACAGAACGACCTGTTGTGCACGTTCGCCAACGCGGAGAGTTCGCGGTTGCGAACCGTCCAGAACGGCCACGCGCGCAGACTCGATCATCGGCCGGTCACGTTAGGTAATGAAAGTGCTGTCTCGGCCTAGCTGTCCCATGGAGCCAGGCCGCGGGCAACTGTGTTCCTTGTGAGCTTCATCGGGCTGGTCTGACATCTTCCGATTCCCGGCGTTCTCCGCGTAGCTTGAGCTTTCCGTCCTTCGCGGGGCGCCGCAGTGCAGCAGGCGGCCGAGTCGTGTTCGCGATCGGCGCCTAGACCCGCAACGGGTCGGCCCGGCGCCCGGCCCGGCCCCGCCCCGCGCCGGGCCGGGCGCCGCTGACCGTCCCGTCACCCTCGACGCCTATGCGCCAGCTCTTTACGCGAAGTTATGCGACACCATCGGAAGCACATCCTCAATCGAGCGCAACTTTGCGCACGCGCGCATAACTACTCTCGCCGCCCGGCACCGCCGGCACCACGCGACCCCGGGAGCTGGCCCACTGAGTCGCCAGGGTGGCGCGCTGCCACTACTCGGCCGACGAGCTGCGCAACCTGCAGCGCGTGGCGTCTGACAGGGAGCACACTGCCTAACGTCGGCTACTGATCAAAACCCGGATGCTCCGGCTGGTCGCGGTCGGCGACTCCGCGGGGTGCCCCGTAGAGGCCGCCGAATATCGGAGCGTCGCGTTGTCCGCCGGGTTTCTAGAGCTCTTTGACGAACTCCTGGTAATGCCGGCTGATCCGTTCGCTGGTGCCGTAGTAGGCGTGCCGACTCATATCCGCGCTGAACCGACTCGCCGGCGGCGTGCGGCCGAGTGCCTCGGCCATCGCGCGGACGTGGTGGGGTGCGCAGCCGCAACAGATGCCGAAGTAGTTGACTCCGAGCGCAGCCGCTGCCGTCGTGAACGCGGCCACCTCGTAGCGGTTGGCCAGGAATCGGTCCAGCGCGGTGGGGAACGGCCGCCCTTCCGGGATCAGGTCGCAATCTGGGTCGGTGAGCGACTGGAACGTGGGCTCGGCCTCTGTCGTGCGGTACGGCACCGGCAGAGCGGCGATGTAGCCGTCGCAGGCGGCGCGGACTTCACCGATGAGCGGCAGCATGGTGGCGAGCCCGCGGATGCAGTTCAGCCCGACCACATCGGCGCCGGCGTCCTGCAGGCGACGGCACGCCTCGCCAATCGGTTCGCCGCCGCGGACGACGGGCTGGCGATGAATGGTGAGGGTGACCACCGCATCGAGGCCGTGCGCCTTGATCGCCTCCAGCGCGAGCAATGCCTCGCCCGTGTAGTCGATGGTCTCGGCGATCACGAAGTCGACGCCCGCCTCGGCGGCCCATCCGACCTGCTCGTCGAACATGGCGCGGACGACCGCATGCGTCGCGGGATCGTCCGGGTCGTAGAGGTTGGTGTTGCAAATGTTGCCGGCCACCAGGGAGTCGTGCTCGGCGCCGACCTCCTTGGCGATCCGCAGGGCCTGCCGGTTCATCGGCTCGAGGTCGCCCTCGCGACCGATCACCGCCAACTTCTCGCGGTGGGCGTAATAGGTGAATGCCTCAACGACGTCCGATCCGGCATGCACGAATTCCCGGTGCAGTCCGGCAACCATCTCGGGCTCCTCGAGCACCACCTCTGGCACAAACGCCCCGGCCTGCAGGTAGCCGCGGCGCTCGAACTCGAACAAATACCCCTCAGCGCAGATCACCGGTCCGGCCGCGAGCCGATCGAGAAGCCTGCCCATGCACGACACCTCCAAGGTCCTATAGTCGGAACGACTGTACCGGGAAAATTTAGACGTAGGGATGCCTCGATGAAATCTTCCGCGCAGGTGGTCGTCATCGGCGGTGGTGTGGTGGGCGCCTCGGTCCTGTTCCACCTCACCGAGCTGGGCTGGACGGATGTCGTGCTGGTCGAGCGCAAGGAGCTCACCGCCGGCTCGACCTGGCACGCCGCGGGCGGCATGCACACGCTCAACGGTGACCCTAATGTTGCGAAGCTGCAGCAGTACACCGTCGGGCTGTATCGCGAGATCGAGGAGCGCTCCGGCCAGAACTGCTCCATCCACATGCCTGGCGGGCTGATGCTGGCCGGCGACCGGGAGCGGATGGACTGGTTGCGGATGGCCCAGGCCCGCGGCCGCTACCTCGGCATGGATATGGAGATCATCTCGGCGGCCGAGGCCAAGCGGATGTTCCCGCTGCTGGAGGAGAAGTACTTCATCGGTGCGCTCTTCGACCGGGCCGAGGGTCACGTCGACCCGACCGGGGTCACCCGGGCCTATGCCGGCTGCGCGCGGCAGGCCGGCGCCGAGATCTACCAGCACACCTGGGTGAGCGACCTTCGGCAGCGCCCCGACGGCACGTGGGACGTCAGCACCGACTCCGGCGAGATCCATGCCGAGCACATCGTCAACGCCGGCGGGCTGTGGGCACGTGAGGTGGGCCGGATGATCGGCCTGGAGCTGCCCGTGCTCGCGATGGAGCACATGTACATGATCACCGAAGACATGGCTGAGGTGGCCGAGTACAACGCGGCCACCGGAGGTGAGCTGCCGATGGGCCTGGACTTCGACGGCGAGCTCTACATCCGCCAGGAGGGCGGCGGGATGCTGCTCGGCACGTACGAGCAGGCGTGCGTGCCCTGGTCACCCCGCGAGACACCGTGGACCTTCGACCAGCAGTTGCTGGCCCCCGATCTCGACCGGATCGCTCCGTCGCTGGAGATCGCGTTCAAGCACTATCCGGCGCTGGCTAGCGTGGGGATCAAGAATGTGATCAACGGGCCGTTCACCTTCGCGCCCGACGGCAATCCGCTGGTCGGCCCGGTGCCCGGCGTGCGCAACTGCTGGGTGGCCTGCGCGGTGATGGCCGGTTTTTCGCAGGGCGGCGGCGTTGGCCTCACCCTCGCGCGCTGGATGGTCGACGGTGATCCGGGTGAAGACATCTGGGCGATGGACGTGGCCCGCTTCGGCACCTGGGCGAGCCTCGCCTACACCAATGCCAAGGTGCGGGAGAACTACAGCCGCCGGTTCCGTATCACCTTCCCCAACGAGGAGCTCCCGGCCGGGCGGCCGCTGCATACCACGCCCGTCTATGACCGGCTCACCGCCCACAACGCGGTATGGGGCGCGGGCTTCGGGCTCGAGCACCCCCTGTGGTTCCAGCGTGCCGGGGAGGAGCCGCGTGAGGACGTGTCGTTCCGCCGTTCCAACGCTTTTCCGGTCGTCGCTGACGAATGCAGCATGGTGCGCGAACGCGTCGGGCTCACCGAGTGCTCCAACTTCGCCAAGTACCGCGTCACCGGCGCCGGCAGCGCCGACTGGCTGCAGCGGCTGTTCACCAACCGGCTGCCGCGAGTAGGCCGGATCAATCTCACCGCCGCCCTGGATCCCAACGGTCACATCGTCGGGGAGTTTTCCGTAGCGCGGGTCGGTACAGACGATTTCTTCCTGTTCGGCTCGCAGATCGCCGAGGCGCATCACTCGCGCTGGTTCTTGAGCCACCTCGCTGATGGTGTGCGGTTCGACGTGCTTGGCTTGTCCCTGGTGGGCCTCTCGCTGGCCGGTCCGGGCGCGCGCGACGTGCTGCAATCGGTCACCGACGCTTCGCTGGCCACCGAGGATTACCCGTTCATGACGTTCCGCCGGATCGACGTCGGGATGATCCCCGCCTACGTCGGCCGGATGACCTACACCGGGGATCTTGGCTACGAGATCTGGGTCGCACCGGAGTACCAGCGAGCACTGTTCGATCTGCTGTGGCAGGCCGGGCAGCCATCCGGCATCGGCCTGTTCGGGTTCCGGGCGTTGATGTCGCTGCGGATGGAAAAGATGTTCGGCACGTGGGCGCGCGAGTACCGTCCGGTCTACACGCCGGTGCAGGCGCGGATGCACCGGTCGCTCAAGGGAGATCATGACTTCATCGGCCGCGCTGCGGTGGAGGCGGAGCTGGCGCGCGGCCCGGCGCGAACGCTCGGCTACTTCGACGTCACCCCCGATCCGGCGGAACCGGCCAACGTCGTCGGCGACGAGCCGATCTGGCACGACGGGGCGGTGGTGGGCTGGGTGACGTCCGGCGCGTATGCGCATTACAGCCGCCGCTCGCTGGCATTCGGCTACGTGCCGAGCGAGCTCGCGGTGCCCGGCGCGATGTTCGAGGTGGAGATCATCGGCCAGCGGCGGCCGGCGAGATTGCTATCCGAACCGGTACTCGACCCGGCGGGCCATCGCATGCGCGCCTGATGGGACGACACTGATGGGACGCCATCCTGACCTCGAACGACGGGCCGAGCTGCTGGACGAGGTGGTCGGCTACCTCGGCCGGCACGGCGTCGCCGGAGTGTCACTGCGGCCAGTGGCCCGCGCACTGGGTGTGTCGGTCAACGCGCTGGTGCATCACTTCGGCAGCAAGGACGAACTGGTGGTCGCCGCATTGCGGCGGGCCGCTGAGATTCAGCGAGGAGTCGAAGGGCGGTGGCGGCGGCAGGTACCTCACATCTCCACGGCGGAGCTGCAGCGGCGCTGGTGGCGGTGGATCAACCGCAGCCCGGAGCACCTGGCGCTGGTGCAACTGGGTCTCGAAGCCGCCACGCTGGACGCCACGGTCAGCGGTCTGCCCGGTGATGTGCGCGCGGAGCAGATCTCGTTTTGGCGCGAGGACATCGCGGCCGGCCTGATCGCTGACGGCATCAAGCCCGAGGACGCCGAACGCGAGGCGTCGCTGGTCAAGGCGACGTTCACCGGCCTGGTGCTTGACCTGCTGGCCACCGGTCACCGCAAGCGGCTCACCGACGCGCTTGAATGCTCCCTCAGTCGCCTCGACGACCTGAGGCAGACGGCCCCGTGAGGGCCTCGAAGCTGACCGGTCTCCTGACGGAGCCAGCCGACGCTGGCGCAAGCACCACGGGCACGGTCACATGCGGTCCAGGCCGGCCAGGCCGTCGGCCATCGAGCGGAACAGCGGGTCGGTGTGACTGGTCAGGGTGGCGTAGACCTGGTTGATCTGCTGGTAGGCGCGGGCGGCCCCGGGGTCCGGGGTGAACTGCTGGCCGGGGTTGACCATCGCGGCGGTGGCCTGGTCCCAGCCGGGGTAGATGCCGTGGCCGACGGCGGCGCAGATGGCCGCGCCGAGGCCGGCGGCGTCGTTGACGCTGGTACGGCGAGCGGGGCGGCCGTAGACGTCGGCGACGATCTGCATCATCAGGTCGGAACGGGACCCGCCCCCAGACACCAGCACGGGCGAGAGCCGGCGGCCCAGCGCGTGTTCCATGGCCGCGGTGTTGTTGGCCATGGTCAGGGCGATGCCTTCGAGGATGGAACGGTAGATGTGGGCGCGCCCCTGGCTGCCGTCGAAGCCCAGCAGCGCGCCGCGGCGCCAGGGCGCCTGCCCGGGTGCCAGCCAGTCCGGGATGGTCAGCAGCCCGTTGCTGCCCGGCGCCAGCTCGCTGGCCATCGCGTTGAGGCCATCCTCCAGGTGCGCCGTCTCCAGGCGCGCCGTCCCGGCGGCCGGCTCGCCGCCGTCCGGCCCCTCCAGCAGCGTCCGGTACCAGCTGATCGTCCACATGCCACGGCGGATCCCGGTGCTCTCGTACAGATAGGTCCCGGGCCGGGCCGCGAAGTTGGCCCAGTAGCTGCCGTCCGCGCTGGATGAGGACGAGCCGATGGTCATGGCCGCGATGTAGGTGCCCAGCGACAGCAGCACGCTGCCGTCGTCGTCCAGGCCGCTGCCCAGCGCCTCGACGGCCTTGTCGTTGGCCGTGGCATACACCGGCAGGCCAGCCGGGATGCCGGTGGCCCCGGCCGCCTCAGGGGTCACCTGGCCGAGCCGACCGCCCGGGGGGACCAAGTCGAAGAGCATGTCGCGCGGCATGCCGGCGGCGGCGTAGGCGGCGGGATCGTCCGGCCAGGCCACCGTGTCATGGTCGATGGGCCACATGCCCTCGTAGTTGGCCGCGGTGTCGGTGAACTGACCGGTCAGGCGGTGGGTGATGTAACCGGAGGAGGTGGTGACGTAGCGGGCTTGGGGGTTGTCCGCCTGGTAGGGCCGGGCGACCCGCTCGTCCATCCAGCTCAGTACCGGTTCGGCCAGGCTGCCGTCGGCCCTCAGCAGGGCCCGGCAGAAGCGGATGGTGCACAGGCCCACCGCGGCGATGTCGGCGGGGTCGCCGGGGAAGGCGGCCATGACGTCGCGGCAGGCGCCGGCGATGGACTCCCAGATGTCGTCATCGGGGTGGACGACATGCCCCGGCACCGAGATGTCATACGGCTCAAGCCGCCTGCTGGCCGCGGCCAGGGCCCGGCCGCGGACGTCGAAGATCGTCACCTTGGTGCTCTGCGAGCCGTTGTCGATGGCCAGCAGGTACGGCTTCATGACCGCAGCGGGAAGATCGTGCCCGCGTTCATCACGCCCCGGGGGTCGAACGCCTGCTTCAGGGTCGTCAGCAGCCAGTAGGCGCTGCCGTGCTCGTCGGCCACCCACCGGGTGCGGTACTTGCCGATCCCGTGGTGGTGCACCATCGACCCGCCCGCCCGCAGGGCTTCTTCGACGATGATCGCGTTCAGCGGCTTGTGGTAGACCTCGATCTCCTCGCGCGGGCTGCACCTGATCTCGTAGTCGTAGACGAAATACAGGTTGGTCCCGGTCTGGTAGCTGTGCGAGGAATGGGCGCCGAGCATCGTCAGGTCACCGGCCCGCGGGAACTCGCCGCGGATCCGGCTCATGACGGCGACGAACAGGCCCGCAGCCCGCGACCAGTCGACGGAGACCTCGGTGGTGTAGCCGAGGCGGGCGTGGGCGAGCATATCGGCCTTCTCGGCGTCGATCTTGTCCTGGCCCCAGTTGAGGTTCTCGAACCACCGCCGGATCAGGTCGTCGTCCACACGCTCGTGGCCGCGGCCGGCGAACAGGTCCCCGATCGCCGCCGCGGTGGCCGCGGCGATGGGCTCGGGGCCCTCGGCCACCAGCACGACGACGTTCTGGCCCTGGTAGAAGCCGGCGAAGTGCTGGCGGGCGTCCTCGGGTGAGTAGATCCGGCACACCGACGGCCGATAGCCCGCGGTGATCAGCTCGCGGACCGCGTCGATGCCATCGGCGAACTCCTCCACCAGGAACCCGAAGTACCGGTTGTTCTCCGGCTGGTAGCGGAACAGCTTCACCGTCACCTCGGTAATGAAGCACAGCGCGCCCTCGCTGCCGATGACGATGTGGCGGATGTCCGGACCCGCGGCCCGCCGGGGCACGTTCTTGATCCGGGCCACCTGCCCGCCGGGGAAGACCGCCTCCAGGCCCACGACCAGGTCCTCGATGCCGCCGTAGAGGGTGGAGAACTGGCCGATCGAGCGCGTGGCGACCAGGCCGCCCAGCTGGGCCAGCGGCTTGGACTGGGGCGAGTGCCCGGTGGTCAGGCCCCGGGCCCGGACGGTGTCCTCCAGGTCCTGGAGGCCGACGCCGCACTGCACAGTGGCCATCATGTCCACCGGGTCGACGGACAGGATCGCATTCATCCGCGACCCGTCCACCACGAGGCTGTCCTCGATCACCGTCTCCAGGCCGCCTTCGGTGGCGGTCCCTCCGGTCCGCGGCACGATGTTGACGAGGTTCTGCTCGGCGAACCGCAGCACCGCCGCCACCTCCGCCGCGGAAGAAGGGTAGACGATCGCGGCCGGGATCGGCCCGTCATAGATGCCGTGCACGGCGGTGTACTTCCGGAACCGGTCGACGCTGGCCTGCCTGAGCTGCTCGTCGCGGGTGTCGACAGCGGCCGGGCCGAGGAGTCCGGTCATCGCGTCGACGATCGACTGGCGGGTCAGCGGGGATCGGGATGGGGCCATGGCGAAGGTCGCTCTCCGGGTAGCTGTGGTGTCAGCGGACGAGGTAGCCGCCGTCGACCACCAGGACGTGGCCGTTGACATAATCCGAGGCCCGGCTGGCCAGGAAGACCACCGCCCCCATCAGGTCGGCGGCCTCCCCCCAGCGGGCCGCGGGGATGTGCTCGACGATGCGGCGGTCGGCCTCGGGATCGGCACGGGTCGCTTCGGTGATGGCAGTCTTGAAGTATCCCGGCGCGATGGCATTGACCTGGATGTTACAGGCCGCCAGCTCATCGCAGTAGGCCTTGGTGAAGCCCGCGATCCCGGCCTTGGTCGCGGCGTAGGCAGGTGAGCGCCGCCCGCCGAGGAAGGAGAACAGCGACGCGATATTGATGATCTTGCCGGACCGCTGTCCGATCATGAACCTGCTGGCCTCGTGGGCAAGCTCGAAAGCGGCGGTCAGGTTGACCGACACCATCGGGTCCCACAGGTCACGGCCGAACTCCGCCACGTCAGCCAGCAGCGCGATGCCGGCGGAGTTGACCAGGATGTCGACCGAGCCCAGCGCCTCCACGCACCCCCGCACGACGGCTGCTGGGACACCCGGCCGCGTGATGTCGGCCACCATGAACTCCATCCGGCGCCCGGTGGCCTCGATCAGAGCCCGGGTGGTCCCGTCGTCCTCGGCCAGGCCGACCGCGAATACGTCAGCGCCGACCTTGGCCAGGGCCACCGAGAAGGCCCGGCCCAGGCCAGTGTTGCCGCCGGTGACCAGGGCGTTACGTCCGGCGAGAGAGAACAGGTCGAGGCTGAAGTCGGCGATGTCCACAGGTCAGCTGCCATCCGAGGTGGGAGGTAGGGCCGGCTTGGATCGTTCGTTAGGGTAGCGCGTGCAGGCTGATCGCCTTGATCCGCCGGCAGGCCCTGCCCGGCGGTGGCGGCCGGCCGACCCGGGCAGCCTGGCCCGGAATTCTCGGTTCGGGGCTGCTCTGGTTCGGGCTCTATATGGTCACGCTTAACTGGGGCGAACGTGACATCGACGCTGGCACCGCCGCGATTCTCGTCAACATCGGCCCGATTCTCCTTGCGCTGCTCGGCGGGTGGCTGCTGCACGAGGGGTTCGCGCGCCGGCTGGCCGCCGGGATGGCCGTGTCGTTCGGCGGTGTTCTCGTGGTCGGCATCTCGGAGTCGGACGGCGGTCGTACCTCTGTCACCGGCGTGGTGCTGTGCCTGGTTGCAGCCGTCTGCTACGCGGGCGGGGTGGTGCGCCAGAAGCTGGCCCTGCGTCACGCCTCGGCCGTCCAGGTCACCACGTTCGGCTGCTTCACCGGCGCGGCGGCGCGCCTCCCGTTCGCCGGGCAGTTGCTGTCCCAGCTCGGTGCGCCATACAATCCGCGCGGGCACAATCTGAGGCGCTCCCGTCCATCCCGGCACGGGGACCAGCGTGCTCGCAGAATGACCACCGGGACCGTCGACCTGGTCCGAGAGGACTATTGAGTGACACAAACAGCCGACGCAGTCGTGATCGGAACCGGGGTCATCGGTGCCGCTGTCGCCTACGAGCTCGCACAGACCGGACTGCGGGTTGTGGCTATCGACCGGCTGGGCGGTGTCGGTTCGGGCTCTACCAGCTCGTCCTCAAGCATCGTCCGCTTTCACTACTCGACCTTCGAGGGCGTGGCCGCTTCCTGGGAATCCAAGTTCAGCTGGGAGAGCTGGCCCGAATATCTGGGCAGTCGTCCTGAGGAATCCCTAGCAAGGTTTATCAAGACAGGTTGCCTGATCCTTGATGGTAGTACCCAGCGTGAGCGGGTGCTGCCTCTCTTTGACCGCGTCGGTGTCCCGTATCAGTGCTGGAACGCTGAGACCATCCGGCAGCGAGTGCCGGGGCTGGATCCCGGACGGTACGGTCCGCCCAAGTCGGTCACGGACGCTGCATTCTGGGCGGATGCGGACGGCGAACTCGGTGCCTACTACACGCCCGACGGCGGGTTTATTGACGACCCGCAGATGGCGGCGAGGAACCTCATGGCCGCGGCGAAGCGGAGGGGGACCGATGTTCAGCTCCGCGAACAGGTGGTGGCGATCCTCCAGAAGAATGGGCGGGTCCAGGGCATAAGGCTGCGCTCAGGAAGCGTGATTCAATCTCCCGTCGTGGTCAATGCGGCGGGCCCATACTCCGGTCAGGTTAATGCTCTTGCGGGCGTCACCGGAGAATTCCGAATCCGAACCCGCCCACTTCGGCAGGAGGTCCATTCCGTGCCTGCACCGGCTGGCTATGCGCGAGGCGAGCTGGGTCCCGCTGTCACGGACGGAGACCTGGGCACATACTTCAGATCTCACTTCGGCGGGCAGCTTATCGTGGGAAGCGCGGAGCCAGCATGCGATGCCCTCCACTGGATAGATGACCCGGATGCTTTCGAGGCCGAGCCCACCGCGCAGGCGTGGGATTCGCAGGTACTCCGTCTGGCCCGAAGAATCCCGTCGCTGGGCATCCCGCCCCGTCCCGTTGGTTTCGCTGCACTATATGACGTCGCCGACGACTGGATCCCGGTCTACGACCGTACCTCATTGACTGGATTCTATGTGGCCATTGGCACGAGCGGCAACCAGTTCAAAAACGCTCCTGTCGCCGGCCGCTTTATGGCGGCCCTGGTACACGCTTGCGAAAGCGGACACGATCACGACTCGGATCCGGTTCTGTTTAGCGGACACTTTACCAAGAACGAAATAAACCTCGGGCACTACTCACGCCTTCGCCAGCCCCATGCGGAGAGCGCGAACAATGTGATGGGCTGATAACACTCAGGGTTCCGGCGTATTCCGCCAGCGGGCCGCGGACCTTACGGACCTGCGTGGACCGAACGCGGGTTTGATGGTCCAGCGGATATACCCGGGGTTGGTTTTCCGGGTGGACACGTCCGACCCGGCGGGTTGACACGCAATGCCGCTTAGCTTATTTTTGGTCATGCTGCGGTTCTGACCTTTGCGCTGGTCAGGATGGGATTGGCGAGTTTAATGGTGGCGCGGGCATCGTGGCGGATACCGTGCTGGCCGGGTTTCTTGACCGGGTAGTGGTTGTGGCGGGCGCGCTTGACCACACGGGGGTAGCTGCGCTCGCGGCGCGTGTTGATGTGCTGCGGGTCCGTGATGGCGGCCATGACGCGGGCGAGGATGCGCTGGCGCTGGTCAGGGGGGAAAAGCCGGGCCTGCGGCCCGGCGGCGGATGATGCGGACGGTGCGCTTGAACTTGACCCGGTCCGGGTCGATGCCCGCGTTCGTGGCGGCGGTGCAGATCAGGGCGCTGATCGCGTGGTGGGTGAGCAGGTAGCCCCAGATCTCCTGCCGCACCATGTCCGGGGACTCAGAGCGCAGGATCTTCCCGGGGCCGCGGAGGTAGGTCTTGAGCTGGGCGTTCCCGGTCTCGTGCTCCCATCTTTCGTGATAGGCCTGCGCGAGGACGGCGGCCGGCGCGTCCGGGAAATCCACGATGGTGGTGATCAGGGCGATGACCTCGTTCTTTCCCGTCGCCCTCCCGGTCGGGCACCTCGTACTCGATCACCCGCGCGTACCGTGCCCGCTGCGGGTCCAGGTCCTCTCCGGCCCGGGCGGCCTCCAGGAGTTTCTCCCGGGCGCCGCCCTTGACCTTCGGGTTTACCAGCACGGACCGGTAGGAGCCGTCCGGGAAGAATTCCAGCGGATCCAGCCGCAGGTCCGCTTTCACCCGCCATAGCAGCGCCGCGCCGGTGTCCGCGGCGGTGCACCAGTCCTGCCAGTTATAAAAGTTGCGGTCGGCGATGAGCAGCCAGTCTTCCCGCAGGTGCGGGTAGAGCTGGCGGGCCAGGGACTGCTCGCCGCTGCCCTTGGACACGCACGGGCCGATCGCGGCCAGCACGGCCGCGTGCGATGCGCACTCGCCGATCGTCACCGCCCTGGCCTTGGGAAATGCCGCCGGTGCGTCGTCCTTGCCGGTCCCGGGGTACCCGAACGCCGCAGCATTCGGCTCCGTATCCGGGACATCCCATTCCAGGCCGTCCATGCTCATCTTCCGCCACGGCCCCAGGAACGCCCCCGGCGTGTCCTCCGTCGCCACCGGCCTGGCGACCTGCGCGAACACCTCTCTCACCGGCTCATGCCCGAGCCGCTGCCGCGCCTGCGTCAGCCCGCCCGTCGTCACCGTGCCCTGCGACGGGTCCCAGCAGCCCCAGTCCGCCAGGGTCTCCGACAGCCGGACCCAGGTCTCCTCGTAATCCTCCCCGGCGAAAAGCGCCAGCGCCATCGCGAAATACACCATGACGTGCGGCGGGAGCTTCCCGCCTTTCCGCTTCGCGCCCTTCCCCGTCGCCTCGACCGCCTCGTCGACCGCGTCCCGCGGCACCCAGGACGCCAGCACGCCCAGGGAGATCCAGTCGCTCAAGCGGCCCACAGCCACACTGCCAGTCTGCGTCATAACCCGCGATCATGCCGGCAGCCAGCCGAAACACCCCGCAGCGACACGCCAGGGCAAACCACGACCAACTTAAGCTAAGCCTCGATCCACCGCGTAAATAGGGGTGTTTCCGGGCGTGTCAACGCGAAAGGTGCCCTCTGAACTGGGACAATGGGAGTGTCTAAAGCTTCCGTCGCCCGGTTCGAGAGGACACCCGTCAAGTGCGATTGTTGCATAGCCTGGCCAGGACGCACGCATCCTTTGATGACCCCAATCTCGTGTCGCGGGCCGGCCTGGTCCCCGTGATGGCGCTGGCGCAGCGCGCCGGGCTGACCGGGCTGGTCGCGGGGCAGGTCCGGCCGGGCGGCCCGTGCGGGGTCAATGCGCCGGTGAAGATCGGCTGCCTGGTCGCCGGGATGATCGCGGGGGCAGACAGCATTGACGACATGGACCTGCTGCGGCACGGCGCCATGGATACGCTGTTCAGCGGGATCCGCGCACCGTCCACGCTGGGCTCGCACCTGCGCTCCTATACCTGGGGGAACGTCCGCCAGCTGGAGGCCGTGAACCGCGCGCTGCTGGCGGAACTGGCCGCCCGGGCGCCGCTGCTGCCCGGCAAGGACGTGCTGGCCTTCGTGGACATCGACTCGATGCAAAAACGGGTCTACGGGCATAAGAAGCAGGGCGCCCGGTTCGGGCACACCAAGATCCAGGGCAAGAGCCTGCTGGTACGCGGCCTGAACGCGCTGGCGGCGGTGATCAGCACGCCGCTGTCGGCGCCGGTGATCGCCGCCACCCGGCTGCGCGGCGGGAACGCCGCCTCCGCCCGCGGCGCGGCCAGCTTCGCCGCCGAAGCCATCACCACCGCGCGGGAAGCCGGGTGCACCGGGCTGATCGTGGTCCGGATGGACTCGGCGTATTACGCCGCGAAGGTGATCGCCGCGATCCGCCGCGCGGGCGCGCGGTTCTCCGTCACGGTCCCGGTGGATCCCAAGGTCAAGGCCGCGATCGCGGCCATCCCCGAGGACGCCTGGACGGCCATCAAGTATCCCCGGGCGATCTGGGACGACCAGCTGCGCGCCTGGATCTCCGACGCCGAGGTCGCCGAAGTACGCTACACAGCGTTCACCTCGAAGAAGGGGCAGGCGGTCACCGCGAGGCTGATCGTCCGCCGGGTCCGCGACCTGAACAAGCAGGCCGCCGCGGGCCAGGACGAGCTGTTCCCCCTGTGGCGCTACCACGCGGTGTTCTCTGATTCCCCGTTCGAGCTGATCCAGGCCGAGGGGCAGCACCGTGACCACGCGATCGTGGAACAGGTCTTCGCCGACGTCACCGACGGGCCGCTCGCGCACATGCCATCGGGCTCGTTCGCCGCCAATGCGGCCTGGACGGCCTGCGCTGCCATCGCGCACAACCTGCTGCGCGCCGCCGGCGCCCTGGCCAGCCTGGCGTATGCCAAGGCCCGCGGCGCCACGCTGCGCCGCGACCTGATCAACGTCGCCGCCCGCACCGCCCGGTCCGGCCGCGGCCACATCACGCTGCACCTGCCCGAAGGCTGGCACCGCGAGCACCAGTGGCTAACCCTGTTCGCCGCCTGCGGGCCGCCCGCCCCGGCGGCCTGACCAGCCCGGACCCGGTCACCGCACCCCTACGGCCCAGCGGCCCGCCCGAACCCCGACCCCGAGCCAGGAACCCCGGACAAGCCGCAGAACAGGCAAGCGGCAGAAAACCCACGCCCTATTCAATGCCAAGGTCAGATCATCCGGCCGCTGATTCCGTCCAGCCACCATCCAAACCCGGCCGGTGGATCGAGGCTAAGCGGCATTGGGTTGACACGTACTGGTCGAGCAGCCGGGCTACGGTAACGTCCGAGTCGGTCTGTCGTCCCGCGGCAGCCTGCTCGAGCAGTTTGCCGAACTCGATTTGTGCCGCTCGTTCGGACTTGCATGTCTTCCCCAGCCGGACGCACTGGCCAACGCAGTCGCCGACCGCGACCCGGCCGCCGGGGGTGATCTTCCACTCTGACCGCGCAGTACACCTCAGCCGCCTAGTTAGGCCGCCCTGTCCGTCGGGCGCTTCCGGACGTTATCGATGGTGTTAGCGTGATGCAGCCGACACTTGTCGATCCGGGGCGCCAGCAGGGCCGAAACCCCGTCTTACCTGGGAGCCGGTGAGCGGGTTCGAACCGCTGGCCTGCCGTTTACAAGAAGCACGGCCCCGTGCACTGTACGCGCTAAGTTAGCTGCGCCAATGACACACGTCATCGCACTGACAGCAATCACTGCGCTGGGATTATCCAGAGCACCGTTCCACGCGGACGACAGGCAATGATCCATGAGCGTAACCGAACGTAGTGACCGGGACCCACCGCAGCGGCACCTCAACTTGACGACATGGGTCGAAAAGGACAGAACGCTGTCTTTCCAGTGCGCTGCCGAATTGGGCCTCATTTGGTCGAGGCGGCGCTGCTGGCCCGGCGTCAGCGCCGGACCAGCACGCGCAGCAGACCCACCTGACCACTCAGTTCGTTCACCGCGCATCAGGGCGCTACCCGCGACACATAGCGCCAGGTCCTTCCGGCCGCTGCGGGACTCGACACGCCTGCACCTGATGGGGAGCCTCATCCGCTTTCGATGTGTAGCCCTCCAGGACGAGCCGGTGAAGGCTACCACTCCTGTCGCAGGAACGACTAGAACTGGCCGGCCACATCCACAGCGTCGAGCATCGTCACCTCTGGCTCTCCGACGACGCCTGCTCCGCTGAGGAACTCTCCCATCCTCGCGGCACCTGCGAAGAACTTGTTGAACGTATCTGCGTCCGGCCACTCGTCAATCACGACCAGGTCCTTGCCATCGGTGAGCATCCTGTGTCCTATCTGACCCAGGCTCTTGCCGTACGCCGTGATGTCCTCGGCTATATCTCCGTTGGTCTTGCCCCACTCGAGAGCCTTGCCCAGATCAGAAACCGTACATCGAACAATGACGAAAACGCTCACAGTAATCCTGTTCCTCCCCTTTGCGCGGCTGATCACCAGACGCAACTGCCCAGGCCTGACCGGCCAGGTGCTGGTCGAAGTATGCTCCCTCCGCTCATCCGGGGGTAGGGTCAACGGCATATTCCCGGATATTCCTCGCCCCCCGATGCACGCGTCCGTATGACACCCAGGGCGGTCCGGACGGAGCCCAGCCGCCGGGACACCTCTCCAGCAAGTTCCGGAACATGCGCGGGATGATCTCGGGTGACGAGCGATGGCGGCACCCGCGTCCTGCCAGGTCGGTGGTGTCAATCCGCCAGTTCGCCAAAGCGGTCCTCCTCGAACACGAGAAAGACCTCTTGGGTATGGTTGGTGCACCGATTTGCGGTCCGGCTTTCGTCAGGCTATGACATCGTGATCAACTTCGATGCGCCGTGGCGGCGGATTAGAAGGTTGCACAGAACGTATCATCGTGCAACTATTTTATCCATGTCTAGTGTCGCCGGTCTCCCAGCGACCTTCACGACCGGTGAGGCAGTAGCGCACGGAGTCCATCCCCGCGATCTCTATGCCGCGCGGGACTCGGGCGCGATCATCGAACTGTCCCGCGGGGTCTTCCGCCATGCGGAGGCATCGCTGGCCACCTACCCCGACTTCCTCGCGGTTGCGCACCGTGCGCCGCGTGCCATCGTCTGCCTGGTGTCGGCGGCGGCAGTACACGACCTGACCGATGAGATCCCGGCTGTGGTCCAGATCGCCGTGCCTAAGCCGAGCAGGCCGCCGCATATCACGTTCCCGCCGACGAAGGTTTTCCGGTTCGATGCCGAGACGTTCGAGCTTGGCCTTTCCAGCGTCGAGGCCGCGCCCGGCGAGCTGATCCGGATCTACGATCCGGCTCGCACGGTCGTAGATCTAATGCGCTTGCGGCACAGGTTCGGTGAGCCGGTCGCTCTTGCTGCTCTGCGCCGGTACCTAAGGCGCCGCGACGCTCAGCCCGCAGCGCTGCTCCGGATCGCGGCCGCGCTAGATGTATATGGCCCAGTCAGGCTCGCAGTGGACATAGCGAGGGCAGGATGAAGCGGCCGACACGAGCCACGGCGGCCGGCCAGGCCTACCTCGACCTGCAGAACCGGGCCCGGGCAGAAGGACGAGCGACCCAAGAACTCCTGACCCTCTACGTGGTCGAGCGCTGGCTCGCGCGGCTCAGCATGTCGCCCTACGCCGACCAGTTCATCATCAAGGGCGGCATGTTGCTCGCCGCATACGACGCCCGTCGGCCCACTGCTGATCTAGATGCACTAGCCCACGCCGTGAGTAATGACCAGTCCGCGGTCGTGGAGCGTGTCATACAGATCGCCCGTCAGGCTCCCGCCTATGATGATGGGGTCGAGTATCGAGCGGACACGGCCAGCTCCCGCATCATCCGGGACGAAGCCCTCTATTCAGGTGTGCGCATCGCAATGGAGTGCGCCATCGCCACAGCGGTGGTGAAGTTCCGGCTCGATGTCAACTTCGGCGACCCGGTCACGCCCGCACCAAGACATCTCGGTTTGCCTTCGCTGCGGCCGGGGATGCCGCCCGTCCGAGTGCTCGGCTATCCCATCGAGACCGTACTTGCCGAAAAAATCACCACGGCCATCGGCCTCGGCCCGGCCAACACGCGAGTCCGCGACTACGCCGACATCTACACCCTGACGCGCAACTGGCCGGTCGACCATGGCGTCGCCCGTGAGGCCTTGCTCGCCACCACCGCATTTCGTGGCACCACGCCCGTGGCGCTCTCCTCCGCGGTTGATAACCTCGCTGACCTCCGCCAGCAGACCTACGCGGCCTACCGGGCGAATCTCGGCACCGCGGGCGAGGATCTGCCGGCAAATTTCAGCGAGGTGGTAGAGGCCGTCATCGCCTTTGCTGACGTGTTGGGGACAGAAACTCTTCCAGGTACGACCTGGAGCCCACAACAACGCCAATGGACACGCACGGATCTCTAGCAACAGGACACCGGACGCGGTCGCTGCACTGCCGAATTCAGCCGTCCCGGCATGTCACCCGCCAGCGGCATGGGACCAATGGTTCGCCATGACCTAGGGACCACCTAGCCGGGTTGCGTGAGCATCATGGCGTGGCTGGGGCGGTGCCGTCAACCGGGGGTGGGGAGGGGCGCTGGCGGCGGCGGTAGGAGTCGCCTTCGACGATGAGCTCGTGGCAGGTGGAGGTGAGCCGGTCGATGGCGGACTGGGCCAGCAGCGGGTCGGTCATGAGCGGGAGCCATTCGCTGGCGTCGCGGTTGGAGGTGACGACGGTGGAGGCTTTGCGGTGGCGTTCGGTGATGATCTCGTAGAAGTCGGTGGTCTGGGCGGGGGTCAGGGGCTGGAGCGCGAAGTCGTCGATGATGAGCAGCTCGACGGTGGTCAGGCGGCGGTATTCGTAGTCCAGGGTGTTGTCCAGGCGGGCGGCGGTCAGGCGTTTGAACAGCTTGTCGGCGCGGGCCATGGCCACGGTGCGGCGGCGGCGGACGGCGATGTGGCCCAGGGCGGTGGCCAGGTGCGTTTTCCCGACGCCGACGGGCCCGAGTATCAGGGCGCCGTGGGGGCCGTCCAGGAACCGCAGGGAGATGAGCTCGTTCCACAGCCGCTGGTCGTAGCGGATGGTGGCGGTGGGGTCCCAGGTTTCGGTGCGCATGGCGGGGTCCAGGCCGGCGTTCTTGGCGCGCAGGGCGATGGAGCCGGCTTCGCGGCGGGCGACTTCGTCTGGAGGCCTACCGGTTTCGTAGACACTTATATTATGCCACTTGCGCCATTCTCGTGTCAATTCCGAGTTCATACTCGGAGGGCGTCAGATACCCCAGTCCCTTCTGAATCCTCTGACGATTGTAGTATACTTCCGTGAACTCGAACGACGCCTGCCTCACGTGCTCGACGTTCTTCCATGCATGCAGGTGAATGAGCTCTTTCTTGAACGTCGCGTTCCACGACTCCGCCGCCGCATTGTCGAAGCATATTCCGGTCTGCCCGACCGACGGTATGATACCATTACCAAGGCACACATCACGGAACGCCCGGCCAGTGTACTGGCTCCCGCGGTCGGAATGGAAAACCACCTCCCCGGTCCCGGGACGACGATTCTCCACTGCCATCCTGAACGCATCGATGACCAGTTCCTCGCGCATATGATCAGCGACGGACCAGCCCACTACCTTGCGTGAATACCCGTCGATCACCGTGGCAAGGTAAGCCCAGCCGCTCATCGTGAAAATGTACGTGATATCCCCGTACCACAGCTGGTCTTTCGCCTCGGGCACGAAGTCGCGGCCGACCAGGTTGACCAAGCCGCAAGCGTTCGCCGGATCCGGCACCGTCGTGGTCTTGTACGGCCGCGGGTGCACGCATCGCAGGCCAGCGGCCCGGGCCAGGCGCCGCACCCGCTTCGGGCTGACCTGGAACCCGTTCCGGGCCAGGTCCGCGTGAATCCGGTCGATGCCGTACCGGCCCTTATGCGCCTTGTGGATCGCCACGATCAGCGTGGTCAATGTCACGTCTTCTTTCTGCCGCGCCGACGGCGCGCGCTTCTTCCATGCGTAATACCCCTGCCGCGATATCCCGAGCGTCTCGCACATGAATCTAACCGGGAATCTTCCCTCGCGTGGCTTGCGGTCGTTCTCCACGTCCATCTCGGCGATGAACGCGAACTTTACTGATTCTCCTTCGCAAACCACGCGCTGCTTTTTTTAGAAAGTCCCGCTCCATCCGCAGCCGCCGGTTCTCCTCCCGGAGCTCCCGCAGCTCGGCCCGCTCCTCGGTATCGAGCGGCTTTTCCTTCAGCTTCCCCGACTTCTTCGCCGTGTTCACCCAGTTCGCCAGCGTTCCCTCGTTTATACCCAAATTCCGGGCAATTTCCGCTATCGGACGGCCGGAGCTTATCACCAGCTCCACAGCCTCGTCCTTATATTCCTGGGTGTACTTCTTGCGAGCCTGTCCCCTTCGGTTCTCTCCTCGTAGACCATCGTGCCACTTCGGATGGTGTCTACGAAACCGGTGGGGGTCCAGTCGGACAGGATGAGCTGGAGGAAGTCGGCGTGGGGCATGTTGTGCTGGCGGGCCAGGGTGAGGCGTTCGGGCAGGGTGGCGGTGAGTTTGCCGAGTTTGAGGGCGCGCAGGGTGGCGGTGAGGTCGGGGCCGAGCGGGTCGGTCAGCGAAGACATGGCGTGGTCCTTTCGTGAGGGGCTGGTGGGCTGGGCGCGGGCAGGGGGGCTGGGCGGCGGCCCTGCCCGCGGCAGGGTCAGGGCCGGCTGCCGGCGCCGGTCCGGGCGGTGGTCCTGGCTGTGGCCGGCTGGGTAGCGGCCGGGGCGGCGGGGCCGGGAGGCGCGCTGTCGCTGGGGTCGCCGGCGGCGGGGTGGGCTGCCAGGCGGCGCTGGTGGTCGCGTTCAAGGTCGAGCTGCTGTTCGGCGTGCTCGGCGCGGGCACGCCAGGTGTCGGCCAGGGCCTGGAGGGCGTGCAGCTGAGCGGTGCAGGCGGCGGCCGCCGCGTCGCGTTCGCGGGCGGCGTCGGTGCGGACATGGTCGTTTTCGGCGCGCGCGTCGGTTTCGGCTTGCCGGGCCCGGCTGATCTCGGTGCCGGCGTGGTGACGGTCCTGCGCGGCGGTGGCCAGCGCAGCGTCCCGGTCGGCGCGGGCGGTACTGGCCTCGGTGCGGGCAGCAGCGAGGGCGGCGCCGGATTCCCGGCGGATCTGGGTGATCTGGGCGTCTGCCTGGTCGCGGATGGCCTGCGCGCGGGTTTCGGCGGCGTCCGCGTCGGCGCGGGCGGCGTCGGCGGCTTCCAGTGCGGCCTGGGTGTCGTGCCGGGCGGCGTGCATCGCTGCGGTGGCGGTCTCGGCGTCCTGGGCTGCCTGGGCGGCCCGGGCCAGGGCGACAGCGGTTTCGGCCTGGGCCTGGCGGCGTGCGGCGTCGGCTGCGGCCAGTGCCGCGGCGACCCGGCCGGGGTCGGCTGCGGTCAGCTGGGCACCGGCATCGGCGACCAGGCCAGCGGCCTGGGCGAGCAGCTGCTGCAGGCCGGCCAGCGGGCCGCCGGCCGCGGGGGCCTGCTGCTGCCTGGCGGCGCCGGGGGCCAGGCGGTTCTCGTTGTGCCATTTGCGTGAGCACGCCGGGCCGCAGAACAGGCGGGGCGCGCCGCGTCCGGTGGCGGCGGGCAGATCGGCGCCGCATCCGGGCTGCTTGCAGCGCCGCGCGCTGTCTGCGGCCGGCGGTGCCGCCTGCCCGGGCGGGCCGGGCGGCGGCATCTGGTCAGGGATCTGGCTGGTCATGGCAGGGGCCTTTCTTTTTCTTTTCCGCTCGGGAGAAGAAAAGGAATGAAAAGAAAATCAGGGATGAAATAAACCGGGGGGATGAAATGACGGGCCGCGGCGCTCGCCCTGGCGGGCGGCGTGCTTTTGCGGCGCGTGCGGGGACGGAGGGGCAGGTCAGGACCCGGCGCCGGCGGTGTCGCTGCCGCCGTCCAGGACCTGCAGCCGTATCCCGGTCGCGGTGGCGTACTCGGCCGCGTCCCGGGCGAACCGGCCAGGACCGGCGCCGGCCGCCGCGGCCAGGCCCGCTGCCGGGGTGTTCTCGGTGGCGTTCTTGAGCATCGACTCGATCTTGGAGACGTTGATGACGTCGACGTCCAGGGCCCGCGCGCAGGCCGCCTCGGCGGCCTGCGGCCCGTAGCGTTTGGCCAGCCCGATCAGCCGGTAGACCGACCGCATCATCATCCACGGCGCGTCGCCGTCCAGCAGCCGCCGCGCGTAGGTCCCGGTGGCCGGGCCGTAGCTCGCGGCCTGCGCGACGATGCGGTCCACGTTCCGGGTGGCATATCCCTCCACCCCCGGCGGCATGTCCGCGGTATCGGTGGACCGGCCGCCGGGGGCCTTGCGCGGGTGGGTCTTGATCAGCTGGTCCCGCAGGTACACCTTCACCAGGTGCTCATCAGCGCGGGCCATCACCCGCGCCCCGACGTGCCGCCACGGCACCGAATACAGCGCCCGGGCCACCTGGATGTGGTAATCAACGTGGACTTTCACCTGCGCCCAGTACGGCACCTGGTACCGCCCGGCGGGGGCCGGCAGCAGGCACGGCGCCTCCTGGGCGGCGAACACCACCGCGGGCACCTGCCGGGTGGTGCCGTGCACCCGCGCGTTCGCCACTGCCAGCCAGCCGGCCATCCGGGCCCGCGCGTCGGCCAGGTCCAGGAAGGTCTCCCCGGCGAAGAAATTTCCCTGCACGTACTTCACGCCGGCTTCGACCCTGGGCTTGTCCCGGGGATGACGGACCCGGGCCGGGTCGGTGACGAACCCCCGCGCCTGGGCGTACTCCAGCCACTCCCGGGTCAGCCGCGGGTTGACCGCGTCCGCCTTCGCCACGACCGGGCTCATGTTGTCCGGCACGACCACCCGGAACACCCCGCCGAAAAACTCCCAGGCGTCCTCGCAGCCGGCGATGACTTCCTCCAGCGTCATCGAGAACGTCAGGTAGACGAACAGGTACCGGGAAAAGCACGCGGTGAGCACCAGCGCATGCAGCTTGCGGCGCCGGCCCTCACCCGCCGGGATCAGCCCCAGATACCCGAAATCGACCTGCAGCTCACCGCCCGGCGGCCCGTCATCAACCGGCGTGGTCACCTGGCTGCCGGCCGCCCCGCACCGCTCGGCCGCGAACCGGTGCAGCGTCCGCTCCGCCACCACCACGCCCCGCCGGGCCAGCAAGGTCCCGATCTTCACCACCGGCACTTCGCCCTTGACCCACGCGGCGATCTCCTCGCGGCGGGCCTCCAGCTCCGCCCAGCCCGCGCCGTGCCCGTCCGGGCGCACCGGCCGGACCACCGACACGACCTGCCCGATCAGCTCATCGGTGAGCTGCTCCTCACCTCCCTCCCGGGACAGGCCCCCCGCCACCGCGGCCCTCACGTACCGTCTGCTGGTCTTGCGGTCCACGCCGGCCTGCGCGGCCACCGCCCGCTCGCTCTTACCCGCGAGCCAGGCCCGCAGCACCTCACGGATCTCGATCACTGACACCTCCCGGAACACCATCCCGGCGACCTCCAGTCGCTCGACTGGCGAAGATCAAACCGGGATGACACCGGACAAGCGACGCACCACGCCGCTGGTCCAGTTACTGGCGACCGGGTGGTCCCATGCTCATGGCGGAAAACCCCTCAACCTGGTCCCATGCCGCTGGCGGATGACATCCCGGCATACCCCGGAGACCCGGAACGACCCACTCGGCAGTTGCTCTATGTGACCCTTGGCATGGCAGCATGCGCAGATCCGGCCACTGTCACTCGTCCACGCACTGGGACTCAGAGAGTGTGCGCACCCCATCTGAACTGGGAGCCGGTGAGCGGGATCGAACCGCTGGCCTGCCGTTTACAAGAAGTACGGCCCCGTGCGCTGAGCGCGCTAGCTGCACCAATGGCACACGTCATCGCACTGACAGCACTCGCTGCGCTGGGACTATCCAGAGCGCCGTTCCACGAAACGTTCCACGCGAACGGCAGGCAATGGTCCGTGACCGTAACCGAGTGTAGTGACCGGAACCGGCCGCAGGTCTGACCGTGGGCGAGCTGGAGCGGACCCGGCGCGAGCTTGCGGCAAGCCTGGCCCTAGTACGGCCAGGCTCACCCGCCCGCGCGCCAAGCAGGAACAAATGGCCGCTGTCGACGCCGAGCTTGCCGCACGGACACACAGCCACCTGAACGGCACCGGGCTCCTATCTCGCGCGCGCTCGCCATTATCACCTACCGCCACTCACGGCGAACGCCAGCTGCCGGCATGACCGGCCAATGGGCATCCACGCTACGCTCACGCTGGCGCCGGGAGCTCACCGTGGCGGCCGCAGCAGTCGGAACCGGCGACTTCCCCGGAAGCCGTCACGGACGGTGGCGGCGGGGCCGACATGTGGCGCGCAAAGAGCCGTTCGGAGCGCCAACCTGGGTCGACCGCCACGGCAGGCGACGCCGCACCGAAGATCTATCTGCGCGCTAGTGATCAGTCCGGGAACCGTTCGCATGCCTCTACGACCGGGTTGGCAGGGGGCGCGGGACCGCCTGTCAGCTGTTCTTCCTGGCGACCGCCGCGCTCAGGACGGTCGCGAACGCGGTCCACGCGATCTCGGGAACGGCCAGCGCGGCAGCGGTTCGATCGACCCGGCGGGCCAGGGATGCATAGTGCGCCATCACAATGCACAGCAGCGCCGAGTCTGCGGTGGCCGCCCAGAGGCGGCGACTGCCGAATGCCAGCGGCACGTAACCGCTGCGGACGGTAACGGCCAGCGCCCACCACGCCAGGACCGCCCGGCGTGACGGTGCCCCCGGCCCGGCCTCATCGGCGCGCCACACCAGCCATGCTGACGTCGCCGTAGTCAGGTTCAGCGCCGACCACACGACAGGGAAGACGGCGCCGGGCGGCGCGAATGCCGGCCGTTCGAACTGCTCGTACTGAGGTCTCGTCCCGCGGCCCTGCGCATACCGGGCCACCCACGCGGACAGGCCCTGCGCTGCGCCGTAGACCACGGCGGCGCCCATCCAAGCCGCGACCTGGCGCAGCCGTTCGGCCCCGCCCGGAGCACGGACGCTGAATTCAGCCATCACACGTCCTTTCACTGAAGCACCTGCACGCTGGCGCACGCTCGGCTTTTGGGTGGGCGGGAGCAGTGCCCAGATCGGACATTCTGTCGTGCCCGGGTGAGCAGGTGCGCATCCTCAAAGCCCACTGGGCCCGGCGTTGGCTCGTGTGCTGCCGGACCGGGCTGGTCAGAGCTGGTTTAGCGCTGTGCGCATGCCGGTCTGCGCGTGTTTGCCGAGCCGTTCGAAGGCGGGCCTGAGCAGCGGGGCGAGGAGACGGGACGGGCCTTTGAAGGTGAACTCGGCTGTGTAGGTCACCTCGGTGCCGGCATCGATGCTGCGGAAGGTCATGGTGTCGACGGCGGTGACCGTCTTGTTCTCCCCGCGGAGCTTAATGCGCTCACCGGGGATGAAATCGCGCACGACGTAGGTCAGCTGGGTCTCCCGGCCGAGGAAGGTGGAGGTGTTGAGGTAGGTGGTGCCGGCCCCTCCGTCGCCGTGCTGGGTCACGGTGACCACGGTGCCCGGGTCCCACTCGGTTGTCGTGGTGAAGTCGGAGAGGTAGCCGAACACCGCGTCCCGCGGCTTGTCGACGACGACGGTCTTCTGCAGTTTCATGGTGTCCTTCGGGTTCCCTGGTCCTGGGCGAGGTGGCCGGGGCCGGCGTGGGTCAGGTGAGTGAGGTGCGGGCCCACAGGGCGGTCCAGGCGCGGGCGGGGACCAGGCGCGCGGTCTTCATCAGCAGCGCCATCGGGGTGGGGAAGACGATCTCGGTGCGGTCACGCTCCAGTCCGTCGCAGATGGATCGTGCGGCCTGGCCGGCATCGATGATGAAGGGCATGGGGAAGGGGTTGCCGGCCGTGAGGTCGGTGCGGACGAAGCCTGGGCAGATCGTCGTCACGTGCACCCCGGTCCGGGCGATGTGGACGCGCAGGGACTCGAGCAGGTTGATCTGCGCCGCCTTGGTCGCGCCGTAGGCTTCGGAGCCGGCCAGGCCGCGGTATCCGGCCACGGACGCGATGCCGGCGATGACGCCGTGGTGCCGCCGCAGCATGCCGGGCAGCACGGCTGCGATGGAGTTGCTCATCCCGGTGAGGTTGACCCGGATGTGCTGGTCGAAGATCTCGGTGTCCCAGTCCTGCGGGTCCATCTGCTTCCAGTAGCCGGCGGATAGCACGGCAAGGTCGATGGGGCCGAGCTCTTGGTGTACTCGTGCGGCGGCGGCCGCGACCGACGCAGCGTCGGTGACGTCGAGTGGCACGACGAGCATGTGCCCTCCCGATACCTCCTGGAGCTGCTCGTCGCGGCGGGCCGAGATCGCGACGGTGGCTCCGCGGCAGGCGAGTTCCCGGGCGACCGCTGCGCCGATTCCGCTTGATGCGCCGACGACCCAGGCGACCTTGCCGTTCAGCTCCATGCCGGCTCCCGGGCCACCTGGAGCTGGCTCACGCCGAGGTAACCGCTGCGGAAGCCCGCCTCGGAGTATGCGAGGTAGAACTCCCACATCCGCCGGAAGGTCCCGGTGAACCCCTGGGCCTGGATGTGCGGCCACTGGTCATTGAAGCGCTCCCGCCATAGGCGCAGGGTCCGGGCGTAGTGCGGCCGGAGCTCACGCCGTTGGGTGACCCGCAGGGTGGTGTGCGCCGCCAGGGTGTCATCGATGGCCTGCAAGGACGGGATGATGCCGCCGGGGAAGATGTACTTCTGGATCCAGCTGAAGCTTCGCCGGGTGGCGAGGACCCGGTCGTGAGCCATGGTGATTGTCTGGATGCTCACCTTCCCTCCGGGCGCCAGAAGGCGGTCGAGCGTGGCGAAGTAGGCAGCCCAGTAGGCTTCGCCGACCGCCTCGATCATCTCGACGCTGACGATGGCGTCGTACTTGCCTTCGATCTCGCGGTAGTCCTGCAGTCGCACGTCCACGCGGTCGGATACGCCAGCTGCGCCGGCCCGCTCGCAGGTGAGTTCCAGCTGCTCTCGGGACAGGGTGACCGTGGTGACCTGGGCTCCTCGTTCCGCTGCGCGGATGGCGAGCGTGCCCCATCCGGTGCCGATTTCCAGCAGCCGGGTGCCGCTGCGTACGCCGGCGAGGTCGAGAATCCCGTCGATCTTGCGTAGCTGTGCCTCCTCGAGCCGGGTTGCGGTCTGCACGGGCTCGCTGTCGTCGAACCACGCCGCGGAGTAGGTCATCGTCGGGTCCAGGAAGCAGGCGAACAGGTCGTTGCTCAGGTCGTAGTGGGCGGCGATGTTGCTGCGCGCGCCGTCAGGGGTGTTCTCATGGCCGGGGGGGACGCGCTTGTCCGCGAGGGCCCTCAGTTTCTGCAGCGGCGCGGGGACCAGGGTCGCTAGCCGCGCGGCAAAGCGCGTGAGCAGGTCGGCCAGGTCCGTGCCGGGCCCGGCCCGCCAGTCGCCGGCCATGTAGGCCTCACCGAAGCCGACCTTGGCATCGCGGCCGAGCCGGGCGAAGAATGCATTGGGACGCAGGAGCTTGAACTCGGGTGAGGTCCCCGAGCCGCCGCCGAGTACGCTCCCGTCGGGGTAGGTCACGCGGACGGGGATCCGCTGTACGGCATGCTCGAAGATGATCCGCGCGATGGTGGCCCTGAGCGGCGCCCGTGGTGTGGCGGCGGCGGCGGGCCAGCTGATGGAGGCGGAGACGGTCATGGTCAGACCCCTTCCTGTGGGGTGTGGTGTGGCCGGGAGCGGATGGGCAGGCGATGGAGCCAGAGCCAGATGCCGTGCACCCGGATCAGGGCCGAGATCCGCTGGGGCATGAGGGGCTGGCGAATGAGCCGGCGGCCCAGGGCCTGGCGCGTCGCGGGTTCCGGGCGGCCCTGGAAGGTCGCGGTGAACGCCACGGCATCGTGGTGTCGCAGCGTCACGGTCGTGGCGACAAGGTCCGGCGTCAGGGTGAACCGCAGTTCGTAGGTGCCGGTGACGTCGAAGAACGGGGAGACATGGAAGCCCTTGTCCGTCACGGCGGTCCCGGCCTCGTCCGGCCGCAGGAGGTAGGCGTGCCGCTCGCCGTAGGTGTTGTGGACCTCTGCGACGACGCACACGAGGACCTCGTCGGAGTCATAGCACCAGAAGACCGAGAGCGGGTCGAACACGTGGCCCAGGACCCGGGCGCTGGCCAGCATGAGCACCCGGCCCCGGTCACCGAGGCCGATGCCGCCAAGCGCCAGGTAGTTCTCGATGTTGCGCTTGATCGGCAGGCGGGGGTCGCCGAGGTGGTCAGCGCTGCTGAAGTGCGCGAACGCCCGCAGGTGCCAGGGCTGGCGGGGGAGGCAGTCCAGGTCGACCAGCCACTGGTAGACCCGGTGCCGGAAGGCGTGCCGCACTGGTCCGGGGCGCCGGTGCGTGACCTGGCCGATGACCAGGGCTGGCAGCGGGGGCAGCGGCGGGCGTGCGGGTGCGGACGCCGGCGTGAGGAGCGAGGCGGTGCTCACCAGGTCACTCCGAAGTGCCGTGCTGCCTCTACGCCGGAGCGGCAGCCGTCCTCGTGGAATCCCCACCCGTGGTAGGCGCCGGCGTACACGGTGCGGCCGGTGGCCAGGCTGCTCAGCCGGGACTGCGCGCGGACCGCTCCGGGGGTGTAGATCGGGTGCTCGTAGTCCATCGTCGCCACGATGGACTCCGGGTCGAGGCGTTCACGGTCGTTGAGCGTGACCAGGAACTCCTGCGCGGCACGGTGTCCCTGGAGCCGGTTCATCCAGTACGTCACCACGGCAGGCTGGCCGGGCCGGCCGCAGGACGTCATCCGGTAGTTCCAGCAGGCCCGGGCCCGGGTGGCGTCCGGCAGGACCGAGCTGTCGGTGTGCAGCACGGTGACGTTGCGCGAGTAGCCGAACTCCTTGAGGGTGCTGACCTCCTCATCGCTCGGGTCGGTGAGCAGGCCCAGAGCCTGATCGGCATGGGTCGCGATGACGACGCGGTCCACGTGGGTGACCTGCCCGGTGACGTCACGGATCTCCACGTCCCCCGTGCGGCGGGTGACGTCCGTGACAGCGCGGGACGCACGGACGTCCGGCAGCAGCGCGGCGAGCCGGCCGACGTAGGCGCGGGACCCTCCGGCGACGGTGTACCACTGCGGGGAGCCGCTCACGCGCAGCATCCCGTGGTGGTCGAGGAACCTGAACAGGTACCGCGCCGGGTAGCGCAATGACGTCTCGCGCCCCGCGGACCACACGCACGATACGACCGGCACGGCGTAGTGGGCGATGAAGTAGTCACTGAATCCCTCTCGCTGGAGGAACTCACCGTAGGTCGTCAGGTCGCTGTCAGCGGCCGCCCGCAGGAAGGCGGCGGCTCGTCGGTGGAATCGCCTGACCTGCAACAGCATGCGGGTGAACCGCGGATCGAGGAGGCGGTGCGGCTGGGCGATAATGCCGCGCAGCCCGCGGCCGCCGGCATACTCCAGCCCGCACTCCTCGCACCGCACGCTCATGCTCATCTCGGCGGGACGCACTTGGACGGCGAGCTCGCCGAAGAGCTTGCGCAGCCAGGGGTAGGTCACGTCGTTGTGGACGATGAACCCGCTGTCGACGGCGTGCTGCCTGCCGTCCGAGCCTCGGACGTCGTGGGTATGCGCGTGACCGCCGAGCCGGTCCTCCGCCTCAAAGACGGTGACGTCATGGGTGCGGGAGAGCAGGTACGCCGCGGTCAGGCCGGAGACCCCGGCCCCGATGACGGCAACCGACGGCCGCGCGCCCGCAGCTGTGCCATGCTCCTGGGAGGCGGAGCCCGTGGCGGCCGCCGGGCCATTGGCGCTGGAGTCCATATTGTCAGCCTTCGTCTAAGGTTTGTCTAGGGTTCGTCTAGATGTGACGGTAGCTCTCGCGAAGCAGTCTTGTCAAATGTTTGTCTAAGTATTGTAGAGTTTTTGCATGGATACTCCCGAGAGCTCGCCGCTGCTGCGTATCGGTGAGCTGAGCCGGCGCCTCGGCGTGAGCGACCACGTCCTGCGGGCGTGGGAGAGCCGCTACGGCCTGCTTCAGCCGGTGCGTTCGGCGGGCGGGTTCCGGTTGTACTCCGAGGCGGACGCGCGGCAGGTCCGCCGGATGCAGGCTCACCTCGCCCGCGGGCTGTCAGCCGCCGAGGCGGCGCGAGCGGTGCTCGGGGAGGACAGCGGGGCCGGTCACGGCCGGGCCGCCGGGCCTGACCGCGTCCCAGCGGCGGCGAGTGAGCTGTCCGGTGTCCTCCGGCAGGCCCTGGACGCCTTCGATGAGCCGGCCGCCCAGGCAGTCCTTGACCGGCTCGTGTCCGACCTCTCCCTGACGACGGTGCTCCGGGAGGTTGTGCTGCCGTATCTCGCCGAGCTCGGGGAGCGCTGGGAGCGGGGAACGGCCAGCGTCGCCCAGGAACACTTCGCCAGCAACGTCATCCGCGGGCGGCTCGCCGGGCTGGCCCGGGGCTGGGGGAACGGGCACGGCCCCCGCGCCGTCCTGGCCTGCCCCCCAGGGGAGCTTCACGACCTGGCGCTGATGGTCTTCGGCATCGTCCTGCACCGCAGCGGGTGGAGGATCGACTATCTCGGGACGAACACCCCGGTCGAGGAGCTGACCCGGACGGTCGACGCGAGGCACCCGGACCTCGTCGTCGTGGCCGCGACCTTGCCGGAGACCCTCGGGCCCCTCGCCGCGCAGCTCACCGCGCTCGCCCAGCGCGCCCCGCTCGCCCTGGCAGGAGCCGGCGCCACGCCGCAGATCGCGAGCGCGGTGGGGGCGCGGCTGATGATGCGCAACCCAGTGACCGAGGCCGAGCAAACCAGCTGGCCGCGGTGAAACTGCTCGTGGCCCCCGCGTCCTCCCAGACCGGCCCGATACGAGGCAGTCTGGCCATAAGCCCGTAATCGGATGATCTGCGTGCCTCAAACCGCGCCGCCGCTGCAACCATCGACCGCTCATAGTCGGCAGCGTTCCGCGCGCCTCTCCCTCTCCGTAACATCCCGGCGCGGTCACCCGCGGTAGCAATGGGCACCCAGGCGGGGGCACAACAGCGGCTCCCACCACGGCGCATGCTCACGATTCTGTCGTTGACGGGCGAGAGGGGACCGCCATGGCCCTGTTCACGATAGGTATCGCGAGCGCGGCCACGGCGGTGCTGTCCGCGCGCCAGCGACAGGACCGTGAGCCTCAACTTGGTAAGAACCCGCCGCCGTAACTCCGCACCCAGTCGGCCATCGACGCGGCGGAGGATCGCGCCGAGATGCCACGGAAAGGCAGAGGGCGCAGAGAACGGCGACTCGGTGCCTCATTCCGTGATGGATGCGGGATGGCGATTGAGTGCAGATCTGCCAGATCTGCACGCTCGCCGTCGGTAGGCATGTCAGCGCCATCGGCGTCCAGGTCGGGGATATCTGAAGCGGCACGGGCATCGCTCGTGCCGCACCCCGATTCCCATTCGGGCATACCTCGACTTGGGCACGGGCAGCGACAACTTAAGGTTGTCGCATGGCGACACCACTCCGTATCACCAACGCAGTCCGGCTCGACGACCTCATCGACGCGATCACGAAGACGCACTCCGACGCCCTCGACCAGCTCTCCAACGCCGTCATCGCCGCGGACCACCTCGGCGACATCGCCGACCACCTCATCGGCCACTTCGTCGACCAGGCACGGCGGTCGGGCGCCTCCTGGACCGAGATCGGCAAGAGCATGGGCGTCACGAAGCAGGCGGCGCGTAAGCGATTCGTGCCGAAGGTTCCCGGCGAGGCGGCCGAGATCGACGCCAACGACGGCTTCAGCCGATTCACCCTGCGCGCCAAGAACGTCGTCATGTCCGCTCAGAACGAGGCTCGCGCCGCCGGTAATGACGAGATCGGGCCACCGCACCTGATCTTGGCGCTGCTGAGCGAGCCCGACGGACTCGCGGCAAAGGCAATTCACGCTCAGGGCGTCGTGCCCGACACGATCCGGCGAACGGTAGCGGCGACGCTGCCCCCCGCGGCCGGCGAGGTTCCCTCGCTCATCCCGTTCGATACGCAAGCCAAGAAGGCGCTGGAACTCACCTTCCGCGAAGCCCTGCGTCTGGGCCACAACTACATCGGCACCGAACACATCCTGCTCGCACTGCTCGAACTCGAAGATGGCTCAGGCATCCTCACCGGACTCGGCCTCGACAAGACAGCCACCGAAACCAACATCACCGACGCCCTCGAACTGTTGTCAAGGCCCGCGGATTGATGTTGGTCAGGCCGCGGTCTGTTGGGTGGCGTGACAGGTTGTCATCTTCGTCTCGTTCGACGAGGCGGCCCTTGACGAAGCTGGCGCCCGCGCGGACGAGCCCCAGATCTCGGCCAGTGCTGCCGATCGGCCTATCGGGCCACATCGATCTACACTTGGGCCGGGCCTGAAGCGCCGAACTGAGGGAGTCGCGTGAGCGCCGAAGCATCCGAACTGGTCAGCGTTCCCCGTGCCGAACTGGATGCGCTGAAGGCTGAGCTGAAGCGACTGCGCCGGGAGGTCGGGCGAGGCGTCGCCGTGGCGACCATTCAGTCCGCGCCTGCAGAGCCGGATTACAGCTAAGGGCGTCAGTCAGTTCCTCACGAGACCGAGCGCCTCAGGCGGCAAGGAGCGGATGAGCCTTCGCCTGCTCATAAAGCGGCTCGGGCGCCAAGTCGATGCCATCCGGCCACACGATGGTTCCTGCCTCTGCATCGACCGCAACCTGGGCGAAGTAGGCGGGGTCATTTAGCGGCGCGAGAACGCCCGTCCAACGTTCGGCCGAGAAGTCGACGTCCCCGGCTGTACCGTCGCTGAACAGGAGGCGGAGCACGCGGTCACCGACCACGGCGACGCCCACGACGGCTGGCAAGTAGTTCTCGCTCATGCTCTCAATGCTACGCCAGTGGCTCGATACCGAGCAGGGGCTCGTTCCGGCGGGCCCGTTCCCAGTTCGCCATGATCTCCTCCTGCCGGAGGACCGCCCATTCCCGGACAAACTGCAGGGCCCGAGGCTCCAGGCCGCCGGCGAGCACCTCCCCGACCGCCGAGACTGAGACGCGCCGCCCAGCATGATAGGCATGAAAGTGAGCCACCGGGTGATCGCGCTCGTTCCAGTACATGTAGATCACGACCCCGTAGAACGCGCTGATACGCGGGATGGCTCGACAGTAGCCGATTCATCAGTTTCGAAGCACCCGTCTCGGACCCAAAGTTAGGCCTTCAAAATGCGGGTCCGCTCGCGGAGGAAGTGTGCCATAACGCCTGGGATTCAGTGCCCGGAGTTCTCGCTGGACGCTGGCACATCCCACCGCCGGTGCCACTTGTTAAGAACATTGCAGTAACTCCGCACCCCAGTCGGCCATCGCCACGGTTGATAACCGCGCCGACATGCCACGGATAGGAAGAGCACACGGATCGCTTAATACACGGGTGATCCGGGTCGCTCCCGTGATTCCGTCGTTCGCGCCGCAGCAGATGGGGAGAGTTCCATTCGAGGATCTTCCTGATCACCGGGGCTCCCTTGTGGATCCGTGAAGCGGGTCGAGGGACGCCCGGAACGGTCACGCAGAATGCCGTCGGCAGCCGAGTCGCTGTGGCGCCGAACGGCTGTTATTTTGCGGCGTTGGCCTCTGGCGCCTACTACCCTGGCCAGCGGTGTCGGCACGATGACTATGTGCTGTTAGGCGGCTTGTGCGGGAATGTGGATCCAGCCCTGGTACTCGTGGCCGGCGACCTGAACGGTGACGAGGCGGGAGGCCGTGTGGCCGGTTACGCTTCGGCAGCAAGACGCGATCGGGTTGAGAACGTCGCTGGAGACAATGAGCAGGACGGGGCCCTGTGCCGCTTTGAGCGCCGTCTTGACGCGGGGGGCGTCGAGCAGGCGGAAGGCAATGTCCAGGGCTTCGCCGAAGCATCCGTTGTCGTCGTCCTGGACGTTCCCCGTGTGCATGACGACGCGGACCCGGAGCTGGCGGTCCCGCCCGCCCGGATCCGGGAGGCTGGCGTTGTAGCCGGCCAGAAGCCGGCTGAAAACAGGGATGACGAGGTTGAACAGCAGCGCCTGGTCTGCCGGGTCGATCAGGGCGAGCAGGCCATCGCCGCGGTCGGTGAACCGGCCGCGGCGGCGCGCGCTGACTCCCGCGGAGCGCAGCGCGGCGTCGAATAGCTCGTAGAGCATGGTCCGAAGCTCGGCCTTCACCGGATCGGGCCGGCTGGTGGAACCCTCTATGTCCAGCGCGACGATGACCCGGCGGCGGAACGGGCGCAGCGGCTTGTTGCGGACCAGCGCCGCGAAGGCGAGCATCTGCAGTTCTGACCTGAGCGTAGGCATGTTGAGCTGCTCGGCGACCGGCAGGAAGGTATCGAGGACTTCCCTGGCCTTCCGCAGCTGCTTGGCCTGCGGCAGGAACTGCAGCGTCTGCATGTTATGCAGCCGGTCGGCCAGCTTCGTGGCAACGACCCGGGCATCGGCGGACGCTATCGTCGTCGTCACCTGGGTGACCCGGCGTCCTGACCGCCTGCCGAGGCGATCGAGCGCCATGTGCTCGGCCACCATCGCCGCGATTCCGGTGCCGAAGTCGCGCCTCAGCGCGGCCAGCGTGTACGGGGTGTCCTCGACCGTGTCGTGCAAGATTGCCGCGCACAGCGTCTGATCGTCGACTTCACCGGCATCGTCGAGCCGGGCGAGGATCGTCGCGACCGCTACCGGATGGGTGATGTACGGATCGCCGCTCAGGCGCAGCTGGCCCTGATGGCACCGGGCCGCGACCTCACACGCCCGCTCGATCAGCTCGGCGTCGGCGCGCGGCCGCGCGGTCAAGATGACCTCGCGGAGCTCCGCGACCAGGCCACCCCAGGGGGCGTTCGCACGTGCTACAGGACCGTTCACGGTGATCCTCCTCCGGCACCACACGACCCGGCAGGCAACAGCCTCGGATTGACGCCGCCAGCACTCTTTGACGCGTCGGGCAACCCGGCGCCTCCCGGATCGCAGTGGCGCCGCTAAAAATTAGATCTGCACCAGCGCGGCGCTAATCCACATGAATCCGGCGCCCGCGGCGGACGGCACCCTTGGGTGCCGCATACCGAATCCACCGCCACCGTCCGTGACAGCACTCGGAGTGCCGCCAGACAGCCCCAGCCGATAACATTCGTTCCACGAACCGAGAGCCACAGAGGGTACATACCCCCTCTGACCTGGGAGCCGGTGAGCGGGATCGAACCGCTGACCTGCCGTTTACAAGAAGACCGTTTTGTGGCGATATGCGCTCTAACTGCACCGATGCCGCACGTTATTGCTCTGATGGCACTCACTGAACTGGGGTTATCCGGCGGCTCGTCCCACGATTCGTCCCACGCCGCGAAGCAGCAATTACCTCGTAGTCGTGACACTACGTAGCCCCAAGGATTGCATACGAATCCTGTGTGAGGGTATCGCCCGGTCGGCAGATCCGGCGTCCGCCAGCCTGTGCTGAGTTGAAGCCGTGCTAGTGGCTGTCTGGTGGTTGCGGGGCCTGGTCATAGGTGGCCTGGGCGGTGGGGCTGGTGTCAGTGGTGAGGAGTTCGAGTTTCCAGGGGCCGGCGTTGACGTCGAAGTCTCGGCCGAAGCCGACCCACTGGCCGGTGAGGCGGTGGCCGGTGGGGTCGGACAGGAGCTGGATCGCGCCATGGTAGGTGGAGCCCTGGTAGTAACCGGCGGGGCTGGTTTCCTCGGTCCAGGTACCGGTGATGACCTGGCCGTTGATGGTCAGGTCCATCATGAGCCTGGAGGCAGCGGAGCCGGGCAGGGAGCGGACCTGGAGCTTTCGGCCGTGCTGGATGAGCAGCACGTGATGCTGGTCGGTGTAGGTCTGATCGCGGCCGGAGCTGGTGTATTCGTAGGTGCTGAGCCAGATCCCGGTGAGCGGTCCCTGGGTGGCCTTGGGGCCGGGTTCGGGCAGCCAGATGCCGGTGGCGGGTCCCATGGCTTCGCTAGGGTCGAGGCCGTATTTGTGGTCGGCGCCTTCGAAGCCGAGGGCCTGGATGGTCTGGCCGGTGACGTATTCCAGGGCGCGTGCGTAGGGGCCGTGGGGGGTGCGGACGAGCCCGGCCTCCCAGCGCTGGATGATCCGCTTGGTGCAGCTGTTGGGTTCCCCGGCTCGGTCTCCGGCCTGGCGGATCGCGCGGGCGAGCTCGTCCTGGGACAGGTGCAGCCGCTGCCGGGCCTGCCGTAGGGCGGTGTTGGGCGTGCTCATGCTCTCAGGGTAGGCCTGGAGGGCGTGAAGCTACAACGTCTTTTTGACGCCCGTAGGGACGTCTTATTGACGCCCTCCGGGACGTCGTCTCGGCAGCGCCAGCTAACTAGCGTGCGAGGTATGACAGGACCTGCATCTGAGGCTCAGCCCGTCCCGCAGTCAGCGCACCCGTTGGGCGCACTCACTACTTATGAGCTGAACCGGTACCGCCGGGAGCTGGAACGCGCACTGAAGGCCCTTGGCGTCGGTGTCCCCGCGCGGCGCCTGGTCCAGGACAAGCTCGCCCAGGTGCTGGCGGAGCAGGATTGCCGGGCTCGGATCCGGGCCGACCGCCAACCCGACCTGTGATCATCCGCAGTAGCCTCGCCCCAGCTTGGCCGGACTAGGCGCGGGAGGTACCAACCACCGGTCAGCGACACATCACGAGAGCCTGCTCCCATGCGCCGGTAGCATGACCTGCACAAATGACACTGAAGATCGCACCTGAAGCCCTAGTTGAACTGGCTTTTGCCGGCCTGCCGTTCCACGGCCTAGCAGCCGTCAACGGCCGCTGGCCACCGCAGCAATCAGGGCTGCCCCGGCGTTCGCTCTCCGAGTGCCAGCCGTCCCCGTTCTCCCTATCGTCGCCGCTGATGGCGCTGGACCGGCGGCAGGAGAAGATGATCATGGACAGGGTAGGAGGTCAGATGTGGCGCCCGATCGCCAGGCGGGCCGGTTCAGTGATACGAGAGCGCGAGGACGGGTCGCTCGCCTTGTTCGATCCGCCGCCAGTTCACGAAGGCAGCGCAGTCGATCAGGACCTGGTAGATCTCGGGGCAGCGGGTACGGAACTCCCGGCAGTCCTCCAGCTGGAGCGTGAGGACCTCCCCTGGGCCGGCGGTGATCGCACGCATGCCGTCGTCTTCGTCGGCGTAGGTCAGGCAATCGATCCAGGCGTCCATGTTGCGGCCGTAGAAGTCCGGGAACCCGAGCCTCTGCGCGAACGTGTCGTGGAACGTATCCCAGTCGCGGATCTGCGACATCGGAACCTCGACGACCGGCACATCCTCGACCTTATCGAGCCCCGCGGTGATCATCACGCTGATTCGCAAGGCCGGGAGCGGGCCATGACCTCGCACGGGTTTAGTCGCTGCTGGAACGGTGAGGCTCAAATCCACGACCGGCGGATTATGAGAAGTGTGCTCACAGGCTGCACACGCGCTAGCTGCACCGATGGCACGGGCAATCGCACCGGCGCCACTAGCGGCGCTGGGATTATCCGGCGACCCGGTCCACGAACCGGTCCACGCCCCGGGCGCTAGCGTCTGGTGACACCTGCTACGGTGCGTGACATCGCTGTGGGCACAGGTATCAGTTTCGCGAGCGGGCCCTGCCGTCATCGGACCGGTGGTCGTACGGGCTGCCGAAATGAATAGCTTGGCCTGCCCCTATGTGCTCGCCTGGCTCGAACCTCTGACCGGCTGGTTACAAGAAGTACGACGGGTTGTTGGACCTGATCTGCCGCCAGACCTCGCGGCGGAAGACCGTGAAGGCCAGGATGTCGTCGAGGTGTGCGGCGGCGGCCGGGAGCTTGGCCTCGAGCGCGGCGACGACGTGGGCGTGCTGGGACGCGGACCGAGTCCGCGTCGGGCTGCTCGAAGATGGTGCGGACCAGCGTCGATACCCACGGCTGGGCGGTCTTGGGCACCCGGGTGAGCAGGTTGCGGCGTAATGGGTGCGGCACCGCTGCCAGGCCGCGCCGGGCAGCACGGCGGGCGATCGCGTTGACCAGGCCGGGCTGGTCGTCGCTGATCAGCAGGGCCACGCCGGACAGGTGATCCATCGGCCTGGTCAGGCGCAGGCCGAGCGAGACGATCCCGATGACGGGAGAGTCCGGGACTGCCGATCGGAGCAAGACGATGAGCGATGTCGATGCCGAACTGGTGCCCGGTGGACTACCTGGTGGTCGCGTTCCCGGCGGGCAAGGCGGATTTCTCCGGGAGATGGCGTCGGAGCTGAGGGCTCTGATGGACAGCAACACCGTGCGGGTGCTGGACCTGGTGCTGCTCACCAAGGCCCTGGACGGGTCGGTGGAGGCCGCTGAGCTGTGCGATGTCGATGACAGCTCCGGGTGACCGGGAGCTAGACGATCAAGCCGGTTACGCGTGCCAGCAGCGCTCGGCTTCGGCACTTGGACGAGTTCTTGACTGCCTCGCTGCCTGGCGGGGGTCTTTGGGCCCCGCGGGACGGGAGCTATGGCACTGCCTGGCGCCGGTGAAGACATTCCACGCTGGGACGGGCCAGGGTGGTTTCATGTCTGGCGGCACGACGCACTTCCTTGGGGGTGGCACCTGATGACTGTGATGTCCCGGCGCTGGCTGGCCCGCGCCTCGTTCGCCCTGATGCTCGCCGCGGCGGTACTCGTGCTCGCGGTCGCCGGGTGGCACAGCCTGACGCTGATCGCATCCGCTGCGATCGGCGTGTGCGCGGTCCTGGCCGGCGGGTACTGGTTCCTGGCCAACCGGGGAGTGCGGCGGTGGATCGCGCTGGCCCTGGTGGTCGCCGCGCCGGTGCTCATCCTGGTCGCGTTCACGCGCGCCAGCCTGCTGTGGGTCGCCGTCGTGGCGGTGGCGCTGATGGTGGCCGCGGCCGGGACCGCCAGGGCCGCGCTGAGCACCGGCGGCCAGGACGCGGCCATGCCGGCCCGCCCGGCGGTGCGACCCGCAGCGGCCGTTCCTGATCATGAACCCGCGGTCGGGCGGGGGGAAGGTCACCAAGTTCGGGCTGCAGGACAAGGCGGAGAAGCTGGGCGCCGAGGTGGCGCTGCTGGAAGGCCCGGGAACTGTGGACGTGGCCGCCCTGGCCCGCAAGGCGGTCGCCGATGGCGCTGACCTGCTTGGCGTGGCCGGCGGTGACGGGACGCAGGCGCTGGTGGCCGGCATCGCCGCTGAGCACGGCCTGCCGTTCCTGGTGATCAGCGCCGGGACCCGCAACCACTTCGCGCTGGACCTGGGACTGGACCGGGACGACCCCGCCGCCTGCCTGGACGCCCTCACCGACGGCGAGGAACTGCGGGTCGACCTGGGCGTCATCGCCGGGCGCACGTTCGTGAACAACGCCTCGTTCGGCGCCTACGCCGAGGTGGTCCGCAGCCCGGCCTACCGGGACGACAAGCGGGGCACCACCTTGCAGACGCTGCCCGACCTGCTCACCGGCCACCAAGGGGCCCGGCTGACCGCCCAGGCCGCGGGTACCAGGATCGACGGCCCGCAGGCCCTGCTGATCAGCAACGGCCCGTATGAGATGAGCGACGTGGCCGGCCTGGGCCGGCGCGCCCGGCTGGATGCCGGCACACTGGGCGTGGTCGCCGTCCGGGTGAACAGCGCCCGGCAGGTGATCGGGCTCCTGCGCCGCGGGCACGGCCCGGGACTGACCGTGCTCACCGCCGGCGAGGTCACCGTCGACGCGGACACCCCCGAGATCCCCGTCGGCATCGACGGCGAGACCGTGATGCTGCCCGCGCCGGTCCGCTGCACCATCCAGTCCCGGGCGCTCCGGGTGGTCGTGCCCAGGGAACGTCCCGGTGTTCCCGCCCCTAAGCCGGCCCTGGAATGGCCGCGGCTGCGGCAGCTCGCCTCCTTCCGCGCCCAGCCGGAGGCCGTGCCCGTCCCCGCCCAGCCAGGCAGGGAGCCAAGCCCGCAAGCACAGTAGAAGGGTGGCAGGCTGTCTCAGCCTGCGGGCCTCCTGACCGGCGGCCCGCGGTGGCGATGGCCCGCCGGTCAGGCCCGGCACGACCAGCAGCACGACGGCGATGAGCAGGGCAACCACAGCCGTGGGCTGGCTCCAGAACACCAAGATCACGGCAGCAAGGCCACGGCCCCGGACGAAGCCCTCTCCAGTGCGCCGTCGGGCCGCCAGCCGCTCGCGTTCCCAGCGCCCGGCCGATTCTGGCTCCGCCAGGCCACGGGAAAACACCGGTGCAGGGCCCGGGTCCGCAGCAAGATCATAGAAGCCTGGGAGGCGGACTCGATGAGATCGTCCAGGCCGGTGCGCAGGTAGCCATCCAAGGACGGCAGCGCGCAGCACCAGCCAGACCGTCCCGGCGTCATCGGCTACCTCCGGCCGGCCAGAAGCCCGGCCTCGCGCAGGTCCCGCTCTTGTCCCGGCGCCTCGCGCCGGGCGCGCCCGACGGCTGCGATCTCCGGTGCCGGTTCAGTCACCCGGCACGTCGCCCAGCGGCCCGACCCAGGCCAGGCCCGTAAGGCCATCACCGTAGGCTCCGTGCGACACGCCAATCAGCAGCCCGCCGCGAGCCAGATTCGCCAGCCCAGCCGCCACGGCAGGAAGGCCCAGATCCACCAGCACCTCGGCAGATATGAACATTTACTGATCAGACCAGGCAAGACGATCACCCTGCCACGGCCCAAAGTCCCACCCCACCCGCACGATGTGCGCCGCCTTCGTCAAACTGGGCAGGCAGGGCGCGGTCCTCTCGCCGGCCGGAGGGTCCGACGTCGGTGACGAGGACCAGGGTGCCCGGTGCCCGATGCCACGTGCGGCTGGGGGCCGGTCCAGACGAACGACCTTCTAGTTCTTCGGGCTCACGTGAACAGCGGACAGCAGTGCGTCCGCGGTCACGCTGGTGACACGGGCACGTGGACTGCCTGGGCTCCTGCCTTGCCGTTGCCGCCGGGCTGCCACCAGGCAAGATGGCCTCCACTCGGATAGCCCCAGGGCTGCATTTCCCGCAAGGTTCCGCCCGTATACCTGCATAGCGGCCGATGGGCGGATCGCATCTGGGACCGAGGCGGGGACCTTCGGCCCTGACTGGGTGGCTGGCCGCCTGTGTTGACGGCATGGTGGGAGTGTGGCGAATTCCTGCTGGACATGAGTCTGCCATGCACGTAAGCCCCAGGGCAGGAAAGAAGGCAAGCCATGGTGATCGCACTGCTCATCGCTCTGGGCGTCGATCTGATCGTCGTCGTAGCGTTCGCGGCGTTCGTGTTCCAACGCCGACGGTGGCTCAAACGGCAGCCGGGAGAATTCGCCGGAGCGATCCGGGTGTCCATCGGCGACGTCGATGGCCTAAGCCCGAAATGGAAGCACGGCTCCGGCCGCTGGGTTCGCGACGTCCTCGTCTGGACCAGGGCACCGCTCATGGTCCGCAATGAACTGATACCGGTCGACCGTCTCTGCGGGGAGCATCCCGCGCAGGCCGACGGCCTGAAGCGGCTAGGCGACAAACCGGTCGTCATCGAGTTCACGTCCGGCGGCGCTAAGATCGAGGTCGCGGGCAGGGCTGAGCATCGCGCCCTGGTGACCGGGCCCATGACGACATCCCCCGCGCCCGCGCCACGCTAGCTCCGCTTGAGATTCCCTCAAGCACAAATGTTGCCTATGCGGCGTGGGCTCCTACGGTGATGCCCGACTACGAACGGGGCAAGGACAAGATGCTCAGCCGACCGGCAGTCTGACCTGCCTACGGCGGGAGCCCTCCCGTTGAGTTCCCAGGGCCAGAACCCGGGCCGCCGTCCTATCAGGCGACCCGCGTGTGCTGAACTGCGAGCCGGGGGTGGCCGCCGCGTATCTGCGTTGGCTGTACGACGCACTTGGTGCAAGGCTCCTGCGCTCTATTGCCGGGAACAGGTAGTTGGTGCCTGGGGGCCGGGTCGTGCCGGTCAGGGAGCGGGGGGTGGCTGGTCAGTTGACGAGCTGGACCGGCGGGCGGCGCCGGCCGCGTCATGCCAGATCAGCGGGAAGCTGCCGGAGCCGAGCTGCTCGGCGCGCTGGAGCCGCCGGGTGATAGGCGACTGGCGGGCCGGCGGCGCCGCGTCCAGCAGGGTGGTGAGCAGGGTCCGGGCCCGCAGCAGGACCATGGGAGCCTGGGCTGCGGACTCGATGAGATCGTCCAGGGCGATGCGCAGGTAGTCATCCCAGGACGGCAGGGCCAGCACGACCCGGACCGTCCCGGCGTCATCGGCGATGTCGGCGACGTCCAGGTCACGGGAGACGAGAACCTGGAGCAGGCTCTCGGTGGTGTCTAGCACCTGGACGGCGGTGGCCGGGTCGTTGACCGCGGGTGATAGTGCCCGCATGGCGATGTCGGCCAGCAGGCGGAACGCGAACAGCGGATCCTGGTCGAAGGTGCGCTCGGGCCCGGTCACCAGCCCGGCCAGGACCTGCGCGTCGGCCGCCTCGCCGCCGTGCAGGTCGGCGACGGGGGCTCCCTGCTGCAGCGTGTCGCCCATGCCGGCCCGCAGCACTATCACGGCGCCGCCGGCGGCAGCGAGCAGCCGCCGCAGGTCGAGCTGCTGCAAGATCGCCTGCCGGTGCGGCCAGATGATCGCCCTGAGCTGCGGCGGCAGCGGGGCGGCCGGCGGCGGGTGCGCTGGGCATGGCCGGGGGTACAGGTCGGCGATGATGCCGCGGCCCTGCCCGGCGATGGCGGCCAGGGTGGGCGCCAGCTGAATGGAGGCGAAGGCTTTCGTTTGCAGGGTCCGGATCAGGGCGAGGGCGGCGAGCACGGCCACTATCTCGGCGGCCGGCACGATCACTGACACTTTCTGCTGGTCGCCGATGACCAGGGCGGTGGTGACCGAGAACACGAACACCCCGACGGCAAAGGCGAAGGTCCGCCAGATGATCGGGTCGTCGCGGAACAGGGTCAGCCGGGGTGACAGGCTGGTGAAGGCCCACTGCACGACCAGGAAGAGCAGCGAGTAGATAATGGTCACCAGCCCCAGGACGCCGAAGCCCACGCCGATCAGCACGTCCGTCACCCGGGTGCTGGCCACCGTGGCGTCGGTGGTGATCCGGGGCAGCAGCAGGCCGAGCCCGAGCCCGGCCAGCACGCACAGCAGCTGGACCAGGCCGGCCCGAAGCCGGCGCCGGGGCCGGGCGAACCGCCCGAGCGGGCGGTCAGTCAGCGGCTGCATCACCGCGTCCGGACGATGCCGCGCGTGAACCCCGCCCGGCGGCGTCTTCCGGCCCTGAGCGGTATCTGATCTGCGGTCATCAGTAACTTCCCCTTCCCTGAGCCGGCTGGCGGCGGATGAGGCGTCGTGCGGGTATCTCGGCCAGCCCGGCCGGGGCGGCGGCGCCTGGCGGCGGGGTGAGCCGGGGACCGTAGCGGCTGGCCAGCGGGTCGGCGCTCAGGCCGTGGGCCAGGACACTGAGCAGCACGGTGAAGGCGATCACGGTGAGTGCGGGTCTGGCCGCGGGCGCGCCCAGGTCTTCCAGCGCGAGCAGCCCGAAGACGACCGAGGCCAGGCCCCGCGGGCCGAACCAGCCGATGAACAGCACGGCGGGCCGGCCGAGCCGGGTCCCGGCCAGCGCGACCGCTACCGGCAGCATCCGGATCACGGTCAGGCTGAGCACCGCATACAGCACCGTCTGCCAGGTCAGGTCCTTCAGGGCGGGCACCACCGCGACCACCCCGAACATCAGCCAGACCAGCAGCGACAGCATGGCGCCGGTTTCTTCGACGAAAGGCACCAGCTTCGCCGCCGAGCCGTCCGCGGCGGCGAAGGCCAGGCCGCCGGTGAACGCGGCGATGAACCCGTTGCCGTGCAGCGCCACCGAGGTGGCGTAGGAGCACAGCGCCAGGCCCAGCACCGCGGCGCCGGCGAACCCCTCCGCCACCCAGCCGCGGCCACGGGCCACCTTGACCAGCCAGCCGCCGCCACCGCCCACCGCCGCCCCGATCAGCAGGCCGAGCGCCAGTTCGGCCACCGCCGCCCCGGGTCCGATGCTGGCGGCGTGCTCGGCGGTGGCGGCGCCGGCGATGGCGACCAGCACGAACGGGGTGGCGATCCCGTAGTTGAGCCCGCTCTCGACGTTGAGCAGCCGCCGGATCCTGGCCGGGACGGCCCGGTTGACCATCACGGCCGCGCCGAGGGCGGCATCGGTCGGCGCGAGCGCCGCGCCGATGAGCAGGCGAGCCAGATGTCGCTCACCCCGGGCAGGATGAACGCGAGCAGCGTGCGCAGGCCGATGGCCAGCGGCAGCCCGATGCCCAGCAGCCGCAGGCACAGGCCCAGGTCCGCCCGCAGCTGATGCAGCCCGACCCGGGACGCATCGGAGAACAGCACCAGCGCCAACGTGGCCTCGGTCAGTACCTTCACCACTTCCGCGCCGGGCGTGATCCCTAGCGGCGCCAGCGGGCCATGGGTCAGCAGCACGCCCGCGACGGTGAACACGATCGGCGCGGTCATGTCCAAGCGCTCCAGCCGCGCCGACAACGTGCCCCACGCGAACACCAGCCCGGCGATGATCGCCAGATCCGCGACCGTCACCGTGTCACCTCCGGCCGGCTGTACCGCGATGGCCTATTGGCGGGCCATGTGCATGCGCAGTTCGGCTTCGGGGTCGTGGATGAGCTCTCCGCTGACGTCGACGGTCACGGTGTCGATGGTGCCGGTGAACTTGAACGGGCTGGGGTAGTCGTCGGTGATCGCCGAGCCGGGGTTGGCGCCGCAGGTGAGCGCACCGGGATTGAGCATGAATGGCGTGGTGACGGGCGCCTCGGCGTTCCCGACCAGGGTGCCGTCCACGTACAGCTGGAGCCTGCCGGGCGCGCCCTTGCCGTGCTGCATGTCAGGCTTGCCGGTCGGCTCGAACTCGAACCTGAGCGCGTGCTTGCCGGGCTTGAGGTCGATGTCGGATTCCACCCCGTACACGGCCCGGCCCACGTAATTGTGGACGTAGCGGAACTTGCCGTCCTTGACGAACAGCGAGTATCCGCCGGCCGCCGTGCCCTGGCACAGCAGCACCCCCTCGGCCCCCTCCGCCGGGATCTCTACGTCCGCCGTGATGCTGTGCGGGCGGTTCAGCACCCGGGGCGCCGCGAAGAACGGGACCGATTGAGTACCGGGCCGGTAGGTGTAGCGGTCACGGGGCACCGCCACCAGCGGCTTCTCGACGATCATGCGGGCCAGGCCGCTGCCGTCGACCGGCATCACGTCGTACTTGCCGGCCTCCACGTACCACGTCCCGATCATCGCGATCAGCCGGTCACGATGATCGGCGGCCACGTCGTGGGTCTCGGCGAAGTCCTCCGCCACGTGGTAAAGCTCCCAGCCGTTGGCGTCCAGCTCCGACAGGGTCTCGGCGGAGATCGGCTGGCCGAAGCCCACGCCCGCCTCGGCGAACGACGGGCCCGGCCACGGGCAGACGGCCCGCCAGCCGTCGTGGTAGATCGCCCGGTGCCCCAGCATCTCGAAGTACTGCGTGTGGTGACGGGTCTCGGCGGCGGCGTCGTCCAGCGTGTGGGCGAAGCTGACTCCGTGCAGGGGGGACTGGGTGACGCCGCGGATCGCCTTGGGCGGCTCGATGCCCAGCAGGTCCAGCACGGTGGGCACCATGTCGATGATGTGCGCGTACTGGGTGCGCACCTGGCCTCGGTCGGTGATCCGCTGCGGCCAGGAGACGATGAACGGGTCGCTGGCACCGCCCCGGTAGGTCTCCCGCTTCCACCGGCGGAACGGCGTGTTCCCGGCAAAGGTCCAGCCCCACGGGTAGTGGTTGAAGTGCCTGGGGCCGCCGATCTCGTCGATCAGCGCCAGGCTTTCCTCCAGCGGCTCCTGGGCGTTGTTGAAGAACTGCGCCTCATTCGTGGTCCCGGTCGGGCCGCCCTCGGCGCTGGCACCGTTGTCGGAGATGACCATAACCAGCGTGTTGTCCAGCTCCCCCAGCTGGCGCAGGAACTCCATCAGCCGCCCGACCTGGTGATCGGTGTGGGACAGGAAACCCGCGAAGACCTCCATCATCCGGGCAGCGAGCCGCCGGGCGGCCGGGGACAGCGACGCCCAGTCGGGCACGTCGGGATCGTGCCGCGACAGCTCGGCGTCCGCGGGAACGATGCCGAGTTCCTTCTGCCGGGCGAACACCTGCTCCCGGTAGGCGTCCCAGCCCTCGTCGAACTGGCCCGCGTACCGGTCCGCCCATTCCTTCGGCGCGTGGTGCGGGGCGTGCGTGGCGCCGAAGCACAGGTGCAGATAGAACGGCTTGGCCGGGTCGACCTGCCGGACATCGGCGATGAACTCCATCGCCTTGTCGACCAGGTCCTCGCTGAGGTGATAGCCCTCCTCCGGCGTGCGCGGCGGCTCCACCTGGTGGTTGTCATACACCAGGTCCGGATACCACTGGCTGGTGTCACCGCCCAGGAACCCGTAGTAGCGCTGGAAGCCGCGGCCCAGCGGCCACCGGTCATAGGGGCCCGCAGCGGTCTCCTGGTTGCTCGGCGTCAGGTGGTACTTCCCCACCATGAACGTGCTGTACCCGTGCTCCAGCAGCATCTCGGACAAGAAGCCGTTCTCGAACGGCACCACCCCGTTGTACCCCGGATAACCGGTCGCGAACTCCGTGATGCACGCCATCGCGTTGCTGTGATGGTTCCGGCCCGTCAGGATGCACGACCGGCTCGGCGAGCACAACGCCGTCGTGTGCATGTTGTTGTAGCGCAGGCCGTCGGCCGCGAGCGCGTCGAAGTTAGGCGTCTTTATCGGGCTGCCATAACAGCCCAGCTGCCCGAACCCCGTGTCATCCAGCACGATGAACAGCACGTTAGGCGCGCCCTCGCGGGCCCGCACCGGGGCCGGCCAGGCCGGCGAGGACTCATCCGCAGTCCGCCCGATCACGCCCGGGAACGCAGCACCCGGCTCATACTCGACTATGGCCATCCGGACCCCTCCGATGCTTACAATGGCACACCCACGGCGACGTTCACGGTGCCGTACGACTGCGACGTCAGCCCGTAAACCACCCTGTGCCCGCGATCCGCGGGACCGGTACCGGCCAGAAGTCACGGCGCACCAGGACCTTCGGCCCTCAACCACGTGCTTTTCGTGCTGCGCCCGAGGGGTGACCGTTTGTCTCACCGCTCCCTCATAGCTGCCGGTCACGCGGGCCGGGCGGCGCGGAGTCAAGATGGGGCGCCCCGCGGGCGAACGACCTTGACGCCGCGCCGTCCGGCCCCGGTCATGGCGCGGCGAGGAAGCGGTCCGGCTGTGGTCAGGTCATCGGGACGCCTCTTCTCCGAGTTCACGCAGGGGCGTGGTAGCAGCGGCGGGCGAGCGTGCGGCTGACAAGGTGGCCAGCGCGGCGGTGCGCTTGTCCCGGACCGCGGCGTAGTAGCCGTGGCCGGGGGCGGCCGGGCGGGTGGCGCACCTGGCCGATTCATACAGCGCCCAGCGCAGCAGCCCGGGGCACCGGCGGGACAGGTGCCCGGCCGGGCGCTTGGTGTCGGAGGAGTACACAGTGATGTCCAGCCCGGTGTGGCGGACCACGTCACCGGAGCTGGCGAACCGGCGGACATCGCCGAGCTCGGCCCAGACCGCCACCGCGGTGACCGGGCCGACGCCGAACTGAGTGGCCAGCAGTGCAGCGCAGCCGGGCTGGCGGCGCGACAGCATGCCCAGCTGCCGGCGCAGCGGGTCCAGCTCGCCGGTAAGCCGACCGGTCTGCCGCAGCCCGGCCCGGACGGCCTGCCGCCCGGCCGGGGGACAGCTCATTTAAGGGCCTGTTCATTGTTCCGCTCGAGCACGCGGGTCAGTTTCTTCCGCTCGCCCCTGGTTCCCCGGGCGGTACCACCTGGGAAGGCTGGCAGTCCCGGGAAGGAGAGGCGACCTGCCAGCAGCTGTTCATGAAGAACATCAGCCCGGCCGGCGAAGTGCTGGCCAGGCAGCCCAGACAGCTTCCACCTGACCGTCTCCGCGGCCAGATTCGTGAGCGTGTTGCACTCCTCGTACCGGGTTGCGGCGATGCAGGCCTGATCTATAGCTCGATCTCGATTCCATCTGAGGCTTCGGCTTGGTGTTCGGCCGCTGGTTCGGCTTGGGCGTGGGCTTGGCATCCGAGGCGGGCCGTGTACTGCGCGCGGGCTTCCCGCTCAGCGTTGCCGGCGGCGATGCGGTGCGCGGCCTGGTCCGCGCGGGCCTGCAGGGCGTCCAAGCGGGCGGACCGGTCGTCGGGCTCGTGCTGTGGTGCGAGTGGTGCTGTGTCCGCCGCTGCAGGTACGGGGGTGTGGACCTGCGGATCCATGTCGGGTTCCGGAAGGTACCCGTCGTGTTGCAGCCGCGCGATGACCGCAGCTGCCTCGGCGTGCGTGGTTTCGGCCTGCCCGATGTGGTGCGGTGGCCAGGGCTGGCCCGCGGCGTTCGCGGCCTGGTGCTCGCGCTGGATGGCCCGTTCCATGGCGTCGAGGTCGGCCTCGAGCCGGCGCCACCATCCGGCCATCGTCGGTGGTTTCCCTGCTGACTGCGCATGGCATCGTCGTCCCAGCTCGGCCTCGGCTTGGGCTGCGGTTTCCCTGGCGGTGCTGGTCCGGCCCGACCAGGCCTCGTAGCTGGCGTTCATGGCCTCGAGCCGGGTCTTCTCCGCGGCCAGCTGGCTGGCCAGAGCTCGGGCGTTCGCGGCCGCGGGCTGGTCGTGCGCAGCCTCGGCGTTGGCGGACTGCTGCCAGGCGTCCGCCTCGGCCTGCGCGGTGATCCGCAGCTGGCTGCTCACGTCGGTAGGTGCACTCGCCTGGGCGCGCTCGCCGTCCAGGATCCGGGCCTCAAGCTCGCCCCGGGTCATGGTCCGGTAGCTGTCTTCGGTGAGTTCCAGGGCCTTCATCGTGCTGAGCCGCATGACGTCAAGCTCAGGATTGTTTCGGTGCGGCTCGGGAGAGACAGCTTGCCCGGGGTCGGTGATCCCGGCTGCGTCTCGGTAGCCAGCCGCGATTCCTGCGCGGCGGGCGTATTCCTCCCGCAGTGCAGGGGACGCATCGGGTGCCAGCATGCCGAGGTGCCTGAGCAGCCACGGCTGCGGCTGGGCGATCATGCGTTCGCCGAGTTCCCGGATCCGGCCGTCGAGCCCGGCGGCCAGCTCGTGCGCGACCTCCGGCGCGGCCGCCGGTGTCCGCTGGGACCATGGCACATCGTGGCCCAGGTTGGGCAGCTGGAGTTGCTGCAGCCGACCGTGGAGCACGCTGGAGATTGACCGGGCGCCGTCCATCGGCGCGGCAGTGATCTGGTCGATGAGGGCGCCGATGTCGTGTCCGCCGAGCTGCGCTGCGCGTAGCAGTTGCTGCAGGGCCTGGCGGGAGTGTTCGCGCTGGTAACGCCAGGCTTCGGAGTCGGTGAGCCTGGCTGTGATCTGCTGGTCGATGTCCGGGTACAAGGCCTGCCAGGTGGCCGCGGACCACAGGTGGAGCAGGTGGCCAGTCCCCCCGGACTGTTCCTGGGCCTGCCGGATCTGCTCGATGGCGGCCAGGTCGCCGGCTTCGCGCCGCATGACACTGGCGAGGACGGCTTCGGGGGCGGCCTGCTGGTAGGGCTCATGCCCGGGGGGTGCGGTCTTGCCGGTGACGACGTGCGCGGTGTTGGATTCCCGGCCCCTGGTCATGCCGACGTACAGAGCCTGCCGGGACAGCGACTCGGTGACAAGGAGGTGGGCGGTGTCGACGGTGCGGCCCTGGGCGACGTGGACATTGCCGCCGTAACCGAGCTCGGCGCTGCGCGCGAGGTAGGAGCGAGGGACCCTGAACGGCCCGGTCCAGGTCCCGTCCTGCCGCTGCCGCCGCACCTCCGCGTCCGGCCTGCGCAGGGCGGTGATCTTCAGCGTGTCCCGGTTGGTGAGCTTGCGGCCGCCGGCGTCGATCTCGGTGTTCAGGCGGGCGCGGACCAGGTCGCCGACGCCGGCCTGGTTCCCGTCTGACAGGGCGGCCTGCGGGTGCCCGACCGTGCCCATCTGGGTGAGCCGGGCCTGTACGCGGCGGGATAGTTCGGCGGCTTCGGCGTTGGACCCGGCGAGCAGCAGCACGGTCTTGCCGCGCAGGTGGTCCGCCAGCCACATCGAAGCAGCGCGCTCGTAGGCGGCTTCCTCATCGGCCCCCCGGATCCGGCCGTGCCGGTCATAGGCGGCGACCGCGGCCAGGTCACCGTCCCGGAGCCGGACGCTGGCCTCCCGCTCCCACCGCGCCTCAAACCGCCGGACCTCATGCAGCTCCGCGGCGAGGACCTCGCCGGCCAGCAGCCGGAACATTCCCCCGGCGTCGACCGCGCCGAGCTGCCGGGTGTCGCCGGTGACGGTGACCCGCGCCCCGGCCTGCCGGGCCGCCTCGCCGATCATGGCCAGGTCGGTGGTGCTGAGCTGGCTGGCCTCATCCAGGACGAGCACGTCGTCCTGGTGCAGGGGGACGGGCCTGCGCAGCTCGTCGGTTCCTTCGTTCTTGCCGAGGAACTCGGCGATGTTATAGCTCTCGGCCAAGCCCTCGTGCTCCAGCACCCGGGCCGCATTGGTGGACGTCGTCAGCCCGATGACCCGGCGGCCGGTGAAGGTGGTCCACAGCCGGGCGAACCCGGCCATGGTGTGGCTCTTGCCCGCCCCGGCCGGGGCGATCAGCACGGTCGTCGCCGTCGCGGCGGTGAGCATCATCACCACGGCGTCGCGCTGCTCGCCGTTCAGCCCGGTGCGCCCGGCGGCGGCCCGGGCCTGCTCGGCGCTGACGAGCTGCGGGACTGCCCGTTTCGCGGCGGCGAGGATCTGCTCTTCGGTGTCCAGGTGGGCCAGCGTGCAGTAGCGTTCGGCGTGCGGCGGCCGGTAGATGCTGCCGCCGTCGGACGCCCGGACGCCCAGGCCGGTCACGTCGGCGAGGTCCGGGGCGGTGACCTGGACGACCTCGGCGCCGGCCCGGCCGCAGACGGCCAGCCGGGCCACCTCGGTGACCACCGCCTCGCCGTCGCTGCCGGGTGGCAGCACCGGGAGTGCCCGGTGCACCTCGAACCGGAGCTGCGCCATCGACCAGGTCGCGTGATGGCGTTGCACCTCGGCGACCGCGATCCGCGCGGCGGTGCGCTGTGCCGCGTCATCCAGCACCGCCGGTACACCCACGGTGCGCTCGGCGGCGAACCGGGCGACCTGCTCGTGCACCGCGGACAGGGCGCGCACTTCGCGGCGCACGGTCTGTGCTTCCCAGGCGTCCAGCCGCTGCGCCCCGGTGGGTTCGGCGGCGCCGGTGTGCCCGGCGATGGTGCGGCGGGCCTGGCTTTTGGTGCGCCGCGTGTTCTGCCCGGCCTGCTGGTGCAGCAGCCACAGCGTCCGCCTGCTCGGCTGCTTGCCGTACTTGCCCTCGTATTCCCGGGCGAGCCGTTTGAGCTCGCCGGTGACGGCGACGGCGCGGGAGCTGAACAGGTCCATCACGTCCTGGCTGACCCCGCCGACCTCAGCGCCGTTGCCGTCTGCCCGGGGCACCATGGCATACCCCAGCGCGGTCAGCCGGGTCTCCATCCCCCGGTCGGCGACCGGGGCCACGCCGAGCCTCTGATTGTGCAGGGTGCGCGAATCTACGGTCCGCCACTTGCCATCGGTCCCGTCGGCGCGCTGGACCCGGTTCCAGATCGCGACGTGCACGTGGAGTTGCGGGTCGCCGTCGCGGGATAGGTGGTGCAGGAACAAGCTGGCGACCAGGCCGTCGCCGTCGCGCCATTCCCCTGTGCGGGCGGAATGGTGCCCGGTGCGGGTGTAGGTGGCGTGTCCCTCGAGCCAGCCGACGGCTTCGCGCGCCGATTCCATCAGCGCGTCCTCGATCTCGTCGGCCTTCGCGTCGAGTGCCGCGGCCTGGTCCTGATCGCCGCGCTGGCGGGCGTGCCGGGCTGAGATCCGGTAGGAGGCGTGCAGGACCGAGACGCTTTTGACGGCGCTGACGGTCAGGTCGAAATACGGGACCGTGTGCGGGTCCTTGCCGCGTTCGGCCGCGCGGACCTCGGCCAGCTCCACCGCGCTGGCGTACGGGTGGGCGGCCAGGTACGCGGCCACCGCCGCCGTTTCCCGCTCATCCGCCTTCTTGGACTGGCGGCGCTTGACCAGGAGTTCCCCGCTCGGGCCGGTGTTCTCCTGGTACAGGCGCCCGATCACGTCCGGGTCGACCTGGCCCGCCAGCCCGAGTGCGGCGGCGCCTTTCCCAGTCCACTGCCCGGGCGGCTCCCCGGCCGCGGTGTAGTACGACATGGCCCCGGCGCAGCCGCCACGGCCCTGCCCGGAGGTGAAGTAGGCGACGTCATGGCCGGCGTGCAGCGTGACGTTAGTCGACACAATCCGTGGCGGCCTGTGCCGGTTCCGCGTTCATCGTTTGTGATGCCTGTGTCCGATTGGTTCTCAGCACGCACGGACGGTACGTCCGGGCAATGCACAATTTGCGGATTTACCGAGCCGCTACTGACCAGCCAGCGCTGCAGCGGTTCGCATCGCGGACGGGAACAGACTTGGCGCGGTAAACAGGACGCGGCCTACCCGGACGGCGGGCCCCTAGCGCAGCCGTCGGGATGGGTGCTTGCGGCCATCGCAAGCCAATATGTCCAGCCCTGCCGCGTGGCGGCGCGCAAGGACCGTCAACCGGCAACACGAAACACGGTTTTCGGTCTACCGCCGAGAAATATTTAGTCCGCAGGTAACCCAGGGTCCCGGCAAAGTAAATGTGACGGTGGGTCATCAGCGGGGCTGGGCGGGCGCTCACGTTGCGTGACTGGTGTAGAGGCGTCTTAGGGTGGCCTGCGGGCCGGGATTGCGGGGGTCCGGCCGACGGGTGCGGGAGCGCCGGATGCGTGCTCGCGGGGTCCGGAGTGCGCAGCGGGAACAATGGGGAGAGTCTGGCGGATTCCGGCGTGTCGTGCCGGCGGTGAGCAACGGGGCCCCGGTAGGACAGGGATTGCTGACGTCTCCGTCCCGAAGGTGGCCCCGTTGCCCGTCCAGTCTGTCACTGCTGCTCACGTGCTTTCACCTGATCGCGCCGCGCCCGCCTCGCTGTGGCAGTGGCTGGGCCGGCTGCCCGACCCGCGGGACCCGCGGGGCGTGCGGTTCACCCTGCCGTGCGTGATCGCGATCTCGATAGCAGCGAGGCTGGCCGGGTGCGACTCGTTCACCGCGGCCGGGGAGTGGGCGGCGAGCCGCCCGCAGCGGGTGCTCAAGGCGCTGGGCTGCCCGCGGCACAAGCGGGCCGGGGTCCGCGTCGCCCCGTCGGAGAAGACGATCCGGCGGGTCGCCGGCCTGATCGATCATGACCTGGCCGATGACCTGCTGTGCGGGCACGCGGCCGAGCTGGCCGCCGCGGGCGGGGTCCTGTCCCCGGCGCAGCTGCAGGAACAGCGCCGCGACGAGGCCCGCAAGGCCAAAGCCAGGGCCCGCAAGGCGCGGGACAGGGCACGCAAGGCCGCCAGGCGGGCGCGGGCAGAACGCGGCAGAGCGGAAAAGCGGGCACGCAAGGCCGCCAGGCAGGCGCGGAAGGCCGCCGCGGCCGCGGTCGCGGCCAGCGCGGCAGCGATCGCCGGCGGGCGCGCCAAGCTCCCGGCCGGCTCGGCCTTCGGCCGTGTCCCGGTCCCTGCGGGCCACCCGGCGTTCCCCGCCGCGGCCTACGGCGACCCCCGCCGCGTCCCCGCGCTGCGCGGCCTGGGCGCCGACGGCAAGGCATCCCGCGGCGCGAAGGTCAACGGCCAGGAAGCACCCCAGCACCTGGGGTTCTTCTGGCACGGCACCAGGCTGAACGCCGCCCATCGCGGCGTGGACAGGAAGACGAACGAGACCACCGTCATCGGCCCGGTCATCGACGGGATGGACCTGGCCGGGGTGTGCCTGACCGTGGACGCGCTGCATTCCCTGGTCGATCTGAACGAGCGGGTGCTGGCCCGCGGCGGGCACGTCATCTTCGTCATCAAGGGCAACCAGCCCCGCACCTACCGGGCACTTAACGCCATCGCCTGGGAGCAGATCCCCGTCGCCGCCGCCACCTTCGAAGCGGACCGGGGCCGCGTCGAAACCCGCAGCATCCAGGTCGCCGCCGCTCCCGCCGGCCTGAAGTACCCCGGCATGCAGCAGGCTGCCCTCATCGAGCGGTACACCACCTTCAAAGACAGGAAAGGCACGAGCATCACCCGCAGCGAGACCGTGCTGATCCTCACCACCGCCAGCCCCGGCCAGGCCCCGCCGGCGGACCTGCTCACCCTCAACCGCGGGCACTGGGCCGCCACCGAGGTCGCGCACTGGGTGCGTTCTCCAGGGGCGGGTCTGTCAAGTTAACGGTGTAACTTCTGTCTCTGTTGTTACTTGCGTCCCGCGCTCAGGCGGCCGTCGAAGGTGATGTCGAAGGCGTTCAGGGCGGCCTTCCACCGGTTGGTCCACCGCTTGCGGCCCTTCCCGGTCGGGTCCAGGCTCATGACCGCCAGGTACAGGCATTTGAGGGCAGCCTGCTTATCAGTTACGTGGAATCAAGGACCGGGCAGCGGGAGTCTCCGCTACGGTCTGGCCGGTAACTGGAAGGAGAGCCCGTGCCCGTCGTCGAGTTCGCGGAGAAGTGGCCCGTGCTGGGCCGGCACGAGGTGGCGGCCGGGTGGCTGCGGATCTGGGCCGACCTGGGACGCGCGCCCCGGACGATCGACGCGTATGCCCGCGGGCTGGCCGAGTACCTGGACGTGTGCGAGCGGGAGAACGTCGACCCGGCCACGGCCAACCGCGCCCACGTCGCGGTGTTCGTCCGCGAGCTGACTAGCAGGCCCAGCCGCCGCGGTCTCAACGTCGTCTCGATCGACTCCGGAGCGGGGCTGTCGAACGCCACGATCCAGCAGCGGCTCGTCCCGGTCCGCCTGTTCTATGACCACCTCATCGAGGAAGGCCTGCGCGACTCCAACCCGGTCGGGCGGGGCAAGTACACGCCTGGCCGGAAGTTCGGCGGCCATGAGCGGGGTCTCGTCCCGAGGCTGGTCAAGCTGCCGTGGATCCCCGACGAGCGGCAGTGGGCCGCTGTCCTGCGGACCGCTGCCGGCGAGCCGGTCCGCAACCGGGTGATGCTCGCCCTGGCCTACGACGCTGCGCTGCGGCGGGAAGAGCTGTGCCTGCTCGGCACCGAGGACGTCGACCCGGGCCGGCGGACGCTGCGGGTCAAGGCGGAGAACACCAAGAACCGCATGGAGCGCGTGGTGCCGTACTCGGCGCCGACCGGCGTGCTGCTGTCGTCCTATCTCGCCCACCGGGCGAAGATCAGCCGGGCGAGGGGGCCGGTGTTCCTGTCGGAGTCGCGCCGCAACTACGGGCAGCCCGTGACCTTGTGGACCTGGTCGAAGGTCGTGCGGCGGATCGCGGTCGATTCCGGGGTGGAGCGGTTCTCCACGCATACCACCAGGCACCTTTGCCTGACCGACCTGGCCCGGATGGGCTGGGAGCTGCACGCCATCTCGGCGTTCGCCGGCCACAGGTCGAGCGAGTCGACGCTCCGCTATATCCACCTGTCCGGCCGAGACCTCGCCGACAAGCTCAACCGGGGCATGCAGCACATCCACGGCTGGCGGGTAGAGGCGCTCGCCCGCCTCGGCGGGCAGCCAGCCGGGGAGCGCTGAGCGTGACCGGGGCATCTTCGGCGGCTGCCGTCGGCGCGGCCGGCCCTTCGGCCTGGCCATGGCCCGTTGACCTGGAACGCTACCCCCGGCAGGGCCTGCTCTCCGTGACCGAGCTGGACGGCCTGCGTGCTATCGGGCTGGAACTGCTCCGGCGCGCTGACCGCGACCTGGGCTCGGCGCCCTGGCGGGCGGTCCGGAAGCTGGTGCAGCCGCTCGACGATGCCCGGTCCGCGTTGCGCTGGCACCCGGATACCCGCCATCAGCGGAGGTTCGCCCGGGACGCGGCCGCCCTCGTGCTGGCACGGTGCGCCGAGCTGGGCCGGCCGTACTTGACGTGGCCCGCGCAGGACTGGGCCGACCTGATCGGGACGGGCGCCGGCGAGCTCCGGCAGTCGTGGCCGGGACAGGTGGGCTCCAGCGCACGCCCTTATCTGCTCGCCTACGCCTACTTGCTGGGCGGGTTCACCGCGTTCGACCGCGTCGGGCGCTTCCACCGCCAGTCGCTGGCCTGGCGCGTGTTCGGCAAAGACCTGGTTGACGATGCCATCGGGCAGGTCCGCGACGTTCTCGCCGGCTGGGGCTACCATCGCCGCTGCGAACGAGAGCTGACGGCCGTGATCTGCCACGTGCTGCTGCTCAACCGCAGCCCGCGGCTGGAGGACCTGTCCGGCGAGGCGCTGGCCCGGTTGCGCGCCGATCCCGCGATGGGCCAGTACTTCCCCGGAGACCTGCACGGCGTCCACCGGGCCTTGGCAGCCCTCGGGCACGCGGAACCGCCGGCCGCGCCGAAGTACGGTGACGGGCCGGCCGTGATCACGGGAGCAGCGGACGCCTGGGCTGGCTGGGTCGAGCGCTGGCACGCGACATCGACCCTGGCGCCCGTCACCCGAGGCATCTACCGCGTCGTGCTGGCCAAGACGGGCCGCTGGCTGGCCGGGGAGCACCCGGAGATCACCGAGCCTGCCCACTGGACCCGGCAGACCTGCGCGTCATGGGTCGCGGCCGTCGACCGGATGGCCGTCGGCGACTACTCCCAGTCGCTGGCCGGCAAGCGCGGCCGGGTCGGCGAGCCCTTGTCACCCAAGACCAAGTCAAGCTACCTGCGGATGGCCCGCGCGTTCTTCCGCGACCTGCAGGAATGGGAGTGGATCCCCCGCAGGTTCGACCCGGCCAAGGCCCTGGGAGCTCCGCGCAGCCTGCGCGCCCTGATCGGGCCGGACCCGCGCGTGATCGCCGACGACATCTGGGCCAAGCTGCTGTGGGCCGGGCTCAACCTGGAGGCCGCCGACCTGCCCCGCGCCGACCGCCGCGTCCACCCCTTCGAGATGATCCGCGCGATCACCCTCACCTGGCTGTTCTCCGGCCAGCGCAGCGATGAGATCGCCCGGCTGCGCGTCGGCTGCGTCCGCTGGCAGCACGACGGGATGCCCATCACCGGAGACAGCGACCAGGTCCTCGCCCGTGACGTGGTCTGTCTCCTGGACGTCCCCACCCACAAGACCGGCACGGCGTTCACCAAGCCCGTGGACCCCCTGCTCGGCCACGCCATCGAGGCATGGCAGGCCGTCCGGCCGGACCAGCCGAAGCTGCTGGACCGCAAGACCAGCGAACGGGTGGACTTCCTGTTCGCCGTCCGCGCCAAACGGGTCGCCAAGCACTACATCAACGAGAAGATCATCCCGGTGCTCTGCGCGAAAGCCGGCGTCCCCGCCGCCGACGTCCGCGGGAAGATCACCAGCCACCGGGCCCGGTCCACGATCGCGTCGCAGCTCTACAACGCCAAGGAACCGATGACGCTGTTCGAGCTGCAAGCCTGGCTGGGGCATGCCTCTCCCGAAACCACCCAGCATTACGCGAAGATCACCCCGAACACGCTGACCAGGGCCTATAAGGACGCCGGCTACTTCGAGCGCAACGTCCGCACCATCGAGGTGCTCATCGACCGCGACGCTGTCGCCTCCGGACAGGCCGAAGCGGGCGAGCCGTGGCAGCACTACGACCTCGGCCACGGCCTGTGTTCGTATACCTTCTTCGAGCAGTGCCAGCACCGAATGGCCTGCGCCAAGTGCGACTTCTACATCCCGAAGAACTCGTCGAAGGCCCAGTTGCTCGAGGCGAAGGCCAACCTCCAGCGGATGCTCATCGCCATCCCGCTCACCGACGACGAGAAAGCCGCCGTCGACGACGGCCAGGAAGCGCTCGACAAGCTCCTCGAACGGCTCGCGGACACGCCGACGCCCGACGGATCCACGCCCCGTCAGCTCGCCTGCGGCACTGCCGAGACCCCGCTGCTGCAGATCTTGCCCGGCCCGCCGTCCTGACCGGCGACGTCACCGAAGAACCCCAAGAAAATCAGGCGACCGCTTGACGTGGCCTCAGATTCCACATAACGGTCGGGAAGTGGCCGCGGGCGTTCACCGCCCGCCGCAGCCGGGCATTAATGGACTCGATCGCGTTCGTCGTGCAGATCACGGTCCTTATTTCCCGGTCGAACTGCAGGAACGGCACGAATTCCGCCCAGGCATTCTCCCAGAGCCGTATAATAGCCGGGTAGCGCTTCTCCCACTTGCCGGAGAATTCGGCGAACCGGTCGAGCGCCTCGGATTCGGACGCGGCGGTGTAGACCGGCTTGAGGTCTTTCGCGATAACGCCCCAGTCCCTTTTCGACGCGTATTTGAATGAATTCCGCAGGAGATGGACGACGCATGTTTGCACGATGGTCTTCTCCCACACGGCATTGACCGCGTCCGGCAGCCCTTTCAGCCCGTCGCAGACCACCATCAGCACGTCCCTGGTGCCGCGGTTCTTGATTTCCGAGCAGACCCGCAGCCAGTACTTGGCGCCTTCCCCGTCGCCGTGCTCGCCGGCCCACAGGCCCAGGACGTCGCGCTCGCCGTCCGCGGTGACGCCCAGGGCGAGGTAGATGGGCCGGTTGGCGACCTGGCCCTCGCGGATCTTCACGTTAATGGCGTCGATGAAGATCACCGCGTATACGGCGTCCAATGGCCGGCTCTGCCAGTCCGCCAGGCCGTCCATGACCCGGTCGGTGATGGTGGTGATGGTCTGCTTGGAAACCTCGGCGCCGTAGACCTCGGCCAGGTGCGCGGCGATTTCCCCGTGGGTGAGCCCTTTCGCCGACAGGGAAATGACCATATCCTCGACCCCGGTGAGCCTGCGCTGCCTTTTGGCGACCATCTTCGGCTCGAAGCTGGAATCCCGGTCACGCGGCACGGAAATCACTGCCGGCCCGGTATCGGTAATTACCGTCTTAGCCCGGTGGCCGTTGCGGGAATTGCCGCCATCCCGGCCAGCCGGGTCATGCTTGCCGTAGCCGAGATGGTCATCCAGCTCGCCTTCCAGGGCGCCCTCGATGATCATCTTGGTCAGCTTGCCGAGCAGGCCGCCCTCGCCGGTCAGCTTCAGCCCGCCGGTGCGGGCCCGCTCGGTCAGCTCGCGCAGTACCTGCTCATCGGCCGCCGATAGCTCCGGCGCTGCCTGGTCCCGGTCCTCTGTCACGTCAGTCATCTGGTGTCTCCTCCGTCTCGGGGGTTACACCGTTGAAATTACAGTCCCC